>CAVSLE010000008.1:0-183810 GCA_963728805.1 uncultured Acidobacteriaceae bacterium
CCAGCCCAACCCTATAGGACTCAGAGCGACTGAATCAAGCGCCAGGGTTCGCTTCAGAGGTTCCCATCCGCTTGATGTGTCCAGCGTCCCCCAAATCGCTTCCGCTAGGCCGACTTCCAGAGTCCTTATCGAAAGGCGGCACTTCCGCGGTTTGCCGACTATTCGCTCAAGTGGATTTCCGCCGCGAAATGCGCCCAAGCGCATTCGTAGACCCTAGGGCATTTATCGGTGCGAATCCCGAAAATGCAGCTAACTTCTGTATTGCCCGTGAGCCAAGCATAATCCGGAGGGGCGGTCGCCAATCGGCCGCGAAGCGTGTCACTGCGGTGCGGCTGACTAAACGGACAAGTGAAGCACACTCGGTAGACATTAGCGGTTTAGCGAGAGTTACCTGGGTTGAGGCTTGTGTTCGCCGGCGATGTTAGTTCGGCGGATTCGCGGTTGCATGCAGCACGATGGTGAGAGGCATCACGTGGTCTGGTTTCACGTGCCGATTCACCAGGAACCGCTTGCCATCTTTGCTCACGTCGTAGGTGAACAGGTCCGTGGAGGCGAGTGGAGCGCGACGATAAGTCTGGAACAGGGGCGCGGGCGGCCCCGTGGAAAACGCGTATTTTGCGTCCACAGGCACTGCCATCAACAGCCCTGTAGGTCCGACATAGAAGATCTCTTGGCTGTCTCCGCGCCAGCGCGGCTCGCTGCCGCCGCCGCGGGAGACCTGCCATTTGCCTGCGGCATCGGGAAATGTTGTGACGTAAATCTCCCAAGCGCCGGACTCATTAGAAGCGTAAGCTACCCATTTGCCGTCGGGAGAAATCTGTCCGCTGGAGACGCTGTCTTTGGTGAGCCAGGAAGGGAGCCGGTTCGCCGCCTGAGGCCGGTACCAGCACCAGGTCAGAACCCCGCACTGCGTTGACGCCTGCAGGGGACCATAGTGCAGAGAATCTGTTTGTCATCCGGCGTCCAAGAATTCGCGAAGATCTCGCCGAATACATCCTTCGGGGCAAAAAGAGTTTTTTCCTTTTCCCGGCCCGTCGTCTTTTTGAGGCGGAGGGACACGGCGTCGCTACCTAAATAGGTATAGGCGATAGCGTTTCCGTCATGCGACCACACGCCGAGAACTTCTAAGGCTGGGTCGAACGTGAGGCGCGTGTCAGCACTGCCTTTCAGGCTGACCATCCAGATATCAACGTTGCTGGCGTTCAGGTCGGCAATGTCCACAGCGACATGATCGCCGTCGGGGGAGATGGATGGATTGGCCATGACGTCGGAATGACCCACACGTCCCAGGACCTTGCCTGTGCGGTCAAGCCAAGTCAACGCAGATGAAACGACCTGGCTATTCTCGTTGTAAACTACTGTCCCATTGTCCGCAGCCGTAAAAGCGCCCCAACTTACGGTTGGATCAACTCCCACCGAGGTGGCGATGACGCGCGGCTCGCCGGCCGTTGCCCTGGAAAGATCGAACGGCGCTGCGACCAACTGCCCTTTGTCATCAACGTACAGCAGGTTCCCGGCAGCGTATCCCAGGCTGAAGTGGGTCAAGCGACCAGCTTTTTCTCCCTTGCGGCAAGTGAGGTGATGTAAATACCGCTGACGCGGTCATCTTTGGCGCGCTGGAAGTTTCCTGCCCAGAACAAGAAATGGTCGCCGTCAGGGAGAAACACCGGCCAGCGATGAGAGTTCTCTTGCTTGCCTGCGATGTTTGCTGTGAGCGGCGCCGCGCCACTGCCGTCCGCGTTGACCCTCCACAACACGTCCGAAGCTACCGGGGCATAGATGATCACGCCTTTGCTTCCCCAGCTTCCGCCTCGGGCCGTCGTAACGCTGGCCAGCGTCTGAGGTGGACCTCCCGAGACAGCAAGCTTCAGGAGCTTGCCGTGGGCGAAGAATGCTACGTAGGCGTCATCCGGCGACCAAAAGGGAAAGCTTGCGCCCTCGGTCCCGGCCAATAAGGTGGCCGATGGTGAGCCGACGCGCTGCACGTACAACAACGGTATTGCGGATTTCTCGTCCGGGGAAACGAACGCCAGCATTTTGCCATCCGCCGAGAGCGCCATGTGACTCACCTCTCCTTCTCCTGTAACCAGGATGGGAAACTGCAAACGCTCTGCCGTCGGAGCGGGACGTCTGGCAAGCAGCCATGCGCCCACTGCTACCGCCGCCAACGCCAGAAGCGTGCGACCCATAGCCCGGCGGCTTGTTCCGCGGCTTCAGCGCTGCGCGGCTTGCGGCGCTGGTGTCGGAACCTGAAAGGGAGGCCAGCGCGAACGACAAATCCTTGGCTGATTGAAAGCGTTCCTCCGGGTTCTTCTCCAGGCAGCGCCGAACAATTCGGTCGAGCGCAGGAGAGACCGGATGACTGGGTTCGGACAACTCTTGCGGGTCTTCTTTCAAGACTGCAGCCATAGATTCGGCAGGAGTGTCGCGGCGGAATGCCGCTTGCCCCGACAACATCTCGTATAACACTGCGCCAAAGGCAAAAATGTCGGTACGCGGATCGACTGGCGCGCCCCTGACTTGCTCTGGCGCCATGTAGCCGGCGGTACCCATCACCACGCCAGCCGCGGTGGGGGAACCCGTCAGTGTGATTCCGTTTACCTCGGCGGCCACGCCATCCGACGCCTGTATCAGCTTTGCTAGTCCGAAATCCAGAAGCTTGATTCGCCCGTCTTTGGTGACGAAAACATTCTCGGGTTTCAGATCACGGTGTACGATCCCATGATCGTGCGCTGCAGCGAGCCCTTGGGCGATCTGCACTCCGTACTCGATCGCTTTACGCTGGGGCACGGCCCCGCGGTCCAGCACAGCGCACAGACTCTCGCCCTCAAGAAGCTCCGACACCAGAAAAGGTGAGCCGTTGTGTTGACCGATGTCAAACACGGCGAGAATATTGGGATGTTTCAGCGTGGCGACCGTCCGCGCCTCTTGCTCGAAGCGATGCAGGCGCCCAGGATCGGAGGAGAACGACTCGGGTAGAACTTTGATGGCAACCTCCCGCCCTAGGCGCGTGTCGCGTGCGCGATAGACTTCTCCCATACCTCCCGCGCCCAGCGGAGCGAGGATTTCATAAGGACCCAGTTTTGCGCCTGAAGCGAGTCCCATCGGCCACCCCGTGATAGTGCTGATTCTGACGCGGATTATATGCTAGGTGTTGAAGTGGTCGCACAGGGCAGTTCGATTCGATCCACCAGACGATAACTCCCGGATTGTCGGCCACCCTTACCTTAGATGACGTGAAACCGATGTAATCGTGCGAAAGGAAGCGACATCGGTTCCGTCACTGAAAACACCGGCTCATTCATTCGCTTATTTAATCCGCGTACCGACAAGTGGCACGAGCGATTCAAGATCGATGGATCACAAATCGCAGGTCGCAGTGATTTCGGAGTAACGGTTAGGATTCTTCGGTTGAATGATGAGGAGAGCCACCTGAAACGCGCAAGTGGACTTCGCGCTCCACCGATAACCTCTAACGCCCGACTTTGGTGGCTTTGCCTTCTAAGATGGTTGTGTAACCGCCCTTTCCGTCGGCCATTTCATACTTCATTGTGTACTGAGTGGGTGATGACATCGTAACTGTAGTTCTTCCTTTGATGGCATTGCCCGCAAACTTGTCTTCCTCCATCCACGTCCAAGTATTTCCGTTAACCGATCCTGTGGCGGTACCCACGAGTCCGACACTGCTGGCGTAATAGGATGTGTAGACCTTCGCATGGCTGTCGTAGGCCATGATGGCGAGGCGCGTCGGTAATTGCCCCCCTTCAGCGCGGCTCTCGACATAGAATCCCCCCGGCCCCAATGTACATGTTTCGGTGCTGACAGTTTTACCGGCGGGCACAAACTCGTTGGCTTTAATCTCGCCTTCCACAGTCCATTTGCCAAGGAAGTACTCCAACTTCTTGTGCTCGGGGCCAGGCTTCGGGGGCGCTGGTGGAGCTTGTGCGAGCAATAGTGATGTGAATCCGCAGATCAGAATGACGGCGACCGACGATCGTGTGCTCATCTCGTGAATCCTCATCAATGTGCACACAGTAGCAGCCGGGCCGTGACGTGTCCCGAAGGATTTGTTAAGATTGGCCGAAAACTCAATGGCTAGCCGGGAAGTATTTCATTTCGACGAGTTCGCGCTGGACGTGGGAGAGCGACGGCTGCTGCGCGGCGCCGAAACCGTTCGCTTGTCACCGAAGGCCTACGATGTGCTGGTTCTGTTGGTGCGGCAGTCGGGGCGGTTGGTCACGAAGGACGAATTGCTGGCGCAGGTTTGGCCCGAGTCGTTTGTCGAAGAGGGCATTCTCAATGTTCACGTGGCAGCACTGCGCAAGGCGCTCGGCGACGACACGCGGCCTCCGGCCTACATCGAAACCGTCGTGCGGTCAGGGTATCGCTTCATCGCTGCAGTCAGCTTCGATCCGGCCGACGAGAAGCCATTAACACCGAGCGCCATGACGCGACCCGTCGAACTCTACGAGCTGGTCGGCCGCGGCCGGTCTCACCTGTTGTCAGGCTCGTACTTCGAACTGCCTGCCGCCGTGGACGCCTTTCGTTCCGCGATCGAGATCGATCCGACCTATGCACCGGCGCACGCCGGCTTGGCGCGCGCACGGTGCCTGCAGGCAGTGTTTCGCGCGGTGCCGCACCAGGAAGCGTTTACAGAGGCGAAAGCGTCTGCCTTGCGCGCGCTGGCGATGGACAGCGCCTCGGCGGACGCGCAGGTTGCCCTTGGCACCGTCCTTTTTCTCAGCGAGTGGGACTGGACGGCGGCGGAGCGCAGCCTGCAACGTGCGCTCGAAATCAATCCGGATCACACCGAGGCGCTCCTGCAGTATGGGTCGCTCCAGGAAGCGCTCGGGCGGCTCGACGATGGGCTGCGTTGCAAGCAACAGGCGCTCGCGCGCGATCCGCGATCGCCCGGCGTTCTGGTGCAGATCGCCATCTCGTATTGGCATCAGCGGAAGTACGACGACACGCTTGTCTGGGCTCGGCGGGCGCTGGAGGTCGACCCGAAGCATGTGCTGGCGTGCCAATTCATTAACCACGTCTATTGGAAGATCGGGGACGTCAATAGATTCGCGGCCTGGACCGTCAGCCAGGCCATCGCGTGGGGCTTTTCCGAAGAGAGGGTGGCGGTGTTGAAGCAGGTCACCGCGGACATGCAGCAGGTGTACGCGACGGCCGGCCTCTCCGGGGTGAGAAGATTCATGGTGGATCAGATCACGAACCCGCAACTGGACTTCGACGTCTTGCTGAAGATGGCATTCTTCCGCGCCGTTCTGTATGGGGCAGCAGGCCGGCTCGATGAAGCGTTCGACTGCCTTGATCAGGCCATCGCGTACCGCGACCCAGCACTCGTTCACCTGGCGGTCGCACCGGAGTGGGACAGCCTGCGCGGTGACCCGCGGTTCGCGGAACGCCTGCGATCGATGGCGCTTCCTTCGGCCGCCCATGACAACATCGGCAACTAAACCTGCCCTGGCACCTCGACGCCTTCTTCCTGCGTTTCGCGCTTTACGACTCGCATCCGTATCGTGCGCGCTTTGGAAATGAGCCATCGAGGCTCCATTGTGCAACGTCCTCGTTTGATAGTGGATGAACACGCCGTACCGAGAGTGTGGTGCGGACCTCAGTCGGCCTTGAGCGAACTGCACACTAATCGTAACGAGCTGTTTCGCGTTCAAGTTGCCGAGAAACGCCCATTCCGCCGAACTGGAATGTCTGACGCCCGCAAAGTCTGGTTCTGGGAAGTTTGATGGACAGGATGAAATATCGCCACCACAAAAAAGACCAAGTCGCGAGAGGTTTTCCGCGCAAATACATCGAATCACTCGGCCTCACTCCCGTGTGGTACTTGAAACACAACCCCGAAATTCGTCAGGCCTTGGGATTGATGAAAGAGCGGGATCCCGCCTGGGACGATAAGATGTCCCCGTTCATCGATAATGACGATGACGTTTCACCTTTCCAAGAGATCCGCACGACCTCCCACGTCAGCATGGCGGAAGCCATCTGGATCTTAACCACAAAGCGTACAGGGACTCCTCCGGTGCCCGAGGTTCCGCACCTCGAACAGTTCGAATCTAAGAATGGGCGCATCGCGAGATCATATTGGCACCGTTCCCACCAGATGGGAATTTTATCCGAATGGCAATTTGTGCAGGTTGAGAGAGCAACGGGACGATCACTGGGCTAAAAAGCTTCAAATCCATTGGAGAACACTACTGGCGGCAACAGGTGACGAAGGAGAAAGAACTAAGAGTCACGTTACCCGTTCGGTGACAAAGCTATCATTTTCGAAATCATGGACAAGGAGCAACGGAGGCCATATGAGGGGCCATTCAGATTTATCGACGTTGCGCAACACATTGCAAAGATTCTTTGCGAATGCGGGGAAAACCTTGAAGATCTTCTCCCATATCGCCTTCTTACTGATCTTAGCGGTAGCTAAACGAGAGACGCCGCGATGCCGCAAGCGTTTCGCTGCGGGGATGCTGCGATACTGATCGCGGGAAGCCGGCATCAGATCATTCCCGTCCGGCCGACGGCCCGGAGGTAGTATAGGGAGTTGACCACGCGTTAACACGAGGTTCACACTTGCCTCGGGCCGAGCCGCAGGTTGTAGGAACCCCGGGTGGTCTGGGGACCGAGGCTTAATGCCAAAAATCTCGCCTGGCAATATGTGGAGCATTCGATCATCGTGATAATGAGAGAAAACCGTGCCCTTCTCCACCGGAATCCCCACAGATAAAAGCCTTTGGCACTTGTTCTGCACAAAAGACCTCTACAAGATGGACACTTTTCTTTCTGGAGGGCTCTATCTCGCCCGGCTAGACAGATTCAATGATCCTCTGGAAGGAGCGCTACCTCGGAGAAATCGCAACCTATTGAATAAGGCCCCCGGTTTTGCGAAAAGGTACATCAGAGCTGCTTACAGGCAGGCCGTTCGACAGTCGTTCGCTTCCTGTTGGCACCGGAGCTCACGCGACCCGAGCGATTTCGTATGGAAGCAGTTTGGAGGCAACCACAATGGCGTCGCCATCCGGACGAGCCCGCAACGAATGGTGAAGGCGCTGAGGCCAATTATGGCATTGGGAGGGGCGCACCTTGGAGTGATCAGATACGTCGACCACGAGCGCGACTTGATTGGCACCCGGAATATTCTTCAGTCACAATTTGTGGTTCGATCTGATTATCAGTGGGAAAAAGAAGCGCGCCTACTTCTTCACACCTACGGGCCGTTTGGGAGCAAGCTCGTGGGACTCACCGGTCCCAAAGGCTCCTTAGTCCGCATACGGAAAACCAAAACGATTCCGCAAAAACACGAGTTTGTTGGTGGCTATGGACGCGGCACTGCGATAGTACTCGCGATTGAACCAGAGGAGTTCATCGAAGAGATCGTGTTGGGCAGTAGGATTGCCGATTCCGTTTACGGAAGTATTTCGCGAAAGGCCGCAGCACTAGCGATCCCGTACCGTCGCGTTCCCTGATCAGATGAGAAGCGCGAGCAAGAAATGAGGTTCTCAGACAAGAGTGAGGACTCGAACTCAATTAGTGCCCATAAACGGGCTTGCACTAAGGCTTCTGAGAAGTCAAGAGTGGTTCCGAGTGGATTGCCCGGCCCCTGTTACCTAATCCGGGTAGGTTTCGCTGTGCTTTTTCGGGAAGCCCCCAACTGATCGCTGGGCGCTCCCCTTGTCCACGTTAAGCGTTCGCCATACCTGGGACGAAGAAAATCCGTCGAGCCGCAGCGCAGCTATACGGACAGCGTCAATCTGGACGCGGGGCCTTCCGAACTTCTTTCCCTTGGCGCGCGCATTGCGCAGCCCCGCCGCACCCTCCCCTGAATAAGCGCCCGTTCGAACTCCGCCATTGCGCCGATGATCTGGAACATCAGCCGGCCGGAAGGCGTGCTCAGGTCCAGGGTGTCCTGCAAGCTGACAAACGCCACGCCGTAGGCGCAGAGGTCCGCGAGTGCGTTGACCAGGTGCTTCAGCGAACGGCCGAAGCGGTCAATCTTCCAGACCAGCACGACATCGAAATGCGCCGACGGGCGTCCGCCATGAGCTGATTAAGTTCCGGTCGCGATTCCTTTGAGCCGGATACACCCTGATCTACATATTCCCCGTGTACAGTCCAGCCGCGGCGGGAAGCGTACTCGCGAAGTTCGGAGAGTTGCGTTTGTGCACCAGGTATTCGAATGGGCGGGGAGGCACAGGTCGATTGGTACGACGCCGACATCGAGGTAGCGGGTGAGCTCCGGCCAGTTCACATCTTCGCCATGCGCTCGATGGCCTGCGGCGGGACCTTTCATGTGGCCTACTATCCCGCCACGCTGCAGGCCGGTAGATGCGACGCTTCTAACTACCAGGGTGCGGTGAAATCTTTACGCCAACTTGTCACTGAGTTGAGCCTCCGCAGAAATCAACACCGACTTGGCGGAGGGTCGGATCGTCAACCTGGCTAAGGAACGTATAGTCGCGAGCGAAGTCAAGGCACAGCTGCTCTGCAGGAGGAGGGCGTCTCACAACATCATGTGGCCCAATTGTGCAGCCGAGCACATTGAATTCCTTTCCCACGGCCGCAGCAATCTCGGCCACGACCCGGAATTCTGGGTTACCTTTTCCATTCTCGTAACCGTTGATGCTGGCCCTGCTCATGCCAACCTTCTCCGCGAGCTCTTCTTGGGTCATTTCTTTTTTTCCCGGGCATCCCTTATCTGATCGCCCAAATCGGTCATCCAAGCAGAGGTTGGCATATCAAGTATATTTGACATATTATTTAAATAATGTAAAGTATATTCAACATAGAAGGTTCTTTACAAAAGGGGGATGCGATGCCTACCCTGAGTGTGTCAATGGCTAACCGCGGCGAACGAATCAACTATCTGTCACTCGCGCTCCAGGCAAGGAGTGCCATCAAGCGGCTCAAATTTCTGCGTCCTGGGAACGAAGCCACGCCCGAGTTGAAGTCTGCGTTGCAAGCGGCGCTCAATTCGCTAACGAGTCCTAAGCCCCAGGAAGGCCTCTATTCCAAGCTATACGATGAGGCTGGATTCAATCGCTTCGAAGAGATCCAGACCGTTGAAGAAGTCATTCATGCGATCGACGACTCAAATCTCGAGGGCGAGATCGAGCGAATCCTCATGGGCCAAAACTACACGGAAGAGGACGTTCGCGCCACGATCATGTTTCTTTTCCGCTCTCGAAAATCGAGCGCTCTATCACTATGACGATCCGTCTTTGGCTGAGACTATCCGTTGAATGATGCTAGCGCTTCGTGACCAACTCGTCCGCGAAGCATCCGCCCTTTACGGCTTTGTCGACTCAGTCTCCGCTCACTGCACCCGGGTTCCCCAGTCGGTAGCGTTCACCGAATCATCAGCGCGATTCTTTCTGCACATTGATCAATTGGCTGTCGCGACCAAGGAACACTTGGCGGCTTTTCCTGCTGATAATCTGGAGACCGCCACAGAAGACGAGTTTCACCAGATCCGCGACGAATTGCGCACGATCCGGGGCGCCTGGAGAGAGCTACACCAATTTGTCAAGCCGGCTGTCGATGCGGACACGCTGAATCAGCCAGGCGCTCTCGTCTCAGCGATGCTTTACCGGGCGAGAAAACTGCCCGGATTGCATAATGCAGATTTCGCTATCTTCCACACGGATTCGTTTGATTATCTGCAAGTGAACCCTACATCCATTCGCGCAGCTGCTCGGGAACTGGCATTCATCGTGGGTGCGGACGAATTCCCCGAGGGGTTAGGACTAATTGGAATACCGAGTACTCAAGGCAACTCCCTTTTCCTGAACTTTCTTATGGCTCATGAAATTGGCGAGTATGTCTTTGCCGAAAAGTCGCTAAACAATCACCTTCAGCCAGAAGCGGAAGTCGCCTTAGAAGACGTGCTCGGAGAAGAGTACCGGAAGAAGAGCAAAACTGATAAAAGCTCCTTCATAGATACGGTACTACGATGGAGCAAGGAGCTGTTTTGCGATCTCTTCGCCGTGTACCTGATCGGTCCGTGTTACACCTTTGCCTACATTGAGCTCTTCGATCTCCCAAACTTGCTCGATCGAAGCGGGACGGTCGCGACCACCAAGGCACGACCGCCAATTCGCTTCTACGCACTTCACCCGTCACACCCCTTTCGGGTCAAGTACCAGGCAGATTTGCTCAAGCGACTCGACTGGTGGCCGTATCTGCGCGACATCGATTCGAGGTCCGTTCGCGTACTGGAATCGTTGATGGCATTGGACAACAACGATTTCGCCATTGCCGATGATCCCAGCAGAAAGCCGCTGGTTGAGGCTTTCTTCAAGATAATTCCAGAAATCTCAGCTCACTTGGGAAAGATCGTCGGGGCCCTAGATCCTGGAGTGCATGACTTCTGCCAAGTACGTCAACACGTGGCCAACTATCTTGGCGAGGGTATCGTGCCATCGACGATCACAATCGAGGACGAAGAGGGGCAATCTCGGATGGTCGTTCCCAGCAGTGTCGCGCTGTTAAACTGTTTTACCTGCTTCTACCTCGAATATATAGAGAAATTGATGCGTCGAGTGGAGGGTCAAGAACCGAGCTCAGCAAAGCAAAGAGTGTTCTGGATCAGAAAGCTTGAAAGCTGGACATCAAAGGCCCTTGAAGACATCGCATTACTCAGTGAGCCATGAGCGTCTTATCAAAGACGACGATCGAAGCGCGACTCAAGATCCCAGGGTGGAAGCCCGAGAGCTTAGTCATTACCCCATTTCTCGGAAGAAAGAAAGCCTTCGACTACGACGCGGTAGACCTTCGACTTGGCTCTTTTTTCCTAATTCCACAGAGTCCGCCAGCACCGTTTCTCGACCCAACTGAGCCAGACTCCGCCAAGCATTCCCACTTGAGAGTGCATAAGCCGTTAGGATGCTATCTTGTCATCCCCGCGCATCAGACGGTGCTAGGTGCAACGCTAGAATTCATCAAGCTTCCAAACGATGTTTCCGGCCAGATATTAACCAAATCTTCAGTCGCCCGCACGTTTCTGGTAATCGAAACGGCACCATGGATACATCCCCTCTACCGGGGCTGCCTGACGCTCGAGATCGCCAACGTTTCGAACACTCCTCAGATTCTGTATCCGGGCTTCCCCATCGGTCAGCTCATTCTCATCAGTAATGACAAGCCAACCGATGCGTCGGAGCCGTTGTCGGCAGCCTATGTCGGCCCGATCGAACCTGAGACACCTTCGCTACAGAGACCCCGGAGAGATCCTTCGTGACATTGGCGTTAGGAGGTATCTGAGCCCACATTCGCCCGAGTGGAAGAGCACTAAGAAAGGCCCTTAGAACCCTAAAATATCCAGCAGCGCCTGTCGGAAACTGAGTCGGTTTTCTGAAGTACAGGCTGTTGCCTATTCCGTTGCCAATTAAATGCCGAAAGACAATGCGCAATCCCGAATCAGGCGATGTGTTCCAACTGTAACTGATTGAATCCGGGTAGCGGCCCTTCGGAAACCACATCTCATAATCCGTAGGTCGCAGGTTCGAGTCCTGCCGCCGCCACCAAGAAATTCCTGCTAAAGCCCTAATCTCGCCTCCGGCTCCTCGATATCATGCTTCGCTCTCATCCGCATTCTTCCCGTCAATTGACGCCAATTTCGGTGTAGCATGTATGCCAACTGGATGTTTCAGCTCGTGGGGACCACGGTGTCAGCAGGAACTATGTCATGAATGTTCTGCTCCTTTCCATGCCCGATTCGTTCGAGCACATGCCGACGGTCGCGGTGCGAATGCCCAATGGAGCGCTCTGTTCCTTGGCCGGCAACATCGACTCGCATCACCAAGTGGCGGTTGCCGACTTGATCCTGGTTCAGCACAAGGTGCGTGAAACGGTGGAGAGGTTGGTGCGAGAAATCCAGCCCGATGTGGTTGGCCTCTCGGTCATGACTTTCCAACGCAAGACTGCACTGCGAATCATCAAACTGCTGCGCTCGTTGCGACCCAGCATTCGGGTCGCTGTGGGCGGTTATGATCCCAGCCTCGCTCCCGAAGCCTACATGAGCGAGGGATGCGGCATCGACTACATTGTCCGCGGCGAGGGCGAGATCACCTTTCGCGAACTGCTGCGCGCCATCGAAAACGGTGAAGGCTTCGCAGCGATCGAGGGCTTGTCATATCAAGCGGACAATGGGTGGCATCAGAATCTTCCCCGCCCCGTGCATACGCTCGAAGGAGATGAGATCCGTTTACCTAAGCGCGACGCGCGCGTGCTTGCCGGATACACCATGCTTGGACGCGGTGTGGATGTGGTGGAGACCTCGCGCGGATGTACTTTCGATTGCGGATTCTGCTCGATAATCGAGATGCGTGGCCGCAACTTTCATACCTACTCGTTTGATCGCGTTCTGGCTGACATTCGCGACGCCAGGGAGCACGGTGCGCGCGCTATCTTTATCGTGGACGACAACATCAGCCTTAACATCCGGCGCTTTGAAGCGCTATGCCGCGCCATCATCGATGCGGGGTTGAACGACATCGACTATACCGTGCAGGCGATGACGTTGCCGATTGCCATGCATGGGGACACCCTGGCTCCGCTGATGCGCCAGGCCGGGTTTCGCTATGTTTTCCTTGGCATCGAGAACATTCTCGAAGATGATCTCCACTTCCTGAAAGCAACGGCCAAGAATGAGTTCCGCGAAGATGGGCGCGCGACTGGCAACGCTTCGCTCCGGGCCATTGAGGTTCTGCACAAGAACAAAATGTATGTGGTGGGCGGCCTCATTGTCGGCAACCCGGATGACACCCGCGAATCCATCCGGGCCAATCTGGAGTTTGCCAGCAAATATGTCGACTGGCCCTACATCCAGCATCCCACTCCTTATCCTGGTACGCCGATGACGAAAGATTTTCGCGCGCGCAATTTAATCGTCATCGACAACATGGAGGAGTACGACGGCACCACCGCCGTCGTGGCGACGCAGCATCTGCAACCCGAGGAAATCGAGTACGAGAGATGGCGTGCTGAGCGGTGGATGAAGACCCGGCACATACCCGCCGTGATAGCACATGAACCGCTGTTCGTTCTCCGCAACTGGTGGAAGATGCTGGCGCACACGTTCCGCGGGACCTCAATCAAATCGTTCTTCGGTCTGGAAAGCGACAAGAGTGTTTTCCGGCGCTATCGAAACCTGCGCAGCACCGAGCGGGTATATCTCTAGCGCTCGCAAGTTTGTAGGGACGCATCTTTAGGAATGTCATCCTGAGATTGCAACGAGTCGAAGGATCTGCGGTTCTTGGTCTCTCTCACCATTTCTGCTGCCCGGGCATCTTGATCGTTCTACAAGTAAAATCAAACAGGACACAATCTCATGCCTTCGCCTCTCACACGCGACAACAAAGCCGGACTCGCCTACTGGGCGCAGCGCGTCCTGGTGGAGTGTGACCAGGCCAACCTTGAATTTGCGGCTGATCCGGTGCACGATCTCCGGGTTGCCATTCGCCGTTGCCGCTCAATTGCAGACGGCTTCCTGTCGGTTGATCCGGATCCGGCTTGGAAAGAAATGAAGCGGCTGGGCAAGGCCCTTTTCAGCAGCCTGGGCGATCTTCGCGATGTACAGGTCATGTCGGAATGGGTTACCCGTTTTTCGGCACCTGACGATCCAGTTCGCCTGCTTCTGCTCGACACATTGGGCCAGAAAGAGATCCAGCTCAAGGCTGCCGCGCAAGAGGCCCTCCGCAACTTCGACCGCAAGCGATGGACTACGCTGAATACGCGGTTAGCCAGACGGGCAGATCGAGTTCCGGTGGAAGGCCTGGTCTTTCAGCATCTCGCTCTGGAGCGCTGGACCGACGCACACGCCTTACACCGGCAGGCCTTGCGAAACCGCACCCAGGTTGGCTATCACCAGTTGCGAATCGGCATCAAGCGCTTCCGCTACACCTGTGAAAATTTTCTTCCGCAGCGCCACGCAAAGTGGGCTGGCGACCTGCGCGAGTTGCAGGATGCTCTTGGCGAGGTGCATGACTTCGATGTGCTGAAGAAGGCAATTAAGGCGCATCCCGGGATTCAGCCCGAAGATCGCGAGCGCTGGAACAGACGAGTTGTGGAGGAACGGCAACACCGCTTAGATCTCTATCGCCAAGAAATGTTGGGAGAGAATTCGCTCTGGCGGGTATGGCGCGCTGAACTGCCCAGTGGATCCTCGTTACAACAGGCTTCTATGGAGAAGCTTCGTACCTGGGCTTCTTTCCTCGATCCGAACGTCAACCACTCAGTACATGTGAGCCGGCTTGCGCTGCAACTTTACGACGGCTTGGCCAAGCAGGGGATGGTGAGTGATGACGCGGTGTACCGCCGCATCCTGGAGGCCGCAGCCATTTTGCACGAGGTGGGACGAAGCCGCGGCTCCGACGGGCATCGCAAGCGCGCGTATTCCATGATTCGCCGGCTCAAGCCTCCGCTAGCATGGAGTGTGGAGGAACTTCACTTGGTTGCGGTGGTTGCCCGCTTTCATGCCGGCGCACTTCCGCAAACTAGCAACTCGGCGTTTGTGGGACTCACTCCAAAACGCAGGGTGGCCCTGTTGCCGATCACAGGCATCCTGAGACTGGCGGACGCTTTCGATTTCTCTCACGACGGACAGATCGAACGGCTCGTTGTGGAACGGCAGGACGGAGTGCTGATTGTTTACGGGCGGGGCCTGCAGGAGATAAGTCCGGTGGCGGAACGTGTAGCGCGCGCGCGATACTTGCTGGAAACGACCTGCGCGTGCCCAATTCTGGTTCGCCCTCAGGCAATCAAACCGGCGGCGGCATCTCGGGTCGCGGGACGCGCGCGTGAAGTGGCAGCCGGTTCGCGATCAAGCGCTTGATCCTAAATCAGGCAACCGATTTCTTGTAAGGATCTCCTACCACCACAAAAGGATACTTGCGGAGCGCCTGCATATCACCGGCCGCGGCGTAGCTCTCAACTTCTGCCATCAGGTTCGCAACTTCGTCCGGGGGCATGTTTTTTGTGGCCCGCCAGAACTTGTCAGGGAAAAACCAAATACGTTCGCGAGGGTTGGACTCTGTAGAACTGCCGGAATTTGGTGTCATAACTCTCCTCCCACAATGTGGGATATGCTCAAATCACGAATGAGTTTGGTAAGGTGAGTGCCTGGGATCAACCGATTGCCAAAACATAATTATGAACTTCGGCCACGCAGTTGTAAACCGCCAATCGTGCTTACAGTCGTTTCGCATTCCATTTCAGGAGTTGCAATCGCTTGGCCATTTGCTAACTGCAAGAAAGTAAAGGACACGATTCTGCTCGTGCATGGGAGACGCGCCGAGCCATCGTCCTGGACTGGTAATTCCTAACCGCGCAGCCGTAAGTTTTTTACGGGAGGCTTCGGTGGCACCGTCTTCGATGCTGCAGGACGTACTTTGTAGAAACTGGCTTTTGTTGTGTACCACATTGTGGGATAATTAAAAAAACACAAGTACAATGGCATGCGGCGAAGGAACTACGCCGAGGGACGACAATCAATCGTCGAGTTCGGCTGGCCGACCCGTAAGGCGCTCAATGCGCTTGGCGATCGGCGGATGAGTCGAGAAGAGATTTGCGAAGCTGACATCGCTAAGCAACGGCGCAACAATAAACAGATGGGCTGTCGATGGCGAAGCCTGCAGTGGCATGCGCTTCGAGTCGGCATCGAGCTTCTTCAGCGCACTCGCCAGAGCATAAGGATTGCCGGTGATCTGCGCGCCGGTGGCGTCGGCCTGGTATTCACGTGATCGCGAAACTGCCAGCTGAATGAGAGTGGCTGCAATCGGCGCCAAGATCAACATCAGCAGCCCAGTGAAGCCACCGCCTCCGCGGTCGCGGTCGCCGCGGTCTCCCATGCCTCCGAAGAGCGAGGCCCAGTAGCCCATGCGCGCCAGCATGGTTATGGCGCCCGCCAGAGTGGCGGCGATCGAACTGATCAGGATATCGCGGTTCTTCACGTGTCCCAACTCATGCGCGAGCACGCCTTCAAGTTCCTCGTCAGTGAGCAGATTCAAAATCCCCTCGGTGACCGCAACCGATGCGTGTTTGGGGTTTCGTCCAGTGGCAAAGGCGTTGGGCGACTCGGAAGGAATCACATAGATTTTCGGCATGGGGATGCCTATCTTTTGCGTTAGGCGTTCGACGACCTGGTACGCCCGCGGCAGTTGTTCCTGGGTCACGGGCTGCGCGCGGTACATGGCAAGCGCAATCTTGTCACTGTAAAAATACGAAACGAAATTCATGACGACGGCCAGCGCCAGAGCAATCTCCATGCCTTGCTGGCCACCAAAGATTTGCCCAATGAACAACAGGAAAAGCGTCAGTGCGGTCAGTAGTAACGCGGTCTTGAAGGTGTTCCCCATATCTACACATCTAGATGACGCCGGCAGCGCACGGTCGCTGGAAATCGCGTTGCCAGCCATGACAAAGCCGTAAGAAGCCGGTCAAGATGCCCCGCACTACGGTAGTGGCTCAAATTGAGCCACTACCCGCACTACTGGCCACTGACAACTGGCAACCCGCAACTGTACTATTTCCCTATGCGCGAGTTACCTGTTCTTCCCCACCGGTCGCATGAAGAACTCATCCTCATCGGCTTCCGTGTCGACGGTGGCCATGACGGTCCCCAGTTTTATACCTTGTTGGCAGTCGGCAGCGATAATGAACGCCCGCTCACGGACGAAGGGCGCATCGTATTCTTCGTCCACCCCGGGTTAGCTGCGAAGGCGCTGGCGCTCGATCCCAGCATGGCGAGACTTGGTCCTCCTCCGGAGGCTGTCGAAACGTTCTGCGATATTGCGGAGGCATTGTATCGAGTCAATTCCCAACAAGCCGATCCCGACGGTGTGATCCTGGATTGCCTGCTGGTCTTTGACGATCTGGTGCGCGCCACCAAACTGCACATGCCGGACCGCTATCAGGGCATCTTGACCGAGTTAGCAGCACGCCTGACGGAAGGAATGCAACTGCGAAACATTTTTACCAGCCCGTCCCTGCGAGAGCACGTGGAAGATGCGCTGCTGTGGTGTGTGGGCGCGGTAACGGTAAAAGCGCGGATGCTCACGCAGTAACATCGGCATCCACAGCGGTTGCAGCCTGGGGGCAAAGCCATTAGCGGTAATGGCGTCCCAAATCTACTCCGACGTGAAGTAATCCACCGTGACGGGATTCTCGAACAGCGAGTAATCACGGGTCACCACGGTGATGCCACTATCGGTCACGTGATACTTCTGGCGATCGGCTTCAGTGTCGTAGCCGATGACCGTTCCCTCGGGGATATCGACATCGCGATCAATGATGGCCTTCCGGATGCGGCAGTGACGGCCGACGTTAACATGGGAGAAGACAATGCTGGTATCAATCTCCGAGTAGGAATTCACGCGCACGTCGGGCGACAGCACGCTGTTGCGCACAGATCCACCCGAGATAATGCAGCCCATGGAGACGATCGAGTCATGTGCTTCTCCGGTGCGGCCCGGATCGCTGAAGACGAACTTGGCCGGAGGGTACTGCCGCATATGGGTGCGGATCGGCCAGGCAAAGTCGTACACGTTGAAAACCGGCGCCACTGAGACCAGGTCCATGTTGGCCTCGTAATAGGCTTCCAGGGTCCCCACATCGCGCCAGTACAACGCCTCTTTTCGGTTCTCGTCGATGAAGTTGAAGGAGTAAACCTTGTAGTCGTCCACCATGCGCGGCAGAATGTTGTGCCCGAAATCGTGCCGCGAAGTCGCATCTTCAGCGTCTTTCAGCAGCGCCGGAATGAGCACGTCAGTGTTGAACAGGTAAATGCCCATCGATGCCGAAACCATTCGCGGGTTATACGGCGACCGCAGATCGGTCTGCTCGGGCTTTTCCTGGAAGCCGACGACCCGTCCGGTACGATCAATCTCGACTACACCAAACAGCTTGGTCTCCGCCGGATCGACCAGGATGGTGGCCAGCGTAACGTCTGCGCCCGAATCCTTGTGCTGACGCAGCATCAGGTCGTAGTTCATCTTGTAGATATGATCGCCCGACAGGATTAGCACGTAGCGCGGCTGCTCGGAACCAATGGAGTAGAGGTTCTGATACACGGCGTCGGCGGTGCCCATGTACCAGTTCTCGCTGACCCGCTTCATGGGCGGGAGGATCTCGATGAACTCTCCCAGTTCCCGTCCCACAATGTTGCCCCAGCCTTCCCGGATGTGCCGGTTCAGGGACAGCGCTTTGTATTGGGTCAGGATGTAGACTTTTCGCAGATCGGAGTTGATGCAATTGGAAAGCGTAATGTCAATGATGCGGTAGATGCCGCCGAACGTGACGGCCGGCTTCGCGCGATCGCGCGTCAGGGGATATAAACGCTCGCCCGCTCCTCCCGCAAGTAAGACTCCGAGGGTGTCTCTCATCCTGATGGCTTCCGATTACGATTTTTCCCGAAAGAGCCAAAGAACGCTCTCGCTTGCTGGAGGGCTGACAAGCGCCTTGGTGGCGCATGCCGACCCACAGGCGAAGTCGGAATCTTAGCACACCGCGTACCAGGCGGGGCGGGACCCAACGCCGAATCCCAGCTTGCGGCCGCCTTCTAGTCATCCACGCTGATGCGTAATGATTTAAGAAACTTCACGTCCTGGGTCGTCACGCGAAAATCAGCAGTAGCAGAGCCACGGTCGTCAATTTCAACTGGCTCCGCGGCGTCGTCCCGCTCATTGAAACCCACTGTCGCCTCGAGTACGAGAAACACGTCGTATCCCCCGTCTTTAATTCGAGTGATGACTTCCGCGATCTGGTCGGAATCGGAAAGTGAGTTGTTGATCGCCTCCCCCAGTTGTTCCATCAGGCTTTTTAGTCGTTTATCCACAATTGCACCTAAGCTAGCTGGCTGTCGACCGGACGGCTCAACGCTTTCTCAGATCAGGCCAGAAGTTTTGGCCCGCCCGCTACTACCCAGACTTAACAACTTGGATGCTGGCGGTGCGGGCCGAGTTTCGTGGGATGCCGATAGAAGATGGGCAACGATCCGAATGTTAGTAGCGAAAAAAGCGCTGATAGAATGAGATAGCACCTAAGCAATAGCGCTGAGCGAAAGGTAAAAAGCGTGTCATCCCACAATTTGGGCACCCAAGGGCGGGCATTTCTGCGGGTCGCGGGCCGCAAGACTGGCGAAAATCGCTGGGTTAGGGCCTTTTATCGGGGAGGACGCGTCACCCTTGGGAGTGCAGGCCGTGTGCTGCACGTGCTATGGCTGGAGGTAGCGGGGCTCTTTTTCCTGGTGCTCGCGATGGTTGGGGGCGGGGCTGCAGTACGCGAATACCACCGTCATGCTAGCGGTACTACCGGAATCGGCAAGTTGCTCCTGGCTTCCTCATTCGCCCTGGCTTTTTTGTACTTTGGCGTGAGTTCTTTCGCCAGGTCGAGACGCAAAGCACGAAAGTGAGCATTTGATACAGCTCGGCAGTTGTGACCGGGGTCATATCATCTTCCCGGCCACGCGTTCATAATTTAGACATCTTTACGATAGGCACCGAGGCCTACTCTTATGCCTGAAGGCAAACACAAAGGGTCCGTGGCCACCAAGTTGGCGCCCGAGCAAGAAACCTCCTCCCACATCAGTGTTCATCCGCTTTACACACCGGCCGATCTGGAAGGTTGGGATCACGACCGCGATCTTAATTTTCCCGGGCAATTCCCTTACACGCGCGGCGTGCA
The DNA here is from genome assembly GCA_963728805.1 of uncultured Acidobacteriaceae bacterium. Classification (GTDB taxonomy): domain Bacteria; phylum Acidobacteriota; class Terriglobia; order Terriglobales; family Acidobacteriaceae; genus Bog-257. Next base: position 19,696 of record CAVSLE010000008.1, read on the forward strand.
AGCCACGATGTATCGTGGCCGCCTGTGGACCATGCGGCAGTACGCCGGCATGGGCGATGCCGAAGAATCGAACCGCCGCTACAAATATCTGTTGAGCAATGGCACCACCGGATTGAGCGTGGCCTTCGACCTGCCGACGCAGATCGGCCTCGATTCTGACAATCCGCTCGCTATGGGAGAGGTCGGGAAAGTCGGCGTTGCCATCGATTCCATTGAGGACATGATGCGGCTGTTCGACGGCATCAACCTGGAGAAGATTTCCACCTCGATGACGATCAACGCCACCGCGTCGATTTTGCTGGCGCTATACATCGTGACTGCGCGGCGCACCGGCCGCGACGTGCGCAAGCTTTCCGGCACCGTGCAAAACGATGTGCTGAAGGAATACATTGCGCGCGGAACTTATATTTATCCGCCCGCGCAAGCCATGCGCATCATCACCGACATTTTTTCTTACGCCCACGAGAACGTGCCCGAGTGGAACACGATTTCAATTTCCGGTTACCACATGCGCGAGGCCGGGTCCACGGCGGTGCAGGAAGTGGCATTCACCCTGGCCAATGGGATCAGTTATGTGCAGGCGGCCATCGACGCCGGGCTTGGCGTGGATGACTTTGCACCGCGGCTCTCCTTCTTCTTCAATGCGCACAGTAATTTTCTCGAGGAAGTGGCAAAGTTTCGCGCCGCCCGCCGCATGTGGGCGCGCATCATGCGTGACCGGTTCGGCGCCAGAAATCCAAAATCGCTGATGTTGCGTTTCCACACGCAAACGGCAGGCTCGACCCTGACCGCGCAACAACCAGAGAACAACATCGTGCGTACGGCTTTGCAGGCCATGGCCGCGGTCATGGGCGGAACGCAATCGCTCCACACCAACTCCTTCGACGAAGCGCTGGCGCTACCCACCGAACAGTCGGCGCGTATCGCCCTCCGCACCCAGCAGATCATCGCCTATGAATCAGGGGCGGCGCAGACTGTCGACCCCCTGGCCGGTTCGTATTACATCGAAGCGCTGACCAACCAGATCGAGATTCAGGCGCGCGAGTACCTCGACAAGATCGACGCCATGGGTGGCACCCTGAAGGCAATTGAGCGCGGATTTATACAGCAGGAGATCCAAAATGCCGCGTATGAGTATCAGCGCGCCGCGGACAAAGGGGAAGCAATTGTCGTGGGCGTAAACTCGTTTGAGCTGCAGGAAGAAAAGCCGATTCCGCTGCTGCACATGGACGAGTCTCTGGAACGCAAGCAGGTGGAGCGTTTGCGTGCGGTGCGCGCCAAGCGCGATCCGGCAAAGTGGCAGGCCGCGTTGAAGCAGGTGGAAGATACAGCTCGCGGCACGGGCAACCTGATGCCCCCGATTGTGGAAGCTGTCGAAGCCAACGCCACGGTTGGCGAAATCTCCGATGCCATGCGTCATGTGTACGGCGAGTATCAGGAGACGGTGGTGATTTGACCGCGGCTCTTTTGAGTTGTCATCCTGAGCGGAGCGGCCGCCCGACCCGCTACGGGTCGGGGGCCGCGTAGCCGAAGGATCTGCGTTTTTGCCTGACATCCCCGCCAACTACGCACCAGAAGCGAATACACCTGCCTCCCAATAATCGCCCCAGCCAAAAAAGGCCAGCGCCTGAAGGCGCCGGCCAAGAGTTCACGGAGAATCAATCCATCAAACTTCAGTGGTTAAACACGTCCATTCTCGCGTCAGTGTTGGTCAACATAATGACCCACCGTGTGGGCGAAATAATGTAAATAATGGAGGGGGCCTCGCCGACTTGCGTCACTGCTGTGCCCCTGCCATTAGAAGCGATCGAGTAAGTAACAGGTTGGCCTAACTCTTGACTAAGCCCGCCCGGCCCGCTGGAATCATCGTAGAAAGTAAATGTGCCTTGGCCGTCCGCCACCCCTACGTTCAGCTCACCATGTGCGTGGTTGTAGTCCATCGGGGCCAATGTGCTCCCAACGTAGCTTCCGCTCATGGACGCGTTGGTGAATGGCGCACCGGTTTGCGGTTCGAAGGTCCCCAAGATGGAATTGGAACCGGTTCCCACAACAAATGCGCGGTTCGGGCCCACCAGGAAGCCCGCCGGAGCTCCATTTCCGCCGCTGAAGGTCACGGCTCCATTGGCGGTCACCGTGTAACCCGCTGGTCCCGGCTGGTCCTGTGTAATGACACCCGCCAGGTCTTCGTCGCCTGCGATAAGGTTACCGCCGCCGCTGCCGTTGAAGTTGAAAAGCAAGGCGCCGGATTGGTCGGCTCCATCTGAGGCATGGATGTCCTGATAATAAAGAACACTCAATCCGTTCAACGTGCCGTCGTTAAATGGCCCGCTTTGCTGCAGCACTGAGCCCACTATTAACGGTGTCTGGGTGCCTGGGACCGAGTCGATTTGCTCCATGACCATTTCGCTCGCGGAGACCACATAGACTGCCTGATGACTGGTGCCGTTAGTGCTTTGGATGGTGCTTACAGCGCGTCCGGTCTGCGTACCGATAGCGGGCAGGACGCCGGTAAAGGTGCAAGTTTGGAATGTTCCGTGATCGTTGATGTCGCAGGCGCCGTTGGTAATGTTTCCGTTACTCAGGGTAAAGACGCCAACGTCCGTAAAACGAGCCGCCGAGTTGCCGACTCCCGCCATGCCATACGCGTAGCCGCCGTTCAGTTTGCTGAGCAAGAAGGCCGTTGGATCCTGCTTGCGCAAAGCGCCCGAGCCCCGGCTGCCCTGCCCGGTGGTGTCGTCGTATTCGATGATCCGTCCGTTGCCGGTCGAGTCAAGACCAAATGCGTAGGTCGCCGCTCCGAACAACGGCCCCTGAATGGTGAGCGTGTTCAAACCGTCGGCGGCAATAAAATACGTGCCGCTGACGGTGGAATTGTAGGGCTGGCCGGTGACCGAATTGCCATCGACAAAGCCGCTGGTAATGTTGCCATGGCCATCGGAGATGAAGCTGCCCGCCAGCGTCCATGCGCCGCTGGAACTGAAGCCGTTCAGATAAAAGGCATAGTTGCCGGTAAGAGCGCCGGGATTGCCGCCGCCTCCCGGACTGATGACGATGCTGAGTGGTGCGCTGGCGGTCCCCTGCGGTGTCTCCGAATCGGCCACCTGCACGGTGAAGTTCGACGTGCCCGCCGTACTCGGCGTGCCCGTAATCGCGCCGGTGCCCGCATTCAAATGCAAGCCCGCCGGCAACGTGCCGCTGGTAACGGTCCAGGTGTAGGGATAGACTCCGCCGGTGGCCGTCAGCGTCGCGCTGTAGGCTGTGCCCGTCGTCCCCGACGGTAGCGATGTGGTCGTAATGCTCAACGGCACTGCCGGTGCAATAGTGATGCTCAGGGGCGCACTCGCGGTCGACATCTGGAAATCCGTGACCTGCACCGTGAAGTTGGAAATGCCCGCCCCGCTGGGCGTACCAGTGATCGCTCCCGTACTCGCGTTCAAATGCAAACCCATCGGCAAGCTGCCGCTGGGGATGCTCCAGGTATAGGGAGTGACTCCGCCGGTGGCCGCCAGCATGGCATTGTAAGCAGTGTTCTGCGTGCCCGTCGGCAGCGACGTGGTCACAATCGTCAATGGCGTCACAGTCGCATTCACCGTGATGCTGAGCGGCGCAGACGCGGTCGCCGCCGGCGATTGCGAGTCGGAAACCTGCACGGTGAACGGATAGGTTCCCACTATCGTGGGTTGGCCCGAGATCTCGCCGTTGGCAGCCAGCGGATTCAGCCCCGGTGGCAAGCTGCCTGAAGTTATGCTCCAGGTGTAGGGAGGCACACCGCCGCTGGCGCCCAAGGTCGTGTCGTAGCCAAAGCTCAAGGTTCCCGAGGGCAGCGACGAAGTGGTAATGCCCAGCGCCGTAATCGGCGCGAAGTAGCTGAAGATATCCGCCACCAGGTTCGTGGGGGTGGTCGCGTACGCATCGATGGAACCATTCAGCGTAGGCACAATCGCCATGTTGGAAGTGATCGCACCATCCAGCGCGTTGAGCGTGGCCACCACCGGCTTGCTCTCGGCGTCGGGCCACAAGGTCAGATAGCCCAGGGGTTGGCCATTCAGCGGTACCACCGTGGCGTTGAACACATAGGCCTGCGCGCTCGGCACCAGGCAGGTGCTGGCTAACACATCGACCGCCATGGTTCCGCTGAAGGCGCCTGCTCCCTGACGCGTGTCCAGCACCCGGCACGGAGCCAGGGCATACAGCGACAAGGGTTGTGGTCCGGATTGGGCCGGCGCGAAGTAGCCGTCCACGTCAATCACCAGATCGGTGTCGCTGCTGGGATACACGCTGATGGCGCCCTGCTGTCCCGCGGGCACAATGGCGGCATTGGCCGTGACCGTGCCGGTGAGTGCGTTCAGCGTCGAAACCAAAGGCTTCGATTGTCCGGTCGGCCATACCGTCATGTAACCCAGTCCACCGTGAGGGATGGCCGCGAAATTCAGCGAGTAGGCCTGCGCCGTGTCGGGTATCACGCAGGAACTGGAGAGCACCGGGAAGATGCGCTCCAGGCGGCCCGAGAGAAAGGGCCCGCCCAGCGGCCCGTTGGTCCCGCGAGTGTCGGCCACCCGGCAAGGGGTGAGCGGGAAAAACGCCAGCGTTGTGCTGCTCGCCGGCACAAAATAGCCGTCGATATCCAGAATCACGTCGGTGGTCTGGGTGGCGTAAACACTGATGGCCTGATTGGTGCCAGCGGGAATGATAGCTGCGTTCGCCTTAATCCGGCCATCGACAGAATTCAACGTCGCCAGCACCGGCCGCGTTTGTCCGGCCGGCCATACCGTCAGATATCCCAGGCCCCCATGCGGCACCACGGCCACATTCAGCGAATACGCCGCCGCCGTATTGGGAATGCTGCAGGCGCTCTGGGGAATGGCGAAGTCGCGCGAGGTCTGGCCTTGCAGTGCTGGCCCGCCGAATGCACCGGGGGCCAGGCGGGTGTCCGCAACCCGGCAAGGAGTAACCGCAACGAACTGCAGCGGAACCTGCGCAAAGGCGAACGGAGAAACTGCCAATACAGCGACTAATAGGGCGAACAAAACAACAACCGACGGGAAGACGTGGCGCATGGAACGCATTGAGTTTCTCCTGGAAACTGGCGAATGGACTTCAAGCCCCGACCAGCACGTCACCGCATCGGTTCGTTCCCGACGTGGCGGTGCTAACTCGAAGGTCTCTGACTGGGTCGTAAACAAGTTTGTCGCGGCGCGACCCCGATTCGGTCTGGCAGATGCACTCTTGTGCAGAGTGGGCTTTCTCTGAGGGGCTAAGGGAAGAACAAGAACCGCTACAGGTGACCACCCACGGCCCAATGTCGTGGGAGGCACCTACCGGAACCATTGTGACCCTATCGCAGCCGCATTACCAGCGATTTCATTGCGACTAGGGCCCTGCATTCCCAAAAAGGGAAATGGTATGAATGCGGTTCTTGCCTGCGCAAGACCACATTCAAGTGCGGACTCACCAGAAGCCCATCATCCCGGGTTTTGTTCTTCGCCCGTCCTGTTGTTTATAATCACCGCCCAATAGCTTCTCTCCGGCTGAGGCGACCATGAACTGCAAGCGTTTCGTGCTTCTCGTCCTGATGCTGCTCCTGGCAGCTATTTGTGTTCCCGCGCAGACCTTTCGCGGAACGGTTCTCGGAACAGTTACGGATCCATCTGGCGCCGTGGTTTCTGGAGCCACCGTCAAAGTCCGCAACGTCGATACCGGATTGGAGCGCACCACTCAGACGACTGCCGACGGCACCTATAGCGCCCGCGAGTTGCCATTCGGCAACTACACGGTCACGGTTTCGCAGAGTGGCTTTCAGACTTCGGTGACCAACGGCGTAGTGGTCGATGTTGCCAGCGACCACCGCGTGGATGTCGCGTTGAGGACAGGGGAAGTGGCCGAGCGGGTCGAGGTCACCGGCGAAGTGCCGCAGGTGGACACCACGAGCGCAGAGTTGGGCGGCATAATGACGTCGCAGACGATCGAGAACATCCCGGTGAACGGCCGCGATTACACGAAGCTTATCTATCTCAATCCCGGCGTCGCCGGCTCGCCCGACCAGATCAGCGACTCTCCCGGTTCCTTCGGCGAGTTCTCCATGAACGGTTCACGGGGACGCTCGAACAACTACCTGCTCGACGGCACGGATATGAACGACGGCTACCGCAACGATCCGGCGATCAATGAAGCCGGCGTGTTTGGCGATCCGGCAACCATTCTGCCCATTGATGCCGTCGGGGAGTTGCACGTGCTGTCGAACTACGAGGCAGAGTACGGCAGAAATAGCGGCGCCATCGTCAACATCGTCACCAAGAGCGGCACCAACCAGTTGCACGGTTCGGTGCTGGAGTACTATCGCAGCGGCGCGTTTGGCGCCCGCAATTATTTCAACATCGACAGTCAACCCAAGAACCCGTTTACCAATAATCAATTTGGAGGATCGCTGGGCGGTCCCATCGCAAAAGACAAGGCGTTCTTTTTCTTCGACTACGAAGGTCAGCGGGAGAGCGGCGCCCAAGCCGGCCTGAGTTGCGTCCCCGATCCAACTTTGGTTGCGCAAACCATAGCGGGCCTCGGCACTGCGGTCAGTCAGCCCATGCTGAACTTGCTGGCGCGCAATCCCTGGCCGCAGCCCAACATTTCCGGTGTAACCAGTGACCTCACCGGATGTCCCAACGGCGGCAACCTAGCAACCTCGACGCGATTCCTGAATAACGTGGACAGCCTGATCGCCAAGGTTGATTACAATCCCAACATCAACAACAACATTTCCGGCCGCTACTACTACGGCAATAGCAACCAGAGCTTCCCCTTTGCGCAGTTGGCGGGCGGGCTGCTGCCCGGATTCAACACCGTAACGCCGACCCGGGTGCAGTTGGTCGCGTTGTCATGGGTGAAGGTGGTGAATTCATCCCAAGTGAATGAAGCGCGTGTAGGTTGGAACCGTTTCGCCGAAGGATTCTTTCCTCAAGACCAGAGCTTCGATCCCAACTCGATCGGATTGGACACCGGCGCCTCCTCCTTCAACGGGGGATTGCCGCTGATTTCCGTCGGGAGCTTTTCCAAGCTCGGCGCTTCTTCCGGTGTGCCCAGGGAACGGGTGGATACGAACTGGCACTTCATCGACAACTATTCGTGGAAGATCGGCCGTCACGATGTGAAGTTCGGCTACGAATTTCGCCGCACCTCGATTACGATCGTGCAAGATTCCAACTTCCGCGGCAAGCTCAGCTTCGACGATCTCACAGCGTTTCTGGAAGGCACACCATCGGGCGGGAGCCAGGCTGCCGGTAACACCAGGCGGCACGAGTATGAAAATAGTCAAGGGCTGTACTTGCAAGACAGCTTCCGCTGGACATCGCGGCTGACGTTAAACTTTGGTATACGGTGGGATTACTTTGGAGTGCCGGGCGAGAAAGATGATCAGTTCTACCGGCTCCTTCCCGCAGGCGGCGGGACCTTGGTGCAAGTGGGGGCGGCGGGCGGCCCCTCCGGCCTCTATAACCCCGACTATAAAAACTTTGCTCCACGCTTTGGTTTTGCGTATGACGTGTTCGGCAAGGGTTCGACGGTACTTCGCGGCGGATACGGCATCTTCTTCGACGCCTTCTCGCAAGATATGTTCCTGGGACATCTGCCCTACAACTGCACCTTCTGTCCTGGACCGGCCTACGTCGGCATTGGGACCAATCCGATCACCTTTGCTGGCCTTGCCGGAGGCCAGATCACCAATGGCGTGCCGGTGTATGCCAATCCTTCACCACTCGGCAGTTTCTTCGGTATTGACCCCAACATTCGGACGCCCTACGTCCAGAATTGGAACCTCAACATCCAGCAGGCGATCACCAACAAGGTCATGCTGCAAGTCGCCTATGTCGGCTCGAAGGGAACCAGGCTGTTCCGCTTCCGCGATATCAACCAGCCCAGCCAGGCACAGATTACGGCTTACGACAGCGGCCCAGCTTGCGTGGGATACACTTTCCCGAACTGCCCGATTGCGGGCTTCGATAATGGCAGCAATGTGCCAAGGACTGCATTCCCAAATTTCTTCTATGTGAACCAGGAAGAGTCCACCGCCAACTCGATCTACCACGCGTTGCAAGCCAGCCTTCACATTGCCTCGTGGCACGGACTTTCGTCCCAGGCCAACTACGTTTGGTCGCATTCCATCGACAATGCCAGCGACCTGGAAGATTTCATTCCTAACGCGTCTCAGCCCAATAACAGTCTGGCGCCGCAGTTGGAGCGCGGCAATTCCAACTTCGACATTCGCCAGCGATTCAGTTGGAACTTCACCTATCTGTTTCCCAAGTCAACCGGGTCTTTGCAAAACTGAAGAGCGGGTGGGGCTTCGATGGAGTTGCCACCGCGCAAACCGGCCAGCCCTTCTCCCTGAACTACAATTTTTACGGTGACTACTCTGGCTCGGGGGAAGGATTTGACCGTCCGGACATCGTGGGCCCGATTCAATACGGGAGCGCCCCGTTCAACTTCCTCAACCTGGCCAGTTTCCAGGTCCCGTGTACATTTAATCCAACAGCGCCACCCGGTAGCAGCGGCGATAGCAACTGCCTAGCCGGTAGCCGTCACTTTGGCAACCTGGGACGCAACTCCCTGACCGGCCCCAACTTTACGGAGTTTAACTTCTCCGTCTTCAAAGACACAGCCATCAGCGAGCGGGTCAATCTGCAGCTGCGCGCCGAATTTTTCAATGTGTTCAATCACCCCAACTTCGCCAATCCGGAGTTGCCCAACTTCATCGCTGACCCCGGCGTGAACGGGTTTGGAAGCAACGGGCGCAGCACTGGCTACTACGCTCTGACCGCGACCGGCGATGTTGGCATCGGCAACCCCTTCCTCGGAGGAGGCGGTCCGCGCGGCATTCAGTTCGCGGCAAAGATCACGTTCTAGCTACCGGCGCTTCTTGTTGAGGATACCCAGAATTTCCTGCAAGCCCTGGCGAACTTTTTTGAGATGGTCGGTCGAACGGGTCTTGGGGAAGGGCAAACCGTCCTGCCGCTGCGAGGGTTTCAGCTCGGCCTTGAGATGCGCGCGCGCGCCGGCGATGGTAAAGCCCTCATCGTAGAGCAGCTTCTTGATGCGCAGCACATTTTCCACATCGCGCTGACGATACATTCGCTGCCCGGTGCCACTCTTGACCGGCTTGAGCTGCGGAAACTCGGTTTCCCAGAAGCGCAACACGTAAGCCGGCAGACGGCAAAGGCCGGCCACTTCACCGATGCGGAAGTACAGCTTGTCAGGAATGATCGGATCGGAGGCGCCGCGGACTTTGCTGCGTTTTTTCTTTTCAGCCGTCATCGTGTCGAGTTGTGGCATTGCTGCCCGCACCAGCAAACGCAAACAGCGCCGGCCGGCTGCGGTACTTGGAGTCCCATTCTAAGCCTACCCAGCGTGCCGGACTACGATTATCTCGCCCTCGGACTCTGTAAGATTAAGACCCTCCTCGCCATGCTAACGCGTGCTGCTTACGCCGGAGGGAGCCAGATGATCGGAAGCACCCGTCACCTTGAGTAGCAAGCCGCTGCCTGCAGGCACATGCACGTTCTTGTCCGACTCCAGAATGATCTGGCCGACGGGATCTCGCCTGCCAGCATGGACGATCTTCAGGTCGGAAAAACCGTACACGCCACACGCTGACGGTGAGAACAACCAAAGCGCCTGCTCCCCGTCGTTGTCAGCCACGACCCATCTACAAGTTCCGTCGCGGGAGGCAATCAGCTTGGCGGTCACGTCGCCTCCAACTGTCGATTTCCCCACCACCTGGTTGCCAGACATCACGGTCCCGTTTCCCCGATAGACCGCATCGCCTCCAATTTGCACGGTGACCCAGTCGGCGGGTGTGGTTCCATAATCGTCAATCGAGTTGGTGGGCAGTTGCGCCTCAAAAACATCCATCATGGAAGCCAGCGCGCGCAGGCTCGTGGTGACTGGGATTTCGGCGCCACCCGTGATCAAGCGATCGAATGCGATTGCGATGCGCGATCCTGGACCCGTGGTCGGACGCGTCACCGCGACGACGTGTCCTACCAGCTTGGCGCCGGCTCGAATGCGTGCCGGTGGGGATAGCGGGACGTCCTGCATCACCCTGGCCTCGATTTTTTGGCCCACTTTGGCTTTTCCCGCGTTCAGAGTGGTCTGCAACATAACTGGCAGCACCGTACGGGCTGGAATTTCTTGTGCAATCAAGGCCGAGGCTAGTAATAGTAGCGTCGCGACAACAACCTTAGGCCCTTGCATAAGCAGTACCCCTTTGCAGTTCCAGATGCCGCGATGAGCACTCATGATGCATGGACTCAACTGCGCGGAGATGCAGCCTTCAGCAATTGACACCGATGATGGCATCTGTGCAAGCTTGGCATTAAGCTCGCCTAAGGAGTTTAATAGAGTTATGCCTGCGTGGCTTCTGCTCGTCGCGTTTGTGGTCGTCTACGTCGTACTGACCCAGTGGCTTTTGCCCAAGCTCGGAGTAAGCACTTGACGTCGCACACCTAGCACCGGGTTCCGGTGCGAAACGAAGCTTGACGCCAACTCGTCCGCGGATCAGGCGACTGCCGCGAAAGACAGGCACGGGCCTTAACGCGTTCTTCCGCGATTTGTATTTGTCTGGCTCCGGCATTTATACTGCGCTCCCCAACATGAAGGTCATCGTCATCATCCCGGCAGCCGGATTGGGCACGCGCATGTCCAGTGCCGCTGGCGCTCCGAAGAGCAGGAGTAAGCAGTTCTTCGAACTGGACGGGACCCCGATTCTTTTCCATACGCTGCGCAAGTTTGCGCAGTGCGCGCCGGTTAGCGAGATTGTGGTGGCACTGCGAAAAAACGAGACCGCTAGCTTTCAGAAACAGCTCGAAAAAGAGAGGCTGAAGAAACCGGTTCGTGTGGTTGAGGGCGGCGAACACCGGCAGAACTCCGTGGGTAATGCGTTGGCGGCCATCGACGCGGCCGACGACGACATTGTTCTGGTGCATGATGCGGTGCGGCCCTTCGTTGATCAGGACACCATCGTGAGCGTGATCGAAGCCGTCAAGAAATACCAGGCTGCGATCGCCGGAGTGCCCGCGGTTGATACCGTGAAGCAGGTCGATCGCACGGCCGATGGCGCCGTTGTGATTGCGACCGTCCCGCGCGAGCGCATGGTGCTGGCACAGACGCCCCAGGGGTTTCGCTTCGGCCTGCTCAAGAAGGCGTTCGACGAAGCTACTGCCGACGGATTCATGGGCACGGATGAAGCTTCGCTGATCGAGCGCAGCGGAGGGACAGTGCACGTGGTGATGGGTTCTCCGCGAAACATGAAGATCACCGCCCCCGCCGATCTGGAGTTGGCGGAATTTTTTCTGTCGCAGGAGAATCGCCGCAAGGCGAGCCTGGGCGGGTAAGCTGTAGGCAGACACAAGACTTTGTCCAATCCACAATGCACACCACGCATCGGCTTCGGCTGGGATTCGCACGAGTTCCAGCCCGGCATCCCGCTGAGAATCGGCGGGGTGTTGATTCCACACGACGCAGGATTGGCCGGGCACTCCGATGGCGATGTATTGCTGCACGCACTGACTGACGCGCTGCTGGGCGCGATCGCTGCCGGAGACATCGGCACCTACTTTCCGCCGACTGATCCGAAATGGAAGGGTGCCGACTCGACGCTGTTCGTCCGCGAGGCGCTGAAGCAGATCCAAGAGGCGGGCTACGTCGTGGGGAACGTTGACAGCACGCTGGTCCTCGCCGCCCCCAAGATTGGGCCGCATGCGAAAGCGATCCAGCAACACGTCGCCGAACTGCTTGGCATCGATCCGTCATGCGTGGGGATAAAGGCCAAGACTCCGGAAGGCATGGGCACCGACAATGCTGCCATCGCGCACGTGTGTGTGCTGCTTACCGAAATTTGCTGGCCGTAGTCTGGGCCATGACGCTCAACCACGTAGAATAGAACTCTTGGCCAGTGATGCTCCCACCTTGCCTCCAACGGATGGCGACAACGTCGGGCTCCTCTGGATCCAGAAGGCATGAATACCCCAAACCACAATGCTGATGCGGTCGCCACGAGGCAAGCGGAACCCGCCGACCGCCCCTCGAATTTCATACGCGATATCATTCTCGAAGACCTGAAGACCAATAAATTCGGCGGACGAGTGCAGACCCGCTTTCCCCCTGAGCCCAACGGATATCTCCACATTGGGCATGCCAAATCCATCTGCCTGAACTTCGGGCTGGCGGCCGAGTTCGGCGGCAAGACCAACCTGCGCTTTGACGATACCAATCCAGAAAAAGAAGAGCAGGAGTACGTTGATTCCATCATCACCGACGTCCGCTGGCTGGGCTTCGATTGGGAAGACCGGCTGTTCTATGCCTCAGATTATTTCGATCAGCTTCACGCCTGGGCGGTGCATCTAATCAACTCCGGCAAGGCTTACGTGTGCGACTTGAGCGCCGAGGAAGTTCGCAAGTACCGCGGTACTCTCAACGAACCCGGGAAAGAGGGCCCCTATCGCAGCCGGTCCGTCGGGGAGAATCTGGATCTGTTCGCGAAGATGCGTGCCGGCGAGTTTCCCGATGGCTCGCGCACCCTGCGCGCCAAAATCGATATGGCTTCCCCGAACTTGAACATGCGCGACCCGGTGATGTACCGCATCCTGCACGCCGAACATCATCGCACCGGCAACAAGTGGTGCATCTACCCCATGTACGACTTCGCGCATGGACAATCCGACTCCATCGAGAAGATCACGCATTCTATCTGCACACTGGAGTTCGAGGACCATCGGCCGTTGTACAACTGGTTCATTCAGCAACTCGGGATTTTCCCGTCGCAACAGATTGAATTTGACCGGCTAAACATAACCTACACGCTGCTGAGCAAGCGAAAGCTGCTGCAACTGGTGCAAGACGGCCATGTGCGCGGCTGGGACGATCCTCGCATGCCGACGCTCTCCGGGCTGCGGCGTCGCGGATACACGCCGCAGGCGATTCGCAATTTCTGCGCGGCCATCGGCGCCTCCAAAACCAACGGCACCATCGAACTTGCCATGCTGGAACACTTCCTGCGAGAGGACCTCAACCAGCGCGCCCCCCGGGTGATGGCGGTACTGCGTCCCCTGCGGGTGGTTATCGATAACTATCCGGAAGGGCAGGTCGAGGACCTTGAGGCGCTAAATAATCCGGAAGATCCAAGTGCCGGTACGCGGAAGGTGCCATTCTCGCGAGAGCTCTACATTGAGCAGGATGATTTTCGCGAGACGCCGCCCAAGAAATTCTATCGGCTGTTTCCCGGACAGGAAGTCCGTCTGCGAGCTGGCTACTTCATCAAGTGTACCGGCGTTGTGAAAGACGAAAAGACTGGCGAGGTGGTCGAGGTCCATTGCACCTACGATCCGGCGACGCGTAGCGGCAACGCGCCCGATAGCCGGAAGGTGAAGGCAACCATTCACTGGGTGTCGGCGCAGCACGCCATCAACGCCGAGGTGCGGCTGTACGAAAACCTGTTCATCGAAGAAGACCCCAGCGACGTGCCCGAGGGGCAGGAGTTCACCGCTAATCTCAATCCCAATTCGCTGGAGACGATAATGAACGCCAAGCTGGAGCCATCGCTGGCGAGCGCCCATCCGGGCGAACGCTACCAATTCGAGCGGCTGGGATACTTCGGCGCTGATCCGGATTCAACCCCGGAAAAGTTGGTCTTCAACCGGACGGTGCAGTTGCGGGACACCTGGGCCAAAATCGAGAAGCGGGAAAAGGGAACGGCTTGACCCGAGTCGCAAGGTATTAGGCCATTACTTGTCTATATAGACATATTAATATAGAATATAGCCATGAAGATGGTTAACATCGCGGATTTAAAGAATCATCTCAGCACTTACATCCAACTTGTGCGTGATGGAGAAGAGGTCATCATAAAGGACCGTAATACGCCGGTGGCCCGTATTTCTCCCTATGGAGGCGACGCCACATCAGAGGAAGAACGTCAGCTGATCGCATCCGGTGCGATGAAGCTGCCGACCAAGGGGCGCCGTATTAACTGGAAGAAATTCTGGCAGATGCCAGCTCCCAATATTGGCGCGGACAAAGCTCTTCGCGCGGTCCTGGAAGAGCGCGAGGAGGGCCGCTGATGGAAGCGGCGTTCTGGGATAGCAGCGCGGTCGTCCCGCTGTGCACGGAGCAGATGGGCACTCCGTTCTTACTGCAGCTCAGTGAGAGCTTTGACATGGTGGTCTGGTGGGCGACGAGGGTGGAGGCGCGAAGCGCTTTCGCGAGAGAATTAAGGGTCGACGTTCTGAGTGCGGCGCAGCATCGGCAAGTGATCAGTCGACTGGAGGAGTTGCAGGATGGCTGGCGGGAAATCCAGCCGACCGAGGATCTACGCCGCCTAGCAGAATCCATGTTGGAGCGATATCATCTTCGCGCCGCTGACGCACTCCAACTGGCTGCTGCCTATAGTTGGAGTATGAGTAGGCCATTCAATAAACACTTTATCTCTGGCGACAAGCGACTCTTGGAGGCAGCAAAAAAAACTGGCTTCCGCATTCTCAATACTGCCGAACATCAATAAGTAACGCTGCTTTGCGAGAGAGCTCTAGTCACGCTAATCAAAAATCATGCACCACAAGCACACGGAGTGCTCGCCTTCATGCGAGCATAGCGAAGGCGAGAAGCGAAGAGCGAAAAGCGTGGAGCGAAAGGCGACGTTACTTCTTGACCACCGTCACCTGGAATTGCACAGGGATTGAGCGGGGCGGATAGCAGGCGCTGTGATCGCACGCTTGAAACCTCAATTCACCCTTAACCGGATAGCTGCCCGCTGCGGCATTGGCCGGCGCCTTAAACACGACATTGATAGCGAAGTCTCCGCTATAGACGCTCAGCTTATCGTTGGGCGCGAAAGCGAACGCCATGTCTTCTCCTGCGGGATACTTCAAATCGGCCACGGCAACCTGTTCCGGCGCATTCAACTTAAGCACGGTTGGAATCAGGTAGTCGGCTTTGGGATGATGAGAGTTGATATGGAACTCAGAACCAACCCGAAAGTCGATGTTCAGGCTGGTGCTGGCGCCCGCCTGCAGTTGCACATTTCCAACCGGCCCCAAGGTCACATAAGGCTGCTTCTCCCCTGGGGCTTGCCCCAACCCGAGAGTAGCAAGGCAGAACACGATCGCCGCCACGGTTCCCAGGGCCCTTGTCATTGAGCATCCTTTGTTGAAGGCACCAGGGAGTTCCCGGCAGACGCGCGGCTGCTTTGGGGAGCTTCAGGGTTGTGGCTACCCGCCAGAATTTTCTTGATGTCGTTCTCGATTTCCCCGCGACTAAACAGTCCAGCCGCTTTGTCCACGATGACTCCGTTGCGATCGATGTAGAACGTGGTGGGCAGATACTGCACGTTGCCATAATCGTCGGAAACCTGATCAGTGCCCAAAAGGACCTGATAGTTCACGCCCATCTGATGCGCAAATTCCGCAATCTTGGCAGGTTCAGTGTCGTCCATGGCCACGCCCAGGACCACCAAACCATCTTTGCCATATTGCTTCTGCAGCTCGACAAACCACGGCATCTCGATCTTGCACGGAGGACACCACGTCGCCCAGAAATTCAGCAGCACGGCTTTGCCACGGAAGTCGGAGAGCTTCACTCTTTGGCCGTCCAGGGTGGCCAGGTCGAAATCGGGCGCCTTCACTCCTTTTACCTCTCCCACCAATTTAAGAGGTCCGTGCTTGCGGGTACGATCCAGGTACTTACCGGCAGCCAGCATTCCGATAATGGCCCCCACCAAAACCACGAATACCAGCGCGTTACGTTTCACAAACAGCACCTTCACAACGCAAACCGGTTAAGGAACGAAAGATAGCCGGAAAGCAGTTTCAGATTATTCAAAAATATCAGTACGCCCACCGCAATCAAGAGCACGCCGCTAATGACTTCGACGGTGTGCAGGTGACGGCGGAAGCGCCCGTAGAACGCCAAAAAGCGGTCCACTCCCAACGATGTCAGCAGAAAGGGTACGGCCAGGCCCAGCGAATAGATGGCCAGCAGCAAGATTCCTTTGAGCACTGTGTTCTGCGTCTCCGCCAGTAGCAGGATAGCAGCGAGGATGGGACCAATGCACGGCGTCCATCCGAAGGCAAACGCAAAGCCCACCAGGAAGGAACCAATCACGCTGGAACTGCCCTTCACGTTATGCAGGCGCTTATCGGAGTAGAGCGCCTTGATTTTTAGCAGACCTGTCAGGTGGAGTCCAAAAATGATGACAACAATGCCTGCGATTTTGGTCAACAGCGAGTGATACTCGTTGGCGAATTGTCCGACACTGGTTGCAACCGCGCCCAAGGCTATGAAGACTACGCTGAACCCCAGCACGAAGGTAACGGAGTGCAGCATTACCGTTCGAAGCATGCGCCGGTCCGACGATTGCAGGTCCTCCAGGGTGGCCCCGGAAATCAGCGACACATAGCCCGGTACGAGGGGAAGCACGCACGGAGACAAGAACGATAACAATCCCGCCACGAAGGCGGCGATTGGCAAAGGAAGACTATGCATAAAAGCCTATTGTAGCAATTCGGCTATGGAGGCCGAGGTAACGAATTGTTGCAGGCCGCGGCTCTATCCAGATGGACGCAGCAGACTAGTTCCTCAAAGTGCTGGGCCCAGTGGCGGTTCCAGCCGTCACCCGAAGAGGCGATTTTCGCAATCCGGTCCAGGTTTCGGAGATAACGACTGAATCTCCAGGATTGTGGGGATCATACTTGACCGAAGCCGGCAAGCCCAGGCGACAGGAATACAGGTCGATAAGCTGACGCAGATGGGTCACATCCTGCGATGCCTCGTAGGTTACGCCGGCGACATCGTACTTGTAGACCAAGAGAAGCATCAGCCTGCCTGATTCACTGTCCTCTAGCTCCAACACATCAATGACGTTGCCGACGATAATCCGCCCAGCCAGCGTGAGCTGGGTCCGACGCTCGCGTTCAAGCTCCTCATTCGTTTTCTTGTTCCGGCGTGAGAACAGGGCGTAGCCAACGATGGCGGCAGCGGCCGCGATGGCAAGGGCTGGATACAGGCGAAGTGCGTTCATGGCTGGCCGCTGGTTTCGCTGGCTCTTGCCCAAAGATAATCGCGAAGTGTGCCGCCACGTATCGAAAAACGGCCATAATCCTGAATTCGCATACGGCCCATCTCTGCTCGCACCCCAGGCGGGGCAGCGTCATTTGCAGGCTGCGAACTATTCGAGGTTCAGCACGGGATTCTTCAGGGTACCGACGCCCTCCACAGTGACTTCGACCCAGTCTCCCGGTTGCAAGGGCCCCACGCCAGCGGGAGTTCCGGTGGCAATCAGGTCACCGGGTTCGAGCGTCATGACCTGCGAAATGAAGTGAATGATTACGTCAAGCGGAAACAAGAAGTCCACCGTGGTGCCGTTCTGTCGCAATTGACCATTTACGCGGGTTTGAACGCTGACGCCCTTCCAGGGATCGAGGTCCGCTGCCACCACTGGGCCGACCGGACAAAAAGTGTCGAAGCCCTTCGCCCGGGTCCACTGCCCGTCTTTTTCCTGCAGGTCGCGCGCGGTCACATCGTTCACGCATGTGTAGCCGAGGACATAAGGGCGCACGTCATCGCCTTGGCGCAAGCGGTAACAGCGCTTGCCGATCACCACTCCCAGTTCGCCTTCGTGGTCCACACGCTGGGAAAGCATGTTGGGGCGGCGAATGCTGTCGCCCGTGGCAATGATGGAGGAAGGTGGCTTCAGAAAAATCAAAGGCTCCGTGGGAATCGGATGTTTTAGCTCGATAGCGTGCTCGCGATAGTTGCGCCCGATGCAAACCACCTTGGACGGTTCCACTGGCGACAGCAAACGAGTTTCGCTCACAGGCAGCTCGCTGCGTTCAGCGCCCTCAAACTCAGACCAGGAAGCCGGGGCTCCAGCCATGGTGCGAGTGATGGTCTCGATGCCGGCCACCTTCTCGATGAGCCCGTAGCGAATGACGTTCTGATATTGAAATCGGCAGTAGGACATAAGGCCTCGAAGAGTTCTTATTTGTCAGGAACGGTTTCATTGGTCTCGGCAGAGCGCTGGCTCTCGTTGCCCCGCAGGTCCACAGCCGAGACCGTATAAACATATTTCTTGCCGACCTCGACATTCTCGTCCCGGAAGGACGAGGTCGGCACCAGTTGCTGGTTCAGTTTTCTAAACTCCCCGCCCTCGACGCGCCGGAAGACGTTGTACCCGGCAAGATCGCTCTCCAGGTTGGGGGCCCAGGTGAGATCGATGAAGGGCTTCTGCCCCACGCTGGAGAAAACCGCCTGAAGTCCGGCGGGCTGGCCCGGCGGATAAACGTCACGCGTGAAGACCTCAACCGGCTGTGAATCGTCGCCCTCGACCGCGGTATTAATGCCGTGCGAATCGACCTGCGTAAGCGTGGTGATGCGATATTGGTACCTCTGCTCCCATTCAGAAGCTTTGTCCAGATACGATCCGCTGGCCGCGGGTTCCACGTCGGCCAATACCGTATAGGCGGGCGCGCCAACTGGCTTACGCGTGATGCGGTAGCGAAAGTTCAGACCCTTCGGGGCCGCAGGTGGAGCGGAACCGGACCAGGAGATCCGGACGCCTTCGCCGCTAACTTGCGCCGTCAACTCGCCGGGGGCGGGGATGGTCGGGGCCACAGGAATAGGCACCTGATTGGAGAGTCCGGCGCTGCGTCCGTGGGAGTTGACCTCTTCTACTGCATACGTGACGAAGTCCGCCGGATTCTCCTCGCCCAACCGCGCCGGAAGCGAATCCACGTAGCGCATCCGAATTGCAGTTTCCTCCTCCTTCTTGTTCTTGGACTGGGGCGGATGCTGAGGTGGAGAAACTTCGGCGACTACGTCACAGTTGCTCATTAGCACAGTACCTTCGCGGCGACAGACACGGATTGCGGGCGGATGCTTGACCAACGTGCGGTCGGTATTCTTGCGCTGCAGCGACCAGTCCAGTTCGACGCGATTGCCCTTGCGCGAGGCGGTCAAGTCGTCAACCGGACGCGCCAGTTGCAACGACGGTGGTTGCGGCGCGCCGGGGGTTCCGCACCCGGACAGCGCCGCGATCAGCAGCAAACTTCCGGACAGCCGATAGAGCTGCAATCTCATGGAAGCTAACAGGGTAACAAACTGCGGACTATTCCAGCTTCTTGGCCAGAAGCTCATTCACCATCGCTGGATTGGCCTGTCCCTTTGACGCCTTCATCACCTGACCGACAAAGAAGCCGATCACCGTCTTTTTGCCTGCGCGATACTGCTCCAACTGCTTGGGATTGGCAGCTATCACCTCGTCGATGATCTTCTCTATGGCGGCAGTATCGGTAAGCTGTTGCGGCTTTTCCTTTTCGAAGACGGCGGGGAAATCCTCGCCGCGCTCGAAGGCCAGATCGTACAACTCCTTGAGCATCTTCCCGCTGATGGCGCCGCTCTCCACAAGGTCAGCCGACATGGCGACACCTTTCATTGAAAGCGGCGACTGCTCGATCTCCAACCCCGCGGCCTTCAGGCGCCCGAGCAATTCGCTCTGCACCAGGTTGGACACGCGCTTGGGATTCTTCGCGGCCTTGGCTGCTTCTTCAAACTGATCGGCCAGCGAGCGAGTGCCGGTCAGCGTCGTGGCGTCGTACTCGGTGATGCCATACTGCACAACCATCCGCGCGCGCCGGGCTGCCGGCAGTTCGGGCATCAGGTCCGTGATCTGCTCGCGCCACTTCTCATCCACCACCAGCGGCAACAAGTCAGGCTCGGGGAAGTAGCGGTAATCGTGCGCCTGCTCTTTCGACCGCATACTGTAGGTTTTGCCCTCGGCGGCGTTATACAGACGGGTCTCCTGCACGATCTTGCCGCCGGACTCCAGCACTTGCTGGTGGCGTTCGATCTCATATTCCAGTGCGTGACGGATAAAGCGGAAAGAGTTGACGTTCTTCACCTCCGCCTTGGTGCCAAACCTGGTTTCTCCCCGCGGCCGAATGCTGACATTAGCGTCGCAGCGCAGCGAGCCTTCCTCCATGTTGCAGTCGCTGACCCCGGTGTAAAGGATGATCTCCTTCAGCCGCGTGAGGTATTCGTGAGCTTCGTCGGGAGAAGCAATATCTGGCTCGCTGACAATCTCAATCAACGGCACCCCGGAGCGGTTCAGATCAATCAACGTCCACTCGGCGCTGTCGGGAAGGCCATCGTGAATGCTCTTGCCGGCGTCTTCTTCCAAATGCACGCGCGTGATGCCAATCCGCTTGGGGCCGGTCGCGCCCTTGATTTCGATGTAGCCATGTTCGGCCAGGGGCTTGTCGTACTGCGAAATCTGGTAGCCCTTGGGCAGGTCGGGGTAGAAATAGTTCTTACGCGCAAAGATCGACGTTGGGTTGATTTTGCAGTTAAGCGCCGTCGCAGCCAGCACCGCAAACTCGACCGCCCGCCGGTTCAATACCGGCAGGGGTCCGGGCAATCCGAGACACACTGGACAGACGTTGGTATTCGGCGGATCGCCGAAGCGGGTCGAACAGCCGCAGAAAATTTTCGTGCGGGTCAGAAGCTGGACGTGGACCTCCAACCCAATGACCGGCTCGTACCTGGACTGCGCTGCGACCGGAGCTGCCGGAGGTGCGACCATGATGTGATTATAACGGGCGGCGCTGAGTCGGCTTCCTGCTTACTTTGCTCCTTGGGGCGCCGCGTTTGACGGAGTCAGTGCGATGTCGAAGTACATCAACTCGTTGCCATTACTGTTGCGCATCCCGGTGAGAAAGATGTGCGCACCGTCTACCGGTTGGCTCAACCCCTGCACATCGAAGAACAGAAAGCCCGACTGAGTGGAATGCGGCTCGACCGCCGCAGCGGTGAATTTCGCGCGCGTGATTTCCTCGTACTGCTGCTGCGCCTTTTTGTTCTTCACTCCTCCGGGAAGCGGAATGGGGCCAGCGTGCGGGTTGGGATTGGTGCTGTTTCCCCTGATATGCGCCACCCGGCGCAGGACGTCGTCCACGTCGAGCGCTTCCAGCTTGTTACGGCGGCCGGTCACCATCTCCGCTTGCATGCTATTCACGGAGATCGGCTGGTCCCCGTCGTTGCTGATGATCAGGAACACGGGAAGTATGCCTTCGTCGCTGAAGTGCGTGATAAAGATGTCAGCCTTCGGAGAATTGTTGTACAAATCCACCGCTGCGGTGATGTGCTCGTTGGGGTGCGTGTCCTTGCTGGCATAGGCATTTGCGTTACTGGCCTTGGGAGGAACGAAGTCCTTGGCGCCCCAAAGCGCCGCGGAGGAGAGCACGATGGTCAGGGTGGCAAGGCAAAGCAAGAACCGATATGGGGACGGCATAGCGGAATTATCCGCTATCGGAGGGCTGCGCTCAACTTGCTGCATGGCAGCACGGGAAGAAACCCTCGCTAAATTCTCGAAATACTATTCGGGTGAATAGCGGTGAGGCCCTTGAAGCGGGCAAAGTCTGTCACATTCAATGTAAGGATGTGGCGCACGCCGTGCACGTACATGACGGCTGCCACTCGCGCATCGTGCACCTGAACACCTGAGACGCTGTGCTGCACGACAATTCTTCTCCACTGGCGATAAGCGGCTTCGTTGTCCGGCAAAAGGATCATGCCCGCTTCGATTGCCCGCACCTCGCGTTCTGCGTCGGCTATGGTCAAACCAAAGCCGTTGCGGTTCCGAGGGCGTGTCATGGCGTTCCACAGCTCAGCAATATTCTGGTGAGCGTAACGAAACACGGTACCTTGACCAGCAAGTTGAGCGAGCGCTGCATCAACGATCTGGTGCTGGGGATCGGAGCGCCGTGTCATGCGGAGAAGGATGTTGGTATCGACCAGGCACGAAGCAATGGCCATTTAATCGTGGTCCTGGTAAATCCACTCGCGCGAAAGAGTTTCCGGCAACGGGGGAATCTTGTCAGAAAACTGCGCCAGCGAGTCAAGCCATGCGCGAATCTCTTCTGACGTGCGCGGCTGCCCGCTTTCCACCGAACGCGCCGCAAGCTGTTGGGTCAAAATTTCTTGAACCAGGGCTTCCAGCGACAAGCCCCGCGCCTTTGCCTGCGCCACAAGTTCGTCCGGGATGTTGACGGTGACTACCATACGGAAACTCTAGCACGAATTAAAGTTCGTGGTCGAAGGCTTGCGCGGTCATGTGGCCATGAACGGATTCATGCCGTTAGGAGCAAGCCTCCGCCAAAACAGGTTCTTTCATGCGTGTCGCTTGCTATTTGGAGCATCGTTCCGACGCAATTACAATCGCAGCGTGTATTCCCTGTACAGCATTCTTCTGCTATTGGCACTGGTGGTGAGCGCACCCTGGTGGCTGCTGGAGATGCTGCGCCACGGCAAGTACCGTGTTGGCTTGAAAGAGCGTCTGGGCAGGGTCCCCGACCGGCTGCTCCAACAGGTCGCAGCTAACACGATTTGGATCCACGCCGTGTCCGTCGGCGAGGTGCTGGCGATCTCACGAGTAATCCAGGAGTTGAAGACACAGTTGCCCGGCTGGCGCATCGTGGTTTCTACCACGACCGACACGGGACAGAAGCTGGCGCGTGAGCGCTTCGGCGAAAGCAACGTTTTTTATTTTCCCATCGATCTGCCTTTTGCGGTGCGCGCTTACCTGAAGGCGCTGCGTCCCAAGTTGCTGGTGCTGGCCGAAAGCGAATTCTGGCCGAACCTGCTGCGATGGGCGCGGCTCTCGGGTGTCGCGGTGGCGGTCGTCAATGCCCGGGTTTCTGACCGCTCATTGCCCAGGTACCTACGATTTCAGATATTACTGCGGCCAGTAATGCAAAACGTGCAGCTCTTCCTGGCACAAAGCGAGGAAGACGCACGCCGCCTGATTCGGATGGGAGCGCTCCCCGAGCGGCTGCAGGTCAGCGGAAATCTGAAGTTCGAAGTGAAGCCTCCGGCCCGGCCGCCCATTGCTGCAGCAGTCGCCGCCCTGAAGCGCGAAGGGAGCGGTCCGTTCTTGGTGGCGGGCAGTACTCTCGATGGCGAAGAGGCCATGCTGCTGAAGATGTTCCGTGAGGTCCTGCCACGCTATCCGCAGGCGGTGTTGGTGATTGCCCCACGGCATCCTGAGCGCTTCGAGGTGGTGGCATCGCTGCTGGGCCTATCCGGCATGCTTTACCAGAGGCGCTCACAATGGAAGGAAACAACACCAATCGCAGGTGGCATTTTCCTGCTCGACAACATTGGCGAGTTGGCCAGCCTGTATGAGTTTGCCGATCTGGCATTCGTTGGCGGAAGCCTGGTGCCGCGCGGCGGACACAATGTGCTGGAGGCGGCCCAGTTCGGCGCGCCGATTATGGTTGGACCGTACACGGAAAATTTCCGCGACATCGTCCAGGTCTTCTGCAACGTAGATGCATTGCGCGTAATCGCTCCACAGTCATTGACCGCGGCCGTGCTGCAATTGCTGGAGAACCATGACGAGCGCATTGCGCTTGGGCAGCGGGCATTCGAAGTCATGCGCTCGCAACGCGGAGCAACCGGGCGCACCGTAAGCGCGCTGCTGGAGTTGTTATCAGAACAAGGCGCCCTGGGGCCGGCAATGATCTCGGAGCGGCGCCTATGAATCCGCTTGCCGCACTCTATGGCGCGGCCGTCCGCACCCGCAATGAACTGTACGACCGCGGCAATCTGACCCTCAGCCATCTGCAAGGGCCGGTGGTGAGTATTGGCAATATCACGGTTGGCGGTTCCGGCAAGACGCCGTTCCTGATCTTGCTGGGCGAGTTACTGAAAAAGCAGGGCATTCCGTGCGATGTACTCTCGCGTGGCTATGGGCGCCTGACGAGGGGGACAATGATGGTCGATCCTGTGGGATCTCCACGAAAATATGGCGATGAACCTCTGCTCATCGCGCGGAAGTTGCGGGTGCCCGTGGTAGTCGGCGAGGACCGGTACGCCGCCGGCCGATTGGCTGAGGAGAAATTTGGTCCGCGGTTGCACTTGCTCGACGATGGCTTCCAGCATCGCCGGCTGGCGCGTGAATTCGACATCGTGCTGGCCTCTCCCGGCGACGCGCGGGATTCACTGCTTCCAACCGGCAGGTTGCGCGAGCCGCTCTCTTCGCTGACGCGCGCGGATGCGATCGTGCTGACCAATGACACGGCAGGCGACGGTCTGCGGCTGGGACGCCAGCAAGTGTGGAGAGTGACGCGCGACATTGTCGCCCCCCAGACGGACGAATCGTGCCTTGCGTTTTGTGGCATCGCGCGTCCTCTGAACTTTGTGGCCCAATTGCGCGCGGCGGGAGTTATGCTCGCCGGCACCAGCAGCTTTCGCGACCATCATCGCTATTCGACAGAGGACATTCGCCAGTTGCTGCAACTGCGCAAGCAGCGCGGCGCCAAGGCGTTCGTCACCACCGAGAAAGACGCAGTCAACCTCGAGGGGCACCTGCAAGCGCTGCAACCCATTCATGTGGTCCCGGTGAGAATGCGGTTGCATAATGCGTCTGCCGTCCTGGAGTTCATACTGGCCACGGTCAGCGAGCGAAAGCGGCGGCCCGCGTGAGACAATCAACGGTTGCCGCAGGCCTGATTGCCCGATGAGCGCCACGTTCATTTGAACTCATGACCAGACACCTAAAAGCCACGGAGCGCTGGAGGAAGATCGTCCAGTCATTCTGCGACGTTTCGGTCACCGTGCTCGCCGATCTGGTGGCCGACGAATTCATCTTTGGTGAGATCGCGCGGGTGTCACGTGAAGCGCCCGTGTTGATTCTGAAGCATCGCGAACGCAGCGTCGTTCCCGGTGGCGGGGGCAATGCGGTGATGAACCTCGCTTCCCTGGGCGTCAATGTTCTTCCCGTTGGGGTGGTGGGCGATGACGAGGTCGGCAGCCTGCTGCTGGAAAAATTGCACGAGAAGAAAATTCCCACCAGCGGCATCGAGCGGGTCAAACATTACACGACTACGACCAAGAGTCGCATCCTGGCCGGCATGTCACACACCAGCCGGCAGCAGGTGGTTCGCGTGGACCGCGAGCCGGAACCCTTGGGCGAATTGCATCCCGTGTTGTTGAATCTGGTGAACGCGGCGCGTGAATATGCAACCGCTTCGGATGCATTCCTGATTTCCGACTATGGGTACGGTGCGGCCTCACCCAGGCTGCTGAACTTCATTAAGTCGAACCGCTGTCTGGCCGGCAAGCCGGTCACTCTCGATTCGCGCTATCGCATGCTCGCCTATGAGGGCGTTACCGCGGCCACGCCCAATGAGCCCGAGGTGGAAGAGGCGCTGGGCATCAAGATTGGTCATGACGAGCGCAAACTGTTCAGCGCCGGCGAGCGACTGATGCAGGAGATGGCACTGGAGTCGCTGGTGATAACGCGCGGCCGTCATGGCATGGTTGCGTTCGAGAAAGGTGCGCCACCGCTCGTCCTCCCCATCCATGGTTCCGACCAGGTGGTGGATGTGACCGGCGCGGGAGATACCGTAATCGCGACCTTCACCGCGGCGCTGGCGGCCGGGGCTGATACCGCTTCAGCAACGCGGCTGGCCAATTTCGCGGGTGGCATCGTAGTGATGAAACGCGGCACGGCGACGGTATCGAACCAGGAATTAATGGCTGCCATCGACCAGTATGCGGCAGCTACATCTTCGTGAACGACTACACACAAAAAATCCTTTCGCGCGATGCTTTGCGAGAGCGCGTAGCCGAGTGGCGCCGTAGCGGCCAGCCGATTGTGCTGGCCAATGGCTGCTTTGACCTGTTGCACGTTGGGCACATCCGCTATCTGCGGGGCGCGAAGTCGCTGGGAGGAAAGCTGGTGGTGGCAATGAATTCGGACAACAGCGTCTCGCAGCTCAAGGGAGCCGGCCGCCCGCTGATACCGGCAGCAGAGCGTGCGGAAATCATCGCCGGACTCAGTGACGTCGATGCGGTCGTTATCTTTGACGAAGCTGACGTGCGCGCCCTGATTCGAGAGATTCGCCCCGACGTTCAAGCCAAGGGCACTGATTACACACCAGCGAACGTTCCCGAGCGCGACGAGGTTTTGGCGCATGGCGGGCGGATCGAGATTGTTGGCGATCCCAAGGACCATTCCACTACCGATTTTCTCGCGCGACTGCAGTCCTGGAGCGGAGGACGTGGAAAACGGTGAGCACTCCTGTATCGCCGGAGGAGCAGACTCCCATGCTCGCGCAACACTGCTCCGCCATTGCCGCGACCGACCGGGTTCTGGTGGTGCGTCTCAGCGCCATGGGCGACATCATTCACGCGATGCCCGCGATTGCAGCATTGCGCCTCGCCAAACCTGATCTGCAAATCGGCTGGCTGGTGGAACAACGCTGGCTGGAGTTACTGTGCGCGCGTGATTCGGAGCGGCTTTCCCCCGCTCCGAACGCAAGCCGCTCGCCGACTGGGTGCATGTGGCCAGGTTTTCCAGTTGGCGCAGGGCACCGAACGTCCCGCGAAACATGGAGCGAAATCGGGTCGTGCCGGCGTGAAGTGCGCGCAAGAAAATACCGAATTGCGCTCGACCTGCAGGGCGCGATGCGTTCGGCGTTGGCGGCGCATTTCACCGGCGCTGCCATCCGCATCGGGTCGTCGCAGCCGCGCGAAGCGCCGGCGCGCATGTTCTACACCCAGGCCATCGACGTGAGAGGGCGCCACGTGATCGAGCACGCGCTCTCTCTGGCTTCGGAGCTTGCCGGCGAAGCTCTGGAATATGTTCAGCCGCTATTTCCTGTTGATTCCGCCAGCGAAGCCTGGGCCGATCACCAATCTGAGAGGTTGGCAGGCAAGCCTCTGGCCATCCTCAACCCTGGCGCCGGATGGGGAGCAAAGTGCTGGCCGCCGGAGTCGTTCGGCGCAGTCGCGCGTGCGCTGGTAGAGCGCGGCATGGCGGTGCTGGTCAACCACGGTCCCGGAGAGGAAGCCCTGGCCGAAGCAGTACGTAGCTCCAGCGGCGGAGTGGCGATGCCGTTGAAGTGTTCGGTCGGGGAATTGATTGCGTTGACGCGGCGCGCCAGGCTCTTCATCGGCGGAGACACTGGCCCCATGCAACTGGCGGCGGCCTTGGGCATCCCCGTGGTTGCACTATTCGGGCCCACACGGCCAGAGCGTAATGGTCCTTTCGGCACGCCCAGCGTGGTTCTGCGCAGTCCTCAGAGTTTGAATAACACGACGCATACCGACCGACGAGACGAAGGCCTGGCTTCGATCAAGCCGCAAGCGGCGATACAAGCGGCTGAGCGGTTGCTGGGGGAACAGCATGGCTGAACCGCCAGCCCCCAGTCGAAGCTCGCCTGGAGTCGCGTGGCCCGCCGCATTCGGGTGCCGGCAGGATTTGTATTGGCGATTTTCTACTTTTGGCGAGCAAAACCAACGTGGAAATCTGTCCTCCTGGGCGCCGTCATCGCGGCTGGCGGTATTGCCCTTCGCTCCCTCGCCTCGGGACAGGTCAAGAAGAACCAGGAGCTGACCATGACCGGACCCTACGCCTATGTGCGCAATCCTCTGTATCTGGGATCGGTCATTATCGCCATGGGATTCATAGTCGCCGCTCGTGATATCTGGGTGGCGATCGCGATGCTGGTGATGTTTGCTCTCGTTTACCTGCCGGTCATCCGCGGAGAGGAAGCATTCTTGCGAAAACAATTTCCGGGGTATGACGACTACGCGCGCCGTGTGCCCAGCCTGCTTCCCCACACCTTGCTGTTCCGTCAAATGATGGACGGCTTTTCGCGCGAGCTATATTGGCAACATCGCGAGTACAATGCCCTGCTGGGCGCCGCGGCCATGCTGGCGGCACTGGTAGCCAAGATCCTCTGGTTCCACGGGTGAAAGTCATTCCGATTAGGCGTAGCAGTGCCGCATTGACAATCCTGCTGGCAGTTGCCGTAACGCTGGGATTCAGCGGGCCGGCCGGTCCTGCTGCGCAAACCCCGCATGCCGGGGCGCAAACGCCGCCAGAAACCACTATCGGCGCCGCCGCTCACATCGAGCCTTTGCGTCCCGGCTACGAGTTTCCCCACGGACAGACATTGCATTACGAAGGCGAATGGCGGTTCTTGCCGGCGGGAGTCGCGACCGTGCGTATTGAGCGGACAGGATCGCAGGAGCACGTAGCCGCGACAGTCGACTCCATCGGCGCGGTGGCGCTCCTCTATCTCGTGCAGGACCGCTTCAACTCCTACTTCGACGCCAAGACCTTGTGCTCATACAAGGTGCAGAAGCACACCGAAGAGGGTTCGCACCGGCGCGAGACGTTAATTTCATTCGACTACGCGCGCGGCAAGGCCAACCTTGAAGAACACAGCCTGAAAGACAATCAGCAGAAGAAGACCGAGAACGACATTCCCGGCTGCGTGACCGACGTGGTGTCGGGAATTTTTTATGTGGGAAGCCTCCCCCTCCAGCAAGGCGCCAACTACACGTTCCCGCTCAATGACGGGGGCAAGACGGTGACCGTGCAGGCGCACGTCGAAGGTAAGGAGCAGATAAAAACTCCAGCCGGGACTTTTCAAACCATCCGTATCGGGCCGGAAGGCGATTCTGGAATTCTTAAAAATCGCGGGCGGATCTGGATTTGGTACACCGACGATGCTCAACATCTGCCGGTGCAGATACGCGCCAAACTATTCTGGGGAAGCCTGACAATTTACCTCACCAGCATCAGCAAGTAAGGTTGCTCACTGCATGCGAAAGCGTTCGGCCATCAGCCGCTGCAGCCGCGGCTTGTAGAGGATGTCGTAGGCGAACTCCTTGTCGGGAAACATCGCCAGGGCTGCGCGCTTGGTATTGGCCACCAGTTCGGCGGCCTCTTCCACGGTAAGGTCCTGGTCCTGGCTGATGACCGACATCACCATGTTCATCATGACTTGCAGGCGGCGCAGCTTGCGGCGCTCTTCTTCCTGTTCCTGCTGTTCGCTGCTGAGTTGCGGTCTAACTTCTTCCCTGCGTTCCGATAGGCCCATAGATTCCTCGAAAGAAACAACCGCCAGACGCGGCGGCCCGAAATCGTCTTCGCTCACTTTCCGCTACAATTTGGATGTCAGACCTGCCGCCACTGTTGCGCTCGACTTGGTGGGCGGCATCATACACCGAAACAGCACAATTTCAGCCCGGAAACACATTGCAATTAGGTACCATTTGAATCGACCCCCTGGAGGCACCATGGCAGAGACAAAAAACGATCATGACGAGTTGGTAAAGGTTTTCGATACAGACGAAGAGTCAGAAGCGATGGTGGTACGCGGTTTGCTGGAGTCGGCAGGAATTGACGCCATCACCCAAAACCGTGAGGCTCCGCAAGACATCCTGCCCGGCGTGGGCGGCGTGGTGGTGATGGTGCGCCCCGATCAGGCCGTCGAAGCCCTGCAGACCATTGACGAGTATCGCCGTAATCCCACAACCGACGCAGATGAGGCCGTCAGTGAAGAACCCGCCGGGGCGTGACCTTTACGCCGTCGAGGTAAAAGGTGGCGGCGCCCGATAGGTCGGTACGGTAGGTTGGGATGTGCGCGCCGGCGTAACGTTCCATTACGTCCTGTCGTGGCAGTTTGAACGAATTGTAGAAGCCCACGGAAACCACGGCATAGTGAGGCTTAACGGCGGCAAGAAATTCTGCCGAACTTGAGGTGGCGCTACCGTGGTGTCCCACCTTGAGCAAGTCGGATTGCGGAGCTTCGGCCACCAGAAACTTTTCCGTCCGCCTATGCGAGTCGCCCACCAGCAATACTGAACTTCCGCCATACTGCAGCCGTAGGACCAACGACTCGTCATCCTGCGGCGGGTCGTGGGGCTGCCCTCCTGGCTGAGGATTCAGTACGCGCACGTGAACACCTCCGAACTCAAACGATTCTCCGGCGCTCCATGGCTTTAGAACCACATGATTTGAGAGCGCCGCCTGTTCGACTGCCACGAAACCGCTGCTCGGAGACTTCATCCCATGCCAGAGTTCGCGCGGCTGAAAGTTCGCAATCACACTGCTCATGCCACCCATGTGGTCGGAATGGGCATGGGAAATTGCCACCGCGTCGAGCCGGCGAATGCCGCGCGACCAAAGATACGGCGACACCACTTCTTCGCCAACATCGAAATCAGACCGTGCACTACCGGGCAGGCCGCCAGCGTCCATCAGCAGGGTCTTGCCCTCGGGGGTGATCAGCAGTAGTGAATCACCCTGACCCACATCAATGGCTGTAACCTCTAGCACGCCAGGTTGCCACCGCGGCCTGGGAGGAAATAGCACAATCCAAACCGCAGCAACCAGCAGTCCCGCAAGCCCACAGACGGCCAGGACCGCCCGCCGGCGGGCCAGCAGCAATGCCAGGCCAAACGCACCTGCGGCCGCACAGCAGACCAGCAGGGCGGGCGTGGGTATGCGGACCTCCGAGGCGCGCAGATGCCCGATGCCATGAATCGTGCCCGTCAATGCATCGAGGGCGTACCGGCTGATCAGCGCCGGCAACCATGCCAGCCAGTGAGCGACGTAGGAGCAGGCCACCGCGACCACGGCTGCGGGCAGCAGAATCCCCGCGAGCGGGATCACCAGCGCATTGGCAGGCAGCGCCATGGTGGTGGCACGGTGGAAGTACCACGCCATCGGCAGAGCCAGCGCGATCTGGATTACGGTGGAGGTGAATAACAGCTCGGCCGCCCCGATGACGAATCGCGTGAGGCCGACTACCATCAAGTTCGCAAACCGGCGATTGGAGATGTTCTCTACCAGGTCGCGAACCAGTCGCACCTCAAAACGAAATTGCGCAGCTCGTGTCGGGGGCGCGAAATCGAAGCCCGGTGAGTCGAGGTTGCCAAGTGCCTTGCGAAATGGATACACCGTGCGCCGCAATATCGGCACCGCGATACCGGCGACCGCGATCACCGAGAGAAATGTGAGCTGGAAGCTGGCTTCGAACAGCGTCCGTGGATTTACCAGCAAGATGCCCAGAGCGGCAATGCCGAGTCCGTTGAGCGCAGCTCGCTCGCGAAACAGCAGACGCATGACCATGTAAATTGCAAGCGTGATGGTGGCGCGGACGATCGGTGAACCCAGATCAGCGAGGAATGCGTATACCCACGAGAGCAGTATGGTAAGGACAGTGGCCCACGTCTGGCCAAACGGCAGCTTGCGCAGGGCCCAGAAAACCGCAAAGGCCAGAATGCCGACGTTTATGCCCGACACCACCAGGATGTGATAGGTTCCGGTGCGCTGGAATTCCGTCTTGATATCGCGCCCGAAAAATGCCCGCCCTCCGATGAGCATGGCCTGCATCAGCGCGCCGCGTTCGCCGGGCCAAAGTTGCATGATGTGGGCCAGTACACTGCGACGCGCAACACTCCTCCACAACCCAATGCGGCTGCCTGCGAAGCCCGGCAATACATCTACGCTGTTGCTGCGGGAAGAACCGGTCAGACGAATGCCTTGCGAGGCCAGATAGCCGGCCATATCCATCGCGCCGGGATTGCGATAGTTTCGCGGCAGTCGCAGCTTCGCGATCAAATGCAGACGCTGGCCGTAGGTGTACACAGGAAGCGGTGAGTCGGCCCCTTCCTGACGAGCCTCTAGTTCCTCGGTGGGTTTGCTGTAGATCGTGAGCCGAATGCCGACGGCGGTATTGAGGATGCGATCGCCCAACTGAAGGTGCTCGGCTGTTACATCCACCGACTCCTGCTTGCCGCCGTAGGGGCTGTCGCGCACTAATCCCTCGCGGATGACATAGGCGATCACATCAACCGGGGCGTCACCATTGGCGAAGGGCTGAAGGTTCTCGGCGAGCGTCGGCGCAGCCGCGTCGCGGGCTTGCAGATAAAAGCCGCCGAGCGGAATCGCTGCAACCAGCGCCAACGCGAAAGCGGTCTGCGGCCAGCGGCGGTAGAAGAATGCAGCGCCCAGCAGTGGAACCAGACACGCGATCAACCAGGATTGGGGCGGGCGCCAGAGGAAGTTGGAGGCGATTATTCCTACGGAAAAAGCCAGCGCTGCAAGAAAGACAGGCTCTTTGCCACCGCAGTAGAGCAGCGCTTCCGCGGGCGCGGGTGCCAGCACTGTGATCGTCGAAGATGAGGTTGTCGCCACTGAACGTCCAGTCGCGCTACCTCAGCTGCCTGGGTGATTACAGCCGGTCCAGGTCCTCCGCGCCAAAGGCGGGGGCCCAGGGCCATACTTCGTATTGCGCGATTCCGAACCGGGTGTACGGATCGTTGTCGCGGATACTGTCCAGCGTCGCCTGAGCTTCGTCATCCGGAACCCGCAGCAGCATGGCGCCACCGCTGCGCGGTACCAAGGGTCCGGAAGCGATCAACAGTTTCTCCTGCTTCAGGCCCTGGCAATAAGCGCGGTGAGCGTCAACGTGCTTCAACACTTCTTCCAACGGCTTGCGATAGCGAAGGATGGCGAGCGCGTACATTGGTCCTCCGGCCGGGTCGTCGAGGGTCAGCGCACCAGATGCAGAACGGTTTCCATGTGAAAGGTCTGCGGGAACAGATCCACAAGGTGCGCCTGCTCGACCCGAAAACCTGATTCTAACAGCAGGCGGAGGTCGCGAGACAGAGTTGCCGGATCACATGAGACGTACGTCACACGGGAGACGGACATGCGACCTAGAGCGATAGACGCCTTTTCGCCCAGTCCGGCGCGCGGAGGATCGAGCACCACCAGGTCGGGGGCCAGCTTCGGACCGCGCTCGGTTAGAAAGCGTTCGCTGGTGGCATGAATGCACTTCACATTGGCCGGGACGTTGACCCGCAAGTCGGCCAGCGAATTCTGCGACGATTCCACCGCCAGCACCTCGTCGAAGTTACGAGCCAGCAGCAGCGTGAACAGACCGACGCCGGCGTAGAGATCAAGTGCCGCCCGTCCGCCACCGTTGGCTGTCGCCAGCTGCGCCAGCGTGTCGACCATGTAGCGATTGGTCTGGAAGAACGACCCGCCACTGACCCGGTACTGCTGCCCTCCAGCGTTGTACAGCAGGCAATTACCGCCTATTGCAGTGGCGGTTTCAGAGTGACTGGGCGCACGGGGAACGCCATGTCCGGTCTCATCGTCGATGAAAGACACAGGGAAAACGACAACTCCCACCAGCCCTGGCAAGGCGCTGTTCAATGCCGCGGCCAGAGGCTGCAATTCTGCAGGATTGTCGCCCGGCCAAATGTAAGCTTCCACAAGAAGCCGGGTGTCATCGTGGTTGGTAAAGAATTGCAGGCCGTGCAGGAACTCCGGAACAGCAGCTTCGCGGCCAAGGGCCCACACTGCGGCAATCGCCCGGTTGATGAAGGGTGAACTGATGGGACATGCCTCCACCGGAAGCACATCGTGGGAGTCGTGGCGGTAGTAGCCCAGCGCAAACCCGGGCCTGTGCCGCACGTGCATGCGGGTGCGGTTGCGATAGTTCCACGGCGGCGAAGCATGCAGCTGAATGTCGTGCTTGAGTTCAAGCTTGGCGCCCCGGCGCAGGGTTTCGCGCAGAATTTCAGCTTTCTGCTGCACCTGTACCTGGTAGCTTATGTGCTGGTATTGGCAGCCGCCGCAGTTGCCAAAGTAAGGACAACCCGGCTCGACCCGATCGGGCGAAGGCGTCAGGACCTGTTCGAGTTTGGCGCGAGCGAAACCGGAACGGCTCTCGATGATCGAGACATCGACCTGCTCATGCGGCAGCACAAACGGCACAAAGACGGTCTTGCCGCGACCTTGGGAGTCGGCGGGCATACGCGCCAGGCCATCGCCACCGTATATCAGTTTCTCGATCTCTATTTGCAAAGGCCTGTACCTCGAGTCCAAGAAAATGCTTGCCAGCATCAAACCGCGGACCTTCGACTGCGCGCCTGCGTGCCGCAAACCTGCGTGCCGCAACCCTCGGCGGCATTCCGCTCACCATGACAGTTCGATGCTACATGTAGAACAAACTCAACCGCGGAACGTGGTACTGTTCCAGCACTCGCTTTTGCACATACTGTTTGTGCAGCTGTTCGATTTGGGGCGCACTGATCTTGCGGCGATAGGGCGCCAAGTCACGATCAGCTTCGCTACGTACCGCGAGCAAAATGTTATCAGGCGTTGCCGCCAGCAGAGCAGCCAAAATTTTTTCTTCCGCCACCGTCAGGCGCCGCTCCAGGTCTTCCATTGACAGCAAGTGTTCCTGCGACAACGAAACCGCCAGCGCGCGCAAAGTAGATGCGGTCTGTTGGGCAAGCGTTTGCGCCGTAGCCGGCAATTGCAGGTGATCGAGCTGCTCGGCGTTGCGTTTCAGGTATTCCACCACCGCAGAGTGGTCAAGTCCAGCACTCTTTGCCTCGGTTGAGGGCGCACCCACGGCCGATTCCTTCATTTCTTCAGCCGAAGTCAATACCGCCTGGGAGCAGTATGCCAGGCCATTCACCTTTTGAAACCGCTTTGGACGCCGCTCCCACTTTTCGAAAGTGACGTCAATGCCACGCAGCACCGCTTCCAGCGGCAGGCCGGCATCCTTCCAGGTTTCCATCAGCGCCCAGTCGAGGGGAGTCAGCAACAGCAAGGTGCCTCGACGACGCTGGAAGTGCTCCTCGATCTCGGTAAAGTAGTTGAAGTAGGTTTCCATCGAGAGTTGGCACTAGAGCAGGGCGCCGAAAAACTCTGCATGCGCTTTTGGTGGAAGCCCCCTGCTTCAGCAGGGGGGAGCTGGACTTTAGTCCAGCGGAGAAAGGGTCGATTTTGGAATGGGCTTTAGCCCCGGTATTTCGAGATCTCCGGCGCTAAAGCGCAAGATCAAAGCCGAGCTTTTTCCGGAGCGCTGAAGCGCTCCCTCCCCCCGCATAAATGCGGGGGCCTCTACCACAGAGTTTTTCAGCCGCCTCTGAAGCCGCGCCCCTTCCAGTCTTACCCATCCGAACGGCGCGGCCTCGCCATTCCAGTGTAGATCAATCGGGCTTGGGAGCCGAGCTTATTGTCTCGGGCGCGCTGCCACCTTCCGGAGTTTCGCTGGCCGCAGGATGCTCATTTCGGCGGCGCACATGCGTCTGGTTCCGCTCGAAGATAATGCGGAGCCCCTCGAGCGTGAGCAGGTCATCGATCTCGCGAATGTATTTGGACCCCCCACCCATCAGAGGCGCAAGACCCCCGGTGGCAACAATAACCACGTTCTCGCCCAGCTCGGCAATCAGCCGTTCCAGAATTCCGTCGATCAGCCCGAGGTAGCCGTAGTAAAGACCCGACTGTAGGCTGTTGACGGTATTGGTGGCCAGCACGCGAGGCGGCTTACGGACGTCGACCCGAGGCAAGCGCGCGGTGTGCTGAAAAAGCGCGTCGGCCGAGATCCCAATCCCCGGGGTGATGACCCCGCCCATGTACTCCCCTTTGCGCGAGACCACGTCGAAGGTTGTCGCGGTGCCAAAATCCACCACGATGCACGGGCCACCGTACTTCTCGAAGGCAGCCACACTATTCACGATGCGGTCGGCGCCAACTTCGGCGGGGTTGTCATAGTGCACCGGCATGCCGGTCTTGACACCGGGTTCGACAAACAGCGGGCGCGTGTGAAAGTAGCGCTCGCACATTTCGCGCAAAGTGGAGTCGAGCGGCGGGACAACTGACGAAATTATGATGCCCTGCACCGAGCTGACTTCGAGCCCGTGCATGGCAAACAAATTGCGGAAGAGGACGCCGTACTCGTCCACCATCTGCGTCTTGATGGTCGACACCCGCCAGTGCGCAAGCAGGCGACCAGCGCCCGGTTTGGCGGACTTGGCCTCGAAAACGCCCAGCACCGTATTGGTATTGCCTACGTCAATGACAAGCAGCATGGCTTATGTCCCGCTGAGTGCGCGAACGTCTCCCGAAAGCACGGTGCGCAGACCCGACTCGGTGCGCACCAGCAGAAATCCTCGATCATCCAGCCCTTCCGTGACCCCGTCATACCCGCCGCCGCCCTCAACGTGCACCTGGCGCGCACGAGCATATGAGGAGCGCTCCTCAAACCTCCGCAGAATCGAAGAACGCGCCGTGGGGCCGCCTTGGGTGAGCTTGCGGTACTCGCTGTCGAGGGATTTTAGCAGAGCAACGGCCAACTCGACTCGCGACCAGTTGTGACCACTCTCCATGCGCAGCGATGTCGCAATCGGCTCAAGCTCGCCCGCAAACGATGTCTGATTTGCGTTGATCCCAATGCCCACCACCACGTAGTGCACCCGCGTAGGCTCGGAATTCATCTCCGTCAGGATGCCGCAAAACTTCCGCTCACCCAACAGGGCGTCGTTGGGCCAGCGCAGATCGGCGCGCAGGCTAGTGGCCTGTTCCACCGCTTCGGCTACTGCGATACCGGCGATCAGCGAGAGCATCAAGGCATCGGCCGGCGACAACACCGGCCGCAGCACCACCGAGCAGTAGATGCCCACCGACTGTGCCGACTCCCAACTATGGCCGGCGCGGCCACGCCCGGCGGTCTGCTCCTCAGCCAGGAATACGGCGCCTTCCGGCTCACCGTCGGACGCCGCCTGCATCGCGGTCACGTTGGTCGAGCCAATGCTGAAGTAATGATGAATGTGCGAGCCGAAGATTGTTCCCTTCAGCATCGGACTCAAGATATCGGGGAGTAGAAGATCGGGGACAGTTTCCAATTGATATCCAGTCGCGGGATGACCTGTAATGTGCAGGCCCAGCTCCCGCAGATGTTGTACCGCGCGCCAGACCTCAGAACGCGTGGTGCCCAACTCCTCGGCAATGCGCGTGCCACTAATGACGACCGTCGCGTTGTCGCTGAGCAGGCGCACAATGCGGCCCAGGCGCGCGTCGGTAGAAGCGTCGGCGGACGAATCGGTGCGCGTTGTCGTGGTTCGGGCGATAGAACGATTATGCGCGAATGGGAAGAGATTGGGTAGGAGCACTTGCGATATGGATTCCATGACAATGTCGGCTCCCAGACCCGAGTAAAGTTGATGGCGCTAACCAACCAACAGGCTCGGGAGAAAGGAGCCGAACAATGATCATTATAGGAGTAGATTTTCATCCCGAGTTTCAGCAAATCGCTTGGGTAGATACAGAGACAGGTGAGTTGCAGGAAAGACGCCTGCAGCATCGTGAAGAAGGCGAGAGCTTTTATCGGGAGCTTGCGGGGCGAGCTGTGCAGGTGCGGGTGGGGATGGAAGCCAGCGGACACGCCCGCTGGTTCGAACGGTTAATGAGCGAGTTGCAGTTTGAGTTGTGGATCGGCGATGCAGCCGAGATCCGAACCAAGCGGGTGCGCAAGCAGAAGACGGATCGCCAGGATGCACAGCTGATTCTGAAACTCATGCTGAAGGATGACTTTCCGCGGATCTGGGTGCCGAGCTGGGAGAATCGCGATCTGCGGCAACTGCTATGGCACCGGCACCGCATGGTACAAGCCCGCACGCGCATCATGAATCAGTTGCAGGCCGTTGCGCTGAACGAAGGTCTGCGCTGCAAGAAGAGGCTGTGGCGCACCAAACGACCACAACTGGAATCATTCCAGTTGGCTCCGTGGGCGAGCCGGCGACGGCACGATCTGCTGGAGTTGCTGGATCGGTTGAACCCAACCATCGCGGAGCTAAGCCAGGCGGTGGAGCAGGAAGTGGAACGAAGTCCGGAGGCGCAACGGTTGGCGACCCATCCTGGTGTCGGTCCCCTCACTGCGCTGGCTTTTGTGCTGATCATCGGGAAGGCGGAACGCTTTCAATGTGGGAAGCAGGTGGCCAGCTATCTCGGTCTGGTTCCGGCCGAGGAATCCAGTGGGAACCAGCGCCGGCTAGGTCACATCACCAAACAGGGCAGTTCGATGTTGCGCTTCTTACTGGTGGAAGCAGCACAGGTCACGGTGCGCAGTCTTCCGGAATGGCGCAGCCGATACTTTTACCTGATGATGCGCCGGGGACGGAAGATCGCCAAGGTCGCCATGGCGCGTCGGCTGGCAGTTTGTCTGTACTGGATGATGCGCCAGGGATCGGAGTATCAGCGGTCGAGCAAGTTCGGTTCGTACGCGGGGCAGCCCGGAAATCGCCATGGTGTGCTGTAGAACACCGAGCATATTGAGTGGGCACCCCGCTCCTCTTCACGGAGGAGTTCGAACTGGTAATCATGATCGGCGTAGCGATCGAAGAGATGCTTGGGTCGGACCGAGTTTCCTGACCTGAGGGGATTACAAGGCGAGCCGTGGTTGGTTGGAACAGAGTTTTTTCAACTAGAGCGAAGTGGCGCTTTGTTTAAAGCGGATGCCGAACTACGCTCTTGACAACGCCGACATTGTCAGAGAGGCGATTTTTCGCCAATTATTCCAGTTAGCGCAAGCTGGCCGGACTACCCTTCGTGGCTTGGAATGCGGCTAATTGTGGGCATATGGCGCGCCTTGCACAAAGTCGGCCCCGAGTCTGTTACGGCAACATTGTCCGTCAGACAGGGGTCAACCGAAAAGTTCTTGTTCAGACCGTTCTGGAAGCATACACTTTCACAAAATTTACCCAAGGCGAAACCGGAAAGGCAGGACTTATGAAACCCCTTTGGACGGTCGTGTGTATATTATTGGTATTCTGCGCGGCGACGTCGATTGCCTCCTTCGCGCAGCAGTGCAATCCCGTCGCCTATCTTTTTCGCCACGCCGAAGATTTGAACGGCATAAAGAAAACGTGGCCCTTTCAGGTAACTCTTGCGACATCGGGTCAGGCACATGCGCAACTCTATATTGAGATGATGAATAAGTTTCAACAACAAAACTTTTCCTGCCCTGTAAAAGTGGTCTATGCGCTCAATCCCAGAAACTTCGACGGGTCCAATGGCACGTCCAATCCTTACTGGACCGCTGAGCCTTTGGCTCAAATGGCTCAAGCAGCGTTGGACTCAACGCTGGAGAACGCCAATGCAATTATTACCGTACAGGTTATGGATGACACATTGAAATTAACCGAGTACCTCAATCACGGCGAAGGCCAGCAGTTCGTTGACGACATTAAAGGCCGACTCAACAACCAGCAATCAGTAGCGATTTATTGGACAAGCCAGGGAATGTGTGCGGTTGCTGAAAGATTAGGAGTGGACCTTCCTACTCCTTATACCTGCGACGAAGTGGATCCTAAGAAACCACCAAGAAATTCGGTATTCCAATTTAACTATAGTGTGTCAGGAGGAACGTTTACGAACGTCACAGAGTACGCTCAATGCTTCAATTTTAATGCGGACCCGACGGTGAACAGTTTCACCAATGGTACTTACTATTGTCAATATAGTTTCAACTTGCAAGACTGGGAGGGGATTGCGGGGTTTTCGAATAAGCTGCAGAAAATATCAGGACGAATTTGTGACAAAAATAATCCTCAGCTTCCTTGCGTGAAATGAATGGCGTTGTTTCTTCATAACCCAATCCTGTGCTGCACAGAAAATCTCATCAGAGCAAGAAGTGTTTCCCGGAGTCATTGATGCTCCACTCACGGGTCGGTGTCGGTCAGTGGCACGAAACCACTCCTTCAGCCAACGATACTGATGACGATCACACAGATAGTTGCACGGCGATAATTGGCGATAACAGGCGTTAGCACAACCAATCCCGACCGCAGGCCTTCAGCGCGGTAAAGATCGGTAGGCAATATAGGGGTCCTTCGACTCGGTCGCCGCGGCGACCTGCTCAGAGGACAGAGTTGTAGGCCGATAGCTGATAGATGAGAGCTGATAGCTCTTACGCCGGGGCTATTCTCATGCTCAGGTCCACCGCCGGGGCGGAATGGGTCAACGCTCCCACCGAGATGAAGTTCACCCCGGTCTCGGCATACGTGCGCACGTTTTCCAAAGTGATTCCACCCGATGCTTCCAGTGGTACTTGCCGGTCCAACTTGCGCACCCGCTCCACCGCCTGGCGAACGTGGTCGGGAGACATATTGTCGAGTAGGACAGCTTCGGCGCCGTGCTCCAGGACGGCCTCGAGTTCGGATAGCGAGCGCACCTCAATTTCGACAATCTGCGAGCCGCGACGATTGTGCAGCGCGCGTTGCAGGGCAGGCACGGCCCCGCCGGCCAGCGCAATGTGGTTGTTCTTGATCAGTACGCCATCGCTGAGGTCGAGACGATGGTTGATGCCCCCGCCGCAACTCACGGCGTACTTGTCGAGCACGCGCAGACCCGGCGCAGTCTTGCGGGTGTCAAGAATTATGGTGCCGGTACCCACCACCGCGTCCACGTAGCGGCGCGTCAGCGTGGCAATGCCGCTCATGCGCTGCATGATGTTCAACATCACGCGCTCGCATGACAACAGCACCCGCGCATTGTGCACGATGACCGCGACTGACTGCCCTTTGCGCAAGCGCACGCCATCAAAGATTTCGGTGTGGCTGGTGACCTCGGGATGCGAGGTGACGGCGCCGTCGAGCGCGGCAAAGACTTTCAGGATGCGCGAAATTGAGCCCAGCCCGGACAGCACGCAATCCTGCTTCGCCAGGATGGTGCCGGAGGCGCGCTGGTTGGGATCGATGCAGGCGTAGGTGGTGGCATCGCGTGTGGCGCGATCTTCCTGCAAGGCATTTTCCAGGATTGCGGTGATCCTGCGGCTTGTCCAATCCACGATGATTTCCTAACTTTCCATGCCCGGGTGGAGCACGCCTTTCAGGCGTGCATCTGTCCGGCCCTTGTGGGATCGCGCTTTAGCGCCTGAGGTAACCCGTTTCATTACCTCAGCGGCTGAAGCCGGTTCCTCTTGCAAAACTGAATGCACCGCTGAAGCGGTGCTCCACCCAGTACACCGGATAGAGGCTGTTCAAGTGCCCAACTCTCCCAACGCTTCGTTTGCCTTCTGGACCAACATCTCGACTTCGCCTTTGCGCCGCTTCAGTCCTTCCACAACGTGTGCCGGAGCCTTGGCGAGAAAGGCGTCGTTGCCTAACTGCGCATTCGCGCGCGTCAACTCCTGCGTCAACCGCGCCAGTTCCTTGCTGAGCCGGTCCCGTTCGGCAGCCGCATCTACCTTGCGCTCAAACAGCACGCGCACGTCGAAGCGGGCGGTGCTGCGCGCGCCCGCAGACTTCGACAACGATGACTCCACGAAGGTGATCGCCTCCACATTCGCCAGTCGCTCCACCGCGCCCCGGTTGCGCTCGATCAGGGAGCGAATGTCGCCGTCAGCGAAGATCTCAATCGCCACCTTCTGCTTGGGTTCGATCTTCAGTTCAGCCCGGAGGTTGCGCACGCCTTCGATCAAGTCTTGCATGATCGCCATCTCGGTTTCGGCAGCGGCGTCCACCTGCGACGGGTCGGCCTGCGGATACGCGGCCAGCGCAATCGATTTGAGTGGCGGCTTGCCATCGTACACGGCATGCCAGAGCTCTTCCGTGATGAAGGGCATGAACGGAGACAACATGCGCAACGCGCCTTCGAAGATGCTGATGAGATTCGCGTATGCGGTGCGGGCTTGTTCGCGGTCGGTGGCGGCCAGGCGCGGCTTGATCAGTTCCAGATACCAGTCGCAATATTCCCCCCAGAAGAATTGATAGACCACGTGCGCGGCTTCGTGGAAGCGGTAGGTCTCCAGCGCTTCGTTCATCTGCTGCGCAACCCGATTGAAGCGCGAAAGAATCCAGCGGTCGTCCAGGGTTTCGGCGTTGAAACCCGGGACACCCTTCATCCCACCGTCCCCTTCGGCGAAGGGTGGGGCACCCGCGAATTCGGCAAGCGACCACAGACCCGTCTCCTCGGCACGGTCCACATTCATGAACAGGAAGCGCGCCGCGTTCCAAATCTTGTTGGCGAAGGAGCGATAGCTCTGAGTGCGGCTCTCTGAAAATGCAATGTCGGTCCCCGGCGCAGCCATCGAGGCCAGGGTAAAGCGCACCGCGTCGGTGCCGTACTGCTCGATGATCTGGATGGGATCCATCACGTTGCCCTTGGTCTTCGACATCTTCTGGCGCTCCGCATCGCGCACCAGCGCATGGATGTACACGTTGTGGAAGGGAACGTCACCATGTTTGTGTCCACGCATGAAATGGCAGTTGAGCATGATCATGCGCGCCACCCAGAAGAAGAGGATGTCGAAGCCGGTGATGAGCAGCGTCGTCGGATAGAACGCGTCGAGGTCGGGCGTGCTGTCGGGCCAACCCAGTGCCGAGCACGGCAACAAGCCTGACGAGAACCAGGTGTCGAGTACGTCGCTGTCCTGCTCCACAGAGCCGCCGCACTTGGGACATTTTGCAGGCGCCTCACGCGCGACGAT
This sequence comes from uncultured Acidobacteriaceae bacterium, assembly GCA_963728805.1. GTDB lineage: Bacteria > Acidobacteriota > Terriglobia > Terriglobales > Acidobacteriaceae > Bog-257. Next base: position 61,821 of record CAVSLE010000008.1, read on the forward strand.
GATCTCGTGGCAATCCCTGCAATGCCACGCGGGAATGCGATGTCCCCACCACAACTGCCGGGAGATGCACCAATCATGAATGTTGCGCATCCACTCGAAATAGGTCTTGGAGTAGTTCTCCGGCACGAACTTGACGTCGCCGTTCTCCACTACCTCAATGGCGCGGTCGGCCAACGGTTGGATCTTGACGAACCACTGCGTGGAGAGCCGCGGCTCGACGATGGTCTTGCAGCGATCGCATTTTCCCAGCGGCACAACGTAGTCCTTCGAACCGACCAGGAACCCGCCTTGCTCGAGATCTTCCAGCACCTTCTGGCGCGCCTCGAAGCGATCCAGTCCCTTGTACGGACCGGCATGCTCGTTCATCTGCGCCAGTTCGTTCATCACGTCAATCTGCGGCAAGTTGTTGCGCAGGCCGGCCTCGAAATCGTTGGGATCGTGCGACGGCGTCACCTTCACGGCGCCGGTCCCGAACTCGGGATTGGCGAGGATATCGTCGGTGATGATCGGGATTTCACGATTCATCAGCGGCAGCAGAATTTTCTTGCCGTGCAGATGTCGGTAGCGTTCGTCGGCCGAATTCACCGCGACGGCCGTGTCGCCCAACATGGTCTCAGGACGCGTGGTGGCGACGATGATGTACTCGTCCTTGGAACCAACCACGGGGTAACGGATCTCGTAAATCTTGCCCGGCGTGTCTTCGTGCACGACCTCGAGATCGGAGACGGCGGTTGCGCAACGCGGACACCAGTTCACGATGTACTTGCCGCGATAGATCAGTCCATCTTCGTGCAGGCGGACGAAGGCCTCGCGCACCGCGCGTGACATGCGTTCGTCCATGGTGAAGTACTCGCGTGACCAGTCCACCGAAGCGCCGAGGCGCTTCATCTGTTGCAGAATGACTCCGCCATAGTGCTGCTTCCAGTCCCAAACGCGGGCGATGAACGCCTCGCGGCCGAGGTCGCGGCGGTTCTTGCCTTCGGCAGCCAGCTGGCGCTCCACCATCAACTGGGTCGCGATGCCGGCGTGATCGGTGCCAGGGAGCCACAGGGTGCGCAGCCCCTGCATGCGCTTCCAGCGCACGATGATGTCGATCTCGGTGTGCTCTAACATGTGGCCCATGTGTAAGTTACCGGTCACATTGGGCGGCGGCAGGGTCACCGTGAAGGTGCGCCGGTCAGGGTCGCCGGAAGGTTCCACGTGGAACAATTTTTCGTGGACCCAGTATTCGGCCCAGCGCGGTTCGATGGCGCCCGGTTCGTACGCCTTGGGAAGATCGTGAGGCATTCCAGTCCGTTCTGCGAATGAAGCTTCGACTTCGATATTACAAGGAAGAACGGTCAGTAGTCAGTAGCCAGCAGTCAGTAGCCGGCTGAGCTGCAATTCTCCGAGCGTGACAACGCAAGACACCAAACAAAAAGCGCAGCCGAAGCTGCGCTCTCGAACCGCCCTCTTAGAAGGGCCAATGCTTCTTCTTCTTTTTCTTCGACGAGCTTTCCGTATTGCTGTTGGCTGTTGGCGTGGACTGTTGCGCCGAACCACTGCTGGCCGCGGGCGCTGGCTGCGCACTGCTGTCAGAACTGGAGGACGCCGTAGCGGCATCGTTCGCTGGTGCAGGTGCTGGGGTCGTCGCGGCGGGCGGAGGAGCAGTTGCGCCTGGCGGAGGAGTTGAGACAGCGGGCTGCAAGTCGTTCTTCATTTCAGGAACCGCGCTATTGTCCGGGGCTGCGCTTGAGGGCGGGCCACTCTCTGCCCCGCCCGTGACCGCTGCCCCCGGTGCGGGCGGTGGTGCGGCGCCAGCGGCATTGCCGGTGCCCGGAGTAGCTCCGGCCGGTGCCGCTTCTCCGGCATCAGAGCGAGGAACTGGAGCGTTGGCCCCTGGCGTTGCGCCGTTCTCAACCCGTTCGGCTCCGACCTTGTTGGAGCCGATGATGCTGCCGATGATGCTGGTATTGGCGGCGCGCACCATATCGGGCGCGCTGACCTGTTTGGGATCAACCAGCGTTGGCTCGCCAACCTTGGCGGCGTCCGTTACATCCGGACCTCGCCGGAAGTTCTCCATCAGCTTGCCGAAGTGTCCCACCGAACCCCGGCTGGCAATCTCAGCTTTATCTTCGGCGATGGCGGCTTCAGTGGCATGCGGAATCGGTTGCTTCATCGCCTGCAACCGCTTCTTGGCATCGTCGGCGCGCTCTTCCAGCGGGTACCGTGTGAGGATACGATCGTAGGCGGCGGTAGCGCCTTCGGTGTACTGCTTGATCAACCCACCCTTCGCCACCTCCGGCAATTTGGAGTGGCGAACGAACTCAACTTCTTTTTCGTAAGACGCGCCCAACTCGAACAGGGCCTGGTCAGCGCCACTGTACAGCGGGTAGGTATCGACCACGGATTTCAGGCGGGCAATGGCCGCGGGGTACACTTCACGCAGAAAGTAGAAGTGCCCGATCATGTATTCGCGGTCGGCAAGCACTTCCTGCACTTCCAGCAACCGCTGCTTGGCCTGGGGCACCAGCGGGCTGTCTGGAAACTGCAAAATCAGCTGGCGATACTCCTCCTCGGCACGGCGGGCGTGAGTCGGATCGCGGTCCGCCTTCTCCATCTCCTTGTAGTGGATGTTGCCGATCTTCATCTGCGCTTCCGCCGCCTCGGGCATATTGGGAAAGAAGGTGATGAAGTCCTTGTATTCGCTTTCCGCCTGGGTCATGGCGGCCGAGCCGCCTTCGGCATACCAGGAATCGCCGATGGCCAGCTTGGCGCGCGCCACATATTCGGAATCAGGATAAGTATTGATCAGGGTCTGCAGGCCCAGCCGCGCGACGTCGTACTTGCCGTGCTGCATCGCGTCCATGGCGCGATCGAACAGCACCTTGTCCGGCTGTTTCGAATTGACGTTGGCGATTGGATTCTGGACTTTCTTCTTGCTGCATCCGAGAGTCAGCAGCATTGCAGTTATCGATAACGCGATGATGACGCGACGAAACATCCTAAACACCTCTGGGAGATACTGCATTCACAACTAGGCGCGCAATAAGGCGGCTTCCTGGGCCGCTCTCAGCAATCCCTCGACCCGGCGGGCCGGATCGCCGTGGCCGAATACGTAACTGCCGGCAACGAAAACTTCTACTCCTGCACGGACCGACGGTGCAATGGTTGTCAGGTCCACGCCGCCATCAATTTCAATCCTGTAGTTCAAACCCCTGGCAGCGCGCATGGTTGCCAGCTTGCGGACCTTTTCCAGCGCTGCGGGTATGAACCGTTGCCCGCCAAAACCGGGATTGACCGACATCACCAGGATGTAGTCCACGAGATCGAGCACTTCACCGAGCGTCTGCACCGGTGTTGCTGGATTGAGGACCACTCCCACCTGCATGCCGTGGCTGCGAATCAGTTCCAGCGTGCGGTTCAGGTGACGGCATACTTCCTGATGCACCGAGATCCAATTGGCTCCGGCGTCGGCGAACGCCGGAATGTACTGGTCGGGATTCTCGATCATCAGATGACAATCCAGCGGAACATCCACGGCTTTGCGCAAGGACGCGACCACCGGAGGCCCGATCGTGATATTGGGGACAAAATGGCCGTCCATGACATCCACGTGGAGGAGGGTGGCGCCACCTCGCACTGCCTCATTGGCATCCTCGGCCAGGCGGGCAAAATCAGCCGACAATATGGACGGCGCTATCTCGATCAAGACAAAACTTCTCTCAGGCGCATTTCTTCGAATTTTAGCACGGGAGGAGGGCGCCCACAGCCCGCTAAGGAGACTGTGCCCATCAACTCGATGGATTCGGGCCTGGCTTACGGCCAGTCTTGGGCAGCATGATAGATACGCGAGATTTCGACAGTCTCGGCTTTGACTTGATATACGACGATGAATGGGAGGGGAGGAAATACTAGCTCGCGACGGCCTTGGATTCGGCCTATGCGTCCGCGATTGGGAAAGGACTGTAGGGCCGTGCAACCGTCGTAGATGGTCTGGATGACCTGATGCGCTGCAGTCGGATTGTCTTTTTGGATTCGCTTGAAAATGCGCTCCAGGTCCTCGAAAGCTTGCGGAGACCAGCGTATTTCCATCAAGACTCGAGGAGGCGCTCGATACGAGATCCTACTTCTTCGTGGGTGAGATACTCGCCGCGCTCGAGCTGGGATTCGCCTAACTTCACGGCTTCCAGAAAGCGTGCCTCTTGTTCCAGATAGCGAGTAATGGCCTCCTGCGCCAGAGAATCCGCGTCGCGCCCTCGGTCGTTGGCGAGTTGCTCCAGCTTGGACGCCTGCTCGGGTTTGAGATGTACTTCCATAGCCTGAGCTTAGAAGTGACAACTGCGATTGTCAAACTGACGATTGGTACCCCGTGTTTAAGATGCGCTGAAGACAATCAAGATCGCAAAACATCAACAGGACGGGAATATGTCCCGCCCTGCTTGATCACATCGGCTGAATTGGCCGCAAGCTCCTACTCGGTGGTGGCTTCCGCGGCCTTGCTGATGGCGATGGTCTCGCCCACGTCGCCCACCTTGAAGCGGGCGAACCGCCGCACCGAGATGTTCTCGCCCAGCTTGCCTACGACAGAGGCGATAAGCTGGTGCACGGTCATGGTCTGGTCCTTAATGAAGGGCTGCTCGTACAGGCAGACCTCCTCATAGAACTTGCCCATCTTGCCCTCGACGATCTTCTCGATCACCGGCGCGGGTTTGCCCGTCTGGGCCGCCTGGGCACGGTAGATGTCCTTCTCTTTCTCGAAGGCATCCGGGGTCACGTCCTCCTTGCGGACGTAGCGCGGATCGGTGGCCGCGATATGCATGGCGATGTCGTGCACCAGGGTCTTGAAATCGTCGGTGCGGGCCACGAAATCGCTCTCGCAGTTCACTTCTACCAGCACGCCGATCTTGCCTCCGGCGTGGATGTAGCTGGTCACCGTACCCTCGCTGGTGGCGCGGGTCGCCTTCTTGGCAGCGGTGGCCACGCCCTTCTTGCGCAGGATGACGATGGCGCCTTCCAGGTCGCCCTTGGACTCGGTCAGCGCTTGCTTGCAATCCATCATGGGAGCGTTGGTCTTCTCCCGAAGCTCTTTCACTTGTGCGGCAGTAATATTCACGGTTGCGGTACTCATCTTTCTCAAAACCTCGCTCTTCGCCTTTCGCCATTCGCTTTTCACGGCGAAGACCGAAAAGCGTGTCCAATGAAATCGTAATCTCACACTTTCGTCATTCGCCGATTTTCTGGCGAAGAGCGAACGGCGAAAAGCGGCCTCTAACAAACAGCCCGCGCTGCAATGACGCGCGGGCCATGGAACCACTCGTCGTCTCGAACTGTTGTTAGGCGCTGGTATTCTCAGCGGCGGCGCGCCGGCCACCCTTGCCCAACACTTCTTCCATGCTGACTTCTTCGGCATCTCCGGTCTCAGGAGCCACTGCGGCTTCGCCCTCTTCCGGACTGGCGGCGGCAGCCTCGGCGTCCGGGCTGTACTGCACGCCCGAGGCGATGTCTGCCATCTGCTTGTCGGTGGCAGCCTGCGAACCCTCGACTACCGAGTCGGCAATCTTGGAAGCGAACAGGCGGATGGCCCTCAAGGCGTCATCGTTGCCGGGAATGATGTAATCCACTTCGGTGGGATCGCAATTGGTGTCAACCACCGCAACCACCGGAATACCCAGCTTGCGCGCTTCCTTCACCGCAATCTGCTCTTTGTTCGAATCGATGACAAACAGCGTGTCGGGCAGGCGGCTCAGGTTCTTGATTCCGGCAAGATTGGCCTGCAGGTGTTTGCGCTCGCGTTCCAGCTTCACCACTTCTTTTTTCGGCAGCAGCTCGTAACGGCCGTCGGTGGCCATCTCATCGAGCTCTTTCAGCCGCTTCACCGACTTCTGCACCGTCACCCAGTTGGTGAGCAGACCACCCAGCCAGCGCTGGTTGACGAAGAACATGCCGCAACGCGTCGCTTCCTCGGCGATCGCATCCTGCGCCTGGCGCTTGGTACCCACGAACAACACCAGCTTGCCTTCGGCCACCGAGTCCTGCACAAACTTGGACGCTTCCTTGAACATCTTCAGCGTCTTCTGCAGGTCGATGATGTAAATTCCGTTGCGCTCGCCGAAGATATATTCCTTCATCTTCGGGTTCCAACGCTTCGTCTGGTGTCCGAAGTGAACGCCGGCTTCGAGCAACTCCTTCATCGTGATATTTGCCAAGCTACCTCCTAGGTTGGCTTGCATCCTTTGCGGCGGCTTGGGCGATTCACGCCAGGCCGGATCGCTCTGGATTGCTTTCCCGTGACCCGCCCTATGCGAGTGCGGGAGAATTCGTTCCGGTTGAACCGTTCCGACTCACCCCCGGAACCACAAGGCGAGAAGTCAGGGGTTCGGGGCTAGGGATTAGTCATCTGAAATCTGCAACTAGCCCCTAACCCCCAGTCCCCAATCCCTTCTTTACCGCTTCGAGAACTGGAACCGCTTACGGGCGCCCTTCTGCCCGTACTTTTTGCGCTCTTTACCACGAGCATCGCGACGCAGAAAGCCTTCGGCCTTCAACTTGGGCCGCAGCTCGGGATTAAACTCCTGCAACGCACGCGCCGTCCCCATGCGCACTGCGCCTGCCTGGCCATTCACGCCTCCGCCGTCAACCGTGCAAACCACGTTGAAGCTGGCGATGGTTTCGGTGAGCACCAGCGCCGATTTGGCCATAATGCGCTGGGCCGCGGTCACGAAGTGCGCTTCAAACGGTTTCCCGTTGACCGTGAACTCGCCGCTGCCAGGGCGCATGAACACGCGGGCCACGCTCGACTTGCGGCGTCCCGTTCCGTAGTACTGAACCTGATCTGCCATCGTTTGTCCGTCGGGAGACGCGTGCTCCCTTTGATCCTTCCCTGAAGGGGCGTGCCTTCAGGCACGCCGTCAAAATTCATTCCGAAAATTCCAGCGGGCCTTAGCCCGCCTGGTATCCAGCTCTCGGGCTACGCGCGCTTGGCGGCTGCGGCAGCCTTGACTTCCGGCTTCTGCGCCGCGTGCGGGTGCTTGTCGCCCCGGTAAACCTTCAGCTTGCCGGCCATGGTACGTCCCAGCTTGGTATGCGGCAGCATGCCGGTGATGGCCTCTTCCACGATCTGCTCCGGCTTGCGCGCAAAGCGCTTCTTGTACTCCTCAGCCTTCATGCCGCCGGGGAACCCAGAGTAGTGGTAATAAACCTTGTTGTCAGCCTTTAGGCCGCTAATGCGGACCTTCTCGGCATTGATCACGATGACATGGTCCCCGCAGTCCATAAACGGCGTGTACTTGGGGCTGTCCTTGCCAGAGAGGATGCGCGCGATACGGCTGGCCAGCCGGCCCAGAGTCTGGCCGTCGGCATCAATGACAAACCACTTGCGCGCAATTTCCCCCTTGGGGAAATAGGTTGACATCTGTGAGTCTCCCAAAATAATTGAAAACCGCGAAAGATCCGCTGAGTTCTGGCGCTGGACGCGCTAGGAAACTTGCTGGCGGGCAAACGCAGGACTACGAAAGATTTAAGAATAGACTACGAAGGCGGCCATTGTCAACGAAACGATTACCAGACGCATAGCAGAACGGACAATGTCCGAGGGTTAACGAGGATTGCTTTCGATGCTATCCTCCTTTGTCATGCCCCGGCTCTTTTTCTTTGCCTTTGCTGCACTTACCCTTTCGTGCTCTTCAGCATCGGGTCAGTCTGCGAGTCAAATCGTTTCCTCATTAGAAAAGCACGCGGTTGTCCTTCGCAATTATTACACCGACACCAGTTTAACTTTCGACGGCGATGGCAAGTTGATATCCGGTGGAACACCCGGCTTCGGTCCGACGGATGGGCGGTTCTATATTGAACAAGCACAGATCACAGATGGCAGGTTGATACTGACCGGCGAACGGCCTGCGCTGTACTGGTATCCCGCCGGGTCCGGGTTTCGATTGAAGGACATCGGACGAAGATCGGAAGTCTTCATAAACCTGCCCATTGGCAAAGCTATCGACGAGGTGGTTCCGGTTCTCCTGACCCAGGTGTTCCTCAAACCGTCCGAACTAGAACAGAGCAAATGCTCTGATAGCGACGAAAAGATACAAGGCGGCGATCCAATGCTTAGGGGAAAGATATCGAAGACGATTCTCCCTGATGCGCAGAGCCTTAGCGAATTGCAGATGCTTTGCTTTCCAAATGGTGAGCGCGCATATCGCGTTGGTCGAGGAGTACGGATACCTAAGGCGATTTCTGCCCCAGATCCGAAGTACCCTGAGGCTGCACGGCACGAGAAACGGCAAGGTACGGTCGTGCTTGCTCTCATCGTGGACGAAGCTGGAAAGCCTTCAACGATCACTGTCATGCGGCCGCTGGGCTATGGCTTCGATGAAAAAGCGCTCGGCGCGGTAAGAACATGGACATTCGAACCGGCCACATTTCAGGGTAAACCGGTGCCCGTTGGTATCAACGTCGAAATCAATTTCCGCCTCTATTAGCCTCCATGCCTGGTGGCAATAAACACTCCGAAGACGATGTGGGCCAGTACGAAACCAGTAGCCAGGATGGTATTTGCCCATAGCCACGGCATTGGCAGAGCGATGGCGCCGAGCACCACGAACACGATTCCCATCGCCGGCACTGAGCGGACCGAGAACGCGCCGGCCTGCACGACCCCAATTCCATACAGCAGCAGCCACACGCCGGGTATCAGCCGCGTCGAACCGTCCCAGACAATGGCCGCTGTAAGCACCGCGCCGGCCGCCAGGGCGGGTAGCAGTCCCATCAACAGCCGCCGTCCTGCGCCCGACATGAAATCCGCTCCCTGCCGGGCAGCCTTCCGGCTCATGCTGAACAGCGCGATGGTGAATGCGACCAGCGCTTCGGCAAGCCAGACTGCGAGCCAGCCATCTATGGTCTGCTGGCGCATGGCAAAGGACGCAGCGATGAACGCGGTCACTCCGACGGCACACAAGCCCCAGCCAGAGACAACGGTTGATGTCGAACTGCGCGTCATGTATGCATTAACACTCAGTTCCTCTGGCGTACAGTTCTAACCTTGTTCCCACTCATTCGAACACTGCGAATGAGTGAGGGCGCCCAGCTCACTTTTTTGCCGCTGGTTCCGGCTCTCCGACCCGCTTTGCCACCTTGAACGCCAGCTTGTGCTCCTTTTTGTCCACGTCCACGACAACGTGATCGCCGTGCAGCACTTCGCCATCGAGAATCTTCAGGGCCAGTGGGTCCTGCACCAGGCGCTGGATGGCCCGCTTCAGCGGACGCGCGCCGTAGTTCGGATCGTAGCCTTCGGTGAAGATCAGTTCCTTCGCCTTCGCGGTAAGCTCCAGGCTGATCTTGCGCTCGGCCAGCAGGCGGCGCAGGTCCTCCAGCCGCAGGTCCACGATCTTGGTCAACTGCTCTTTGCCGAGCGGGTTGAAGATGACAATGTCGTCAACGCGGTTGAGGAACTCGGGTTTGAAATGCGCCCGCAGCGCCTCCATCACTCTCTGGTGCGCTTCGGCGATCTGCTCGGGCGAGCGCTCTCCCAAGTCCTGCAGGTAGCTGGATCCGATGTTCGAGGTCATAATGATGATGGTGTTCTTGAAATCGACAATCCGGCCTTTGCCGTCGGTGAGACGGCCATCGTCCATGATCTGCAGGAAGATGTTGAACACGTCGGGATGCGCCTTCTCGATTTCGTCAAACAGCACCACTGCGTATGGCCGGCGGCGTATCGCTTCGGTCAGTTGTCCACCTTCGTCGTAACCGACGTAGCCCGGAGGCGCGCCGATGAGCCGCGACACCGAATGCTTCTCCATGTACTCCGACATGTCGATGCGAATCATGGCGTGTTCGTCATCGAACAGAAACTCCGCCAGCGCCCGCGCCAGCTCGGTCTTGCCTACACCAGTAGGTCCTAGGAAGATGAACGAGCCAATCGGGCGGCGGGGATCGCTCAGCCCGGCGCGCGAACGGCGGATGGCGTTGGCCACGCTCTGAATGGCTTCGTCCTGCCCAATGACGCGCTGGCGCAGCCGGTCTTCCATCGTGACCAGCTTCTTCGCTTCGCCTTCCAGCATCTTCGACACCGGAATGCCGGTCCACTTGCTGACGATCTTGGCGACGTCTTCCTCGTCTACCTCTTCTTTCAACATGCGCGACTGCTTGCCGTCCATCGCGGCGCCGAGCTTCTTGACCTCAGCTTCAAGCTGCGGCAACTCGCCGTACTTGATTTTGCCGGCACGCTCGAAGTCGCCTTTGCGCGTGACTTCCTGCTCTTCCAGCTTCAGCTTCTCAATGCGCTCCTTCAACTCGCGCACTTTCGCGATGGCTTCCTTCTCCTGCTTCCAGCGCGCCTTCAGGGCGTTGGCTTCTTCCTTGATATGCGCCAGCTCTTTCTCGACCAGGGCGAGCCGTTCGCGGGAGTTCGAATCGTCTTCGCGCTTCAGGGCCTGGCGCTCGATCTCAAGCTGCGTGGCCCGGCGCTCAAGTTGATCGATCTCGGTCGGCATGGAGTCGATCTGGATGCGTAGCGAAGCCGCGGCCTCATCGATCAGGTCGATGGCTTTGTCTGGCAGAAAGCGGTCGGAAATGTAGCGATGCGACAACGTCGCCGCCGCCACAAGGGCCGAATCCTTGATGCGGACGCCGTGATGAACTTCGTATTTCTCGCGCAGCCCGCGCAGGATGGCGATGGTGTCTTCCACCGTAGGCTCACCCACATAAACGGGCTGGAAGCGGCGCTCCAGCGCGGCGTCTTTCTCGATGTACTTGCGATATTCGTTGAGCGTAGTCGCGCCGATTGCACGCAATTCACCACGTGCCAACGCGGGCTTCAGCATGTTGGACGCGTCAATCGCGCCTTCAGCCGCGCCGGCGCCTACCAGGGTGTGCAGCTCGTCGATGAACAGGATGATCTGTCCGTTGGACTGCTCGATTTCTTTCAGCACTGCTTTCAGCCGGTCTTCAAACTCGCCACGATACTTCGCGCCGGCCAGCATCGCGCCCAGGTCGAGCGACACCACGCGCTTGTTCTTCAGTTGCTCAGGAACATCGCCGGAAACAATGCGCTGTGCCAAACCTTCAACAATAGCGGTCTTGCCCACGCCCGGTTCGCCGATCAGCACCGGATTGTTTTTCGTCCGGCGCGACAGCACCTGCACCACGCGGCGAACTTCCTCGTCGCGCCCGATCACGGGATCGAGTTTGCCCTGACGGGCGAGCTCGTTCAGGTCCTTGGCGTATTTCTCCAGCGCCTGGTACTTCGCCTCCGGGTTCTGGTCGGTCACCTGCTGACTGCCGCGCACTACGGTCAGGGCGCGCAGAATGTTGTCATAGGTCGCTCCCGCATCGGCGAGGATCTTCTGGGCCGGATCGCGCTTCAGCTTGGAAAGAGCCAGCAGCAGGTGCTCAGTCGAGACATATTCGTCCTTGAAGTTGGCCGCCTCTTTGAAGGCGTTTTCCAGCATCTGCGACGCGGCATCGGACAGATGCGCCTGGGTGGCGCCGCTGCCGGAAACCTTGGGCAGCTTCTCGATCTCGCGCATCGCCTCGATTCTGCACCGTGGCCACATGCAGTCCCACGCGCTCCAACAGAGGCGAGACGATGCCTTCGCGATCTTCGAGCAGCGCGGCCAGAGTATGTACCGGCTGCAACTCAGGATTGCCATGCTCGCTGGCGATATCGTTCGCCCGCTGCATGGCTTCCTGCGCTTTCACGGTCAATTTGTCCCAACGAATTGCCATAGAAAACTCCAGTTGTCAGTAGCCAGTTATCAGTTGCCAGTGGCCAGTGGCCAGTGGCCAGTGACCAGCTAAACCTAGGCTACTCGCTTGCACTTCGGAAAATCTCTAAAGTCGAAAATCTTTGGCGATTACTTCCCGACAGGCGCAACTGGGAACTGACGACTGGCAACTGGCAACTGAAAACTACTTCCGCCCCTCCGGATGAGTACTTTCGGTAAACTAAAGGGAGGCGAGATGCCCGCCTCCCTCGAACTCCCCAGTCCGTCTCCCTCCAGAAACTCACCGGAAGGGCGAAACTTGGATCAGGCAGCCTGCCCCTTGCTCCCGCTATGGGCCGGACTCTCGGGCTTCTTGCCTTCCAGCGGCTTCTGGCTGCCCACGTTGACCTTGATCTGCTTCGGCTTGGCCTCGGCACGCTTGGCCAGCCGGATGTTCAACACGCCATTGTTGTAGTCGGCGTGAGTGTCTTCGGTGTTCACGGTGTTCGGCAGGGTGAAGGAGCGGCTGAAGCTGCCATAACGGCGCTCCACGCGACGGAAGTTCTCTTCCTTTTCTTCCTTCTCGAATTTGCGCTCGCCACTCACGGTCAGAACGTTGTTCTCCACCTGAATGTCGAGGTCCTTCTCATCGACGCCAGGCACTTCCAGCTTTAACTGGACGCTCTGCTCATCCTCGTAGATGTCAACCGGGGGAGCAAATGTGCCAGCGGTCAGCGATTCTTCGCGCCCGCCATCGTACTGCTGTTCAAACAGCCGGTTCATGCGGTGCTGCAAAGCATTCAATTCACGGAACGGATCCCAACGGGTCAACACAGTCATGGTTTAACACCCTCCAACGGAATTTGTGGTCTCTACGGTCTGCATTAAGTTTGATGATAACTTAGCACAAAAGAATCATAAAATATGAGCCTATTATTATAAAATATTGAACGCAATACACCGCTTGTATGCAACTAACACATATATAAGCATTTATTACGACTGTTGGTGGCCGAGTGGCGAAACGTTACCCCTCGTCTCAATTCCGAGGAAAGCCAGCGATGGGCACCCCTAAGCCGGACGCGACGTGGCTGCTTCGTCACGAGACTAAATAAAGCGCGAGAAGCGGCGCCAAGTTGAGCAAGAGTATCCCGATCTTGTAGGCAGAAAGACCGCCGTAATGCATGGCATCAAATGTCTCGACCGAGAGCTTAAACCAGCGGCCATGGATGCGGTACATCCAGTCATGGGCGAAGACAAAGACGCCAGACCAGATGAGTAGAATCGCGTAATTAAAGACAGCACACCAGAGAAGAACGTGCTTGACTTCATTCATTGTCACACCAAACCCCCATTTACCAAGCGCAAAGCAACAACTGGACACAAGCGACTTGGATGCAGCCTGATCCTATGCCGAATTTCAAGCTGGTCCCCCTACCGAGAAGATGTACAGCAGAACAGGCTGTTATCAACCGCTGTCCGCAGTGAGGCCTAAACTGGGCCGAAGGGTAGCGACCTTGCACACTAACTGATCGGCAAAATGCTATCGCACCGGCCTGCGCCCCCAAAAATAAAGTTTGGACGCAATCCAAACTCGGGTAGCATCATGCCGACTGGAAAGGTCCATTGCCATGGTTCGCTGCTCCGTCGCTTTGATGGTTTTGCTTTCGCTGGTTGCGGGTCATGGATTGGCGCAAAGCCAGGCGCAGTCCTCCGCTCCTCGAACCGGCGACTCGCCTCCCGCGGTTGGTAAAGAGATCGCGAAAGACCGAGGGTATGCGATGGATCTTTACGATCAAGGGAAGTCTATCGAGGCACTCCCCTGGTTCGAAAAGGTTGTGGCGGCAACGCCGAACAACGTCGTGGCTCTCGAGCATCTGGCCGCTTGCCTGGTCAATGAGGCGGCGACATTGCCTGATCCTGAGCAAAGGAAAGCGACACGGATTCGCGCCCGGCAGCAATTCCTGAGAGCCAAGGAGTTAGGTGACAACAGCGATTATCTGAGGGCCGGACTTGCCGGCCTTCCGGAAGATGGAAGAGATGCCGAATATGGCAGCAATCCTGAAGTCGATCGCTTGATGAAGCAAGGCGAAGCGGCTTTCGCGGCGAACAAACTGGAAGACGCCAAGAGCGCCTATCTTGCGGCTCTGTTGCTGGACCCAAACAATTACGGTGCTTTGCTCTTCATTGGGGACGTTTACTTTCGTAAGGGAGACGCGACTGCCGCCGGGGAATGGTTCTCACGTGCCATCCAGGTCCAACCAACTGAAGAGACTGCGTATCGCTATTGGGGCGACGCGCTGCTGAAGCAACGGAAACTCGCCGCCGCCCGCGACAAGTTCATCGACGCTATCATTGCCAATCCGTACGATCAACGCTCGTGGTCGGGAATTCACAATTACCTCCGTACGGCCAAGCAGAACGCTACGTGGTACAAAATTCAGCCGCCAAACTCATTCAGCGCGACTGACAAGGGCGGCACCATCAACCTTGATACCAATTCCATGGACAAGAAAGACGGAAACTCGGCGTGGATCTCTTACCCCATGGAAAGAATTCTCTGGAAGAACGGGAAGTTCGCCATGGAATATCCCAACGAGAAGCAATATCGGCATTCGCTGAAAGAAGAGTCAGCGGCACTCTCTGTAGTGGCTTCCGTTGCCAGCGAACTTAGCAACGGCAAGAAAGCAGAAAAGCTCAATACTGATTTGCAGGCACTAGTGAGTCTTAAGAGCGCCGGATTTCTGGATCCATACATTCTCATCAACGTTCCCGATCAGGGGATTGCGCAGGATTACGTTGAATACCGCAAAGCCCATCGTGATATTCTCTTCCGCTATCTGAGCGAGGTGGTTGTGCCTCCAGTTCCCGCCGATACGGGCGCAAACTAGTGAGCATAAGGCGCACAAGCAGGACCGCCTTCACATGAGTCGAACTGGGACTTTCCAAAGCGATGTCAGCCGGTAGCGCGGGCTCGAGCGTAACTGTTGATAAATCTCTATTACACAAGTGCTCCGGACCGGGGCGTCGCTCCGCGGGACTGTTTGTGTAATAGGACGACAGCAATAACATCTTCAGGGATCACGGGAATCCAGCGACCCGTTATCGCAGCACCTGGCAGATGACGCACTTCAGGTAGGCGGTCTCTGGCACATTCAACAGCACGGGATGGTCACGTGACTGGCCGCGCTCTTCGAGAATGTGTACTCGACGACCTGCATCGGCAGCGGCCGAACCCAGCATTGCCAGAAACTCACCCTGGCCGACGTGGAACGAACATGAGCAGGTGACCAGCGCGCCACCGGGCCGAAGCATCTTCAGAGCGCGCAGATTCAACTCCTTATATCCGCGCAGGGCAGTCGGCACGGCGCGCTTGGTCTTGGCGAATGCCGGCGGGTCGAGAACGATGGTGTCGTACTGCCGGCCCGCGGTAGCGTAGTCCTTGAGCAGGTCGAAAGCGTTGGCCTCGATCCATTCGATCTCGCCGCAGTGGTGGGCGCCGAGGTTGAGCAGCTCGTTCCGCTCCGCCACCTCCAGCGCCGGGCGGGACGAGTCCACCGCGGCAACCGTTGCGCAGACACGCGCCAAGTGCAGCGCAAATCCTCCCTGATATGTAAAGCAGTCGAGCGCGTCGCCATGCGCGTAGCTGGCTGCCGCGGCATAGTTTTCGCGCTGGTCGAGAAAGGCGCCGGTCTTCTGTCCACCCAGTCCGTCGAAGTGGAAGCGGAGTCGGTTCATAGTGAAGATAGTGCTGGAGCGCTCGCCGCGCACCAGTTGCGACTCGCGTGGCGGCAGTTGCTCTAGCTCGCGGATATGCGGATCGACGCGCTCCACCAAGCTGGCCTCGGGAAAGTGCTCGCCGATGGCATCGTGGACTGCCTGCCGCAGCTCCTGGCGATCCAGAGCCTGGGTCAGCGCCTGCAGGCAAAGCACGTCGTTGTACTTGTCGAGCATAAGCCCTGGCAGCAGGTCTGCCTCGCTGAAGATCACGCGGTAGGAATCGGTGTCGCGCGCAACCTGCGCGCGAAAGCGAACAGCGGCGGCAATGCGTTCTCGCAGGAGCGATGTGAGCTGCGTTTCGCTGATTTCGTCGCCAGTCAGAAGGCGGATCGCAATCTGCGACGCGCTACTGTAGAGCGCCGAACCTAGACGGCGGCCGCGCTCATCGCGGACGTGCACCAGCGATCCGGCAGGGGCCTCGGCGGGCGGCACCAGGTCAGAGCGATACACCCACAGGTGTCCGCCTCGCAGGCGCGCCGCGCCGCGATGGTTCACGGTTATTTCGGGGATGGAGTTGGTCAGGAGTTCCTCGCAGGGATCAAACGCTTATCTTACGCGGGATGATGAAACATCGGGTCGAGCCGGAGGAATTGTGCTACTGCGAGGCGGCCTTGTCTGCCTCGCCGGACTCTTCTTTGGCTGGTTTGGCGGCATGTCCGGCCTTTTCGCTTTTCGCTGTGGTTTCTTCCGGCTTGGGCGGAGGAGGAACGAAGTACAGAATCCGGTTGCAGTAAAAGCAGGTGACGATCTGCTCGTTGCTCATGACTTCCTGAAACACCTGCGGTCGCAGCCGCACCCGGCATGCCGAGCAACTTTCGTCCTCATAAACCGCTGCCATGACGGAGCCGCGCAGTTTGAGCACGCGGTCATAATGGGTGAGCGTCTCTTCGACGACGCCGGAACGCAACTCCTTGCGCGTGGCGCTCAATTCGGCAAGCTGTTTTTCGTCCTCAGTCGTCTGCGCCCGGGCGTGGTCTTTCTCTTTCTCATTCGCAGCGGTGTCGGCTTTCAGCGCGATTTCAGCCTGTTTGATCGCTTCTTTGCGCGCGTCGGTGGCGACCATGATTTCCAGGATCTTGTCTTCCAGCTTGCGTATCTCGGACTCAGCAAACTGGATCTCGTGGTTCAGCGCCCTGTACTCGTCATTGGTCTTTACCTTAAGCGACTGGTCGCGGTACTTGCTGATCTTTTCCTGCTGGTCCTTGATGTCGGACTCGTGTTTGCGCCGGGCAATCTCATCGGCCTTCATTGCCGCCTGGGCGGCCTCAAGTTGGGCTTTGGAGCCAGCGAGTTTGGCCTCGATTTCTGCCACCTGCTTGGGCAGGGCCGCAACCTCGGCCTTAAGCGCGGCAATCCGGGCATCGACCACTTGCAGGTCGATCAGCTTTTGCAGATCGGAATTCATCTGAACCCCAGGGGAACCTGCTGGGATTCTAGCACGCAGAAACAGGGCCCCCGGCCTGCGGTCCCATTGGCGGACTAAGGTCTTCGGTCTATTGAGACAATACCGTGACCGCAGCTAGCATGAAGGCATGGCCATCGAAATTGCGCGTCTTTGTCTGGGATTGCTGATCATAGCTTTCCACAAACGGATTGCCGACTTCGTCATCGAGCGCGAGCGTTCCCTGGTGATCAGTTTCCGCAGCCGCGGCATGCCTTTACCGGCGGCGCTCAGCACTGAGACCGCACGCAATCTTTACTTCGGCATTGGTATGTTCATCGTGGGTGTCGAATGGTTGCGCATCTATCAGGTCTACCGCTGACGACCTCTGGAAGTAACTGCTTCTCCCCCGAGCCTCACCCTGTACGATGGCTTCCGCGAATATGAGCGTCAACTTCACCGGCACTTGGATCGCAGACTTGCGCAAGAGCAGGTTCGTGCGTCAAGCTCCGAAAGCTATTTCGATCAAAATCGAGCAGTCGGACTGCGAACTAGAAGAAGAAATGGTTATCACGAGACTCGATGGAAACACAGATCGCGTGGTCTTCAGATGCTGGATCAATGGCGAGCCAGATCGAAATTCGTTGAATGGCAGATTAGTTCGAGGCGAAGCAAGATGGGAAGGAGAAGAACTGGTAATTGAATCATGGATGCAGTTTGCTACCCGCGAAATGCATTTCTGTGATTGCTGGTCATTATCGTCCGACGGGCAGACATTGACCATGGAGCACCGCGATGACGATTTGTCGGGACAACTCACAGTTCTGCATAGAGTGGACTAGCGAATCCGAGAAAACCATGTTCTAGCCAATCCTGGGTTCTGCAGCCTCGACTCCGCAGTCGCGACATGAATCTACTCTGCTGATATAAACTTCCCCGCTACGGATTTTTCTAGTCGGAGCCAACGTGAACTCACGGTTTGCTGCATTCGTCTGCTGTTTCCTGTTTACCTCATTCCTGGTTGCGCAATCGGTCTCCTCCCCGAGATCGCAGGAGTCTCAGGCCAAGAGAGATCTGACCATTGAAGAAATGTTCAAGCCTGGCGGCATACTGGGGCGCGGTCCGGAAGATGTGAAGTGGAGCCCGGATGGCTCCAAGGTTTCCTTCGTGCAACGCGACGACAGCGGCGAACACGGAGCCTTGTATTACGTGGACGTGACCGCGGCTGGCAAACCAGCCGTTCTGGTAGCCAGCGAGAAGCTGGCGACTCTGGCTCCTCCCGCCAGCACCATCAAAGACGAACGCAAGAAGGAAGCGGCGCAGCGTTATTCGATTGCCGCCTATCACTGGTCGCCCGACTCCAAGAAACTGCTGTTCGACTCCATGGGCCAACTTTGGCTTTACACCCTGGACAGCGGCACGGCCGTGCAGATCACGACCAGCTCCGACGCCGCGGTTGACCCCAAGTTCTCGCCGGACGGAAGCTCGCATGTCGTATGTGCGCAAGCACAACCTCTACGTGCGGCCCTTGGACGGCGGGAGCGAGCGAACTCTGACCAAAGATGGTGACGACAACCTGTTGAACGGCGAAGTCGACTGGGTTTACGAGGAAGAGCTGTACACGCCGCAGCAATTACTTCTGGTCCCCAGATGGCCGTCAGATTGCGTTTCTCCAGATGAACGAGAAGGAGGTTCCCACCTATCCCATCACCGACTGGATGCCCACTCATGCCACCGTTGACCAGGAGAAGTATCCTCAGCCCGGCGATCCGAATCCCAGAGTGCGCTTGGCGGTGGTGGCCTCCGAGGGCGGCAAGATCAAATGGATCACTGCGGGAACGGGCGGCAATGACGACTTCCGCTGTCGGACAGATCCCAATGTCGCTGGTTCCCCGCTTCGGATGGGTGCGCGACGGCGTGCTGTGGGCGATGGCGCTCAACCGCCTGCAAAACCGGCTGGACTTGTATTTTGTGGATGTCAAGAACGGCAAGTGGACGCTGATGATGACCGAGACCACCGACGCCTGGATCGACATGCATCCCGAGGTGGACTTCCAGACCTTGTCTTCCGGCGATCGCTATTTGTGGACGAGTTGGCGTGACGGCCATAACCACATTTACCTGTACCAGTTCGATAAGGAGAATCCGCTGAGCGGCGCAGCCAAAGTGGTGGCCCAACTCACGCATGGCGACTGGGAAGTGGAAAGCATCGATGGCGTTGACGAGAAGCAGGGAGTGGTCTATTTCTCGGCTAACGAGGGTGATTGGCGGCAGACGAACCTCTATGCCGTGGGGCTGGACGGGCAGAACTTCCACCGCATCTCCAAGGAAAATGGATCGCACTCCGCGGAGTTCGATCCCGGAACTCCAAGTATTACGTGGATCGCTACTCGTCGCTGACCACGCCGCCGACAGTTTCGCTATGCACCGTCGACGGCGCCTGCAACGCGTTCTGGAATGCGCGCAGCGTCGAGGCTTACAGCCTGCTGACTCCGAAGTTCGTGGACTTCAAAGCTGCCGATGGCACAACCACTTTGCAGGGCGTGATCCTGCTACCCGAGAGTGGGCCGATGATGGCGAACGGCAAAGCGCCGCTCATCGTCAATCCCTATGGCGGCCCGGGAGCGCAGGACGGTGCGCGATGCCTGGGGCGTCATTGACCTGTTCGACCAGGTCCTGGCGCGGCAGGGTTTCGCGATTCTGAAGGTTGACAATCGCGGCATGGCCGGATCGAGGCAAAGCCTTCGCGATGGCCGTCAAGCACAACCTCGGCGAGATCGAATTCAGCGATCAGATTGGCCGCGGTGAAGCAGGCTCTGCAACAGTTTCCGCAACTGGATGGGAACCGGCTCGGATTCTGGGGCTGGAGCTACGGTGGATATTTCACGCTATACACGCTGGAGCACACGCGACATGTTCAAGGGTGGAGTTTCGGTGGCGCCGGTGACCGATTGGCGCAATTACGATTCAATCTACACCGAGCGCTATATGGGCCTGCCCAGGGAAAACCCAGAGGGCTACAGAAAAAGCTCGCCGGTGAACTTCGCGGCCGACTTGCATGGCAAGCTGCTGGAGGTGCACGGCACCAGCGACGACAACGTCCACATGCAGAACACCATTCAGATGGTCAATGCGTTTATTAACTCTGGCAAGCAGTTCGAGCTGATGATGTATCCCGGCAAGACCCATGGCATCGCCGGGTACGAGGCCCGTACGCATTTGTTCCATATGATAGAAGACCACTTCCTGAAAATACTCGCGGCGGACAAATAGTGCGGGAATTTCACCACAGAGACACAAAGACACAGAAGAGCAATTAGCAAAGACTTAGCAGATTAGCGAATTAGCACTTAGCAATTAGCAAGAACTGGAGCCCCAAAATGCTAAGTGCTAAATGCCAACTGCCAAATGCCAGCCGGTTTCTCCGTATTCTCCGTGTCTCTGTGGTGGATTCGCCTTTGACTTGCCCTTGCCCGGCTCTTTCTGTTTGAATTCGAAGGCACTGATTCCAGCACTCCTGGGAGCGTCACCCTGGCGAACCAAGTCTTCGCATGCAAGTCTATCGACAAGCTGATCTCCGATTCGGA
The DNA here is from genome assembly GCA_963728805.1 of uncultured Acidobacteriaceae bacterium. Classification (GTDB taxonomy): domain Bacteria; phylum Acidobacteriota; class Terriglobia; order Terriglobales; family Acidobacteriaceae; genus Bog-257. The sequence goes on from CAVSLE010000008.1 coordinate 82,253, forward strand.
GGAGCCGGAACATCGGCTTAAGAAGACGCTGGGGCCGTGGTCGCTGACCGGGCTCGGCATCGGCGCCGTGATCGGCTCCGGCATCTTCACCGTGGTAGGAACGGCGATTGCCGGACAGAAATTCGACACCTCATCCATCCTGAACGCGCCCGTGGCCGACTACCTGGTGCATCATGCGGCCACGCTGGGCCGTCCCGGCGCGGGCCCGGCGCTGGCGATCTCTCTGGTGCTGGTGGCTATCGTCTGCGCCTTCACCGGGCTTTGCTATGCCGAACTGGCGTCGATGATTCCGATCGCCGGCAGCGCTTACACCTATACCTACGCCACCATGGGCGAGTTGATCGCCTGGATCATCGGCTGGGACCTCATCCTGGAATACGCGGTCAGCAACATGGCGGTGAGCGTGGGCTTCGCCGCGCACATGGTCGCCACGTTCAGCTGGTTCGGTTGGCATCCCGCATTGCGCTGGATTACCCCCGCATACTTGCCCGGCGGTCTCACCGACCTGCAAGGCAACGTGCTCTACACGCCGGGCTGGCACTTTGGCTTCAACATTCCGGCGTTTCTGATCGTCATGTTGCTGACGGTGGTGCTGGTGCGCGGCATCCGCGAATCGGCCGAGACCAACAATGTGATGGTGCTCCTGAAGATCGCCGCCATCCTGGCCTTCGTGTTCGTGGGAATGCGATTCATTCATCCCGCCAACTATCACCCGTTCGCGCCCGAAGGCTGGCCGGGCGTGCTGACCGGCGGCTCGATCATCTTCTTCACCTATATCGGATTCGATTCGGTCTCGACCGCGGCGGAGGAGGCGCGCAATCCGCAGCGCGATCTGCCAATCGGAATTATCGCCACGCTCGTCGTGTGTACCTTGCTGTACATCGCCGTTGCCGTAGTCCTTACGGGCATCGTTCCCTGGCAGACCTTGATTGACGACGCGGCGCCCGTGGTCAACAGCATGAGCAAGCTGGCGGGAACCACAAAGTCGGCGCTTTTGCATTGGACGGAGCTGGCAGTGCTTTTTGGCGCGATGATGGGCATGATCTCGTCGCTGCTGGTGTTCCAGTTGGGGCAGGCGCGCGTGTGGTTCTCAATGTCGCGCGATGGCTTGCTGCCCAAAATGTTCAGCCGGGTGCATCCGCGATTTCGCACACCAGCTATCGCGACCTGGATCGCGGGATTTCTGGTGGGCATTCCCGGCGGAATTCTCGACATCGGCACGCTTTCGGATTTGTCGAACATCGGTACGCTGTTCGCATTTGTTCTGGTTTCCATCGGAGTCATCATCCTGCGCTACAAGCAGCCGGAGCGGCGGCGCGGATTCCGCGCACCCGGCGGGCTGGCAGCGCCCATCCTGAGCGTAGTGTTTTGCGTGCTGCTGATGGCTGGCCTGCCGATTTTGACCTGGCTGCGCTTTTTCGTTTGGCTGATTATTGGGTTGGTGGTGTACATGCTCTACAGCCGCCACCGCAGTGAGTTCAGTCCGCGCCAGAGCCCGGCGAAGCGCTGATCGATTCACGGGTTATCGCAATAATGCTATACTGAGAAGACAGGCGTGGGCGCCGAATTCACCATCGAATATGTCAAACTTCCGAATGGACGAATGCCAGCCCGGGAGTTCGTCGATTCGCTGGACGATAAGGCTGCTGCACGAATTGACGCATTTATCGATCGCCTGCGCATTTACGGTAATCGGATGCAAGGAAAGTTCGTGAGGAAGCTGGGCAAGGAGATATTCGAACTGAGGGTCAAAGAATTCGATCGTATCTTCCGGGTTCTTTTCTTCTATCAGCCCGGAATGTTCATTGTGATCACTTCCGGCTTTCAGAAAAAGACGCAAGAAACGCCAGTCAGCGAAATAGCCAGGGCGGAGAAGCTGAGAAAGCTCTGGATGAAATATAGAAATCATTACACAGGATCACTCAAGGAAAGCGAGGCAATCCTGGAGGAGTTTGCCCTATGAAACGCGACCGGCACAGCGAAGTGGTGGCCCGACGTGCCCACAGCAGCGCCAGTTATCGTAAAACTTTTGCGCATACTCTCCGCCAGATTGATCTCGCGCTGCTAGTGCGCGAGATGAGAGAAGAAGTTGGATTGACTCAGTCGGGGTTGGCCAAACGGATTGGCACAACCCAATCGGTAATTGCCCGCCTCGAAGACGCTGAATACACGGGACACTCCTTGGTGATGTTAGAGCGGATCGCCTCAGCTTGCGGTGTGGCTTTGAAGCTGCACGCTGAACGAAAGCCGGGCTTCGACCGGGAAGTAGCACTTGTTTGACACATCGGATTCGGCCGACTTTATTGGTTTGCTGCCCAAGGCCGAACTGCATCTGCACCTTGAGGGCACAGTCGATCCGCCGACGTTGGCGGAGTTGAGTCGCCGCCATCCCACGCCGCTACCCAGCACCAATAATCGTTACACGAACATTGAGGACAGCGGACGTGTCTTCAGCGAAGAAGAAGCGCGTGCGTTGTACGAATACAGAGATTTCACCGGCTTCCTGGTCGCGTTCAAGGCGGTCACCGAGCGGTTGCGTACTGCCGAGGACTACGAACTTGTCACCTATCGCATGATGCAGAAGCTGCACGCGCAGAATGTTCTGCACGCCGAGGTGTACATCTCTGCCGGCGTGGTGCAGTGGCGCGGGCAGGAATTTGCTCCTCTGTTTGAAGGGGCGGAGCGTGGGCGACAGCGCGGCGAGCGCGAGTTTGGAATGTCGCTGTACTGGATTTTCGATGCAGTCCGGCACTTCGGCGTCGATGAAGCGCGCCACGTGATTGAAGAAGCAATTCGCTTCAAGGAAAGCCATGTCGCGGGCATCGGAATTGGCGGGGACGAGCGCCGCGCCGGACCCGAGCAGTTCCGTGAAGTGTATGAGCATGCAGCGCAACACGGGTTGCGATTGACCGTACATGCCGGCGAAACGGTGGGGGCCGAGTCCATCTGGGGCGCGCTCAGGGAACTAAAGGCGGACCGCATTGGTCATGGACTGCACGCTGTCGACGATCCGGAACTGGTACGACATCTCGCCGACAAACAAATTCCCGTGGAGGTGTGCATCACCAGCAATGTCATGACCGGCTGTTGCGACGCGGTGGAGCAACATCCGGTCCGCAAGTTATTCGATGCCGGAGTGTCGGTCACGCTGAATACGGACGATCCCGACATGTTCCATACGACCCTGTCGCAGGAATATCGGATTGCACAGCAGATCTTCGACTTCAGCAACGATGAGCTTCGCGAGTTGGCAAAGAATTCCTTCCGCGCTTCGTTCTTGCCGGAAGAAAAGAAGAGCGAGTACCTGGCACGGTTCTGACGCCGTTGTTTGCAGACCCGGTTACTGCCCCCGAGCGACACGAAAGGCAGCCAGCCGCTCGCGAACATTCATCACGTGCTGCGGAAGATGGAGTTGCGAGCCTTCCTCAAGAATGGGGATTAGCTTGTCGAACTCCGGACCAGAGTGCGATCCGGTCACTATGATCCGCACCGGATGAAACAGCTCCTTGCCCTTCGCACCCGTCTTCGCCTTCACCTCGTTCATAATGGTCTTGAAGACCTCAGGCGTCGTCGGCGAAAGACTCTCTTCCACCTGCTGCGCAAATGCGGCGAGCACGTCGGAAGTCTTGGGCAGGGCGAACACCTCGGCATTGTCAGGCGTACTGACCGCAGTCGCGGCATCGTAGTGAAAGATCAATGCGGCGCGTCCAGGAAGCTGGTCCAGTTTGTCCACCGAAGGACCCAGCAGCGCAATGATCTTGCTGAACCAGGCGCGGGTGGGCCCATCGGGGTTTTCCGGCAGCAATCCAGCGCGCACAAAGAACGGCTCAGCGAGCCGCTCGATGCGCCCTGGCGGGCTTTGCTTAATGTAATGCCGGTTCAGCCAGTACAGCTTCTCCATGTCGAAGACGGCTGGCGATGGAGTTACGCGCTTCAGGGAAAATTCCTTGGTCAACTCTTCGGGCGAAAAGATTTCGCGGTTGCCGCCGGTCGGCGCCCAACCCAATAGCGCGAGGTAATTCACCAGGGCTTCGGGCAGTACCCCCATTTCGCGAAAATTTGCGATGGAGGTTGCCCCGTGCCGTTTGGACAAGCGCTCGCGATCACTCCCCAGAATTGTGGACAAGTGTGCGAACTCTGGCACCGGCCATCCCAGCGCCTCGTAAAGTGCCACCTGTTTAGGGGTGTTGGACAGGTGATCGTCGCCGCGAATGACATGGGTAATGTCCATCAGCGCGTCGTCCACGACCACCACATAGTTGTAAACCGGAATGCCGGTGGAGCGGAGGATGATGGGATCGCTGACCACTTCGCTGGAGAACTCGACCGGCCCGTGCACGATGTCGTGAAAGCGAATGGGATGCTCTGGTATCCGCAGCCGGATTGCCGCGGCCTCGCCACTTGCGCGACGGCGCTGGCTCTCTTCAGGATCGAGTGCGCGGCATTTTCCCGAGTAGATCGGCGGCAGTTTGTGTGCCAGTGCATGCTCGCGGTCCCGCTCCAATTCCTCCTGCGAGCAGAAGCAGAGATAGGCCTTGCCTTCCTTCACCAGCCGCTCAGCGTGCTCGCGATACAGTTCCAGGCGATCGCTCTGGCGGTAGGGCGCGTGCAGGCCGCCGACATCGGGGCCCTCGTCCCAGTCGATACCGAGCCACTTCAGATCGTCGAGGAGTTGGTCCTCGAAACGCGCCTCGCTGCGGGCAACATCGGTGTCTTCAATGCGCAGCACCATCACGCCGCTGGCTTGCCGGGCAAAGAGCCAGTTGAACAATGCGGTACGGGCATTGCCGACATGTAGTTGTCCTGTGGGGGAGGGAGCGAAGCGAACGCGGACTTTAGGAGTGGGACTCACGCTTTGATGTTAGCAAGGGCGCCGGTCTAAACGCACACATAACCTCCGCAGGCAGCACGGTAACAGCAATTTTCATCCCACCTAGGCATGTTGCTCACGTCTCATGTCCAATAGCGAGTTCGGCCTGATTACCGTACAGCTGTTCTTACTGATTGCGCTGGCCCACCTGTGCGGGCACCTTTTCACGCGGCTGCGCCAGCAGGGGCTACGTGGGCGGCGCGGTCGGAGTGTCCTCGTCCTCGACTGGCGTCCCGCCCTGCCGCTGCATCTCATCTGAAATCTCTTTCAGGACATCCTCGCGGTAGGCGCCATTGTGCAGGCGGTCCGTCAATTCCTGGAGCGCCACATTCAGCACATGGTAATGGTGGAGCTCGCGATAGCGCGGATCGCTGGTAACTTCCTTCCACAGCTTGTGCAGCATGTCCACGTCTTCCTGACGCATACGCGGGCTGTGCGGCCCCAGCAGGTATTCGTGCTTGTTGCCGTTCGGTTCCACCACCACAAGCTTCAGGCGAGGACGCGGCTCGGGCAGCCGTTCCCAGGCATCGCCTGTCAGTTTGCCCTGCTCATCGGCGGTCAACTTGTTGGACAGGCCACAGATAATGACCGACGAGTGCAAGCGCTGCGCGGTGGCTACGATGCTTTCGAAAACATCGTTGGTGGGAACCACCAGCAGAGAAACGTGCTTGCCTTCTTTTTCAGCGACGGACACGACCGAACTAAATAGCTCCTGCTCATACTTCTTGAAAACCTCCGAGGTGTCGACCACCTCGCTGCCGCTGAAAGAATGCTCGCGATGATATACGCGCGAAGTCATTACCACCACGTCGGTCTTGTTGGTATTGGTGTTGGCCAGCACCTGCCGCAGGTAGTAGAGGTTGTGCGGGTCCCGGACCGCAACCAGGACATTGCCGGGGCGGACCTCCATCGCTTCGGCGCTCAATTCGGGATTTTGAGTAATGTTGAATTGGTCGAACCCCGATTCTGCGTGTGCATGCTGGCGGGCGGTGATCCTTTCGGAGACGGTGAAAATCGCAAAGAAGGCAACGCTGAAAGCGACGCCCGCGATGGTTGCCAATTCCTTGGTGAACAGATTGACGACAGCGGTCGCGAACAGCACCAGCGAGATCAGGAAGAGGCCGACTGGTACCTCGACGCCGCCGATATGAAAATTGCCAGGTACCTTCCATTGCCGGTTTTCAGGCTCGGTATAGCGCAATACTGTGACCGCGAGCGACTTGAACGCAAAGCTCCAGATCACGCCGAAGGCGTACAGCGAAGCCAGCAAATATACGTTGCCGCCGCTGGCGATGATGGTGAAAATCTGCAGGCCAACGATCAGGTTGATGATGCGATAGCTGGTGCCAAATCTCTTGTGCGGCCTGCGGAACCAGGGCGTAAGCACGCCGTCTTCGCTCATTCGATTCAGTACGCCATTGGCGCCGACGATGGCGGTGTTGACCGCTCCGGAGAGAATAAGAACGCCGACCAGGACGACGAAGCCTTGAAACACTAAACGCAGCGTGTAAGGACCGACAACGTGCATGGCCAAGCCGCCAATGAGATTGGCGTAGTAGTCGGGGCGCACCTTGTCAGGGATGATCATCACCGCGAAGAACGACACCAGACCGGTGAAGAACAGGCTGTAGAGGAAGATCACCAGCCCGGTTCTTTCCAGGTTCTTCAGCTTGGGATGCTCGATTTCGCGGTTTACCTGCGCCAGCGACTCTTCCCCGCTCATCGCCAATACGGAATGGCCGAAGCCCACCAGCATCATGATGAGTGAAATACGTGCCGCCCAAGTGCCCAGCAGCCAGCCCAGTGACTCCTTGTCGTGGTGCATAGTGGCGGCACTGGGAAACGGCGGCAAATGCGCGTTTGTTTTGGCCAGCGTAATCAGGCACCAGACAATAAGCAGCACCACCATCACGGTGGTGATCTTCATGATTTGCAGGGCCCGTTCACTGGATTCATGAATGCCCTGGGTGTTCTTCCACCAGAAATAAAGGGTGACCACAATGGCGAAAAGCGCGGAAAATGCGTTGACCGGAATGTGAATGTCGCGACCGAGATGATGGAAAGTGTCGGTCAGGAACCCGGCCAGATACTGACCCGCCGATACCGCGCTGATTGGTCCGGTGAGCACGTAGTCGAAGAGCAGGGCAGACACCGATAGCTTGGCGAGCTTTCCGCCCATGGCCTCTTTGACTACGCGGTACACCCCGCCGCGAACGAACATCGAACTGGATTCGATGTACAGAGCGCGCACCGCATAGCTGAACAGCATGACGGCGAGGACGAACCAGGGCGCGCTTTTGCCGATTACCTTTTCTGCGTCACCGCCGACGTAGTACGCCGACGAAGCCAGATCCGCCAAAACGATGGCTGCGGCCCGCCAGAACGAGATAAAGGTCAGCATCACCGATGTGGCGACGAAGACCTTGATAGCAGGCCGCTGCAGGTTCTCAGCTGGTGTGGACATAGTTGTTGGCGCGGCCCGTGGGCAGAGCTCCGTTCGCGGAAAACCCGCAACCGGAGTACATCAGTGTACTTCGTTTAGTGCTTACTGATTAGTGCTCGGTCAATTTCTACAAACACACGAAGATTACGGAAGTGAAAAGGCCGTCAACACTCATGACGCCGATTCCAGTTGTCTGAACGCGTCCGCCGCCTTCTGTGAAACGTCGTCGCCTTCCACGCCTTCGATCTCTAGCAACACCGGCGGCGCGTGCGGCGCATTCCGCAACAGCTCCATCGTCTCCTTCCAATCGATGCTGCCTTGGCCGGGCCAAAGGTGCGCATCGTGATCTTTGTCATTGTCGTGCACGTGCGTCGAGCGCACGCGGTCCTTTAAGACTTCGAACGCCTGCGGCACGCTTGACATGATGTGCGCATGGCCGACGTCAAAGCACACCCCGATATCGCCAAAGTGCCCAGCCAGTAGCAGTTCCATCAGCTTCTCTGGCGTCGAAAGGCCGTTGGTGATGTTCTCGACCAGCAATTGCACGCTCAGTGGTTTAGCGAAGGCGTGCAGGTGTTCGAGGGAACTCATCGCGGCGTCGAGTTTGCGCTCATCCGCTTCTTCGTGTCCGATACCGACATGCTGCACCAAGAATTGAAATGGCGCCTGTTCAGCTACCTCAATCGCGCGCTTGATTTCGTCTGTGGCCGCCACACGCTGGAGTTTCTCAACCGACGCAATGTTGATGTGCGTCACGCCGCTGCGTCCCCAATCTTCGTCGGGATGCATGGGAGAGTGCATTGAGTGGAAGGTTACTCCGGTGCTGCGAAACCAGCCGGCAATCTGGCGGACGTGCTGCCGGTCGGTGTAGTTGAAGTGTCCGCGTGCTGCAAAGATCTCGATCGCTTCCGCGCCGCCGGACACCATCTGGTCGAGCAGGCCGGGATGCAGCCTCTCTCGCCGCGCATAGATCAGTGTGGACATGGCACGCCGCATCAGAATCCGACTGCCTTTCCGTTATGGCGCCCGTCACTGGCGCCCAGGCGCTCACCGCTGTCGGGATCAATTTCGATGCACTGTGCATCGCCCCAATATTGCGCCTGTTGGCGAGGCTGCTGGCCGGGGACGGAGTTCAAACTCGCGTCCGCAGAAACTTTGTGCCCCATGTGCTCAAGGATGCGAACGGTATCAGGCGAGAAACCTACTTTCTCCAGCTTGATCTCGTCAGGCAGCCATTGATCGTGGAAGCGAGGTTCATTCACCGCCTGCTGAATGTTCAGTCCGTAGTCCACCACGCCGATCAGCACGTTGGCGACGGTGGTGATTATAGTGGGGCCACCCTCAGCACCCAGAACCAGGAAAAGCTTGCCGCCTTTGAGCACGATGGTCGGCGCCATCGCAGACAGCGGCCGCTTGCCTGGACCAATGGCATTCGCCGGGCCCTGAATCAGGCCAAACATGTTGGGCGCGCCTGGCTTGGAGGCGAAATCGTCCATCTCGTCGTTTAGAAGAAAGCCCAGGCCCTCGGCGGTAACGTGTGAGCCAAAGCTCTCATTCAGCGTAGTCGTGACCGAGACGGCGTTGCCCTCAGGATCGACGATCGAGTAGTGAGTAGTGTGGACCGGCTCAACCGGCATCTTCGGCTGGGGATGGGAACTGGCGTAACTGTCCAACTGCGAGAAGATGGACGGCCGCCGCAACTGATTTCCTGGAGTCGCGCGGCGCAGCGGGATAGTTTCGCGCCACGCATTGGCGTAGCGCTTGTCCAAAAGTTGGGCAACCGGAATCTTGGAAAAATCCGGGTCCCCGAGGAACTCAGCGCGATCAAAAAATGCCCGCTGATAGGCCTCGGCGGTGAGATGTATGCTCTGGGCCGAACCTTCTCCTTGCTTAGCGAGGTCGTACCCTTCGAGGATGTTGAGAGCCTCGAGCAGGGTGATGCCTCCAGACGACGGCGGCGGAGCGCTGATGATCTCGTATTCGCGATACGTGCCGCGAACCGGCTGCCGATCTCTTACTTCGTACCGAGCGAGGTCTTCCGCGGTGATCAGGCCGCCGCCCTTTTCGATGGCCGCAGCCAGTTCATGCGCCATCGCGCCGTGGTAAAAGTCGTCAGGATTTTCGGCGATGCGCTCCAATGTCTTGGCCAGTTCCGGCTGTTTAAAAACGTCGCCCGGTTGGTAGTAGTCGCCGTCGCGCTGGAAGATGCGGTGCGAATCGGGGAACCTCGCCAGATTGGAATCGTGGAATGATCTCGCTGCTTCGTAGTCAAGCACGTAACCATCGCGCGCCAACCGGATTGCCGGCTCCATCACCTGCTTCAGCGTCAACTTGCCCCAGTGTTTCTGTGCGTACACCAGGCCCGCTACGGAGCCGGGAACGCCGATCGCTTTGTAGCCGAAAATGCTCATGCCGGGGACAACATTGCCCTGGGCATCCAGATACATGTTGGCGGTAGCTTTGGCTGGCGCCTTCTCACGGAAGTCGAGGAAGTGGACCTCGCCATTTGCCCGGCGGTAGAGCAGGAAGCCGCCTCCACCGATGTTGCCTGCCTGTGGAAGCACGACCGCAAGAGCGAAACCGACGCCAACCGAGGCGTCCACGGCATTGCCTCCCTGCTTCATGATCGCGACTCCGGCGTCGGACGCATCGGGCTGCAATGTGGCCACCATGGCCTTAGGCGCATGCGTCGGGTGCATCCCATTAGCGGGGAAAGCCTGAGCGCAAAGAGCCAGCGCGAGTACCACATGCAAAGGTCGACGGCTTAATTTCATAAAATACATAAGATGAGGGCGGGATAACCCAAATGCCTGGCCGCTCAAATGCGCTCGGGGCAAGAAGTTACAGCCGAGCGACCGCAAAACATTGAGGCTAGCCCACGCCTCCCGGAGAGTCAAATTGGTACGGGATCGAACCTACATGCAATGAGCACTACTCGCCACCCCTCTTGGAAAACCGCTCCGCCCTTGTGCAATGAGCGGCAAACGTTATATATCTAGCTCACCGCAGGCACCATGCAGACCTCCATTTTCTCGGTTGATGTTGAAGACTGGTTCCATATTCTGGACGATCCCTGTGTGCCCACCATTGACCAGTGGCCGGCCCTGCCGTCGCGGGTGGAAAAAAATTTTAGCCAACTGCTGGATCTGTTCAGCGAAACGAATATTCAGGTGACCTGCTTCTTCCTGGGATGGGTGGCCGAACGTTTTCCTCACCTGGTAAAGGACGCCGCCAAGCGCGGGCATGAGGTCGCATCGCACGGTTATGGGCATCGGCTGGTATACGACCTGAGCCAGACTGAGTTCTATGAGGATGTCCGTCGCGCGCGCCTGCTGTTAGAAGACATTGCCGGGGTGGAGGTAGTGGGTTACCGCGCCCCTGGTTTTTCCACCACCGAGGAGACTCCCTGGTTCTTCGATACGCTGACCGAAGCCGGCTATCAATATGATTCCTCGGTGTTTCCGGCACAGCGCGGACACGGCGGCATGCCTCAGGGCCGGCGTGAGCCTCACCGCACCGGACAGCATGATGCGCTATTGGAGGTCCCGATCACGGTTGCCGATCTTATGGGTAAGCCGATGTGTTTCTTCGGCGGAGGATATTTGCGGCTTTTCCCCTATTGGCTGATTCGCAAGATGGCGCAGCAGGTCCTTAACGAAGGACGGCCGGTAGTGTTCTATATTCATCCTCGAGAGATCGACCCGGCGCATCCCCGCTTGCCGATGGGCCGAATACGCCGCTTCAAGTCGTACGTTAATCTGGAGACCACAGAAGCGAAGCTCCGGCGGATCTTCCGGGATTTTCCGGTGACTACGTTTAAAAACAAGCTAAGCAATTATCCCCAATTGGCAACTACCCATGTCGCTTGATCGAACCCAAACATTCTTTCATCAGTACGCCAACGATTTTGACGCCATTTACGGCAATCAGAATGGCCCACTTGACCGTGTCATCAATCGGCTCTTCCGCAAGAGCATGAGACTGCGCTTCGAGAAGTCGATTGCAGGCTGCGATCCAATCCAAGGCAAGAGCGTACTCGATGTTGGCTGCGGGCCGGGTCATTACTCCATCACACTTGCTCAGCGCGGTGCCGCCCGGGTAGTGGGAATTGACTTCGCAGAAGGCATGTTGCGGCTGGCCGGCGAACATGCGAACAAGGTCGGTGTCGGTAATCGCTGCAATTTCATGGTCGCCGATTTCTACCAGTACGCTCCTGAGGAACTGTTCGACTACGTGATCGTGATGGGCTTCATGGATTACATGCCCGATCCGGAAAAAGTGGTCGCCAAGGTCTTATCGCTGACCAAAGACAAAGCGTTCTTCTCATTTCCAGTCGCGGGGGGACTGCTGGCATGGCAACGCAGCCTCCGTTATAAGAAGCGCTGCGACCTGTTCCTCTATACCGAAGAGCAATTGAAGAAAATTTTCTCGCAGTTTCCCGGCACCACGGCCACGATTGAGCCGATCAGCCGGGATTTCTTCGTGACGCTTGCTCGCAACAGCAAGTAAGTTGCTGCACTCGGATTCAGACTCCGGTGCTGGTCGGCACCTTCGGATCAGCGGGGGATGTTGGCTGGGGAGTTGCACTCCGGTACGTCGCTTCCTTCCAGAGACTGGTGGGGGTTACAAAATAGACCCGTACCGCCGCCAGCGAGGCAGCCATCAGAACAACGAAAGTGCGAATCGGAGATGTCACTTCCTTCAATGGGAAACGGTCAGGCACGAGCGGATCGAGTAGCCGCCAATCCATAGAAACCCACCTGTCCCCACAACGCCAGGCTTCGCCAGAACGGCGGCAAGCCAAGGGTCGCCAGCGCGATCGCGATCATGCAATACGGTATGACAATGCGCCCATACTTGGCCGACAAGAAATGGAACCGCATCCGGTTCCGGGAGGCAAGCAGTTCGGGCATGATTGTGAGCATCTGGTAGAGACCCGCCTGCAAACGTACCTTGCGACGAAACTCCGAGTGCAGAACCGTAGGGAAGTCGTACATGGTGGCCGTCGGCTCGTATAGGATTCGGTAACCTTGGAAGAACGCCTTCAGCGGTACATAAACATCATCGAGCAGCGTGCCGGGCGGAAGTGGCGTCCATAGCGAGCGCCGCATGGCAGCGAAGGCGCCACTGTAGCCGAAGGTCGAGTCAACCCGCGTGAGGCGTTGGCGGATCCAATCCTCGTAACGCCAATAGGCAGTCGTGGTCGCCTCCTCATGGATATCCCCTTCGACAATGACCGTTCTGGGGCTGACCGCCCCGACTCTGGGGTCACCAAAGCAGGCGATGATGTTGCGCAGGCAGTCGGTATCAAGCGTCTGGCGGACGTCGTTAAGCACCAGGATCTCGCCGGTAACCAGGGGAACAGCAGCATTCAGGGCTGCGGCCTTCCCGCCGTGCGGGACGCGAAGAAAGCGCACTCCCTGGCTGGCGAAGCTCTGTGCGATTTCATCGGTGTGGTCGGTCGAGCCGTCGGAAACCACCAGGATGTCCATCAGGTTGCGAGGATAGTTCAGGCTCAAAATCGTCTTCAGCTTGCGCTCGAGAAACTTCTCCCCGTTGTAGACGGCGATTACAAAAGAAACAGTGCGGAGCTTGTCGTCCTTCTGGACGGGATTGTTGGCACGTCTGGCCATCCAGCCTAGCAGCAATGGGTAGCCGAATAGCGCATAGAACATGGTGGCGCAGGCGAGCGCGAAGACGGTGATAGAGAAAATCTGCATCGACCCTTTTTTCTGCGTCGAGAGTAGCCCACGTGTTCCATCGAGTCAAACCACTAGAGCACACATTACGCCGCGGTGTGTCGTTTCGGTTACTTGGTTCATCCAAACGATTTTCGAGGGCTTTCAATTACGACTGTTGAATAAGCAATACCTTGTGAATTTGAGCTGTCGTCACGAACGGGCAGAGTCCTGGAGCCAATGGCGGAAGGCGGCAGAACCTCACTTTTAGGCGATATAATGTTCGTTTGCTGCAAGCTCGCAGTTCCAGCTATATATCCCGCGGAAGGACAACATGCCTACAGACGTGATCATGCCCCAGATGGGGGAATCGATTTTTGAAGGAACTATCACCAAGTGGTTGAAACAGCCGGGCGAGAAAGTTCAACGCGACGAGCCTCTGTTTGAAATCTCGACCGACAAGGTTGACGCGGAGATTCCGGCGCCAGCGTCTGGCACGTTGCAAGACATCAAAGTTCAGGCCGGTGCTACGGTGCAAGTGAATACCGTAGTGGGGACCATCGCCGGCGAAGGCGAAGCTGCTGGAGCCGCGACATCCGCTCCGGCCGCCAACATCGCGCCACCGCCCTCTGCCGGAGGAGACGGCAGCCGCTCGACCCAGACAGAAGTGGCGCAGCCTCCCAGCGGGGAGGAACCCAAGCAGCCTTCCGGCCAACGCCCCGGTAAGGAGCCAGCACCCACGCCCGAGCAAAAGACGGCGGTAGAGCCTGTCCGGCAGGCTGCAGGGGAGGAGAGTTCCGAAGGTGGCGAGCAGGACCGCGTGCGTTCCAGTCCGTTAGTGCGACGCATCGCTAAGGAGAATAGGGTCGACCTGGCGCAGGTTCCGGGAACAGGACTTGGCGGCCGCATCACCAAGGATGACATCGAGTCGTTTATCGCCAAACACGGTGCCGGCGGATCCCAGCCTGCCGTTGCTATGAAACCGGCCGCGGTTTCCGCGCCCTCCGCTCCTGCACCTTCCGCGCCTGCGGTGGTCACTCCTCTGCAACCTGCCGGCGGGGTTACTCCGGGCGAAGTTGTGCCCATGTCGGTCATGCGCAAGAAGATCGCCGAGCACATGGTGATGTCGAAGCGCACCAGCGCGCACGTGCACGGTGTCTTCGAAGTGGACATGACCCGGATCGTGAAACTGCGCGAGAAAATGAAGGCAAAGTTCGAGCAGGCCACCGGCAACAAGCTCACCTTTACGCCCTTCTTTGCGCGGGCTGTCGTGCACGGCATCCGCAAGTGGCCCATTATCAATTCGTCGGTCGAGGGCGAGAACATTCACTATCACTCTTCCATCAACCTGGGCATCGCGGTCGCGCTGGATTGGGGACTGATCGTGCCCGTCGTGAAGAATGCCGAGGAGCGCAGCTTCGTAGGCTTGCAGCGTGCCATCACCGACCTCGGTGAACGCGCCCGCACCAAGAAATTGAAGCCTGAGGAAGTTCAGGGTGGCACGTTCACCATCACTAACCCCGGTATCTTTGGCGCTAAGTTCGGAATGCCCATCATCAACCAGCCTCAGGTTGCCATTATGGGCGTGGGTGGAATTGTGAAGAAGCCAGTCGTCGTCACCGACAAGGACGGCAATGACTCTATCGGCATCCGTTCGATGATGCATCTCAGCATTGGCTATGACCACCGCATCATTGACGGAGCTGTGGCCGATCAGTTCATGGCCGAGGTCAAGCACTTCCTGGAGAACTGGAACGAGGAGCTGCTGTAGAGGGCCTTCAGCAATCAGCCATCAGCTTTCAGCTAAAGGCGGCTGTCAGCTCTTGGCTTTTAGCTCCTGGAGAACAATGGATTGGCGGCAGAGCATGGGCCACCTTCTAGTTACCGCGGTTTATCTGAATGCGGTCTCATAGCGTAATCGGCGTTTGCGCGCTTTGTTTACAAGAGCGCGAATTGCAGGACAGCCATCTTGTTCCCAAGGCTCTGTATCGCCTCGCCAGGGCACTCAACCGCCGCGAAAAGCGCGGATCCTGTCGCTAATCGTAACATCTAACAGGCCGACAGCTAACCTCATTCCAAGTCACCCAATACTTGCTGTGCACCGATTGCGAAAAACGTTTTGATCGGTATGGCGAGGACTGGGTGATGCGGCACTGCTATCGAGGTCGTGATCGCATTTCGACTTCGTGACCTGCTCGTCTGCAATCCGAAGCGCTGGAGTTTCATGCCGATGATCACTTTACAGTCTGGTCCACGAATGGTGCGCTCCGACGCGCTGACCATGAGGTTCGATCGAAACTGAAATACTTGGCAAGCCTTGCGGCGAGACATGAACGACGGACCGTTTCTAGCTTCATCGAACAAGCGATTGAGGAACGTCTCAAGAAAGTTGTTATGAGTGTAACCGGCGGACGACGATGCCGGAGCTGGAAAACGAATTTGCGCCTCGTACCGCTCCATCTCTGAGCATTGCGAAGATTGTGAATTTCTGCGTCAGCGTATTCTGGCGCGCATCTGTTCGCGACTGGGAGTCCTCAGGAAAGCAAATATGAGGCAATCAGTCTGGGTGTGAGGTACAGAACAGATTCGACAATTCTTGGTGGGTGATGCTGATTTTCCGGCGAATGCTGCCATGATGGTCGTCGCTTCGCAGCTGAGAAGGCCGGCCATCGCGTTCAACTTTCCCGATACGGTTAGAGCGGGTTCGTGCCACTGCCATAGGCTCCATATTCCAGGACTTGATTTCCTGCTGAGCATTGGGGGCCACATGGAACCGGGTACGACCGAAACGTGCATCGTCCGGTCGCCGTACCACCCGATTTTCGTTTGCAAAGACGGCGACGCCCGTGTTCAGCGGGAAATACGTCAAACTCATGGGTAAGGTCGCACCACCCGGGGCGGAATACCCGATCGTGAACGGTGTAGTCTGAAACCGCCGTACATTTCCTATCACGCGCTCACTGATAGAATCTTCTATGCCCATTGTACGTCAGAAGCATCCGTGAACCAACGAGGCTGGGCATCTGTCTGTAGGAACGAATTGTGGTAGAGGCGACATCATTCGGAGGAGAAGCGCTGGACCGGACGAGAATCATGAGTTCTTTTGCGCAAGAGCCGCCGCAAGAGGGGAATGGGCTGGAGCCCCGCGGTCCCGTGCTGGTTATGCCGCCCCCGCTTCCTCCGAAGAAGCCGCACGTCTGGTTGCAGCGGATCTGGCTGGTGGTATTCGTGCTGTTCTGCCTGGAGGTGGGCATAATCCTCACGGCGCTGCCCTGGACCGGCATCTGGACCGAGAACTCGCTTCTGCTGGGATATCCACAACTCCGCGAATTCCTCATGCAAAATTTCGTGCGTGGCTTGGTCAGCGGTCTCGGCCTGGTTGATATTTGGATGGGAGTCGCCGAAGCGGTCCGCTACCGCGAAGGTCCCTGAGTGCGGCCTTTCTCTACCTTCCGCAGGTTTTTCGCATCCAACCCTTATCTCCCGGAAATTCTCGATCGACTGAGACACTAATCCATGGCTGACAAGACGGACGAGCATCTTCGCCACAATCGTGCACCACTGGCTTACGAGAACAAGAAATTTCTTAACAGCCCTGACGGCCGTATCCTTCGCATTCTTGCCGAATATCAGGAACCGCTGTCGCGCTTTCGGCGCGAGCGCATCCAGGACACGATTGTGTTCTTTGGCTCGGCACGCTTCCATAGCCGCTCGCAAGCCGAGGAGGCCCTGCAACTGCTGGACAAGCCGGGCTCGGCGACTCCCGCGCCCGCAGAGGAGCAGGAACGCTTTCGTCGCGCGCGGGCCAACGTCGAGATGGCTCGCTATTACGAAGACGCGCGCAAGCTGGCCTTCCTGGTAACCCAGTGGACGAAGACCATCAATCAACCTCGGCACCGCTTTGTCATTACCACCGGCGGCGGCCCGGGAATCATGGAAGCTGCTAATCTCGGCGCTGCTGAAGCGGGTGGCAAGACGATCGGGCTCAACATCAATTTGCCCTTCGAGCAAATGCCGAACCCGTACATCACGCCGGAGTTGAACTTTGAGTTCCACTACTTTTTCATGCGTAAGCTGTGGTTCGCCTACCTGGCGAAGGCCCTGGTCGTGTTTCCCGGAGGCTTCGGCACCTTCGACGAGCTGTTCGAGTTGCTAACTCTGGCCCAGACCGAGAAACTGGCCAAGCGCATCTGCATTGTGGTGTACGGCAAGGACTACTGGGACCGCGTGATCAACTTCCAGGCACTGGTGGACGCAGGTACTATCTCGCCCAGGGATTTGCAATTGTTTCACTGGGCCAGCACGCCAGAGGAGGCTTTTGAGTATTTGCGGGCAGACTTGACCAAACACCACATGGACCAGTGGAACACGCGCGAGAAGGAACCAGAGATTGCCAAGACCAGGCCGTGAGGCAATTGTCAGTCGCTGGCTGCCTCAACCTGGTCGATACTGAATTGGTGTCCGGGCCGAGCGCCGGTAATCCGATTCCACCTCCGTGCCGGGTGCTCGCGCGATTTTGCCATACAGCGTAAACTGTTGCCCGAATGTCATTAATTTTAGAAGTAGCTGGCCGCAGCGATGTGGGGCGCGTTCGTCCGTCTAACGAAGACAACTTCGGCTATGACCAGCGGCTGGGCATTTTTGTGGTGTGTGACGGTATGGGGGGCCACGCCGCAGGCGAGGTGGCCAGCCAAATCGCCGTGGATACTATCCTGGCGTACTTTCGCGAGCACACGTCCCAGACCGATAACAATGCTTATCTGGATGATGCTCCGGTCGGAGCAAGGCTGCTGGCCGAGGCTGTCAAAAAGGCCAACGATGCGATTCTGGATTATGCAGAAGCGCATAAAAACACGACAGGAATGGGTACCACACTTGTGGCGGCACGCTTCTCCGATGGCGTTTGCAGTATTGCCCACGTGGGCGACAGCCGCATCTACCTGTTTCGAGAAGGGCAATTACTGCAGTTGACTGAAGACCACTCCCTGGTGATGGAGCAGGTACGCCGTGGGATGCTCACCTTGGAAGAGGCCAAACATTCGTCGGTGCAGAACATCATTACCCGCGCCCTGGGCACCGAAGAGAGTACGCTTCCCGACCTTGGCGAGTTTCCGGCGCAAGATGGCGACGTTTTGCTGCTGACCACCGATGGGGTGTTGCGCCACGTCGCCGACCAGGAAATGAGCGCCATTCTGCTGCAACTGCCGTCGCTGGAAGCTGCCTGCCAAACCCTCATTGACGTTGCCAACGAAGGGGGTGGAGAAGACAACGCTACTTGCGTCCTTGTCCGAGTGCGAAAAGGCAAAACTAACGACAAGCCTGACGAGCGAAAGCTGACCTTCGCATCGGCTGAACTCGCGTCTTCTGCTCTGCTACACTCAGGTGTTTTGCATGGCCCAGCCCAGACTATAAACCGTCTTCAGCGCACCTCCGCGCCGCGTACGAGCTTTGTGGTGTACGCAATCGCCATCTTGCTCGGCCTGTTCTCCGGATGGGTCAATCAGACAGTTGACGATGCGTTGCTCACTGCTCTTTGCGTGCTCGCCTTCACCATGATGCTGGGCGTGTGGAAATCGCGGCAGCCCTGGCGATGGGTAATGCTGGTGTGGATAGGCGTCCCCATCGTGCTTGCCTATTATCAGTTCATCGTGAAATGGCCCCACGATCGCGGTCAGGTGTATGGGGCCTTTATACAGTTGCTGGCAGCCAGCGCCGGCGGCTTCGGGGGCCACTATATGCGCCAGATGATCGACCACGTGTTTTTGAAGCAGGAAGACTAACGATCCGGCAGTTGGCTTTGCTTCAAACGCTATCGTCCATTCCCCCGCGGCCCATCTCTACGCATAGCGCGCCCGCATAAATTCGGCCATGGCATCGTAGGCAGCGCTCAATACAGGTTCCTGAGGCAGGAACACGATGCGAACGTGCCGGGTTCCAGGTTTTTCGCCAAAGCCGGAGCCATGCACCACCAGCACGTGTTTCTGCTTTAGCAGGTCGGTCACGAACGTGAGGTCATCCTCGGGGATGTCCAGCGAAGGATGGGCATAAAACGCGCCTTTGGGCGCGGCCAGTTTCACTCGCGGCGTACGTTTCGCCCAGTCGACGGTGATCTTGGCGCGGCTTCGCAGCTTATCGCAAACCTCAATCAGGTGGTCCTGCGGGCCTTCGAGGGCTGGCCGGATAGCGTGTTGGAAGGGATGCGGCGCGCATAGCCGCGCGCGCAGTAACCGGTGCACAGCCTCCATGTAAGGAGACAGAACATCGCGAGGTCCGGTGGCTATGGCCCATCCGATTCGCCAGCCGGGCACCAGATACGCCTTGGAAAGTCCGTTGAAGGTCACCACCGGGACATCCTGCGCCAGGGTGGCGATGGAGACATGTTTCGCGCTTGGATCGAAGACCAGTTTGTCGTAAATTTCGTCGGCGAAAATAATCAATCCATGCCGGCGGGCGAGTTCCAGAACACTTTCCAGGGTGCGCTTCGAGTACACCGCACCCGTCGGATTATTGGGATTGATCAGCAGGATGCCTTTGGTGCGCGAGTTGATCTTGCGCTCTATGTCCGCCACATCCGGCTCCCAGCCATTGTCTTCGTCCAGATCGTATGCGTTTGCCGGGCAATCCAGCTTGGCCATGATGGCGCCGTACAGCGGATATTCGGGACTGGGCGTCAGCACGTTATCGCCTGGGTTCAGCAGCGCAGTCAAACAACTATCAATCACTTCGCCGCTGCCATAACCGATGAAGATGCTCTGGATTTCGCGGAAGCCATTGCTCTCAACTTCATTGCGGATGGCTTCAATCGCGGGCTTGATGCCCAACGATTCGGAGTACCCGTTATGGCCGTCCACCATGGCTTTCAGCACCGCCTCGATCATGTGCGGGGGAGTGGCAAAGTCGAACTTACAGGGATCGCCGATGTTGAGGTAGAGCAGCTTGTGGCCTTCTCGCGCGACCTCGTCGGCGACTATGGCCAGATCGCGAATTGCATAGCGTACATTGGCCATGCGACTCGCGGTCAGCACCTTGGAGATTTCTTGAGTAGCCATGATTGGCTCCTATCGTCAAAAACCGCACTTTATTCCGGCCGATCGATCTGCGCCCTCTGCAGTTTGTCGGAGTAGTCCACATATACCGATTTCCACTCGGTGTAGAAATCGATTGCGCCAATTCCGCCCTCGCGATGACCGTTGCCCGTCGCCTTCGTGCCACCGAATGGCAGATGCACCTCCGCGCCAATCGTGGGCGCATTGATGTAGGTGATGCCGGCATACAGATCGCGCATCGCTGTGAAGGCCTTGTTCACATCCTTGGTGTAGATCGACGATGACAATCCGTATTCGATGTCGTTGGCAATCTCAATCGCATTCTCCAAACCATCGCACGGGATGATCGAAACCACCGGCCCAAAGATCTCTTCCTGCGCGATGCGCATTTTGGGATCAACATCCGCAAACACTGTGGGCGCGACGAACCAGCCGTGGTTGTACGCCTCGCCTTCCAGGCGATGTCCACCGCACAACATCTTGGCGCCTTCCTCCTTGCCGATCTTGATGTACTTCAGGTCCGTCTCCATCTGGTTGGAGTTGACGGCCGGGCCCATGTCCACGCTCTCGTCTAGACCATTGCCAACCTTTAGTTTCTTGGCGCGCGCTACCAGCTCCTCCACGAACTTCCGGTACACGCCCTTCTGGATGATGATGCGACTGGTCGCGGTACAGCGCTGGCCGGTGGTGCCAAAGGCTCCCCATAGCGCGCCTTCCAGCGCGAGGTCGAGATTGGCATCGTCGAGCACGATCATGGGGTTCTTGCCGCCCAGTTCCAGCGAGCAATGCTTGAACGTCTTGGCCGCCTCCTGCCCCACGATGCGTCCCACTGCCGTCGATCCCGTGAGCGATACCGCGCGCACGTCAGGATGCTCGGTCATCGGCGTGCCTACTTCTCCGCCGAACCCAGTGACGATGTTCACCACGCCTGCAGGAATGCCGGCATCATGCAGGGTCTTCACGAAGTTCAGCGTGGAAAGCGGGGTGTCTTGGGCGGGCTTGATCACTGCTGTATTGCCGGCAACCAGTGCGGGAAACAGCTTCCACGACGGGATCGCCATTGGGAAGTTCCAGGGGGTGATCATCGCGCATACGCCCAGAGGCTGGCGGATAGCCATGGCGAACTTGTTGGGCAGCTCCGAGGGCACGGTTGGCCCGAACAGGCGGCGGCCTTCGCCGGCGGTGTAGTAGCCGCAGTCGATGGCCTCCTGCACGTCGCCGCGCGTCTCTTTAATGACCTTGCCCATCTCGCGGGTCATGTCGCGCGCGTAGTCTTCCTTGCGCGCGATCAGGAGCTCGGAAGCCTTATACAGCATCTCGGCGCGGCGCGGCGCGGGCACCAGGCGCCACTTCTTGAACGCCTGTTTTGCGGTCTCGATGGCATGGTCCACGTCTTCCTTGCCCGATTTCTGAAAGATGCCGACCACTTCACGAGTGTCGGCGGGGTTGAGGTTCTCAAAAGTGCGACCGGTGCGGCTCTCCACCCACTCGCCGCCAATAAAGTTCTTGAAGACCTTGGTTTTAGCGCCAGCGTGAATGCCTGCCGGCTTTTGTTCCATAGTAGCCATAAGATTGCCCTCCGCAGCGAACTGCAAGCCTTTCATCGTATCGGGTTGCATCAATACCGCGCAACCCGAGGAACTCACGCCCCGCAAGGACGAGATCTGGGCAACCGCACTTGAACTTTCCCCGACAGGCGCTATTGCCGAACGCCGGATCCTGGTTTTTTCTGTTGTGTCTGCGCCACAAACACTCCATACTGGCGCATCTCCCTCGCTTTTTGTAGTAGTCCAGCGCTTTCCGTCAGGAGTGTGTTTATGGGCTCATCCTTTCCGTATCTTGATCTCGCGATCGGCATCTGCTTTATCTACCTTTTGATGGCGCTGGTTTGCTCCACTCTGAATGAGACGATCGCGGGCATCGTCAATTCTCGCGGTAAGACGCTGGAAAAGGGCATATCGTCATTGCTTCACGACCCGGCACTCACGGCGAAGGTTTATGACCATCCGCTGATACAAGGCGTCCAGGAAGATGACAAGAGGCTGCCGTCGTACATCGCGGCCAACAAGTTCGCACTGGCGCTTATGGATATCCTGACTGGGCCTGCCGCAGTCACCAATTCCGATGCGCTGTGTGAAGGCGTAAAAAACCTCAGCAATAACGACGCGAAAACCGCCCTGACGGCAGTGTTGCAAAATCCCAAGTTCAAGACGGACCAGGAGCGGATTGAGGCTTGGTACGAACAAAGCATGGGCCGGGTCTCGGGTTGGTACAAGCGGACTAGCCAGATACGAATCTATGTGCTGGCGGCTGCGTTGACGCTCTTCATGAATGCTGACAGTGTGAAGATTCTGAGAACCCTCTGGAACAATCCCACCATGAGCACCCTGCTGGTGGAAAATGCCAAGGCCCGTCTGGAGAAGGGGCGCCCCGACGCAGAAGCGCAGCCGATGGTGACCTACGACAATCCCAACGACCCTACAGCCAGCACTCCCACAGCGATTCCGGAAAGAGACGTCATCAACGCACAAGAAAAGCAGCTATTGGGCCAGGTGACGGGCTGGCAGGGAGACTGGATCAACGACTGGCCCGGCCATAAAACCGCCGGATTCTGGTCTTGGCTTCTCTATTTGTTGAAAGACCGCTTTGGAGGCTGGTTGATCACCATTTTGGCGATATCACTGGGCGCGCCATTCTGGTTCGATACGCTCAGCCGTTTCATGAATGTTCGCAGCGCCGGGAAACCTCCCGAGAAGGTCGAACCCGAATCCCCGAAGACCACAGAGAAAGCCGCCGCCTGAACGATTGAGGTCACTGCAATATGAAATTCCGGAACAAGGTTGGTCTCCTCGGTTGGCTACTGCTTGCGCTTCCCCTGGCTGCGCAAAACAATACCGTGGTGCTGAAGCGCGCTTTTGTTGAGCAATACAAGGACCGCGCCACCATTGATGTGAGCTTTTTCGTTGACCACGCCCACAAGACACCCAATCCACCGGCCAACGATGGCGACATGCACCTGGCCGGACGAGCGCAGAAGGAAGTCGGCCTGCCGATGGTGGCGGAAGTGATGGGTGCAGCACAGCCGGGTGAGGCCGCCGCGGTCAAGGAAATCCACGCCGTCGAGGGAAACAACTCACAAATTCCCATCACTGGCGCCTGGAGGTTCTGGTTTGAGCATCCTGCCCAGCAACAGATTCAGTTTGCTGATGTACCGGTTCCGGGAAATACCAACCCCGACCATTCCTTCGAGATCCATCCCATCACCAAATTTGATAAGAATGACGTGACGGGTTCATTTCAGCCGGTAGCCGGCTTCCAACCCTACGACGCTGACACGGCATTCGGCGGTTATGAAAAGCTGAAAGTCACCATCTCAGCCACCGATTCGGCGGTATCGATCTCCGCCAGCAAGGCCGCCTACAACTATGCCGAGTTCGTGATGACGCTGGTGGGCAGTCCGAAACAGCTCGCCGACGGCGGCTATGCAGTTCTGGCCAACGTAAACGGCAAGGCCGACGAATCGATAGCGATCAATATTCGAATGATTTTCGTACCGGGAACTCCGCCGCTGCAGCAGCTGGTGAGCCAAAAACTCGGCGACGGCGCCACCATGCACGTAATCGGAGTTCCCCGCATCAACCTGAACGCTATCAGCGCCTTTGTCACTGCAAGTGGAGGCCAGACGCTTACCCGAAAACTGCCTTACGAGATGATCATCGTTGCTGTTGTGAAATAGGCGGTGATTGATTTTCACCCTGCCTATTGACCCAAAAAGTAACATTGTTGCTGTGCTACCCTCTGGTGGTACTCTAAGTGGCAAAAAACAACGCATAGAAGCGCCAACTCTTTCGCTTCGCGGGAAAAAAAGTGGAGCGATGAACAAAATTCCACCCGGTGGTTTGCCTCCGGAACACGAACCTCGTCATCTGCCGGAACTCGGGCACTTTGGTTTGCTGCGCACGTGTGCCACTTCTGTCATAAACTATAGGCATCCCAGGAAAGAATAGCTTGTAATGTCATCTAACGGTTTTCATAGTAGCGCCTCTCGATTCAGCAATTTGCGCTCCCTGTTCAGCATGTTCTCCAGCGATCTTGCCATCGACCTGGGGACGGCGAACACGCTGGTTTACGCCCGGGGCAAGGGCATCGTCGTCAACGAACCCTCCATCGTCGCCATCAACAAAAATACCGGTGAAGTAGAAGCGGTGGGCAAAGAGGCCAAGGAGATGCTTGGCCGCACCCCCGGCAATATCGTCGCCATCAAGCCGATGAAGGACGGTGTGATCGCTGACTTCAAAGTCACCGAGAAAATGCTGAACTACTTCATCCAGAAGGCGCACAACCGCAAGATGCTGGTGCATCCTCGGATCGTCATCGGCGTGCCTTCGGAAATCACGCAGGTGGAAAAGCGCGCGGTCATGGACTCGGCTTATCGCGCCAAGGCCAGCGAAGTGCATCTGGTGGAGCAGGCGATGGTGGCGGCCATTGGCGCAGGTCTGCCTATCACCGAACCCAGCGGCAACATGGTGGTCGATATCGGCGGCGGCACCACCGACATCGCTGTCATATCGCTCAGCGGCATCGTGTATTCGCGCTCGGTGCGCATGGCTGGCAATCAGATGGACGAGTCCATCATGAATTACCTGAAGCGCAAGTACAATCTGCTGATCGGCGAGCGCACCGCCGAACAGATCAAGATCGAAATTGGCTCCGCCTATCCGCTGGACAAGCCGCTCACCATGGAGATCAAGGGCCGCAACCTGATCGAGGGCGTGCCCAAGACCATCACGATTGACGACAGCGAAATTCGCGAGTCGCTCAGCGAGTGCATCTCGACCATCATGAACGCGATTCGGGTCGCGCTGGAGCGCACGCCTCCTGAATTGTCGGCCGACATCAGCGACCGCGGCATTGTGTTGACCGGCGGTGGCGCGCTGGTAAAGAACCTCGACAAACGCATCCGCGAAGAAACTGGATTGCCGGTTTCGATTGCGGACGACCCCTTGTGCAGCGTGGTTCTGGGCACGGGAAAAATGTTGAGCGACTTCAAGCTGTTGCGGAAAATATCGATTGACTAAGTAGCGGGTTCATCGCTCGCCGGGCACGAACCCATTTTGAGTCTTGCAGTTTTCCGAAGCAGTACAGGTATGGACACTTTCCTCGGCCGCTATAAGAACCTGATTGTGCTGGCGGCCATTCTGTTCGCCCAGATCATTGCCCTGGCCGTGCAGGTGCGCCGGCCAACGCAAGGCGGCGACACCCGCCTGCTGCGCCTGTGGGCGATCTCCGCGGTAACTCCCGTTGAAATGGCTGTGGTCCACACCCAGACATGGGTGCACGACATCTGGCACAACTACGCTTACCTTCGCGGGGTTCGCCGCGAAAACCGGGAACTCCGCGCCGAGATTGAGCGCATGAAGATTGAAGACGCTCGCTACGCTGAGGATGCCCGCATGGCGCGCCGCGTCCAGGCCCTGCTCGCATTCAAGGAGCAGTACGTCGATACCACGGTCGCGGCCCAGGTCATCGGCACCAGTGGCAGTGAGCAGTCGCGCATTCTATATCTGGATAAAGGATCGAAGGATGGTATCAAACCGGACATGGCCGTCATCACCCCGGCGGGCATCGTAGGCAAGATCGTGCAGGTGTTTCCAGATTCCTCACAGGTTCTGCTGATCAATGATCAAAACAGCGGAGTGGGCGCTGCCCTGAAAGCCTCACGCCTTCAGGGCATCTTGAGGGGGGCGTCGAATGGCACGACCACCCTGCAGTACGTGATGAGCGACGAGAAAGTGGAACCGGGCGAGGACGTGATCACCAGCGGTGGGGATCGAATCTTTCCCAAAGGCCTACCGGTCGGCAAAGTCGTTTCAATCGAGCCCGGCAAGGATCTTTTCTTGAATATTCGCGTGGTGCCTTCAGCCCGGCTCGACCAGGTTGAGGAAGTATTAGTCGTTACGAAAATTACGGAGAAGATGCCCGACAGCAAGGAATTGGGGCCGCTGCGTGCATCGGATATCCTGGCCGAACGCCTGCCGACCGTCCCTACGAAGCCCGATGTTGATGCCGCTGGAAAGGCGAAACCTGGCGTTGCCGGCGCGACTGCGCCCGCAACCGGAGCAACTGCTCGTCCGGGTCAGGTGGGGGCCCCAATCGCGAACAGGCCAGGGACCTCGGCTACTCCCAAGCCGAACGGAGGAGCTACCGCTATGCATGGCACTTCGACAGGCGCGGCACCGGGAAGCGCGGGCGTATCGAAGGCATCCAGGCCCGCAACTCCTGGCGTAACACACCCTGCTGCAGCGAATGGAGACCAGACCTCGTCTCCGTCCAAGCAATCCAAGCCGGCTCCGGAGAAACCGCCAAGTACGAATCCGCCGCAGCCCACGACGCCGCCTAACGGGGAGCCGCCGCCGCAATGAGCAGCCGAGTCATGCCATTCCGGGGAAGTCTCACCTCAAGGGACCAGGTCGCGGTCCACGAATTCAGTTGGCCTGCGGTCATTTTCATTCCGCTGGTCGCGATACTGATTCAGATTTTTATTCCGGTGCGGGCCCGCTTCCTCCCCATCATCGACCTGCCTTTCATGGTCACCATCTTCTTCGCGGTGGCCCGGCGTAACCCGATAAGCGGATGCCTCACCGGCTGCGCCATTGGCCTGATGCAAGACCTGTTCGCCGGCCCCAGCCATCCGCTGGGCATGTATGGCATTGCCCTGACGATCGTCGGATACCTGGCGTCGTCACTGGGCCTGAAAATCGATGTCGAGAATCCCGGCTCGCGCTTCATCATCACCTACATCTTTTTCATGGCCCACCAGGCGATCTATTACGGTGTAGCGCATGGGCTGCTTCGCCAGATGCAACAGTGGAGTTGGAGTCACGTAGCCATTTCCGCGCTGGCCAATGCCGTGATCGGCATATTTGTCTTCAAGTTTCTCGACAGGTTCAAACAGCGGTGAAAGGGGTGACAACTACTTAGAAGAACACCGCCGGCGACACGCCGAATCTGGCGGATCACGTCCTTTTTCCTCTGCGCCCACACCTTGATTCGGGCTACAATGAGCCCAGAGTTCATCGCCACTTACCAGATGCAAACGAGGCTGATTTTCACTCAGGTATCCCATAAAACCGGGAAACTGGTCGTTCTAATTTTGCGCGGATTCGTAAGTTTCGAAACTTTGCAACCCTCAGACCCCTGCGAAAGTTGTAGTTTTTGATGTTCGGTCGCGACGAAAAAGTCTCTCAGCTCCGGCTTACGGCAGTGCAATACGTCCTGCTGGGGGTCTTCCTGGTTCTTGCCTTCGGGCTGTGGCGCCTGCAGGTGGCCCGCAACGACTACTACACCTCACTGGCCGAGCAGAATCGCATTAAGCAGGTCCCCATTCTGGCGCCACGCGGCAAGATCCTCGATCGCGAAGGGCGCATCATTGTTGACAACTATCCTTCGTTCTCTGTGCTGCTGCTGCGCGACCAGAACCGCAATCTTCAGGCTGACGCCGACAAGATTGCCATTGGGCTGCACATGCCGCCCGACGAGCTTCGCGCCCGCCTGAAGCGGATGGCGGCCGTGCCGGGATATCAGCCGCTGTTCCTCAAAGACGACATCACTCCCGACGAGCTGGCGTTCATCGAGTCGCACAAAGAGGAATTGCCCGAGCTCGACATCATTACCGTTCATCGCCGGCTTTATCCCAAGAACGGATTCATGGCGCACATCATCGGCTATGTCGGCCAGGTGAGCGAAGACATGCTGACCCAGCCGCAATGGGAGCTGTACAACCCCGGCGACATCGTGGGGATGTCGGGCGTCGAGCAGTATTACAACGATATTCTGATGGGTAAGAACGGCTCGCGCCAGGTGCTGGTCAACAGTCGCGGCAAGGAAGTAGGTACTCTTAGCGACGTGGCTGCGACCCCCGGCAAACAGCTCAAGCTCACCATCGATCTCGATATGCAGATCGCGGCTGAGGAGGCGCTGGAAGGCAGGCCCGGAGCTATCGTCGCCATGGATCCGCGTAATGGCGAAATTCTGGCGATGGTGAGCCGTCCCACGTTCGATCCCAACGAATTCGCGGTGCGCATCACGCGGGATGAATGGAACCGGCTGGTCACCGACCCCGGCAAGCCGCTGCTGAACAAAACCATCCAAGCGCAGCTCGCGCCTGGTTCGGTGTTCAAGGTCATCATGGCGACCGCCGGACTTCAGGAAGGAATTGCCCAGGACCTCGTCATTACCTGCGGAGGCGGCAAGAGCTTTTACGGCCGCTTTTTCAAATGCTGGATCGCCGGACACGGCAGTCACGGAACCGTGGGCATCAGTAAAGCGATTTTCCAGTCTTGCGACTCGTACTTCTACACGCTAGCCGAGAAGCTCGGCATCAGCCGCATCGCAAAGTATGCCACCATGCTCGGGCTCGGGCAAAAGACGGGGGTGGACCTGCCTCAGGAAGTCGCCGGTGTAATGCCCTCGGAAGAGTGGAAGATTAAAAACTTCAAGCAGAAGTGGTATGCCGGAGAAACCATCTCCGTCGGAATCGGACAGGGTGCCGTGGCAACCACGCCGATGCAGTTGGCACGGGCGGTTGGCGCGGTGACCAGCGGTGGGGTGCTGGTTCGCCCGCATGTCGCTTTTCCCGACCAGTTTCCCCCTGGGTTTAAGCAGGTGGCCAGTTACAGTGACCAGGTGAAGATTCCCCTCGACGAGCAGAACTGGATGACCATCACCGACGCACTGGCGCAAGTGGTGTCGCCGGTTGGCACCGCGCCCAGCGCCCGCTTGCCAGGCATCGACTTCGCTGGAAAAACTGGCAGCGCGCAGACCATCTCCAACCAACTCAAGGCGAAGATGGGTGCCGGTGAAAAAGGCAAATTCAAGGACAATGGCTGGTTTGTTGGCGTCACGCCCCGCCGGAACCCTGAAATTGTCGTCGCGGTTCTACTCGAAGAGGGCGAGCATGGATACTATGCCGCTCGTGCCGCTTCGCAAGTCATCAAAGCTTACGTTGAGAAACAGCGTACTCGCCAGACGCAAGTTGCAAAAGCAGGCGGAGCGGCTCCTGGGCCTAAGCAGGCGGAAGTTGCAGCGATTTGGCACGAGGGCGACGCCAAGAGCCCCGACAAGATGCAAGCCGGACGATTCACGGTTTCGGCCGATGGCAAGACTAAACCTGTAGCTTCGGCGCCGGGACTGGGAAAAGCGGGCAAACCCGTTCATCCTGGTGATCTCGAAACCAGTGATGCGCACATGGAGATGGCCCGTCCCGAACCTCCCGCCGAGAGCCAACCAACTCCCCCGGAGACAACTCCTGACCAGCCGCCTACTTCGCCAAAACAGCCTGCTGGCCCGCCAACCATCACACCTGCGGCCGCGATGGTTCCTCAGAGGCAGCCATGAGCCGCTACATCTCCTTCCGCGATTTCGACTGGGTCCTGTTGGTGCTGGTGCTGTTAATTTGCTGTCTGGGCGTGCTCGAGATTTACAGTGCAACGCTCAGCACCAAATTCATGGGTGTACACCTGAAGCAGGTGTATTGGATCCTCGGCGGCATAGGTCTGATGTTCGTGGTCAGTTTCTTCAATTATCAGGCCCTGTTGGAGCGGGTCCCACTGCTGTACTTGATCTCCATCGCATCGTTGATTGCAGTCGAAGTGTTCGGCAAGAAGTATCTGGGCGCGCGTCGCTGGGTTCAGTTGGGATCGTTCCACTTTCAGCCTTCGGAGTGGGTGAAGTTGGTGCTCATTCTTGCCATGGCCAAGTACTTCGCCGACACCAAGTCCGAATGTACGGCCCAAGACATCGTCAAAGCCGGGGCATTGGTTGGTGTTCCCATGCTCATGGTGCTCGTCCAGCCGGACCTGGGAACGGCGCTCACCTATATCCCGATCGCTGTAATGGGCTTGTTCCTGGGTGGAATGAAGTCCCGGCATGCCCTGGTCATTTTGGTGTTGGGGGCGTTGCTGGCCCCGGTGGCATGGCATGTTCTCAAGCCTTACCAACGAGACCGTCTGACGAGTTTTATGGAGCCAGAAGCAGATCCTCAACGCCATGGATATCAGGTGATTCAGTCACTCGTAGCCGTGGGCTCAGGAGGCATTTTTGGCAAGGGAACAGCACACGGCAGCCAGACCCAGGGACAATTTCTGCCGGTGCCCCACACCGACTTCATCTTTGCGGCCTTTGCCGAGGAACACGGATTCTTAGGCGCTATGGGCCTGTTGCTGCTATACTTTATCGTACTGATGCGTCTGATTCAGAACGCTCAGACGGCCCCGGACCGGGCTGGTGCCTTTGTGGTCATGGGTGTGGTTGCGGTACTCGCATTTCACGTCCTGGTTAATGTAGGCATGGTGGTTGGGTTCATGCCGGTTACGGGCATCCCCTTACCCTTAATGAGTTACGGGGGATCGTCGGTACTGTTCATGTTTCTGGCGCTGGGAATTGTAATGAACATTCGCATGCGCCGGTTTGTGAACTGAATTACAAACTTTTTTTGCAGGGATTTCTTGGCGCACTTAGGACGCGCTTATAGTGCCGGTACCATCCGCCGGGGAAGCCATTACAGACTGACAGTCGAGCTTCCGAAGGATGACAACAAGATTACGAGCGCCCTCACGTACGAGGGCAGGCCGGCCGCCAGGAGAACAGGCCGGACAGGATTGCAAAGCACGTCGATCGAAGCAGGAAACGGCCCCTTGGCTGATGCTGGGAGTGAGGCCACAACCTTCGAAATGCGTGCTCTATACGGTGCTAAAGATTCCACAAATTGTTGCTTCACGAATCAGGTCTGGTTTACATCCCGGCGTAAGCTCCGGTGTGCCCTCGCCTAATCACCTGTAGAGTTTTTCCTGTCCTTCCGAATCGACCGCGCCGGTTAAACCGGAGCACTCCATGAATAAGGAACTTTATGTGTCCTCCACGCCTCACGAAACCAAGGTGGCGCTGGTAGAGGACGACCAACTCGCCGAAGTTTTTTTCGAGCGGGAAAACGAATACACCCTCGCAGGATCAATCTACAAGGGCCGGGTCACGCGCGTGCTTCCCGGTATGCAGTCGGCGTTCGTGGACATCGGCTTGGAGCGCGATGCCTTCCTGTATGTTTCCGATTTCCTCGAGGTAACTGGTGACGAAGAAGACGAGGAAGAGTTCGGCAGCATTCCTGTTCCACGCAATGCCATCGATGTAAGCAAAGCGTATGCCGCGAAAGAGGCACAACTCAAAGCGGAAGCTACAGTTGCCGAACCGCAGGTCGCAGAGGAGTTCGAAGCGGTAGAAGAAGATTTCGCTGCTCCTGCTGAGGACCAATCGACAGGCGAGCCGACCGAAGCTTCGTCCGCAGAGGACCGGGATTCTGGGGAGGGAACACGGCCCTGGCGTGGACGCCGTCGCCGTCGCGGCGGGCGTCGCGGTCAGGGGGACGAGCGCAACGACCGCCCAGAGCCGAAGCCCGAGCCGGCAAAGGCGGTGGAGGAGGCGCCGGCCGTCCATGCGGAAACGCGCTCCCCAGCGCGACCTCGCGCCGATTACGGACCACCCGCGGGCTACACCCCGATCGTTCTGCCTGGCGAATCGATTTCGAAGTATCGCAACCAGCCGCCACAGGCGACATCTGCGCCAAAGCAAGCTGAAACAGCAGAAGAGGCTTCCTTTGCTCCGGCTGAAGACTTCGACCGGTCTGCCCAAGTAGATTCGAGCCCCAATTCAGCAGTTGAGGAAGCCAAATCAGGCCGTGATTCCGAACTTGTAAGCGCCGGCCGCGAATCAGATTCAACCCAAGAAGCAGCTGCGCCTGCGGCCGAGAGCGCCCTTGTCATCGAACCCCAGGAAGCGGAACACACCGCAAACGCGAACCCGTACCGCGAACTCGAAAAGCCGGCGGTCGGGAACGTTGCAACGTGGGAGTCCCATGAGGCAGAGCCTGAGGCGAGACTGACACCACAAGCGACGGCTACCGAAGTTCTGACCGCAACCGCGGAGAATCCAACTCTGGTCGAAGAGCTACCAGCCCAAGTGCATAGCACCGACTTCTCGTCGGCCAGCGACGTTCGGGAACAGAATGCCAGCGAAGGCGAAACGCAGGAGTCGCCGGTCGCCCATTCTCTGGCCGCTCCTTCGGTCGCTCCCGAGGGACGCACGCTGGAGCATGAAGTCTTGGAAGACGAGGAGATGGAGTTCCATCCTGTTCCCGACGATCTTAGCGCGATCAGCGAGGTGGAGGGCGACGAAGAACTGGTTCTAGAGGAAGAAACTCTCGACGCTGACGATGGCGATTCGGACCGCTGGATTCCTAAAATTGCCGACGTAGATGAAGACGAAGTCGTGGCAGCCGAGGAGCGTGGCGAACAAATCTACGGCCCCGATACCGGCGAGGAAGAGGAAGAAGACTCGGGCGAGGGGGAAGAGAACAACGACCGCGCCGAGGTGCGGGCTGCGTCTCCCACCGCAGGCTATCAGCAGCGGCAAACTGAGCGTCCAGGCTACGATCGCCGTGGTTTTCGCGATCGCAATCGCCGGGGTGGTCCGCGCCGCAACTTTCGCGCGCGTCCCAATACCAACCGCAACCAGCCGCTCATCACTGACCTGCTGAAGGAAGGGCAGGAGGTGCTGATCCAGATTGCCAAGGAACCAATTGGCAAGAAGGGTGCGCGCATCACCAGTCACATCGCGCTGCCCGGTCGTTTCCTCGTGTACATGCCTACCGTCAATCACGTCGGGGTTTCACGCAAGATCGCATCCGACGAGGAACGTCAGAGGTTGAAGCGCATCGTCACCAGCGAACGGGAAAACGGATTAGGCGGCTTCATCGTGCGAACCGCCGCGTCCAACATCAAGGAAGAAGACCTGCGCGCCGACATTCGCTTCCTGAAACACTTGTGGGCCGAAATCAAGAGCCGCACCGAGAACAGCAAGTCGCCAGCCCTGATCTATCACGACTTGAACCTGGTGGAGCGTGTCTTGCGCGATCAGGTTAATGCCGACTTTTCGCAGATCTGGGTGGACACCGAAGACGAGTATGAGCGTGTCGTGCGCTTTGCCAGCCGCTTTCAACCGTCACTGGTCCGTCGCATCAAGCTCTACACCAAAGACACCCCGCTGTTCGAGCAGTTCGGTATTCAGGACGAGATCAATCGCTCACTGAAGTCGAAGGTGTGGCTGAAGAGCGGTGGACACATCGTCATCAACCAGACGGAAGCGCTGGTCGCCATCGACATCAATACCGGCAAGTATGTCGGCAAGACGCAGCGATTGGAAGACACCATCGCCAAAACAAACGTGGATGCGGTCAAGGAAATCGTGCGGCAGATACGGCTCCGAGACCTGGGCGGCATCATCGTCATTGACTTCATCGACATGGATGAGCGCAAGAACCGCCAGAAGGTGATGCAGGCCCTGGAAGAGGCTTTGCGCAATGATCGCGCTCCGTCCAAGGTGCTGCAGTTCAATGATTTCGGATTGGTAGCGATTACCCGGAAACGGGTAAAGCAATCGCTGGAGCGTACCCTGGGAGAAACTTGCCCTTACTGTGTGGGCGCGGGCTTTGTGAAGTCGGTGCCGACCGTCTGCAACGAGCTTTACATCGAGATGCGCAAGATGGCGAAGTTGCACGATAAGACCGATATCACTATTCGCGTGAATCCCGAGGTAGCCAAATCCCTCAAGGCCAACAACGGCAAGCTGATCTCAGAGATGGAAGACTTGACGGGCAAGACCGTGCTGGTGAAGAGCGACCCGCTGCTGCACCAGGAAAACTTCGACATTCACTGAGAGAGTAGGTGAGTAGTCGAGTGGCGAGACTGACCACAGTGCGCATATCGAGGTTTGTCGCCTTGTTGTTATGGTCGGCGTTATGCGCCGGGCAAGAGGTGCATGTCGCCCGCGCCAACGGCACTGTCTCCCTGAGCGTTGTGGCACTTAAGCCATACCCCCTCATGTCGGGAGAGGAAAAATTCCCTATTTTGAGCGTGGAATGTGCGCACAAGGGCAAAAAGACGGGACACATTCTTGCATTTTCGGCGGGAGGCACCCTGGTCGAAGACGCGAAAGCCCAAGTGATTTTCAATATGACGATATCAGGGACCCGGCAAATGACCCCGTGGGTTCCCTACGGAGACACCATAACCTACGCCTATTTCGCCAAGACTGACGCTGACCGTGTGAAATTCATCCGGTCGTTACTCGACTCTGGCAAGGTTTCAATCGAGTTCAAGCCGTTCATGACGGGAGTGCCAACCACCAGCGTTTTCGACCTGAGCAAACTCCGCGGCGAGATGGACAAATCTCCCGAGTGCACCGAGACCCCCACGAAATAGTTCCGCTCGAGAGCGCCGTACTAAATCCAACAACGACGGATAGCCCGCGTCGACAGTGGGTTATGCTTTAGTCATGCAGGTTCGCGTACTTTACCTGGGGATGCTGCGAGACCTGGCCGGGCGCGACAGCGAAGTCGTACAGCTCTCTGACGGCGCGCGCTTGGCCGATCTCTATAGCGAGCTTTGGCGGCGCATACCCAAGTTGCAGGACTTTCGCAATGCCATCGCACTCTCCGTCAATTACGAATACTCCGATGGCACAGCGCTATTACACGATAACGACGAGGTGGCGCTGCTTCCGCCGGTAAGCGGAGGCAGGGTTGACGAGAATTCATCGGACGAGACTCCTGCGCCACCGATTTCTGAGCACTCCAGGCTTGTGGTTGGGCCGATTGAAACGGCTGCCATCGTCTCTGCCATCAAACATCCCGAAGATGGAGCCGTGGCTATCTTCGATGGGATCGTTCGCAATCATTCGCGCGGTCGCCGCACCCTCTATCTCGACTACACTGCTTATGAGCCAATGGCTTTGCGGCAGATGGAACAGTTAGCGCAGCAAGCGTTGGCGAGTTTCGCCGTCCGCGATGTGCGGATCGTGCACCGCCTGGGGCGCTTACAAATTGGCGAAACCAGCGTCTGTATTGTGGTGGCGTCCGCTCATCGAGCGGCTGCCTTCGACGCCTGCCGCTGGTTGATCGATACTCTGAAGAAACAGGTCCCTATCTGGAAGAGGGAGTACTTCGAAGATGGGGCGGTGTGGGCGGATGGCGAACCCTTTCCTCCGGAAATTCCTTGTGCCGGCGGAAGCGCGTCAAAGTAGCGAAACCGGGGTTTGAGCTAACACATGTTTTCAACGTGCCGGATTCCCGCTCGGGCAATTGTTGTTGCGCGCGAGCTGCTGCTGATTTCTGCCTTGAGTTGCGCCGGGTGGTGTGCGCTCTGCACCGGCCAGGATTCGCTCGCGCAGAGCAGCGTGCCGCATCCGCCCGACTCGCAGAAGCAACCGGTTCAGGGTGTTCCTCATCCGCCTGATTCGCCGAAGCGGCAGACCACCGACAGCAGCGACGAACCCACCACCACTTTCAAAGTCAACGTAAAGCTGGTCAATGTTTTCACTACAGTTACCAACAGCAGCGGAGCGCCAGTATCAACCTTGAAAGAGGAAGACTTCCAGGTTTTCGAAGATGGCAAGCCGCAGAAGATCGCAGTCTTCCGGCGGGAGTCAGAGCTGCCGCTCTCGATTGTTGTGGCGGTCGACACCAGCCTCAGTACCCGCGGAGATCAGAAGCTGGAACTAGAGTCCGCGCGACGCTTCGCGCATGCCATACTGCGTCCCATCGATGGCCTGTCCCTGTTCCAGTTCAGCGAGGTGGTTGACCAGGTGACACCCTTCACCGCCGATGTTCGAGTCATCGACCGGGCCATCAACCACATCCGGCCGGGCGCGGCGACGGCACTCTACGACACTCTTTATCTGGGTTCGGAGGCGTTGAAGCAGCGACGCGGTCGCAAGGTCATGGTCGTAATCACGGATGGAGGCGACACCGTCAGCCAGACCAACTACCAGCAGGCAGTGCGCGCGGCGCAGGAGGCTGAGGTCATTCTCTACAGCATCATCATTGTGCCGATCGAAAATAGCGCAGGACGAGACATTGGCGGCGAACACGCGCTCATTCAGCTTTCGCGCGATACCGGAGGAAAATATTTTTACGCCAGCGGTTTGGAGCAACTGGATGCCGCCTTCCGCCAGATCAGCGACGAATTGCGCACCCAGTATCTGATCGCCTACTACCCCTCTACTCGACTCTCGGACTCGGACTTCCGTAAAATCGAGATCAAGATCGATCCCGCCACCAAGGATTACGCCGATCCCGCCGAATTACAGGTGCGCCATCGCACCGGTTACTACACCATGCCGGCAAAGTAATCGCATCCCTCGAGAGCGACGCATAGCAACTGTGAAACGCTTCGGGTTCTGCTACACTGCGATTTTCGAGGTCCTTATGTCGAATCCTCCGCAGCCATTGATTCAGCTGACCAATACTCCCGACTACCGGGAAAATTACGCCAATAGCGTCCAGGTACGAGTGAACGTGTGGGATTTCTTCCTGATTTTTGGCACCCTGCAACAGCAGGACGAAACTCGTGTGGATGTGCGCAACTTTCAGGGCATCTACCTCAGTCCGCAGCAGGCAAAAGCGCTTTACACCATCCTGCAACAGAACCTGGTGAACTACGAGAACACCTTCGGAGAGGTCAAACTGGATCCTCGCATGGGGCCCGGGACGGGTCCGGTTCATTAAACCTGCAGACAACTTGCGGGTGTCGGGTTTTCAACCCCGCTTGCGCGAATGCCTCCTCGCCTACGCGCTTATTTTTGCCTTTCTATTCATCACTCATGCTCCTCTTTTGCGGCTGCCGTACTTCTGGGATGAAGCCGGCTACTTTATTCCCGCAGCGCGCGATCTCTTACTCACCGGCTCGCTGATTCCACACACCACGCTTTCCAACGCGCATCCCCCACTGGTGATGCTGTGGCTGGCGTTCTGGTGGAAGTTCAGCGCCTTCAGCCCAGCAGTGACCCGAACTGCGATGCTGCTGATCGCCGCGTTTGCGCTCGTTGGATTGTGGAGGCTCGCACGCGATGTGGCCAACGAAGAGGTCGCTGCCGCAACCGTGTTGTGTACCGCGGTCTATTCCGTGTTCTTTGCGCAGAGTTCGCTGGCCCACCTCGACATGATGGTTTGCGCGCTTACGCTTTGGGGACTCGCAATGTATGTGGAGCGAAGACCGGTGGCCACCCTTGTGTTCTTCGCCCTTGCGCCCCTGGCCAAGGAGACTGCCATCGTGACGCCCCTGGCGCTGCTGGCGTGGGAGTTGCTTTGTCCCATTCTGCAAGTCAGGGTGCGCGGAGGTGAAACAATATGCTTGGGTCGGCGGAGACCGCTGGCCGCCCTCTCATTTCTGCTGTGCCTGGTCCCGCTCGCGCTGTGGTTCCTCTATCACCATCACCGAACCGGCTTCTACTTCGGCAATCCGCAGTATTTGCGTTACAACCTGCAAGCTACGCTCAGTCCACTCCGCATCGCTCTGGCCATCCTGATGCGGCTCTGGCACACGCTGGGATATCTCAACCTGTTTGTACTGACACTGGCCGCAGCGTATGCCATGAGCCGGCCTCCGCTACAGGGGCCCGATGGCGTGCGGCGGCCCCGGATTTCCATCGGCGTGCAGCTTGTGTTCGGGGTGGTCATCCTGGCGCACATACTCGCTTTATCGATGCTGGGAGGGGCTGTGCTGGCTCGCTACATGCTTCCGGCTATACCGCTGGTAATCCTGATTTGCGTTTCCACCTTGTGGCGCCGCCTACGCCACTGGGTCTGGTGGATAGCAGTGACGTGCGCAACTTTTGTGTTTGCGCTGCTCACTCCGCCGCCTTATCGGATTGCTCCGGAGGACACGTTGCTGTATCGCGATTACGTCATTCTCCACAAACAGGCAGCCGATGAGTTGGCGGTCCGCTTCCCGAACAAACGCCTACTGACTGCGTGGCCGGCGTCCGATGAGCTAACCCGTCCTTTCCTGGGATATGTCAAACAGTCGCTCAGCGTGGTGCCCATCGAGAACTTCTCATCGTTCGAGATTGAACGGGCGGCGCAAGCAACTGATCAGTTCGATGTCGCGTTGCTGTTCCCCACCAAATGGCAGCCTCCACATCCCCTGCTCCGAAGTCTGCCATTTGGCGAGGAAATACAGGAGCGTTTCTTCGACTATCGCGAGGAGTTGGCCCCGCAGCAAGTTGCGAATATCCTTGGCGGGCGGACCGTACGTTATCTGAACCGCAACAACGAATGGGTGGCGATCGTCGTAATTGAGAAAGTCGAGAATGCGGCCGCTCGCGGGTTGCATTCAGATCGCGCACCGTAATTTGAAGGGCCACGGCTTCAGTCCTTCCAACGGTTAAACTGTTAGCAGATGGCACGCACCACCATCCTGGAATATCTTGATAACTTCCGCCGCCACGAGCCCGAGGTGGCTTACGTTCAGCATCGCGGTTATCGCATGCAGCGATGGACGTACGGCGATGTGCTCAGCAATGCCTATCGCTTTGCGCGCGACCTGGAACAGCGGGGCATCGGCAAGGGTGACAAGGTCCTCATTTGGGGCGAGAACTGCGCTGAGTGGGTAGTGGCGTTTTTTGGATGCCTGCTGCGCGGGCGTCATCGTGGTGCCGATCGACAAAATCGCAGCTCCCGATTTCGCCCAGCGTATCGCGCAGCAGGTAGATGCCAGGCTCTGCGTTGGCTCCATACAGAACCACATTTCGGGCACGGCAGAAATCACCATGGAGACCCTGCGCGAGCAGCTCGCGGCATACTCCGATCAGCCCGTCCTTCCACCGTCTCTCACGCGCGATGACATTGTGCAGATCGTCTTCACCTCCGGCACAACTGCCGAACCGCGTGGGGTGGTCATTTCTCACGGCAACATTCTAGCCAATTTGGAGCCGCTGGAGCGTGAGATCGGCAAGTACCTTCGCTACGAACGCATTTTCCATCCTCTGCGGTTCTTTGAATCTGCTGCCGTTAAGCCACGTCTTTGGACAATTCCTCGGCATCTTCCTGCCGCAGTTGCTCGCAGCCACTGTAATCTTCCACGACACGCTGAACCCGACCGAGGTTCTGCATGTCATCAAGAGAGAACGGGTGTCGGTGGTGGTCGCCGTGCCGCGATTGATGGAATCGCTGAAGGACAAACTGCTGCGCGATTTAGAGGTGGCGAACCAGGGCGCGTGGTTTCAGCGCCAATTCACAGCCGCGAAAGACCAGCACTTCGTCAGGCGTTGGTGGCGCTTCCGGAAAATTCACAACCAATTCGGTTGGAAGTTCTGGGCCTTCATTTCAGGAGGCGCGGCGCTCGATGCCGAGACCGAAGAGTTCTGGCGGCGCTTGAGCTTCGTCGTAATTCAGGGCTACGGCCTCACCGAGACAACATCGCTGATTTCCCTGAATCATCCCTTCCGCACCGGCAAACGGTCGATTGGCAAGGTGCTCGAAGGCCGCGAGATCAAACTTGACGAAGGCGGCGAAATCCTTGTACGTGGCGCCAATGTCGCCGCCGGTTATTGGCAAGGAAAAGAACTGAAGCCAGTATTGAGCGGGGACGGGTGGTTTCGCACCGGCGACCTTGGCGAACTCGATGCCGAGGGCAATCTCTATTTCAAGGGGCGCAAGAAAAACGTAATCGTGACCCGCGAAGGAATGAACATCTATCCAGACGACCTCGAGATTGCGCTGCGCCAGCAGCCCGCGATACGCGACTGCGTCGTCGTCGGCCTCGAGCAGGGTGGCAATGCCGAGCCTTGCGCCGTTCTCCTTTTGCGTGACTCAACCGATCCGGAGCAAGCGGTCAGGCATACGAACCAGCGGCTGTCGGAATATCAGCACATACGCCGGTGGTTTGTCTGGCCCGAGCAGGACTTCCCGCGCACGCCTACTCAGAAGCCTAAAATCGCCGCCATCCATCTGGCTGTCCAGCAGCATTTCACCTCCGACACAGATGGAACCGGCGCGCCGCAAGGCGCTTTGGCCGACCTGATCGCGCGCGTCACCGGACGCAACACCGGCCCGCTCTCCACCGATGCCAGGCTTGACGGAGACCTGAACCTGAGTTCCATGGACCGCGTCGAACTGATGAGTGCGCTGGAAGACCGCTACCAGATCGATCTCAACGAAGTGAACTTCACCAGTGTCAGCACGGTTGGGGATCTCGAACGCCTGCTGCGCGAGCCTCAGAAGTCGCCGCAGAGTGGGTATCGGTATCCGCGATGGGCGCAGCGCTGGCCCATTACGTGGATTCGCAACTTCATCTACTATCTGCTTACCTGGCCGGCGACCATGATCATGGCCCACCCGAAGGTCATGGGCCGCGAGAACCTGCGCGATATCGATGGGCCGTTCCTCATCAGTTGCAATCACGTTACCTACATCGATGTTGGCTTCGCGTTGGTTGCGCTTCCGCCCCACGTGAGGCACAGGCTCGCGGTGGGGATGTGGGGAGAGATGCTGTGGGAGATGTGGCGACCGCCGCAAACCTGGAATCCGTTTGTGCGGTGGGCATACCGGGCCGGTTACTATCTGGTGGTTGCGCTGTTCAACGTTTTTCCATTGCCGCAGCAGTCGGGTGTGCGCGAGAGTTTCGCCTACGCGGGTGAATCGGTGGATCGAGGCTATAGCGTTCTGGTTTATCCCGAAGGCGTGCGCACGCCCGACGGCAAGCCCGCGCCGTTTCGTTCCGGAGTTGGGATGCTGGCGTCCCGGCTAAACATCCCAGTCGTCCCAATTCGGATCGATGGCCTGTACCAGATGAAGATGGCCGGGCACAAGATTGCGCGGCCGGGAGAGCTGACCGTCGTGATTGGCAACCCCATGCGCTTCCCTCCGGAGACCCCAGCCGAGGAAATCACCAACCAAATCGAGCACGTCACGTGGAGTATGATGACGCGCCGCACTTCGCCCTTGTGACGCGCGTCCTAGCCCAGCGGAGGAGTCTAATGGTACCAATACTTGTTTGGCCTTCGGGCAGGATTTCGCCCCGTTAATACCAAGGGCGCCGCGAAGAACACCCAATCCGGCTGTACTTGGAGTGGGATTTGCCTAGAGGAGTACGAATGCGCGAAGCAGTCCTCAAACTATGGCCCGAGATCGAGTGGATTCAATCGCCGGAGCTGCGTGAGCAGGTCACCAGGACCTGGCAGCGTGCGCTCGAGCTCAGCCCGCTCACGCCCGACGACCTGAACAGCATTCCGTTTACCCTGCTGGTGCCAAACTGCCCGACGACATTCATGGAACACAAGCGCTGCGTGGTGCACATCGCGCGCAAGGCAGCCGAGAGCATGACGGAATTCATGGGGCGCGCACTGCCCATCGACATGGACACAGTGATTGCGGGCGCAATTCTGGCCGATGTCGGTAAACTGCTGGAATACGAAAATGTCGCCGGCGAGACCCGGCAGAGTAAGCGCGGCGAGCTGCTGCGCCATCCTTTTACCGGCGTGGCGCTGGCCATGGAGTGTGGCGTGCCTGATGCGGTGTGTCATATTATTGCGGCGCACGCTGCGGAAGGCGACCTGGTGAAGCGCACCACTGAGGCCTACATCGTCCATCACGCCGATTTCATGGCTTTCCTGCCCTTCAAGAACCTGGCGAAATGACGAGGTGAAGCATTCATATGTCAACCACAACAGCGCCAGCGGCGAACAAGGCGGCGGCGAGGCCGACGATCACCGCGATCATGGCGCAATGGGCGGCCAGTCTGAAGTTCGAGCAACTCTCCCCAGACGCGGTGTATCAGGCGAAGCGCTTCCTGCTCGACAGCATGGGCTGCGCGCTGGGCGGCTACCAGCAGCATGACGTCAAGATCGCGCTGGAAGTGCTGAGCGAGATTGCAGGTCGAAGTGGTGCAACCGTGATCGGGACCGGCCAGCAGATGGATGTAGTCTCAGCGACGCTGGCCAACGCGCTGATGATTCGCTGCATGGACTACAACGACATCTACTGGAAGCAGGACCCCTCGCACCCCTCCGACATTTTTCCCGCGGCAATGGCTGCTGGCGAGCGTGCCGGCAGCGATGGGCGCGAACTCATCGTCGGTCTGGTGCTGGGCCACGAATTTGAGATGCGCATGTGCGAAGCGGCCTTCCCGGGCATTCGCGAACGCGGCTGGCACCATGCCACATTGACCGCGTTTGTCTCGCCGATCGTGGCGGCACGTATGCTGTACCTAAGCGCGGAGCAAATTCAGCACGCCATCGGCATCAGCGCCAGCGCGCGCGCTACGCTGGGCGCAGTGACGGCCGGTAAACTGACCATGATGAAGAACACCGTCGATCCGATGGCGACGCAGAGTGGCATGTTCGCAGCCTTGCTGGCGGAAAAAGGGTACACCGGGCCCGAGCACGTGATCGACGGGAAAGAAGGATTGGTGCACTGCTTCGGCCCAGCGTGGAAGCTGAATGTTCTGACCGAGGGGTTGGGCGATTCGTGGCGTATCACACAATGTGGGATGAAGGCATTTCCCACGGAAGCACTGACGCATACGCCGATATCCGCCGTGCTTGCTCTGGTCAAAGACCACGACTTGAAGCCCAACGACATTGCAAAAGTACACATTCGCACCACGGCACGCGGGGCCGATATTCTTAGCGATCCCAGCAAGTACGATCCACGCGGCAAGGAGACGGCCGATCACTCTTTGCCTTATGTCATTGCCGCCGCTATCGCCGAGCGCCAGGTCACTCCCTTGCAGTTTACCCAGGCGAAGATCATGGACCCTGTAATCCGCGCCCAACTCCGCAAGATTGCCGTGTCTGCCGATCCCGAGATCGAGAAAGTCTTTCCGGCGCTGCAGCGAGTGATTGTCAGGATCCATACCATCGATGGTCGTGAATACACGACCCAGCTTGACTATCCCAAGGGCGATCCGCGCAATCCCCTGACCGACAAGGAAGTGGAAGAGAAATTTGAGGCACTGGCGGGGCCGGTGATGTCGAGCCAAGCCCGTCGCCGCGCCATGGACGCGATCTGGAGCCTGGAGAAGCAGCCGAGCGTGGCGGCGCTGATGAAGCTGTTCACGGCTGACATTTGACGGCACGTTTTTAGGGGCATCGTTCGTGGACAAACCCATGGGACAGACCATCGTCGAAAAGATCGCGCAAGCGCACATGACCGAGGGGCCTAGCCGCCCGCTGCGTGCAGGTGATTTTCTTTCCATTCGGCCCTATCACGTGATGACCCACGACAACACTTCTGCCGTGATGAAGAAATTTAAGGCCATCGGTGCGCGGAAGGTTAACAATTCCGCGCAGCCGGTGATCACGGCCGACCACGATATCCAAAACAAGGAAGAGTCGAACCTGGCAAAGTATCGCAGCATGCAGGCCTTTGCCCACGAGCAGGGCATCGACTTCTATCCGCCGGGCACTGGCATCGGCCACCAGATTATGGTGGAGAAGGGCTACGTGCTGCCGGGGACATTCGTGGTGGCCTCGGATTCGCACTCGAATATGTATGGCGCATTGGCTGCGGTCGGAACGCCAGTGGTTCGCACCGACGCGGCCGCAATCTGGGCGACCGGTGAATTCTGGTGGCAAGTTCCGCGGACCGTGCAAGTGGTGCTCGAGGGGCGGCTCCCGCCGGGTGCGACCGGAAAAGATGTGATCGTCACATTGTGCGGACTCTACAACCAGGAAGAAGTGTTGAATGCCGTGGTCGAGTTCAGCGGGCCTGGGGTGGCGTCGCTCAGCATGGATGCGCGGCTGACTATCGCCAACATGTCCACAGAATGGGGAACGCTGGTCGGCTGGTTTCCGGTGGATGAAACTACGCTGCAATACCTGGAAGCGCGCAACCGTGAGTTGCGGGCGCAGGGAATCACGCGCATTCCCGAAGAGAAGTTTGAGCAATGGCGCACAAACCCTCCGGCCCCCGACATTGACGCGGCATACGCGGGGCGAATCACGTTGAATCTCGCAGAGGTCACCCCGCACGTTTCCGGTCCTGACACGGTGCAGGTGATGCAGTCCGTCGCCGAAATCGCGAAAAAGAAAGTCGCCATCCAGAAAGCATATCTGGTGTCGTGCGTGAACTCGCGATTGGAGGACTTGGAGGCGGCTGCGAAGGTACTGGCAGGCAAGAAAGTCGCGGAGGGAGTGCAATTCTATCTTGCCGCTGCAAGTCGTGCGGTGCAGGAGGAAGCGGAAAAGCGCGGCGTGTGGCGAACATTGCTCGAAGCGGGCGCGCATCCGCTGCCGTCGGGCTGTGGACCGTGCATCGGCCTGGGTACGGGATTGCTTGAAGCGGGCGAGGTTGGTATCTCTGCCACCAATCGCAATTTCAAAGGGCGCATGGGTTCGCGCGATGCGCAGTGCTATCTGGGCAGCCCCGAGGTAGTCGCCGCGTCGGCCGTCGCCGGCT
Organism: uncultured Acidobacteriaceae bacterium; assembly: GCA_963728805.1. GTDB lineage: Bacteria > Acidobacteriota > Terriglobia > Terriglobales > Acidobacteriaceae > Bog-257. Next base: position 126,573 of record CAVSLE010000008.1, read on the forward strand.
ACATTTGTGGGCCTGCGAAAGCAGAATATCGCCAGTTGACCAGGGATTTCGAAGAGGTCACCATAGCTGCCGCTCCGGCCGAGAAGGTCGAGATTCTGCCGGGATTTCCGCAGCGCGTGCAAGGGAGACTGATCTTCCTGCCTCAAGATAACCTGAACACCGACGGCATCTACGGTAAGGACTACACGTATCGCGAAGACATGACCCCGGAGATGATGGCGGGCGTCGTGATGGAGAATTACGATCCCCAGTTTGCCGGGCGCGCGCGTGCGGGGGACGTCATCGTTGGCGGCTTCAACTTCGGCACCGGTTCCAGTCGCGAGCAGGCGGTGACGGCGCTGAAATACAAAGGCATTCCACTGGTGATCGCAGGCAGCTTCTCGCAGACCTATCTTCGTAATGCGTTTAACAACGGCTTTCTGTGTATCGAAACGCCCGAGCTGGTGAACTGGTTGCGCGCCAAGTTCGCGGATGCAGTCGCGCGCCAGGAGAAGACGATCATTTCCGGGGACGAGGTCGAGGTTGATTTCTCGGCCAGCACCATTCGCTACGCAGGCGAGCAGTTTGCGGTCCCGGCTTTGGGCAGTGTGCCGCAGTCGCTGGTGATTGCGGGTGGGGTGGAAAATCTGGTGAGCCGGAAGCTCGGGTTGAGCACGGCGGCGGTGCAGGTTTAGCGATAGTCTCACAATGTGGGATACAGGAGTTCGTAATCATGGCAAAACATAAGGTCGTATCCATGCCGGGGGATGGCATCGGCAACCAGGTCCTACCTGAGGCGCTTCGGGTGCTCGATGCGGTTGGTTTCGAGGCTGAGTACGTGCCCGCGGACATCGGTTGGGAGTGCTGGACCAAGGAAGGCAATGCTCTTCCTGAGCGAACCATCGATTTGCTGCGCCAGCATAAGGTCGGTTTGTTCGGCGCCATCACCTCGAAGCCGAAAAAGGAGGCCGAGGCCGAGTTGAGTCCAGCCTTGCGAGGCAAGGGCTATCAATACTTCAGCCCGATTGTTTCCATGCGCCAAATCTTCAGCCTTGATGTGTGCATGCGGCCGTGCCTGTCGTTCCCCGGCAACCCGCTGAACTTCATCCGCAAGAAACCGGGTGGAGGCTTCGAAGAGCCCAAGGTGGACGTGGTGGTCTTCCGCCAGAACACCGAAGGCTTTATGCGGGAGTTGAGTGGACGAATCCGCCGCAAGCAGGTACGCGACGCGTTGCGGACACATCCGAAGTTCAAGCCGTTTGACACGTCGCCGGCGAGGACCTGGCAATTTCGGTGCGCATCATCACACGTCCGGCGGCGCAGCGGATTTGCGAGGCCGCATTCCAGTATGCACACAAGCACGGCTGCAAATCGGTGACCATCTGCGAGAAGCCCAACGTGCTGCGCGAAACTTCGGGATGATGGAAGAGGTTGCCAAGGAAGTGCAGCAGCAGCACAACGATATTGCGCTGTGGTCGACCAACATCGACGCCCAGACCATGTGGCTGACCAAGAACCCGGAAGACTATGGCGTAATCGTGGCCAGCAACTTGTTCGGCGATGTCATCAGCGACGCTTTTGCGGGACTGGTTGGCGGACTTGGGTTTGCGGCTTCCGGCAACATCGGCCAGGAGGTCGCGGTGTTCGAACCCACGCATGGCTCGGCTCCCAAGTACGCCGAACTGAATCCGGCGATCGTCAATCCCATTGCCATGATTCTTTCGGCCGCGATGATGCTTGATCACCTCGGAGAGACCGGCAAGGCGCGCAACATCCGCGATGCCATCGCGGCGGTTGTGTCTGAGGGCAAAGTCCGCACCTATGACATGATGCGCATCTCGGGCGGCGCGAAATCGTTGGCGCAGGGGGCGGCCTCGACGACGGAAATGACAGATGCCATCCTGGCGAAACTTGGGGTGACGGTGGAGAAGGCTTATGCCGGCAGCGGCAGAAACTAGTGTAATGCGACGTGGCGAGGCGGGACGCTCCGGCGGCGACGTTCGCTCCGACTTGCACGTCAGCTTCGAACAGCGCAGCAGCGGCGGCATCGAGATCGATCTGCGCTCGCGCGTCGAACTGTACTATGGCGAGGTCATCCGGCGGCAGGTGCGCGATGTTCTGCGCACGCTGGAGGTCGAGCATGCATTCATCGAGATCGTGGATGAAGGCGCGCTGCCATTCGTGATCTCAGCCCGCGTTGAGACGGCGGTGCGCCGTGCCGGCCTCGCACCTGGTAAGTCAGCGCTACCGGACGCAGTGACGCTGGCAGCGCCATCGCAGCGCGACCGTCTGCGGCGATCACGCCTTTATCTCCCAGGTAACGAACCCAAGTATTTCATCAATGCTGGACTGCATGGGCCGGACGCGATCATTCTCGACCTGGAAGATTCGGTTCACCATGCCGAGAAAGATGCTGCCCGCCTGCTGGTTCGCAATGCACTGCGAGCGGTGGACTTTGGGGCAGCAGAGCGCATGGTGCGGATCAATCAACTGCCCATGGGATTTTCCGACCTGGAAGAGATTGTTCCCCAGTCTCCCGATCTGATTCTGATTCCGAAAGTCGAAACCGCCGCGCAGATATCTGACATTGTGGGAGCTACGGAGTCAATCGCACAACGAGCGGGCCTAACCCGACCCATTTGGCTGATGCCGATTCTCGAATCGGCGCTGGGCATTGAGAATGCCCTTGCCATTGCAGCGGCTACGGAGCGAATTGCGGCCATCACCATCGGGTTGGAGGACTATACGGCCGACCTCGGCGTTGCCAAGACGGCTGGAGGAAATGAAACGCTCTATGCCCGCCAGCGAGTGGTCAATGCGGCGCATGCCGCGCGCGTGCAGGCCATCGACTCAGTGTACGGAGATGTGTCTGACATTGAGGGACTACTGCACTGGGGCGAGGCTTCGCGGGCCATGGGATTTGAAGGCATGGGCTGCATTCATCCGGTACAGGTTGAGATTATCCATCGCGCATTTGCGGCTACGCCGAACGAACTGGAGAAGGCGTTGGCAATCGTTGCGGCTTTCGAAGAAGCGCAAGCTCGCGGACTTGGCGTGGTGAGTCTGGGCTCCAAGATGATTGACGCACCGGTGGTGCAGCGTGCCGCAAAACTGGTTGCGCAGGCCAAAAAGATGGGCTTGGTCGCCGACGCTTCAGGAACAGGACAAGCATCATGAGCGCAGGCGTGGCGACAGGCTTGGTTACGAATGCAGCGGGTCGTCGCGTGCCAACGCAGGTCAACGGCCGCGAACAGGGGCCTTACAGAGGAGTCAATCAACACACTCCCAAGGGAAACAAAGCCGGGCCGCCCGTCCGCAGCAGCAGCGACTACCCCGCCAACGGCGACAAACGCGTCCCCGACTTGGAGACCGCGTTGCGTCTGTGCGGACTGCGCGATGGCATGACCATCAGCAGCCATCATCATCTACGCAATGGAGATCGCGTCGCGCTTACGGCGTTGCAAACCGCCGCGCGCATGGGCGCGAAGGACCTCGTGTGGTTTCCCAGCGCGTCATTTCCGTGTCATGAACCCGTAATTGACCTGATGAAGTCGGGCGCGGTGCATCACATCGAGGGCAGCATGAACGGGCCGCTCGGCGACTATTGCTCGCATGGACACATGCGAGGCCTGGGAGTGTTGCGCTCGCACGGTGGCCGCTGGCAGGCGGTGCAGGATGGCGAGGTCCACATTGACATCGCGGTAATTGCCGCGCCCACGGCCGACTGTTTCGGCAACGCCGATGGCTCGCACGGAAGGTCCGCTTGCGGCTCTCTGGGATTTGCCCTCGCCGATTCCGTCTATGCCGATCGTGTCATCGTTGTGACCGACAATCTGGCGCCATTTCCCTGGGTGCCGTGGCAGATCCAGGGCAACAACGTTGATTACGTCGTCGAGGTGGACTCCATCGGCGATCCTTCACAGATCGTCAGCGGCACCACGCAGATCACGCGCAGTCCCGATCGACTGCGAATTTCTGAGCTGGTTGCACGTTTCCTTCGCGACAGCGGAATCATGCGCGATGGCTTTTCCTTCCAGGCGGGCGCCGGTGGCATCGCATTGGCTTTTGTGGATTACCTCGCCGGCATGATGAAGCAAGCGAATGTGAAAGCCAGGTTCGTGCGTGGAGGCTCAACCAAATACCTTGTCGACCTGCTCAACCAAGGTCTCATCGGATACATTCTCGACGGCCAGACCTTCGACCTGGATGCTGTACGTTCGATCGCCAGCGACCCTCGTCACGTGGCCACCAGTCCGTTCACCTCGTACAACTTTCACGGCAAGGGCAACTTCGCTTCGATGGTTGATGCCGCCGTGCTCGGCGCAACCGAGGTTGACATCAACTTCAATGCGAATGTTGTGACCCATTCCGATGGGCGCCTGCTGCACGGGATTGGCGGCTGGCAGAACTGCCTGTTCGCAGGATGCACGATTCTTGCGGTCCCATCATTCCGCGATCGCATTCCAGTGATTGTTGACCAAGTGACGACGTTGACCGGGCCTGGTCAACTCATCAACGTCATCGCCACGGAACGTGGCATTGCCATCAATCCGCGCCGGAAAGACTTGCTCGACTCGGTGAAGGGCAAGGGCCTGCCGATTCGTCCCATCGAAGAACTGCAGGCCGAGGTGGAGAAGATCTGCGGCGGTAAACCTGCCAAGCCCCATCTGCTTGACCGTCCCGTTGCCGTGGTGAAGTGGGTGGACGGGACCGTGCTCGATACCGTGTGGCAGGTAGTGGACGACAACCCTTACGCGCCGAAGGTGAGTGGCGGAGAATAATGTGCTGCAACTCGAAAAGAATACACGCATCTGAAGTTAGAGACGGCGTTGTTGATTGCTGGGTTATACTGAAATGACTGAATCAACCAGGAAGAAGGGTCCGCAAATGGCGAGCTCGGGCGTGAAGACGAAATCCGCAACGGAAACCCTGCTCGACAAGTTCACCGAGATGGCGACTGAGCAGTCCAAGCGGATGAACGACAAGGAATTTGAGCGCGCCGTCGAAGGCTCACGGAAGGTCATCAATCGAGCCCGCGCTTCTCGCGCACGGCAGCGCGGAACAGCATAATCCACTCCTTTAGATCTCCGGGCGTGATGTCTTTCAGCCACTTCTTCACCAACTCCACAAAATCTTCTTCCGTACCGTATTCCAGAATATCTGGAAGACCTCGGCGAATCTCGGCGATCGCCTTGAGCCGATCCTCGTCGTAATAATCAGGCTTTGGGCGCCAGTGTTGTTTCGCCATATTGAAAACATCGCACGCCTGGACACAAAGAACAAGACGACATGTTGTCCTGTGGTCCTCTTGAATGGCGGGTGTGAAGCGAAGTTTCCTGCCAGTCCTAATCCGCCACGCCTCTAGATTTTTCCGAGAGAAATTTCGCTCCCATCTCACTTAGCCGGGACCAGTTTCGCTTTCGGCCACACCGCATCTTTCGAGCGTGGCTGACTTGGACCGCAGGTTGTGCTTCTGACAAACTCGGGCGCGTGGTCGTCATCGCGCTTGAAAATGTAAGCGCGGATCTTGTAGCAGATTCCTTCGCCAGCATCGGCGCGCGCGGTGTCACGCGGCGATTCGCCCAGTGCCCACGATCGCGGTCCGCTGGCGGTTGCGATGGCCGAGCTGAAATCCGCGAGATTCGAGGTTACGACGGGACTGTCCGGTGCGGCTGGCGGAGGATTGGCGTGGCCGAGGGCGGCGGCTAAGAGAATGAAACATAGTGTGCAGCGACCCATAATAAATCCACCTTTGCGCGCATCATAGCACCGTTTCCGACGGTTAAAGCAGTGTTTGGGACGAGTCGCTCAGCCAGTTTCCGATACGACGAAAGCGGCACGAGCCATACGGCCTCGGGGGGATGTTCTCGCAGCGCGTCTCTGGCAATCTACTCTCCAGCAGCGCAGTGAAACCCGGCCGCCATCGTGAAAAACTTTCTCTTGGCGGCGAAGCGACGCAGGTTACCCATTCTCCTCCAAACCCACAAACCTGCGGGCAGGGTTTTCGAGCAAACGCAGGTTGACCCAGCGGACAACTCTCCGCTGGGTCTTGGTTTCTAGAGCAAAAATCAGCAACGCGCTGCAGTCGTTCGCGACCAGCAACCCGTATCACATCCTCGAAGCGGAGACTATGTTCTAATACTCTGGGCGAGATTGAGCCATCTGCTGTGATGGCCAACGGAGGAAGCTGATGGACGAGCGCGACCTGTATGACGAGCGGCAAGAGACCAGGAAAGCGACCTTGAACTGCCCTCATTGCCATCAGTCCGCCGAATACGATTTAGGTTGGTTCGTTCGCACCAAGAAGCGCCAACTGCCCCCGCGGGCGGACGAGCGCGACCGCGCAAAATTTGCCAAAGCCCGCTCCTACATGGTCCGCCGCGACGACCTGGTCGCCTGCAAGAATATTCGCTGCCGCAAGCGCTTTGAGGTGTCGGGCGTACAGTCGGTGGCCTTTCTTGATGAGCAGGTGAAACCCGAGACGCGGCAGTGACTGGCTGGCCGCCGCTTGAATGCTGATACTTCTTCGTTTCAGGTCTCACCTTTCCTGATGGACAACATGCACTGCAACAACCAACGCGCCGGTTTCTTGCCACCGCGCGGGACAAATTCACCACGCGAGTTGGCCCGCTCATGACGCGCCCTAAGACGTTCTGGCAGCGCGTCACCGACGGCATGAAGCTCAGCGAGCTCTGGGACCAGTTCCAGGCTGACGCCCGTTCCAGTTATCGACTTTACTCCCAGGACGTAGATTCCACTCGCACCGCGGGAGTATCCAAGGGCAAACACTTCTTCAACGTTGCGCGCCAGTTTTTCTGGGCGATGATGGAGAAACTGACGCCGGCCCGCAGGGTCCTGCTATTGGTGGCGCTGGTCTTCCTTTTTAGCAACATAGGAGGTTCCCCGCAGGGCAGAGGCGGGGAGGCGCATGCCCTCTGGTTCGGCAGTTCCTTTTGGGCCGGCTTGTTGTTGCTGGTGCTGGTGATTCTGGAAGTAGGCGACCGGGTGGTCATGAAGCGCGATCTGCAGATCGCCAAAGAAATCCAGACATGGCTGCTGCCGGCGAATCCTCCCACCGTGCCGGGGCTCGAGATCGCGTTTGCGACCCGGCCGGCAAATACCGTGGCCGGCGACTACTACGATGTCTTCGCACGACCCGGTTCAGGTTCATCCGGCGGGACATTTCTGATTGCGGTAGCTGACGTGGCCGGGAAAAGCATTCCGGCGGCCCTGCTGATGGCAACTTTTCAAGCCAGCCTGAAGACACTTTCCGCCATGCCGGGCCCGCTGGTCGAATTGGTGGGGCGCATGAATGCCTATGCTTGCAGCAACAGCCAGAACGGCCGCCGCTTCACCACCGCGTTTATTGGCGAATACGATCCGGCGTCGCGGACCTTAAACTACGTCAATGCCGGACATAATAATCCGATCTTGCGGCGACAGTCGGGCACCATCGAGCGCTTGCAGACTGGCGGCGTGCCCCTGGGCATCCTTGAGAATGCACCTTATCAGTCAGGCTCGGTGACTTTGCAAAACGGCGACTGGCTGGTGATCTTTACTGACGGCGTGGTTGAAGCTGAGAACCAGCTCCAGGAGGAGTATGGGGAGGCCCGCTTATTCGGGGTGCTGCACGCTGGTTTGAACTATGCTCCCCCCGCGCTGTTGAATTACATCATGAGCGACCTTGACCGTTTCGTCGGCAATGCCCCCCAGCACGATGATGTCACGCTGATGCTGTTGCGAGCCATTTAAAGCTGGACGTGGCGTACTTCATCCCACAGCTTTCTCGAATAACGAGCTCAGCGCCGCAATGTTGGAAAGCATCTGCATAGGAAACTTGTGGCGCTGCTGCAGGTATTCAGGATCGTTATAGGTGAGCCAGACCTTTCCCTCCGCGTCCCGCCAGAACAACGCCTTCAGTGGCAGGTCGATCGCGACTGAGGGAGCCGCCTGCATCAAGGGAGTTCCGCCCGCCGGACTGCCAAAGATGAGCAGCTTGGTAGATGGCATTTTGAGTCCAACCTTCGCGGCCTCGCCGCTGTGGTCTATGCGCGCAAAGACGGTGACCCCGCGCTCATTGAGTAGGGCTTCGAGGCGCTGCATGGTTTCTCCAACGCTGTATTGACTCGGCAGGTGAATGAGCCCGTTCTGCGCGTACACGTTATATTCACTCCTCAATTATTTTCGTCTCGCGGCGCAATCATTATGGATGGCGGTAGCGGTTGTCAGCAAGCCTCGGTTGAAGAATCCTCCGTGTAAGAATGGATACGATGCCTAGCCGCTGGGAAGCTGTCATCTTCGACTATGGGCGGGTGCTGAGCCTGGCGCCTTCGGAAGCTGAGTTGCAGGAGTTCGCTGCGCTGGTTGGTGTTTCTGAGCCGCCGTTCTTCGAGATCTACTCCGCCACTCGCCACGACTACGATGTTGGCCGCGCCGATTTCCGGCAACACTGGCGCGCTTTCGCCGAGGCTGCTGGTGTTGAGCTACGGCGGGCGCAGGTGGAGCGCATCGCCGGGATGGAAACCCTGATGTGGCTGCGAGTCAATCCCGAGGCGCTTGCCTTGGCGCGTGACATCAAGGCAAACGGAGTGCGGACAGCGATCCTCTCCAATATTCCTCACGACCTGCTAGCCGAAGTGCGCAAATTCAGTTGGCTCGGTGAATTCGAGGTGAAAATCTGGTCATGCGAACTCGGCATTGTAAAGCCCGATCCGGCCATCTATCGCGCCTGTCTTGACGCTCTCGGCTGCCGCGCGGAACGGACGCTGTTCTTCGACGACCGAGCCAATAATGTCGAGGCCGCCCGTGATCTAGGCATGGAGGCGCACATCTTTGAATCCGCGGGACAGGCGACGGCGATTGTGCGAGCGGGGATGAACAGCGGTGGCCAGTAGTCAGTAGTCAGTGGCCAGTGGCAGCGATCCGTTATCAGCGTAACCGGTAACAAATTTTCGAGAAAATCTTGCAACTTTCTCGTGGTTTCGCGTTCAATCATTTAGGGCTGTACTCTGGAAGTGTGTCCCCGAGTCTCAGGGCGTTGGTCGCCGATTGTTAGGAAAGATAAGTTTTCGTACAAAGGAGGCGCCGCATATGCGAAGGGCTCGTTTACTTCATCTTACTGTCCTATTAACCTTCTTGTTGGTTCTGCCTGTGCTGGCGCAAGCTCCAACCGATCAAGCCCTGACCAATGCGGACATCGTGAAGATGATGAAGGCGGGCCTTCCGGAGAGCGTCATCCTGCGTGAGATCCGGATGTCGAACACCGATTTCGCCACCAGCCCGGCGGCGCTGATCGAATTGAAAAAACAGGGCGCGTCGGAGCGGATTTTGCACGCGGTCCTGGATAGCCAAATGGGTGCAAGCCAGCCCGAGCCAGAGCCGCGGGCAACACCGCGCGTGGTCGCGCAAGTAGCGGCTCCGGGCCTTCACCACCTGCCCAATTTTGAAGCCGGCATGCGAATTAATTCAACCACCACTGCCAAGGTTTCAATGAGCCACAATCGTATACAGGTCGAGCACTCCGGGGTGCCAGTGTTCGATCTGACGTGGAAAGAAATCAAGAACCCGAATAGCGGCAAATAGAACAAATCGCTGCATCAACCCGAGCTTGCAACCGCCTGGAATGATTTCTAAACGTCTCGTTTCTTGACATCCTCGTCTTCAAGAAGCGGGTCGCACCGGTGTCAGGTGCCGGCGCCACTTGGACCCGCAGCAACATACTTCCGGCAGATTCCGTATTATTCTCGGTGAAGATTCCTGGTCGGAGCAGGTGATGACAACTGCGGCCCCTAACCTGTCCCAATTCACAGATCGCAAGAGTCCGGTGCGCTGGTATGCAACCGGGTTTGCGGCTGTCGCCTTGATTGTCGCGGCGCGCCTCGTGCTTCACCTGCTGACGGCTACCCGTTACGGAATTTTTCGCGACGAACTCTATTACATCGCCTGCAGCCGGCATCTGGACTGGGGCTACGTCGATATGCCGCCGTTCATTCCGGCGGTGACGTGGCTGTTCACCACACTGTTGGGGTCGTCGCTGTTTGTCATCCGCCTAATCCCGGCGATCGCGGGCTGCGGAGCCATCGCGCTCACCGGTTACCAGGCGTTCCAGTTCGGCGGACGGCGCTTCGCAATGGCGCTGGCGACCTTGACGCTGGCGGTTTCACCTGTGTTCGTGATTAACGGGCACCTGCTAGGAACTAACGATTTCGAGCCGCTCTTCTGGATGGGATGCGCCTCCATCGTCATCCGCATCATCCAGACCGGAAATCAGAAATTATGGCTCTGGTTCGGTGTGCTGGCGGGCATTGGTCTCGAAAACAAGTATTCGATGGCCGTGTTCGGGCTGGGCATTGTGATCGGATTGCTGTTCACGCCGGAGCGCAAGGCTTTCGCTCACAAGTGGATTTGGATTGCTGGTGGCTTGGCGTTTCTGATTTTTCTGCCGAACTTTCTCTGGAACGTCCATCGCGATTGGCCGTTCGTGCAGTTGATGCACAACATCCGCGCCAGCGGCCGAGATGTCGCCCTGAACCCTGTTGGCTTCGTTCTGGAGCAGATTCTGACGGTGAATCCCTTTGCGCTGCCGCTGTGGCTGGCAGGTTTGGGCTGGCTGTTCTTTGGCCGTGACGGAAGGCGCTATCGCGTGCTTGGCTGGGCGTATTTGGTCACGCTCACGGTCTTCATGGTTCTGCACGGCAAGGATTACTACGTCGCTCCTGCGTATCCCATGCTCTTCGCGGCTGGGGGTGTCACCTGGGAGAGTTGGATAGAGCGTACATGGCGCAGCTGGCTGAAACCCGTGTTCATCTTGTTGCTACTCATTCCGGCGCTGGCGCTCCTGCCGCTGGTTGCGCCGGTCATCAGCCCTGAGCGATTTGTCGCGTACATACATGCGATTCACTTCACACCGCCCGTCAGCGAGCACAGTCACGCGCGCTCTCCTCTTCCGCAGTATTATTCCGACGAGCTTGGCTGGGAAGCCATGGTAGCCGAGGTCGCCCAGATCTATCACAGTCTACCTCCCGACGTGCAGGCTAAGACGGCCATCAAGACCGGCGATTACGGACAGGCTGGCGCGATCGACTATTTCGGTCCAAAGTATGGTCTGCCGCCGGCCGTCTGCTTTCATCAAAACTACTGGTACTGGGGAATTCACGGCTACACGGGTGAGAGCATCATCGTGGTCGACGAAGATAATCCTGAGCACCTCAAGAGCATTACCGAGCACGCCGAATTTGCTGGACATTTTGAGTATCCGTACGCGCTGGAGAAGTTCGACATCTGGTATGCCCGGGGACTGAAGATAAGCTTGCACGACGTCTGGGAACATGAAAAAAACTGGGACTAGTTCGAAGGCAACAGTGCACGCCCGGTCGCGTGGCGTTGCTACGGGGCTGGCGCCGTCAAAACGCTTTGCCCGCAAGGGACGGATAGCAACCCCCGCGAATCAAAGCTACCCTGTGAGCATGCAAACCCAACTTCAGAATGAAAACCAGAATGAAAACCAGAACGAAGACCATTGGCAACAAGTGATGGCGCGCGATGCCCGGCAGGACGGGCGCTTCGTTTTCGCGGTACGCACCACCGGCGTTTATTGCCGCCCATCGTGTCCCAGCCGCCGGCCGCGGCGCGACTCGGTTGAGTTCTTCCCTGATCCGCGCGAAGCCGAGCGCGCTGGTTACCGCGCTTGCCTGCGTTGTAAGCCGACGGAAATTTCTGCGCAGGCGCAATATGTGCTTCGGGCGCGGCAGTTGCTCGACAATGCCGAAGGTCTTATGACTCTGGCGGCGCTCAGCAAGCGTGTCGGACTTAGCCCGTTCCATCTGCAACGGCTGTTCAGGCGCGCAACCGGACTTAGCCCGCGCGAGTATCAATCTGCGCGACGCATGCAGCAGGTAAAGGCCCAGCTTCGCAAAGGAGAAGACGTGACTACCGCACTGTACGACGCAGGCTTCAGCGCGCCCAGCCGTCTCTACGAAAAGTCCGACCAGCAACTGGGCATGACACCAGGCGCGTACCGGCGCGGCGGGGCAGGCACGACGATCACGTTTGCGATTGAGCCGACTCCGCTGGGACGAATGCTGGTGGCGGCCACGGGGCGCGGCCTGTGCGTTGTCCGCTTTGGCGAAAGCGTGACCGAGTTGCAGCGCGACCTTCGCAATGAGTTCCACGCAGCGAACTTGCAGCGTGACGATGCGGCAATGCGTCGTTACATCGGGCCCCTGCTGGCGAGCCTGAGTGGTGAGAAGACCACGATCGACCTGCCGCTCGACGTGCGCGCTACCGCCTTCCAGCAGAAGGTCTGGCAGACGCTGCAACGCATTCCGCGCGGCGAGACGCGCAGCTACACGGAGATCGCGCGCGCGATCGGCGATCCCAAAGCGGTCCGTGCTGTAGCCCGTGCTTGCGCAACGAATCCCGTGGCGCTGGCCGTGCCATGCCACCGCGTCGTCCGCAGCGACGGCGACCTCGCGGGATATCGCTGGGGAATTGAACGCAAGAAGAAGCTGCTGGAAGGTGAGCGGGCACACTCTTAAACATGTAGTGTTCTTGACGTGCGGCGGACTGGTCCGCCGCATTTTATTGCGCAAATCAATTCCGTTTCGGAACCGGTCTTCACAGCCGCGTTTCCCATCCTCACTCCGCTCATTTATACTTGCCCGTTTCACCGAATGTGCTCAAACCATTCTGTGGAGCGATAGGAGCCCTGGTGAAGATCCTGGTTTGCATGAAGCAGGTCCCGCAGAAGGACGCGCCGCTCAAACTGAATGAGGGCGGAACGTGGATTCGGGAGGATGTTTCCTACGAAGTGAACGAGCCCGATGCCTACGCCTTGGAAGAAGCGCTGCGGCAGAAGGAGAAACACGGCGGCGAGGTGGTGGTGATCACCAGCGGCCCAGCACGGGCCCAGCAGGTGTTGCGCGAGGCGCTGGCCAAGGGCGCCGACCGCGCCATTCACCTGGAAGGCGACGGCTTCGTCACACTCGACGCGTTTAATACCGCCAAGGCCTTCGCAGCGGCCATCAAGGACGAAAGCTTCGATCTCATCTTCACCGGCTTGCAGTCCGACGATTATGGCTTTGCGCAGACCGGCGTCATCCTGGCCCAACTGCTGGGGTGGCCGCACGCCACCATCATCATGCAAATCGAGAAGAGCGACAGCGGCATTCGCGTGAAACGCGAACTCGAAGCTGGTTTCTTCCAGTTTGTCGACATGCCACTGCCTGCGCTGCTGACCATCCAGTCGGGCATTAACAAATTGCGCTACGCAACCTTGATCGGCATCAAGCAGGCCAAGAACAAGCCGTTGAAGAAAGTAAGCTTCGATGAAATCAAGCCGGCCCTCGGCGAAAATCTGCAGAAGATTGAGAAGCTGTACATCCCGCAGAAAACCAAGAAGACCGAGGTGCTGGAAGGTCCTGCGGGAGAGATTGCCAAGAAGCTAGTGGATAAGCTGCGCAATGAGTTGCGCGTGATTTAAGACCTTATTCGAGCGGCCCTGGCCGCGACGCATCCTCATCCCGAGTTGTGTTCGTGCTCTTTGCTAATCAAGTGTTGTGGGCCAGGAATCGCGGCCGGCTGAGTTTCCGAACTCTTGCAAACCCTGTTCATATTTGGCATCTAAACGGGTTGAACTCATAACGAAAGGAGTTCGGATTATGCCAGGATTTGATCGCGATCAGGTTGCCATCGACAACACGGTTGAGAATCGCCGCCTTGGTTCTGTTCTGCTGACGGTTGGCTGGATACTGCTCTGGATGGACGCGGGTCTCGGAATATTCTTCTTCATCAGCCTGCGCAACGGTTCGTGGTTCTGGCCGATATGGCTGGGCGTCGAAGGCGTTCTGGGCCTGGTGCTGGTAATCATGGGGACCCGCTATCGGCAGGCTGTTGGGGTTACGCGTTTGGGACACCACGAGCTGGAGCACACGCTCGAGCAACAGCGCCGGGAAGATGCGGAAGAGAATCGGGTGGCCTGACGGCCTTCGGCGCAATCGCCACGACAGTTGGAAGTTTGGTAGCGGTGAGTGGCAACGCGCCGCGCCCGCAGCGGCGGGTACGAGACGGCCATGCCATTGTCGGACAAAACGCGAAATCGGCCTTGCAACCCTACTCGCCGCAAGCGAGTAGGCTGAAAAAGACAGAAAATAAGATCGGATCGAAATGGCAGATAACATCCTGGTTGTAGTAGAGCAACGCGAAGGCAAATTGAATCGTGTTTCCTGGGAGACCATCACCGGAGCGCAGGCGATTGCCGCTGAAACTGGTTGGACGCTGGAAGCGGCCGTAGTGGGCAGCGGCGTCGGCGACATTGCCAAAGAAATCGCCGCGGCCAAAGTGTCAAAGGTGTACGACATTGAGTCCGCCATGCTTGAGCCGTACACCCCTGATGGCTTCGTGGCCGCGCTGAAGCCCCTCATCGAGCAGAAACAGCCCAGGCTGGTGCTGATGCCGCATACTTACCAGGTGCGCGACTTCGCTCCCAAGCTGGCCGCCGCATTGAATCGTACCCTCATCAGCGACGCCGTCGGCTACAAGTATGAGGGCGGCAACCTGCGATTCACTCGTCAGATGTTTCAGGGAAAGTTCGCTGCCGACGTTTCGTTCGTTGGTGATGCGCCGTACTTTGCCACCTTCCAGAACGGCGCGTTCCGTGGAGACCAGGCCGCGCGCGGAGATGCCGCGGCGGCGGTGGAAACCGTGAATCTCAACGTGGCCGAAGGTGCGGTACGGAACAAACCGGAGGCCCCTTTCAAAGAGGCCAAGCAGGCAGTCGACCTTACGCAGGCGGCAATTATTGTCGCCGTCGGTCGCGGTATTAAGGAGCAGAAGAACATCGAACTTGCCAGGCAGTTGGCCGAGGCGCTAGGTGGCGAAATCGCCGCATCACGGCCGATTTGCGATTCCGGCTGGCTGCCAATGGACCGTCAGGTCGGATCGTCAGGACAGACGGTCGCACCCAAGCTCTATCTCGCGCTGGGAATCAGCGGGGCGATTCAGCACGTAGTGGGGATGAAGGGCGCGCGCACCATTATTGCCGTCAACAAAGACGCAGAAGCGCCGATCTTTGAAATTGCCGATGTCGCCGTGGTGGGGAACCTGTTCGATATTGTTCCGCCGTTGATCGAAGAAGTGAAAAAAGCGAAAGGCACATAGAAGAATTAGCACGCCGGCATTTACTCTTGAAGCACAAAGGGGCGCATGAACTTGCGCCTTTCTTTTTGCGTACTATCAATTTGTAATTTGGATTATTGCGTCCCGTCCTGTGACGAGGTCCCGGTTGTGTCACCCACGGTGACGATAGAATAATAATAAGCGCAACAAATAAATACGTTGGAAAGGCATAATGATCGTTTTTCGTAAGCCACTTGAAGGCGTCGAACGCCCCGTAATGGAAGCCGATGTCGTCATCGTTGGTGGAGGGCCAGCCGGCTTGGCCTGTGCGCTCCGCCTATCGCAACTTATTGACGAGCACAATACCATCCATCCTGACGCGCTGCTCACTAAGGAAAATATCTACGTCCTGGAGAAGGCAAGAGAGTTAGGTGCACATTGTCTTTCGGGCGCATTGCTTGATCCCCGTTCCATGCAAGAACTATTGCCAGGCTTCGAAAAGGAAGCGCCGCTCGATGCCGCCGTCGTGAAAGAGGCGGTTTACTTTCTGACCCGCACAGGCAAATTCAAGTTTCCCATCACGCCTCCGCCCATGCGTGATCATGGAAACTACGTTATCTCCATCAACAAGTTCGTGAAGTGGCTGGGCAGCAAGGTTGAGGAGGCGGGAATCACGATCTTCACCGGCTTCGCCGGCTCCGAACTGCTTTTCGAAAGTGGCCGCGTTGTGGGAGTGCGCACCGACGATAAAGGCGTGGACAAGAACGGCGAGCGCAAATCTAACTTCGAACCCGGCTACGATTTGAAAGCCAAGGTCGTGATCCTCGCCGAAGGCACGCGCGGCTCGCTAACCAAGCAGCTCATCGGGCGCTTCCAGCTCGATAAGGAGCGCAATCCACAAACCTATGGGGTCGGAGTGAAGGAGCTGTGGGAGCTGCCCGCCGGACGCGTCGCGCCCGGCGAAGTCATCTACACCATGGGATACCCGCTGACCTTCAACGAATATGGCGGCGCGTGGATTTACGGCGCCAAACATAATCTGGTGTCGCTTGGTTTTGTCACTGGGCTCGATTATCGTGACCCACGGCTCGATCCGCAACGCGTGCTTCAGGAGTTCAAGAAACATCCCTTCATCGCCAAGTTGCTGGAAGGCGGCAAGATGGTGCGCTATGGCGCCAAGTCGCTGCCTTATGGCGGCTGGTGGTGCATTCCACCGCTGGCCGGCGATGGCTGGATGGTGCTGGGCGACTCAGCCGGCTTTTTGAATTCACAGCGCCTGAAGGGGATTCATCTTGCCATCAAGAGCGGGATGCTGGCGGCTGAGACTGCCTTCGATGGCATGGTGAAGAACGATTTCTCGCTCGGCCTGCTGGAGACATTTCAGGATCGCGTGGAGAATAGTTGGATCAAGACCGAACTTTGGCCGGTGCGCAACTTTCACCAGGGTTTCGAGAGCGGGTTCATGTCGGGCATGTTCCACGCGGGCATTCAGCAATTCACGGGCGGCCGCGGCCTGCGCGCACATTACACCAATGAGGCGGGACACCGTCGCATGGAACCGTTGAAGCGGCTTCCCGCGGACGGCGGGCCGGAAGCGCTTATCATCGGCCCCGCCAAGGGTGACGGCAAACTTACCTTCGACAAGTTGACGGACGTGTATTACTCCGGCACCAAGCACGAAGAAGACCAACCGGCGCACCTCGTGATCCACGACACCGACATCTGCAACGAGCGCTGCGTGAAAGAATACGGCAACCCTTGCAAGAATTTTTGTCCGGCCAACGTTTATGAGATGGTTGAGGCCGCCGACACGCCCAGCGGATTGCAGATCCATCTGAACGCCTCCAACTGTGTGCACTGCAAGACCTGCGACATCATGGACCCCTACGAGATCATTACCTGGGTCCCGCCAGAAGGCGGCGGCGGGCCCAACTACGACGGAATGTGAAGAGGCCGCTTTTCGCGATTCGCTTTTCGCTGAGACGGTTCTGAGGTTTGAGGCATGCTGATAGATGTGGCCTACGAGGCGAGCCATGATGAGCAGATTGAAGCACAGATGGCTCTCGCCGAGTTGAGCAGACCCTCAGTTGGAGACTGGCGTTCCATTTTGAAGGGGTCGATTCTCGCGAGCACGCTTGCCGGCTCCGGCGCTCTCATCACAACCAAGACATTTTCTGGTTTCGTCTTTGCATTCCTGGTATTTGCTTTCATGGCGGCGCTTATGTTGGTAGCGTCGAGGTCAGCGCGCGAGGCTCACATGCGCAGGCTTCTTCGAACACGGCTGAAGGTGATTATTCCGAAGTTGATTGAGTGCCAGGAGCATCGCTACGGGATCGGTGAGGATGGTATTCGGGACCAGTGCAGTTGCGGAGAGTCCTTCACCTCATGGTCCGGCATCTCTTATTCCCTTCCGCTGGAGAACCAGCTTGTGTTGAGGCTAAAGAATGGAGGGTACTTACTGTTTGCGAGGCGAGCTTTCAACGAGCAACAATGGGCTGAATTCAATGCGCTTTTGAAGGATCGCTTGGGGTCAGCAGACTGACCAGCACGGACGATTCCTTTCCTCGTTCTCATTACAGGCCGTGGCAAGACGTTCAGCGCCCGGCCACGGCGGCATCTAATCTATAATGTCTGTACTGTTTCCGACCTCCGTGGCCTAACGGACTACCTAAGGCTGCGGCGGCGGTGTTCCGCAGAGTTTAGCGGGACCGAGGGTGTGGCGGGAAACGGCCATGCCTCCCGTGCTTGGAAAGGAAACGATCCGCAGCGCAGTTCTCTTCCCGCGCTGCCTCTGTCTTTTCCTCGCGCACTACAGGTTTTAGCTGAAAGCTGACGGCTGAGAGCTGACCGCTGTGATCCTCACCGACAAATTCGGGCGACGCATCAACGACCTGCGGATTTCCATCACCGATCGTTGCAACTACCGGTGCGTCTATTGCCGGTCGGGCACCGGCGGCCCGCAATTTCCCGAGATGCCCATTGCCGACTACCTTCGCATGGCGCGCGTGTTCGTTGGGCTGGGAATTACCAAGGTCCGTCTTACCGGCGGCGAGCCGCTATTGCGCAGGGGTCTGGTGGAGATGGTGCGCGACCTTGGCAACATGCGAACTTTCGACGGCCAGCCACTTGATATCGCGATCACTACCAACGGACACCTGCTGGCCGAGATGGCGCAACCCCTGGCCGATGCCGGCCTCACGCGGGTGACGGTTTCAATGGACGCGGTCGATGCCGAGCGCTTCGCCCGCATTACGCGCGTCCCCAACGGCTACGAACGCGTGCTCGTCGGAATCCGCGCCGCACAAGAGGCCGGACTCAGTCCCGTCAAGATTAACTGCGTGCTGATGCGCGGCTTCAACGACGATCAGATCACCGCGTTCGGCCGCTTCGCGCGCGAGGTAGGCGTTGCTGTCCGCTTCATCGAGTTTATGCCGCTGGAGGAGGATCGCGTCTGGTCGCCGGAAATCGTCGTGACCCTTGACGAGATCGTGAGGCGCATGGCCGAGTTTATGCCTCTGCGCGAAATCGGCCACGCGCGCAGCGAAACCGCTCGCCGCTACGTTTTTGAAGACGGCGTCGGCGAGATCGGGATCATCGCACCGGTGTCGCATCCGTTCTGCGGGCATTGCAGTCGAATCCGCGTTACCTCAGACGGCAAAATCCGCACCTGCTTGTTCTCGGTCCGCGAGCATGATCTGGCTGGCTTGATGGCGCAAGGCGCCAGTGACGAAGAGATGGTCCAGTTCATCCTTCACGCCGTCGAGCACAAAGAGGAGCGCCACCACATCGGCGAGCCAGGCTTCGTGCCGGCGTCGAGAACAATGGTGCATATCGGCGGGTGAGAGCACTCAGCACTCAGCCTTCAGCATTCAGCCCTCAGTTTTCGCGGTGTCCCCTCGCATCCCGCTCTTGCCCTGCTCAGGCAGTTCTTGTATGTGCCTTGGTGGGGTTGGCTGAGTGCTGACTGCTGATGGCTGATTGCTTCTCCCTTGCATTAACCCCGGTCAACGCGCCACAATAGATTGATTCGGTTCCTTGTCACAGCGCCGTGTGAGCCGCCAGGTCGTGTCGTTCAGGCGGTTCATGTTTTTGTAACGTACGGCGCTGTCCAGATCATCGAATGAAGTGAGTGGTAAAGAAGCGTCAACCTGTAGCTTCAACATCCCCGTAGGTCGGGCGCAGTATGCGCAGTGGATCTACTGGAGCCGCAGGTCAGCTTTCAACATCCCCGTTCCGGGGCGTGAGATTCCGATCAACGGAGCCGCGCGGCCGGGACTGAAGGCAGAGACAAAAAGTGGCTACAGCACCGATTATCGAAGCGGTATCCTGCTCGCTCGAAAACTATCTGGTACTTCCCGATAGCTCCATGGACGGCCGCATTGCGGAAGCCAAAGCTATCTTGGGCAGCGAGTGCATCATTCTTGGGCATCATTATCAGCGCGATGAAGTGATTCGCTTCGCCGACTGCCGTGGCGATTCCTACCGCCTGTCGCAGATGGCGGCGCAGGCCAAGGGCAGATATATCGTCTTCTGCGGCGTGCACTTCATGGCAGAAAGTGCCGACATACTGGCGCGTCCAGGACAAGCGGTCATCTTGCCTGACCTGAACGCCGGCTGCTCCATGGCCGACATGGCCGAGATTTCGCAGGTGGAAGATGCCTGGGAGCAACTGGTCAACCTTGGCGTGACCGACGACGAAGGCAGCGGCATCACTCCCATCACCTACATGAACTCAACCGCCGCCATCAAAGCATTCTGCGGCGAGCGCGGAGGCATGGTCTGCACCTCCTCCAATGCCAAGGGCGCGTTCGAGTGGGCGTTGCGCCGCAATGGCAAGGTTTTCTTTCTGCCCGATCAGCATCTGGGCCGCAACACCGGTTTCGCGCGCGGCATTCCGCTGGAACAGATGGTGGTCTGGGACCCCTACATGCTGCAAGGTGGCCAGACCGCCGAGCGGCTGCGCAACGCCAAAGTGATTTTGTGGAAGGGACACTGTTCGGTACATCAGCGTTTTCTGCCGGAGCATGTGGACAAGGTGCGGGCGAAGTATCCCGGCATACAGGTCATGGTTCATCCCGAGTGCCGCTGGGAAGTTTGCCAGAAAGCTGACGGTATCGGCTCAACCGATTACCTCATCAAGGTCGTGCGGCAAGCGCCGGCAGGA
This sequence comes from uncultured Acidobacteriaceae bacterium, assembly GCA_963728805.1. Lineage (GTDB taxonomy): Bacteria > Acidobacteriota > Terriglobia > Terriglobales > Acidobacteriaceae > Bog-257. The sequence goes on from CAVSLE010000008.1 coordinate 146,830, forward strand.
TCGGCGTTCGCCATCGGCACAGAGATTCACCTGATAAATCGCCTGGCAAAGGAGAACCCGGACAAGCGGGTCATCACGCTCGACGATTCCGGCTGCCTGTGCACCACCATGTTCCGCATCTCGCCGCAACACCTGTGCTGGGCGCTGGAAAGCCTGGTGGACGGCAACATTGTCAATCAGATCAAAGTAAAAGACAGCGTGAAGAAGTGGGCCCGCGTGGCGCTTGATAGAATGTTAGACATACAGTGATCATTCGCAAACGTCCACGAGAAAAGTATTGGCGGCGCGTCCCGCGCTATTGGTCAGACCTGCGGGAGTATCGCCGCCGCATGGTGATTCGCCACCAGGCGCACGATCAAGCCAAGCTGGAAAGTATCGATATGGCACGCACGTTCACAGTTTCTGAAGCCGAGACCCTGCTCCCGGTGCTGGAGTCGTTGCTCCGATCCGCCATGCAGGCCAAGGCGCTGATTGAAGAAGTGGATGGCGAGCTGCAATCGCTGGCCAACCGCATCTTCATAAACGGCGGCACCATGGTTGATGTGGTGTCGGTGGCCCGGCGCAAGGCCGAACGCGAGAAGGCAATACAGCGCGCCAAGGACGCCGTCGCCGAAGTTGACGCCACCGGCGTCCAGGTGAAAGACCTCGACATCGGCCTGCTCGATTTTCCCTGCCTGGTAGGCGATGAAGTAATCCTGCTCTGCTGGAAGCTGGGCGAAAAGAAGCTCACGCATTGGCACAGCACTGAGGAAGGTTTTGCCGGCCGCAAACCTATCGACGAGCGCATTCTCCGGGGCCAGAAGAAGAGCAATTAGCGCCTCGCCATGATCCAGCTCTCTTCCGCCGGGAAACGTTTCGGTCCCAAGCTTCTCTTCAATGAACTCGATTGGCTCATCACGCCACGCGATCGCGTCGGGCTGGTCGGCGCCAACGGCACCGGCAAATCAACTCTGCTGAAGATTCTGGGCGGGCTCGAATCGCTCGACTACGGCACCGTCACACCCGCTAAGAACATGACCTTCGGCTACCTGCCTCAGGATGGCCTGCAACTCTCCGGTCGCACTGTGTTCGACGAGTGCATGTCGGTGTTCAGCGACCTGCGCTCGCTGGAACAGGAGATGGAAGACCTTGCCCACAAGATGGGCGAACTGGACCACACTTCCAGCGAGTACGCGCAAGTGGCCGACCGCTATCAGCGCATTACCGGCGAGTTCCGGGTGCGCGATGGTTATGCCCTCGATTCGCAGGTCGGCACCGTGCTCGACGGTCTTGGCTTTCGCAAGGAAGACTGGACGCGGCAGACCGAGGAGTTTTCCGGCGGCTGGCAGATGCGCATTGCGCTGGCCAAGCTGCTGCTGGCCAAACCCAATCTGCTTCTGCTCGACGAGCCCACCAACCATCTCGATCTGGAAACCCGCAACTGGCTGGAGCAGTATCTTCTGCAATATCCGTTCGCCTACATTCTCATCTCGCACGACCGCTACTTCCTCGATGTGACGGTGGACCGCATCGTCGAAATATGGAACAAGCGGGTGCAGTTCTACAGCGGGAATTACGAGAAGTATCTGCAGCAAAAGCAGGAACGCCGCGACTCGCTGGTGGCGGCCTACAAGAACCAGCGTGACCGCATCGAGCAGCTTGAGGCGTTCATCAATCGCTTTCGCGCCCAGGCGACCAAAGCGAAACAGGTGCAAAGCCGCATCAAGGAACTCGAGAAAATCAATCGCATCGAGATTCCTCCGGACGAGAGGACCATCCACTTCAGCTTTCCCCAGCCCAATCCAAGCGGCCGAGTGGTCGTCGAGTGCGCAGACGTAGCCAAAAGTTATGGCGCGAAAGAGGTCTTCCGCGACGTAGACTTCACCATTCAGCGTGGAGATCGCATCGCGTTAGTAGGAGTGAACGGAGCGGGCAAATCAACGCTGATCAAACTCCTGGCCGGCATCGAGCCGCTGACCGCGGGCGCGCTACACCTCGGCCACAATGTTGAGCCGGACTATTTCGCGCAGGACCAATACAAAGAGCTCGATCCCACGCGGCGCATGCTCGACGATCTTTCCGATGTTGCGGGGCAGAAATCGATGACCGAATTGCGCGGCGTGCTGGGCTGCTTCCTCTTCTCCGAAGATGATGTGTTCAAGCCGATCGGGGTGCTGTCGGGCGGTGAGCGCAACCGCTACGCGCTGGCCCGTATGTTGTTGCATCCATCAAATTTTCTGTTGCTCGACGAGCCTACCAACCATCTCGACCTGCGTGCCAAAGACGTCCTGCTGGAATCGTTGGAGAAGTACAACGGTACGGTGGTTTTCGTCTCCCACGATCGCTACTTCATCGACAAGCTGGCTACTCGCATCTTCGAAATCGGTAATGGGCACGTCGAGGTCTTTCCGGGCAATTACGAAGACTACCTCTGGCGCAAGCAGCGGGCCGGCCAGTCGGAGGAGGTCGCCGGCCCGGCGAATGGAGTTGGCAACTGGGCTCCCACATTGTCAGACGTTCCCGGCTATGAGGAACGAAAGCCGGCATCCAAGAAGCGGGTGAACCCGATCAAGCGCAGGCAACTGGAAGAGCGCTGCAAGCAAGTCGAGCAGGAGATTGCGCAACTGGAGAGCGGGATTGCCGAGTGTGAGCGGGAGTTGCAGTCGTTTGTCAGCGCGGAGGAGACGATGCACTGGAGCGACCTGCTGGCCAGGCGCCGCGCTGACTTGGCTCCGCTGATAGCGGAGTGGGAAGAGCTTTCGCAGGTGTTGGAGCAGGCCAATGTCTAGGTGGAACTGCTCACGCACTGAGATGACATCTCTGTATCGGTTGCGCCCGCAATCACCACGCGGTCCCGCCCCTCGGCTCTTAGCCCGATACAGGGCTTCGTCGGCTGCTTTGACCAGCTGCGCAGCAGAGGCGCCATGCTGCGGAAATCCGGCCACTCCGACTGAAACTGTAATGCGACGGAGAGTCTCTCCGCGATGGCGGACTTGCAGGCTGGCAACCTGCTCCTTGAGCTTCACCGCCCGTTCGTAGCCGGCTTCCACACTGGCCTCGGCCAGAATCAGCAGGAACTCTTCGCCTCCGTAGCGGCAGGCAATATCCCCGCCCCGCGTTATCGAGCTGAAAACCGAACCCAGTTCGCGCAGCAGAATATCGCCCGCTTCGTGACCAAAGGTGTCGTTGAACTGCTTGAAACGATCGATGTCGATCATCAAGACCGTCACCGGCTTCGCATTTCTGGCGGCGCGCAGCAATTCCCTGTCCAGCGACTCCTCCATGTGACGACGGTTGAACAGGCCAGTCAGGGGATCGCGGACGGACTGGTATTTCAAAGTCTCGCGCAGCGTAAGGTTGGCGAAGGCCAGCGACATCTGCTCGGCCACGGTGGTTGCCAGTTCCCGGGTGCGCTGAAGCAGCCGGGGATGGGCAACGGAATCGCTAAGCCGCGGATCGTCGATGCTCAGCACGCCCAGCGAGTCGCCTTGCGCGATCATGGGAACACAAAGATGGCAGGAGTCGGAAACCTGGTCCACATGGCCGCATATCATACTGACGCGTCCGGGTTGCACCAGGTGTGCACATCCTTTGCGCAAAGCCCAACAGCTTTCCGGAGCAAAAGGACCCGGCTTCGCGGCGGCGGTCCCCCAACTGAGAACAACATCGAGCAGATTGCGCGATGAGTTCAGCATCAACACCGCCCCGGAGGGGAAGAACTGCTGCAGCACGCGAGATGCCTGCTGGCGCGCCTCGTCAATGGTCATGCACGACTGCAGCAGTTCCACCAGTTCGTTGATGGCTTCCATTTCCCTGCTGTGCTCCTGCAGTTCCCGCAACGAGCCTCGCAATTGGTGGTCGGCGAGCGCCAGCTCTTGTGTACGCTGCGCCACGCGCTGCTCGAGCTCGGCGTTAAGCTCGGAGAGTTTTTCCTGCATGCGAGTCCGCGACATCACCACTCGTCCCACCCTGCGAGTGGCGAAGATAGCGATGCCCCCCGCCAACCCACCCGCAATCAGGATGGAAAGCAGCAGAATGCGCTGGGCTGTCGCTTCGCGCTCCCTGTCCTGATCGGTCGCCACCCTGACCTGTTCGGCCTGGAAGCGCAAGAATTCGTCCCACGCAGCGTGATATCGGTACAGTGCAGGCGTGGTTTGCTGGACCATCACCTCGGTGGCAGCGTCCCGGTTTTTCCCCGTCAGCAGCAAATGGAGCGCTCGCTGGTAGCTATCAACGTAGATGGCCCTGGTTTCCTTTACAGTTTCCAGCAGCCGCGTCTCCTCACCGGGTTGACAACGAGGCCCGAGGGTCGCAATGAGAGCGTCGATTTTGCGGCTGTTTTCCGCCCGGCGTGCCAGCAGTCCGTCCGTCAGCTCTGGCCGTTGCACCAGGAAAATCAGGCTGGTGATGCGGCTGTTTTCACTGGAGTAGCGCAGAGCGTCTTGCCCCAGTTGCACTTCGAGCAGGCTTTCTTTGAGCGCGTCTTGCGCGCCTGCGTTCATGCGCCGCATGCGATTCAGCGTCAGATAAGCGGTGCCCAGCAGAATGATAATCAGCACCGCGAATGTCAGGCCCAGGCCTCTTGCGAGCCGGCCGTCTTTGACGCGTTGGTCCGGTGGCCCGATGGCTTGCTGGCCTGTGTTTTCCGGCAGTGTGCCAGCTCGAACCAGGCTGCCTGCTCGGCGGTCCTCAACCGGCGTGACCGTGTCGCTCTGCGCTTCTTTCTGGGCCAGTTCGATTTCAAGAGCCATCGCACCTCCAAGCTGGCGAGCCGTCACCGGGCAGACGTCTTGCCTCAGCTTGAGGCTACAACCCGAGGCGCTAAGCGGGGGGTTAATTTCCTCTCAGAATGGGTTACGAAAGTTCATGACGAGCCAGTTCGGGAACAGTTCTGTTTCGGCAGAGTGCTTCCGTCGCACCCAGCATGAACGCCGCCCGGTGTCGAGGCCGTCGTGTGAGCAAAGCCGCGCGGGAGTGCTAAATGAGTTTCGACCAAGCAGCTAGCGGCTCAGGGTTTCTGTCCTGCGTTCCACCTTGGCAAGAAGTCGCTGTTGGCCAGCCAGATTACAGGAGCGATCATCGAGCTTATGGCGCTGTCCAGGTGCTGCCAGTCCACCTTGGCCAGGGTGTCCGTGGGCTGGTGATAGTCCGGGTGCAAGCCGAAACTCGATATCGTCTGCGCCACAATTCCCTGCTGCGCCATCGGATAGTTGTCGGACCGGGAAAAGAAGTTCTGCTCGGGACGCGGGTCGGCGACCAAGTTGGCTCCGTGTTCGGCGAGCTTCGCGCCCAAATCGCTGCGCTCCCAACCCGTCAGCCATAGCTGGTCGTGTTCCAGCTTCGGATCGGGACGCGCAATCATCTCGAATTCCAGATTGGCCACAATGCTGTTCAGCGGAAAAGTCGGGTCCTTCAGGAAATACCGCGATCCAATCATGCCGGCCTCTTCGCTGCCCCACAGCGCAAACACAACCGTGCGTTGCAGCTTGGGCTGTGCCGCCAACACCCGTGCCAACTCCATCACGGCCACGGTACCGGACGCGTCATCATCGGCTCCGGGATAGGTTTTGCCACCTTCCACTCCGAGGTGGTCAAGGTGAGCGCTCAGCAGGACGACCTGTTCTTTCTCGCCGGCGCCGGCAATCTTTCCCAGCACGTTCCAGGTGTGCGAGGCTTTCCACGGTGTCATGGGCGCATGCAGGGCGACGGTGGTCCCTGCCGGCGTCGCCCAGAGTTGCTCAGCCGCGTCGGGCCGCGCGACGATGACAGCCGGACCGGGCGGCGCATCGCCGATCTTCTGGACCGGCCCCGGCAGGTGCTTAGACAACCGGTCAAACATCGCCTGGGCCGCGGGAAATTCGGGAACGATCACCATAGCGGCCTTGCTGCGCAGATAAGGCGCCATGATGACCCGAAAATCTTTCATGCTGGTTCCGGGTTTTGGTTTCAACAAAACCACGCCTCCATCTCTCACCGGCTCGGGCAAAGTCGCACTATGATTCAAGTCCAATTTCTGCAGAGGCCCCTGCATCTCCGGCTCCGGCAACTGGAACACAGCCATCTCTTTTCCGTGTGTCCATGAGACGGTTTGCCTGCTTGCAGCGTCTCCCGTGTTGAAGGAAAGTACCGGCGCCTGGGTTGCCGCCCGCGATTCCGAGGTCGCGGTTTGGATGTACTGCCCGTTCTGCGCCGCGGGAGCAACGCCGTACTGCTTCAGTTTTTGTGCGATGAATTCTGCGGCGTGATATTCGTCGTCGGTGCCACTGCCGCGGCCATGGAGTTCAGGCCCGGCGAGGTACTCCAGGTTCGCGCGGACGCAGGTCGCGCACAAGCCAGGGCCGTCACTCGCCACCGCATGGTGCGGGGCGGATTGGCCGAAGATCGCCGAACTGGCGGGCGCAAGAGCAAAGGCAACCAGGACAACAACAGAAGGAAGCGAGATCAATCGTTTTCGATTAGCCGACAGTTTCAAGCGAGCAGTTCCTTCCTGCAAACTAAATTCGAATCCAGCCGGCGCGGATCGCCAGCAGGCTCGCCACCGCCACCACGATCCACAACAGCACGCCCTGCAGCAGGGGACGCGGACCAACCTTGCGCAAGGTTGCCGGCGAAAGGCTGGCGCCGATCAGGAACAAGGTGATGATAAGCATCAGCTTGCCGGCATTGCTGAGAAACTTGTACGCCGTGGCGCCGGGGAACAAATAGGTATTAGCGACGGCAGCCAGGCAGAAAAACAAGATGAACCACGGCCATTGGATGCGGGTCTTGCTGCCCTTGGCCGCCGCGGTTGCCACCGACAACGGCACAATCCACAGCGCGCGCGCCAGCTTCACCGTAGTCCCCACCGCCAACGCCACGGCGCCATACTTGGCCGCGGCCCCAACCACCGAACTGGTGTCGTGGATCGCCAGGGCCGCCCATAGTCCAAACTGGGTCTGGGAAAGATGCAACCACAGACCGATGGTTGGGAAGGTAAGCAGCGCGACGGAATTCAATACGAAAATCGTGCCCAGCGAAACCGACATTTCGTCTTCGGTGGCTCCCGTGATGGGACCGATGGCCGCAATGGCGCTGCCGCCGCAAATTGCGGTCCCGGTCGAGATGAGGAACGCGGGCCGGGCTGGAACTGAGATCAGCCTGCCTAGCGCGGTCCCGATGAGCAAAGCGAAGGCGATACTGAGCGCGGTGTACAGAAATCCGCTGCGGCCGGCATGCAACACCTGTTGCAGGTCCATCCCGAAGCCCAGTCCCACAACGGCGGACTGCAGCAAAATCCGGGAGAGGTTTCGCGACTCGTTTTTATAGGGATGGGTGGCGATTGCGCCGAAGATGAGACCGGCGAGCAAAGCCAGCGGCGGTGAGGCCCATGGCGTCAGGCAGAAAAAGAGGCCCAAGGCAAACAGAAGCTTTGAATTCATTCATTGCAAAAAAATGTCAGATTTACCGATAGCTTAATTGTACTTGGGACCCAGAACCCGCAAAACGATTTGGCGTAGCCATCGAACCGTGTTACCATCCGCGGATATTTGCAAACTTTTCGCTAATCCACTTCATTACAATTTAGGTACTTCGTTCCAGGGCGTTCATTCGTCAAATGAGACCCCAAATCTAAAGTGAGGAACACCCTGGCCAATCGCGCAGGAATTCTTTTGGAGACCCCAATGCAAGCCAAGCATCGGCTGCTCTTATTGTTTTTTGCATTCACCTTCTTCGCCGTGCCGGCGCTACCGGTCTTCGCCCAGCAAGTGATTGCCACGGTCCCGGTTGGTTCAAATCCCCAGAGTGCAGCGGTCAACTCGGCGACCAACAAGATTTACGTGGCAAACTACTGCGGCACCTCGGCCAATTGCTCGGGCACTGGAACGGTCACCGTCATCGACGGGGCGACCGACAACACCCAGTCTGTGAACGTGGGATTCTATCCTGTCCTGGTGGCAGTGAACGCGACGACCAACAAGATCTATGTGGTGAACAATAATTGCTTGAACTTTCAGAACTGTGCGGGCAACGGGACCGTGACCATCATCGACGGAGTCACCCTTGCCACCAGCACCGTCACCGTTGGCAGCAATCCTGACGGCCTGGCGGTGAACTCGACGACCAACAAGATCTACGTCACCAACATTTGCGGCAACGATGTCACTTGCAGTACCTACAGCGGAACGGTGACGGTGATTGACGGAGCGACCCTCGCCACCACCAGCGTTCCCGTCGGGGCCAACCCATACGCGCCCGTGGTCAACCCGGTGACCAACAAGATCTATGTGCCCAACGCCTGCGGCGACGATCCCACCTGCGCCGCTCCCCAGCGCTCCGGGGACGGTGACGGTCATCGACGGTGTAACCAACAACACCACGTCTGTCACGGTGCAAATCCTTCCCGACGCCCTGGACGTTAACACCTCGAACAATAAGATCTACGTCGCCAACGAATGCGGCAACGATTCCTCCTGCGGAAGCACTGCGACTGTGACGGTCATCGACGGCGTCAGCCTCACCACTACCAACGTCCCCATTGGCGGATATTATCCTTATTCGCTGGCCGTCAATTCAGCCACAAACAAGATTTACGTTCCCAGCCAGTGCTTCGGCGATCCTTCGTGCCAGGGTGTCCCCAACGGGACCGTGACAGTTATCGATGGCGGGACTCTTGGTACCAGCAGCATTGCCACCGGCGTAGCGGGACCGTATCCCGACACCATCGCAGTCAACTCAACGACGAACAAAATCTACATTTCCAACCAATGTGGCGACGATCCCAATTGCCCGAGCGGGACGGTGACGGTCATCAATGGCGCGACCCGTGCCTTCGCCAACATTGGCGTGGGCAATCGCCCGTATGGCTTGGCCCTCAACTCCGCGACCGACAGGATTTACGTTCCCAACATTGACGGGAATACCACCTCGGTAATTGATGGCACTGCTCCCAACGCTCTGCAATTTGTTCCGCTGAGCCCGCCGTGCCGTGCAGCCGACACTCGGCCGCAGTACGGTGGGGGCGGACCCATTCAAGGGGGCACCTTCCAGAACTTTGCTATTTCCGGCGCGGGCAACTGTGGAACTTTGCCGTCCGCAGCCGCCTATTCCATGAATGTTTCCGTGGTTCCTGACGGACCGCTGGGCTACCTGACCGCGTGGCCCGCCGGACAGCCGCGCCCCCTGGCTTCCACCTTGAACTCGCTGGATGGGCGGATCAAGGCCAATGCCGCGATCGTGCCGGCGGGTGCCAACGGACAGATCAGCGTGTATGCCACCAGCTCGACGAATGTGATCCTCGACGTGAATGGCTACTTTGCTCCGGTGTCAGGTTCCACACTGGCTTTTTATCCCCTGCCGCCCTGTCGGGTCGCCGACACACGCATGAACAATTTTCCCCAGGGTTTGGGTCCGCCGTTCCTGTCAGGCGGCCAAGAGCGCGCCTTCCCCATACTGGCTGCCACCACTTGCAACATTCCTTCCAGCGCGGCGGCTTACTCGCTCAACTTCTCCGTGGTGCCGCACGCTCCGCTGGGCTACATGACGGTCTGGCCGACGGGTGAAACTCGGCCTACGGTTTCCACCTTGAACGACATTCCCGGTCAGATCATCGCCAATGCCGCCATCGTGACTGCGGGCACCAGCGGCAAGGTGTCGGTCTATCCCGCCAGCGACACCGATTTAGTCATCGACATCAACGGGTACTTCGCCCCTGCCGGCCCGCACGGCCTGTCGCTATACCCGGTTCAGCCCTGCCGGGTCATCGACACCCGCACCGGGGGCGGTGCTTTCACCGGGACTTTGAATCCTCCGGTGGATGTGCTGGGTGCCGGATGTGCAGCCTCCAGCACCGCGCAGGCGTATGTCTTCAACGCCAGTGTGGTTCCGATAGGCGCGCTGGGCTATCTGACGCTGTGGCCCGACGGCGCCAACCAGCCCGTGGTCTCCACGCTGAACGCACTGGACGGATCGATCTCCTCCAACATGGCAATCGTGCCCACCAACAATGGAATGGTCGATGCGTTTGCCTCGGGGATCACGCAACTGATCCTGGACATCTCGAGTTACTTCGCGCCATAAGTTGTTGTCATCCCGTCCGAGAAGCATAGCAACGGCGATCTTGCCGCGGGCCAGCTACGTCTTGAGACGCTGAAAAAGCCTTAGGTTTGGCGCAATAACCGTGCTACCATGCGCCGCAGCTACCCCAATCGGTCAGGCGATCTGCCTCCTTCGGCAAAGTCTTTGGTTGCCGCGAGGTTGATGTCGCGAGAGACCCCTCCAAACAAGGGGCCGAGGGAGACTTCCCGGCCGAGCCTCGGGAAAATCTTATTGGAGAATCCGCCATGCATAAGGACCATCGGCCTCTCGTGTTGTTTCTTGCTTTCAGCTTCGTGGTTTTGGCGCTGCCTCTCGTCGCGCAGCAGGTGATTGCGACTGTGCCAACAGGCGCAGCGCCCCTGAACTCGGTGGTCAACTCGACGACCAACAAAATCTATGTACCGAATCAGTGCGGCAACGATCCCACCTGCTCATACCCCTACAGTCAAGGGACGATCACCGTCATTGACGGAGCGACCAATAATCCGACTACGGTCAACGTGGGGTACTATCCCTCGACTGTGGCGGTGAACCCGGTGACCAACAGGATTTACGTCGCCAACGAGTGCGGCAGCGATACCAACTGCGCGGGCGACGGCACGGTTACAGTGATCGATGGCGCCAGCAATAGCGTGCTTGCCACGGTTACCGTCGGGAGTGATCCCTACGGCATCGCGGTCAACACGGCTACCAACCTGATTTACGTGGCGAATTATTGCGGCAACGACATCTCTTGCAATAACCTACAGCGGGACGGTGTCGGTGATTAGCGGGGCGAGCAATACGGTCACGGCTACCGTTATCTGTCGGGTCTGCCCCTTATTCGCCTGTGGTCAATTCGATGACCAACAAAATCTACGTTCCAAACATTTGCGGCAACGATCCCACCTGCAACCCTAATGGCAATCCTCCCTACCCGCAGGGAACGGTGACCGTGATCGACGGCATAACTAATAACCCCACTTCCGTCAACGTGGGGGTTTACCCATACGCCCTGGCCGTCAACTCGGTGACTAACAAAATCTACGTGGCAAATTATTGCGGCGACGATCTCAACTGCAACAGCACCGCCACCATGACGGTGATCAACGGGGCCACCCTTGCCACCAACGAGATCGCCATCGGCGGATTTTACCCGTACGCCATAGCCGCCAATTCGGTCACCAACAAGATTTACGTTCCCAGCTATTGCTTTGGCGATGCTTCCTGCCAGAGCTACCCTAATCGGAACGGTGTCGGTGATTGACGGCGGGACCCTTGCCTACAGCAGCGTAAGTGCGGGGCATTCCCCCAGCACCATCGCGCTTAACACTGCCACCAACAAAATATACGTTGCCAACGAATGCGGCACCGATCCCAACTGCGGGAACTTCAATGGGACGGTGACGGTGCTCGACGGGGCCACCCTTACCAGCACGACGATTTACGCTGGTGGCGACCCCTACGGTTTATCTGTTAACCCCACGACCAATCGGGTTTACGTCCCGAACTTCTGCGGCAACGACCTGATTGCAATACCTACAGCGGCACGGTCTCGGTGATTGCTGACACTCCTGCTCCCACCGCTCTGCAGTTTGTTCCACTGGCCCAGCCGTGTCGTGCTGTCGATACCCGGCCGGCGAACGGCGGTAGGCGGCCCGGTTCAAGGTGGTACCTTCCAGAACTTCGCTATTTCCGGCGCGGGAAGCTGCCCTGGAACTCTGCCTTCCGCAGCCGCCTACTCCATGAACGTATCGGTGGTTCCCAACGGACCGCTGGGCTACCTGACGGTATGGCCGGCGGGACAGCCGCGCCCGTTAGCTTCGACGTTGAACTCGCTGGATGGCCGCATCAAGGCCAACGCAGCCATCATTCCGGCGGGCACCAGTGGAGAGATCAGCGTGTACGCTGCGGCCACGACCAATGTGATCGTAGACATCAACGGCTACTTCGCACCGGTGTCTGGTTCCACGCTGGCGTTTTATCCGCTGACCCCATGCCGAGTCGCCGACACGCGCAAGAACAGCTTTCCCCAGGGCCTGGGACCGCCGTTTTTGAATGCCGGACAGGAACGGCAATTCCCCATACTGAATGCGACCACCTGCAACATTCCCAACAGCGCGGCCGCGTACTCGCTGAATTTCTCGGTGGTGCCGCACGGCTCGCTGTTTTACATGACGGTTTGGCCTACGGGTGAAAGCCGGCCCATGGTCTCCACCTTGAACGACATCCCGGGGACGATCATCGCCAACGCCGCAATTGTGGTTGCGGGTACCACAGGCGACGTTTCGGTTTATCCCACCAACGACACCGACGTGATTATCGATATCAATGGCTATTTCGCGGCGGCGGGAAGCGGCGGACTGTCGCTGTACGGTGTGCAGCCCTGCCGGGTCATCGACACCCGCCTGCTAAGCGGCCCCTTCAACGGGACCCTGAGCCCGCCGGTGGATGTGGTGGACGCGGGATGCGTAGCTTCGAGTTTGGCGCAGGCGTATGTGTTCAACGCCAGTGTGGTGCCCGTTGGCGCGCTGGGCTATCTGACGCTGTGGCCGGACGGATCCATCCAGCCCCTGGTCTCGACGCTGAATGCATTGGACGCCTCGATCTCGTCCAACATGGCGATCGTGCCCACTAACAACGGCTCCGTCGATGCGTATGCGTCGGGACTCACGCAACTGATCCTGGACATATCGAGTTATTTCGCGCCGTAGATTTGCAGGCCGGGCTGTAAGGATTCCTCTTCCTAGGTTAGCGTCCGGCAGAGGACGCGATCCTTGGGCACCGGTCCGGATAACCGAACCTATCACGCGATGGCGTGAGGACAGTCACATCCCGGGATGCTGTCGAGGTGCTTGAATGGCCTCATCCCCCCGCCACCTGGTAGAGAACACCCTGACCGTCGCGATCGTGAAGCAAGCGCTTTCGATTGGAGATGGTGTTGTACTTAAGAGATATCCACTGGATATTCATGAACGGGCGCCACTGCCGCAACCAGCCAAGCCAAGGAACGATGTACTGAAGTGAGGTCGGAAATGATGACGAGGAAAATGTCCCACGTGTCCATGCTAGCGATGGGCATGCTCTTGTTGTTCGTTAGCGTACCGCTTACCGCACAGGACGATGCTGCGACGGTCACGGTCAATCATGCCGTTGCGTGGGGCGTTTCGGCGCCTCTGAGGGATCTGGCCAAACTGCCCACCGCTGCGCGTTATGGATTTCACGAGGCCAACCCGGTCCATCGCATTCCCATGCGTCCGGCCGCTCCCGTGGTTGACCGCGTGGAACAGAACATGGCCGGGGGCTCAGGGAATTACTCGATCGGCATCAATGTCCTCGGACTCGGCAACGGCTTCCCCGGCTTCACCTTACACGCCGCTCCTCCCGACACTGACATGGCGGTGGGCGACACGCAGATCATCGAGTATGTGAACATCTCTTGGGAGGTATTCGACAAGAGTGGCAACCCGCTGCTTGGGCCCCTCAATGGCAATTCCCTTTGGCAGGCCCTTCCTCCCGGCTCGTTGTGCGCCACCTACGACTCTGGCGACCCCGTCGTGCAATGGGACAGGATTGCGCACCGTTGGTTGCTCTTCCAGAATGTGTTCACCTCTCCGTACGCGGTTTGCATTGCTGTGTCCACCAGTGCTGATGCCACGGGTACCTACAATGTCTATCAGTTTTCGGTCCCCGGCAACGGCTTCCCCGATTACCCCAAAATCGGGGTGTGGCCCACCGGCTACTTCCAGGCCAACAACAATTTCGGGGTTAACCAAAGCGGATTCGTAGGAGCCCAGATCTGTGCCTACAACCGCACTAAGCTGCTGGCCGGGGACTCGTCGGCGGAACAGCAGTGCTTCCAGCTCAGCAGAAATGACTACAGCTTGTTGCCGGGCGACGTGGATTCGCCAACGCCACCGCCGGCAGGTCAGGATGAGTTCTACATCGGTGGCCTGGGGCGTGTGAACAATACTCATCTGTCCGTGTACTCCTACCATGTTGATTTCGCGACCCCGGCGAATTCGGTCGTCACCGGCAACGGTAATTCCCAACTGGTAGCCATTAACGGCTACACTCCCAGCTGCAACGGCGGCTACCTCGGCGCCTGCATTCCGCAGCAGGGCACTACGGACCGGCTGGACTCATTGGGCGATCGCTTGATGTATCGCTTCGCCTACTACAATGACACCTCGACCTTCCCAAATCCGCAGCAGCACTGGTATGTGAACTTTGACGTGACCGCCTCGGGCGGGCAGGACGCCGTCCGCTGGATGGAGTTTGCCACCCCGCAGACGGTCGTCGCCCCTACCGCTCTGGCCATCGCGCAGCAGGGTACTTTTGCTCCCGATACAAACTCGCGATGGATGGGTTCCGTAGCTCGCGACCAGAACAATGACGTCCTGGTGGGGTATAGCGAGTCCAGCTCCAACATGTACCCGTCCATTTTCATCGCTGGACGCACCCCCGCTGATACGCTGGGCACATTGGAGAACGAGCTTTCGGTGGTGGCGGGAACAGGTTCCCAGCTCGGCACATCCAACCGCTGGGGCGACTACAGCGCCATGACGATTGATCCGGTGGACAATTGCACCTTCTGGTACACAACCGAGTACTACATCACCACGCAGAGTTTCGACTGGAGCACGCGCATCGCTTCGGTGAAATTCTCCGGATGCCCTCCCCAGGCGACTGGGCAGCAGTTTGTCCCGCTGAGCCAGCCGTGTCGTGCTGTCGATACCCGTCCGGCAAACGGCGGCACGGGACCGATTCAAGGTGGCACGTCGCAGAACTTCACGATTTCCAGCGCGGGCAGCTGCCCGGGTCTGCCGTCGGCGGCCCTCTATTCCATGAATGTCTCGGTGGTTCCTAACGGATCTCTGAGCTACCTGACAGTATGGCCTGCGGGACAGGCGAAGCCTCTGGTCTCGACATTGAACTCGCTGGATGGCCGCATCAAGGCGAACGCCGCGATCGTGCCGGCGGGCACGAATGGACAAATCAGCGTTTACGCCACCAACACGACCAACGTGATCCTCGACGTTAACGGTTACTTCGCTCCGGCGTCAGGTTCCACGCTGGCGTTTTATCCGCTGCCGCCGTGCCGGGTCGCCGACACCCGCAAGAGCAACTTCCCCACGGGCCTGGGAGCGCCGTTCCTGACCGGTGGCCAGGAACGCCAGTTCCCCGTGCTCAATGCCACGACCTGCAACATTCCATCGAGCGGCGCCGTCGCTTATTCACTGAACTTCTCGGTGGTGCCGCACGGTCCACTGGGTTACATGACGGTGTGGCCCACGGGTCTGAGCCGGCCGGTAGTTTCAACGCTGAATGATATCCCTGGCCAGGTCATCGCCAATGCCGCCATCGTGACGGCGGGTAACAGCGGCAAAGTCTCGGTTTACCCGACCAGCGACACCGACGTAGTGATTGACATCAATGGCTACTTCGCCGCGCCGGGACCTAATGGACTCTCGCTCTCCAGCGTAGCGCCCTGCCGGGTCATTGATACTCGCCACATAGGCAGCGGTCAGCCCTTCAGCGGGACCTTGAGCCCGCCGGTAAATGTAACGAACAGTCCGTGTGGCATACCCAGCACGGCACAGGCGTATGTCTTCAACGCCAGCGTTGTGCCGCAAGGCGGACTGGGTTATCTGACGTTGTGGCCCGACGGCACCAGCCAGCCGGTGGTTTCGACGCTGAATGCGCTGGACGGATCAATCTCGTCGAATATGGCAATCGTTCCCAGCAGCGACGGAAAGGTGGATGCGTTCGCGTCCGGGATAACCCAACTGATCCTGGATATTTCCAGCTTCTTCGCGCCATAGATCGGGTCCAGCACGAGTTACTTCGGGCACTGGGCCGGTAACCGTTGTCGCAGACGACGAAGGGGTAAGCACAGGATCGCGAGGGAGGCGGTATGGCCTCCCCCGGTCCCTCGGCTACAGGAGTACCAAGCCCTTACCGAGGAATCCAGAAGCTAGTGGTTACAAAGTGCACTGTCTAGACCACTGACAGGCTCCGAAATAACGGCACGATGGCAATTTGCCTTCGACCCCATTAACGCCACCTTAGTACTAGACCGCTAGGTTACCTGTACTTCGGGTGTTCGAGTGCAGCAGCTTGGCGGCGAAATAAACCCACGCTTGGTGACCGGGATCACCAACTGCTGTCTGTGGTCAATGATATTAATAGGGCCCTGTATCGTGAGAATGGCCGTCGTCAATTGAAGTTCACCAACGCTTTTGGGGAATTCCTTCCTGCCAGAGAAGCTTCCGTTCTCTGTCGCTTTGCTAAATCCCTACCGGCACATAATCAGGTCACCAAAGGACTATGCGCCCCGGTCACCGGAAGGTGCGCGTTAAAAAAGGAGTACTACTCATGCAAGGCAAGAAAATTCCCATCGGATTGAAGGCGGCCCTGGCCGTTTTTGTCCTGACACTGCTGGTGACGAGTACGTGGGCGGAAATCCACGACAAAGTGCTGCACCACTTCAACAACAACGGCACGGATGGGGCTTATCCCCAAGGTGGCGTGGTCGTCGATGCAGCCGGCAATGTTTACGGCACCACCAACAATGGCGGCACTTTCACCTACGGGACTGTGTTCGAGTTGACGCCCGTAGCCGGCGGGAGCTGGGCGGAGAAGGTGCTGCATAATTTCACCAACGGTGCCGACGGGGGTAATCCCCAGGCTGGTCTGATCTTCGATGGCGCAGGCAATCTTTATGGGACGACTTACGTTGGCGGCGCTTACGGCTACGGTACGGCCTTTGAGTTGACGCCCGCAGGCGGCGGAACCTGGAACGAGAAGGTGCTGTATAGCTTCGGCAGCGGCCTCACCAGCGCGGCTTATCCCACCAGCGGTCTCATCTTCGATGCCGCCGGCAATCTCTACGGTACGACACTACAGGGTGGCCCTGCACAAGGCGGATCGGTGTTCGAGCTGACCCCAGTCGGGGGCGGGAATTGGACGGAGAGAGACCTGCACGACTTCGGCAGCCTGTCGGCCGGAATCTTTCCCTACGGCGGAGTGGCCTTCGATGGCGCCGGCAATATCTACGGCACCACATCCACTGGCGGCACCGGCAGCGGGGGAACAGTGTTCAGGTTGGCGGCCGGCAGCTGGACGATGACAGTGCTGCACAACTTTGGCGGCGGCACTGACGGTGATACTCCATACGCCGGCCTGGTATTCGCCGGCGGTAATCTCTACGGCACCACCTCCGGCAACAATGCTGGCTCGGGGGGAACGATGTTCCAGTTGTCGCCCGCAGGGGGCGGGAGCTGGACCTACCAGGTGGTGCATAACTTCGGCAACGGCAGCGACGGCTCAACTCCTTACGCCGGGCTGATCGCCGATGGGTTGGGCAATCTCTATGGCACCACACTTAGTGGCGGCATTTACGGCGGCGGGACGGTGTTTCGATTTAATGCCCATGGAGCACTGGTGCTGCATAGCTTCGGTTCCCCGGAAGGATACGGCCCCGTGGCCAGCCTGAGCTTCGATGCGGCCGGCAATCTCTACGGGACGAACAACTTTGGCGGGACCTACGGCTATGGGACGGTATTCCAGGTCATACCTCCGGCTGCGCTGCAATTCGTCGCGGTTACTCCCTGCCGGCTGGTGGATACGCGTCCGCAGAATGGGGGCAGCGGCCCCATTCAGAGCGGCACGGTCCAAAACTTCCCCATCCCGCAAGAAGGTGGATGCCACATTCCTACCTCGGCGGCAGCCTACTCGCTAAATGTCTCGGTGGTGCCGCAAGGTCGGTTAGGCTACTTGACCATCTGGCCGGCGGGCGGAAGCCAACCTGGCGTGGCCACGCTGAACTCAATCGATGGCCGCATCAAGGCCGACGCCGCCATCGTGCCCGCCGGGACCAACGGAGCGGTCAGCGTTTACGTCACCAACACCACCAACCTGATTCTCGATATCAATGGGTACTTTGCGCCGGTCTCGGGTTCCACCCTGGCCTTCTATACTCTTGCGCCCTGTCGCATCGCTGACACCCGCCTGAGTAACTTTCCCCAGGGTTTGGGGGCGCCGTATCTGCATGGCCTACAGGAGCGCGACTTCCCCATTCGGAATGCCACAAGCTGCAACATTCCCTCCAGCGCCGCCGCCTATTCCCTGAACTTCTCCGTGGTGCCGCACGGCGGACTGGGTTACATCACGGTGTGGCCTACCGGCCAGCCCCGGCCGCTGGTGTCAACTTTGAACGATATTCCGGGGACGATCATTGCCAATGCAGCGATTGTGCCCGCCGGCAGTAGCGGAAACGTGTCGGTTTATCCCAGCAGCGACACCGACTTGATCATCGATATCAACGGCTATTTTGCGCCGGCCGGCGCTGGCGGGCTGTCGCTCTACGCGGTGACGCCTTGCCGGGTCATCGACACCCGTCAGCAGGGTCCGCCGTTCGGCGGAACTTTGAGTCCTCCGGTAGATGTGGTGGACAGCGCCTGTGGACTGCTGTCCAATGCGCAAGCTTATGTCTTCAACGCGACGGTCGTGCCGGAAGGCGGTCTGGGATACCTGACCCTCTGGCCCGACGGAACCGGCCGGCCCGCGGTCTCGACCTTAAACGCGTTGGATGGATCGATCACCAACAACATGGCCATCGTGCCCACCAGCAATGGAAAGGTCGACGCGTTCGCGTCGGGAATCACTCAACTGATACTCGACATCTCCAGCTACTTTGCGCCGTAAGATTATTCGCGTCGAAAATCCCCACCCTTCGGCAGGCTCAGGGCAGGCCCCCGGATGCCGACCTGACGAAGTCAAATGGCACGCCGCAGCCGGCTTTGCTCGCCGCGATGGCAATCGGCGGGATTACCTCGCCGCAACAATCCTGTTCGGAATGGCCGTTCTTGCAACGGCCGTTCCGCCACTCCGACGAAGACCTCCCTCGAATTGAGGACCCTCGCTTCACAAAAAAGGCGGTTGAACACAATCGCGTCGGTGATAATATTTCCTTCCATTCAGGGCATCTGAATCGGCCACGGTGAACGAAGTGTGTTGCCTACTTCGGCAAGGCCAGCCCACCCAATTCGGCCTTCATCGATTCATGGGCCCTGCAGCATACCCCAGGGGAGGGTTCGGAGGAATCCATGCGCGCCTCAGCTTCGCCAGAACCCAAGAGCGGCCATATTTTCGCAAGCTTTTCTGTGTTGTTGGTTCTTTGCGCCGCGATGGCGACCGCTTCGCCGGCACAAACCTTGACCACGCTCCACAGCTTTACGGGACAGCCGAACGACGGCCGCGAACCCTATGCCGGGTTAGTGCCGGGCACCGACGGAAATTTCTACGGGACAACCGAGTCTGGCGGCGCCAACAACCATGGCACCGTCTTCAAAATGACCCCAAACGGGGCCGTGACTATACTGCACAGCTTCGCGGGATACCCGTCCGACCTCGGTGATCCTACCGGCACTCTGATTCAGGCCAGCGACGGAAACTTCTATGGCACGGCAAATGGAACCGGGGCGGACGGTGTCTTCAAAATCACCCCAAGTGGGAGCCTGGCGATACTGGCAGCCTTCAACGGGCAGGGTGGCCCCGAGTACCCTAACGCTGGGCTAATCCAAGCCACCGATGGGGACTTCTACGGGACAACCACCCATGGCGGGACTCATTTTGGCAACGGCACGGTCTTCAAAATCACGCCAAGCGGGACCGTGACTACGCTCTACAGCTTCGCTTGCACCGACGGCTGCGCCCCTTTCGGCGGGCTGGTTCAGGGCAGCGACGGGAACTTCTACGGAACAACCCGTGACGGTGGAACCAACGGCTTCAACTATGGCACGGTCTTCAAAATCACCGCCGACGGAACCTTCACTTTGCTGCACACCTTCGAGGGCAATGACGGCGGTGAACCTTACGCCAGCCTGATCCAGGCCACGGATGGCAACTTTTACGGGACAACCGCGAGTGCCGGGGCCCACAGCGCTGGCACGGTCTTCAAAATGACCCCGAGCGGCACGCTGACAACGCTTTACAGCTTCTGTGCAGGCGGATATCCCTGTGCTGACGGCGAGACCCCTTACGCTGGGCTGGTGCAGGCCACCGACGGAAACTTCTATGGGACGACCCAGATTGGCGGGGCCAACAATGAGGGCACGGTCTTCCAAATCACGCCTTCGGGGATGCTGACCACGCTGCACAGTTTCGCTGGAAGTGACGGAGCCGAGCCTTACGCCGGGCTTATCCAAGCCACCGACCGCAACTTCTACGGGACGACCCACACTGGCGGCGCCAGCGGCGACGGCACCGCCTTCTCGCTTCAAGTGGCATTCAGCTACGCGCTCACCGTCTCGACGAGCGGCGACGGCACCGTCGCCAGCACGGATGGCTTCATACACTGTCCGGGGACCTGCTCGCATACCTATGCTTACGGCACGCCGGTGACGCTCGACGCCTCTCCCGGACAGGGATGGATTTTTGGCGGCTGGAACGGCGCCTGCGTCGGTACTGCGTCCTGCACAGTTACCATGACACAACCCTGGTCGGTAGATGCCATCTTTTCCGAGGCGCAGCAATTCGTCGCCGCTACCCCGTGCCGCCTGATTGACACGCGGTTAACCGGCGGTCCGATTCAGGGTGGCACTTCCCAAAGCTTCACCATCCCGCAATTGGGTGGCTGCAATATTCCTACGACTGCGGCAGCCTACTCGCTGAATGTCTCCGTGGTGCCGCAAGGCCCGCTGGGTTTCTTGACCATCTGGCCGACCGGAGAGGTGAGGCCGATTGTCGCCACCCTGAACTCGCTGGATGGCCGCATCAAGGCCGACGCGGCGATCGTACCCGCAGGAACCAACGGGGCCGTCAGCGTGTATGTCACCAACACCAGCAACATCGTGCTCGACATCAACGGCTATTTCGAGCCCGTGTCGGGTTCCACGCTGGCGTTCTATCCTCTGACACCTTGCCGGATCGCTGACACGCGCAACAGTACTTATCCCCAGGGTCTGGGGCCGCCCTTCCTGCCCGGTCACACGGAACGCGATTTCCCCATTCTGAATGCCACCAGCTGCAACATTCCTTCCAGCGCACAGGCGTATTCGCTGAATTTCTCGGTCGTGCCTCACGGCGGGCTGGGTTATCTGACGGTTTGGCCCACAGGCCAGACGCGGCCAGTGGTTTCGACCTTGAACGATGTCCCCGGAACCATCATTGCGAATGCGGCGATTGTGCCCGCCGGTAGCAGTGGCAAGGTTTCGGTCTATCCCAGCAATGACACTGACCTGATCATTGACATCAACGGCTACTTCGCGCCAGCCGGCACGGGCGGACTGTCGCTGTATCCCGCGGCGCCTTGCCGGGTCATCGACACCCGTCATGTTGGGAGCGGTCAGCCGTTTACCGGGAACCTGAATCCTCCGGTTAATGTGACAGGTAGTCCGTGCGAACCGCCAGCGGCGGCGAAAGCTTATGTCTTCAACGCGACGGTAGTGCCGGTAGGCGCGCTAGGTTATCTGACGCTGTGGCCCGACGGCGACCCGAAACCGCTGGTCTCAACCCTGAACGCGCTGGATGGCTCCATCACCAATAACATGGCGATCGTGCCCAGCAACAACGGAAAGGTCGATGCGTATGCGTCGGGACTTACGCAACTGATCCTCGACATCTCCAGCTATTTCGCGCCGTAAAGCGGCGCAGGTTCCAGGCCATCACTCTAAGAGTGCCCCACACATTCGCGACTTTCGAATGTGTGGCACCTAAGAGTTGATGCAATCGAAAACTCGTATATCGAAGTAAGCAATTCCCACTCATTCCAAAACCAGGAATGAGTGGGAACCCAGCCGTTTGCGGCACGACTAAAGTCGTGCCCTGATACAAACCATTGGTCGGCACGACTGAAGTCGTGCCCTGACACAAACCGTGCGCTATCCACATTCGAGTTTTTCCGCAGCCGGCTGGAAGGTTGGTTGAAGGGAGAGGTCCGTCATTAGGGCAGCGGGGGCAGCCCGACCTGCACCACCAACTTGCGGAAGGCGGGATCGCTGTGCAGCTCGGTGAAGGCGAGATTATTACGGATCGAACGTCAGCCCTGATTCGTGATGGTCGTAGGCGCGCTCCAGATACTCAAGCGCCTTCGCTTTGTTTCCCGACAGACCATAGGTTGCGGCCAACTCATACGCCGACAGATGTCCTTCGGCGTAGAGTTTCTTCTGCTCCTCAAGCAGGCTTTCGAACATGCCCTGGCGCTGCCCGCGAGCAAACCCCTTCTCTTCAGCGTTCAGAATGGCGAGCTGCCTTTCGTCATGCAGCAAGCGCGCCGCTTTGAACCCTGCTTCCAGGTATGCGGGGTAGTCTTTGTCCATGAGGGCAGCGTCTTGCAGGTAACGGTAGGTAGAAGGAAATGCGGGCTCGGTGCTTTCCAGTTGCTTGAGTAATGCGACTCCCTGCTCTCTTGGACCGGCGTAGAGAAGAATCAGTCCCTTGTCGGCCAGGATCGAGTTGGACGCTGGATCGAGTTGTTGGGCGATTTCGATTTGGCTCAGAGCTTCCGGATAGCGCCCTTCGGTATACAGGAAGGACGCATACCAGTGATGAGCGCGGGCGTCGTTCGGGTTTAAGGCAAGGGCGCGGCGAAACTCGCGCTCGGCGCCGGCGGCATCGAAGCTGCCAAAGAAAGTCGCGAACGCCAGCGAGGTATGCGCTTCGGCGGATGAGTCGTCCAACTCGACCGCTTTTTTGGCGGCGGCCAGCGCGCGCGGATAGGCATCTTCGGCCGGCATCGCGCTGTACTCGCGCAGCAGGTTGTAGCAGTCGGCCAGTCCCACGTAAGCCGGTGCGTAGTTGGGATCGTGAACGATCGCCTGCGTGAAGTAATCCACTGCTTTATTCAGAGATTCGGGAGTGCGCTTGTCCCACTCAAATCGGCCCTTGAGATAGAAGTCTTGCGCTTCAGGATTTGTCGCACGACTTGGGGCGAGAGACTTTCCCGGGGTGGCATCCGAACGCACAGAGCGCACCCATACCCGCTTGAAATATGAAAAGCCGCCTATGACAACGAGCACGACAACCACCACCACCACCACCAAAGCTGCTAACGGCCACCCTCTTCGTGCCGGGGGGACTTTGTCGGAGGCGCGGCGGCGCCAGTTCGACCCGTCCTGCTCAGGCGCCTGCTGAGTTGGCGCTGCAGTCTGGGGAACCTCCGCAGTGAGGGGCTCGAGGTCGGTTTCTGACGCTTCCATCGTCGACGTAGCTGGTTCGTTGGAGACTGGCGATTTCATCCATCGCAAAAGTTCATCGGAATAGGCGTAAACCCGGCCCGTAGGACTGCCTTGCAGGCGGTGGACCGGGAGGCCGCGTTCCTTCTCCCAGCGCTTGACCGTGCGCTCATCCCGGCGGAAGAAGGAAGCGATCTCCTTCCATGAGTCCAGCCGCCGATTCGGTGTTTTCCCCTCGTCCAAGTCACTCATGGCTCGAGATGTCCCGGAATGTCCCAAAATGTCCCGCAATACCTGTTGCTCGAATTTTTGGATTGAGAGGATAAATATACGACAGACCAACCAAAGCTGCTAACGATGCGCCGCAAATCGTCGGGCGGACCCCAAACGCGGTACCCGGGTGCTTCCCATCCCAGGCAACGCCTTGCAGCAACGTGGAGAGAAAAACACATGCGAGTTCGTGGCTGTACCTTAGCCTCTCTGTTCGTATTTCTGTTCGCAGCAGCCATCCTGCCTGCGGTAGCTCAGACCCTCATCGCCACGGTTCCGGTAGGGCAAGACGGCTTCTATCTGGCCGCCAACCCCGTAACCAACAAGATCTACGTAGTGAACTATTGCGGCAACGACCCGAGCTGCGGAACCACAACCCCCGGAACGGTGACCGTCATCAATGGGCTCACCAACACGGTTGACGCTACCATTACGGTTGGCGGCCACCCCACATTCGTGATGATCGACCCTTTGACCAACAAGCTTTATGTCCCCAATCGCCGTGACAATACGGTTTCGGTGATCAACGGCGCCACCAACGCGGTTATCAAGACCATCTCCGTCGGCTCGCACCCCACCTTCGGGGACATCAATATCCTGACCAACAGGATCTACGTGGTCGATAGCGGCAACGGACAAGGCACCACGATGGACGTGATCGATGGACATGCCGACAGTGTCGTTGCCACGGTCACGGTGGGAAATTATCCCCAAGGGGCGGCAGTCAACCCAGTCACCAACAAGATTTATGTGTCGAACTACTGCGGCGCCCAATTTGGCTGCAACGCCACCCCGGCTCAGGGGACGGTGACTGTTGTCGATGGCGCGACCAATCAGGCTACGGCCACGGTTACGGTCGGGGTTGCGCCCCAGGTCATCTTCGCGGACGCGGCGACCAATAAGGTCTGGGTGCTGAATTTATGTGGCAGCACTCTGAACTGCGACATCACCGGCGACAACTCGCAAGTCGTCGGAAGCGTAACCCAGATCGACGGTGCGACCCTGGCTACCTCAACTGCCAATACCGGCAAGGGAGCCGGTGCGCTGGCCTACAATCCGGTCGCCAACAAGGCCTACGTCTCCAACAGCACCGATAACACCGAAACCTTCATCGACGGAGTCACCTTGGCCACCAACACGGTTGCCGTGGGACAGACCCCCTACGACGTTGAGGTCAATCCGGTCACCAACAAGGTTTATGTCTGCAACAATGCCGGAAACTCCGTAACCACGATCGACGGAAATACCCTGGCCACCACTACCATCGCCGTCGGCGTCGGGCCGGTCGAGTCTTGGGTCAACCCCGCCACCGACCGGGTTTACGTCTCCAACACGGGCGACGCCACGGTTTCAGTGCTCGGCGGCATACCTCCCAATGCTCTGCAATTTGTCCCCGTTACCCCGTGCCGGCTGGTGGACACGCGTCCGGGAAACGGCGGCAGCGGGCCTATCCCGGCTAATAGCTCCGAAGACTTTCCGATTCCGCAATTAGGAGGCTGCAATATTCCGTCGACCGCGGCGGCGTACTCGCTGAACGTTTCCGTCGTCCCCGCCAGCATACTGGGTTACCTGACGATATGGCCGACCGGCCAGCGCCAGCCCTTAGTCGCTACCCTGAACTCGCTCGATGGCCGCATCAAGGCTGATGCCGCCATTGTGCCCGCCGGCTATCAGGGCGCGGTCAGCATTTACGTCACCAACTCCACCAATGTGATTCTGGACATCAACGGCTACTTTGCGCCAGTCTCGGGTTCCACGCTGGCTTTCTATCCGCTGACCCCATGTCGTATTGCCGATACCCGCGACTCCAGCTTCCCCCAAGGTCTGGGGCCGCCGTTCCTGCCTGGCCACACGGAACGGCAATTCCCCATACTCAACGCCACCAGCTGCAACATCCCTACCGCGGCTGAGGCCTATTCGCTCAACTTCTCCGTCGTGCCCCACGGCGGACTGGGTTATCTGACGGTCTGGCCCACGGGTGAGACCCGGCCCCTGGTTTCAACCTTGAACGATGTCCCCGGAACCATCATCGCGAATGCTGCGCTGGTGCCCGCCGGCTCTGCCGGTGATGTCTCGGTCTATCCCAGCAACGACACCGACCTCATCATCGACATCAACGGCTACTTCGCTCCGGCAGGTCCGGGTGGACTGTCGCTGTATCCGTCGGCGCCGTGCCGGGTCATCGACACCCGCCAGGTTGGCAATGGTCAACCCTTCACGGGAAACCTGACTCCTCCGGTGGATGTGGTGAACAGTCCGTGCCTAACCCCGGCCACGGCGAAGGCGTATGTCTTCAACGCGACGGTGGTGCCGAGCGGCGCACTGGGCTACCTGACCCTGTGGCCCGACGGCGAAACGAAGCCTCTGGTCTCGACGCTGAACGCACTGGATGGCTCGATCACCAATAACATGGCAATCGTGCCCAGCAACAACGGCAAGGTGGATGCCTACGCGTCGGGAATCACGCAACTGATCCTCGACATCTCCAGCTACTTCGCGCCGTAAATCGGCGCGGAGTACAGGCCCTCCCCCTGAGGGTGCCCCACCCAAGCCTCTTTCGCTTGGGTGGGGATTTTTTTGCCTGCCCATGGCGAAGCCGAAGGAACCTGCCCTGAGCGAAGCTGAAGGGTGCGCCGTTAGGCTTTATCACTTTTGTCATCACGAGCGGGCTTTGGCCCGCGAGGGATATGCTTTTCGGACTCTTTCAGCAACTTCCTAGACAAGAAATAGCAAAAAAAGATTGTTTTTCGAAAGGAACTTCTGCATAATCCCTCAGCACCAACCCAAAGCTCGATACCTTTCGTTCCACAATCACCCCAACTGGTCCTCCGCACGCCCAGTTGCTTCGCACCACAACTGCGGCACTAAGGAGGACTCGTATGCGAGTCAAGGGATGTTCTATTCATATTGATGGCCGCCCTGGCGATCTTCACTGCTGTCCTGTTTGTATCCAGCACTCGGGCGACTGCTGGCGAGAGGGTGCTGCATAGCTTCGCCAACGACCGCGTGGACGGTAACAATCCGTACTCCAGTCTGATCTTCGATGCCGCCGGCAATCTCTACGGCACCACCTCGGGCGGCGGTACTTCCGGCACCGGGACGGTATTCGAGTTGACCCCCGGAGCGGGCGGAACCTGGACCGAGAAGGTGCTGTATAGCTTCGGCGCCGGTGCGGACGGGCAGCAGCCCTTCGCCGGGGTGATCTTCGATGCCGCCGGCAATCTCTACGGCACGACGTTCGGAGGCGGCACTTACGGCGAAGGTACGGCGTTCGAGTTAACGCCCGGAGCGGGCGGGACCTGGACAGAGAAGGTGTTGTTGAGCTTCGGCAACGGCACGGACGGAACTTCTCCCTACGGCAGTCTGATCTTGGATGCGGCCGGCAATCTCTACGGCACCACACTGGGCGGGGGCACTGCCTTCCTCGGTACGGTGTTCCAGTTGACACCCGCAGGGGGCGGAACCTGGACGGAGAAGGTGCTATATAGCTTCGTTGGCGGCGCGGACGGGCGGCAGCCCTACGCGGGGCTGATCTTCGATGCCGCTGGCAATCTCTACGGTACGACTTCGGAGGGTGGCCCTTCCAACGCCGGGACGGTGTTCGAATTGACACCCGCAGGGGGCGGAACATGGACGGAGAAGGTCCTGCATCCCTTCGGCAGCAGCACGGACGGGGTCGATCCCGTTGCCGGCCTGATCTTCGATGGCGCCGGCAATCTCTACGGCACGACCTCGAGGGGCGGCACTTACAACCTAGGGACGGCGTTCGAGTTGTCGCCCGCCGGGGGCGGAACTTGGACGGAGCAGATACTGCATAACTTCGGCAACGGCACAGACGGGGCCAATCCCCAAGCCGGGCTGATCTTCGATGGTGCCGGCAATCTCTATGGCACGACCTTCCACGGCGGCAGTTTTGGCGGAGGCACGGTATTTCGATTGAACGCCCAGGGAGAGGTCTTGCTGCAGAACTTCAGCGGCGGGGACGGGGTTTCCCCCCAAGGCGGGATGCTCCTCGATACCTCCGGCAATCTCTACGGCTCGACTGCCCAAGGCGGCAGTTCCGATAGCGGGACCGTGTTCGAGATCACAAATACGCCGGCTGTCGCCTATCAATTCGTCACCGTAACCCCTTGCCGGCTGATTGACACACGCCAGACCGGCGGTCCGATTCAAGGCGGCACCTTCCGAACCTTCCCCATTCCGCAAGAGGGTGGCTGCAACATTCCGGCGACCGCGTCAGCGTACTCGCTAAATGTCTCGGTGGTGCCCATGGGTGGTTTAGGCTACTTAACTATGTGGCCTGCGGGCATAGACCTCAGACCTGTAGTTTCTACCCTGAACTCAGTGGATGGCCGCATCAAGGCCAACGCGGCGATTGTGCCGGCGGGTACCAACGGGGCAGTCAATATTTACGTGACTCAAACCACCAACGTGATCCTGGATATCAACGGTTACTTCGCGCCGGTGTCGGCTTCCACGCTGGCGTTTTATCCGCTGACCCCCTGTCGCGTCGCCGACACGCGCCACAGCAACTATCCTCAGGGCCTGGGGCCGCCATTTCTGACCGGCGGCCAGGAACGGCAATTCCCCATCCTGAATGCCACCACCACCTGTAACATTCCCGCGAGCGGGGTCGCCGCCTATGTCCTGAACTTTTCGGTGGTGCCCCACGGCTCGCTGTTTTACATGACGGTGTGGCCCACGGGTGAAACCCGGCCAGTGGTTTCCACGTTGAACGATATCCCTGGTCAGGTCATCGCCAATGCCGCAATTGTGCCTGCCGGTACTGCCGGCAGTGTCTCGGTTTTCCCCACCAACGACACCGACGTGGTCATTGACATTAACGGCTACTTCGCGGCCCCCGGGCCGGGCGGACTGTCCCTCTACACGCTGGCCCCTTGCCGGGTCATCGACACGCGCCATATAGGCAACGATCAACCTTTCAGCGGAGTGCTGAGCCCTCCCGTGGACGTGGGAGGTAGTGTTTGTGGGGCACCTGCCACCGCACAGGCTTATGTCTTCGGTGCGGCGGTGGTGCCGACAGGCTCGCTGGGCTATCTGACGCTGTGGCCCGACGGCACGAGCCAGCCGCTGGTCTCAACGCTGAACGCACTGGACGGATCCATCTCCTCCAACATGGCGATCGTTCCCAGCAGCAACGGCAAGGTCGATGCCTATGCGTCGGGGCTCACCCAACTGGTGCTCGACATCTCCAGCTACTTCGCGCCGTAGCTGGAAGGCGCGAATCAGTCGGGCCTATTCACCACGGCAGGTGGAAGCGTCATAGCTCCACCTGCCGTTTTCTTGCCATCTACGTGCGTCTTTGACGTGGTGAAAAAGAATTACGTTTGGCGCTCGAACCGTGCTATTATGCGCGGCACATTCGCACGTCAATTCGGCAATCTGCTCCTCAGGGCAACATGTGTGTGGTTGCCCGGTCCGTTGCTGCGCTGGGTCCCGCGAAGCAAGGTCGCCAAACGCCTTGGCCGGACCCCGGGGGAAAATTTCGATGGAGATCAGCTATTTTGCGCCGTCGCTGCGGCACTGAGGAGGATTACTCATGCGAGGCAACCCTGTTCCCATCGGATTGATGGCGACCCTGGCCATCTTTACTGCGATTCTGTTTGTGGCCAGCACCGGGGCGACTGCCGAAGAGAAGGTGCTGCATAGCTTCAACTCCAACGGCACGGACGGGACCCATCCCCAGGCCGTGCTGATCTTCGATTCCGCCGGCAATCTCTACGGCACCACCTCCCAAGGTGGCACTTCCAGCGACGGCACGGTATTCGAGTTGACGCCCGCCGGGGGCGGAACCTGGACGGAGCAGGTGCTGTATAACTTCCACGGCGGAGCGGATGGGAGTTCTCCCCGAGCTGGCCTGATCTTCGATGCCGCTGGCAATCTCTACGGCACCACCTACAACGGCGGCACTAACTTCGCAGGTACGGTGTTCGAGTTGACGCCCGCAGGGGGCGGAACCTGGACGGAGAAGGTGCTGTTGAGCTTCGGCAACGACGTGGACGGCTCCAATCCCCAAGGCGAGCTGATCTTCGATCGTGCCGGCAATCTCTATGCCACCACCAAAAACGGCGGCGGCCCTAACGACGCTGGGACAGTGTTCGAGTTGACGCCCGGAGCGGGCGGGACCTGGACGGAGAAGGTTCTGTATAGTTTCAGCGGCGGTGCGGACGGGTCTGATCCTTTCGGCGCGCTGATCTTCGATGCGGCCGGCAATCTCTACGGCACCACTTACCAAGGTGGCAGTTCCAGGGTCGGAACGGCGTTCGAGTTGACGCTCGCAGCGGGCGGAACCTGGACGGAACACGTGTTGCATAACTTCGGCACCGGCACGGACGGGTCCGGTCCCCAGGCCGGGCTGACCTTCGATGGCGCCGGCAATCTCTACGGCACGACCAACGGCGGCGGCACTTACAACCACGGTACAGTGTTCGAGTTGATGCCCGCAGGGGGTGGGAACTGGACGGAGACGGTGGCGCATAGTTTCGGTAACGGCACGGACGGGGCTGCTCCCGCCGCCGGCCTGATCCTCGATGGCGCCGGCAATTTCTACGGCACCACCTACTCTGGCGGAAGTTATGGCGGGGGGACGGTATTTCGATTGAACGCCCAGGGATTGGTCTTGCTGCACAGCTTTAGCGGCACGGACGGGGCCAATCCCGCCGCCGGCCTGGATCTCGATGGCGCCGGCAATCTCTACGGCACCACCTACTCTGGCGGCGATTTTGCCAGTTACGGAACGGTGTTCGAGATCACAGGTGCGCCTCCTGTCCCGTATCAATTCGTCACCGTAACTCCCTGCCGGCTGGTGGATACACGGCCGGAACACGGCGGCAGCGGGCCGATTCAGGGCGGCACTTTCCAAACCTTCCCCATTCCGCAGGAGGGGGGCTGCAATATTCCGGCGACCGCAGCAGCGTACTCGCTCAATGTCTCGGTTGTGCCCCTGGGTGGGTTGGGTTACTTAACCATGTGGCCGGCGGGCATAACCCTGCGGCCTTTAGTTTCTACCCTGAATTCCGTCGATGGCCGCATCAAGGCCAGCGCCGCCATTGTGCCGGCGGGCACCAACGGAGCGGTCAATATTTACGTCACCAACACGACCAATGTCATCCTCGACATCAACGGCTACTTCGCAACGGTATCGGATTCCACGCTGGCTTTCTATCCGCTGACCCCCTGTCGGGTCGCCGACACCCGTCACAGTACCTATCCCCCTGGCCTGGGACCGCCGTACCTGACGGGCAACCAGCAGCGCGACTTCCCCATACTCAATGCTACGAGCTGCAACATTCCGAACAGCGCAGCCGCGTACTCGCTGAACGTCTCGGTCGTGCCCCATGGTCCGCTGGGTTATATGACGGTTTGGCCCACAGGTGAAAACAGGCCTACCGTTTCCACCTTGAACGACATCCCTGGAACCATCATCGCCAATGCCGCGCTTGTGCCCGCCGGTAGTGGTGGCAAAGTTTCGGTTTATCCCAGCAACGACACCGACTTGATCATCGACATCAACGGCTACTTCGCGAGCGCCGGGACGGGCGGGCTATCGCTCTACACGCTGGCCCCTTGCCGGGTCATCGACACGCGCCACGTGGGCAACGGGCAGCCCTTCAGCGGGACCCTCAGTCCTCCAGTGGATGTGGAGGGTAGTGTTTGTGGACCGTCGGCCACGGCGCAGGCGTATGTCTTCGGCGCGGCCGTCGTGCCGACAGGCTCGCTGGGCTATCTGACATTGTGGGCGGACGGCGACTCCCAGCCTCTGGTCTCGACGCTGAACGCGCTGGACGGATCCATCTCCTCCAACATGGCGATCGTGCCCAGCACCAACGGCAAGGTCGATGCTTATGCGTCGGGGCTCACCCAACTGATCCTCGACATCTCCAGCTACTTCGCGCCGTAGGATTGAAGCCCGCCCAGACGCGGCAAAGCAAATGTCCTTGCCTCGTCTCTCGTATCCGCAAAGGTGACTGCCGTCATTGACAGCTCGGTCATTACGAAGGAGAATGTCGTCCGTCAGCCCTTTCAGCTTTGCCGCAAACTCCATGCAGACGACACGTCGCATCCGATTGTTTACTGTCTTAGTTGTCTTCCTAGCGACCTCTTTTGTGGTTCATTCCCAAACAGCCCTGCAATTCGTGTCCGTGACGCCGTGTCGTGTGGTGGACACCCGCAATGCGCCCGGCCAATTCGGTGGTCCGCCTATCAGCGGAGGGAGCTATCGGGACTTCGACATCCCGCAAAGCGCGTGTAACATTCCTTCTACAGCAGCTGCGTATTCGCTGAATGTTGCCGTGGTTCCGCACGGGGGCCTGGGATACCTGACGGTGTGGCCTGCCGGACAAACTCGGCCAACAATAGCCACGTTGAATTCTGTCGATGGTCGGATCAAAGCTAATGCTGCCATCATTCCCGCCGGCAGTAGCGAGGCCATTAGTGTTTTCGCCACCCAAACCACCGATGTCGTGCTGGATATCGACGGCTATTTTGTGCCAGCGACCAGTGCGACGCTGGCGTTCTTCCCGCTGACCCCTTGCCGCGTAGCGGATACGCGCTGGACCAACGGCCCGCTGGGCGGACCGTACCTGTCGGACGCAACGGAGCGCATCTTCCCGGTGCTCTCCAGTTCCTGCAACATACCCGACACGGCGCAGGCCTACTCGTTGAATTTCGCAGCCATTCCGCACGGTCCGCTGGGTTACATGACGGTATGGCCCACCGGGGAGTCGAGACCCCTCGTTTCAACCTTGAATGCACTCACCGGCACGATCACGGCCAACGCGGCCATTGTGCCCTCGGGACAGCTAGGTGCCATCAGCGTATACCCCAGCGGCGCTACGGACCTGGTAATTGATATTGACGGATACTTCGCACCGGCCGACTCAGCACCCGACCCCTTATCGCTGCACACCTTATCGCCCTGTCGCGTGCTGGACACGCGCCAAACCACAGGCACGTTTAGTGGGACCCTCCCGGTCAGTGTGCTGCAGAGTGGCTGCCAGGTACCAAGCGCACAGGCCTATGTGTTGAACGCGACGGTCGTGCCGCTGCACGGCCAGCCTCTGGGCTATCTGACCTTGTGGCCCGATGCCGAGGACAAGCCCGTGGTGGCGACGCTCAACGCCTTGGATGGGGCCATCACCTCGAACATGGCGATCGTGTCCACCTTAAACGGCTTCATCGACGCCTACGCAACCAGCCCCACGGACTTGGTAGTTGACATCTTCAGCTACTTTGCACCAATTAGTCCTTTGAACATCACAACAACGTCGTTGCCTTCGGCCACCCTGAATTACAGCTACAACACGACACTGGGCGCGACCGGCGGCGTTACTCCCTATACGTGGAGCATAGCTTCAGGCAGTTTGCCTCCAGGGTTGAATCTGGACCCCGCCAGCGGCTTCATCTCCGGCACGCCCACGATGACGGGAACGTATCCATTCACGGTGCAGGTTTCTGACTCACAATCGCCGCCCGCAACCGCCTCCACGCCACTCAGTATTACCGTCAACGCAACACTGACCCAATTAAACATTGTTACCACCGCGCTGCCGTCGGGCACACAGAACCAGACTTACAGCGCAATGCTGGCAGCTACCGGCGGGCTTACTCCCTACAACTGGAGCGTCACGACCGGCAGCTTGCCGCGTGGTTTGTCTTTGAACAGCAGTACGGGAGCGATCACCGGCACGCCCAGCGGGGCGGGAATTTCCAACTTCACGGCGCGGGTAACTGATTCCAGTTCGCCGCCCGCGACTGCTAGCGCACAACTGAGCATCACTATCACCCCGGCGGTGCCGTTCCGCATTACGACGACCTCATTACCACCCGGTCTTGTCGGCGTGGCTTATAGCGCAATGCTGACGGCGGTGGGCGGAGTTTATCCCTATACTTGGGCGATCACCGCCGGCAGCTTGCCGAACGGTTTGCATTTGAACGCCAACACTGGCGCAATCACGGGCACGCCGACCACGGTGGGGACGCCAAATTTCACCGTGCAGATCACCGACTCGGAAACACCGCCAATGACGGCCACGGGGCGCCTTAGCATCAACATCAGCATCGGCACTGGGATTTTTATCACCTCCATTTCACCGCAGCCGGCGACCGCGGGGGACACCATCATGATCAGCGGGCAAAATTTCTCTGCCGGACTGGCCGCGGTGTTCTCCGACGCCATCGGGGGGGCACTTCCTGTGCCAACTGTTGTCACGGGTGCGAATTTGGCCACAGCGACTGTTCCGCAGGGGTCGGCCACAGGCTCGTTCTACGTGCAGATTACTCAATTCGGGCTTCCGCCCGTGCAGAGCAACGTCCTGCAGTTCCAGCGATTGGCGCGACTCCGTATTCGCGCCCCGCAGAACGATGTGGGCGCAGGCGAGTCGATTGATTTCCAGTATGCTTTGCTTGGGGATTCCACACCGCAGACGGTGCTCTTTACTACCGACCAGGGCACGTTTACGGGATCTACTTATTTCGCGCCAGCAAGCATCAGCTCCGATTCATTTGCCCATGTCACTGCGTGCATTTCCGGAACGCATTCCTGCGATACACAGATTTTGGGCCTGCATCCGTTTCGCATAGCCCCGGCCGTTCCGCTGGTCGCCATTGGAAACATGCTGCAGCTCTCCACCGTGGGAGTGGGTGGTGGCGTCAATTGGAGTTTGTTGACGGGCGGAGGCTCGCTTCAATCCAGTGGTCTCTACACGGCCGGCACGACCCTGCAGAGCGGTGGTCCAGCCATAATTTCCGCTAGCTCCTCAAGCACAACAGAACAGACGTTGGTTGGAGTAACCGGAGGATTCCCTGGATTAGTGAACCGCATTCATGACTATGTTGACCAGCATACGCAGACCCTGCTGGGAACCTATCCCGTGGGACTTGCCGTTAACGGCAACCGGATGTTCGTAGCGGCCAGCAACCACCAAGGACTGTGGAATGACAGCTATTTCTGGATCGACGTTTACGACATCGCGGATCCTCTTCATCCCGCCTGGATCACAGCCGTAGAATCAAATTCGTCAGGACCAGTGTTTGCACTTGGCGCATACTTGTATTCTTACACCAATACAGAATTTGCCGTGCCTGGAGTCTTGAGCTCGATTACCCTGTACTCCGTTGAAACCGGTGTTCCTGTCCTTCGAGCTCGCACTGCTATACCTCAGTCGTGGAATATTTCGAATAATCAGGGCGTGCTCTGTCAAATACCCCTGAACCCACCATTCAATGAAATGACGGAGTATGACTTGACAGGTGGCTCCATTTACACCAAGGCTCTTAACATCACATTGCCCTCGGACGCCAATAGTTTTGCTCCGGATACGGCGTTCGCGGTCGGCAATCGCCTGTTTGTGTCTGTTGCAAAGAATGATGGTGGAGCATACATCCTAACCTATGATCTTTCCACATCCCCTCCAACCCTCATGGGGATGATCGATGCGCGGAGCCTAGGCTTTTATGCTTCGGGGAACCTGCTCTTTGGTGAACTCGGTGGCATGGAAATCTACGACATTTCCTCTCAGTTGCCCGTACTGGAGGGCTACGTTGACGGGATCAACGCTCAAGAACTAGTCGGAACTCAATTGCTTGCTCGCACGGGGCAGCAGGGTTGCGAAGTCGTGGATGTTTCAAATCCACAGCAACCAAACGTAACCTCGATAGTGTTCGACGGGGTGATCGCGCCGGGTTGTGGCAGCGGAGTTTTTGTCGGCAACTATGTCTACGCTGAGGAAGAGGACGGCGGGATTACGATTTTCGATAATTCTCAAACCGGCGGGCCCGTTCCCCAGGCATCGCTCTATGGGGGGCCCCACCTGTCCAGCGCCGCCAACGATTTATTGCTCGAATCAAATACTTTATACGCAGCGACTTCGACATACGACGGCCCCGCTTTAGAAATCTATGATGTGAGCACCACGCCTGCAAATCGCCTTGGTGAATACGCCATCTACGGTCAGCAGGGGGGATATGCCGTTCAGGGCTCAAGTCACTACGCGTACTTCGGAATGAGCGGGAGCATTGCCGTCCTGGATGTGTCACAACCCTCTTCGCCCACCCTTGTTGGCACACTTCCTGTCTCGACCATCAGTCTTGCCAGAGCGAACAACACACTCTATGCCGGGACCAGTAACAACACATTGGTCGTTATGGATATCACCAATCCCTCGCAACCCGCCATTGTGAGGACGATCACCTTATCTGATCTGGCGTTTAAAGTGAGAGTGTACGGGAACCTTCTGCTGGTTGCGGACAATGCCGCCGGCTTAATCATCTACGACATCAGCAGCCCGCAATCTCCTATACTTCTTTCACAACTACAAGGGTTCACATTGGTGGCAGATGTGGCGGTCCAGGGAACGAAGGCCTACATTGCTGCGGATGTTGACGGGTTGGGGATTGTTGACATTAGTAATCCTTCACACCCGGTTTTACTGTCGAAAAACGGGCTGGCGCGAATTGATCCGTTTTACAGCGGCGGTCTTCCAAATCAGGCCCTTTCGGTAAGCGTGAGCAATGGTGTCGTATATGTCGGAACATTGAACGGCAATGGACTTGTTTTCGGATTGGACTGCTCGAATCTGGCTGTCCCGCGTATCGTTTCGGTGTACGCGTACGGCTCTTTTATCGAAACCTGGACGAGTGCGCTTCTGTTCAACGGTACCGAGTTATTTGTTGGGGGCGGACTGAACGCAGGGGTCTATCCCGTAACACAGGCGAATGTGCTGCAGCCCTTCGATAGCATAAACCAGTACTTTCCGCCGGCGGCGCTACAAAATCCCGGGCGACCAATGAGCCGACGCGCATCTTATGGGTTGCCCAAAAACTCACCCGCACCGTTGGTGAATAAGTTTCACGGGTATCGCTAGGAAGTCTTCTGGCACTGCAGGAGAAGCATGAACGCGCCACCCCAGTTCTTTTACATCATGGGAGACTCCGGTGGCGGGTGGCCCACCCTTTCCCTTAGAGAATTCTACTGTCCAGGTCAACCTTAAACCTGGGGTGCCCCACCCTCCTCGCCTTCCTTTGGCGGACAGGGTGGGCAGAGTCTGGACAAGTTGCCGAAGCTTCACTCGGGACACTATTCCCATTTGTTCCCGCTTGTGCCCCGTCCACTCCGACTGAATCTCCACCACGCCCTCGACGCCCGTGAGGTAATGCCGAAAGCTGCTCCACGCCCAATCCTCCGGTCTGGAGTCCTCGCGGCACAGAAGTTATTTATCTCGTACCGGGAAGGGTCACGCGGTGGCGTGGTCACACAGCTTTGCCCACCCTGTCGCCAAAGGAAGGCGACAAGGGTAGGGCACCCAAGTAGACATTCCCACCGAAAGGCGGGCCACCCGCCGTCTGGGATCACGCAATTGATCTTGGACATCTCCAGCTACTTCGCGCCGTAGCGGATGGCCTGACGATGAGCGGACGATAGTTGTTGATCCGTCGTACATGGTCGCGGCGCAGACATTCTGCGGCTTGCCCAATCACCCCC
>CAVSLE010000009.1:0-268823 GCA_963728805.1 uncultured Acidobacteriaceae bacterium
AGCGGGAGTAACTCAGTGGTAGAGTGCGACCTTGCCAAGGTCGAAGTCGCGGGTTCAAATCCCGTCTCCCGCTCCAGGATTCGTCGCCCTCGCCGTGCGCGAGGGTTTTTCGCACCACCTGTCCTCGAGGCGCGGTACCCAAGTGGTAAGGGAGAGGTCTGCAAAACCTTTATGCGTGGGTTCGATTCCCACCCGCGCCTCCAACAATTTCTGGCAGGTCGTTGAATCTCCCTTCCTCATCCAAGCTTCTATTCTGATAGGTCCCTAACCTATGTGCAGGAATATCAAAACCCTTTTCAACTTCGATCCGCCGGTCACTGCCGACGAGGTCCGGGCTGCTGCGCGGCAGTTTGTACGAAAAATCAGCGGATTCAACAAACCGTCGAAGGCCAACGAAGCCTCGTTCCAGAATGCGGTCGATGAAATAGCCGACATCTCGATTCGCCTTCTCCGCTCCCTTGAAACCACCGCCCCCGCGAAAAACCGGCAGGAAGAGGCCGCCAAGGCGAAAGCTCGCGCCGCGGAGAGATTCGGTACTTGAGCGATAGTTTTCTGGCACAAAAAACAACCCCTCTGTGACTTGAATCACAGCCAGATGTTCAGCCAGGGCGACACACTATAAGCGTGTTTATGGACCGTTTTGCCATCATCACCAACCGCAAGCGGGCGATTATCGCGCTGGTGCATTCCGTGTTTTTTCTGGGTGTAGCGGCGCTGCAACTGGCGATTTCCCGTGCCGAGGCATTTTCGATTCACCGCGAGAAGATCGCGGGCAGCATCGTTCTGCTGGTGATTTATGTGATCGTTACCACCGTTCTTCTGGTCCTGCTACGGTACTCCCATTGCGCCAAAGAGAGGCTTTACTTTGCTTTCTGCGCAGCCAGCGCTGCCTTCGGGCTGGTGCGTATCCTGCTGGGCGATCCTGTCCTGCATGCCAACGTGGCGCGCGTGCTGTTGCTGTTTTGTGCCGTGCTCACCGGCGCTGTAATACTGCGCAGGCACTCCGCGGTCGCTGCGGACCAGGTCGAAGCGCAATAGGGTGGAGCAATTCCGCAATAGATGTGCCCCGGTTAGCACAGGTAGTGCGGGCCTTCAGGCTGCGGAAAAACTCGAACACTTACGCTTTTGAAGGGGC
This sequence comes from uncultured Acidobacteriaceae bacterium, assembly GCA_963728805.1. GTDB lineage: Bacteria > Acidobacteriota > Terriglobia > Terriglobales > Acidobacteriaceae > Bog-257. The sequence goes on from CAVSLE010000009.1 coordinate 1,136, forward strand.
ACACCTTCAGGTGCGCCATTGTAACCCTTTAATTTTTGTCATTCCGAGGGGCTTCAGCCCCGAGGAATCTGCGGTTTCCTTCATCGCGCGCAGTTTTTCAGTAGCCTGTTCAGGCGCGCGTAATCATGCGGAAGAAGCCAGGCTTTACCGACGCTGAAGCGCCGCACTACCTGTGCGGGTGAATACGCTAATCCGGAACCGCCTTAGTTTTTGCCAACCTTCTATTTTTTCGACGCCAGCAACTCGGCCACCGCTGTGCTGCCATTCTGCGCTGCCATCTCGGCCGCAGTCTGCCCGTCATCGGTCTTGACACCCAAATCGGCGCCCGCGTCCAGCAGCGCCTGCGCCCTATCCACACTGTTGTGCATGGCTGCCTCGTGCAACGCGGTGTAGCCACGCTGTTGTTGCAAGTTGGGATTCGCGCCGCCGCGCAAGACAAGCTTCAGCAGCGCCGCATTGCGCGAGGCAGCTGCACTGTGGATCACCGCAATCCGGTTGGGCGACACGGCATTGGGGTCAGCGCCGTGCTGCAGCAGACCCTCCGCGGCGTCTAGCTGCCCGAAGAAACACGCCAGATGCAGCGGCGTAAAACCATCCGTGCTGCGCGCCTTGACCAGCCCGCCTTCGCTGGCCAGCAGGCCCTTGAGCCGCGCGACATCGCCCAAGGCGGCCGCCTCGAAGATGTCGAGATCGCCCGCGGCCTTACGCAACAGCTCAACAATCTCCAGCCGATTTTCATAACGGGCCTGCATCAGCGCGGAAATGCCGCCCGCATTGCGGGCATGCGCCACGGCCGGTTCGGCGGCAATCAACTGGGTAACCCGTTCCTGGTCGTTGGCGGTAATCGCAGCGAATATATCCTGTGCCATCTCATTTCTCCTATTCGTTAGCATTGCTAACTATCATTACTCGCGCTACAATACTCCCCCGGTGCCCCGGAAATCAATGCCTGAAGCGAAAAAAGATATCGTGGCGCTGGCGGATGCGCTGCACTCGGCCGCGATCCACTTGCTGCGTCAGGTGCGCGCCCAGGACCGGCACAGCGGAATCGGACCGGCCCAGCTCTCGGCGCTCTCCGTGCTGGTGTTCGGCAGCAGTATGTCTCTGCGGCGACTGGCCGCGATGGAACAGGTCAAGCCACCTACCATGGTGCGCATTGTACGAGGACTGGTGGAGCGAGGACTGGTGGTGACTGGCGCCGATGCTTCCGACGCCAGGAAGATCAGGATTTCAGCCACCCGCCGCGGACGGTCGCTTATGCAACGGGCCCGCACCCGGCGGGTGCAGGCACTGGCCGACATGCTGGCCCACCGGTCTGAAGCGGACCTACTGCACCTGCGGCGGGCGATCGATGTCTTGAGGTCGGTTGCCGACATCACCAGGCCGCGATAAAAACCGGCCGGCGCGGTGCCGTGCCGACAATGCTCAGAACGCGGCGACGCCAGCTTCGGCGACGGCATGGTCCTGTTCGCCCGAGCCACCGCTGACGCCGATCGCGCCCACAACTTTTCCGTCGCGCTTCAGCGGAATGCCCCCCGCGAAGATCATGATCTTGCAATCGTTGGAGACATGAATGCCAAAGAACTGTCCGCCCGATTGCGAATGTGTGGCCAGGTCTCTGGTGGTGATATCGAAGGCGCGCGAGGTGTAGGCCTTCTTCATGGAAATATCAATGCTGCCGATCCAGGCGCCATCCATGCGAACGTGCGCCACGATGTTGCCGCCCTCGTCGGCCACCGCGATGTTCATGGGTTGACCGATTTCCTGCGCCTTCTTTTCGGCGGCCGCAATCACGCGGCGCGCATCTGCAAGATTCACTCCCGCCATTTTTCCCCCAGTTGGTTATGAGTCACAGTGCCGCATAGGCGGCGGTTTCCGACGATAGCGGGTTGCAGCGCCTTTGGCAAGCGCGCATCTTTTCGAATCTCACCCGCCCGCTTCGAACAGGCTGTACAGCAGAATTCCGAGGACGATCATGGTGATGAAGACGTACAGGTAATCGCGCTCGAGGGCGAAGGCGATGGCTGAAAACAGCACCCGCGCCACCGGAGTTGCGATCAGCAGCAGCAATCCCAGCTGAATAATCGCCCTCCCGCTCATGCCCAGTGCGCCACGAACGATGGCGCTCACGCTGGTCAGATTTTCTGCTACGCCGCGAAAGACGGTGTAGTTAGGAACCTCGTGCCCATGGCGCGCCAGGTAAATTACGGCGCCGAATACAACCACGCTGGCGGCAAGCATCACTCCGGTACGCAGCAGCGCGCCGACGATGACCTCAATGCGTTTGTCGTCCCATGCTTGTGCGCTCATAGGCGTCCGGTTATTCCGTTGTAGATCATTTCGAATCCCAGCACCACGATGACCCCGGCGAACAAGTAGCGCAGCACCTTGACCCTGGCCTTCACCAGCACGCGCGCGCCGATGAGCGAACCGGCCAGCACGCCCAGCATCACCGGCATTGCCAATGCGGGCTCAATGTAGCCGCGGTGAAGATACAGCCCAGCGCTGGCGGCTGCCGTCACGCCGATCATGAAGTTGCTGGTGGTGGTTGAAACTTTGAACGGGATCTTCATCACCTGGTCCATGGCCAGCACTTTGACCGCGCCTGAGCCAATGCCCAACAGTCCGGAGAGAGCGCCCGCCACGAACATCAGGCCGTATCCGGCGGGAACACCGGTAACGTTGTAGGGCAGCTTTCCGTGTGGACCGGGATAGGCGCCATGCAGACGTAACCGCTCGGCCAGCTTCGAAGCGGGCACATGAGCGCCATCCACATAGTGGCGGCTCGAAAGATACGCTGAGTAAAGCAGCACGACTCCAAACACAATCGCGATCGCGCTGTTGGAGACGTAAAGGGCGATGGCAACTCCGGCGAGCGCGCCCACCGTGGTTGCGGTTTCCAGAAACATGCCGATGCGAATGTTGGAGTAACCTTCGCGCACATAGGCGGCAGCCGCGCCGGAAGAGGTCGCGATCACGGAGACCAGCGAGGCGCCAATGGCATAGCGGATGTCCACGTGAAACAACAGCGCCAGCATGGGCACCACCACCACGCCGCCGCCCAGGCCGGTCAGTGCTCCCAGAAATCCGGCGAGCAGCGAACCCAGCCCGATCAGCGCGGTGAATTCAAGGACGTTCATGGATGCTTGAAGGGGCGCACCTTTAGGTGCGCCATTGTAAACCGTTTATTTTTGTCATTCCGAGGGGCGAACAGCGGTTTCCGACAAGCGCCGCTTTTGCGCTTGTTGGGGTAAAGTGCAGCCCCGAGGAATCTGCGGTTTCTTGCATCGCGACGAGTTTTTTCAGCAGCCTATAAAGCCGATTCGCACCCGAATCTCAATTGCACCGCTAAAGCGGTGCTCCACCCTGTTACACCAAGTGTGAAACTTCCGAGGGCAACTCGCGATTGCATCAGCCACAGGAAAGTGTATGGATTGTAAATGCAAGCGCGCATTATACGGTGGCGAGGGCAGGCTTCTCGCTACTTTTCGTTTATTCAGGCCGGAAAGAAATCGATGGGGCCACCAGCATAGCTTAAGATGGCGACCAGTCCAGCCATGCCGAGGAGCAAAAGCACCAAAGACGTAATGCGGGCGCTTCGCGGCGTGTAGCTTTCCTCCATGGAACTGCGGTAGATCTCGGGCCAGATCATCCCGCACAAGCCGCCGCACATCGCCAGTCCCGCTACCAGCAAAGCAAGAACGCGCTCCACAGCATTGCACCCGAAAACAGCGTACTCCGCGCCTTGGCGACAGGAAAGTGTCTGGAGCAAAATGTGACGGCGCTCGGTAGTGCCTCAGTTTGAAATTCTCGCCCCTTGAACGCCAGCGCAGTCGGCGTAAAATCGGGGCATGGCAAAAACTAAGGCAACTAAGGCAACAGGAAAGCTTCCGGCACACTTGATTCGCGATGGTCGATTCCAACGTTGCTCGGTATGCAAAATGCCCTTTCTTGCCGAGTCTGAGCGTTCACTCCCCGAAGATTTTGCAAATCACGTAGAGAGGTTGCACAAGCCCGGCCAAACATCCGAGGACTTCAACCAAGCCGCTGCGCGAGTCGTCAGGGAATCGACTGAAGACAAATAGCAACGCCATTCACGCCGGAACTGTTTCTGTAGGAAACGGAAGGGCGCCCTGAAGGAACGGGTCCACGTCCATTCTCCGCTGATAGTTCCTAAGATATATGCCTTTTAGCGACTCAGACGCCTTGTATGTTCTCCCGCGCGTTTCTCCCTCGGCTACCAACAAGCCGCCGTCAACTAAGGTCTTAAGATCGCGACTGGCTACCTGATCCGAAACTTCTGCTGACGCCATGTAATTGGATCGCCGGATTCGATATCCGAATGCCGCGTTCACTAGCGTTGCAACTGAGCGCTCGCCTAGCTTCATACTAGACACAATTTCCTCAACTTCGCCCCACACGCGCTGTGTCATTCGACTGCGCTGTAGAAGCCAAGAAGCTTGCCGGAAGTGTGCGACCAAATTAAACCTTATCCACGCCCTACAATCGTTTTCAGGGTGAAATGCGCCTTTTCCGACTTCCGACAGCACGTCATAATATTCATCGGTGAACCTTCCAAGATATTCCTCGATACTGCAGAACGGAGGCTCGATAATCTGCTCTCGCGCCAAGATCAGGGTCTGTAAACATCGCGCCATCCTCCCATTACCGTCAGAGAACGGGTGGATCATCGCAAGGTTAAGATGCCCCATCGCTGCTCTGATGATTGCGGGAGAGTCTGATGGTTCGTTCAGTGATTTCACTAATTCGCCCATTAAATTTGGAACAATCTCGGCATCCGGCCCTTCGTAAACCCTCTGCTGCTTCTTTTGATCGTAAACAAAAATCACACTTGGCCGATATCTCCCAGGATTCTTGCCAAGCTCCTGTTGCAGCATCATGAAATGAAGGCTTCGAATGCAGTCCGTCACTGTAAGAGAAGTGCGGATCATTGGCCAACTGCAACACATATGTCATCGCATTGCGATATCCAACCGTGGCTTCCCATGCAGTACGTTCCGCGTCCAGCGGTTCATCATTCTCAACTGCCGCGAATGCATCGTCCTTCGTGACGTTGATCCCCTCAATACTGTTTGAGTGTCGGATATTTCGGGCAGAGCGTGGCCTTCCGCAGTACTCCAAACCATCTCCCAGGTGTGCTAATGGAGTACTTTAGGTACTGCCGTATACCATTGATCTTCTCAATGACTTCGGCTTCGTCAGGCAACAATCTGGGGGGTCTAAACAGCATATTCTCTTGTCCTCTCAATAATATACACTAATACACAATTATTATGTTGTCAAGATTAAAATAATTATGTTATCGTGTACTCATTATGAACGTCCTGAGAACAGAGAAGCGGATTCAGGTGATAGCCGCACTCGTCGAGGGAAACTCGCTTCGCGCCATCGTTCGCATGACCGGAGTCGCGCTTAACACTGTGACGAAGTTGCTTGTTGATATGGGCTGTGTCTGTGCCGCATATCATCACCGCCACGTCCGCAACGTTCGGGTCCGCCGCTTGCAATGTGACGAAATCTGGCAATTCATTGGGAGCCAAGAAAAAGAACGTCACGCCGGAGCAGGAGCAGAACGGCTGGGGCGACTCGTGGACGTGGACGGCGATTGATGCCGACACAAAGCTGTGCGTAACGTACTACGTGAGTGACCGGAGCGGGGCAGCGGCTCATGAGTTCATGCAAGACTGCGCAGAGCGCATCGTAGGCCGTCCACAGATTACCACAGACGCGCACAGGCCATACCTACAGGCCATCGAAGATGCATTCGGAGCAGATGTCGATTACGCGATGCTGCACAAAATCTACGGCGCTCCGACCGATGCCGACCAGCGCCGCTACAGTCCTGCAACCTGCATCGGCTGCGATATGAAAACCGTGAGCGGCGATCCCGATCCAAAGCATGTCAGACGTCTTTCGTGGAACGTCAGAATCTCACGATGCGCATGTCGATGCGGCGCTTCACAGGTTGACGAACGGATTCAGCAAGAAGCTGGAGAATCACGGCCACGCGGTTGCGCTCCACTACATACATTACAACTTTTGTCGGATTCATAAGACCTTACGTGTGACACCAGCGATGGAAGCAGGGATGCGGACCACCTTTGGTCTCTTGAAGAACTCGTCGCCCTGCTTGAAACAAAGACTGTAAACCCCATAGCGAGAGAAAGGTAAAAGGCCCCATGATTAACATGAACGGAAGTCTGACCTAAACGGGTTGACGGACAAAGACCTCGTGAAGTTGTTGGAGACCAAGATTCGTCACGAGAAGTCTCTCAACTTCAACCCACAGCAGATGCAACTCACCAACATGCAAACACAGACGGGGATGCAGCAGGTATACAACAATGTATCTCGGCTGGTCCAACGAGCAAGGGTTGGAAGCGGTACAGGAAATCGTCCGCACCTTGCTCAAGAAAGAGGAGGCGGCGAAAGCTGTAGGGCAGTAACCTGGCCCTCAGCACACGTAAAATCTCTTTCATTTCTTGCGGCTCAGGTCGGCTAAAATGCGCCCGCATAATAGCCACGATCTGAGCCGCTATTTGCTCTCTCCTAATTAGAACCTCACCGGGGATGGTCGGGGTTTCTCCGCTGATGCTGACAACCTTGGTTCCGTCTTGCATCGGGCACACTCCTATGCGATGATCTGAGTATCCTGACGCAGACCGCAGACCCCTCCTGGCAGAGGGGATTTTGCTTTTGGTGCGTATGTTAGCACAGTGACTGTCGGGGGGAGAACCAACTTGGACTCAGATCAATCTGATCTCTTTCGGCATGGTCAACGTCAGGCGTTTGTCATCAGCGCAATATTTGCCGCTGCTCTCGGGGGCTGCGGCACACGTCGTTGGGTAGCCGCTCTGAGATTCTCGCCTTCGGTCTATTTTCCACGTGGAGTAGTGGTAAGAAATCAAATGAGGCACTACCGGCGCTCACCTACGGCTGTTCCGCATTGCCGCTGCTGTAGTATCCATCTCTGGTCTGAACGACCAGCTCTTTCTGCGTGGTTGTCAGATGGATTTTGTGATAGCCGGGCGAGGCATCGACCTTGTCGGGCGTATAGCCCAGGCTGTACTGATTGCGCAGCTCTTCTTCAATGCTGGCGTAGATTTGATCGATCGATTGCTTCTTGGAGACTTCAAAAAAGCGGCCGCCCGTCTCCCTGGCAATCTGCTCCATAACTTTCTTGCCGTCGGGATGGGATTGCTGCGGATATGGCTGAGGTCCGCCGCGACCCATGCCGCCCGGATGGCCCATGCCGATTCCGCCTACGTTACCGCCGAAGCGTCCTCCATTTCCGTAGGCATCCTTGTCAGCAAACAGGATGGAGTAAACCAGGGTGTTGGCGCGCTGCGCCGACTCGATGGCTCGCAGCAGCGTTACTTTGCTTCCCGTATCCACACCGTCGGAGAGGATGATGAGCGCCTTGCGGCCCTGCTGTTTCTGCATCAGCTCGTCCGAGCCGAGGAAGACGGCGTCGTACAGCGTGGTGCCTCCGCCGCGGCGATGGCCTCCCGAGCCGCCGCCACCGCTTTGCTCGAACTCGGGATTGTCCAGCTTCTCCAGTGCAGCGTTCAGCTTCTTACGTGACGAGGTCAGGTCCTGCAGCAGTTCTATGTCCCAGTCGAAATGGATGACGAATGCCTTGTCCTTGTCTTCACGCATCAGGTGTTCCAGAAAGGCATAGCTGGCGATGCGCTCCTGCTCCAGCACGCGCCGCTGGCTCATGCTGGTGTCCACCAGCAGGCCGAGCGTGAGTGGGAGATCGGTTTCTTTGGCGAAGTAGCGAATCGTCTGCGGACGGCCATCTTCCTCCAGCTTGAAATCGTCTTTGGTCAAATTGTTTACGATCTGGCCGTGTTTGTCGCGCACCGTGGCCAGCACATTCACTACTTTGACGTTGGAAGAGAAGGTCGGCGTCTGCTGAGCGGGCAATGGCAGATAGGACGACAGGAGGGATGCCAGTGTCGCCAATAGAACCCAGCGGCTCGGCAAACCTGCTCGCGATTGACTCAACAATGTAACTCGCTTCCAACCATAGGCGATGAAGATGAACGCAGCCGAATGCTATGAACCCGCGAGCGGCGCAGAAGTTCCTCGCCGCAATTTCTCCACTCGTTCGGCCATGGCCCACTTCAGCTCGTCAATCCCTTCGCCAGTTACCGCCGAAATGGGAAACAGTTCCAGCTTTTTGCGCTTGCAGTAGCGCTTCAACTTGGCGAGCTTTTCTTTATTGGCCACATCCATTTTCGACGCGACCACGATCGTCGGCTTCCCATCCAATCCCGCGCCAAAGCTTGCCAGCTCGCGCGTGATCACCTCGTAATCTTGCACCGGGTCAGGCCGGCCGCTGGCGTCGGAGACATCCACCAAGTGCGCGAGCAAGCGGGTGCGCTCGATGTGGCGCAGGAACTGCGTGCCCAGCCCCGCGCCCTGGCTGGCGCCTTCGATCAGTCCGGGTATGTCGGCCACCACAAAACTCTTTTCCTCTGCCCCTTCCCCGACAGCCACCACGCCGAGATTGGGCTGCAACGTGGTGAAGGGGTAATCGGCAATCTTGGGCCGCGCCGCCGAAATACGCGAGATTAGCGTGCTCTTGCCGGCGTTCGGATAACCAACCAGCCCGACATCGGCGAGCAGCTTCAACTCAAGGCGGAGCGCGCGCTCTTCTCCGGGGTGTCCCTCCTCGTGCTCGCGCGGGGCCTGATGGGTCGAGGTGGCGAAGCGTGCATTGCCACGACCGCCGCGACCGCCGCGCGCCACTACGACGCGCTCGTCGGCGTGGGAGAAGTCATGCACCACTTCACCCGTCATTTCGTCGTACACGATGGTCCCGACGGGGACCTTGAGCACGACGCTCTCGCCCTCGCGGCCGGTTTTGTTGGAACCCTCGCCGTGGCGTCCGCGCTCGCCCTTGTATTCGGGATTGAAGCGGAAGTGCACGAGGGTGTTGTGGCGTTCGCTCGACTCCATCACCACGTCGCCGCCATGACCGCCATCGCCGCCGGAGGGGCCGCCGTGCGGCACGAACTTCTCGCGCCGGAAGGCCATGCAGCCATTGCCGCCATCGCCCGCCTTCACCCGAATTCTTGCTTCGTCAACGAACATAAGAGGTAATCACCATACTAAATGGTGGACACAGTCAATGCGGCAGTCTGCCACGGTGGTGCGGGCCTCAAAGGCCGCACTACTCAAGCATCCACTTTTTTCGTAAGCGCTGAGGCCGTGACCTGATGCAAAACGCTTGTCCAAAAAAACAATCTGACATCTCTCGACAGTCGTACTAGAATTCGGCGACGGAATTTCAGTCCATCGGAGGAGCGGATGGCTTCCACGCAACATGACGTGTTTCTTACAGGCGGGACGGGCTTCATGGGAAGCGGTTTGACCCGGGAATTACAGCGCCGGGGACACCACGTGCGCGCGCTGGTCCGCCCAGGCTCGGAGTCGAAACTGGTTCCCGGCTGCGACGCAGTGCGTGGCGACGCCCTCGACGCAGAAAGCTATGCGTCGCAAATAGCGCCAGCCGATACCTTCGTGCACTTGGTGGGCGTAACGCATCCCAATCCCCGGAAGGCCGCCGAATTTCGCGCCATCGATTTGAAGTCGTGCCAGGAAGCGGTGGGTGCGGCGGCCGGCGCTGGCGTGCGCCATTTTGTCTATCTCAGTGTGGCGCGGCCCGCGCCCATCATGCGGGAGTACCAGGCAGCCCGCGCCGAAGGTGAACGGCTGGTTCGTGACAGTGGCCTGCGAGCGACCTTCGTGCGTCCCTGGTATGTGCTGGGGCCGGGACGCAGATGGCCGTACGCGCTGATTCCGCTGTACACACTGGCAAGGTTGTTTCCGGCGACGCGCGACGGCGCGCAGCGGCTTGCGCTAGTGACTTTGCAACAGATGACGCAGGCCCTGGCATGGGCCGTAGAGAATCCTCCGGAAGATATGCAGACCATCGAACCACCGCAGATGCGAGCCGGTTTCGCCGCGCCGGAGATGACCCAAGCCAAAGCCTCAGCTTAGATGACTATTTCTTTGCCGCTGGTGAAGCGGCCCGGATCTTGACCAGGGTCCCATCAGGCAGCGGGTTCCCCATGAATTCGATTACACCATTGCGCACCACGCCATTCAGTTCAGGCACCACCGACGCGATCCCGCCGACCTCCGTGGCGCTTACCGCAGGCGCTTTCTTCGCAATGCCGCGGTCCATGGCCAGGTTCGCCAGACGGTCAGCGTCGCGGTTCTTCTCGCGAAGCACGTGCTTGATCTCGAAGTAGTCGAGCTGGTCGATCATCTTAATCGCGCGGCTGTGGAACTCCTTCAGCGTGGGATTGTTGACTTTGTATTCCCCGTTGATCTGCTTCACCATCAGCTCAGAATCGCTGACTACTTTCAGCGCTTTGAAACCGTGCCGGAGGGTGTAGTTGAGCGCCGCCAGCAGGCCCGAGTACTCAGCGTAATTGTTCGTCTGACGGCCAAGAAATTCGCTGAGTTCGGCAACCGGGCGGCCAATTTCGTCTTCGATGACAACCCCGTATCCCGCAGGACCGGGATTGCCGCGAGCCCCACCATCGATGTAGGCGACGAGATAACCTTGCTCCAGGCTAGTTATGGCGCCGCCGATGAACTCCTGCGAGCGATATCGAGATTTTCCAGGAAATGCACGAACCGGCATGACGTTTAATTTATCCCCTCTTTTTTGGATGCGATGAGCGCCCCCCGCCGTCGCGGAACAAGGCAGAGTTGCCCTGGCTACCGTCCGGTCGCCAACCGCAGTGCCAGGCGCTCAGGCAGTGAGGCCGCAATAATCCTGTCCTGCGCCTCTTTCACGTTGTAAGGAACACGGTAGAAGGTGACTTGCCCGGGTGCACTCCCGTTATTCTCATAGAGAGCGAAGGCGGCCCGCCAGTCACCGTCGCGGGGCTGACCCACCGAGCCGGGATTGATGAGGTATCGTTCGCCCGGCATAAGTGTAAGAGTAGACTCCGCAGGCCCGTCCGTGGACTCGTAGTTGGGCAAGAACGGATAGGTTTCGTCCTCCTGCTGTACGAAGCCACCCTGCACATGGGTGTGTCCGAACATCATGACATCGGCATGGTCAGGCTCCTGAAAATTGGCGTTAGCAGTGGATACGTTCAACAGGTACTCATCTTCATCACGCGGGGAGCCGTGCACAAACTCTACTCCGGGGACTTGGTCGAGGCGGGCTGGGCCTTGTGGCAGGCTGCGCAGCCAGTTCAGATGGTGGTTGTCCAGCGCGATACTGGTCCAGCGTGCCGACATGGCCGCCACCAGGTTGAACTCGGACAGGTCGATCAGTCCGGTGCAGGCGCGATCATGATTGCCACGTACCACCGTCCCGCCCAGGGCGCGCACACGCTCGCAAACTTCATTGGGCGATGCGTTGTAGCCGACCACGTCCCCCAGGTTCACAACCAGATCGTGCGCAGGCGCGGCGGCAAGGCAGGCCTCCATGGCTTCGAGGTTGGCATGAATATCGCTGAGCACGAGAAGGCGCATCGGTCAACCGACCTCCGCGGAGACGACCGGGCAACGGGCCAGATGGCCGGGCGCAACTTCAACCAGGGGCGGCGGATCAATCGCGCAGCTGGCAATGCGCCACGCGCAGCGTGGCTCGAAAGCGCAGCCCGGCGGCAGGGCCGTAATGGCAGGCACAGTTCCCTCGATGGTCTGGAGAGGTTGGCCGCGCTCGGTGCGCAGCGTCGGCACAGAGTGTAGCAGCCCGCGTGTGTAGGGATGTATAGGGCGGCCGAAAATTTCCTGCGCCGTTCCCATTTCGACCACGCTGCCGGCGTACATGACTCCAATGCGGCGCGACACTTGCGAAACGACCGCCAGGTCGTGGGAGATGAACAGCATCGCCAGGGAGAATTTCTCGCGCAGTTCGCTGAGCAAGTCGAGCACTTGCGCCTGTATGGTGACATCGAGCGCAGTGGTAGGTTCGTCGGCAATCAGCAGCCACGGCCGGTTCACCACAGCTATGGCAATCATCACCCGCTGGCGCTGCCCTCCGGAGAGCTGATGAGGATAGTCGCGCGCGCGCCGGTCGGCGTCGGCGATGGCGACTGTGCGCAAGGCCTCAACCGCAAGCCGCCAGGCCTCGGCCTTGGTGACTTTGGTATTTGGAAAACCCGGCGTCTGGGTAGTGCGGGCCTCTGCGTGATTCGAACTAGGCGTTTGGGTAGAACGGGTCTCTGCGTCACTCGAACTCGGCGTTTGGGTAGAGCGGGCCTCTGCGTCATTCGAACCCGACGTTTGGGTAGAGCGGGCCTTTAGGCCCGCGTCCGGCGACTCCAATCGTATTGGGGCTTTAGCCCCCGTCGAGTCTTTGAAGGGGCGCACCTTTAGGTGCGCCGTACCAACTCCTTCTTGATTTGGGGCTTTAGCCGCGGCGTGCGCCAGCACCGCTTCGGCAATCTGATCTCCCACCCTCATCACTGGATTGAGCGCGGTCATCGGCTCCTGGAAAATCATGCTGATGCCGGCGCCGCGAATATGCCGCATCTCCGGCTCCGGTATGGCGAGCAGGTCCTCGCCGCGGAATCGAATGTTGCCGTGAATGCGCGCCTGAGGCGGCAGCAATCGCAGGATGGCCAGCGCGCTGACCGACTTCCCCGAGCCCGACTCCCCCACCAGTCCCAGCACCTCGCCCGACGCGATCTGAAAGCTCACATCACGGACGGCTGTGACATTTCCTTGAGCAGTGGCGAATTCGACGGTGAGATTTTGGACCTCAAGCAGCGGGGACACCCCTCTATGCTAGCAGGATGGATTACCCTGTATACCCTCACTTGACGGGAATACCGTTTGCCGTACGGAACCGCGGCGGGCGTCGACGGGTGAGGCAGGTCACCGACAAGCTATCCCGTGCAGTGAGATAGTACCGAGCTGTTGAGAGCTAGAACGGAACTTCCGGCTGACAGCGAAACTATGAAGATCGTCGCCCAACAGTCTTTGGCTTTTAGCCTCGCGACGGTGCTACTCGTCGCCATTATTGCCTGTAATAGTTCCTCTGCCGCATTTCCGGAGAACAGCGCGCGATGGACGGGCCTCGCTTTTTCTGCCGACGGCCAATCGCTCATCGCCTCCCGCAACGATTCCACGGCACATGGCATTTATTCCATTTCGATATCCACTGGCGAAGTCACGCGTCCGCCCTGGGCATCCCATGGCGTCGACCACATACCAGTCTTTTCGCCTGATGGAAAGCAGCTTGCCTATTCCCACTCATCGGGCAAAGAGCCTCACTCACAAATCTGGTTAGCAGATGCCGATGGCTCCAATGCCCACCAGCTGCTTTTTTCGAACAGCCACGACCTCTTCCCGATGTTCTCTGCAACACCGAATCGCGTCTACTTCGCGCGAGCTGGCTTTTACGGAAACTATGACGGCATAGCTCCACCCGACCTGCACGAATGGGACATCTACTACTCCGACCTGACCGGCAAGAATCTGCACCAACTCACACACGAGACTTTCTACGGCATCTCGGTACCAGCCATTTCGCCAGACGGCACGAGCCTCATACTCACTGCCAACGGCTTCGCAGAAGAAAAGCAACGTCAATTTCAGATTTACTCTCTCGAGAAGCCGTCAATACCTACACGTGTGCTTGTACCGCGCGTGCAGCACACGACGCCCAATCCGGAATTCGGATATCCTGTTTTTCTGCCCGACGGTCAACACCTGTTGTTTATGGCCTCCAGCCGCGACGATCACGACGTCTACCGCATGAAAATCGCGGACGGTACGGTTGAAAAACTCACGACTGCGAACGGTTATTCCGAACGTCTCTGTGTTTCGCGCGACGGCAAGCAGGCAGCTTTTTTGAGATGGATCGTATCTTCCAATCGCCAACTCGTCGCCAACGAAATCGTTCTCCTTGACCTCGCAACTAACACGACCACTCCTCTGAAAATCAAAGCAGAACAGAAGTAGCTGCGCGTGACAGCGTGCGAGCGACGCAATACCTCGAAAAAAGGTCGGAACTACTTTCGAATAGTTAGGCCTTAAACTATTATGCGAGAGCTCAGCCCTTGTGTCAGGAGAGCCTCATGAAATTGCGCGCCCTTGGTGTTGCCCTGCTTATGTGGACCTTCGCTACCTTGAACGTTGCCCAGGACAAGACCAAAGCTGCTGAACTCGCATCCGAGGCCTGGTTGAAGTTCGTGGACTCGGGAGACTACTCGAAGAGTTGGATAGAGGCATCGTCGTATTTCAAAGCGGCTGTGACGGAAAAAGAGTGGGAACAGAAAGTGACCGCGGCCCGCAAGCCACTTGGCGCCTTGATCTCCCGCAAACTGCGATCGGCACAATACACCACCAAACTTCCCGGCGCGCCAGACGGCGAATACGTCGTCATCCGGTACGACACGAGCTTTGCCAACAAGAAATCAGCGATCGAAACGGTCACGCCCATGCTCGATAAAGACGGCCACTGGCGAGTGTCCGGGTACTACATAAGGTCATACTCTTCTCAGGAACTTCAGCACCCGAATATCGTTTGACCTGAGCTGCCCAAACACGCTACACTTCTGTGGTTTGCCTGTACTACGTAGGTCCCGTCAGGGACACCCCGCCTTTCCGTGAAGGTCTCCTTCCTGGCTCGGGGAAGTGCAAGCGCACAAAGGGTTTAGGCTGTTCGCGCCAGGTGTGCGCGGAAGAACGTTCATTGGAGGCATTGCCATGTACGCGGTGATCCGCGCCGGGGGAAAGCAATATCGCGTCGCACCCGGCGACGTAATTAAGATCGAGAAGCTGCCGCAGACCAGCGGCGAAAAGATTCAGTTCGATGAAGTGCTGGCCGTCAGCGGCTCCGAGGGTGAACTCGGCAAGCCGTCGAAGGCGTTCGTCAGCGCCCAGGTGGTCGAGCAGGGCCGCGCCGACAAGATCCTGGTCTTCCACTTCAAACGCAAGAAGCAATACAAGAAGCTGAATGGACATCGCCAGCCGTACACGGCCGTAAAGATCACCGGCATCAACGTCGACGGCAAGGACCTGAAGGCTTAACGGCGGATGCTGCTACACCAGTTGATCCCGGCCCTGGTTACGTTGGCCAAGCGCTTCGATTCGGTGCTGCTGGGCATTCCCGCTTTGATCCGGCGGGCGGTCACGCGCGGCGGCTCTGATTTGCAGCAACCCTAGGATTGTCGGTAGAGCCGGCCTTCAGGTCGGCGTGGGCAGTCATACTCAACGCGAGCCGGCTTCAGCCGGCGGCAGACTCAAGGACATTGTTATGGCGCATAAAAAAGGTTTAGGTAGTTCCCGGAACGGCCGCGACTCGAATGCACAGCGGCTGGGCGTGAAATCGTTTGGAGGCCAGCTGGTTTCGGGCGGCTCCATCATCGTTCGGCAGCGCGGCACCCGCATCAAGCCGGGTATCAACGTGGGCCGCGGCAAAGACGACACCTTGTTCGCCAAGGTTACGGGCGTGGTTGAGTTCAAAAACCGCGGGCAAATGGGCAAGTTCGTGTCGGTCACACCGCAGGAAAGCAATTAGCACCGAACAACGAACAAGTACTCGCTGGGCAACTGGAAAACCAGCAGCCGCACCTTGCAGATCAGCTATTCGACTAGGCCTCGCCAACGCGAGGCCTTTGTCTTGGTCGTGTCACATACCTCGTAGCTAAAAAGGTCTCACTGTTTGTCCCCGGCCTTGAACTCAGCCCAGGGGTTGCCCTTCATGTCGCGCAAAACCGGCCGCTGCCAATCGAATTCGGGATGGTCTTTCAGGAATTTGTCGGCGATGAAATCTTCGCCGCAAGGATAGCCGGCCTTGGCTTGTAAGCTCATGTTCTTCGCCATGGTCGCGTCAGCCGCCTGGGCAGTCACCGCGCCGTCAGGAGAGTACGGTGGCCGCTCCCACTCGGGCGCGCCGCGCGGCGAATTGGCGAGGTGGCCGCAGAGAGAGCGCTCATCACGGTCTTCCTTGCCTTGGTAGCTGTCCCAGTGGTCAGCGAGAAACTTTTCTGCCATTGCGACATCGATCTGCCCTCTGTTCTGCGCCATCAGCTCTTCCCAGCGCTTGTGACGTGCGTTGGGCGAGCTGCCCATATTGTTGGGATCAAAATCGGTTTCCTTCTTGATGAATTCGGGGTCGCTGGGAAAGTTTGCGCCAACGTAATAACCGTCCTTGGTTCGCCAGACGCGGTGCATGTTCAGGCCGATTTCGAAGCGCGCAATTTCACCAGTATTGTTGTCGGCCAGCAGCCAGTCGTTGGCGTATCCGCCGTTGTTATGGTCGAGCATGATGCGCACATAATCGTCGATCGAGCCGGCATACTGCATGGCCCGGCGCGCCCGCACAAACTCGGGCACCCCGTTGGGATCGAACAAGGCGAAGCCGGTGATGGTGGTCTCGGTCACCATCAGGCCGGCAGAGTTGATGCCGAAGTCATCGTCGCTCACGATGATGCCCGGGAAGCCGTCGGTCAACATGTGGTAGCCATGGGTGGGGACAATGTCGAAGATGATGGTCCAGCGGCTGCCGGTAGCGATGTCACTCCAGTTGGTGTGGGCAATCACCGGCTTGTGGTCCCTGGTCATGGAGCCGGTCGCAACCAGCGCGCTACAGTTTCCCGGCGCCTTCAAGACCGGCGCGCCCGCCCGCTTTTCCTGCTTGTTCAGCCAGGGAACGTAATAGTCGGGAAGCTCTTCCATGGCGTTCAACGCCACCACGTCCCACACATCCAGGTTTACGCCGTGCGCCTGCAGGCCATCGGCGATGCCCTGCAACTCCTGTTGATACTCCGCATCAATGTGCTTCCACAGTATGTTCTGTGCGGTGGAGCGATAGAAATTCCAATCGCGCTTGGAGTTGTGCGTGATAATCGTTCGCACGGTGTTAAGGCCGTCTTCAATCTCGGGCGCCAGCAGATACCCGTGCTGATAGCCGATGTCGGCGGGAGGGCCCTCGAGGTGAACGTACACCCAATGATTGCGCTCAAAGCGATAGGCTGGCTTCAGACGCGATTCGTCAGGCTTGGCTGCATCCTGCTTTGCTAGCGCGAAAATAGCGGAGCCGAAAAGTATGCTGACCGCGAACAGTGACGCCACAATCCGGCGAATTGCAGATGGCATGGATTCTCCAAGTGTGTGTATAAGACGGCACAGCTTATCTCTTTAGCAGCCGAATATCAATGCATCCCCAGTTGGTGTAGTGGCTCAGTTTGGGAGTTGCATGGAGACAGGTAGAGCGGGCCTTCAGGCCCGCGTTGAAGCGCAGCTGAAAATGCGAGTGCCGTAGGCACGGCAGATCGCGCTTTTCTGTGCCGCCCCTGCGGGGCTCGGATTCGAGAGAAGTGCTTGACGCGGCCTGAAGGCCCACTCTACCCGAACAATTCAAATTAGCCACTACTCCAGTTCCGGCGAGCTTTAGATAAATTCTGCACCGAAAAATACAGAATCAATTAATGTATGAGGGCGCCAAAATACGCGCGGTGAGGGAAAGATGTTCGATTGCCGGCAAAGCCCGCAACTGGTGAAATCGGGAAGTAGACACGAGTCCTCAATTCAAATCGGAATTTTGGCTCTTCTTCTGCTCCTGTGTGCGACCGCATCACTGGGAGCGCAAGAGCATCACAATTCCGCGGCGAGCTGGAAGTTCGCCGTATCGGGTGACTCTCGCAACTGTGGCGACATCGTGATGCCCGCCATCGCCCAGGGAGTCCGCAGCGATGGCGCGGCCTTCTATTGGCATCTGGGGGACTATCGCGCCATCTACACCTTCGACGAGGACTACCTTCACACTCATCCGGCCTCCACTATTAGTGACTACCTCGCCGCTGCCTGGCCTGACTTCATTCAGCACCAGCTCAAACCGTTTGGAGACCTGCCGGTGTTCCTGGCCATGGGCAATCACGAAACCATTTCCCCCATGAACAGGCGACAGTATGTCGCGCAGTTCGCCGACTGGCTTGACCAACCGGTGCTGCGACGGCAGCGCCTTGCCGACAATCCCGATGACCACGTTCTGAAGACGTACTATCACTGGATCGAACGCGGCGTCGATTTCATTGGCATGGATAATGCATCGGCAGACGAGTTCGATACCGACCAGATGAACTGGCTAAAGGGCGTCCTGGCTCGCGACGAGAAGGACAACTCAATCCGCACCGTCGTGCTGGGTATGCACGCGGCCATGCCCGACGGTTTGTCCTCAGGACACAGCATGAACGACTCGGCGCAGGAGCAAAGCAGCGGGCGAGCAGCCTATGCTGCGCTGATTGCCTTCCGGAATAGCACCAAGAAGAACGTGTACGTGCTGGCAAGCCATTCCCACTTCGTAATCAACAATGTGTACGCCACGGCCTGCCATGCCGGCGAGGTGTTGCCAGGATGGATTGTGGGCTCGGCCGGCGCTGTGCGTTATCGCCTGCCGGAGGACCACGCTGCCGCTACTGTTGCCACGACTGATGTTTATGGGTACCTGCTGGCCACGGTGGCGCCGGATGGAAGCATTGCCTTCGAGTTCAAGGAAGTGAAAGAAGCGGACGTGCCTGCCAGCGTGGTAACCGAGTTCTCGCGGCAGCAGGTGAATTGGTGCTTTGTGCACAACACAGACACTTACGTTCCGACGGGCGCCACCTGCCCAACAGGTCACCCGGTGGGAAGCCCCTGATCTGCTGCCCGGCTCAGCTTTTCCACCGCAGCGTGACCGGCCCGCTCATGGGATGTCGCATCGGAGTGCCGGTGGCTTGCGACTCCAGTCGCGCCTGTTTCAGCTCGAAATACCATTTGGCTGGACGGTCGGCATCATCAATCAGCATAAGGCTGGGATTGTGTTTCAGCCCTTCCGCCTGCTGGATCATGGTTAGCTGGTCCTGACGAACGAAGCGGCGGCCGAAGAACTTGGCGATCGAAGTAAGAAACGGCACGCGAATAAATATGTTCCACGCGGCGCAAACGTCGATGCGGCAATGGTTCTCGGCTGTCGGCGTCACCGTGGTGAGGCTGGCGAACCATTTCTCGCCGCAGCGAATGATTTCGTAGCGCCGGTTGGGCAGCACAAAATCGATGGTGGTCGTGATGGGCTGCCCGTAAACCCCCAGCAACTTGTAGGGCGCGCTGTTGGCCGACGGCTGATGCGCGGTCATGCGGAAGCCGTTGTCGATGGGCTCGAACTGTTTTTCCTTTTCGTGGATGCTGTTCCTGGAACGCCACCACCATGCCTGATGAACGAACGGCCCGTGCGCCGGATCCATGAGCCCGATGATGCCGTGGTCCACATTGCAGGGCAGATCGGCCGACAGATGGGCGCTGCGATAGCGCCGGCTGAACTTGGGAACCTCTGGGACGGCGGGCAGTTTCGCCGCATCATCCATCCGCAGTTTACCTCTGCCCGGCTGCGGAACATACACCCACACATGGCCGTCGCGCTCCTCGCAGGGAAACGCCGCCGCAAAAATGCGTGAAGGGTCAAGCGAATCGTGGCTGGTCAGAGAAGGAATCCCGCGGCACTGGCCCGACACCGCCTCGAACGACCAGCCATGATATTTGCAGGTGACCTGCTGGCCATCGAACCATCCATAGGACAGTGGAATGCCGCGGTGCGGACAGGTATCGCGAATGGCGAAATAACCGCCTGCGGAGGTTCGTCCCAGGACCAGAGGAATGCCCAGCAATACGGCCGTGGTCATGCGCTTGCCCGCTATCTTCTCGGAACGCAGAGCGGGATACCAATCGTCATACAGCAGGGTTGCGCCCGGCCTGGCAGCTGCGGCCTGCGCGCGAGTGACTTCGCAAGTCATGATGCTGAGGTTCATACTATAGCGGAACGCTGGCGTTGTGCTTCTCCCGGTCATCCTGAGGCAGCGTAGTAGCCCCCTGTGTAGGGTTCCATTATTATCTGTTGGGAACTGTCGTTCGAAATGGCGCCGTTAGACTCCATGACACAAGTTCACAACAAGATCGCCAATCGCTTGCTGCGTGGCTTTGCCGGCGATACTTCGGTCAGGGGAGCGCACCCGCTCGACTTGCTTGTGGCCGGCATGTCGCGGCGGTCGAAAATGTTCTCTCGGGGATGGGGAGAAGAGGCGCTGCTGACAGAGCTTTCGACACGCGTCCCCTACAGCGAACCACCTTCGCCAATTTCGGTGGAGTGGCGCCCCCCACGGAAGCGCGGCCGCATGGTTCGGCGCGAGGGCACGTTTACCTCGCCGCTCGACTTGCTTCCCAAAGAAGCCCGCGCCGTACATGTGCGTAGCTGGTCGCGCGAAGGCAATCGTGCGGCATGCGTAATCCTGGCCGGTTCGCGTGACGAAGGCTATGGTCCGCGCCAGCACGTCTTCGGTCCACTCATTACGCGAGGGCTCGATCTCTACTTTCTGGTCAGCCCTTTCTACGGCCGCCGGCGGGTGGCGGGAGGACCATCGCTGATCACCGTCAGCGATCACGGATTGATGGCGCTGGGCATGGTGCTGGAGGCGCGCGCGCTGCTGGAGGATCTCCGCCAGCGCTATCCCAAGCTGGTTGTAGCCGGCTACAGCATGGGCGGACACATGGCGGCGATCACCGCGGCGGTCTGCCCTTTTCCGGTTGCCTGCGCGGCACTGGCGACAGGCGCCTCTGCCAGTAGCATCTACACACGGGGACTGCTGTCATGGAGTGTCGATCTGGACGCTCTGGGTGGCGGACCGACATTGCGTGCAGTCGCTCGCGAGCGGCTACAGCAACTTTTCAACATCGCCGACATCACCCGCTATCCTCTGCCGGTCAGGGTGGACGCAGCGGTCATTGCCGGATGCACCCGCGACGGCTATGTGGCGGGCAACGAGACCGAGCGCCTGCACCAGCACTGGCATGGAAGCACTCTCCGCTGGATTCCCGCCGGCCACTTCTCGGCTCTGCTGACCAGCGCACCCGCGCTGCGCGAGTGCGTTACCGACGCAGTCGCGAACCTGTAAACTTCCGGTCGTCCTTCCGGCGGCTGGACCCATCCTGGCTCCGTCACGTCCCACAGTACGCTGCGTCACAGGCACAGGGTACTCCGCATCACAGACATACGTTCTGTTCCCCTTCAAACTGAGGCTTACTCCCGGGTGCTCAGGTCAGTGACGAACGCCTGAGTTACTCCTCAGTGGTACGAGGGCGAAAGCAAGAGCCAGCATGCGAAGTCCTCAACCTGCTCGTCTGGCAGTCACTTCGTTCATTGGCCTCGAACAATTCTTGTGGGAGTGGTGGGGAACATCGCTCAGTAGGAGATGTTAGGCATCATGGTGGAAAGCATCCAGTCACCGGCGCAAGTGACGTACTGGTTGATAAGCGGACACACCCTGTTCCTGCTCCTCAATCTTCTGGGCCTGGCATGCTTTTTCTACATTGCGGCCAGGCGCATTCTTCCGCTCATGCGGAGCCAACGCGATTCGCGCTTCGACAGGCCGTTTGTCCGGCTGGAGAGGCTGCTTCAATTCTGGCTGGGGCAATGGAAGCATCCGCGCTTTCGCACCGCTGGGACCATTCATATCCTTATCTTTGCGGGCTTCCTTACCCTGGCGACCCATGCGTTCTCACTGCTCATTCTCGGCGTCTTCCCGAATTTCGTTCTGCCGGGTTCGTCGGCGAAGTCGGTCATGTCTACGACATGGTTAAGGACTACGCCGCGACTATCGTCTTCCTTTGCATGATCGTCGCCGCAACTCGCCGGATCGTCTTCAAGCCCGCGCGCTATGCGGTGCCAGAGAGATACGGGAAGGGGCACCCGATCGACGCCATCTTCCTGCTGTCACTGATTGCGCTGCTGATGGCGGCGGAGAGCCTCTTCGAGGCGAGCAACTCAGCCTCACAAGCGCTGCAGGGCCAGCCAGCTGAATTCCTCGCCGTTTTGTCACTGCCGTGGATGCTGAGAGGTTTTCTAATAACTTCGGTTCCGTTGTCGGCCCTCCAGAGTCTCCACTTCGCCGCCTATCTTGTCGATGTGCTGACCTTTTACTTCCTGCTCTGCTACCGGCCATTCGGAATACAGTTCCACGTGGAAACGTCTCTGTTCAACGTTTACTTCGCAAAGCTGGACCGCGGGACAGTGAAGCCGGTGCGATGGGGCGTCAGCGACGAGCATCTGGACCAGGTGAAATCGTTCGGCGTGAAGACCTTTGAGGACTTCACCTGGAAGCACATGCTCGACTTTTATTCCTGTGCCGACTGCGGGCGTTGCTCGGACCAATGCCCCGCCAATGCGGTGGGCAGGCCGCTGTCGCCCAGGTTCCTCACCATCAAGGCGAGAGACTACGCCTTCCAGCATTACCCGATCTTCGGCAGCGCAGGCAACGGCACGGCGTTGATCTCGCCCGAGGGAATTTATTCGGAGGACGAAATCTGGTCGTGCACGACCTGCGGCGCTTGTGAAGAAGAATGCCCGTTGCTGATCCAGTACATCGACAAGATTGTCGATTTGCGGCGGGGCATGATCGACGACGGCAACGTACCTCAGTCACTGCAGAAGCCGCTGAAGGCGCTCGAGAGCCGCGGCAATCCCTACGGCAAGATGGAGAAGAAACGAGCGGAGTGGGCCAAGGCCAAGGAGTTCTCCCAGACGTGCGCCGTCAAGACCGCGGACGCCAAGAGCCATGCGGAGACGCTGTATTTCGTGGATAGTATTACCTCCTACGACGACCGCATGCAGTCGATCGGCCGCGCCACGGCGAGGATCCTCGATGCCGCCGGAGTGAATTTCGGAATCCTGGGTGCGACGGAAAAAGATAGCGGGCATGACGCCCGTCGTTTCGGCGAAGAGACGTTGTTCATGGCGTTGCGCGACCACAACGTGGATGCCATCAAGGCATCTGGAGTTCAGCGCATCGTCACCGCCGATCCGCACGCGTACAACGCGCTTAAACACGATTACAAAGACGTGCCGCCGGTCGAGCATATCAGCCAGGTCATTTGTCGCGAGGTGAAGTCGGGCAATCTCAAGCTCGAGCCGCTCGAAAACGCAAACGCGGTGTATGCCTATCACGACCCCTGCTATCTGGGACGGCACAATCAGGTTTACGACGATCCTCGCGATGTGCTCGACGCGATTCCCGGCTTGAAGCGAGTCGAAATGAGCCGCTGCCGCGACCGCTCATTCTGTTGTGGCGGTGGCGGCCTGATGCTGTTCTACGAGCCGAAAGAAGATCAGAGGATGGGCGTAAAGAGAGTGCAGATGGCGGCCGACGCCGGGGCCAATGTGATCGTGACTGCCTGCCCGTTCTGCATGGTGAATATAGAAGATGCGATCAAGGTCGCAGGCATGGAAGGCAAGATGACCGCCATCGACCTGGCGGAACTGGTGGACCAACAGCTGGTGCGTCCAGCGCCAAAGGAGATCGGTCAGCCGGCCGGGCAAGAAGAGTCTGCGGTTGTGTACGGATAGTGCGGGCCTTCAGGCCCGCGTGCGAAGGAAGAAACAAGAAAAATCGCCGATCGTGATCAGTATTAGAGCACATTCATTCGTGGAGAGTTAACGTGGAAATTCTAGTTTGCGTAAGACGAGTCCCTGACACCTCAGAAAACGAAATTCAACTCAACCCCGCCGGGAACGATATCGAACGCGACGATCTGGTGTATTCGGTCAACGAACCCGACAACTACGCCGTCGAAGAGGCGCTCCAGATCACCGCCCAGGCTGGCGGCAACGTCACCGTGGTCACGGTTGGTAGCGACGAGGACGAGGAAGTGCTGCGTCGCGAGATGGCCATGGGCGCCAATCAAGGCGTGCTGCTCTCCGACAAGGCCTTCGAAGGATCCGACGGCCGAGGCATTGCGAACATCCTGAAAGCCTACGTGCAAAAGGGCAAGTACGACCTCATTCTGACCGGTGTTCAGGCCGAGGATGGCGGCGCGCAGGTGGGAGGGATGCTGGCGGCGCTGCTTGATTATCCGTTCGCTTCGCTGGTGAATTCCATTGCCGTTGACGGCGGCAAACTGAAAGTAAGCCGCGAGATCGAAGGCGGCAACAAGGAGATGAACGAGATCGATCTTCCCTGCGTGCTCTCGATCCAGACCGGCATCAATGAGCCGCGTTACGTGGGGATGCGAGGCATCCGCCAGGTAGCGTCGCTGGAGGTTCCCACCTTCAGCGCGTCCGACCTCGGTGTGGATGCAAGTGCAGTCGGGGATGCCGGAGCCAAGGTCAAACGGGTCGACTACTTCGTCCCCGCGCTCGGCAAGGGCGCCGAGATGCTCGAAGGCGACCAGGAAGAAGTCATCGCCAAACTGATTGAGTTGATGAAAGCCAAAGGGGGGTTGAACTAATGGCACGCATCTTCGCCTACATCGCACACAAGGGCGGCATTGCCGACGATTCAGCGGCCGAACTCGTAGCCGCCGCAAAAAAGATCGATGCTGCCGCGCAGCCGGTCGCCATCGTCACCGGTTGGGGCGCGGAACTTGACGCCGTTTGCGAAAGCCTGCGGGCCTCCTATGCCGAGGTATGGAAAATCGCCAATGAAGCGCTGGCTTACCCCAATGCGGAGGTGGTCCGCAAAGCCTTGGTGAACATCGTGCCCAACGACGCCATCGTTCTGGTCTCGCACTCGCATTTTGGCATCGATTTGTCACCCGGCCTTGCCATCAAGATGAACTCGACGTTTGTCTCCGATGCGCTTGATATAGAAGGAGTTGACGGCTCCAATCTCAAGCTGGTCCGCCAGGAGTTTGGCGGACAGGTGAGCGCCCACGTGGCTTGCGATATTTCATCCGGCGCGATCGTCAATATTCGTCCCGGCGCATTCAAGCCGCAGGAGGGCGCGCCGATCAACGGCGTCATCATCGACAAGTCTGCGAATGCCGGGGCTCTGACGGCGAAACGGCGCTATCTTGAGACCGTCGTCGCCGAGGCCGGCGATGTGGATATCACAAAGCACGCCGTGCTGATTTCCGTCGGCCGTGGCATCCAGGAAAAAGACAACATCGCCATCGCTGAGCAGCTGGCCGAGACGATGGGAGCGGCGGTGAGCTGCTCGCGGCCCGTGGTCGATGCCAAGTGGTTGCCGAAGTCCCGTCAGGTGGGCTCGTCAGGAAAAACAGTCAAGCCGAAGATTTACGTGGCGTGCGGCATCAGCGGCTCGTTCCAGCATTTGGCCGGACTTAAGGGCAGTCCCTTCATCGTGGCCATTAACAAGAACCCCAAAGCTCCCATCTTTCAGGTGGCCGACGTTGGAATCGTCGCCGACATCCTGGAGTTCTTGCCGGAATTGACCAGCAAGGTCCGGGAAATGAAACAGGTTTCGGTTTAAGAGATCAAGAGAGGCACTGACAATGATTACCAAGAAGACATTGCAACTGAGTTTGAAATCACTCCGGGACTTCGCCAAAAAGCGCCTGCCGGATGAAGAGCTGATCGCGTTGGATGAACGCGATGAATGCCCGGTGGACATCGTTCGCCAAATGTCTGACCCAGACAAACTGGGCATCCAGCTTTTGTTCATACCCGAAGAGTACGGCGGTATGGGCGGCAGCACCATGGACGTCTATCTCATATGCGAGCAGATGGCGCGCATCGATCTGGGCGTCGCCACCTCGCTGTTCGCCACCTTCCTGGGCAGCGATCCCATAACCTTCGGTGCCACAGCCGAGCAGAAAAAGAAGTGGCTGGGCAAAATCGCCGACGAGGGCGTTCTGTTCGCCTATGGCGCGACCGAACCGGAAGCGGGCAGTGACTTGGGATCGCTGAAGACGACCGCCGATCGCGTCGAAAAAGATGGCAAGATCGTCGGCTACAAGATCAACGGCAGCAAGCAGTGGATCAGCAACGGCGGAATTGCGGACTTTTGCACCATCCTGGCCAATACGCCCGCAGGGCCAAGCTGGTTCATCGTGGACGCGGGCACCAAGGGCTTTGCGCACGATAAGCCCGAGGACAAACACGGCATTCGTCTGAGCAACACGGCAGCGCTGGCGCTCAACGACGTTTACGTCGATGCCGACCGGTTGGTTGGCGGCGTAGAAGGCCAAGGTCTCATCCAGGCCCAGCTGGTCTTCGGTTACACGCGCGTGATGGTTGCGGCCTTCGGTCTGGGCGCCGGTTGGTCCGCGCTGGACCGCGCAATTCCCTATTCCACCAAGCGCATTCAGGGCGGCACGCCGCTCTCGGAGAAGCAGGGTTACACCCACAAGCTGATCGTGCCCAACGTGGTGAAGTTGGAAGCCGGGCGCGCCTATATCGAAGAGACGGCGCAACGCATCGACGCCGGCAATGAGGGCAGTCTCAACACCGAGGGCGCCATCGCCAAGTACATGTCCACCGAAGCCGGCGATGCCGCCGCCGACGCCAGCATCCAGGCGCTGGGCGGCTACGGCTACACCCATGAATATATGGTCGAGAAGATAAGCCGCGATGTGCGCATTACCCGCATCTACGAGGGCACGTCGGAGATCATGGAGATGACCATCAGCCGCGATCGCTGGCAGCTCCACCTGAAGACGCGGGGACAGCACTACCATGACCGGGCGCGCGAGGCCGAGGCGTTGCATGCCGCGCATCCCAACGTCGGCGCGGACGTAGCGGCGCTGGCGCTGCACGCGCTGGCTGAGGTGATGGAGAAGGCGCGCCTGCATCGGCTCACCCGCTTCCAGCACATTCTGCTGCGCGTCGGTGAGTGGATCGCGTACGCCGAATGCGCTGCCACGCTGGCCCGCCGGGCTGCGCTGGCTGCGGAAGGCAGGCTGCACGAGAAGGCGAACGACCGCTTCGCCCCGACGGCGCTGGCGGCCATCAGCCGCATTTTTGCGCGCGAGGCGGCCCTCAAGGTAGGCGAAGAGGGCTTGCGTTGGGTGACCGGAGCCGGTGGCGTGGGCGAGGCGGAGATGGCTGGGTTTGAAGCGAATCTGGGACTGACCGCCATCCATCGCGCCCAATCCGGTGTCCTCTCCGATATGGATTACGTTGCGGACGTACTCTATAGCCGGGTAAAGAAAGAGACGGAACAGGCCGTCCTGGTTTAAGGTGAACCCACTCGTTCGAAAAACGAGAATGAGTGGGGCACTCCGGGCGTCCTGGTCTAAACAAAAAAGCTTAAGAAACAAAACAGGCATTCGGTGGCCCTTCGCAAACCGGATGCTTGTGCTGTCTCAGAGCGAATCCATCGCATTTGTCGTTCCGGATGATAATGCGAACCAACACTCTCACCGCCGACCATTACATGTTGTAACTCACAATATTTGTGTTGCAATACATGATAACTGTGTTGTGACACATTGACTATTACTTGGACTGTCCTCGGCATCACCCACCTGGACGACGCGGACCCAATACAGAAAGACGAATCCCATCTGACAATTGTCTTATGTGCTCTAACAGACATATCGAATGGGTCATTGTCACCCGACCTTGTGGTCTGCATCACCCAGTTTCTCGTCCTATATCACTGACATCACTAGGCTCCGCCTGTCATTGTTGAGGTGCTCTCGGGCGCTCCCGGGTCGTCCAGGTTGTGAGAGTGTGGATCGTCATTCCCGCTTGGGCAAGAGTGACATAAGGCCCCCATTCCCGAACGCCTGTTTTGCGCCGCCCGACAGCCGCCGTCTTCGTCCGCTTTGACAAATTTCCTGAGGGAGTGACCAGCCATGGAGAATACCGCTCATCGTGCGATTGCGATTGTGGGGGCAGGGGCAGTTCTGCCCGATGCCGTGAACGTGCCGGCTTTCTGGCAAAACGTGAAGAATGGCCGTTACAGCATCAGCGAGGTCCCCGCCGACCGTTGGGACCCATCGCTTTATTACGATGCCGATCACAACGCACCTGACAAGACCTATTCGAAGATTGGTGGCTGGGTACGCGAGTACATATGGGAGCCCGCGAAGTGGCACCTGCCCATTCCGCCGCGCGTCGTCGATGCCATGGACATCGCCCAGAAATGGGCCATCGCCTGCACCCGCGAAGCTTTGGAAGACTACGGCTATCCCAAGCGGCCGCTGAATCTGGACCGCACGGCCGTGATCCTGGGCAATGCGATGGCGGGAGAGAGACATTACCTCACCTCGTTGCGCGTGCACTTTCCGGAATACGCGCGTGAGCTGGCCGAAAGCGCCAGCTTCGCGGCCTTGCCGCAGGCCGCCCGTCAGAGCATCACCCGCGAATTGCACGACCGCATGGCCAAGCTGCTCCCCGAGATTACGGAAGACAGCATGCCCGGCGAATTGGCCAACTGCATTGCTGGCCGCATCGCAAATCTCTACAACTTCCACGGTCCTAATTATGTGGTGGACGCCGCTTGCGCCTCGGCAATGGCGGCAATTAGTTCGGCGGTCGAGGGCCTGGTCGAGAACGATTTCGACATCGCGGTTTGTGGCGGGATTGACCGCAACATGGGCGCCCCAACCTTCGTCAAATTCTGCAAGATTGGCGCGCTGTCGGCGACCGGGACACGGCCTTACGCCGATGGAGCAGACGGCTTCGTCATGGGCGAAGGCGCGGCGATCTTCTTGCTGAAACGTCTGGCCGACGCCGAACGTGACGGAGACAACATCTATGCTGTGCTCCGCGGCATCGCGGGCTCCAGCGATGGCAGGGGAAAAGGGATTACAGCGCCCAATCCGATCGGCCAGAAATTCGCCATCGAGCGCGCCTGGCAGAATGCCGGATTGTCTCCCGCCACCGCGACCCTGATGGAAGGGCACGGTACGTCCACCAGCGTGGGCGACGCCATCGAGCTGCAGAGCATGACAGACGTGCTCAGCAGTTTTCATATGCCCGCCGGATCGGTGGCGCTGGGCTCGGTGAAATCTAATATCGGCCATCTCAAGGGAGCGGCTGGCGCGGCTGGACTGCTGAAGGCGGCCCTGGCGCTTCGCGACAAGGTGTTGCCGCCCAGCGTGAATTGCGAGCATCCCAATTCGACCATCGACTTTGTTCACTCCCCACTGTATGTCAATACCAAGTTGCGCCCGTGGACGGTCCCGGCAGATGTCCCGCGTCGGGCCGGCCTCAGCGCCTTTGGATTTGGCGGCACCAACTTCCACGCCGTACTCGAGGAGTACATCCCCGGCAGGCTCAACGGAAATGGCAAGCATTCTGTAGCGGTTAGTACGCCATCGCCGGCTTCCGCCGGACAGAGTGTGAGCGTGGCAGCCACTGCGCCTCCGCCACTTGCGACTTTCGCCTGCAAAGCTCCGCTGCGCGGCGCGCTGGTGATTGGCGCTTCCTCGGATGCGGCACTGGCCGAGCGTCTACTTGCAGTGCAGAAAGATGCCGCTGCGGGTCGCGCCCCGGCGCTTGTGGCTCCAGCAGAATCCGACCTGCGAGCTCCAGAACGGCTGGTGATCGACTACGCCGACGCCGCCGAACTGGCTGACAAGTCGGCCAAGGCACTCAAGGCGTTGAAAGCCAACCAGGCTCCGATCTGGAAGGCCCTGCGTCCGCAAGGCATCTTTCGCGGACACGGCACTCCGGGCAAAGTGGCGTTCCTCTACACCGGGCAAGGCTCGCAGTACGTCAACATGCTTGCGCCCTTACGCGCCGCCGAGCCCATCGTGACCGAAACTTTTGCCGAAGCTGATCGCATCATGACTCCGCTGCTCGGCAAGCCGCTCAGCGAGTTTGTGTTCGTTGACCAAACGAACGCAGCCGCCGTCGCGAAGGCCGAAGAAGATCTGCGTCAGACGGAAATTACCCAGCCTACCGTGCTGACCATCGACCTGGCCCTGACCCGGCTGCTGGCTGCATACGGCATTCAGCCCGACATGAGCATGGGACATAGCCTGGGTGAATACGGCGCACTGGTTGCGTCCGGCTCACTCAGCTTCGAGGACGCATTGTCGGCGGTCAGCGCCCGAGGTCGCGGCATGACCCGCGTGGCGGTAAAAGATACCGGCAAGATGGCAGCGGTCTTTGCGCCGCTGGCTGAAGTCGAGCGCATCCTGAAGACCATCGACGGCTACGTGGTGATCGCCAACGTAAACAGCGGGCAGCAGTCGGTCATCGGCGGCGCCAGCCAGGCGGTCGAACAGGCCATGGAACTGTTCCTGCACGCCGGCTTCAACGTAGTGCCATTGCCGGTCAGCCACGCATTTCACACTTCCATTGTGGCGCCGGCCAGCGAGCCGTTGCGCGAGATGCTGTCGCACCTGCACATACAACCGCCGCAGGTGCCGATTGTGGCCAACGTGAACGGCGAGTTCTATCCCACCGGACCCGATGTTGTTCCACAGATGGTGGAGTTGCTCGCGCTGCAGGTTGCGTCACCGGTGCAGTTTGTGAAGGGACTGCAAACGCTTTACGGCGCGGGCGCGCGTGTGTTTGTCGAAGTCGGACCGAAGAAGGCGTTGCAGGGATTTGCCGAGGAGGTGCTCGGCGAACGCGGCGATGTCGTTTCCCTGTTCACCAATCATCCCAAAATCGGCGACATTCCGGCGTTTAATCAGGCGCTGTGCGCCATGTACGCCGCCGGACTGGGCCGCGGACGGAAAGAAGAGGGGGTCGAAGTGCCAACGAAACCTGCGGTCTCGCAGCCCGCAACCACAACGGGGAACGACGCCAAGACAACGCAGTTGGCGGCAGCTGCTCCCGCCACTGTCACCGCGCCAGCGGTTTCTTCTAACGGCAATGGTTACAACGAACTTGGCCGACTGTTCGCCGAAACTCTGGAGCGAGCGGGCTGGCGAATCAACCACGGCGGGAATCCTGCCAACACTCCGGTCGTGATCACCGGAGCATCGCTGGGCCTGCCAGGGACCGAGCGTATCTTCGACGATGGCAATCTGGAACGCATCCTGCGCGGCGACCAGTTCATCAGCGCCATTCCCGCGCGCTTCCGCCAGGAGATGCTGGACAAGAATATCCGCCGTCTGGTGAAGAGCGAGCAGGGCGAGGCCACGTTTGAATCCATCCACGATGTGGCGGATGTCATCAAGCTGGCGGGCCGCGGTGGCGCTTTCGATCTGGAAAGCGAATTCGGTGTTCCCGCCGAACACCTGGCCGCTTTCGACCGCGTCACTCGACTGGCCATTGGAGCGGGAATCGATGCGCTGCGCGATGCCGGCATCCCGCTGGTCATGCGTTATAAGACCACGACGAAAGGCACGCAGTTGCCGGACCGCTGGGGACTGCCCGACGCCATGCGGGACGATACCGGCGTGATTTTTGGTTCAGCCTTCCCCGGCTACGATTCCTTCGCCGAAATTCTGGGGAGCTATTACGAAGACCATGAGCGCCGTGAGCAGTTGACATTGCTGCAGGGTTTGCGCGCGCATGTGGCGGGAAACGGTAATTCGAGCTTGGGTCAGGAAATGGACCAGCGCATCCAGGAATTGTGCCTGGCCATCGAGAAAAATCCCTACGTCTTCGACCGCCGCTTCCTGCTCAGAGTTCTGTCGATGGGACATTCGCAATTTGCCGAATTGATCGGCGCCCGCGGTCCCAACACGCAAATCAACGCCGCCTGCGCTACCACTGCCCAGGGCGTCGGGTTGGCGCAGGACTGGATTCGCGCCGGGCGCTGCCGCCGCGTCATTGTCATCTCGGCAGACGATGTCACCTCCGACAATCTGGTCGATTGGATGGGCGCCGGCTTCCTGGCCAGCGGCGCAGCCGCTACCGATGAAAACGTTGAAGACGCTGCCATCCCGTTCGACCGTCGCCGCCATGGCCTGATCATGGGCATGGGCGCCGCCGCACTTGTGGTGGAGAGCCGCGAAGCTGCGCGGGAGCGCGGGATTCAGCCGATCTGTGAGGTGTTGAGCGCGGTGACGGCCAACAGCGCATTTCACGGCACACGGCTCGACGTACAGCACATCGGCCAGGTGATGGAAGGTCTGGTCGCCGAAGCCGAAACCTCCAGCGGCGTTGCCCGTAATCAGATTGCGCCGCAAATGGTCTTCGTTTCCCACGAAACCTACACGCCGGCGCGCGGCGGGAGTGCTTCAGCGGAGATCCACGCCCTGCGGAAAGTCTTCGGCGACAACGCCGACCAAATCGTGATTGCCAACACCAAAGGTTTGACCGGCCACGCCATGGCCACCGGCATCGAAGATGTGCTGGCGGTGAAGGCACTGGAAACAGGCTTGGTGCCACCGGTTGCCAACTTCAAGGAAGTCGATCCTGAGCTGGGCCTGCTGAACCTGTCGAAGGGCGGCGCTTATCCGGTGCAGTATGCCATGCACCTGGGCGCAGGCTTCGGCTCGCAGATCAGCATGATTCTGTTGCGGTGGGTGCCGACGAAAGACGGCGTCCGTCGCAGCCCGAACGCTCTGGGCTACGCCTATCGCGTTGCGGATGAAAACGCCTGGACTGGCTGGCTCAGCCGCATGGCAGGCCGTCCAGTCGCCGATCTGGAAGTGGTCCACCGCACGCTGCGCGTGCGCGATCAAGGACTGGCAGCACGGATAGCAGGAGCGGCCAAGGAGGTCGCGCCAGTGACGGTGGGTGCGCCCAGACAGGAGGTACCTGTGCAAGTCGCGGCCGCTGTGGCTTCAACACCGCCAAAGGCAGCGGCGAAGGCCGAGCTGGCACAAATCGGTGCGTGGAACGGCCCCGTGAAGGTGAAAGCAGAAATGCCGCCACCGATACCAGCGCCGTCTGCTAAGGACCGCGCTGGAGAGTCGGTGAGGGAACGCATTCTCGCCTTGATGGTGGAGAAGACTGGCTATCCGCAAGACATGCTGGATGTCGATCTAGATCTCGAAGCAGACCTCGGTGTGGACACGGTCAAGCAGGCGGAAATGTTCGCCGCCATCCGCGAGATCTACAACATCCCTCGCGATGAAAACCGCAAGCTGCGCGACTATCCCACGCTGGCGCACGTGATTCGCTTCGTGTACGAGAAGCGTCCTGATTTGGCCGAGGCTCCTTCGTCACAGAAGAAGGCTGAAACACCTGCGCCGGTCCCCAATTCCGTCGCGACCCAACCGACGCCACCACCGCCGGCAACTTCTCCGAAGGACGGCGCTGCTGAGGCTGTAAAGGAACGCATTCTCGCCCTGATGGTGGAAAAGACCGGCTATCCGCAAGACATGCTGGATGTCGATCTTGATCTGGAAGCCGACCTAGGCGTGGACACGGTCAAGCAAGCGGAGATGTTTGCCGCCATCCGCGAAATCTACAGCATCCCTCGCGATGAGAACCGCAAGCTGCGCGACTATCCCACGCTGGCGCACGTGATCCGCTTTGTCTATGAGAAGCGGCCGGACTTGGCTCCTCAACCCGTGATAACTGCGAACCAACCACCCGCAGTCGAGCCCCTCACCGCTACCCAACCAACACCACCGCCGGCGACATCTCCGAAGGACGGCGCTGCTGAGGCTGTAAAGGAGCGCATTCTCGCCCTGATGGTGGAAAAGACCGGCTATCCGCAAGACATGCTGGATGTCGACCTTGATCTGGAAGCCGATCTCGGCGTGGACACGGTCAAGCAGGCGGAGATGTTCGCCGCCATCCGCGAGATATACAACATTCCGCGCGACGAGAACCGCAAGCTTCGTGACTATCCCACGCTGGCGCACGTGATTCGCTTCGTCTATGAGAAGCGGCCGGACCTGGCTCCAGGCACCGGGCCAGTCATAGCAGCAAACAAACCAACCGCGGGCGAACCAACCGCTGTCGTAACCGAAGCGACGCCAGTCGCGACCCCTGCTACGCCGGCTTCAAAGGCTGGCGCCGCAGATGACGTCAAGGAGCGCATCCTCGCCCTGATGGTGGAAAAGACCGGCTATCCGCAAGATATGCTGGATGTCGATCTTGATCTAGAAGCCGATCTCGGCGTGGACACGGTCAAGCAGGCGGAGATGTTTGCCGCTATCCGCGAAATCTACAACATTCCGCGCGACGAAAACCGCAAGCTGCGCGACTATCCCACGCTGGCGCACGTGATTCAGTTCGTTTACGACAAGCGCCCCGACTTGGCCGGCGCATTGGCGCCGTCCCCCGTCACCGCCGAACCACCCGCACCCGAGCCGACAACGGTCGCAACTCCGGCGGTCACCCCTGGCGATGACGCGATCCAAGACAAAGTCTTGGAGATTGTGGCCGAGAAGACGGGCTACCCCAAGGACATGCTGGACCTAGACCTCGATCTGGAGGCCGATCTGGGCATCGACACGGTCAAGCAGGCGGAGATGTTCGCTGCAATTCGAGCCGCGTACAACATCCCGCGCGATGAGAATCTCAAGCTGCGCGACTTCCCCACCCTGGCCCACGTCATTCAATTCGCACATGTCGGGCAGAAGAAAGCCGCAGTTACTGCAACTATCGCCGCGACTCCTGCTGCCGAAGCGGTCAAAC
Source organism: uncultured Acidobacteriaceae bacterium (assembly GCA_963728805.1). Taxonomy (GTDB): domain Bacteria; phylum Acidobacteriota; class Terriglobia; order Terriglobales; family Acidobacteriaceae; genus Bog-257. The sequence goes on from CAVSLE010000009.1 coordinate 35,358, forward strand.
CCCCGCGTCAGCCAGTTGCAAGTTTCGATGCTGCCAACCTTATTCCCCGGCGCGTGCCCGTGCCCAACTTGCGGCCCCCGCTGAATGTTTGCAAGCCGACAGGTGTGACCTTGGGCCGCGGAAGTCGCGTGGTCATCATGCCCGACAAAGGCGGTGTGGCAAAGGCACTGGCGAAACGCCTGGAAACACTGGGTGCAGAAGTCCTCTGGATCAAAGACGCGCCCGACGCCGACGCACTGGGCAATCGCCTCAAAGAGTGGCTCGCCACCGGGCCGGTGCAGGGAGTGTATTGGCTGCCGGCGCTGGACAACGAAGGCAATCTCGCCGGCATGGACTTGGCCTCATGGCACGACGCTCTATGGGTTCGCGTGAAATCGCTCTACACCACCATGCGTATTCTGTTCGACCAAATTGCGAAGCCGGGCACATTCCTGGTGTCGGCGACACAACTGGGAGGACAGCACGGCTACGACGAGGCCGGAGCAGTCGCGCCCCTGGGCGGGGCAGTGGCTGGCTTCACCAAAACCTATACGCGCGAGCGGCTCGACGCTCTGGCCAAGACGGTCGATTTCGAAGCTGCGCGCAAGCCGGCAGAGGTCGCGAAAATCCTGATCGAGGAAACTTTGCGCGATCCCGGCGCAGTAGAGATCGGCTACAAGGACGGGCAGCGCTGGACGATTGGACTGCAAGAGCAGGCTGCATCCGATGGACAGCCGGGGATGAAGCTCGACAGCGACACCGTCTTCGTCATCACCGGCGCTGCGGGAAGCATCGTCTCGGCCATCACCGCCGACCTGGCGGCAGCTTCGGGCGGCACCTTCTACCTGCTTGATCTGGTGCCCGAGCCTGACCCCAACAATCCTGACCTGGCGCGCTTCGTGAGCGACAAAGACGGACTGAAGCGCGATCTGTTTGCGCGCATCCAGGGGCGCGGCGAGCGAGCCACACCGGCACTGGTCGAAAAAGAACTGGCTGGCCTGGAACGCGCGCAGGCCGCCAAATCCGCGATCGACGCGGTGCACTCAGCCGGAGGCACGGCCTATTACTTCGGCGTCAACCTAACGGATGCGGACCGTGTGGCCGATATCATCCGGCAGGTGCGCGAGCGCAGCGGTCGCATCGATGTGCTGCTGCACGCTGCGGGAATCGAGCGCAGCCATTTCCTGCCCGACAAGGACCCGCGCGAGTTCGACTTGGTGTTTGACGTCAAGAGCGACGGCTGGTTCAACCTGCTGCACGCGATCGGCGATATGCCGCTGCGGGCGACGGTGGCATTCAGCTCAATCGCCGGCCGCTTCGGCAACGGCGGACAGACCGACTACAGCTCGGCCAACGACCTGCTGTGCAAGATCACATCGAGTTTCCGCACCACCCGGCCGGATACGCGCGGTATCGTCATCGACTGGACGGCGTGGGGCGGCATCGGCATGGCCACGCGCGGCTCCATCCCCAAGATGATGGAGCTGGCCGGCATCGACATGTTGCCGCCCGAAGCAGGCGTGCCGCTGATTCGCCGCGAGCTGACCTCGGGCGGGACACTCGGTGAGGTCGTCATCGCCCAGCGCCTGGGCATTCTTCTGAACGAGTGGGACGTCACCGGTGGACTCGACACGGAGGCCTTCGCCGCCGCCGAAAAGCAAGCCGGGGCGCCGGGACCGATGATCGGCAAGATCACCGGAATGGGTATTCACAGCGGCCTCACGATGGAGACCACGCTTGATCCCAAAGTCCAGCCATTCTTGTACGACCATCGCATCGACGGCAGGCCGGTGCTGCCCGGAGTGATGGGAATCGAGGGCTTCGCCGAGGCTGCTCTGTGCGTGCATCCCGGCTGGCATGTGGAGGCGGTGGAGGAAATAAGTTTCCTGTCGCCGTTCAAGTTCTACCACGACGAGCCCCGCACGCTGATTTTCCAGGCGGTGTACTACCCGCAAGGTGACCAGTTGCTGGCAGACTGCCAACTGGTTGGCCGACGCATGCTGGCCAACCATCCGGAACCGCAGGAGACCATTCACTTCACCGCGCGAGTGCGGCTGTCGAAGCAACCGCCGGCGTCGGTAACCGTTAAGGCGCCGGCAAAAGTGTCTGACTCAGACTCGGTGCTGCACGCCGCCGATATCTATCGCGTTTACTTTCACGGACCGGCGTACCAGGTGATTGAACGGGCGTGGTGGGATGGAAAGCGGATGATCGGGTTGATGGCGGCAGGCTTGCCCAGCAACCACCAGCCGTCTGACCGGCCAACGCTTATGGCGCCACGGCTGATCGAGCTTTGCTTCCAGACCGCAGGGCTCTGGGAGATGAGCGTGCAAAACCGGTTTGGTCTGCCCCTGGCGGTCCGGCGAGTATCGCTGCTGCGCGCGCCTGAGCTGGCTGAAGGCCAGTTGTATTGCGTTGTTACTCCCCATCCGGAGCAGGAGCGCTTCGATGCCGAAGTGGTGGACACGAAACGAAACTGTTACGTGCAGCTCAGCGGCTACCGGACGGCAGCAATGCCGAATAGCCCAGATGCCGAGCCTTTGAAAGCGCTGCACGCCGTGATGGCGTAATCAACTTGGACTTGTTGTTTAAAGGTGGGTTGATCGGAGAAATCATGCAACACGAATTTCAACGTGTGGCCATCGTGAATCGCGGTGAAGCCGCAATGCGTTTCATACACGCAGCGCGCGAGTTCAATCAGGAGTACGGCACATCGTTGTGCACCATCGCCCTCTATACCGAGCCCGACCGTCATGCGATGTTTGTCTGCGAAGCGGACGAGGCGGTGCCTCTCGGCGCAGCCATGATCAAAGATCCGGCCACCGGCCACTTCAAGAGCAGCTACGTCGATTACGACCTGCTGGAACAGGTATTGACCAAAGCGCGTGCCGACGCGGTTTGGGTAGGTTGGGGTTTTGTCGCCGAGCACCCGGGATTCGCCGACCTTTGCCGCAAGCTGGGCATCGTGTTCATCGGCCCGGATGGCGATGTCATGCGGCGCCTGGGCGACAAGATCAGCTCAAAACTGCTGGCCGCGCAGGCCCAGATACCGGTTGCGCCATGGAGTGGAGGCCCGGTGGAAACGCTTGCTGAGGCGCAGCAGCATGCCGAGCGCCTGGGCTATCCGCTTCTGATCAAGGCCACGGCAGGAGGCGGCGGTCATGGGATCCGTCGGGTAAATTCCGCAGCCCAACTCGCCCTGGCCTTCGAGGGCGCTCGTGCCGAGGCCTTTAAGTCGTTCGGCAATGGCACCGTTTTCATGGAGCAACTGGTGGTGGCGGCGCGCCACATCGAGGTGCAAATCATCGCCGACCATTACGGCACCACGTGGCCGCTCGGCGTGCGTGACTGTACGATTCAACGGCGCCACCAGAAAGTGATGGAGGAAGCGCCCTCGCCAGCGCTCACTTCCCTGCAGGATCAGGCGCTGCGCGAAGCGGCGGTGCGCTTGAGCCAGGCGGCGGGATATCACAACGCCGGGACGGTCGAGTTCCTATACCAGCCGGAGAACCATCGCTTCTCCTTCATGGAAATGAACACTCGCCTGCAGGTCGAACATCCGGTCACGGAATGCACCACGGGTTGCGACCTGGTCAAGCTGCAGATTCATGTCGCCCGCGGCGGACGACTGGAAGGAGAGCCACCGCGGACAAGCGGCCACGCCATTGAAGTTCGGCTGAACGCCGAAGATCCGGAAAATGGTTTTGCACCGGCCCCCGGAACGATTGAGCGCTTCCGGCTTGCGACTGGGCCGGGCGTGCGCATCGATACCGGGGTTGCGGTAGGCGATGCCATTCCGCCCGAGTTCGACTCGATGATCGCCAAGATCATCGCCTATGGACAGGACCGGAGGGAAGCACTGGCGAGGCTCCAGCGGGTGTTGCGTGAGAGCGTCGTCGTCATCAAGGGCGGGACCAGCAATAAAGCATTCCTGCTGGACCTGGTGAACCGGCCAGACGTGCAGAGCGCTGCGGTGGACATTGGATGGCTGGATCGGCTGGCCGCGGATGGTGGACATTGTTCCCGCCGTCATGCCGATGTGGCCCTGGTGCAAGCGGCGATTGAAGCCTACTGTGCCGAGTTGGCGGTGGAGCAGACGCAGTTCTACGCCTCGGCCGTCCGCGGCAGGCCACATGTCAGCAATGAACTGGGCCGCACGGTGGAACTGCGCTATCGCGGACAAAGATACTCGCTCAAGGTCTGCTGCCTGGGTCCCCAGCAGTATCGCGTGGAGGTGGACGGCTCGCGCATCGAGGCGCTGATGCATCCCCTAGGCAAGTTTGAATGTTGGCTCACCGCCTTCGGGCGGCGCTTCCACGTTGTCTCCATCGTGCAGGGAGTGAATTACCGGATCGAGGTGGACGGCGTATCCCATTCCATCAATCGTGACGATGGCGGACTGGTGCATGCGCCCGGACCGTCAGTCGTCGTTTCCATTGCCGTGAAGGCGGGCGACATGGTTGCGGTCGGGGACACCCTGGTTGTGCTGGAGGCCATGAAAATGGAGATGGCAGTCGCCGCTCCATTTTCTGGAAGAGTTCGCCAGGTGATGACGATACCCCACGTGCAGGTGGACGCCGGAATTCCGCTGCTGCAAATTGACGCCGTTGCGGATGAGCCGACTTCGGCGGCCGCAGAGCGGGTGGCATTTGGCGCATCGTACACCGCCAGCGAAGCAGAACAGGACACGCAGTCCCACTGGCGTCAGGACTTGGAAGAACTACGTCATCTGATGCTGGGCTTCGATGCCGACCCGGCGCAGACGGCGCGGCTGTTCGCGCAATGGAACCAGTTCAAGGAGTCAGCCGCCGACAGCGACGAAATCAGACGCCGCGAAGATGAGGTGCTCAACATTTTTGTGGACATCTGCTCGCTGTTCCGCCGCAAGCCAAGCGAGCACGACTTCGCCGGAAGCGAAGCACCCAGCACCGAAGCTTACCTGTTTTCCTACTTGCGCATGCTGGAGACCCAGGGCGAGGGACTGCCGCCGGCATTTATGAAGGCGCTGCGCCGGGCCCTGGCTCATTATGGCGTGAAGACGCTGGATCGCTCACCCGAACTGGAAGAGAGTTTGCTTTGGATCTACAAGTCGCACCAACGGATAGAGCGGCAGGTGGCGCCTATTCTGGCCTTGCTGGAACGGCGCTTGACCCATGCTGACGCCATCGAGAAGTACGCAGACGAATCATTCCGTTCATTGCTTGACCGCATTATTGCCATGACCCGCGGACAGTTTCCCTCCGTCAGCGATCTGGCCCGCGAGTTGCACTATCGCTGCTTCCAGCAAGCGCTGTTTGAGAAGGCACGTAAGCAGGTTTACGCGCAGGCCGAAGAACATCTCGCCTGTCTGGCCGCTAATCCGCAGGCCGCGAACCAGCGCCAGCATGTAAACGCGCTGATCGAATGTCCGCAACCGCTGGCCAGCTTTTTCTCCGGCCGCTTTGCCGCCGCTGACCCCGAATTGCGTCAATTGATGCTGGAAGTAATGACTTCCCGCTACTATCTGGGGCAATCACTCACAAATTTCCGCACAATACCGGTCAATGGACATTGCTCCGTCGCTGCGGAATACCTGCACGAGGGAAAGAGCGTCCATATCTTCGCCGCGCATGCTGCCTACGATCGGTCCGGCGAAGCGTTAGGAGCAATGCGCCCGTGTCTGGCGGAAGTGCCGGTGGAAGATGACATAGTTATCGATCTCTATCTTTGGAATTCCGGCTCGCTGCCCGAGCCCGAGTGCACCCAGCAGGAAGTCTGCTCCTCCATCAACCAGGCTTGTTTCCCCCGGCCCATCCAGCGCATCGTGGTGGCCGTGGCCGGGCCGGATTGCGGCGAGAGCATGGCCGGCATGCAACACTTCACCTATCACCCCGCCGCCAGCGGTTACGAAGAGGAAAAGCTCTTCCGTGGTGTCCATCCCATGATGGCCGAGCGGCTGCATCTGTGGCGCTTGAAGGACTTTGCGGTTGAGCGCTTGCCGTCGGTGGAAGATGTCTACCTTCTGCACGTCAAGGCGAACGACAATCCTAAGGACGAGCGCCTGTTCGCGGTGGCGGAAGTGCGTGATCTGACGCCGGTACGCGACGAGAGCGGCCGCATTGTGCAACTGCCGCACCTGGAGCGCATGTTCGCCGAGGCCGTCGCAGGCATCCGGCTGTTTCAGTCGCGGCGCGCGCCGCACGAGCGCCTCTACTGGAACCGGATATTCCTCTACGTGTGGCCCGTGTTCGACCTCAAGACGGATGAAATCAACGACATCGCCCACAAACTGGCGCTGTCAACCGATGGCCTGGGCCTGGAGCAAGTGGTGGTGCGGGCGCGAATGCCTAATGCCCAGACCGGCGAACTACGCGATACGGTCATGCGCATCTCGGCCCCCGGCGACGCCGGCTTGCTGATGACCTTCCGGCCGTTCAGTAAGCTTCAGTTGCTGAAAACGCTGACCGAGTACGACCAGAAAGTTGTGCGCATGCGCCGGCGGGGAATGACCTATCCCTACGAGATCATCCGCATGTTGACTCCCGATCGGGAGAATACCCGGGGCGAATTTCCGCATGGCGATTTTGCCGAGTTCGATCTCGATGCCGACAACCGGTTGGCGCCCGTCAATCGTCCGCCCGGGCAAAACATATCCAACATCATCGTCGGCGTCATCCGCAACTTCACCGTCACGTATCCCGAAGGCATGACACGGGTGGTGCTGCTGGGCGATCCCAGCCGCGATCTCGGCGCACTCGCCGAGTCCGAATGCCGGCGTATCCTCTGCGCTCTGGATCTCGCCGAAGAGATGGGCGTGCCGCTGGAGTGGTTCCCCCTTTCGGCAGGCGCGAAGATCTCGATGGAGAGCGGTGTCGAGAACATGGATTGGATTGCCCGCGTCCTGCGTCGTCTGATCGAGTTCACCCAGGGCGGCGGCGAAGTGAATCTGGTGGTCAACGGCATCAATGTCGGAGCGCAGCCCTACTGGAACGCCGAGGCAACCATGCTGATGCACACCCGCGGCATTCTCATCATGACCCCGAAGGCGGCCATGGTGCTCACCGGCAAGCGCGCCCTGGACTACTCCGGCAGCGTCTCGGCCGAGGACAACGAGGGCATCGGTGGATACGACCGCATCATGGGTCTCAACGGACAGGCACAATACTGGGCGCGCGACATCGATCAAGCCTGTCACATTCTGCTGCGCCACTATGACCACACCTACGTAGCGCCAGGCGAGCGCTTCCCGCGGCGGGCCCACACCAGCGACCCCATCGACCGCGATGTGCAGAAACATCCGCACGCCAGCGGCCATGACAGTAGCTTCACGCGAGTCGGCGACATCTTCTCCGACGAGACCAACGCCGGGCGGAAGAAATCGTTCGACATCCGTAGCGTGATGAAGGCCGTCTCCGACCAGGACCATCCTCCTCTGGAACGGTGGCCGGGTATGCGCGGCGCCGAGACGGCGGTAGTCTGGGATGCCCATCTCGGGGGCTATCCGGTTTGCATTATCGGTATCGAGTCCCACCAGGTGCCCCGGTTGGGATTCGTCCCGGCCGACGGCCCCGACCACTGGACCGCGGGCACTCTCTTCCCTCTCTCGTCGAAAAAGGTCGCGCGAGCGCTCAACGCGGCCAGCAACAATCGGCCGGTAGTGATTCTGGCTAATCTGTCGGGGTTTGACGGTTCGCCGGAGTCAATGCGCAAGCTGCAGCTTGAGTACGGCGCCCAGATTGGGCGGGCCGTGGTGAACTTCAAAGGCCCCATGGTCTTCTGCGGCATCTCCCGCTACCACGGCGGCGCGTATGTGGTCTTCTCGGCGACTTTAAATGAACAACTCGAAGTGGTGGCGCTGGAGGGAACTTACGCTTCCGTGATTGGCGGTGCGCCGGCGGCGGCGGTGGTGTTTGCCAGCGAAGTCGACGCCAGGACCCGCAAAGATGCGCGCCTGGAGGCGTTGGCGCAAGCCATGGCCAAAGCCGAGGGCAAAGAGAAAGCCGGATTGCGCGCGCAGTACAACGAACTCTTCAAGGTCATTCACTCCCAGAAACTCGGCGAGATGGCGGAGGAGTTTGATCGCGTGCACAGCGTGCATCGCGCACTCAGAGTTGGTGCGCTGCATCATATTCTTCCGCCAGCCAACCTTCGTCCGTACCTGATCGATGCCGTCGAACGCGGTATAAAGCGGACACACCAATTGTTGTCGGAGAAAGCAGCGGCTAGAAAGCCGGCACGAGTAGAGAGCGCACTCGAAGAGGCGATCCTGGTTTCTCCCGTCGGTCACGCGTGATGGACATCTATTGGCTGGAACAGACCGAAGCCAATCTGCCGCCGGCAAATGATTGGTTGAGCGCCGGCGAAAGGCTTCGCCTGGATGGCATGCGAGTCGCCAAACGCCACGCCGATTGGCGGCTGGGACGCTGGACAGCCAAGCGCGCTCTGGCCGCCTATCTGAACCTGCCCGATAGTCCTCCGCGCCTTGCCGACATCGAGATACGTCCGGCACAGTCTGGCGCGCCCGAAGTCTTTATTGCCAACCAGCCGGCGGAGGTCGTCATTTCACTTAGCCACCGGGCCGGCGTAGCCGCGTGTGCGATTACGCTGGGCAGGGCGGAACTGGGTTGCGATCTGGAGATTGTCGAGCCGCGTAGTGATGCATTCATTGCTGACTACTTCGCGACGGAAGAGCAAGCACTGATCGAGGGGATGTCTCCGGCGCGGCGTTTCCTGCTGGTGGCTCTGCTGTGGAGCGCAAAAGAAAGTGCCCTTAAGGCGCTGCGCACTGGGCTTCGGCTCGATACCCGCAGTGTGATCGTCCGTCCGATCTTTCCGCTAAATGACGAACGGGAGAACTGGCTGCCTCTACAGGTGGTTTGTGAGAGCGGGCAAATCTTCGATGGCTGGTGGCAAAATACCGGCAACCTCTTGCGGACTATGGTCACCTCTCCATCTCCGGCCCCGCCGATTTTCTTGCACGAGAATGTTGCCCACCAACCCCTGCCATCCTGAGCGAACGTAGCGAGTCTGGTTTTGCTTTGTCATCCTGAGCAAGCGTAGCGAGTCTGGTTTTGCTTTGTCATCCTGAGCGAGGAGCGAAGCGACGAGTCGAAGGACCTGCGGTTCCCCTGCCATCCTGAACGAGCGTAGCTTGTCGAAGGTCCCGTATTAGCAACTCCGACGCCCCTCGAGTTTTGGTAGAGACCGGCTACCGGTCTACGGCAATCGCACAGTGTTCTCGAGCTGCTCGACCACGCTATCGGGATCGGGATAGCCGGCGCCAAAGCTCCGTGTAAACCAGTTCCCACCACGCTCGGCTATCCTCTTGCCGTCAGCGATGACCTCGAACTGACCTTTCTTTCCAGGCGTAATGATGGCTTCAATGCCGAGGCGACCTTTGATGAGGGTCACGAGACTCGTGACCTTGGCTTTGTTGTTCTGTCACGTCGGGCAGTGAATGATCTCGATCTTCATTATGTTATCCAATCTGCTACGTGTAGCCCCTAGTCTCTCATGGTTCGTCCAGGACTCCACTGAATTGTCGACGAGCTCTAGCTCGTGGAAGTTCTTCGACAATTTCGGGCGCATTGCGACCCCTCACTGCTCCAGAATGACATGCGTGAATGACAAAGCGATGAGGGCCGCATCCGCTTCACCCGAAACCCTGTAACAGCCACAACATCTATATGCAGGTACACTGTGATGAAGACCCAAGTGCAACGTGACGCAGAGCACAGACTCGCACCGCGCTCCCGTGCGATAAATATGGTAGCCGGTATGATTGCCGGTCCATCGCCGAGCGAAGTGGGCCACGGACCTGAGCTCTCGCGGTGGAGCTGCGAAGGAGATTGTCTTATGAAACCGGATGGATCCTCAACGGCATATCTTCGCTACGGACGACGGCTGGTCAAGTCGGGAGTGTCGGGTCTACGCAGCGGCCGCGAGTCTCATCTCCACGGACAACCTCTCTCCACCATCCTGACGCAATCGGCGCGTGCATCGTTAAGCCTGGCCACCATCGGGGCCTGCGTTGGAGTACTACGCTTCTACGCCAATGGCCGCCGCGATCGCCTGCCGAAAACAATTGCCTGGAGCGTGGCGGGCAGCGCAATCGGATTTTGCGCAGGGCTCGCCTGGGGAACGCGTGAACTCACGGCAAGCATGGGCCGCTCATCCCTGAAGCAGATGTCAGTCGTGCGAGATGAACACTGGCTCGAACGCCACCCGATTGACTACGCATAACCCTGCATGAATGCAGGCGATCCCATTCTCATTTGTATCCGTGGTTTGAGCTAGGCCGTCTTGGCCTTTCTCTCTAACCATCTTTTCTTCATCATTTCGGAGAGACGCTTTCGGGAGGCTGCGCTCATCGGCTTGCGTTTTGCGGCAGCTTTCTTCGGGGCAGTCTTCTTCTTCCGTTCGGCCCAGCGCTTTTTCATCATCTCGGAAAGCCGCCGGCGTCCGGCGGCAGAGATGCCGCCCCCTTTGCTGGTGGCTCGCTTCGCGCCGGGAGGACGTCCCCAACGTCCGGCAGTGCCGGAAAAGAGACCTTCCAGAGCAGCAATGGCCTGGTCGAGATGATTGCGTTGGCGGTTGAGATCAGCGAGAACTTGTTGAAAGTCCATGCACATCCTTTCTAATGAGAAAAGGGATTATACGCTTCGCGTTTTTGAAGGGACAGGACTGAACAAAATGCTGCAAACTCTGTTAAGGGTTTGGTGGGAGCCCCCTGCTTCGAAGCTGAGTTTTTCCGGAGCCCTGAAGCACTCTTTCCCCCGCATAAATGTCTACCAAGAAGTAAGGTTTGCTTCGTTCAGCGGCCAGCTTTCCAGGTGCGGCGCAACGCCTCGTCCAGCGGCACTTTCGGCGACCATTCCGTTGCTTTGCGGATGTGTTGCGTGTCATGCCAACGGTCCTGCAAGGCACGGTTTAACTGATGCCCTGAAAATCGCACACTGCCTCCGAGCGGCAGCGCCCGGACTGCAACCTCGGCGAAAGGCCCCGCCAGTCGCACCGGCCAGCCGGGGAAAAAGTGTGTCACGGTCTTGTCCACCGCGGTTTTCGCCTCGTGATACTTCGCCAGGGTGAGTTCATCGTCATCGACAACATTGAATTGCTGAAGCTGCGCGCCGCCCGATCGACCTGCCGCCTGCAATGCATCCACCAGGTTTTCGATGTAATTCAGCGGAATGTGATGGTTCGATTTGCCGAATACGAAGTTGGTCTTTCCCAGCGTGAATCCCAGCAGCGCAACCGGAAGCGGCCTGCCGAGACCGTAGACGATCCCGGGCCTGACGATCGTGATCGGCAATCCCGTTTCTCGCGCGAAACTGGCCGCAAGTTGGTCGGCCGCAATCTTCGACTCGGCGTAGAAGTCGCGCAACTGCGGCGACTCATCGCAGGGAGTGTTCTCATCAATCCGCACACCGCTTGCCACCGGGCCATAAACCGCCAACGAACTCGCATACACGACGCGGCCAACCCCCTGTTGCAGACTCGCGGTCAGGACTCGTTCGGTTCCCGCCACATTGGTCTGGAGGAAATCGGCCTTACTGCCCGGCGTATCGACCTTGGCTGCGAGATGATAAACAACTTCAGCTCCTTCGACAGCGCGAGCAATGCAGTCGCGATCTCCCACCTCTCCTCGTATGACCTGCGCGCCCTGGCTTTCCAGCGCGTCGGCGCGCCTCGACGGCCTGGCCAGCACCCGAACGGAGACTCCCTTCGCCAGCAGGTCTTTCACCAGCGCCGCGCCCAGGAAGCCTGTACCGCCAGTTACGCATACGCGCATGCCATGTCACCGTTCGACGGAGATTTCCTCACATGTTACACTCCACCTTTCAACAGATTTCTGAGTGGCTCGGAAGCAGAATTGAGTCGTTCCTGTTTTTTCCGCCGGGAAGTTGTCCCCAGAGATGGTTTTCCTCGATTCCCGTGAAACAAGCTAAACCCATGGTTGGAGAGCAGACGGGGTGACGGTCCTCAGTTACATAGTCCTCGCTATTGCCGCCATTCCCGGCATTTACTATCTGCTGGCGCTTTACAGCTCGGCGCGATTTTTCTTGAGCTGGAGACAAAATCCCCCAAGCAGGGACTACACGCCTCCCATCAGCTGCCTAAAACCCATCAAGGGACTCGACCCCGACGCCTACGAAAATTACGCCAGCTTCTGCCGCCAGGATTATCCCGAATACGAAATTCTTTTTTGCGTGGATGCAGACGATCCTGCACTGCCGGTGCTGGAGAAACTGGTGCAGGATTTTCCCGAGCGCCGCATTCGTTTGCTGTTTGGCTCCGGCCGCAGCGCCATCAACGACAAGATTGCCCGGCTGGTTCGCCTGGTGAGCGAAGCTCAGTATGATCTCCTGGTAATCACTGATGGCGACATCCGCGTGCGGCCTGACTACCTGCGGTCAGTGGCCGCGCCTTTCTGCGATCCTAAAGTTGGCGGAGCTACTTGCCTGTATGTCTCCACCAAAGAGATCTCGCTCATTCAGGAATTGCAATCGGTAGGAATGATCTCCGACTTCTTCGCCGGGATCCTGGTGGCCTGGCAGTTGGACGGTGTGAAGTTCACCTTTGGACAAACCATTGTTACCCGACGCCAGAACATTGCCGCTTTCGGCGGCTACGAAGCGATTGAAAATCGCCCGGCCGATGATCTCCGTGTAGGCCGCCTGATTGCCGAGCTTGGCTATGAGGTCAAGCTGCTCCCCTACGTGGTAGAGACCGTCGCCGACTTTGCGTCGCTCAGTGATCTGTTTTACAAACGCGTGCGTTGGATGACAGTAATGCGTCTCATGCGGCCATGGGGACACTTCGGTTTGCTTTTCACCTGGGGACTGCCTTGGGCGCTGATCGCCGTCGCAGTTCATCCCACCTTGGCGGTTGCTCTCGGATACCTCGGCAGCTATGCCGTACTTCGAGTCGCCATGACGTGGCTGATCGGCGTGTGGGGAATGAAGCAGCGTGGCCTGTGGAAGAAAATGCCGCTGATCCCGCTGTGGGACGCGATGGCCTTCACCATCTGGCTGGTCAGTTTTGGGCGCAAGACCATCCGCTGGCGCGGCATTGAATATTTCATACGCGAAGGAATTCTGGTGCCGGTTGCGCCCAAGCCTGGATCATAGAGTGTCGTTTTGTTTTGTCATCCTGAGCGACAAGTCCGGTCGTCGAGGCGACCTCGCTCAGGATGACAACAGGTGAGCGATGACAGTTTTGCTCCTATGGATCGTACAAATAATCAGGGTGAAGCAATGACATTGAGGTCACAATGAAAGCCAAAGTTGCGGTCGTGGGTGCGGGAGTGTACGGCGCTGCCATTGCCATCAGCCTGGCAGAGGCCGGCCACGATGTTCGGCTTTTCGATCCCCTTGGTATCCTGCGGGCCGCGTCCGCCATCAATCAGTACCGCATTCATTCCGGATATCACTACCCGCGCAGCCCGGAGACCATCCGCGAAACCCTCGAAGCGCGGGCCGAATTCCTGAACACATTTGCCCCCGCGATCGTGCGCAATAGCCGGCATTTTTACGCCATTCCGCAAGAGGGCTCGCAGACGCCGCCCGCGTTGTTCGAAAAAGTGATGGCCGAATACCACCTCAAGGTGCAGCCCTGCCGTCCTCATTGGATGGACTTCGGCTTCATCGACCAGTGCTACGAAGTGGATGAGCAGATTTATGACCCTGACATTTTGCGGGAGTTGTTGTCGGCGCGCATTAAGGCGCTCAACATTCCGTTCGAGCAGCGGGCGTTCACGCCCGACATGCGTTCGGAATACGACTACGTGGTGTGGGCGACTTACGGATTAGGGCCCGGGCGCGGTCTGTTCAAGGGCGTGAAATACCAGGTTGCGGAAAAGATCCTGATTCAACTTCCGCCAGAGTTGCAGGGGATATCGCTAGTGGTGGTGGATGGTCCATTTACCGCCTTTGATCCCTACGGCAGCTCTGCGCAGTCGCTGTTTGGTTCAGCCAAAAATACCAATCATTGGACAACCACAAATCCTGACGAGCCGATTCCCGAGATTTATCACCCGCTGTTGAACCGCCCTGATTTCGAGCCCTTTCCGGCCACCCGATTTGATGCCATGCGTAAGGACTCAGCCCTCGCCGTGCCGGCATCGAAGGACGCGGTCTATCTTGGTTCGCGCTTTACCATTCGCGTGGTGGAAGACAATCCAGCGCAGGACCGACGGACGCTGTACATCCTGGAGCGTGAAAAGGGCGAAATTTTCGTGTTCTCCGGCAAGGTAGTCAGTGCGGTGAAGGCTGCGCGCCTGGTGACGGCACGAATCTCCGACGGCGTGAGGGCCTAGGATTCCGGTCCACTTTCTGAAAGTCAAACCGCGCCGGTTTGAACTGTGAAAAATCAAGGGCCGACAGATCCTGCGCCAGGAACGCTTCTGCTTTATTGCCAGCTTTGAGTCTCGGAACGTTCTTCTTTTTCATAGGCGGCGTTTACTCGCAAATCCTTAACTATTCGTACCGTAGGCTTTCCACCGGATCCAGGTTCGCGGCGCGGGCGGCGGGAGCAGTACCGAATATCACACCCACCAAACTGGAAACCACCACCGCTATGATCACTGACCAGCCCGAGATGGGCACACGGTAGTCGGTGATGAAGCGTATTGAGAAGGGCAGCGCCAGGCCGATGAAAGTTCCCAGAAATCCCCCTGCCAGCGATATCAGGACGGCTTCCGTCAAAAACTGCGCACGAATTTCTGAGTTGGTGGCCCCCACGGCCTTGCGGACGCCGATTTCACGAATGCGGGAATTCACCGTCGCCAGCATGATGTTCATAATGCCGACCCCGCTGACCAGCAGCGTGAGTACGGAAATCAGCAGGAGCACCGTGGTCAGAGTGTTCGCGGTTTTGGCGGCGACCGAGAGCAGTTGGGTCAGGTTGTACACCTTGTAAACCGATTCCGGGCGATGCCGCGAGTGCAGCACATCATGAACTTCTGCGGTCGCCCGCTGGACCTCAGCCGAGTCCGACACGGAAAAGAACAACTGCTTCACGGTATCGTTTCCGGTAAAAAACCGAGCTACCGTGTAGGGAATCAGGATGGTGTTGTCGGAAATCTCCGACGAGCCAAAGGTATTGACCCGTTCCTTGAAGGTGCCAATTACGGTGAAGGGCAGGCCGCTCAGTTTGACCTGCTGCCCGATCGCGGCATCTTGTGATCCGTACAGGGTGTTGGCAAGGACCTGGGCGATGAGCGCGACTTTGTTGCGCGCCCGGGTGTCGCCATCGTCGAAAAAGCGCCCAGCCAGAATATTGAGGTTGCGAACATAGAAGTACTGCCACGAGACCCCCAGCGCCACAATCCCACGTTGCTGGCCGCCGGGGATCGGGAGTTGGTCGTGAAACTCAATCATGGGTGACGATGAGCTGATGCCCGGCACTCGCTCACGCACCGCATCCCAGTCCGCGAGGGTCAGGTAATCGCTCGATATCTGGCTGCCATACTTGCTGCCCCCCTCGTACTCCGCCATCATCATGTTCGAGCCGATATTCTGGATCTGCTGAATGATGTACTGCTTGCCCGTGAGCCCGACGGTGACTACAAGGATCAGTGACGCCGTCCCGATAACCATGCCCAGCGCTGTCAAGATGAATCTGAGCTTGTTGGTGCGAAAGGTCTGAACAGCGACGCTTAGGGTTTCGCCCAAAACCAGTCTCGGATAGGGCCGGCCGTTATTGCGGGTGTTTGCCATGCAGATGCTTTAAGAGTAATCGTTCGCGGGCAGAGCTTCAATCGCGCGCCTGTGCGCTGTCCTTTGCCGCTGGAAGAACTGCCCCGCCCGGATTGTTGAACGCCCCTCAAGGTGCTATCGTCAGGATTACCCCATTCTTGATAATCAGTGACTCAATGTTGTTGTCTTTCCATCGCTTTCTGTTCCTGCCGGTCGTGCTCGTCCTCGGAATGTGCTGCGCGGCCGAGGCCCAGCAAACCTTGGGGGAGTTGTACGCCACCGACGCCAGAGTCAAAGGCGCGGTCGTACTCGCCGGCTCCGGTACCAGCGTTTTAAGCGGCTCCTCGATTGCCGCGGGAGCACAGAACGCCACCTTGAAGCTGGAACGTGGCGGCAGTCTGCTGGTTTGTTCGGGAACGAATCTTTCGGTGAATGCATCGCAGAGCGGACGCGAGCTGATGTTCAGCTTGAACAGCGGCAATCTGGAGCTCAATTACCCGCTGGGCGCGGCGGCGGACACGCTTCTGACCCCGGACTTGCGGCTGCTGATGCCCGGTCCCGGCACGGTGCATATTGCCGTGAAGGTGACGCCGCAAGGCGATACCTGCGTTCAGTCCCTGCCGTGGAACGTGGCCGCCATCGTGGTCTCTGAGACCATGGGCGATGCCACCTATCAGGTGAAGCCAGACGAAACCGTCTTATTCAAGGGCGGGCATCTCAGCGAAGCTGCGGCGACAAAACAAAATTGCGGATGCCCGCTATCTCAACCGAATCCGCTAACGCAGGTGGCGAAGGCTACGCCGCCGACTATTCCGGTGGAATCCAATCCGACACCGCCTGCTCCCCAGCCGCCGGTTGCGGACCAGGACGTTCACGTTGCAGTCAGCGCGCCGCTGGTCTTTCGCGCCAACGATCCGGCGCCCGACTTCGTCGCAATGGTGGCGACCCTGAGGCTGGAACACAATCAGACATTGCAGCTTGAGCCCGCCCTGGTGCCGCCGCCGCATAACACGCACGCGGAGCCGCAGACGCCGGCGGTTGCGCAAAAAGAACAGAAGCACGGTTTCTTTAGCAAGGTGAGCGCATTTTTCGCCACAATCTTCCACTGACGGCGCGATAAGATGAATATTCAGCAGGGGGAGGATCGAATGTCGGCCATTGTTCTTGACGGCACCCGGATCGCAGCACAAATCAAGAGTGAAGTCGGCGAAGAAGTGAAGGAGTTGACCGCGGCCGGACTTCGTCCCGGTTTGGCGGTGGTGCTGGTGGGGCACAATCCGGCGTCGGAGATTTACGTTCGCAACAAGGTGAAGAGCTGTGAGCACCTTGGCATCTACAGCGAGAAGCACACGCCTGCCGATAATGTTACCACCGAGGAACTGCTGGCCCTCATCGACGACCTGAACCGACGCGATGAAATCGACGGCATCCTGGTGCAATTGCCTCTGCCACCGCAGGTGGACGCTAAGAAGGTGCTGCTTGCGGTGTCGCCGGAGAAGGACGTAGATGGATTTCATCCCATGAATGTCGGCTATCTCTCGACCCAGCGTCCGGGACTGGTGCCGTGTACTCCGGCGGGCATCATCGAAATTCTGAAGCGCAGCGGGATTGCCATTGCAGGCGCCGAAGCCGTGGTAGTGGGCCGCAGCGACATCGTTGGCAAGCCCGTCGCCATGCTGCTGCTTAACGGCAACGCCACGGTCACGGTGTGCCACTCCAAGACGCGAGACCTGCCGGCAGTGTGCCGGCGAGCCGACATTCTGGTGGCCGCAATCGGCAAGGCCGGAATGATTACACCTGAGTTCGTGAAACCTGGTGCGACTGTGATTGATGTCGGCATGAACACGGTCACCGATCCCGCTGAATTCCAGCACTTCTTCGCGGGAAACGAGAAGCGCGAACGCGACTTCGCCGCCAAGGGTTCAACTCTGATGGGCGATGTTCATCCCAAGGTTGCCGAGGTTGCGGGGGCGATCACTCCAGTTCCCGGCGGTGTCGGGCCACTCACCATCGCTATGCTGATGAGCAACACGGTGAAGGCCGCCAGGCTACGTCGCGGGCGCTTGGTGGGAGCGTTGGCGACGCGGTAGATAAAGCTGCGCGCACAACGTGTATATACTGCATCAGAGCTGGCCATCTCATTGCTGATGCCTGCCTCCAATTCTCATGATGCGTGCGTGTCTATGCTGCGCGTAGGACTGACAGGCGGTATTGCCTGCGGCAAATCCTCCATTGCCGCCATGCTGGTAAAACGAGGGGCGCATTTTCTTCAGGCTGACGGACTCGCCCATCAGCTCTACGCACCCGGCACTGCCACCTATGACAAGATTGTTCACAGCTTTGGCCGCGAAATTATCAATGAGGACGGCGCCATCGATCGAAGGAAGCTTGCCGATCTGGTTTTTCCCGGCCGCATCCGTGAGCTGAACGCCATCGTGCATCCCGAGGTTGTGAAGCGGCAGAACAGTTGGATGTCGGAGATCGAGCAGAGCGATCCGCACGGCATCGCGGTGGTCGAGGCTGCACTGCTCACCGAAGCCGGAGCCGACAAGGACTTCGACAAGGTCATTGTTGTGACCTGCGACTTCGAACAGAAAGTCGAGCGTTACGCACAACGGGCACATGTTCCGCTGCCAGTTGCGCGCCCTGAAGTCGAGCGCCGCAGCGCCGCGCAATTCTCCGACGATGAGAAGGCGAAGCGCGGCCACTACATCGTGAACAACTCCGGCTCGACCGAAGACACGGAGCGACAGGTCGAGCGCATCTGGCGCGAGTTGCAACGGCTTGCGTCCGGCGACTGAGAACTACTGACTACTGGCAACTGCTGACTGGTACACTTTTATAGGCAGGTCGTCCAATTCCTGCGGCAACCTCGAAGCGCGGATTGCTCACAAAACACTATGAGATTCGCACGACCGTTTTTTCTCGGACTCATCCTGGCGGGGGCCTTTTACTGGTACACGACGCATCACAGCGGCGTCGCGCCCGCAACCGACCTCATCTCCCGCCCCACCCATGTCGAACTCAGCGAAGCTGCCGGCCCGGAAAAGCTGGACAACGACGAGCTGAATAATATTGATGTCTATCACAAGGCCATTCCATCGGTCGTCAACATTACCTCGAAAACCGTCGCTTACGACTTCTTCTATGGGCCCGTGCCCGAGGAAGGCCAGGGCTCGGGCTTCATTATCGACAAGGAAGGGCACGTCCTCACCAACTATCACGTGGTCGGCGGCGCCTCGCAGGTAGAAGTGACCCTGCATAACAAGAAAACCTACAAGGCACAGGTGATCGGACGCGACCGCGCGCATGACCTGGCGGTCGTCAAAATCGACGCGCAAGGCCTGGTTCCTGCCGTGCTTGGCGATTCCAAGAATTTGCAGGTCGGCCAGAAAACCTTCGCCATCGGAAACCCGTTTGGACTGGCGGGAACGATGACCCGCGGCATCATTAGTTCAATGCGCCCTATCCGCAGTCCGGAGGGTTCGAACATTGAAGAAGCCATTCAGACCGACGCTGCGATCAATCCTGGAAATTCAGGCGGGCCATTGTTGAACTCGCATGGCGAGGTAATCGGCATTAACAGCTTGATTGCCACCGGCGGCTCCAACCAGAGCGCAGGCATCGGCTTTGCCATTCCCATCAATGTGGCCAAGGCCGTACTCAACGACCTGATCACTTTGGGCACGGTACGGCGGCCGTCGCTGGGCATCACCACGTTGGCGATCGGGCCAGAGCTGGCGCAGGAAATGGGCCTGCCTGCCGATTATGGTGTTCTGATTGTCGGCACCATTCCTGGCGGGGCCGCTGAACGGGCTGGCCTCCGCGGCGGTAATCAACGCGCCTACCTCGGCAATAAGCCAATTATGATCGGTGGCGACCTGATTGTTGCCATTGACGGTGATCCCGTTGGCGAGCAGCAGGACCTCGCAAACGCGATGAACAAACATCGTGCCGGCGAAACGGTCACGGTGACCCTTTACCGGGCCAAGCGCAAGATGGATGTGAAAGTCGTTCTCGGCGAGGTGCGGGATCGCTCTTAGATGAACAGCTGGGTGCCGATCCTTTCGCCGTTGGTACGAACTGGGCGCTAATGCCTCCACCGCTGACATGATTGCCCCAGCCACAACCGGTCGGCTATAGTTCTAAGGGTATGTACGACGACTTCCAGGCCATCGACCGCTGGACCGGCAAGCCCCTGCACTGCAGGTATCAGGCGCTGATTGTTGCCATTGCCACGCGGCACGCCGACGCGGTTGACATCAAATTTCTGGCGGACGACCGCCCGGTATGGGTTGCGCTTCCCCACCCCGCATGGGTCGAGTATCACCGGCAGACGGGGAAGGTCCTCACCGATCCGATGGCAGTGCAGATCGCGGGCCATTACTTGAAGTGGGCAATCGAATCGGGCGAAGATAACGGTCGCGAGATGTACAGCTTGACCGTTCAGGAAACGCTCGATCAATTGCAGGCCATCGTGGACGAAGCCGAGCAACTCGTGGCCCGCTGACACTGGGTTGAAGATTCAATAGCGTCCCATTATTTCGTGTGACATTGAGATCCAGACTTGAAATTGTCATCACGTGCGAAGCGAGGAATCTGCTTTTGGCTGGAAGGCACGACGGCGACCGGAAAACAGCAGGTCCCTCACGGCTCCAAGGCCCATTCGTGATGACAATTCTGAAATCCCAAACCAAAAAGCTGTCTGTGGCATCACTATAATCTTGATTTCGCTTCCGGCTTAGGAGCTCTTTCATGTCCTCCGTTCTGCAAACTCCCGAAGTCACACATCTTCTCGGACAAGACAAGGTCCATCGCAACTTGTTTCCTGCTGCCTTGACGGAAGCCGCGCTTCGCCGTGGCGAGGCGGAACTGGCGGCGGGAGGCTCGCTGGTGGCCGGGACCGGCAAACGCACAGGCCGCTCTCCCAAAGACAAATTCACCATCAAAGATTCGGTCACCGAAAGCAAGGTCGCGTGGGGCTCGCAGAACCAACCCTTCCCGCCCGACAAGTTCGAGGCGCTCTATGAGCGGGTGCTCGACTATCTGAAAGGCAAGGAGCTTTTCGTTCAAGACCTGTTTTCTGGCGCTGATCCGAAATACCGCTTGCCGATCCAGGTGATCAACGAGTATGCCTGGCACAACCTTTTTGTGCGGCAATTGTTCATTCGCCCTACCGCAGAAGAGTTGAGGACACACCAGCCTGAGTTCACCATTGTAAGCGCGCCCGGCTTCAAGGCCGATCCCAAGCGCGATGGCACCAACTCTGAGGTGTTCATCCTGATCAATTTCAGCAAGAAGCTGGTGCTCATCGGCGGCACGGAATATGCCGGCGAGATGAAGAAATCGATTTTCGGCGTGATGAATTTCATCCTGCCGGAACGCAACGTCTTTCCCATGCATTGTTCAGCGAACATCGGCGACGATGGCGTAACCGCGCTATTTTTTGGATTGTCGGGCACCGGCAAAACGACGTTGTCGGCTGATCCCACCCGCAGGCTGATCGGCGACGACGAGCACGGCTGGAGCGCAACCGGCGTCTTCAACTTTGAGGGTGGCTGCTACGCCAAGTGCATTCGTCTCTCCGCCGAGAATGAGCCGCAGATTTATAACGCGCTCCACTTCGGTTCGGTCCTGGAAAACGTGGTGCTCGACCCGGCCACGCGCGTTCCTGATTATGACGACGACACCAAGACCGAAAACACTCGCGCCGCCTATCCGGTGGAGTTCATCGACAAGGCTGTCATTCCTGGGTTTGGCGGACATCCCAAGAACCTCGTCTTCCTAACCGCCGACGCGTTCGGTGTGCTGCCTCCGGTTTCCAAGCTCACGCCTGAGCAGGCGATGTATCACTTCATGTCGGGTTACACCGCCAAGGTCGCGGGGACGGAGGCGGGCGTCACCGAGCCGCAGGCGACCTTCTCCACCTGCTTCGGCGCGCCGTTCATGCCGCTGGCGCCCAAGGTTTACGCCGAGATGCTGGGCCGCCGGCTGCACGAGCACCGCGCGCAATGCTGGCTGGTCAACACCGGCTGGCAAGGCGGAGGGTTCGGCGTCGGTAAGCGCATGAGCCTGCCTTACACGCGCGCCATGGTCGATGCGCTGGTTGAAGGCGAGTTGGCGCACGTTGAATTCGAGATTGAGCCCGCATTCGGATTGAGCATTCCGAAAACCTGTCCCGGAGTCCCGGCGGAGCTGTTGAATCCTCGCAATTCCTGGAAAGACAAGGCCGCCTACGACAAGACGGCCGCCGACCTGTCTGCGCTCTTCGCTAAGAACTTTGAGCAGTTCGACGCTCCGCCCGAGGTAAAGGCGGCAGGACCGAAGCCGGCCGGCAAGTAACCTTCACAGAGTGGGACGTATCACAATGTGGCACAATTAACGCCGATTCTACGTTTCTTATGTCATCCTGAGCGTAGGCAGCGCAGGGTTTTGCGCCGCCGGACTCGAAGGATCTGCGGTTGCCAGCCAGGACTCTAGCCTGAGCCGAAGGACTCCGCTACTGCTTACGGCCTCTTTACCTGCTGGGATCCCAGCACCTTGCCTGAACTGTCGAACCACACCACCTCGTACTGCGGGTTGAAGATGGAGTAATAGTACCGGTAAACGTACTCGTCCGCGCAGCTCTTGGGCACGGCGGTGAGCGACCCGCATGGCCCCTCGCTACTGGGATCGCCGAGCAATTCGCGCACTACTTCGTTGGGATCGCCCGGATTGACCTGCATGGAATTCTTGCGCAGCTCCTCATCGTGGTGATAGGCCCAGACGCCAGATGCAACCAGGCAAAGAGCGATCACGAAAAAGAATATGCGAGTTCCCATAAAAGCGAGTCGTCAGCCGTCAGCCGTCAGCTTCCAGCCATCGGCCCGGGCCTACTCGAAACTTGAAACCCTTCACCGTTCCTCCACCCGCAGCGATGCGTCCTTGGGCAAATAGCTCTTGCGCCGGAACCAGTCTTCCATGGCGGTCCGCAGGCGCTCCACCGGGACGCGCGCGCCGATCTCCATTTCACCGTCGCCGATGGGGACCGTATCATCGAACACCTGGTCGTTGGTGAAGTTGCGCATGCTGAAGCTGTCGAGCCACTTCAGCGGACACGGATGCCGCTGACCAGCCTCTTCGTATTCGACTCGGATCTTGCGCGCGAACATGCCTCGATTGTAGAGGAAGCACTCAGCACTCAGCACTCAGCACTCAGCACTCAGCACTCAGCACTCAGCACTCAGCACTCAGTTCCCTTCGCCGGCTGAATGCTGAACGCTGACTGCTTCTGACTATAATCACTTGTTATGTCCTCATTCCCTCCGGTTGACGAGCAGCTCGCGTACCTGCGCAAGGGCGCGGCGGAGATCATTCGCGAGAGCGATCTGCGCGAGCGCATCGAGAAATCACTGGCCACCGATAAGCCAATGCGGGTGAAGGCCGGCTTCGATCCGACCGCGCCCGACCTGCACCTCGGCCATACCGTGCTGATGCGCAAGCTGAAACACTTTCAGGACATGGGCCACACTGTCATCTTCCTCATCGGCGATTTCACCGGCCTCATCGGCGATCCCACCGGCCGCTCGGCCACGCGGCCGCCGCTCTCGCGCGAGCAGATCGACCAGAACGCCGAAACCTACAAGGCGCAAGTCTTCAAGATCCTCGACCGCGACAAGACCGAGGTTCGCTTCAATAGCGAATGGCTGAGCAGGCTGGGCTTTGAAGGCTTCATCCGGCTGGCCGGCCAGTTCACCATCTCGCAGATGCTGGAGCGCGAGGACTTTCACAAGCGCTTCGACGAAGAAAAGCCCATCGCCATGCACGAGCTCCTGTATCCGATCGCGCAGGGTTACGACTCGGTGGCGCTGGAGGCCGACGTCGAACTCGGCGGCACCGACCAGAAGTTTAACCTGCTGATGGGCCGCGAGCTGCAACGCCATTACGAACAGCCGCCGCAGATCGTACTGACCACACCGCTGCTGGAAGGCACCGACGGCGTGCAGAAAATGTCGAAGTCGTACGGCAATTACATTGGCATCACCGAGGCGCCGCAGGAGATGTTTGGCAAGGTCATGTCCATTTCCGACGAGCTGATGTGGCGTTATTACGAACTGGTCACCGACGTGAGCCTGGCTGAGATCGAGCGCATGAAGCGGCAGGTTGCGAGCGGCGAGGCGCATCCCATGAAGCTGAAGCAGGAGTTGGGCAAGCGCATCGTCGCCGACTTCCACTCGCTCGTTGCCGCTGAGCAGGCGGCGCAAGCCTGGTCGCGGATGTTTCAGAAGGACGAAGCGCCCGAGGACCTGCCGGTGGTCCTCGTGCGCTTTGATGAGGTCGCCGCGCCCAATGCGTCAACCACCGACGGCCGCGTGCAAGTGAAGCTCGACAAACTGCTGGCGCGCACCGGACTGGCGACCTCGGTCAGCGACGGTCTGCGTAAAGTGAAACAGAACGCGGTGAAGGTGGACGGCGAGCTCAAGACCGAGTTGGTCGTCGCCGTAAAACTGGGAGCGGAGTTTACCCTGCGCGCCGGAAAGAAGATGGTGAGGGTGAGCGTGCAGGGGTGATCTGCCGCCATCTAACGAAGGCGAATCACCCCTAAGCCGACCCCGTAGGGCGCGGCGTCAGATGCCGACGGGTCCTTTGTCGGCGCCCGACGCCTCGCCTACGAGCTCCACGCTTGAGGTGATCGGGAACGCCGGAATCAGCGAACGATACACCGGGCAGCTTTGCGCGTACACCCCATGCACGCGCTCCACGGTCTCGCGCACGGCGGCGGGAGCTTCAGCGCCCAGCTTGTGGGTCACATGCACCCGCTTGATGATCAGCACACCCCCCTCGTCCTCGACTTCACCGCGAACTTCGCAACTGAGACGGCCGTCTTTGGCGTTGATTTTGCGCGCATCCAGCGCGCCGGCAAAGGTGCCGAGCATTCAACCACCGAGGGCGGCGATGACGTAGTCGATCGTAGCCGCGTGGGACTCGGGTAGCCGACTCTCGTCAATGCCGTAATGTTTGGCGATACCGCCGTGGACGCTGAACCACACGGGCTGCGCTTCCCCGGGCAGGTAGGCCCGGCGCAGTGGGCCTTTGATACGCTCGATGCGCACGTTTGATGTGTAGGCGACTTCTGGCATGTGTGCCTCCGGTGTCAGAGACATTCTATGCCGATGCGACGGCTTACGAACGCCGCTCACTCGTAATCTCGCCGGCGCGCATGGCCTGCTTCAGGCGAAGCCTCTCCTGCGCCAATTGAGCCTTCGACATTACATCCGGCCGCGATTCCAGTTCTTTGACTTTTCGCTGAAGTTTTTCCAGGTCGCGCTCGCCATGCCGCTTGCGCAGCGATCGGATTGAACTCTCCAGCAACTCTGGCGTCAATTCCTCGTGTTCATCCATGAGCACGGTCGCCAGCAGGCTGCGGGCATCTTCTTCCAGCGGCAGCGACATCGGGTCGGTTCCCTGCTCCTGTGCGGTCAGAAGAGTGTCGATGAGATTCTCTGCTGCCGATCCGGCATGCAAGCGTTCGCGGCTCAAGGCAAAATGCGCCTGCCGCGCGGGTTCGAAGTCAAGGTCCGCGCCATCGCGGCTGCTCACTGGACTATGCGACGGCTCCTGACTGGCCAGCGCCCGAATCAAGACCCGCTCGGCATCCATCAGTGCGGTGGCAGCAGGAGCGTTCACCCGCGACGCCGAACGCGACCCTGCGGCATGGCGCAGCTCCTGGCGCAGCACCGCCGATTCGATTCCCAGCCGATGCGAGATTTCGTTTGCCCACTCGTCGCGCACGATGCGGCTGGGCACCCGCTGAATGTGCGGCAGCAGATAATTCAGCGCCTTCACTTTACCTTCGGGAGTGCGCGCGGGAAATAATGCGCGCGAGCGCTCAATCAGATAATCGAAATATTTCTGCGAATGGCGAAGGGCCTCATCATAGGCCGCCTTGCCTTTGCGCCGGATGTACAGGTCAGGATCGAAGCCGGGCTCGAGAGTAAGGACCTTGATCTGAAACTCCTCGCTCACCAGCAGCGCCAGCGAGCGTTCGGCGGCCGCTGCCCCGGCGGTGTCGGGATCGAAGTTAACCACGATGTTCTTGCTGAAACGCCCCAGCAGCCGGGCTTGCAGCTCGGTGAAGGCCGTACCGGAACTGGCGATCACGTTGTGAAATCCCGCGGTGTACACCGAGATGCAATCCATCTGGCCTTCCACCAGGATGGCGTACTCCAGCTTGCGAATCGCCTCCTTAGCCTTGTCGAGATTGAACAGCACGCGCGACTTCGAATAGATCGGCGTCTCCGGCGAGTTCAAATATTTAGGGCCGGCCTTCTCGTCGGTGGAGAGAGTGCGGCCGGTGAACGCGATGACTTTGCCGGATTCGTTGGTGATGGGAAACATCACGCGATTGCGAAATTTGGAATACAAGGCCGCCTTCTGATCGGCGGCTTCGTCGCCCTTATCTTTCCAAGAGAACAGGCCCGATTCGCGCAGCAATGCCTCTCCATATTGTCCGCGCAGAGCGTCGCGCAGCAGAAAGCCCGAATCAGGCGCATATCCCATGCGGAACTCGGCGGTAATTTCCGGACTGATTCCGCGTGACGCAAGATACTCGCGCGCGTGGGCGGCCTCGGGCCGGCGCAACTGCTCCTGGAAGAACTTGCAGGCGCGCTCGTGAATTTCGATCAGCCCCACACGCATGCCGGCCTGGCGCTCCTCCTCTGGTGAGGAGTAGCTCATCCTGGGCAGCGGGATTTTCAGTTTCTCGGCGATCAGGCGGACCGCTTCCGGGAAGGAGATGTTCTCAATCTTCTGCACGAAGCTGAAGACGTCGCCGGAAGCGCCGCAGCCGAAGCAGTGGAAGAATTGCCGCGAAGCATGCACCGAGAACGACGGGGTTTTTTCCTGGTGAAAGGGACACAGGCCCTGAAAATTTTGCGCTCCGCTCTTGCGCAGCGTCATGTACTCGCCCACGATGCGGACGATGTCGGCCTGCTGCTTGACGGTGTAGGCAAAATCCCCGGGGTTGGCCATGCTGTACTAGTGTGCAGGAAAAGGCGGGGCGCACGCTGGCAAAATCGGCTCACCGCTGTGGAAATGTTGTGACAAATGGTAACCGCTTGTTGAACCCAGTGCAAAAGGTGGATTCGTCACTCGCCCGCGCTGGCTTCGCCCATCAGCATGATCGGCGAGGTCGGCTTGTCGGAGCCCTCTTCGTTCTCCAGAGTGACGGCGAAGGCCTTGGCTTCGACTCCAGCGGGCATCTTGTGGTCCATCATCATGGCATTGCCGTGCTCGTCGGGCTTGAAAACGCCGGCCGGCATGGGCGCGCCCTTCGCCGGGATGATCCACAGCTCATAAGCCTTGCCCGGCGGTACCGCGGGAAGATTACTCGCCATGAACATCATGCGGTTGCGCGACGGGCTGAAGATCGCAGTACCACTCGGCTGTTTGGGCGATTCTTGCGGGTTCAGCGACACATGGACCGCGTCGGGCGCGGTCAGCAACCTCATCTCTTCACTCAGCCGGTCAAGTTGAATCGCCTGGTCCCGATTTTGGCCGGCCAGCTCGGCAAGCTGATCTTTCATGCGGCCATTGTTACGCACCAACATGACCACGACGAGCAATAGACCTAACGCTGCCAGCGCCGGAAGCAAGGTTGCCCACAGGCCCTGCCGCCGCGCAGGCCCGGCCAAAGAAACTCCACGCGGTTCGGCGGCGATGGCCCTCATCAGCCGGTCCTTGCTGCGCGCCGGCGGTTGCGGCCCACTGCTCGACAAGCCCAGCAATCCCAGGTCGCCGCGCAGGGCCTGCAATTCGCGACGGCACGCAGTGCACGTGTCGAGGTGGCCTTCCAGTTCCTGGCGCTCGCTGCCGGTCAGCTCATCCAACGCGTAGAGCGCCAGATCTTCCGCGAATTGGTCGTGTGTCTTCATTCTGCAAAACTAGAAAACAATCCGGGGCTAAAGCCCCATTCAATCATTCCGCCGGCCGACGCGGGCCTGATGGCCCGCACTACCCGAGCTGATCAGCCGCACTATTCCTCGCCAATTACCCAAACTTGGCGCGCAATTGCTGCAGTCCGCTGCGAATGCGCGTCTTTATCGTCCCCAAAGGCTCGCCGGTTTTCGCGGCGATTTCCGTATGGGTCAGTCCCTGAAAAAATGCCAGCTCCATGGCTTGGCGCTGCTCGGGACTCATGCACTCGAGCGCGCCGCGCACCTTCTCGATGAGTAAAGCCTGTTCGGTCTCATCCCGCAGATCGGGTCCACCGGCGATGACGCAATCCTCAATGTCGGTCTCCGGGCGCCGCTTGCGCAGCCGGTCGATCGAGCGATGACGGGCAATCACCGCCAGCCACGCGGCCAGGCTGCCCCGGCTGGCGTCGAAGGCATCGGGATTTCGCCATAGCTGCAAGAAAACGTCCTGCAAAATATCCTCGGCGCCGGCCGCGTCCTGAAGCACGCGCAAAGCCACGGCATACACCACTTTGGAATACCGGTCGTAGAGCTCAGACATCGCGTGCTGGTCGCCGGCGCGGATGCGAGCCACCAGCCGCATCTCGTCCCGCGGATCGCGCGTCAGTGCGCTCTTATCGCTCGGTTCCATATGTTAATACGTTCCCGAAGGGCCGGACAGATGTTCCTTCCGGACGATCCCCCGGCATCGCTGCCCAGGAGGTATCGCGCTATCTTAATCGAGCCAACCGGCAACTGACGACTGGCAACTGACTACTGCTTCCGCCGTTCCTGCATTTCGCGAAGTATCTCCTCACGCGCGCCGTCCGATAAAACGGTGTGAATTGCCGGGAAGATCGCGTCTTCCTCCATCTGCAGGTGCGCACGAAATGTTTCCTCCAGCGCTTTCGTGATGGAGCACATTTCGCCCCCAACTTGCCCCAGAGTGTCAGGGTTATTTCTTACCAGCACCAGCAAGGGCAGCAGCCGTTCGATCAGCTCATCGATGGCCTGGCGCTGGTCGCTCATCGCCAGCATTGCGTGGCGGACCGACTCGTCCGCAACGTCGCGCAGACGAGGTTGCAGGGTCTGATCCTCATCGGCTTCATGCAATGGCAGCGAGACGCTGTAGTAACGATGCACCCCCGCAGCTGCCTGTCCGATCTCTTCGGCGGTGGCGCCATGCGCATGCGCCAGCTTGATGGCTACGCCGGTGAAGTGACGAATACGCTGATGGCAGCCGATCAGGAGATCGACGGCGTCTTCGGTCTTGGGTTTTCCGACAGTAAGGGGTGCAATCTGATTCAGCATGTGACTCTATTATCGCGCGAAAAACAGTTGTCAAGGGGACTAGGGTCAGGGGCCGGCATGGACGGAATCAGGGTGAAAAGGACAAGTGAAGCGCGCACAACTGACTACTGACCACTGGCCACTCACTTTTCAAATTTCATCTCCACCGTTACCTGCACCGGCACGGCCTGTCCATTCTTCGTGGCCGGACGAAATCTCCATTTCTTTACCGTGTCCACGGCGGCCGCCTCGAAGGCATGCTCATCGCTGCGCAGCACGCGCACCGCCTCGACACGGCCCTTGGCGTTGATGCCTACCAGCATCACGACTGTGCCC
This sequence comes from uncultured Acidobacteriaceae bacterium, assembly GCA_963728805.1. Classification (GTDB taxonomy): domain Bacteria; phylum Acidobacteriota; class Terriglobia; order Terriglobales; family Acidobacteriaceae; genus Bog-257. Next base: position 64,573 of record CAVSLE010000009.1, read on the forward strand.
TGCTGCTGGGCATCGGGGAGCAGATCAGGAAATTTCGGGTCGGGCGCACTCATCGCCTTCGGGGGCTTCATGTCGGGGGTAACACGCTGAAACTGCGCGAACGTCTGGTCCTCAGAAAAATCGGCGGATGAGGTCGAAAGCGTGGATGAAGATTCCGGCCGCACATTGCCAGTCTGCGCCCAAGCTAGGACGGAAAAAAATAACAGCGAAAGCAACAGAGCGATTAGCGTGAGAGTGCGCATTAAGTTCCCTGAGTGGTGCAAGGTACCTCTATCTTGAGTTGGCCAAATAGCAACTTTCGATATGATCGTTTCGGTCACGGCCCTTTCCGCCTCCGTGCTCTCCGTGTCCTCCATTGTGAACGGATTCTGGCGGGTATTGTAAACTGATACTAGCCCGTTTAGCCCTCCGTTTGCCTTGTCGCACGCGGTTTTCCCCAACAGGAAGGACACCTAGTTTTGAGCAAGAGTCTTCGCAACATCGCCATCATCGCGCACGTGGACCACGGAAAGACCACCCTGGTTGACGCCATGCTGAACCAGAGCGGCACCTTCCGCGCCAACGAGACCCACGTCGAGCGCGTGATGGACTCCAATGAGTTGGAGCGCGAGCGCGGCATCACCATCCTGGCCAAGAACACCGCCATTTTCTACCATGACATCAAGATCAACATTGTTGACACGCCCGGCCACAGCGACTTTGGCGGCGAAGTTGAACGCGCGCTGAAGATGGTGGATGGCGTGATGCTGCTGGTGGACGCCAGCGAAGGGCCGCTGCCGCAGACGCGTTACGTTCTGAGCAAGGCGCTGGAGGCCAAGCTGCCGCCAATTCTGGTCATCAACAAGATTGATCGTCCCGACGCGCGTCCGCAGGACGTGCTGAACGAAGTGTACGACCTGTTCATTGACCTGGACGCGGCGGAAGATCAGCTCGACTTTCCTGTGCTCTATACCAACGCCAGAGTTGGTACGGCCACGACGGACTTGAATCAGCCTGGCGAGACCCTTCGCCCACTGTTCGACGCCATCGTTGCCACGATTCCCCTGCCCACCGGCGAGGCCGACGGGCCGCTGCAAGTGCTGGTCGCCAATCTCGACTACAGCGACTACCTTGGCCGGCTGGCGATCGCGCGCGTCTTCAACGGAACGCTGCGTACCGGCGAAGATGTTGCCATCGCCAAGCGCGACGGCTCGATGGAGAAGATCAAGATCACCAAACTGTTCTCGTTCTCCGGACTGAAGCGGACCGACATCGTTGCCACCGAGCTGGGTGACATCGTTGCCGTAGCCGGCGTCACCGGCATCAATATCGGCGAGACCATCACCGACATCGAGAATCCATCGCCGCTGCCGGTTACCACCATCGACGAACCGACCATCGCCATCCAGTTCATGGTTAACACTTCGCCGTTCGCCGGTCGCGAGGGCCAGTACGTTACCTCGCGCAATCTGCGCGAACGCCTGGAAAAAGAGCTGCTGACCAACGTTTCTCTTCGTGTGGAAGACGCCGAGAGCACCGACTCGTTCAAGGTGATGGGCCGTGGCGAACTGCAACTCGCGATCCTGATCGAGATGATGCGGCGCGAAGGCTTTGAGCTCGCCGTCGGCAAGCCCGAAATCGTGACCAAGCATGTTGACGGCAAGCTGATGGAGCCGGTGGAACGGTTGACCATCGACGTGCCTGAATCGTTCGTTGGCGTAGTGATCGAGAAGCTGGGCGCGCGCAAAGCGCACATGCAGAAGATGCACAACCACGGCTATGGCCGTGTCCGCATGGAATTCCTTATTCCCAGCCGCGGACTGATTGGCCTGCGCAGCGAGTTGCTGACTGACACGCGCGGCACCATCGTGATGAATTCTCTCTTCGACGGCTACACCGAGTGGCAGGGTGATATCCCACATCGTGTGACTGGCGCGCTGGTCGCCGACCGCGGCGGGCATACCACTGCCTATGCGCTGTGGGGCTTGCAGGAGCGCGGAGAAATGTTCGTTGGGCCGGGAGTGGAAGTTTACGAAGGCATGGTTGTGGGCGAGAACTCGCGCGACAACGATCTCACTGTGAACATCGTGCGCGAGAAGAAGCTGACCAACATGCGTTCCTCAACCGCGGACGACGCCATCCGCCTGGTACCGTTCAAGAATTTGAATCTTGAGCAGGCAATTGAATTCATCGCCGACGATGAACTGGTCGAGATCACGCCGAAGTCGTTGCGCCTGCGCAAGAAAATTCTGCAGGAGAACCGGCGTCCGAAGCGAAATGCCCAGCCTGCCGGAGTGGAAGCGTAACCGAATCTGCATAACGCTACTGGCTCGGTTTCGCCGCCGGATATCGCTGAAACATCTTCTCAACCGCGGTATTGACCTGTTGGATGAGCTTCATTTTCTTGTCGCTGAGTTTCTCGGTCGCCATGCCGCGCCAAGCCAGTTTTTTCTGGCTGGCGTCTATGATGTCCACCACAAGCTGGCCTTTGTGGACGGTGACCGCAGTTGTTACGCCCGGCGCGTAACCCCACATCGCGTAAGCTGAGCCAAATGGGGGGACTCCGCCTGTGCCGATGTACAGCGGATCAGAGTAACTGACGCTCAAGTCCGTATCCACGGAACCATACATCTGAATGAAAACGTCGGGGTTGGTTTCAACCTTGCGCAGTCCTTTCTTGGTCAGTTCCTCTTCGATGGCGCCGGCGATGGCGAGGGCCAGCGTCGGACGGGACACCGCGTCATGGTGGCCCCATGCGAAGCTCTTGAATTTAGAAAAGTCGAGGTTCTTGTCGTATTCGACTTTGACCTTCTGGGCTTCCACCCCGAGGTTCAAGATGCAGATCAAAAAGAACAATTGCGCGAGTCGCGACCCAATACGGCTCGGAGATGATAACGCCATGACACCCCTTCAGAATCACTTAATGTAGTTACTGTATGGACGAGCTATTAGACCACACCAGCATCTCGGAGTTCAGTTGCCGCTGCCGCCTACTCATACCGCAGGGCTTCAACCGGATCGAGCCGAGAGGCTTTTACCGCTGGATAGATTCCGAAGAACAGGCCAACGCTCATCGCCATCAGCACTGCGGCAACTACGGCCCAGATGGGGACCGAGGTTGGCATGGAAGGAAAGATCAGCGGCAGGCATGCGGCTGCGGCAATCCCCACCAGCACTCCGGCCAACCCGCCCAATCCGGTCAGCACGATGGCTTCGGTCAGGAACTGACGGATCACGTCGCCGCGCCGCGCGCCAATCGCCTTGCGTATGCCGATCTCGTGAGTGCGTTCGGTTACCGACATCAGCATGATGTTCATCACGCCGACGCCGCCCACCAGCAAACCGATAGAACTGACCACGATGGTCATCAGTGCGACCGTACTCATGATCTGGCGAAAGTTGTCGGCGATGGCTTCGGCGCTGCTCAGGCCAAAGTTGTCTGGCTTATCGAAGGGCACATTGCGACGGCGGCGCAACAGGCCACGGACCTCATCTTCGGCCGCGTCCTTAAAGCCGGGAAAGGCCTCGGCTCCCACAAAGTGCTCGTCGGCTGCGGGGTAATGTTTGTGATAGGCGTTGTACGGGACCTTGACCACGCGGTCCGCAGTCTCATCCTTGAAGAGCTGGCCTTTGCGCTTTTCCAGCACACCAATGACCTGATACGCGACGCCGTCCACCAGAATGGTTTTGCCGAGGCCATCGTGCCCCGGGAAAAAATTCTTGTCGATTTCGTCGCCGATGACCGCCACGTCCATGCTGTGGGAGTCTTCAAACTCAGTAAAGAAGCGGCCTTGCACCACGTGTGCGTTGTATACATCAGGGTAGGAACTGGTGGCGCCGCTGTAATCGAGGTTGGAGATTTCCTTGGAGCCGTAGCGCGCAACCAGTAACGCTCCCGGCCCTCCCTCTTGATCGGGATTGAAGCGGGGGAACAGTTCTGCGACCACGTACTTGACGTGCGGGCACTCGTCCTGGATGGCCTTGGCGTCTTCCAGGGTCAGGGGCTTACGCATGCGCTGTTCCGCGTTCATGCGGCCGAAGGAAATGCCCATGTCCCAGCGGAAGATGAACAGCGTGTTGGTGCCGTAATCGTCGAGGTAGCCTTCCACGTCACGGCTGACGCCTACCAGAATGGAGGCGACAAAGATCATGGCGGCGACGCCGATCACCACGCCCAGCACGGTCAGAAACGAGCGGGTCTTGTGCTCGCGCACTGTCTCCAACGCCATCCGCGAGTTTTCACCAAAGTGCAGCATAGGAAAACAGTGGTTAGTGTATCGGCATTGCTGCGAAGTACTCGTCCGTCCCCCTCGCAGTGCGAGGCTAGTAGGGAATAAACTCGTTCCGCCGGACAGTCCGTTACTAGCCACTATCCACTAACCACTAGCCACTAGTTCTCGTACCTCAACGCCTCGATCGGGTCCAGCCGCGCCGCCTTTCGCGCGGGATAGACGCCAAAGAATATTCCCACCGCCGACGAGATCGCGATTGCCAAAATCACGGCTGAAATTGGCACCTCCATCGGAACCGGCGTGGTGCTGCGCACGATCAGCGACAGAACCCACGCAATCAGCACACCCATGGCCCCGCCGACCACCGCCATCACCGTGGACTCGACCAGAAACTGCATCAGGATGTCGCTCTTCCGGGCCCCCAGCGACTTGCGTATGCCGATCTCCCGGGTACGTTCGGTGACCGAGGCCAGCATCACGTTCATGATAACCACTCCGCCGATCACCAGAAAAATTGAAACCAGTCCCACCATACCTGAGGCCAGAGTGCCAGTGAGGTTCTGCCAGAGGCCCATCAAGCTGTCACTGGCAAGAATGCCGAAATTGTCTTCCTCATTGGGCGCAAGATGGCGGCGGGCGCGCATCAACACCCGGGCTTCTTCCTTGGTGCGTGCCATCCACTCCGCGCCGCGCGCCTGAACATTGACGCTCAGCGTGGTGTTGCGCCCATACATCTTCAGCCAGGTCTCGATGGGAATATAGACGAAACTGTCCTGCGATTGTCCGAATGTATTGCCGATTTTCTTGGCGACCCCGACCACCTGAAATTCCTCCCCATCGACGGCAACCGTCTTGCCGATGGGATCGGTATTGGCAAAGAGCTTGTCGGCCACGTCGGCGCCGATCATGCAAACCATGTCACGATGCTGGTTGTCACTGTCGGTAATGTAGCGTCCAGTCGCGACCTCTTCTACGTCCATGTCCCCAATGTTAGCGGTCACTCCCCGGATACTGACGTCCTCCAGGTTTTGCCGCTCGGCACGGACTTTTGCCATACGGCGCACTTCCACCCCGACCGCTTGCGCCAGTTTGAGATTGTCCTTCAGGGCCACGTAGTCTTCCCAGGTTATGTCACGGTTGCGGCGAGTCGCTTTCAGCAATTCTTTGGAGTCGCTGATGATGGGAAACTTGTGGATCAGAAAGACGTTCGATCCCAGGTTGGCGACGCGGCTGGCGAAATAGCCATTCATCCCGCTGATGAGTGCGACCACCAGAATGAGCGTGGAGACAGACAGAATAATGCCCAGCAACATCAGGAACGAACGCAACTTGTGCGCCCGCATGGTTTGCAGCGCAATCAGCGCCGGCTCACGGAAGAAGCCGCCGTGGCGAAGCGTGCGCTTAGGCATGAAACCGTCCGCGCACCGGACCGTTGAGTCTGGGTAGGTTCACGTTTTGCGCCAGGGACACATCCCTAAGTACGTAACATCTGGGTAACTTGTTTCAAATGACAACTCCAGAGCGCCGTTCGCTAGTTCCGTCCCGCCGCGCGAAGTTGCTCTTCGCTCGTGGGCGGCATGGGGAAAGGATCGGTTGCGCTCTCCAACTTTCTTCCCTGCGGGCTAAACAGGGGCAGATGGACCAGTCCCCACTTGTTCAGCGTGAACTGCAGAGTCGTGCCCAGCACGCCCAGGCCGTAGGTCACGCTGCGGCGAAAATTAATGGACGACGCCTCTTCAAAGTACTTGGTCGGACAGGAAACCTCGCCAATGCGAAATCCGAAGTGCACACATTGCGCCAGCATCTGGTTGTCGAACACGAAGTCAGGAGAATTTTCCAGCAGCGGCAGCTCGGTCAAGACCTTGCGACTGAAGGCGCGATAGCCGGTGTGATACTCGGAGAGCTTTACCCGCAGAAACAGGTTCTCAAAGGCCGTCAAAAAGCGGTTGGAGATGTACTTGTACAGCGGCATGCCGCCATGCAATGCCTGGCCGCCGATGATTCGCGAGCCCAGCACCACGTCATACACGTCGTAGGCCACCATGCTGGCCAAGGCGGTGATGAGCAGCGGCGTGTACTGATAATCGGGGTGGACCATGACCACAACGTTGGCGCCGGCGGCCAGGGCTTCACGGTAGCAGGTCTGCTGGTTCCCGCCATAGCCCAGGTTGCGATCGTGTTCAAACACCGTGAGCCCAAGCTTCCTGGCCACGGCAACGGTCCTGTCTTTGCTGTAATCGTCCACCAGGATACGAATGTCCACCAGGTCCGGGATCTCTCGCACCGTCGCTTCCAGCGTGTTCTCCGCGTTGTAGGCGGGCATGACTACAGCCACCCGTTTACCGTTGATCATCGGACGTCTCTTGAAGTGCCATCAGGGCCCGTCTACATCATACCGCGCTCGCCGTTCTTCTTCTGCTAATCTGAAAAGCTCTCCATGCATTCTGCGCTCACTGCTGTTGCCGCGCTCTGCACGCTGCTGGCCCTTGCCGGCGCGACCCTTTTCGCGATGTGCATTGTGGCGGCCAGACGCTTCCAGCGTGAGTGCTCCCAAGAAGGTGAGACACGCTTCACTCCTCCGGTGAGCATTCTTAAATCGCTGAAGGGGCTCGATCCCCACATGTACAGCGCATTTCGCAGCCATTGTCTGCTCGATTATCCGGAATACGAAGTCGTGTTTGGCGTGTGCGACGCCGACGATCCGGCGCTGGCGTTGGTGGAAAAATTGCGCGAGGAGTTTCCGCAAGCCAAGTTGCGCGTCGTGTATTGTCCAGAGGCGCTCGGCCTCAACGGCAAGGTCAGCAATCTTGCCCAGATGCTGCCGCAGGCGCAGTACGAGCACATCATCATCAACGACAGCGACATCCTGGTTCCGCGCGATTATCTTCAGCGCGTGCTGGCGCCGCTGGCGCAGCCGGAAGTAGGCATGGTTACCGCGCTCTACCGCGGACTGGCGAGTGGGACGGTGGGCTCGAAGCTCGAGGCGCTGGGCCTGAGCACCGACTTCGCCGGCGGCGTGCTGGTGGCGCGCGCCCTCGAAGGCGGCATTCATTTCGCATTGGGAGGGACCATCGCCACCACTAAGACCGTGCTGCGCGAAACCGGGGGCTTGCTGCCGCTGGCCGACTACCTCGCCGACGATTACGAACTTGGCGCGCGTACCGCGGCCGCCGGACACCAAGTCCGGCTGGCCAATATCGTCGTTGAGACTGCGGTGCCCGACTACAGTTTTCGCGATTTCTGGACACACCAGTTGCGCTGGGCACGCACCGTCAAAGACCGCCGCTTTGCACAATACTTTGGCTTGATCGTCACCTTCGGACTGATCTGGGCCGTGCTCGCCGTGGCGGCGGCACCTGGCGCGTGGTGGACATGGCTGGCCCTCGCCGTTACTGCCGCTCTGCGTTTCACCTCAGCCATCGTGGTTGGCCGCGGAGTGCTCGCGGACCCGCAGGTTTTGCGAGACCTGTGGTTGCTGCCGCTGCGCGATGCGGCAACCCTGGCAATCTGGCTGGCCAGCTACTTCGGAGATGAGGTGGAGTGGCGCGGGTCGCGCTTCAGGCTGCACCACGGAAAGCTGGAGAGGATCTAGCAGTGGTTAGTCGGGCCTTTGGGGTACGCTTTGACTCGGCAAGTTCACAGAACGCTGCTCGGGAATAATTTTGCCTTTGTGGCCGAATTGGTAGGTTTCGCCGCGCCAGAAAAATGTCTTGCCGAAAAAGCTGGCCATCCACACACCGAATCCCATCAGGTCGCGCACCGGATAAAGCCAGCACAGCCGCAGCGCACGGCGGTCGCGCATGATGCCCCATCCCACCACCAACGCCAGCAACATACGATTCAGCCATGCCATTCCGAACACTGCGAGGGCGGTTGGAAAACGATTGCCGTGTCCCAGGTTCAACAGCAGCGCCAGCAGTCCGAAGGGTACCGCATAAGTGAGACCCGATCCGACGTGCCCCCACGGGCGTGAGAAGCGGGTGCTTTGCATCCAACGCAACTGATCGCCCAGTGTTCTCAGCAGGGACCGGCTGGCCAGCACGTGTCCTACTTTGTAATGCGACAACACCACATCATAACCGGCGGCCGCAACGAGGTTGCCGAGCACGAAGTCATCGGAATAAAAATACGCGGTCTCGCGAATGCCGCCGATTGCCTCTATCGCATCACGCCGCACCGCCATCGCAGCGCCCAGGGCAAACTTCATGCCGTCCACCATCCGGGCGACCAAAACGCCCGACGGCATCTCGACCGACATTCCCAGGGCGTCGAGCTGCGACCAGAAATCGTGCGCTGGAATGCCCTGGTAAAGACAGGTCACCAATCCAACTTTCGGATCCAGCAATGGCGGTATCACATTGCGCAGGAAGTCTGGGCCAACCAGAACATCGCTATCGCTGATAATCAGGAACTCGTCGGCCGATGACGCGATCATTTTGCTGAGCGAGTAAACCTTGGCATTGGGCCACGACGGCTCGCCGGAGATGACGATGCGCGTGTGCACCTGCGGATACTTGGCCTGCAGCTTATCAACCACGCGCAGCGCCTGGTCTTCGCAGTTGCGGGCGCCAAAGACAATTTCAAAATCAGGATAGTCCTGCCGAAAGAAGCTCTCCAGGTTCTCCTCCAACCTCGGTTCCCTGCCGTGAAGCGGCTTCAGAATGCTTACGCGCGGTAGTTCGGGCAGCGGCACGCCCAGCACTCGCTGCCGTTGGACCCGGCAAGCCGCCACGTACCCGACCGCCGCAAACAAGACCATGCCCAGAAAGACGGTCGAGGTCAACGATCCGATCAACGAGGTGAACCACAGCAGGTGTCGCAAGACGTGCAGCGCAGGAGCGGCGCCCGCCATGGCAAACAGCATTTGGTGTAGAGGGGCTGTCAATGTACTTTCTCAGGACACTGTTGATTGTAAACGGCTGCTCGCCCGTCCCTCAATTTGCTGGCGTGTGCAAAAGTAGTTGCACCTTGAACACTTGGCTGAACCTAGTGCTTTCGCGGCAGCACCTGGTTTACGAGAATCAGCTTGCCGCCGCTGCGCGCCAGCAGGAAGCTGCCACTCTGCTTCACGAACGGCGGCACATTTTCTTCTTCGGCCCACAGGAAAACGCGCCGCGGGCCTTTCCACAGTGCCTGGAGCGATGCGTCATTCTCGAAGATGGAGGGCGCATCGGGAAAGAGCGCGCCGTAATACATGTTGCCTTCATCGCGTGAGTTCACGATGTGGATGGGCTGGCGCAGGTAAAAATTTAGCGTGGATGCGTCTTCGTAGGTTCCATTGACCACCAGCAGGTCGCCGGGCCGGTACTCCTGCTCGATCGCGTCGGCGAGTTTTTTCGACGACAGGATGGGCGAGAACATTACCAGTCCCTGATGTACAGCGAAAAGCACGAACACCATCATGATGGTCAACACCCAGTTGCCGGCCTGGGCAAAGTTGCGCCGGCGGTACAGCAGGTTCAACAGAGTACCTGCGAGCAACGCGATCGAAAACATTGCCAGCGGCGCTCGGAACAATCCCAAAGCCCGCGGAGTGAGATCGAAAACGTGTCCCAACGCCAGCGCGTATTCGTTCGGGTTCTTTCTGAGCAGGTCGGCCAGATCGCCGTCCGAGGCCATGCTTTTGCTCTGGAGTAGCAGAAATACCGCACTCGAGAAAACGGCAGCTGAGATGACCAGCAATACCATCGACCCGATTCGCCCGTTGCGCCGCAGCCGAGAAGCTGCGGGCGAATCGTCTTCCTGTTGCAGCCAGCCGCCGATCAGCAAAGCCAGCCCGGGCAGCGCAGGGATGGCGTAATACTCCTGGCGAGTGGAGAAGCTGAAGAACACCAAAATCACGGTCGCCCAGATGGCGTAGATCAGCAGGGCGCGTTGTCGCCGGTTCATTCCGCTGCGCCACTTGCTCCAGCGATGCGGGACTTGCGCCAGCGACTGCAAAACGAATGCCGACCAGGGAAATAGCCACACCAGCATCAGTCCCCAGAAAACCAGTAGCGGAACCGTGTCGTAATCCGGGGGAACGCGCCTGCCCAGGTAACGCAGAAACTGCTCATTAATGAAATAGAACCAGAGGAAGCCGCGCGATTGTCCCGCGGGTGGATTCTGCAGTGCGGCGGCGATGTGCCACGGCGCCGCAATGGCCAACAGCACGGCCAGGCTGGAGAGCACCCGCATGCGCAGCAGGTGCTTGAGATTTCCGGTGAGAATCAGATACAGCCCGATGATTGCTGCGGGAAATACCAGCCCGATCAGTCCCTTGGTCAGAACGTTCAGGGCCATGGTCGCCGCAAGCCCCCAGCACGAAAGGCGCGAAGGAGGCTCTTCGTCCAGAGTGCGCAGGAAGAAGTCGAGACCGAGCGTGAGCCACAATGCCACCAGCAGGTCGGGAATGATAATGCGAGTAAAGATGTAGGGCCCCACTGAAACGGCCAGCACCACAGCGGCCCAGAAACCGGCGCGTTCTCCCAGCGTGCGTTTGCCCAGGGAGTACGTAGTTAGCAGCAGCGCCAGCACGCCCAGCGCAAGCGGCAAGCGCGCCGCCCAGTCCCAGACGCCGAAAACGGTGTAGCTGGCCGCCATCCCCCAATACATCAGGGGAGCTTTTTCCAGATAGCGCACTCCGTCAATGTAGAGCGTGGTCCAGTCGTGACGGACAAGCAATTCGCGCGCGGCTTCGGCGTGGATGGAATCTGCGTCGTCTAACAGTGGAGGCGAGAAAAGGCCAGGGATGTAAACCACGACCCATAACAGCACGATCCAAATCCAACGGCGTCGCTGCGAGGCGTCTGGACCCGTGATTTCGTTGGAATCGTAAGCGGCAACTGCTGTTCGGACGTGACGAGAGGCCATTCTTCGTTCGACAGGACACCATTATAGAAGGTGCAACCCGACGAAATTACAATCTCCTGGGCTCGCTCGGGCCCGGTTCGCGCACCGGAGCATCTGGGCCAACCACCGGCTTGTCGGGTGGTTCCTCGATTGGCGGGGGCGGTTCCTCGCCGGGCGGAATGGGAATCGGCGGGTCCTCGTCACTACGCAGGTAGATCGGGTTGCTGTGAATGTCTGGCACTTGCATTTTCCTCCGTGCTTGGTTGTGAGCTGAATTAGGAGACTATCTGGCCTGCCCGCTGCGAACAACCTCCTGCTTCGATTTTCGCTTCTTTGCGGGTGCCACGATCTCCTTGCCGCCGCGCGGGGCCACAATCACACCCGCTTTAGGGTCGCGTCGAGACCTGCGAGAGGCGCTTCTCCCTTTTCCTCCCACTGCGGTTTCGACCTCGTCCACCGTTTCCCGGCTGACCACCTTATGGAAGTTGCTTCTCCGTCCAATGGCTGTATGTTCCTGATAAAGCAGCGCCAGTCCGGCTGCCTCGAACCGCTTAAACCAATCGTCCCAGCTAATCTTCTTCCGCGAACCTTCACCGGAATTGTCGGGAAAATCAATGCAGATGGGGCTGGCCTCCTCATCGCCATTTTCGGGGCGCACGATCGCTGCCGGTGTGCCGCTTCGCGCCGCTGCCCAGCGGCGGATCTCGGCGTGGTCGGTTGTGACTTTGGATTTGGTACTTGCCACCATAAGCGCTCCTAAGCGAACGAGACTCAATCGGTCATAACCGGCGCCTATGCTTCACCGGCCTTTCGTGCTTCCTCCGTGCTTCGGGTTAGATGCGGTTTGCGGGGCGGTGAGGAAGTTGACGGCGGTGAGACGTTATTAGACTGCGGGGGGCGCGTTCGGTACCTCGAGCAATCCCAGTTCCTGCTGGAAGGGAAGAAAAAACGGAGAAGGCAGTCCCGCTCTTGCCGGCTTGCCTGCGGCTGGCGAGATGAATCGTTCCCTCGTGCTTGTCGATGATGCCGCGGCTCACCCAAAGGCCCAGGCCTGTGCCTTTTTCACCCTTGGTGGTGAAGAAGGGAGCGAAAAGATTCTTGCGGACGCCGGCGGGGATTCCTGCGCCCGTGTCGAGTATGGTCACGCGCACTCCGCGGCGGGTTGGATCAGAGCCGAGACTTGATTCACGCACATGCAGAATCAGCTTGCCCCCGTTAGACATCGCGTCGAGAGCATTGCCGACGAGGTTGGAGAACACCTGCCGCAGTTCGCCGGGAAAACCTCGCACCGGAGCCGGTGCTTCGAATCGCTGCTCCACCTCGATGTGTCCCTTGCGGATTTGCGGCGCAAACAGGACCAGCACGCTCTCCAGCACATCAGCGAGATTCACCTTCACCGGCACCTGCGCTTCGCGGTGGAAGGTCAACAGCTGTCCGGTGATCTGCGCGATGCGGGCTAGTTCCTCACTAGCAAGCTCGAGGTACTGATTGGTCATGTTGTCGGGTTTTTGCTCATGGCGCAGCAGATAGATGAGGTTTGAAACTGTGTCGAGCGGATTGCGGATCTCGTGGGCAATGGTGGCCGACAGGCGTCCGGCCGACGCCAGGCGGTCGCTCGAACGTAAGCTCTGCTCCGTCTGGCGGCGTTGCGTGATGTCGCGAAAGACGAGCACAATTCCGGCAAGCTGGTTGCGATTGTCCAGGATCGGCGATCCCGTCAGCTCGATCGGGTATTCCTCTCCGGTGCGGCTTATGAGTGCGACATAATCGGTTACATTCACCACCCCCTGTGCGCGACGAACCAGTGCCACCGGATCCTCACGCTCGGTACGGCTCCTCTCGTCAATGATGTGCAAGACTTCACTCAAGGGCCGTCCGCTGGCGGCCTGGTGGTCCCAGCCAGTGAGTTTTTCGGCGACCGGGTTTATGAACGACACGTTCCCCGCGGCGTCGGCGGCGATGACAGCATCGCCCAAACTGGTGAGGGTGATGCGGTACGACTCGCGGCTCTCTTGCAATTGCCGTGTCTTCTCCGCTTCAGCGTTCAGATGCTTGTCGTAGGTGGAAGAAAGCGCAAACAATTCGCGTCGTGTCAGGGTAAACAGCAGGAGGACCGTGACCAGCGCGAGCCCAACGGAGGTGGCGATGACAACATTGCTGAGGCGTGTGGCTCGACGGTACCGGGATCCATGTAATCCCTGCTCCTCATCCACTATCTCGCGCTGCTTGGCGCGGACCTGGTCCATCAACTGTTTTCCGGCACTGTATTCCTGAGACGAGACCGAGCGGGCGCTCTGTTGCCGCAACAATTCCTCTGAATACTGGATCCAGCGGAGGTCAAGATCGCGAAGTTCCCGCAGGCGGAGTTGTTGACCCGGATTGTCGCTGGTAAGGCGGTCCAGAACCGCCAACTGTTCCGGCACGGCTTCCTTGGCTGTCTTATAAGCGTCAAGAAAAGACTGGTCGGCGGTGAGAAGGTAGCCACGAAGGGCGGATTCCATGTCGAGCAATGACCGCATCAACTGCCTGGCATTGGCAATGACCTGGTCGGTATGGTCAACCCAGCCGAAAGAGGTCCTCAGCCCCAGGATTTCAAGCACCAGAGTCGCCGTGAGCAGCAGCAGCAATACCACGGGGATCAGAACCGTGCGGCGCAGCAGCTTCTGGAAACTGCGTTGGTCCATTTATGACTCCGTATTACGACTGCTCACAGCGCGAAAGTCCTGATGATACAGCATGTTCGTGGGGCGTCAGAAGACAGATGTGGGTCAGGCTTCGCATTCTGAGTTGCAGTTCTCGCTTCCCTCGTAATGACAATTTCAGCTCTAGCGCAGCAATGTCGAGGGATCGGGATCGGCCGCGACTGGGTCGGTAACCACCGCAGCGGGCTCCTCGGTGGTATCGGTCGTGTCACCTTCTCCGGGAGCCAGAAAGAGATTCTCTTCGATGCCATGCTGCTTGGTGTACAGCTCGTAGTAGCGACCACCAAACTGGTAAAGCGATTGGTGGGTGCCGTGCTCGACGATCCGGCCTTCCTCCACCACCAGAATCTGGTCCGCCCGGCGAATGGTGGAGAGCCGATGCGCGATGACAAAGGTGGTGCGCCCCTGCATCAGATAGGAGAGTCCTTCCTGGATCAGGGCCTCCGACTCGGAGTCGAGACTGGAAGTGGCTTCGTCGAGAATCAGAATGCGCGGGTCGGCCAGGATAGCGCGGGCGATCGAGACTCGCTGGCGCTGTCCGCCTGACAGTTTCACTCCGCGCTCGCCGATGATGGTGTCGTACTTCAGCTCATACTTCTCGGCAAACTCATCCACGCGGGCGATGGCGCAAGCCCGCAGAATCTCCTGTTCGGTCGCGTCGGGCCTGGAAAAGGCCACGTTCTCGCGAATGCTTCCGTCGAACAGAAACGAATCCTGCAAGACCATGCCCAGCTGCGTGCGGTACGACTCCAGCCGGACGGTGGAGAGATCGACCGAATCGACCAGAATTTTGCCCTGGTTCGGAGTATGAAAGGCGGCAATCAATCCGATGATGGTGGACTTTCCCGAACCCGAGGAGCCGACCAGCGCCGTTACCGTGCCCGGCCGGGCGCGAAATGAGATGTCGTGCAGCACGGTTTTCTTCTGCTCGTAGGCGAAGGTGACATCCTGGAACACGACCTCGCCCCGTATCTGGCCAAGCGTGACCGTCCGGTTGGGGTCTTCGTTTTCCGGCGTTTCGTCGAGGACCTCGCGGGTGCGTTCCAATCCCGCGAGCGCTTCGGTGAGCTGGGTGCCGATGCCGACAACCTGAAACAGTGGCGCGGCCAGGTATCCGAGAAACATAGTGTAGGTGAAGAATCCGCCCAAGGTCAGCTTGCCCGCCAGAATCTGGCGCGTGCCCATGAACATGACGATGGCGCCGATGACGCCCATCAGGGTCGAGGATGACAGACTCATGACCGAAGTTGCGGTCAGGGTGCGAAAGACATTTTGCAGCAGGCGCTCGACCCCCGAGCTGAACACCTCATGCTCGCGTTGCTCGGCGTGATAGCCCTTGACCACCCGCACTCCGCCCAGCGATTCCGTCAGACGGCCGGTGACCTCGGCGTTGATCTTGGCGCGCTCCCGGAAGATGGGGCGGATGGTCTGAAAGGCCTTGCGCAGCCCAACTCCAAAAGTGAGCAGAAAGCCGAAGGCAATGGCCGTCATGATTGGGCTGATGCGAATGAGAACGGCAAAGGCGATGACCGCCGTCAGCAGCCCGCCGGCGAAATCCACTAGTCCAGTGCCGATGAGGTTGCGCACGCCCTCAACGTCGCTCATGATGCGCGAGACCAGTATGCCGGTCTTGTTGGCGTCGTAATACGCGATGGACAGTCGGCCGACGTGCTCCTGCACCCGGCGGCGCAACTCGGCGATCAGCCTCTGCGCTGCCTTGGAAAGTGTTTGCGTTAGCGCGAACGACGTGAGGCCCTGGATGATGGTCGCCAGCAGCACCACTCCCACCAGGGGATAGAGCAGTTTGAAATGCCGCTTGCCGATGATGTCGTCAACCAGGTACTTGGTGGAAGCCGGAAGCACCAGCCCCGAGACGCGGTTGATGACCATCAATCCCAGACCCATCGCCAGCAGGGCGCGGCGTGGCCGAATCAGTTGCCAGACTTCGGGCAGGGCCTTGAAGATGTCAGTCTTCTTTTTTTCCGGCTTGGGGGGAGTGCTCTCCATGATGGGTAAAGTCTTTGGATTCACCAGACGGGTGTTTGGGTTCGGAACCGGCTTCCGTCCATACTGCCGGTGTAGGATAATCCACCCGCAGGTGCTCCCGATGAAAATCGTGCTTTGTTGTGCCGCCGCGGTTTTGCTTTCCCTCCCACTGGTGGGACAGGACAATCATCAACTCAGACCCGATGCCAGCCTGCTGGACGAAATCAATCACATCGAGGCAATCGACAACCACTCGCATCCCCCGGCGTTGGGAAGTGCGGCGCAGCCAGACGAGGACTACGATGCATTACCTTGCGATCCACTGGAGCCTACTGCGGACGGGCTGATGTTCCGCGCCAGCAACCCGATATACATCAAGGCGTGGCAGACGATGTTCGGTTACAAGTACGACGACGCCACCCCCGACCATGTGCAAGAACTGCTCGCCGCGAAGGAACAGGTCAAGCGGCGCGAGGGCGAGAAGTATCCCAACTGGGTGCTGGACCAGCTTGGCATTGCAACCGAGCTGGCGAACCGCGTCGCCATGGGCCGGGGCCTGAAGCCACCGCGCTTCCGCTGGGTGCCGTTCGACGACACGCTGCTGTTTCCGCTGAACAACTCCGCTCTGGCCGCGCAATCGCCGGACCGCAAAATCTTCTACGGCCGGGAGGAGTTGATCTTCGCGCGATATCTGGACCAGTTGGGCCTGAGCAGTGTGCCGCCCACGCTGGCGCAATACACCGCTAGAATCGTCACGCCGCTGCTGGAGCAGCAGAGAAAAGACGGGGCCGTGGCCATCAAGTTCGAGGCTGCCTACCTGCGCGCACTGGACTTCGCTCCCGCGAAAGAGGCTGACGCTTCCCGGGTGTATGCGCGCTACGTAAAGGGCGGGGTTGCCAGCGATGCCGATTACAAGACCCTGCAAGATTATCTGTTCCGCTACATTGCGCAGGAGGCGGGACGGCTGGGGATGGCGGTGCATGTGCACACCGGTGGCGGTTGCGGTGCATACTTCTACTTGGAGGGGAGCAATCCCCTGCTGCTGGATTCTGTGTTCAACGATCCAACCCTGCGCAAGACAAACTTCGTTATGCTCCACGGGGGCGCTGCCGGCTTCGAACAGATTGTCCCCTATCTACTCATGAAACCGAATGTCTTTGCTGACTTCTCCGAACAGACCTGGATGACGTCGCCGCGCCATATTGTGGCCAGCATTCGCTCCATGTTGGAGTTTTATCCGGAGAAGGTATTGTTCGGCACCGACCTGTTCCCCATGACGCCGCAGCTGAACTGGGAAGAAACTGGCTATCAGACGGCAACTGTCGGGCGCACCGCGCTCGCCATTGCACTCACCGGCATGATGCTGGATGGCGAGATCACTCGCCCGCAGGCCACTGCCATCGCGCACATGGTCCTGCATCGGAATGCAGCCAGGCTCTACGGGCTCGACGATCCGTAAACCAAGTGATGCGTGTAGCGCCGAAGTATTAGCGACAGAAGTAAGTTGCATCGGCCGTGGAGCAATACCGTGCGCTGACGGAGATCACAGAAAAAAAGTGAATAGGACTGGAGAGTGACGGCTTGAAAACCTTTTCGCGCAGAAATTTCTCATTTGAGTAATTTGACGCAAACGAAAAGGCCACCCGGCAACGGGGCGGCCTTCTCTTCAAGGGAGAATAGTTCCAACGGAGGCTAAACCGTCAAAACTTTCTGCACAAATACTAGGGTCACGGAAAACCCGTGTCAAGCAATTTCTAGGACTTAAATTGCTGTGTTTTCAATAACTTACAATACATTCACGAAATCACAGGAAATTGGCCGAAAAGTGCGGGGTTTGGGCATCGCAAGCTAAATGCATTACTTTCATAGCGTTAGAGCACTTAGCTTATTATCTCAGGTGCAGCTGAATGATGTCGGCATCCTCGGGGCGGTTGAAGCCTCGCGTGGAGAAAAGACGATTCATCAGGATGCGAATGCCTCCGAAAAAAATCCCGAAGATGAGTGCGAACAACAGAAGTATCCCAATCAGCGCAGCCACTGCAAGGATGAGATTGCCGATGTTATCGCGCTTGCTCATCGAGGTCGCTTCGTTCCACGTGACCTCGGCTTCGTAGTTCACGGAGTTGAGAAGCGCGCGTGCATCGCTGCTTCCGACCGCGCCGGTGACGACATCGACCAGCGGGCCGGTGCGCCTCACCAGCAGAGACTTCGGCGATGACTGTTCCGCGCTTTGCAAGGCGCGCAGCCGTTCGCCGGCGATCTGCGGCGTCGGATACTGAATCAACGTGAGCGTGAGAAGCCCGCTGTCGGACGAATAATTCTGCATCAGAATTTCCGGATCATGACTGAAGTCAACCTGCTCGGGAGTGAGCGGTCCCTTCTGTGCCGCCAATGCCTGCGGTCCGAGGATGTATTTGGCCGAGTTTTCCACAGCATGGTTCTTGGGTAAATATTCGGGAAGACTCGGCAGGTTTGCGGCTGTAGCTTTGGCGGAGGGCAGCATGCCCGCGAGCTCGCGCAATTCTGCGGCAGACATTTCGGTCAGGCGATCGAAGTCAGCAACGACCAGAATGTTGTCGCGGAAGAAGAGAATGCGCTGGTTCGCCGACGCGGCTTTCGTGCCGATCCGCTCCGTTCCCATGGCTGGCTGGCGGTAAAAGGTGAATGCGCCGTAGGCGCCGGTAGCGTCGTTGAATCGCGCCGCCTTCACCGTCAGCTTGCGCCCATCGGCGCGGGTGTAGGTTGCCGTCTCGGCGTCGGCGAAGCCATACTCCTTCAGCACAGCGGGATAAGCAGCGTCGGCTTTCGCCGGATCGACGCTGGACTGCGCCGGGCCAGACTTGGTCCAGCCGGCGAAAGATTGCGGCAGGAAGTCGTTGGCGTCGGTGGCACATGCAATGCCCGTCAGCGCCATCATCAAGATCGCGGCAACGGCAACACGTTTTATGGGACGACACTGCATGAAGGGTCAAGAACCTACCGAATTAGACTACCGCCACAGGCACAAAGTTTCCACACAAGCCGTCAGCATTCAGCAATCAGCCCATGCTGAATGCCCCTGAATGCTGATTGCTGGTTACTGAAAGCTATTCTCCGCTGGCGCGGTTCAGCTTGGAAGCTACTTTCACGCCGCTGAGACCTTCGGCGTACTTCGCGATGCCCTTGTACAGCGACTCGGCAATCTTCTCCCGGTATTCGGGAGTTTCCAGCTTGGCGGCGTCGGTGGGATTGGAAACAAACGAGATTTCAGCCAAAATGCTCGGCATGTTCGCGCCAATCAGCACCACAAACGGTGCTTTCTTGACACCGCGGTCGCGCAAAGACGAGTGCTTGCTGCCGAGTCCGTTGTAGAGCGATTGCTGCACATCGCTGGCCAGCTCGCGCGATTCCTCAATCTTCTCCTTCAACGTGATCTTCTTGACCAGGTCCTGAAGTTCGAAGATGGATTTTTGCGAGACGGCGTTCTCGCGCGCCGCCACTTCCAGTGCATCCGGATTCGAGGTGAAGTTCAGGTAATAGGTCTCGACGCCGCGGGCCGACGGATCGGGGCTGGAGTTGGCGTGTACCGAGATGAACAGGTCAGCCTGATGCTCGTTGGCGACGGCGGTCCGTGTCTCCAGGGGAATGAAGGTGTCGTCGTCGCGGGTGTAGATAACGTCGGCGCCCAGCCGGGTTTCCAGCAAGCGCCCCAGCCGCAAGGCCACGTCAAGGACCAGGTCTTTCTCCACCAGTCCGTTGGGACCGATGGTCCCGGTATCGTGGCCGCCGTGCCCGGCATCCACCACGATGCGTCCGATCTTGAGTCCCAGGGCGCGGGTCAAGCTGCGATCTCCCGCGGAGGTGGGTTCGGCCTCGTGCGTGGAAGGCATATCCGGGGCCACGGCTTTGCTCTTCTTCTTATGGTCCTTGGCGCGAGGAGCTATGGCCACGGCGGTTGGAGCTGTAGTGGGCTCGGTCGTCGCCTTCAGTTCCGGCCCCTTGCTGTCTCCCGGATCGGAGAACAGCGGGTCGTTCGGATTGACGGTGCGGGCCACGGTGGGCGGAGTTGCTTTCGTAGTGTGCGGCTTTGCCGGCGACACGACCGGAGGAGGTAGATCATCGGTGCTGACCTCATCGTTCTCATCCACGACGACTTTGCGATGAAGAGGGTTGGATGATGTCGCAGCAGCAGGTGAGGATGGATGGGTTGGCGGAACAGCCGCTGTGGTGTTGTTGTCAACGCTGGTCGTCCTGGCAGCTGCATTCTGCTTCGCACTGCCGTCGTGCGGAGGCTTCAACGTCGCCTCGGGCTTGCGGGGGCCCGGTGCAGCCTGTTCCTCGTCATTCGCGGTGGGATTACTCACCTGGGCAACTTGTGTCTTGGTATGCGGCTGGCGTCCATGGATATCAATAATGAGGCGATATGGGTTGGGCAGCAGAAACGCCGAATAGTCAGAGACGTCGGCGACTTCCAGAACGACACGGGTGTAACCCGGCTGATACTGCGCAACCCGGATCTTCTTTAGAAAGCCGTCCTGCACATCGAAGCTTTTGCCCACCAGCACCGATGCCAGCTTGGTGTCGGGCAGATCGAAGAAGATGCGGTCCGGGTCGGGAACGCGCCCCACTTCGTACTTCACTTCGCGGTCCACATCAATCGCTACCCGGGTGTAATCGGGAGTGGACCAATGGCGGATGCCGGTCACAAGAGGCAATGCCGGCTTCTTTACAACCGGCTGCGACACCGTTTCAGTGAGCGGAGTGTCGGACGAATCGGCGCGCGCTTCCTCCACGGGTTTCTTGCTCGGTAGCGGATGGTCCAACTCAGCCAGCGCCTGTTTTGCCTCCCGGGCCAGCGCCTGACGCGGATAGCGGTGCAGAAATTCCTCAAACGTCTTGCGCGCGGCGTCGGCATCGCCGAGGTCTTCGGCGTAGATCTGGCCGATCGTGAACAGCGCCTGGAAGCGATATTTGCTGCCCGGATACTCACGCCGCAGGAACTCATATTCGCGGATGGCCGAGCGCAGGTCCTTCTCACCGGGCTCGAACTGGCGCCCCATGGCCGCCAGGGTCTCGGCCACCGCGATCACGCTGGCGTCGGCTTTGCTGGACGCGGGCGCCACATAATAGACCTTGCGATAGGCGTCGGCGACTCGCTGGTAATCGCGACGGGTGCGCTCCTCCTGCGGGCGGCCGTTGAGCTCCTCGCGCATCTGCTCGGCCTTCGCAAACTGGGTGGCGGCCTCCTGCTTGCGGCTGGCCGCGCTCCATGCGAGGGCGTTCTGGCCCGCGACCGCCATAAGTAGCAGCAACACCATGGTGCTCAATGCTTTGAAATGACGGAGCTTGCGGCGAAGTTGGGGTGAGGAAGGGCGGCTCGGGAAGGGTAGCAGGCGCGTTGCGGAGTCGAGCGTCGCCATACGGACACGCTTCCGGATACCCGTGAGCCACAGCCGCACATTTAGCGCGACCGCACTCAGGTGAAATCCGGCGGAGCTTTTGTCGTCCAGAGCACTTCAATTATAGGTGGCGAAAGTCCCGGCACAAGCGCGAAAGCGGACGGAATCAGGGGAGTGACCCCACCACGACACTTGGCCAAGTTATCAGGCGGGCGGAAGTGCGGGCTTTTGAAAGAGAACTTTGATCTGCGGTTGCATCAGGTACCAGATAATAAAGCCGCTAATGGCAATTCGGGCCAGAAGAAGCCCGCCGAAAAACAAGGTGAAATGCAGCCCCATGAAGAACAACCCGGGAAGAGAAATCAGCAGTAAGACGGCGGCCAATCCAATGCACAGAATGCGTCCCCACTCGCGCACGCTCCAGATTCCATAACCCGCCAAGGCGACGATAAGCGCGAAAAACAAGAAGAACACCGCCCCCACCATCCCAATCAAAGCGCCCACACCCACGCCACCCATGGTGTTGTCGTGGACACCGCCGAACAGCCCACCGAGAAGGGCGCTGCCGCCGACCAGCGAAATGGCCCGCAGCACCAGGAACAACGCACTGATAAAGTGATAGACCGCAATCAGCACAACTCCTGTTGGGCGCATGATCGTTCTCCTCTATGGGGATTCAGGCCGACAGTAGTGGAGGGTGAGAAGTAAGTCAAGCGCTAGTCCCTATCGGCAGCCACGCAACAGAAGTTCTTCAGCGGTTATACTCTTGCTACGCTCATGCCCACCAAGCTGGAAGAGATAGTCACCGCCACGCGCGAACGAGTCGCGGCCGCCAAGGCCTCGGCCGATCTACGGGCGCTTAGCCAGGCGGCCGAGCAGCATCAGCCACGCAGGTTCCGGCAAGCTTTGCGCAAGGTGGCCGAGCGAGGCATTGCGGTGATCGCCGAGTTGAAGAAGGCTTCGCCGTCGAAGGGGCTGATTCGCGAAGACTTCCCGGTGGCCGAACTGGCCAAGGAATTGGAAGACGCTGGGGCCGTGGCCCTCTCGGTGTTGACCAATGAACCATTTTTTCAGGGCTCGCTGCAGAATCTGGAGATCGCATCGCAAGCTACCCGGCTGCCGTGCCTTCTAAAAGATTTCATTGTCGACGAGTTCCAGTTGCTGGAAGCGCGGGCCCACCGCGCAGATGCCGTGCTGCTCATCGTCGCTGCTCTCACCCAGACGGAGCTCGTCAACCTGCATCGCCGCGCGGTTGAGTTGCAACTCGATGTGCTGTGCGAGGTACATGATCGCGCCGAGTTGCAGCGTGCTCTTGACGCCGGCTGCGGAACCATTGGCGTCAACAACCGGGACTTGCACACCTTTCGAGTTGACCTGAACACTTCGCTGCAACTGGCTCAATTGATGCCTCCGGGAGTGGTCAAGATCGCTGAGAGCGGTATCGAATCTGGCGACCACATTGCCAGCCTGCATCAGGCTGGATTCGGTGCGTTTTTGATTGGCGAATCGTTAATGCGGGCGTCCCATCCCGGCGACGCATTGCGGGCGTTGCTGGCGCAGGCGGTCGCAACCCGATGATCTGGATCAAGATATGCGCGACCACCAATTTACCCGACGCGCAGGCCAGCCTGGCCGCTGGCGCAGACGCCCTGGGTTTCATCTTGGCCCCGAGTTCGCGGCAAATTGAGGTCGAGCAGGCGGCGGAAATCATCTCCAGCTTGACCGCTGACATTGAGAAGATCGGCGTTTTCGTGAACCAGACACCTGGGCAGGTCGCCGAGATTGCCGAGCAAACTGGATTGACCGGAATTCAGCTCCATGGCGATGAACCAGCAGACGAGATGGAGCAATATCGGCAGGCGCTGGGACAACGCAAGATCATCAAGACGCTGCAGACGCGAGAATTGCTGAATTCGCCCGAGAATTTGGATGGTTATCTGCGATTCCGACAGAGCATTGACGCAATCCTTCTGGATGCGGGGTCGCCAAGCCAGCGTGGCGGGACTGGGCAGACCTTTGATTGGACCGCGGCAGCGCCCATTGTGGCCCGTGTTCGCGCCCAGATGCCGGTGATCATCGCGGGAGGCTTAACTGCCGAGAACGTCGCCGAGGCCATCCGCTTGTTTGCACCCTGGGGAGTGGATGTGGTTTCGGGCGTCGAACGCGAAACCGGCAGGAAGGACGAAGCCAGGCTGCGCCGCTTCGTTGGCGCAGCGCGTCAAACCCAGGCAGCATTGCGGTAGAAGAGACCATGGAAGAAACAACCAGCAACCTGCAGAGTTCTACGGCCGCCCCAGAGGTGGGAGAGCCACGCAAGCAGCCGGCGAAGCGCGCCGTTTCAGGACGATTTGGTTCCTATGGTGGGCGCTATGTTCCCGAGACCTTGATGGCGGCCCTGCAGGAACTCGAAACAGCCTATGCCGAGGCACGCAAAGACAAGGCCTTTCGCGACGAATTGCAACGCCTGCTTGCCAATTTCGCCGGCCGTCCGACGCCGCTGTTTTACGCTGAGCGTCTGACCCAGGAACTGGGCGGCGCCAAAATCTATCTGAAGCGGGAAGACTTGCTGCACACCGGCGCGCACAAGATCAACAACTGCATCGGCCAGGCGCTGCTGGCCCGGCGCATGGGCAAGCATCGCATCATCGCCGAGACCGGCGCAGGCCAGCACGGAGTTGCGACCGCAACCGTGTGCGCGCTCTTTGGTATGGAGTGCGTGGTTTACATGGGGACCGAAGATATGCGGCGGCAGGAGCTGAACGTCTTCCGCATGAAGCTGCTGGGCGCCGAGGTGCGCGGAGTGGACTCGGGTTCGCGCACATTGAAGGACGCCATCAATGAAGCTATGCGCGACTGGGTGACCAACGTCCGCACCACTCATTACCTCCTCGGCAGCGTGCTGGGAGCGCATCCCTATCCCACGATGGTGCGCGACTTCCATCGCGTCATCGGCCAGGAAGCCCGCAAACAGGTGCTCAAAGCTGAAGGCCGGCTGCCTTCGGCGGTCATCGCGTGCGTCGGCGGCGGTTCAAATGCGATTGGCATCTTCTACGAATTTATCAAGGACCGCGACGTGAAACTGATTGGAGTGGAAGCCGGCGGTCGCGGCCATTCGCTGGGAGAGCACGCAGCACGCTTCGACGGCGGCGGCCCGGGTGTGCTGCAGGGTACCTACTCTTACGTTCTGCAGGACTCGGACGGGCAGATCGCGTTGACGCACTCCGTTTCCGCCGGGCTTGATTACCCGGCGATCGGCCCCGAACACGCATGGCTGCACCAGCAGGGGCGTGCGGAATATGTGTCGGCCAGCGATCAGGAGGCGCTCGACGCTTGCCTCAAACTGGCGCGGACGGAGGGCATCATTCCCGCCCTGGAGTCGGCACACGCCCTTGCCGAGTGCATCAAGCGCGCGCCGAAGATGGACAAGTCCGACATCGTGATCGTGAACGTGTCGGGCCGCGGCGATAAAGACATTGGGATTCTGCGGCAAAATCTGGGCCCTGAATTCGTCTCGTGACCCGTCCGGGGTAGAGGAACTTGCATGGCTGACGACCAGGATTTCTCGAACGACGTAGAAATCGCCGAAGGATACAAGAAATTCTCGGGCGAGCTGCTTCGGGTCTCCCTGTTGGCCATCACGGGGTGCGCGGTCTTGTGGCTGAAGCTGAAGACCGCCGACGACAGTCAAAGACTTCAAATCGAGTGGGCGTGGCTGGACTGGTCGTTCGCTTGTTTCTGCCTGGCCGCGGCTTGCGCATTGGTGCATCTCTATTTTGCCAACGACTCACTTGCGCTGGAACTGGAACGACGCCGGAGGATCGAACAGAGGGTTCCGATTGATAAGATCGTCAGCGCTCGAAACTGGCGCTTCAAACTTTGCAAGTGGCTGATCATCTTCAGCTCGGTGCTCATCATGCTGGCAGTTGTGCTATTGGGAATTGGAGTGTTGACGGCAAAGCGGGCCCGCGCAAAACCCGAAGCGACGGAAACACCAGCAACAACGTCGGTCCACTTCAGCCGGCTGCCGACGATCGGCGCGTAAAAATGGCAATTCGATTTCAAAAACGCCCGGGCCTTGTCGCCTACATTACGTGCGGCGACCCCAGTCTCGAAATATCACGCGATGTCGCTTTGGCAGCGATTCACGCCGGAGCAGACGTGATCGAGCTGGGCGTGCCCTTCAGTGATCCAGTCGCCGACGGCCCGGTCATTCAGCGGGCCAGCGAGCGGGCGCTGCAACATGGCACCAACCTGACCGGCGTCCTGGAAGTAGCTAAGCAACTCCGGCAGCAATCGAACGCCGGATTGATTATCTTCTCGTACCTCAATCCTATTTTGCGGTTTGGCTTGGAGAAGTTTTGCGCGGCTGCCGCCGAGTCCGGCGCAGACGGCGCGCTGGTCACCGATCTTCCTGTGGAAGAAGCCGGGGAATATTTGCGCGCCATGAAGGCGCATAAACTGGCGCCCGTGTTTCTGGCAGCTCCCACCAGCCCAGAGAAGCGCCTGCGCGATGTGGCGAAACATTCGCGCGGATTCGTGTACGCGATCTCGCGCACCGGCATTACCGGCACCCGGCAGGAGCTCGCCGGCGACGCGCAGTCGCTGGTCGAGCGGTTGCGACTTCACACCAGACTGCCGATCGCTGTCGGATTCGGAGTCTCGACGCCCGAGCAATTCGTCGAGGTAGGAAGTTTCGCCGACGCCGCCGTGGTGGGAAGCGCGATCGTGCAGAGGATCGAACAGAATCCAGGAAGGGAAGCGGCGGCGATATCGGAATTCCTCTGTTCGCTCACCGGAAGAGCGCAAGAAGCCGTGGGCAGGGGTTAAGCGCACAGGAGCACGAGGCATCAGGGATGGACATCGCGGAATGGCGCCAGAAGATCGATGACCTTGACCGCCAACTGGTGCGGTTGATGAACGAGCGCGCCCAATGTGCACACGAGATTGGCAGGCTGAAGCGCAATTCCGCCATGCCCATCTACGAGCCGGACCGCGAGCGGATCATCTTCCAGAACATCGCGCGCGTCAATGAGGGGCCGTTGTCTGACGTGCAATTGCGCCAGGTTTACGAGCGCCTGGTGGACGTGATGCGCCAGATCCAGCGGGAAGAGATAGTTCCGGAAGGCGAAGACAGTGGTTAGTGGTTAGTGGTTAGTTAAGTCAGGTTGCTAAATGCTAATTGCTAAGGGCTAGAGGCTATTCATGATCGTTGCGATGTTGGAACATGCCAGTGAAGACCAGATCCAGCGGGTAACCGACCACCTGATGAAGATGGGATTTGCTGTGCACCGCACCACGGGAGCACGGCAAAGTGTGCTTGCCGCGGTCGGCAAACGTATCGACTTCGACACCCGTGACCTCGAAGTGTTGCCTGGCGTGGAGCGCGTGCACCGTATCAGCGCGCCTTACAAGCTGGCGGGACGCCAGTTCCATGAGCACAACACGGTCATCAAACTTCCCAATGGAGTCGAGATCGGTGGCCAGGAAGTGGTCGTAATGGCCGGCCCGTGCTCGGTGGAGTCGCACGAGCAGCTTTTCACCGCAGCCGAGTTGGTGGGCAAGTCGGGCGCCAAGGTCCTGCGCGGCGGC
Source organism: uncultured Acidobacteriaceae bacterium (assembly GCA_963728805.1). GTDB lineage: Bacteria > Acidobacteriota > Terriglobia > Terriglobales > Acidobacteriaceae > Bog-257. The sequence continues at coordinate 91,270 of CAVSLE010000009.1, forward strand.
GCCTTTAAGCCACGGAGTTCACCCTACACTTTTCAGGGCCTCGGCTTGGCCGCGTTGAAGTTGCTGCGCGAAGCCGGCGACCGCTACGGCATGGCGGTGATCAGCGAGGTCATGGAGATCTCACAGATCGACATCATGCTGCCCTACATCGACATCTTCCAGGTGGGCGCGCGCAACATGCAGAACTTCAACCTGCTGCGCGAGCTGGGCAAGGCGCGCAAACCGGTCTTGCTAAAGCGTGGTATTGCGGCGACGATCGAGGAGATGCTGCTCTCGGCCGAGTACATCCTGTCGGGGGGCAACTATCAGGTCATTTTTTGCGAACGCGGCATTCGCACCTTCGAGACTTACACCCGCAACACACTCGACATATCGGCGATTCCCATCGTGCACAAGTTATCGCATTTGCCCATCACCTCCGACCCTTCGCATGGGACTGGATTGCGCGACAAAGTTGCGCCCATGGCGTGCGCCTCGGTTGCCGCCGGGGCCGATGCCCTTCTGATCGAGGTGCATCCCTCACCCGATGAAGCGCTGTCGGACGGTGCCCAGTCGCTGTATCCGCAACAATTCTCCGAACTAATGGAGCAGTTGCGGATGATTGCTCCGGCGGTGGGCCGGACGATAGGTTAGGCTTGGCTATGGCGATTCGGCAGATCACGATCGTAGGAACGGGCTTGATCGGTGGTTCTCTCGGGCTTGCCCTGCGCCAGCACGGCTTTCGGGGAACACTGATTGGCTGCGACAATCCCGAAGTGCTGGACGCAGCCGTCGTACGCGGCGCAATCGATCGCGGAGACACTGACACCAAGCAAGCGTCCAAGGGCAGCGATGTCGTGGTCTTTGCCACACCGATTGGCACCATACTTTCCACCTTCGAAAAGCTGGCGCCGGCGCTTCCTCCCGGCACCCTGGTCACCGATACCGGCAGCACCAAGCAGCAGTTGGTGGAACGCGCACGCATGATGTTTGGCGCGGAGGCGGGAGTCCGCGTGCTTCCCGGACATCCTATGGCCGGCAAGGAGCACTGCGGAATCGAGAACGCGGATGCCGGTCTGTTTCGCGACGCGATGTGGCTGGTCACGCCCATCAGCGCCAACCAACCGTACACAGAGCGCCAGCAGGAGTACATAAAACTGCTGGAGTCGATAGGCGCGCGGGTGATTGCGATGGACGCGCAGCGGCATGACCGCCTGTGCGCGTGGATCAGCCACCTGCCGCAGATGATCGCCACGGCGCTTGCTTCTGCACTGCGGGAAGAATTGGGAGACGACCCGGCGATCAGCGAAATCGGCGGCCGCGCGTTACGGGAGATGACGCGGATTGCTGGCAGTCCCTACTCGATGTGGCGCGACATCGCGCTTACCAACAGCAAGAACATCGAGGAAGCCCTGCTGCGCTTTGAGCAGCAACTGGCTCATCTGCGCGAAAGCCTGCGTGGCCCGGGCCTGCGGGAAATGTTCGACAGCGCCAACCAGTTTGGGAATAAGAAGTGACCAGTGGCTAGTTCACCGGGCATCTTCGATGTCTCAGGCTGCGTTGAGCTCCTGAACAAGTGACCTTTTTGCGCCGAGGCGACGTGCCCCGGTACAATCGCCGGTCGGACGCTAAATCCTATGGCAATGAACAAGGTAGTTGCGAACGCAGACGAAGCCATCTACGACATCAAGGACGGCGACACCCTGATGATCGGGGGATTCGGGCTGTGCGGCATCCCTGAAAACCTCATCCGAGCGCTGGTCAAAAAGGGCGTGAAGGACCTGCACACTATCAGCAACAACGTCGGCATTGACGACTTTGGGCTGGGGCTGATGCTGGCGGCTGGCCAGATCAAGTCGCACAAGGGCAGCTACGTCGGCGAAAACCGCTTGCTGGAAGAAATGGTGTTGACCGGGCGCATCGACCTGGAGCTGATTCCGCAGGGCACCTTCGCCGAACGCATTCGCGCTGGCGGCGCGGGAATTCCCGGCTTCTACACCCCTGCAGGATTTGGCACGGTGGTCGCCGAAGGCAAAGAGACGCGCGAATTCGATGGCCGGCCGTATGTGCTGGAGACGGCGCTGAAGGCGGACTTCGCGCTCATCAAAGCCTGGAAGGGCGACCGCTGGGGCAATCTGGTGTACAGGAAAACAGCGCAGAACTTCAATCCCATGATGGCGACGGCGGCCAGGGTGACGATCGTTGAGGTCGAGCACCTGGTCGAACCCGGCGAACTCGAACCAGACCAGGTGCACACCCCCAGCGTTTACGTGCAGCGCATATTCCAGGGGACCGGCTACGAGAAACGTATCGAGCGGCGAACCTTGCGCAAAGCATGATTCGCAAAAGGGCGAGCTCAGGAGAAACCATGCCCGACGAAAAAGCTGGTAAGCAGAAAGACACCGAAAAGCGTGATCGCATCGTGAAGCGGGTGGCGCGCGAGTTGCGCGACGGCTTCTACGTCAATCTCGGAATTGGAATGCCCACCCTTGTAGCCAACTGCGTGCCTCCCGGCATGGAAGTTATTTTGCAGAGCGAGAACGGCATGTTGGGTGTGGGACCGTATCCATTGGCGGGCGACGAAGACGCCGACCTCATCAATGCCGGCAAAGAAACGGTGAGCGAAATCCCCGGCACCGCGTATTTCTCCAGCGCCGAATCGTTTGCCATGATCCGGGGCGGGCACATTGACCTGAGCGTGCTCGGCGCCATGGAAGTGGATGAAGAGGGCAACCTTGCCAATTGGATGATTCCCGGCAAGATGGTGAAAGGCATGGGCGGCGCAATGGACCTGGTGGCCAGCGCCCGGCGCGTGATTGTGGCCATGGAGCACACCACCAAAAGCGGGGCGCCAAAAATTTTGAAACGGTGCACCTTGCCGATTACCGGGCTGCGCGTGGTCAACACTATCGTCACTGAGATGGCGTATATGCGGGTGACGCAGAGCGGCCTGGTCCTGGACGAGATCGCGCCCGGACTTACTGCAGACGACGTGCAGCGCACAACCGAGGCTCCGCTCATCATCAGCCCCGAGCTGAAGACGATGGAGTTCTAACCCCGGGGCCTGTGACGAGTGTCATTGACCCACTCAACCACATAAGACATATTTAGGATAGCGGTAAGCAATCATAGAAAGCAGGTCCTTATGTGCTCACGCATGGCGTGCCTGACAACAGCTCTGGTGCTGGCGCTTTCGATTTCCCTCGCGGCGCAAACCAGTCCAGTGGCGACCTCGCCCACCACTTCGCAGTCGACCCATCCCCAGATCAAAACGTCACCCGCGCCTTACGCCGATCCTACCTCCGGCAAAGACATGTATATCGCCTACTGTGCGTCGTGCCATGGGAAGGACGCCATGGGACACGGGCCCACGGCCGCAGCGTTAAAGATGCAGCCTACCGATCTCACCATCCTCGCGGTGAAGAATGGCGGAAAATTTCCCGAGTCGCATATCGCCGGGATGATTAAGGGCGACAGCCTCACAGCCGCGCATGGCAGCAAGGAAATGCCGGTCTGGGGCCCCGTATTCCTTACGCTGGGCCGCCACGATCCGGCGCAAGAGCAGATACGGATACACAACCTGACGGTTTACCTGGAGTCGATCCAGCAGAAATAATTTGAATTCGCGTGTCGGAAGAAACGCAGATCCTCGACTACGCGCCCCGCCCCGCAAAGAAAGCGGGTCGGAAATTCTTTGCGGGCGCTGCGCTCAGGATGACAGGGATAGGGTCGTTAGCAATAAGAAAGGGCGCATCGATCGCGCCCTCTTCCCTTCCGTAGGTTGTCGATGCTCACACGCCGACAGGCTGCTTCACCGGAACCGGCGTCAGCCAGCCCAAGCGATCTTCCGAAGTACCGTTCACGATTCCATAAAATTCCTTGCGAACGGTCTTGGTAACAGGACCGCAAACCCCGTGCCCCACGGTGATCTTGTCCACCGAGCGGATCGGCGTAATTTCGGCGGCCGTGCCGCTGAAGAACAGTTCGTCAGCGATGTAGAGCATTTCGCGGGGAATGATCTGCTCGATCACCGGAATTCCCAACTCCTGCGCGATGTGCAGCACCGAGTTGCGGGTAATGCCCGGCAGAACGCTGTTGCCCAACGGCGGCGTGTAGAGACGTTCTTTGTGCACCACGAAGATGTTCTCGCCCGAGCCCTCGCTGACATAACCGTTGACGTCGAGCGCTATGCCTTCGCTGTAACCGTTCACGATGGCTTCCATCTTGATCAGTTGCGAATTCATGTAATTGGCGCCGGCTTTGGCCATGGTCGGCATGGTGTTGGGCGCCAGCCGGGTCCACGAGGAAACGCAAACGTCTACTCCGTCATCGCAGTCAGCGCTGCCCAGATATTTGCCCCACTCGTAATTGGCAACGTAAACCTCGGTGGGCGAGTTGAACGGGTTAACGCCGACCTGCCCGTATCCGCGCAGCACGATGGGACGCACATAGCATGGCGATACTTTGTTGGCAGCCACCACGTCCACCGCCGCCTGACAAAGTTCGTCGAGAGAATAATCCAGTTCAATACGGTAGATTTTGCAGGACTGAAGCAGGCGCAACATGTGGTCGCGCAGGCGGAAGATGGCTGGGCCCTTACTGTTGTGGTAGCAGCGGATTCCTTCAAACACCGATGAACCGTAATTGACCACGTGGGCCATCACGTGGATCTTTGCGTCATCCCAAGGGACAAGTTGCCCGTTATGCCACACGTACTCGCTTGCTTTAATAGCCATTCTGGCGCTCCTTCAAAGAATCGGAGTGGTACACCTTATTACGCGGTTGGGTCAGACGTGCAGAACAAAGACGCAAAAGACGCTCACTCCGAAAACTATCGCTACGGCGCTCGACGGTGGTGAGCATCAGGGGAATCAGCTTAACCCGGAATTATAACCGACGTTCGATCACCTCGGGGCCAGGGTTTTCCTCAGCTTCGGCGGCGGCCGTCAGTCCCACAAGAATGGATGCAGGCGCCGCGTATTACGCTGCGGTTTTCATCGTGAATTTACGGCTGCCTGCCCCTGATTAGCGCCTCCGCGACCGCCAGGGCATTTACAATGAGGAGTACAGCCACTTCACCCTGGAGAACACCTGTATCCAGACCTACAAGCTCTGCATCGTCGGCTTCGGCAGTGTCGGCAGGGCCTTCGTCGCACTCCTCCAGAGAAAACAGACCGAACTCCGCGACCACCACGGGGTGGTTTGCCGGATTACCGGAGTGGCCTCGCGGCGGCTGGGCTGGCTAGCGGCGCCGGATGGCTTTAGTGTCGAGAAGTTGCTGCTGGCAGATTTCACGGGCGCGCAGGGCGCTGGCGACGTCCATGAATGGCTTCGGGTGGCCGCAGCCGACGCGCTTTTCGAGGTCAGCTCGCTCAATGCCGCCACCGGGCAGCCGGCGATTGAGCACATGCAGGCGGCGCTGGGGGCCGGGGCCCACGCAATCAGCGCCAACAAGGGCCCAGTGGTGCACGCCTATCGGGAGTTGAGCGATTTGGCGGCGGCCCAAGGGCGGCGCTTTCTGTTCGAGTCGGCAGTGATGGATGGCGTTCCGATTTTTTCGCTCTTTCGCGAGACACTACCCGCCGTCGAGCTTCGCGGCTTCCGTGGGGTGTTAAATTCCACGACCAACGTGGTCCTGGAAGGCATGGAAGCCGGAATGACGTTGCAGGAATCGGTCCGCCAGGCGCAGAAGTTGGGAGTGGCGGAATCCGATCCGGCCGACGACCTCGAAGGCGTGGACGCGGCCGTGAAAGTAGTCGCACTGGCCAACGTCTTGATGCACGCCGGTCTGAAGCTGGACGATGTACGCAGGCAGGGCATCGGTGAAATAACCGCCGAGCAACTGCGCGAGGCGCGCGCCAACGGTGGAGCCTGGAAGTTGGTTTGCACGGCAAGGCGGGCCGACGATGGTCGCGTGGTGGCGTCGGTTACGCCTCAGCGGCTGAAGCTCTCCGATCCGCTGGCACTGGTGAAAGGAACGTCGTCGGTCATTAGTTTTGAAACCGATGTTTTTCCGGAATTAATCATTACCGAGCAGGACCCCGGTCTGGAGGCCACAGCGTACGGTTTGCTGGCAGACTTCCTCACCGCGGTCGGGAGTTCCTGAATATGTCTTCAAGCGCAAAAGTCGCTGTTCCGGCGCGCAGGCTGGATGTCGAGTGGGTACGTCAACAGTTTCCGTCGCTGCATCAGGCGGTGAACGGGCAGCCCGCCGCGTTCTTCGACGCTCCGGGCGGGACCCAGGTGCCGCGAACCGTCATTGATGCGATTGCCGGCTATCTTTCCACCAGCAACGCCAACACTGGCGGCGCCTTCGTCACCAGCCAGCGCACCGAGCAAATGATTGCCGATGCGCGCGCCGCGATGGCAGACTTCTTGAATTGCGCCAGCGACGAGGTGATCTTCGGCGCCAACATGACCACTCTGACGTTCGCCTTGAGCCGCGCCCTCGGCCGCGACTTGAAGAGTGGCGACGAGTTGCTGGTGAGCTGCCTCGACCACGACGCCAACGTCTCGCCCTGGGTGTGCCTGGAGGAGCGCGGGGTGAAGGTGCGCACCGCCAACGTCAAGCCGGGCGATTGCACCATTGACATGTTCGACCTCTCGGCGAAGATTCGCCGCAACACTCGCCTGGTGGCCATCGGATGGGCCGCCAACGCCGTCGGCACCATCAACGATGTTCACGAGATCGTGCGGCTGGCACACGCGGCGGGCTCCATGGCCTTTCTTGATGCCGTACACTACGCGCCGCATGGGCCGATTGACGTGCAGGCGCTCGATTGCGACTTTTTGGCGTGCTCCAGCTACAAGTTTTTCGGTCCCCACCTCGGCATTCTTTTCGGCAAACGTGAGCTACTGCAGCGGCTGCGTCCCTACAAACTGCGCGTCTGCTCGGAAAAGTTGCCGGACCGCTGGGAAACCGGCACCCAGAACCACGAATGCCTGGCCGGGCTGACTGCGGCCATCGATTACATCGCCGAGGTGGGCCGGCATCACGATGCTGAAGTGAAGACGCGGCGCCAGGCCATCCTGGCGGCGTACGAGGTTTTCCAGCAGCACGAGCGCGAACTCGCCGGACAATTAATCAACGGCCTGCTGGCGATTCCGGGACTCACCTTCTACGGCATCAAGGACGCTGCCAAGTTCGACCAGCGCACTCCGACGGTGGCCATTCGCATGGAGGGCCACACGCCGCGGGAATTGGCAGCCCACCTTGGCGAGCGCGGCATCTTCACCTGGGACGGAAACTATTACGCCATTGATCTGGCTGAGCGGCTGGGCGTACAGAGTTCAGGAGGCATGCTGCGCATTGGCCTGGCGCACTACAACACCGCCGAAGAAGTGGAAAGGCTGCTGGCAGAGTTGCGGAAACTAAGCAATTAGCAGCTAGCAACTGGCATCAGTCCTGTCATTCTGAGCGAGGAGCGGGAGCGACGAGTCGAAGGACCCCTATTGCTGCCCGAATCCAGGCTCAGCCATCGGGGTGCTTTGATTTGCGTTTGCTGACGTCCGGCGAACGCTCGTTCAGCATGACACCTCGCTGACAGCGAAATCCCGCATCAACATTTGCCCTGGTGATTTATAATCCGCCCGTCCCTAAAAGGAGCGGACCGGAATGCGCGGCGTGCCTCGCTGGGTGGCAGTGTTGGCTGTGGTCGCGACCGGGGGGGGGGTGTGTGCCTTCACCGTTCGCCGCGCCATGGCGCCCGCAACCTTGATATTGCAACTCTCCCCAACCGCGTTACCCGCCGACGGCTTCACTTCCAGCGAGCTCAAAATCACGCCATCCAATGGCCATCCACTACGCGACGTGCAAGTTACGATGGAAGATCCCCATCGCGCGGCGGTGGAATCGGTGATGGTGGCCGGCGACATCGCAACCGCGTCGCTGCGTGCTGGAGTGTTGCCGGACGAGACCAAGATCCGAGTCACGGGCGGCGGTTTCGCGACGCAGGAGATCACGCTACGCACCACGCTCGACCTCACCGACACCATCGGAGACGGCACTCCAGATTTCTTGCGCTTGCACGACCCGGGCGACCGCAACGCTTTCCGCCGCTGGTTTACCTTGCTCGCCGAAGCACAGTATTTTCGCGGACCAGCGCTTCCCGGCGAGATTGATGATTGCGCTGCACTCCTGCGCTTCGCCTATCGCGAAGCCTTGCGCCCGCACGACGCAACCTGGGCGCGCGCAATGGCGCTGCCGGTTCCAGCTTCGGCCAGCGACATCCAGCAATATCAGTACCCTTACACGCCGCTGGCGGCGGCACTGTTTCGGGTGCGTGGTGGCAGTCTTCAGGCCGACGACCTCCGCGACGGCGCTTTCGCGCAATTCGCGGATGTGGAAATGCTTTGGCGGCACAACACCCATTTGGTCGGACGTGGCTTATCGCGCGCGCGGCCCGGTGACCTGCTGTTCTTCCGCCAGGACGGCCAGAGGATGCCATTCCATGCCATGGTCTTCGTCGGGCCAAGCCAGATCGAGTTGGGCAACGGACCTTATGTCGTCTATCACACCGGCCCCAGCGGAAAAACGCCAGGGGAAATGCGTCGTTTATCGGTTGCGCAACTTCTAAACTATCCCGATGCCCGCTGGCGGCCGATATCCGCCAACCCCGGCTTTCTCGGTGTCTATCGCTGGAATATCTTGCGGGGAGCGGACTGATGCGCTTGAAATCCGCTCTCGTTGCCGTTCTCCTGCTTCACACGCTGGTGCTGCCGCTGTTCGCCCAGGAAGCTGCTGACACCGAGCAGTCGTTTTCCCTGACTAGCCAGCGCACTTATCTTCCCGGCGAAAAACCGGAGATCTCTGTCTATTCCCACAACGTGACTGCGCTGGAGTTTCGCGTGTACCGGGTAAACGATCCGGTGAAGTTCTTCAGCCAGATGCAGGAGTTGCATAGCTTCGGAGGTCGCGCGCCCGCTCTGCCGCTACAGTCGCACACCTTCCTGGAGAAGTTTCACGCCTGGAAGCACCGCCTGTGGGCGCGGATCCGGGACTTCATTCGCGCCCAGTTTTCGTCTGAGTCGCGCCAGCAGATTCGGCTGTGGCAGATGGGCGGCGGCGAGCAGAAGAAGCCCGGAACCAAGGTTGAAAGCTACGCGCAGGTGCCGGTGCTCAATCAACAGCAGGTAGTTTCGGTCTGGAACTGGACGGTGCCCTCGCATTCGCGATGGGAGAGCCAGACGGTCGCGGTACCGGTAAGCGACAAGGGTGTGTACCTGGTTGAGGCGACCAATGGCACGCTGCGCGCCTACACCATTATCGTCATCACCGACATCGCGGTCGTCACCAAAGCTGCGCCGGGCCGGCTGATGACTTTCGTGGTCAATCGCAGCAGCGGCGATCCCATCGCGGGCATCATGGTGCACGTGTGGGTCGACCAGGAGGAAGTTGCCGCCAAAACAACCGACCAGCAGGGATTACTGGATACCACGCTGACCGGACCGAAGCCCGAGAACGTTGCGGTCGTGGCGGGCGGCGCCGGCCAGTTCGCCATCAACACACCCGGCGCGTGGAACCTGGGTGACGATCCCGACAGCACATTGCGCGGTTACACCTACACCGATCGGCCGGTGTATCGGCCCGGCGACACGGTGCATTTCAAATCGATCATTCGCGCGCAGGCGGTCAGTGGCTATGTCATTCCGGAAAATCGCGACCTGCAACTGGAAATGCGCGATCCTCGCGACTACAAGACCGTCTGGCAGCAGACCGTGAAGCTCTCCGACATGGGCACGGCGGAATGGAATTACGTCATTCCCGCCGAGGCCAATCTCGGCTTCTACTACCTGTCGATGCAACTGGGCGAGCGCTACATCGAGGGCGCCAGCTTTTCTGTGGAGGACTACAAGAAACCTGAGTACCAGGTGAAGGTGACGGCGCAGACGCCGCGCGTGCTGCAAGGGCAACCGATCAAGGCGACCATCGATGCGCGCTACTACTTTGGCGAGCCGGTCGCCAACGCCAAGGTGAAGTGGGTGGTGCACACCTCAAATTATTGGCCGATGGGACGCGACGAAGGCGACGAAGAGGCCGGCGCAGATGAGGAGGGCGACAATTCCGGCGGTGACAATGCGGAGGACGATGACGCCTACGGTGGTGGCGAGCAGGAGAGCGAGAACAGCGGCACGCTCGACGCCGACGGCAAGCTGCAGATCACGGTTCCGACCAAGGTTGACAGCAAGAAGCGCGACCTGACGTATCGCATCGAGGCGCGCGTGACCGACGCGGGCAACCGCGAGATCGCGGGACACGGCTATGCGCTGGCGACATTCGGCAGTTTTTTCCTGACCGCCCAGCCGGATTCCTACGTTTACACCAAGGGCAGCACGGCGACTGTAACCATTACCGCGCAAGACTATGAGAAGAAACCCATTCAGACGATGTTCCACGTGGAACTTTCTCGCTGGGACTGGCGCAAACGAACCGGGCAATCGGTCACGACTACGCAGGGCCAAACCGACGCGAGCGGCAAGGCGCAGCTCAAGCTTCCCATCCCCGATGCCGGCGAATTCCGCGTGCGCGTAACCGCAACCACTCCCGAGAATCGCGTGGTTGAAACCGAAACATTCCTGTGGGCCCCGGGCGAAAGTTCGTGGTGGAGCGGACCCGCCGAGGAGCGCGTGCAGCTTGTCCCTGACAAAAAAACCTACCAGCCGGGTGACACGGCGCATGTACTGATCGTCACCGGCAAGGAGCCGGCTTCAGTTCTGGTAACAGTAGAAGGCAACGGGCTCTACTCCGGGCAGGTGATCAAGAGCAGCGGCGGCAGCATCACGGTGGATGTTCCCATCAAGCCGGAGTACGCTCCGAACTTCTACGTGGCGGCGGTTTTCATTCGCGGCAACAAGCTGTACCAGGGATCGAAGAGCCTCAAGGTGCCTCCGGTCCAGCACGAGTTGAATGTGCAATTGCTGCCTTCCAAACCGCAGTACCAGCCCGGCGAAGCAGCGAGTTACACCATCAAGGCAACTGACTTTAGCGGCAAGCCGGTTGTGGCGGAGTTCAGCCTGGGGGTGGTGGACGAGGCCATCTACGCCATCAAGCCGGAAACCGCGGGCAGCATCGTGAACGCCTTCTATGGCCGCGTCTATTCGAGGGTGAACACGGAAACCTCGCTGACGTATTACTTCAGCGGGCAGGCGGGAAAGCGCGCCATGCAGCTGGCCACCGTGCGCTCCTCGAAAGCGATGGCGCAACTGAAACCCGAACGCCTGGTGCAGCCCAAGGTCCGCAAAGCCTTCCCCGACACTGCCTACTGGATGGCCGACGTGCGCACGGGCAGCAACGGACAAGCCACGGTGCGCTTCGACTATCCCGACGCCATCACATCGTGGCGCGCTACCACGCGAGGCGTCACGCAAGACACCCAGGTCGGCAGCGCCGTGGTGAACACCATTGTGCGCAAAAACCTGATGGTGCGGCTGGTAGTGCCGCGCTTCTTCCGCCGCGGCGACGAGATTACCATCTCGACCATCGTGCAGAACTATTTGCCCAGCGAGAAAGTTGCACGGGTCTCCATGGAACTCGCCGGCCTGCAGGTGCTCGATGGCGGGCAGCGCGATGTCAGCGTTCCCAGCCGCGGACTGGTGAAAGTGGATTACCGGGTGCGCGTGCTGGATGTGGATTCGGCGCGCGTGCTGGGCAAGGCCCTGACCGACGTTGAGAGCGACGCAATGGAATTGACGCTGCCGGTGGTTCCCTTCGGCGTGAAGCTGGCGGTGGCGAAGTCGGGATCGATCGCAACCTCGGGCAAGAGCGACACGCTGCAGCCGCTGGCGTTCCCGGCGGGCGCCGAAGCTGGTACTCGCAAGCTGACCATCGGCGTGACGCCATCGATTGCCGGCACGGTGTTCGCTGCGCTCGATTTCCTGACATCGTATCCCTACGGCTGCACCGAACAAACCATGTCGAGTTTCCTGCCCGATGTGCTGGTGGCAAACTCGCTGAAGAAGCTGGGAGTGAAGTCGAACATCGATCCGCAAAAACTGAAAAAGCAGGTGCAGGCGGGCCTCGACCGGCTCTACACCTATCAACATCCCGACGGCGGTTGGGGCTGGTGGCAGACCGACGATAGCCACGCGTTCATGACCGCGTACGTGCTCGCCGGACTAAGCCAGGCGCAGGCCGCTGGATTTGAGGTCAAGCAGGACGCGATCGATCGCGGAAACGGTTGGTTGCGCCCGCAGTTTGATGCGTCGGCAAAAGTGAAGACCGATCTGCGCGCCTACATGGCCTATGCGCTGGTGTTGAGCGGAACTCATGATGCGGCTGTTCTGGATTCAGTGTGGGACCAGCGCTCGACGTTGACCGCCTACGGGCAGGCCCTGCTCGGACTGGCCATGCTGGAGATGAACGACAGCCGGGTGAGCGAGTTGAGCAAGCAGATTGAAGCTGAGGCAAAACAAGACGACTCGCAAGCCTGGTGGCCCAGTGACAACAATTATCTGATGGATTTCTACGGCGACACTTCTCCCGAGACCACGGCCTACGCCCTGAAGCTTCTAAACCATACGGATGAGTCGAGTCCGCTGCTGTCGAAGGCCGCGGTTTATCTGGTGAACCATCGCGACCAGGGCTACTACTGGGAATCGACCGAGCAGACGGCGATGGTCATCTACGGGCTCACCGATTACCTGGAGCGCACAAAAGAGTTGCAGCCGAACTACACCGTCGAGGTACAGGTGAATGGCAAGACGGTGACCACCAAGAAGTTCAGCGCTGCCGATGCGCTGGCCCCTGCGACCACGGTGGTGCTGAATGATTCGCAACTGGCGCCGGGAACGAACCAAATCCGGGTCGCGAAGTCGGGAGATGGACGGCTGTACTGGTCGGCGCGAGCAGAGTATTACTCCAACGAGTCGAAAGTGGTGAACACGGGCAGTTTCAAGTTGAGCACAGTACGCGAATATTACCGCCTGTCGCCGCAGCAGAAGGACGGCCACGTCGTGTATCACCTCGATAAACTCGCCGGGGAGGTGCAGGTCGGCGACACGCTGGCGGTGCGCATCAGCGTCGGCGGCAACACCTGGAGGTACCTGATGATCGAGGATCCGATCCCGTCAGGGACAGAGTCGATCGTGCGCGATGACCTCTATGAATTGGATGAGCGGCCCGGTTGGTGGGGCCGCTGGTGGAGCGATCGTGAGCTGCGCGATGATCGCACCACTTTCTTCAACATGTACTTCCCGCAAGGGCAGCATGAATACGTGTACCTGCTGAAGGTGGTGAATCCCGGCGTCTTCCGGGTAAGCCCGACCAGCGTGGTGCCGATGTATCAGCCCGAGTATCTTTCCACCAGCGATGCATTGACGGTGACAGTGAAATGACGGCGAAACATAGTGGCGCGGCGAAGTTGTGGCTGCTGAACCTGGTCGGCAATGCCGCCTTGCTCGCCGCGGTTTATTTCTGGCTGCTCCTGCCTGATGCGCGTGGTTGGCAGGTGGCAGTTTCGGGGCTGGCCGCAGTTGTCGTCATTTTTTTTGGAGTATGGTTGCGCACCGGCACCTTCGCCTACTTCAGGGTTGCAGAGTTTCGAGACAATGCAACCGTGTGGCGCGCCTTCCGCCACGCGTTGCGGCACATGGTCGCGCTGGCGATATGGGCTGCCGCGTTTGCCGCGCTGGGCTGGCTGCTGTGGAATCTCCGGACCTATACGCCACAGACGGGAGTCTGGTTGCGACAAAAACTGGGCGCCGGTCCGTCGCCGCGAAATGTGACGCGCGATCTCAACTGGTTGATCTTGCTACTTGCGTGGGTGGTCATTCCGTCGGTGTGGCTGCCCATCGCCAGCACGGTTGCAGCCGCCGGATTCAGGCTCAAACGCATGGCGCGCTCTCTGCGCGTGCTGCGGCGGCCGGCCTACTGGCTATGGTTTTGCGCGCTGATGCTGGCCGGGGCGTACGTTCCCTACAAGCTGGTCGGGTGGGTCACCGAGTTCAGCGATCTGCGCAAACAGGCATGGAGCATGGGCCTGCGATTCCTTTTGGCTTACGTAATCTTGATTTCGGCGTGGGTGGCGCTGCTATTGGTTATCGGTACGCGGGTCGAGAAGGAAGATCCAATGATAACTGCCGATTCAGGTACATGAGCGCAAAACTGAGATCCAACTTGGGGCCAACGCTCAAGCTAGTACCGCGAGTGTTTGGGTTTCGATGACATCGAGTCGGTGAAGGCGCAAGCTGTCATGCCAGATCCAAGTCCTCAAACTTGCGTCTGGCCCCATGGCGGATGTGGAGCACTTCGACCTGCTTCTGTTTCTCGAGAACGCGATAGATCACGCGATACGTATGGGCCTTGTGGCCATAGAGCAGGTGCCGCAGCTTGTCTCTCTTACGAATCACGGGGCATCGGTTCGGCTGCTTTTCAAGGCTCAGAATGGCTTTCTTGAGCGCGAAGTACCATTTCAGTGCGGCGTCGGAATGCTCAACGTTGATTTCTTCGTACAGGCCAGCAAGGTCGCGCTCAGCGCGCGTCGTTATGTTAACGAAGTATGCCATGCGTGGCTTCGAACTCGTCGAAAAACTTCCTCACCGGCCGAGTCTTTCCTCTTTTTGTATCGTCCAGGCCCTGACGAACCCCTTCCGTGGCATCGGCTCGGGCGGCAAGGTCAAGCAGGCGCTGATATGATTCTGCATCCTGTACGATGGCTGCTGCCCTCCCTTTTACCGTGAGCACGACGGGACGCCTGCTCGTCTTAAGCTGCTGCAGGAACGCGCTCGAACGACGACGAAAGCTGGTTAGCGATTGGATGTCACGCGTGATATCAAGCACTGGTTTGCTCATGTCAAAGCACCTTTTTAGGTGCTGCTAGAGTATCACAGACCCACACGTTCATGACTCAAACGGCACTCCGGGCTATCGGTCACCGGAAGTCTGGGTAATCCCCTTCGCAGTTAGCTCAGGCAATCCATTCTGCACCCAACCAAGCAATGCTTCTTTCCCGTGCTGTCGCGCCAGTTGCGCTACCCGCGCCCGGGCGCCGGCGTAAGCGCGCCGCAATTCTTCCTCACTTGCCGGAGCCCGCAGCGTTTTCTCCAGGCTCTTCAAATCGTCGATGTTTTCGCCTGGTTTGGAAGAGGCGTTGGGCGCTGTGAGGTAAAGCACCAGCCCTTCACGGAACCAGAGCGGCGTTCCCGGAAGCGCGTAGGAGTCGATCAGCATGTGGAGAAGTTCGTGGCGAATTGTGCTCTCCAGTGTGCCGGTCTCGCGTAATACATCGGAGGGTTGCATCTGGATGGTGCGTCCCCGAGTCGAAGCTGCCACCCATCCCGGCTCGCCGGTAGAGTTGCGGAAAGCTGCAACTGTCGGATAAATCTTCAGCCGTGGAGAAGCCCGATACAGCAGTCCGGTGTTTTCTTCCGCCTCATGCACAAATCCGGTCGCCAGCGCCAGCAACGGGCGATCATGATCGGGACGCGTGGTCAGCAACGTGACATCCTCGTTTGCGAGTTGCTGCCACGGAATGCCCTGCGCACTGACGCCCAGTCGCGTCCCCGGGTAGTAGAAGCTGAGTATCTCGCGGTAGGAGTGGCCTTCCTCGCCCATGACTTCGGCGCCTACCTGGCACAGACCCACTCCGTGCCCCGAGCCCCGGCCATGGAAAGTAAGCCGGTCGCCGGCGTCGCTCACGTCATACCAGTTGCTCTTCATGCGGTCCCATCCAATGTGGCGACCAATGGCCGAACGGAAACTTACCGCCGGCACAGTGATGGTTGAGCTGCCGGTAACGCGCAGAAACTCGACGCGTCCACTGGGGGTGCGATGCAGAACCGATACTGCGCGCAGAGTGCCAGGAACAACGATGCCATCCTCCGCGAGAGCGGTCTGCAACTCGCGCTTCGCGACTTCGCTGCGCCACTGGGTGCTGCCGTTGCGCACGCAGTACTGATCGGAATGCTGGACCAGAAATGGCGCGGGGGGCTCATTGTTCCCTAGAACGAAGTGCCCGGCTTCGGTGGTGCCTCCGCAGTTGGCGTGATAGTAGGTGGCCGCGGGTTCGCCGTCGTACCACAGGACTTCGCCGGCGGTGGCCTCGGCGATGCCGCGCAAATGCGCGTCAATGCCGGCGATGCGCAAGTCCTGGCAATGGGTGGTGTCGCAGAATTCGAAACCCTCAAGGGCATGACGGCTGCCAAAGTGCATGGCGTATGTGCGCGCCGCAACCGCCATCGCCTTCAGCGCCTCATCGGACTTGAAGTTTCCTGTTTCTCCGGCGAGCACCCCCGCGATGTATTCCTCCATCGGCATGAGAGCGGTGATCAGCAGGTGGCTGTCCTCAGCGCGAATCTCGATGGGAAAATCAGCGTGCAGCGGCGGGTCACCGGTTGCGTTCATTTGGTAGGCGCCACTCACGCGAATTTCGGAGAAGGCAGATTTGTTTCCGTCTGTGGCAATCCCCGAGCCCGTGGCGCGCAGGCCCGCGACAGTGATGGTGGATGTTGTGCAGGTTGGGCAGGTCCGCATCTGGGCCCGACCGGCATCGGCGCGAATCCGCAACTCGCGCGGCGGATGCAAATACCAGAGCCGCACTCGCACCGTCTGCGGAAATCCAGTGCGAGCAGCTTTGGCCGTGCCACGGTCGCCCAACTCAGCATCGCCCGCCGTACACATCAGGAGCAGCAGCCCGACAATCGCCAGTGTCCGCTTCATTTTCGTGCTCCCTTGGCGACGTTGGCGACCTCAGCACCGTGGTCAAGCGCGAAGGCAGCGAAAATCTCGCGGGCGGCACCGGCTGCATCCGAACCGCCGTGCCCTTTTTCCAGGAACACGACTAGTACGATCTGTGGCTTCTCAGCCGGCGCATAACCGGCAAACCAGGCGTGCGTCCACGGACCTTCGGAAGCCATGGCGGTGCCAGTCTTGCCCGCAACTTTCATGGTTGCATCCGGCTGCGCCACGCGTCCCATGCCGTACGCAACTGACTGTTGCAGGCCTTCAAAAACTGGCGACAGCTTGCCGTTTGGATCGCCGGCCGCTAGCGCGGCCAGGTCGCGATAGCCGTGCAGCAATTCCAGCGGAGTTATGCTGATTCCCCACTCGCCGATGGCTTGCAGTTGCAACTCCTCGGGTGAATGGGCGAGGGTGACGCTTCCGACGACTTCCTGGGGCGACAACCCGGTAGGAGAACTGAAGCCGGACCGCACCAGACTGTCACGCAATTGTGCCGGGGTCAGACGGGTGGCAACGCTGGTGAAGTAGGAATTGCAGGAATACGCCAGCGCGCTGGCCGGGACCAGCGGTTCATGGGTGGCCGGATGGGTGCAGTCGAGCTTGTGGCCGCCAATCGCAACCCTGCGCCTGCACATCAGCGCGGTGTGCGCGTCGAGCTTTCCCGCCTGGAGCAGCGCCAGAAGCGTAAACGGCTTGATGCTGGAGCCGGGATGCACCACGCGGCGCGACGCTACATCCAGGTGATACGCCGCGAGCACATGCCCCGATTGCACATCGACGACCACCGCCGTGCCGCGACGGCCCGCCATCGCCCGCGTAACCGCTGTCTGCAATGTTGAATTATCTGCGCCAGCCGATGTGGCGGAAAATGCCGCAGCGCTCCCGGCGCACAAAACCATCCTTGCGAACCATCGAAAGGCCCGGCGGCGCATGTCTCGATTGTAATGGCGCAGTGCAAGCGCCAGGGCGGTCAGGGCACCAGCACGAGCTTCCCGTGCGCGCCCGACGGCTTCATGATCGCAACATGCGCGCGCGTCGCTTCGGCCAGCGGAATCCGCTCCCCAATCACCGGACGCAACGTTCCCGTCTCCAGCCCCGCGGCCAGAGCGGCGTGCATGGCCTTATATTCCGGCTCGGAGGTGTTCATGAGGGTCACGCCACGGATATCGGCTTCGCGGCCCATGGCATTGCGCGGATCGATCTCAACTGGGCCGCGACTTCCAATCACTGCGACGCGGCCTTTTTTGGCAAGCACCGTGAGGTCCTTGCCGAGGTTCTTGTTCGCCAGCAGTTCCACGATGACATCCACCCCCCGACCCTCCGTCAGTTTCATCAGCTCGTCAAGATATCCGTCGGAGGCATGGTTGAGGACGTGGTGCGCGCCTTCCTTCTTCACTAAATCGAGGCCGCGCTCGCTGCCCGCGGTGCCGATGACGGTCATTCCCGCGGCGCGCGCGAGTTGCACGGCTGCGCTGCCCACTCCCCCACTTGCGCCGTGGACCAGCACAGCCTCTGCGGGCTGCGCCTGGGCACGCTGAAACAATCCGCGATACGCCGTGCCATAAGGAACGCCCATGGCTGCTCCCTGCTCGAAACTTATGTTTTCCGGCAAGCGATGCACCTGGGCTTCGCCGCATAGGACCTGCTCGGCATATGTGCCGCTGTTAGGAGAGGTCACATAGACGCGATCTCCGGCCTTCACCTGCTTCACCCCTGGTCCAACAGCCAGGACGACGCCACTGCCGTCAAAGCCCGGCGTGTAGGGAAGGGCAGGTTTCGACGCGTAGGTTCCGGTGCGGATGTAGGCGTCAACCGGGTTTACGCCGGCTGCATGGATGCGCACAACAACTTGTCCCGGGCCCGGTTGAAGATCGGGAACATCCTCTAACTTCATGACCTCAGGACCACCGAACTCGTGGACGCGGATAGCTTTCATGGTTTTCTCCTCCGCACAAATTTACTCTCAGATTTTACGCAGAGACGGCCCGATTTGCATGGCGCGATGGCTACGAGCCCGGCTCTACCTGCGTGGCTTTCCCATTGGTGTAGGTCACGCGCAGCGGATGGCCATTGTTGGGATAGTTAACAATTCGCGGATTCGACATTCCCGTTCCCTCGGGAACTCCCATTCCGATTGCGAAGGAGGCCTGCAGTTCGTTCATTCCGGGCTGCATCTGATGGGCGTCGATCTGTTTCCACACCTCGGCAGACCAATGCTTGTAAAGCTGGTGCGGATCTTGAATGAAGAGGATATCGTCGGAATAGATTTTGTAATCGCCGTTAGACACCACTCCTATGGGAAGCGCGAAACGCTTGCCATCCTTCTCAAAGATGGCCACCACCTGCTTGTCACTGCCAGGGTCAGGGGCGCGGTCGAGGAGTACGTCTTTGATATCGAGCTTCTCGATGGGTCCCAAGGTTGCGGCAGGGTGCTGGAAGTCGGCGTGCCCGGCGTAGGGATAGTAGGCGAAGCGATAGCCCTCGCGAATCCAGGCTGGCTGGCGGGTCAACTCCTTGGCGTCTTTCAGGTCCTGCGGATGCAGTTTCTTCAGCGTGACGTAGTAGTCGGGATTGAGCGCAACTTCCGGTTTCTTCGGCGCTGCCAAGCCGGTGCTGCGCTGACGCAGGTATAGAAACGAATTGATAGCCGCGGCAATGAGTGCCACGAGCAAAACGACTTGAACAATCTTGCTGGCCTTCGACATACGTTTACAAGCACAGTTGGATGCAGAATTCCGCCGTCTAAGGTCTATCCCTCAAGCTGGATTCATTTTTCTGGTCAATCCTGCCGCATTCGCAACAAGAACACGGGCCCACCATGCGAAAGTGGTAGAAGGGGTGCGAAATTTCTGCTTTCCAACCCCGTCGCCATCGGTTAGTCTTCCTTAACTCCTTCGAGAAAAATGATCCGTAGTTCTGCCGCGACCGTGGGGCGTTGCGGTCCATGACATTTCACTACTGTGAGATGACTCAGTGAAAGCAGCATCAGCAATATCGACCGTATGGATTGCGATGGCGCTGGCCGTGCCGGCAGTCACCCAGGACCGGACGCTCGCACGCCTCGAACACGACACTGTCGCAGAGGTCACGCAACCTCGGGTTGAGGCGCGTGCCGGCTCCGGCAAAACAATCTCGTCTCACATCACAGCGCTGTCGGACTCAGCGCTTTCTCGCTCCGCTGCAATCGCGTTGTTCGTGAAGGGTGACCTCGTCCGTGCGCGTCAGCTCTCCGAGCGCGCCTGGCAACGCGACCATCGCGACGCGGAAGCAATATTCGTGCAGATGGAAGCCGCGGCCATGCAGGCCGACGAGGCGCGCATGTTGAATGCCGCCCTGCGCCTGTGCGATATCGGCGGCGCTGCCACGCAGGACCCGCGAGTGCGCTTGGCGGCGGCCCGTGTGCGCGAGTCGGCGGCCAATACGCCCGAGTTTCGCGCGATCACTCCCGAGTTGCAAAAGCTGCTGGCAAACTCTGGCGAGGATTGGCCGGAACTGAATGCCGCGCTGTTGCAGGCCGCGATGGACGGGCTCCCGGGACTTGATGCCGAAGCCCTCGCACGCGCGTCGGGCATTTTGACGGAATGGCGCATCGTGGGCCCGGTGGGCCGTCGCCAGTTGCTCAACTTCGAGCAGCCTTCGAACCTGCCCAACGACGGTTTGACGCAGGCGTCGTACGACAACCGCGCGGTGGAGAACTTCGAATTTCCCGACGGCATCATTAGCTTGCCTTCTTATCTCCCTTCTCGCGGGACCTTTTATGCAGCCTCGCATTTTGCCTCGCTCACCGCCGGAGCCTGGACCGTCCGCTTCGAAAGCGTCGGTGCGCTGGAAGTTTACGTGGATGGCGAGCGCGTGTTGCGGCAAAATGCCAGCCTGCGCGGAACTCGTGTTCATGGCTCGGCCACCGTCGAAGTTGCGGCCGGCCCGCACCGCGTGATGGTGAAATTCCCTGGCGCCGCTGCCCCGCTTAGGATTGCAACCTCTGCTTCAACCGTAGAGATGTCCCCCCCACTGCGGGCCAAGCTGTCGGCGGAGGAGATGACTTACGAACTGGCTGCCGCATCCTACGCCGGCCGGCAGTTCGGAACCGCGATCGAGCAAATCCGTGCGAAGCCGTCTACTTCCGGTTCGGCAGCGCTGCAGTTCTTGTTGGCCCAGTCGTGGATACGCAACAATCCCGTTGCGCCCGAAGGCTTTCAGGCTTGGAACCGCGTCAGGTCGCTCGCGCCGGCGGCCCTGGCTGCCGATCAGGCGCTTGGCGAGCGGGCGTTGGCTGACGGTCATGCGGTTGAGGCGGCCAAGTTTGCCCGACATGCGCTGGATGCCAGACCCGACGACTTGAACGCGCTGGAGACATTAGGCGGCGCTATACACGCCGACCTGCGTCTTGCAATTTCCGATGGCGAAGCGGCGATGATCTGGTCGCGGCGTTTGGCGGAGCATCCGTCGTGCGAGACGGCAAATAACGCGATGCTGTTCTATCGCAGCCGGCAGCAATTCGTAGACGCAGCAGCGGCGCAGCAGAAGTTGGACGGTTGCGCTCCAGAGTCGCTGGCCTACGCGCAGTCTCTGGCCGGCCAGGAGCGCCATAACGAAGCCGCACAGGCACTTCAGAAATTGTTGGCTGCGGCCCCCTTGAACCGTCCCGCGCGACTGATGCTGGTTCGTGAGTTGCAATTGGCAGGCGACGATCCCGGCGCGCAGCAGGCTGCCGCCACATGGCTGCGGATTGCGCCCAATGCTTCCGAGTACCGTCGCCTGGCAGCCGCCGGCAGCAACGGTCCGGCTGCGGACGCGAAAGACTTCTACGCTCCGTATCGCCGCAATGCCGCACAACTCATACCGGCGACCGCTGCGCATGTTGACGTGCCCATCATGCTGGTAAACGATCACGTTGCCATTGCACGGCCCGATGGCAGCGTCTCGCTGTACGTTCACACCGCCGCTCGTTTTTCGAGTGCAGAGGACATCGAGCGTTTCGCAGGAAGCAATCTTCCGCAGGGTGCGCAGATATTGCAGCTGCGGACCTTCCATCCCGATGGCAGTGTGACTGCGGTGAAACTTGATCCGCAGAATCCCGGGCCGCCCCCAGTGCTTTCACCCGGCGATACGGTTGACGAAGAATATGTGGTGAACTACCTCGGCGATGGGGGGATTCCGGAACATCCGGAAGTTTTCCAGTTTGTTTTTGGGCGCTTCGGCGCGAAGGTACTGAGCGCACGTTTCATTGTACTGACGCCCGCCAGCCAGGATGATCGCGGGGTCGTAATCGCCTCCAGCGATGCTCCCCGGCAGGCATCGCAAGTAAAGGACAGCATGCTGGCGCGTACCTGGGAGCGCAACGAAACGCTGGTAACGACCGGCGGATTGGTGTTGCCCAGCAAAGGTCTTGCCATTGTGCGGGTGGTCGATCAGGAGAATGGCTGGACCGTGCCCAGCGATGCCGAGCATCATCGCCGCATCGAAACCATCCACCCGGGGCCGCGATTCGAGGAGTCGTAGGCGGGTTGAACGCGACAAAGGCCAGTCCAGACCAGCCAACCCTGGTAGCTTGCCAGCCCGCATGTTTGCCAGCGATCCGCAAGACGCACTCGCCCACTTCCCGTTAGACTAAAGTCAGAGGTCTACATGGCACTGACCCAGGAAGATGTCATCTCAGCACTGAAAGAGTGTTACGACCCCGAGATTCCGGTGAACATCGTTGATCTCGGTCTGATCTACGAAGTCCGGATGAAGCCAACGGAAGTTCTCAACCTGCAGGGTGAAGATGTCGAAGTGGAAATGACGCTGACTACGCCTGGCTGCCCGTCGTCTCAGGACATCAGCAACCAGGTGCAGCAACGCCTGCTGCGAATGCCGGGCGTGAGCAATGCCACGGTCAACATCGTGTGGTATCCGCAGTGGACGCCCGAGCGCCTCAGTGCTGAGGCGCGCAAGCAACTGGGAATTGAGTGAAGTAAGGGGGCTACAGGTTCCCTACTGCGCGCGCAAATCGCGCCAGGCATTGACGCTGCGCCGTTCCGCTTCCTCGGCAAAACCTTCTCCCATTTTTTGCAGCGTGGAGAAAATCTGCATGCCCTTCTGCAGGTACTCGGGAGCGTTCTCCCACACCGCTTCAAATTTCTCGGGATACTCTGAGGCCAGGACCGCGAGACCGGCCGCCGCAAAAGCCATTCCGAGAGGACGGCGGCGGGTGATGACCAGGACCGTACCAACACCGATGGTGGTGAAGACGATTGCCTTCTTCCAATTCTGCATGAGTCACCTCAAGCGATGCGACGCAGAGCACCGCGCAATCAGTTAGAACCGCAGCGGCCTCCTGCTGTTGCATCCCCAATACTTTCTTGCAACGGTCCATTGTAAGCCAGGGCGTTTCGCACGGTTCCCGCAGTCCCACTACGCAGCGGCCATGCCCTCTATTATTGTCTCTCGCAGACTGATCTGACGCTCAAGACGGAATGGGCGCGATCCATAAACTACCGGCAAGGTGACTGATGGCCTGTGACAAGGAAGAATTGAAGCATGTTCCGCTGTTTACGCTGCTGGACGATGAAGAAGCCGCCGTGCTGGCCGCACAGGTCGAGGTCAGGCAATTCGCCAGCGAGCTGGACTTCGACGTGAACCGCCGCGCGGAGAGCGAGATTCAAGGCGTGGCGGAAAAGCTGAATCTCCTGTCCGACAAGATTGGCGACGTTGACGATCTGCGCCGCGAAAAGCTGCGGTAAGGAGCCTGATTGCCTGCTGTAACGGCGACCTCTGTTTCGAGACTAGGCGCTCAGGCGCTTTCTTGCCTTGATCTCCTGCAAGAGCGCATCGATTTTCTGCTCGCGTTCCAGGGTGTGGAAGCGTCCATCGATGTCGTCGCCCAACAGTTCACCCTTGGCTTTGCCCAGAGCTTCCTCGCCGGCGATCTTGGAACGCATGCGATCGAAGGTGCGATTGTCCCCGCCAGGAGTCAGCCGGGCATCGGCCGCCCGATTCATCGCACGCGAACGCCTATGCTGCGCGATCAGCAGGTCCGCCTTGCCGCGCGCCTCGGCGAGTTTGACTTCCAGCTTCTTCAGCGCTGACTTCAGCAATTCAACCTGCGCTTGCTGGTCCGCAATCTGCTCGTCGAAACTCTCCGTGAGTTGTTGAAAGCTCATGGCCCTCTCCAACGCCGCGCGGGCAAGTTCGTCATCTTTCTTTTCCACGGCAAGTTCAGCCTTACGCATCCATTCGCTGTGCTTGTCGGCGTTTTCCTTTTTCTTCTTTTCCAGAAGATGAAGGTCGGCGAGCGCGATGGCCGCCTGCGTTTTTACCTGTACGAACTGGTTTTCGATGTCGAGGATGACCTGCTTCAACATCTTTTCGGGATTCTCCGCCCGATCGACCAGATCGTTCAGGTTGGCCCGCACTAGCGTTGCTACGCGATCTAGTAATGCCATAACAGACTCCTTGCTGAATTTCATGAGGTGCGTTCAGCGCGCACGATAGTGTCTAAGGACAGAATTAAAAGGCTGGGGGCCCCACCCTTGTCGCCAGTTTTTGGCGACAGGGTGGGACCCGTCTTCACTTCACTTCCCTGCTCCTGCCGCCTTCGACTTGCCATCGCCATCGCCGGGCGGCAGTTCAGGCGATTTGTCTCCAATGGTCTTGATTTTCCCCAGCAGGTCCGACATCTTCATTCCGGAAAGCGCTTCGAACAGCGCCGGCACTTGCGCCGCCATCTGCGTGAGGTCACCGGTGATCTTATTCATCCCCGCCGAGTTGCCATCGCCGGTGGAAACAATCGTGATGCGATCGACATTGGCCAGCGGGCTGGCCAGCGCCTTCACCACTTCCGGCAAGCCAGTGATGAGCTTGTCGTAAACCGCGGCCTGGTTGTACTCCTGATAGGCGGCGGCTTTCAAATTCATCGCCCGGGCCTCAGCGTCGCCCTTCTTGAAGATGATTTCGGCTTCCGCCTCGCCCTGCGCGCGGATCGCGCTGGCATGGCCTTCGGCTTCGACCGTGAGGCGCTGCTTTTCGGCATCAGCTAGTGTTTCGATTCGCTGGCGCTCGATTTCGGCGCCCTTCAACACGGTTGCGATCAGTTCCTTCTCGCGGCGCAGGATTTCGGCCTCTTGCACCTTCACCTGTTGTTCCTTCTCCACTTGCTGCACCTTCACCGCTTCGATGGTGACCTGCTGCTGCATGATGTTGGTCTGGATCTCGTACGCCTTGTCGGCCTGCGCCTGCTGACGCTTTACCAGTTCGTTGTAGGTCGCTTTCTTCACTTCCAGATCGCGTTGCGCCTCGGCCTGGCGCGCCAGAGACGCAGTTTCGGCGGCGACGCGCTCCTGGTCAGCTTGCGCTTTCGCAATTGCCGACTCGCGTAGCGCAATGGCGCGCCGGATGGCCGTGTCGCGTTCCGCTTCGGCGGTGGCAACATCGGCATCGCGCTTAATGCGGGCCACATCTGGCCGCCCCATGTTGGCGATGTATTCATTCTTGTCGCGCACCTCTTTAATGGTGAACGAAATCACCTCCAGGCCCATCTTGTTCATGTCGTCGGCGCAGGTGGAGCGCATCCGGTCGGCGACCATTTCGGGCTGCTTCACAATCTCTTCCACCGTGAGCTGTCCGATGATGCCGCGAAGATGCCCTTCCATCACCAGCCGGATCAGGGCTTCCCGGTCTTGCGGCGGCTTGGTGAGGAATTGCTCAGACGCCGTCAACACCGACTCCGGATCAGACTTCACTTTGATCTGGGCCACGGCTTCCACCGTGACCGCGACACCCTGCTTGGTATAGAGGTCCTGTTGCGGCGCCACGTCGAACGACATCAACTCCAGTGAGAGTTCGCGGTAGGTCTCAACCATGGGAAAGATGACCGTACCGTGTCCCTTCACGACGCGAGTGCCGCGAAAGCCATACACCACCAAGACCTCGTTAGGTCCGGCCTTACGGTAGAGCCTGGCAAACACCGCGATGATCAGTATCACCGCTGCCACCGCGGTCCAGGCGACAATCAATGCTTCTGTTGGAATGTGAAAACCCATACCGCCTCCTTAGAAAAGCAACTAGCAATTAGCAATTAGCATTCGGCATTCGGTTTCTAACTGCTAAGTACTAAGCGCCAAGTGCTAAGCGCTAGCTGCTAGCTGCTAGTTGCTTTCTTCTCTGCCAATTCTTCCCAGCGCCGCACATAGGCGATGCCGTGTTCATAGCGTGTGACGATTACCTCGGCCCCGCGCGGCAGGGCATCGCCGTTTTCGTTGCGCGCGCCGCAGGTATGCCGCGTGCCTTCCTGCGAAAAAATGATTTCCCCGGTACCGCCCTGGCGAATTGGGCTGCTGATGCGGGCAACGACCCCCACCCGCTCGTAGTCGGCAGGATCGAGTTCGCGATCGTGCTTCAGCAGCAGTTTGGCCACAAACCAGAAGACGATCAGCGCGCCCATCAATCCTGCAACGATGGCCAGGGTCAGCACGCCCGCGACTACCAGTGACGAATAGCGCGTCAGTAGGTATCCTGCTCCCCCAAACCAAGCCAGGAAAGCGGTGGCCGTGCCGAAGTTCAGGAACGGCATATCGCCGCCGGTGGCAGCATGCGGAGCTCCATGCGGCAAGTGAACATGCACGTGGAGGTGAGGCAGGTGAAAGCTTCCGCTGAGGAACGACAGCACGCTGAGGGTCACTCCCACCAGAAAGCACACCAGATAAAACATTGCCCAGGTCATGGCTTCCCTCCCATCGAGCGCCTCTTGCCTACGCCGC
This sequence comes from uncultured Acidobacteriaceae bacterium, assembly GCA_963728805.1. GTDB lineage: Bacteria > Acidobacteriota > Terriglobia > Terriglobales > Acidobacteriaceae > Bog-257. The sequence continues at coordinate 117,664 of CAVSLE010000009.1, forward strand.
GATGCGCCGGCTCGCTCAGGTTCGGCTTCAGGACTTCGGTCAAGCGCTCCACCAGCTCCGGGGCCTCCAGGATCGCGCCCAGCAGCACCAGGCATTTGCGCGAGTCCTTATACTTGGCCACCTCCAGCAGCGCCTGGCTCAACTCGGAGTCCGAGGCAAACTGTTCAGCGCCATTGATCAGCCAAAGATCGAGGCGGTCTTCCATGGCGCGCAAATCGCTGGTCAGCTCGGTGTGGTAGCCCTCGGGGTCATCGACCAGGTAACCGGGATGCACCTTGAAGAAGCGCGCCAGCAGCATGCGCGACGCGTTGGTCAGGTGGGGCCGCGCTCCACTTTCGATCTGCGAAAGATACGACTGGCTCAACCCGCTGCCCACTTCCTTCTTAAGCGCGACGGCCAGCTCCTGCTGGGTCATTTCGTGGTCCAAGCCGCGCAAAGTGGCTTCGACCAGGCGCAGATAGCGAAGTTTTTCTCCAAGCTTCATATTACAATTCGCAATTATAGTATTGCAATTTGTAATGTCAAGAAATGGATTTGGTTTGTTATCAAGCGATTGAAGTACTTTTCGCGTGTACCAGTTATTGCTGGCGACGAATAGGTGGGGCACGCTCAACGAGGTTTCGCCGATTGTTGCGAAGGACGTCGGTCGAGGTAATGCTACCGGCTGTTATCTGCGACTGGCGCGCCCGTGGTGACGGTTCCGACGGCTGAGACATCAATCTCAACTTTCTTGTCGACTTTCAGAAAAAGGGTGCTGGGATTCTTCATGCCCCAGGCCTCGTAAGGCACCACGAACTTTGCGGTCGCTGTGGCCTTCGTGCCCTCAATCTGCACCGGCAAGGAGAGCGTCATTTCATGGTCTGTTCCGTGAATTCTAAAGACGCCTGTTACCTGCAGGTTCACGCTGCCTTGCGTAGGCACGTTGCCACTCACGTGTTTAGGGACGAACACAATTTCGGGATACCGTCCGCTCTCCAATACTTCCTTGTGCATCTTGCTGTCGCGAGAGTGATTTCCGCTTTGCCCGCTGGTGGCGTCCACCAGGACCTGTCCGCTGGCATCCCCTGTCTTGGAATCGATCACGACGTTGCCGCTTTTCAGTTTGAAACTGCCATGCACGGTATGCAGAACGTCTCCCAATGTCCATTCAATTGTGGTGTGAGCTGGGTCCAGCGTGACCTGCACCTGTTGCGCCACAGCGCCGAGAGAAGCAAGAAGCAGGGCCACCGCTGTATTAGTGCTTAGACGAATTGCTCGACGCCAGGAAAAATGGCTGACTCTCATTAGTTGGTCCTTGCGGGATTTCACAGGGTTCATACCGTCAACAAATGCCATCCGAATGATAAACCGTGGCGAGGTCCAAACTTCGCCGGCGATAGCTCGCTGGTGTGCATCGCCAACAGCCTGGGGCGGCCTTGATTGACCCTGCACGGGTTCGATAGGGTGGTGGTGGAGCTGCGCCCTGGAAATCTATCTCATCGATGGCACATACGAACTGTTCCGGCACTACTACGCTCTGCCGCCCGCGCAGGATGCGACCGGCCGAGAAGTCGCTGCCGTCCGGGGCGTTCTGGCGTCGGTGCTTGGGATGGTCAAGACTGGGGCCACGCACATCGCGGTTGCTACCGATCACGTCATCGAGTCCTTCCGCAATCAGCTGTGGCCTGATTACAAGACCAGCGAAGGCGTCGAACCCGAACTGCTCGCGCAATTTCCGCTGCTCGAAGAAGTGCTGTCGGCGGCAGGGGTTGTGGTTTGGCCAATGGTGGAGTTCGAGGCGGATGACGCCCTCGCCGCTGCCGCCCTCGCGGCGGCGCGGGATAGACGGGTTGAACGCGTGATCATCTGTACTCCAGACAAGGACCTGGCGCAATGTGTGCAGGGCGCGCGGATTGTCCAGCTGAATCGTCGTACGAGGGTCACCGTAGATGAACCTGGTGTAGTCAAGAAGTTCGGGGTTTCGCCAGCTTCGATTCCTGACTATCTAGCGCTCGTGGGTGATTCCGCCGACGGCTATCCGGGCCTGCCTGGCTGGGGCGCAAAGTCATCCGCCGCCGTCCTCGCGAAGTTTGGACATCTCGAAGCTATCCCAGCGGACTGTCGCGAGTGGCGCGTGAACGCCGCCAATGCGAGTGCGCTCGCTGATACTCTTTGCCGGGAGCGCGATCGCGCAATGCTGTTTCGCACGCTCGCGACGCTTCGGACTGACATCCCGCTCTTTAACGATGTGAACGAATTACGCTGGAACGGTCCTACGGCTGCCTTCGACGCCTTAGCAGCGCGTTTGGATGGGGCGACGACAAAACGCTTGAGACCAGCAGCGCGTCGTATGCCAAAGCGGGGCGATTCTAAAAGGTAGACAGCACCAGCACAGGCCAGGCACGTAGAAGGCCACGGTGTGCGGCTTCTCCAATTTAATGCAAAGGTGCGTATCCCAGCGCACGAAGTTGGTCTGCAATCACCTTGTGGCCGGCATCATTAGGATGCAATCCATCCACCGCAATCAGTCCCTGGGCGACAGGATCCTGAGTGCCGTCCGCGCCGTTAAAAGCCTGGTGCACGTTGGCGACTGGAATGCCGTTTGCGGCGGCCGTGGTGTGGATGTAGTTGTTCACCTCGTCCAGGTAGGGCTCAAGCGTGGTGAAGATCCCCTTCTGCATGTCGGAAGCGACATAGGGATTGTAGATGTCCATGGTGCGGATGATGGTGTTGCTGGTGGCGCGCAGGGCCAGCAACTCGGTGATGATGGCGCTCCAGTTCTGCTCAAAAGTGGTGACTGCAGTGCGAACGCAGTCCAGATTATCGACGCCTCCGCAGGTTCCCTGCGTGTAATGGTCATGCGCGTTGGCCACGTCGTCGCCGCCAATGTCCCAGGTGACGATTTGCGAATTGGCGATGTGGTTACGCAGAACCGGGTCGGTTTGAATCGCGTTCAGCAGATCGCCGCTGTGCCAACCCGGTACGCCAAGGTTGATTGTGTTGATATTGGAGCCTGTGTCCTGGTTCATGTAGCTGGCATAACGCGGCACGTAGCCTTCCTGCGCCAGGACGCCCGATGCCAGCGAGTCGCCGAGCGCCGTGTAATCCCAGTTGGCGGCGCCAGGGTTGCCACCCATGGTGCCACTGCCGCAACTAGTCAGGCAGAACGACAGCAATACGAACAGGAACGTGACGAACGACCTCTCGCCGCGTAGAACTGACTGCTTTTCTTTCATTACTTAATTTGGATGCGTTCCGCGTGCTCGGGTGGGAACAAAAAATGGGGAGCCCGAAGGCTCCCCGAGTCTTACAACTTCAACAACCGCAACTAGAAGATGTACTTCAACACCAGCGTCATAGCGCGGGGGTTGGAAGAGAACACCAGGTTGGGCTGATCGAAGGCTGTTTTCTGAGGCTCCAGGATGGTACGGATCGTCGAACCAGCCTGACCGAACGAAACGATGTCGTTCAGTTTGCCAGGAATGAACTGCGCGTGATTCATCAGGTTGAGGAATTGCGCCTGGAACTCCACCGACTGACGCTCGGTGATGTTGAAGCGCTTCACTATAGACATGTCCCAGTTGTTGATGACGGGCATGGCCAGCGTGTTACGCGGGGAGTTGGCCAGGGCACCGTATTGCGCCTGGATGTACTGCGCATTCGGATTGTTGGCCAGATAGGCAACCGTATAACCAGACGAGTTCAGCAGTGGGGTCACACCGGTTCCGGTGTTGGTTTTGCCGAATGGATTGTAGATGGTCCGATCGCCCGCCGAGTCGCCGTTCAGGTTGGCATCGACTGCGCTCTGTACGGTGGCATATTCAGGCGATTCGAAGGTGTACACCGGGACGAATTCCCAGTTGCCCACCACGTTCTTCATGAACCAGTTGTCTTTCTTGAAGAACGGCAGGTCGTAGATGGCCTCCAGGGTCACACGATGACGACGATCCAACGCTGAGGTACTCCAGTCGCAAGAGAAGCACTGGAAGTCCTGTGGCCGGCGCGGCGTCAGGTAGGTGGAGAACACATCGGCTGTGGAGTTATCGAAGTTATGGCTCCAAGTCCAGGCAGCCTGGAACTGGAGGCCGTTGGTGAAGCTGCGGCTGACCTGCGTTTGCAGGCCGTTGTACCTCGAGGCTCCGTAGGGTTCAAACGCTACAACGTTGCTGAAGAAACCAGCATTGAAGTACGAAGGCACAAAGCCGCCCGTACCGTTGCCATAAAAAGCAGACTGATCAAACAGTCCGCCGGGTCCATCCAGCGTGACCGGCAGCGCATCGAGCTGCGCCTGGGTTGGGGCCGCCAAATAGGTTGGCAGGCTATTGGTGGGGCTGATGCCAGATGCAATGTTGATACGGGACTGCACTGGCAGGTGAATGCCCCTGGTTCCTACGTAACGCACCTCAGCCACGTACTTCTTGGCAAAAGTGTGCTGAATTCCCAACGACCAGGTCTCCGTATAAGGGAGCTTCTGGTTGGGAACGAAAGCGGAGGTTTGCGCCCGCGCCGAGGCCGGGTCGGTGATGGGTAGCAGAATCGCGGGCATGCCGCCATTGGCCAGGAATGCATTCTGGCTATAAGGACAGGCGGGGTTGCCGATGTCGCAAGTCTGCTGCAACTGCGGAGGCAGCGAGAGGATGCCCAGATTGTCGTAGAGCACATCGTAGGCCATCGAGAAGCCGCCGCGGATGGAAGTATCACCCGAGCTTCCCGGCGAATAGGCAAAGCCTACGCGCGGAGCGAAGTTGGTTCCCTGTTTCTGCGGAGCGCCGAAGTTAATCAGTCCCGGCACGTCGGAAATGGAATTGAGTGGCTGGAATTGAGACTGCGCCAGGGGCACGGTCGTCAACTCGTAGCGCAACCCCAAGCTCAACGTCAAATTGGGCGTTACGCGCCACTCGTCGTTGCCATAGAGGTAAAACGCCTGCTGATTACCGTGGTAGATGATGTTGCCCGCGGAACGCTCACCGAAGGTATCCGGCGCCTGGTCCGCAGCGAACAGGTAGGTTTGGGAGTATTCATAGTCGCCGCGAACGCGCTGTGTGAACGACTGCGGGGTGATGTATTGGCGATACTCACCGCCAAACTTGAAGCTATGCTTGCCCTTCACCCAGCTGATGTTGTCAATGCCCTGGTAGGTATTCTGAATCGTCTCTTGCGGGGCATTGGGGTCTGGCCCGATCTGGATACCGGCCAGATCATCCATGGTCAGGTTCGGGAAGTCGAAGCTGCCGAAGCCGCTAAAATTTCCCGCTGGAGTTACGTTGTAGAACCGGTTAAAGCCAAACCGGAACTCATTGGTCAAGGAAGGAGTGAAGGTATGGTACTCACTCAGTGCTACCGTGTGGAAACGGAAGGGCAGGGTCTGCCAGAACGTCGGGATCTGGGCTGCCGTATCGATACCGTTTTGCTTCTCGTACACATACCGGAAGCGCAGTTGGTCCTTCGCGGAAATATTGAAGTCAACCGACGCGGTGTTGGTAAAGGTGTTGAGATAGGACGGGCCGGTGAATCCCAGACTGCCAACTTGAACCGGCACGGCGCAGCTGCCGTCCGGGTTGAGGTTGCCGTTTCCGCAGATGGTACTGATAGCAGAACCCGCCGCCGGCACATACTTCTGCATTACCGCCAGGTTGTTCGATCCGGGATACAGGCTGGACAACGTCGCATAGCCTGCGGCCGTCGGGGCAAGCACTGTGCCAGTAGATCCAGCTTGGCCTAGCGGGTTGTACTCGGCATTGTCGAAGAAGAAAAGCCGGTTCTTGATGATCGGTCCGCCGACTTGGCCGCCAAAGCGGTTATCGTCGAAACGGGGGTTGGACGGCTTCTCGCCATTGGCCTCTTGCGCGAGCACGTTCTTCACGTCTTGCGCGTTGAGGTTGCGGTTCTGGAAATACTCATAGAGCCGGCCGTGGAATTGGTTGGTGCCGCTCTTGATGGTCTGGTTGAACTGTCCGCCGGAGGAGTGACCAAACTCGGGGGCAAACTGGTTCTGCAGGACCGTGAACTGATCAACCGCGTCGTTGGGCACTTGCACAAGAGGACCGGTCACCGATTTGTCGTTGTTATCGACGCCTTCAATCGTGAAGTTGTTGTTGCGCGGCCGCATACCTGAAACGGACGGGCCCGAACCAGCGCCGATTCCGCCGCCGGAGGCAACGCCAGAGTCCAGGAGCGACAGATTCAGCACGCCGGAACCGGTCGAAGCCCAAGGAACATCCTGCGCTTCTTTGGATTCGAAGGTGGTCTGGATCTGCGGTGTCGTGGTATCGATGGTGGCAACCGCGCCACTCACCTCGACCGTCGTGGCCGAACCGGAAACGCTCGCCGTAATATTGGCGGTTAACGTTCTGGTTCAACTTCACCTCGATCTCACTGCCGCCCTTGAGACCGGCCGATGTCACCTGTATCGAGTAACGGCCAGAAGGTAAATTGAAGAAGTGAAATTCGCCGGTGGAATTGGTCTTGGTTGACGACTTAATGTTGGTTGCTATATGCGTCGCGTCAACTGCTGCATCTGCAACAACTGCGCCGCTGGAATCCCTCACTGTCCCGACGATATCGCCGCTAATTGCCTGCCCAAATACCAGAACTGGCAAAAGCGATATCAATCCGAGTAACAGAAGGTTCTTTACTAGATTTCGCATTCCGCTCCCCTCCTTAGGTGGTTATGCACAATGTCCGTACAGAATCTCGATCTACGCTTAAGAACTGCTGTCCTACAGTCGCCTGATCGTGCTCTGAACTCTCCGCAGCAAATTGCCTGGAAAAGGGTGAATTAGAAATTCTCCCTACCGTGCTTTATGCACGGGAGTAGCCACTGCATACACGCTGATTACAAACAAGTTAAGTCGCTCTAACTAGTACGGCTATTTGATTTGGTAGAAAAATCGGGCTCTGTATTCTGGATTCAGTAGAATTGGTGGTGGTGAAATTGCCCTCTCCTACGACCTAAGTTGCAGAGAAATGGCTCAATTCGATGGTTTTGTATTCATTCATTAGTTATCAAAATAATTCTTGATATAACTAAAGGGTAAATATTGCCCGCCAAACCCTCGGCGTTTTTGCAGGGTGCGAAACCGCTAGTAGATGGGGGTGTCGCTGGCCGTCGGGCTCTTGGCACGTCTGGATCGGTCGCCAGGCCGAACTTACTCTCCCTTGCCTAAAGCCAGCGTGAGCAGGGTCTTTTGTTCCAGCTCGTGGGCCTTCGCTGAGCCCGTCGCAGGAGTCGCATTCGCGGCACGCTTGATGCTTCGGAGCTTGGAACCAATCAGTCGCTTCAGGCGAGGCGTCACGAAGGTAAGCGCGCCCATGTTCGCCGGCTCCTCCTGTACCCAGATAAACTCAACCCCGTTTTGATAACGGTTCAGCACCTCGCGAAGCTCGGCTTCCGGGAAGGGGTACATCTGTTCCAGCGAAATGATCGCTGGTCCTTGCATCTTCAACTTTCTGCGCTCCATCCTCAATTCGTGACCGATCTTTCCGGTGCAGAGCAACACACGCCTGGCCTCCAGGGCGGTCTCGTCGGGGATGACGTTGAGGAAACGGGGACGTTCCAATTCGCTGAGCGGAGACATCGCCTCGGGATGGCGCAACATGCTCTTCGGCGTGAAACAGATCATTGGCTTGCGCCATTTGCGCATGACCTGACGCCGCAGCAGATGAAAGTATTGTGCGGCCGTCGAGGGCTGGCAGACCTGCATATTGTCGCGCGCGCACAACTGCAGATAGCGCTCGATGCGCGCGCTGGAGTGCTCCGGTCCCTGGCCTTCGTGACCGTGGGGCAGCAGCAACACTAGTCCACTCAACAGGCCCCACTTGTCTTCACCCGAGACGACGAATTGGTCGATGATGATCTGCGCCCCATTGGCAAAGTCCCCGAACTGAGCTTCCCATGCGACCAGGGTTTCCGGATAATCGCGCGCATATCCATATTCGAAGCCCATGACTGCGGCCTCGGATAGTTCCGAGTTGTAGATCTCAACCCGGGCCTGTTGCGGGGCCAGATGACACAAAGGCACGTATTCCTTCTCATCAACGATGTCGATCAACACAGAATGACGCTGGTTGAAGGTGCCGCGACGGCTGTCCTGACCGCTGAGCCGGATCGGAATGTTATCCAGAGCCAGCGATCCGAACGCCAATGCCTCAGCCATGCCAAAATCCAAGGGACGCTTGCCATAACCCATCTCGCGGCGCTGCTCCAGCAGTTTCTGCACCTTGGGATGGATGTGGAAGTCCTCGGGATATTTCACCAGTCCGTCGGTGATCTGGTGCAAGCGATCGGCTGTCAGTCCAGTGTCAACCTCATCGGCGGGATTGTACGGACCGCCGTGAAATGGCGACCAATAGCTGGGCAATTGGTGCATCGTCGGTTTCTTGACCATGCTCTTGCCGGCCTTCTCGGCAACATCGAGCTCGGCCTGAAATTTCTCGACATGCGGTCCAGCATCCAGACCGACTTTTTTGGCGTAGATCTGGTACAGCAAGGGATGATCTTTGATCTTGCGATACAGGATCGGCTGAGTGATGGTCGGATCGTCCACTTCGGAGTGGCCGTGGCGACGAAAGCCGATCAGATCAACCACCACGTCCGTCCCAAAGTCATAGCGGTACTCGAGCGCCATGCGACCGGCACGCACCACCGCATCGGGGTCCTCCCCATTCACATGGAAGATCGGGATCGGCAGCCGCTTGGCAAGGTCGGAGGAAAAGCGACTGGAATAGGCGTCGCTCGGGTTGGTGGTGAATCCGATGAGATTGTTGACGATGACATGGACTGTGCCGCCAACCGTGTAGCCGCGTAAGTTGGCAAGATTCAGGGTTTCCGCGATGATTCCCTGCCCCGCGAAAGCGGCGTCTCCGTGCATTAGAATCGGCAGGATTTTAGCTTTACCATCGCGTCCCAGCCGCGTCTGTTTGGCCCGCGCACGCCCCACAGCCACGGGATCGACGGCTTCGAGATGGCTCGGATTCGAGACCAGATGAATGCGCACCTGACCGCCACTGGCGCCGGTAAAAATCCCGGTTGCGCCAATGTGATATTTCACATCGCCACCGCCGAGCACGCTTCGCGGATCGACATCCTCAAAGCCGGCAAAAATCTCCGCCGCCGGACGGCTCACGATGTTAATGATGACGTTGAGGCGCCCACGATGACTCAATCCCAGTACCGCTTGTTCGGCGCCTTGCACCGACGCTGTATTCAGAATCTCATCCAGAAGCGGGATGAGCGCCGTGTTTCCCTCTAGCGAGTAGCGCTTGGTTCCGATATAGCGTGAGTGAATCGTCTGCTCGAAGATGTCGGCGCGCACCAGTTGATCGAGAATTCTTGAGCGGTCAACCGGCTCCGACTGCTGCGCTTCCATCCGTTCCTGGATCCACTGGCGCCGCTCCGGGTCAGGAATGTGCATGAACTCGACACCGATGCTGCCGCAGTAAATACCTCGCGCCAGTTCGACGCCCTCGCCGGAGATGTCCAACTCAGGATGAGAGAGAGGGGCAAAGTGTCCCAGGGGATCGAGATTTGCCTGCAAGTAGCCCCAGCGGCGGAAGGCGTCCATGACGCGCTCCTGCTTGTCTCTGTCAACGCTGGTGGTCTGGTTCGATATCGTTAGAGTCGACACAGATAACAAGCTCCCCGGCCGGGCTACGCGTTGCTCGGCTTTTGCTTATCGGATGTATAAGCTATAGATTCTGGAACGGGCGGACTGGATGCGACCGCTGTTCTCTTAGCTGAAAGACCGAAACTGAACCATCCAGTATATAGAAACGCGGTAGGATTATGGAACCCGGTGGGGCATCGCAGCATCGTCCAGCCTATGCTGCGGGGGGTTAGTCAAGTACCACGAGGGCTGCCAGCAACCGGCGCTGAAGAAGCAGAATGACCCAACCGCTGAAATCGCAAGACCGTGTGTTCGTGCTGACGGGCGCAGGCGTCAGCGCCGAAAGCGGCCTTCCTACGTTTCGTGGCGCCGACGGACTCTGGCGCGGACATCGTGTCGAAGAGGTAGCCACCCCGCAAGCTTTCCACGCCAATCCCGAACTTGTCTGGCAGTTTTATTCGGAGCGGCGCAAGCGGGCGGCAACGGTGACTCCCAATCCCGGTCACCGGGCCCTCGCGGAACTGGAGCGCGCGCTGGACGAGCGCTTCTTTCTTTGCACGCAGAACGTCGATTCCCTGCACGAACAGGCCGGCACCCAGCGCCTGATCCACATGCATGGGCGCCTGATGCAGACCCGTTGCTCGCGCGAAACCTGCCACAGCGCGCCTTTTGACGACGAGCGCCTGTATCTCTCGCGGGCGGAAATTCCCACCTGCCCGAAATGCGGCTCGATGCTGCGACCGCACATCTGCTGGTTCGGCGAAGTGCCCTTTGCCATGGATCGCATCTTCGAGCAGCTCAGAGTGTGTACCGTGCTGTTAACCGTGGGGACCTCGGGCGTGGTCGAGCCGGCAGCCAGCTTCGTTCGCATGGCGCGGATCAACAGAGCCCGCGCCATCTACATCGGGCCGGAAGAGCCCGCCAACAGCAAGTTCTTCGATGAGGTGGTGCTGGGCAAGGCAGGAGAGGTGTTGCCGGGACTGGTGAAGGAACTGGCGGGTTCGCCCAAGAAAGCCTGAAGGCTTAACTCAATGAGTGAAATGCAGGACGATGTTGTACGCCGCAAAGGAGGCTATGTAGGCCACCACGGTCATGTAGCCAAACTGCAGGATCGGCCACTTCCATCCGTTGGTTTCGCGACGCACAACCGCAATGGTTGACATACATTGCATCGCGAACGCGAAGAATACGAGTAGGGCCACGGCACCCGCAGGTGTCAGTTCATGTTTCAGGGCCGCCTGCAGGTCGGTAGCGTGCGACTCGGGATCGATTCCATTCAGCGTGCCAAGCGTGGCGATGATCACCTCGCGAGCGGCAATGGAGGTCAGCAGCCCAACTCCGATTTTCCAATCGAAACCCAGCGGACGAATGGCCGGTTCGATGGCGTGACCCACCCATGCTACGACGCTGTCTTGCACGGCGGGCGGTTGCCCATGATGCATGGGGAAATTCGTTGCCACCCACAGCAGCAGTGAAACCAGCATGATCACGGTACCCGCGCGATAGAGGAATGCCTTGCCGCGATCCACCAGCCGCAATCCTAGCGACGTAAGGGTGGGCCAGCGATAGGGTGGCATCTCCAGTATGAAGGGCGAGTCCTTGCACTTTAGAATCGACGACTTCAGCAACCGCGCCGTGAAGACAGCCATCAGGAAGCCAAGAACATAGAGGCCCAACATCGCCAGCGCTCGCGTTCCCAGAAAGACCCCGAGCACCGGGCGATTCGGTAGGAACGCCGCGATCACCATGGTGTAAACCGGCAGACGCGCCGAGCAGGTCATGAAGGGCGCGATCAGAATGGTCGCAATGCGATCACGCTTGTTCTCGATGGTGCGAGTCGCCATGATGGCCGGCACCGCGCAGGCATAAGCGGAGAGCAGCGGTATGAAGCTCTTGCCATTCAGGCCAACCCGCGACATGGTGCGGTCGGCGATGACCGCGGCACGCGAAAGATATCCCGAATCTTCAAGAATTCCGATGACCAAAAACAACAGCAGAATCTGCGGCAGGAAGACCAGGACCGAACCGGTTCCCTTCCAGACGCCGTTCACGATCAGCGAGCTTACCATCCCGTGCGGCAGATGATTTCCAATTTGCAAGCCGCTGACATCCAGAAAATGCTGTAACAGGTTGGAGAGCGGCTGCCCAATCGCGAAGATTGTCTGAAAGACACCGATCACCACCACCCCAAAGATAATCGCGCCCCAAGTGCGGTGAAGGAATATGGAGTCAAGCCGCTGCGTCCAAACCGGAGTTGCCGGACGGTGGTAGTTGGCATTCGTGCCGACCTTCACGGCCCACTCGCGATAACCCCGAGTGCTCCCGAGCACCGGCAATTCCAAGGGCTCGGGGCGGGCGGTCGCCGAGGACAGAAAATTATGTGCCGCGACAATTCCTTCGCCTGTGGTAGCGCTGACCAGCGCCACTGGCGTGCCCAACTGGCGCGCAAGAGACAGCACGTCCACGTGACCGCCCTGTTTGCGCAGCTCATCGGCCATGTTCAGCAGCACCAGCGTCGGCAAGCCCAGCGCGATAACCCGCCCCGCCAATACCAAATGGCTGTGCAGGTTGGTGGAATTCAAAACTACGATGATCGCGTCCGGACGCGGCGTGCCTGGCATCTCTCCCGTCAGGACATCGATGGCTACCTTTTCGTCTTCGGACTTGGGAGTCAGACTGTAGACGCCGGGTAGATCGATCAGCGCGACCTCATGGCCTTCCGAGTCGCGCACGTATCCCGTGTGGTGTTCAACGGTGACGCCGGGGAAATTGCCGACTTTTTGGCGCAGACGGGTGAGGCGGTTGAAGAGAGTAGTTTTGCCGGAATTGGGAGGGCCGACGACAGCCACCGTGCGATACGACGTGCCGAGGGATTCGTCCTTGGGCGGCGCGACCGCATGGCAGGTCATGGTCGAGGCTCCCATGCGTTAGTCTCCAAACGCGGGTGCACCGGCCAATTCCACATGGATGTGGCGCGAAAGGTCGCGGCGCATGGCAACTTCGGTGCCTTCCACCCGGTACACTCGGGGATCTCCACCTGGGCTGCTGCGCGCGACTGTCACTTCCAGGCCGGGCACGAAACCCAGGTTCATGAGATGCTCCACTACCGGAGGGGAGAGTTCTAATTCGGCGAGAATGGCCTTTTCTCCAACGTGGAGGTCGGCGAGGGCGCTGGCTTGGCGCCGGGTCTTTTTCTTGCGTCGGCCGAATATGAAGTTGAAAATCATTTTCAATTCCAACCCTATTCTAACTCTTTCCCCGAGTTCGGCAACGACCAAAGTCACAGCAGTTTGTGACGTGTGAACATCGGAGAAAACCCGACGCCGAGCCTGCTGCGGCTTCAGCGCGCATTTATCCTGACATTGAACGTCTTCACCGGGGCCACGCCGTGTTCCCATGGCCTCCGATATTCGAGGGTAAGGGGTGCCATCCCCGCGGAAACTGCGGCCAGCCGGAACTCCTGGATGACCGGGGCGCCTGCGACATGACTCGCTTGGCCATTCTTCGTGGTAGAACTTTTCACCAGTCTCAGGGGTGCAGGATCACCCTTTATCGCCCAGCTGTAACCGGTTGACGGGTTGCTCTTCAACCGCACCACCAGGGTGGCGCCTGCGGGAAGCTCAATATCCTTTCCATTGTCCTGATCGGTAACGATAACCGTGGAAGGAGCGCTCTTCGGGTGCGTGGCTTGCGACTGCGCGACCAGCATCAAAGAAAAAAGGAAAAAGTCCATGGAGACGAGGACCGAAATGCGAGTCATAAAGCGTCCTCCTTCTGCGCTGTGAAGTTTGAATCACCGCAGCCCATGAGGGTGAGCGGCCGGGAACAAATTGTCAACTGAAAGCACGCTCTTGATTCTCAGCGGAGCCGGAATTACCCGCGGTGTGATCACGCTGGCGATCGGACTGCTATGGCTGCACTTTGTGCATTAATGAGTGATTGCACTTCGCCGTGGTCAAGAATAAAGAAAGGGAGGGATAGCTCCCTCCCTGTAAAAAAACTCGGTCGCAACCTACTCGACGTAGGGCTTCCAAGTACCGTTGTCTTTTTCCACTAAGACAATACTGGCCTTGGTCGGTGGCGCGCCGTAAAAATCCGCGCCGTAGGTCTTGATAAGAGTGGCTCGGTCCCAACCCGAGAAGCTCTTTACCAGGCTGCCAGAAGCATCAAAGTCCGCCCCTAGACGATTTGGCTCCCACTTCCAGCTATATTCCACCTGGGCCAGATGTGGTTTGATCATGGTGACCTTGGCCACGTCGACCAGTTTGCGTTCGGCCAACGGAACCACATACGTGATCGTCCCATCCGGATTGCTGGTTTTCTGCACGCCTTTGATGCTGCTCAGCACGTTTTCACCCGTGGGCGTCAGGTCAACGATCAACGAACTGGAACCTTTTGCCTTTGGTTTGGTGGCAATGACCCCGCTCTTCGCCAGCAGCCTGTAATGCGGGTCTGCCGGCTTTTCGTTGACCGTCGAGACCACGGTTCCAGTGCTGAAACGGATGGTCGCAGGGCCCTGCTCATCCAATATTTTGGTCATTGTGCTGCTCGCAACGGGTACGGTGAGAACGTCGCGAGCGCCTTTTACAAAATAGAAAATTGTTCCCCCAACGGCCAGGATCAATCCGGCAATCAGCAATATCGGCATGAAGCCAGAGTCCTTACCCTCCATTGCTACTTCCGCAGCAAATAGCTCGGGTACGTTGGAGACAGGTTGCTCTTTTGCATCCTCGTTGGTTTTCGGTTCGATGACGGTCGGCATTGCAGATACCTCCGATGCGGACTTGCTGCCAGCCGCGGGAGTGATCACCACCGGCCTTCGCAAGCGGCAGGGCTCTGTTCCCATGCCGGCTGTGGGCAGCCCTAAACAATTCCAGTATGGACCCTATAAACAGGGATGCAGTGAGCGGCGTCACCTCGCAATGTGAGCAGTGAACCGGCTTTGCCGCCGCGCCGACGTGTTGCTGCGAAAAGCCTTATCCGTGAACGAATTCGCCGCCTGGCAGACAGTCCAAGTAAGATACAGGAGATCTGTTTTTTTGCAGGCTGCCCTCGGGGCATGTATTTTCGAGACTGGGAACTCATGGAACTTTCGGAAAAACTGGCAACACCCGTCACTACTATCCGCGAGGTCGGCCGGCATGAAGGCCAGACCGTCACCATTCGTGGCTGGCTCTACAATCTGCGAGAGAGTGGCAAACTACTCTTTCCCATCTTTCGCGATGGCAGCGGCGTGATCCAGGGCGTAGTAGCAAAGAATGCTGTCTCGCCCGAACTCTTCGATTCGATCAAAGGCCTGACCCAGGAGTCCAGTGTGGTCGTTACCGGCAAGGTGCGCGCCGACAAACGAGCGCCCGGCGGCTACGAGATGGATGTGACGGACGCGCAGGTCGTACAGCGCGTCAACCCGGACGACCCTTATCCCATTTCGCCGAAGGAGCACGGTGTCGATTTCCTCATGGAGCACCGCCATCTTTGGCTGCGCTCTCCCCGGCAGGCGGCGATCTTGCGAGTTCGTGCCGAGATTATCAAGGCTGCGCGCGACTATTTTGACGACCGCGGATTCACTCTCACCGATCCACCAATCCTCACGCCCGCGGCCTGCGAAGGGACGACAACTCTGTTCCCGGTTGATTACTTTGACGAGCAGGCTTACCTGACGCAGTCAGGACAGCTTTATATCGAGGCCACGGCGATGGCTCTCGGCAAGGTCTACAGCTTTGGACCAACTTTTCGCGCCGAGAAATCGAAGACCCGCCGCCACCTCACTGAGTTCTGGATGGTCGAGCCGGAAGTCGCCTTCGCTACGCTTGACGACCTGATGACCCTGGCGGAAGAATTCATATCCTTCATCGTCAAGCGGTGTCTGGAAAAGCGCCGGCCGGAGTTGGAGACCATTGGCCGCGACCTCGGCAAGCTGGAGAAGATTGCTACGCCTTTCCCGCGCATCTCCTACGACGAGGCCGTGCAGATGCTTCAGGACGGACACGCCAAAGGCCTGGTCGAAAACAAGTTCGAGTGGGGCGGCGATTTCGGATCGCCGGACGAAACTTACATCTCGTCACAGTTTGATCGGCCGGTCATGGTGCATCGCTATCCGGCAGCCATTAAAGCGTTCTACATGGAGCCCGACCCGCAACGACCGGAGTTTGCCCTCTGCGTCGATGTGCTGGCGCCGGAGGGTTACGGGGAAATCATCGGCGGGTCACAGCGCATTGGGTCCTACGATTTGCTGCTCAAGCGCATTCACGAGCATGAACTGCCGGAAGATGCCTTCAAATGGTATCTCGACCTGCGCAAGTTCGGCGGCGTTCCGCACGCCGGATTCGGCATGGGCATCGAGCGCGCTGTCGCCTGGATATGCGGATTGGAACATGTGCGCGAGACCATTCCCTTCCCGCGTACGCTGCATCGGTTGTACCCGTAGCCCAATCGACTCCAGTTAGGAAATCTCTATGGCAACCAGTCCGATTACCAAGCCATTACAAAACGTCGAAACCAAGCACATCCGGATCATTGGCGTACCGCTCGACCTAGGCCAGTCGCGCCGCGGTGTTGACATGGGACCTTCGGCAATGCGCGTCGCCGGACTCGAAGCCAAGCTTGAGGCCCTCGGCTACGACGTGGAGGATGGAGGTAACATACCTGTCGCTTTGGCGGAGACCAAATCGGAAGGCGATCCTAACGCCAAGTACCTGAAGGAAATCACCCAAACCTGCTCGAAGGAAGCGGAGCTGGTAGTGAAGACATTGGAAGCTGGAAAAATCCCCATCGTGCTGGGTGGCGACCATTCCATTGCCGCGGGGACGGTGTCGGGCGTGGCCGAGTTTTATCGCCGCAAGAACCAGCGTATCGGCCTGTTGTGGATTGATGCGCACACCGACATCAACACGCCCAGCAGCTCACCCAGTGGCAACGTACATGGCATGCCGTTGGGCGCCATCATGGGAATATTCGAATCTCCCCTTACCGACCTGTACGGCTTCAGTCCCAAGGTGCAGGCGCAAAATTGCGTGCTGGTGGGCATTCGCAACGTCGACAATCACGAGCGCGAAAACATCAGGAAGTCGGGTGTTCACGTTTTTACCATGCGCGACATTGACGAACGCGGCATGCGCTCAGTGATGGAGGAGGCCCTCCGCATCGCAGGACGCGGCACCGTGGGATATCACGTCTCGCTCGACCTGGACTGGATCGATCCCGAAGATGCGCCCGGGGTCGGCACTCCCGTCTGGGGTGGCGCGACCTATCGCGAGGGACATCTGGCGATGGAGATTATCGCTGACCACGGGCGCATGCTGAGCTTCGAAATGGTGGAAGTGAACCCGGTCCTCGATGAACGCAATCAGACCGCGGAGCTGGCCGTGGAATTGGCGCTGTCGGCCTTCGGCAAAAAGATCTTGTGAGGTGGGCGCATTCGCCGCTGTAAAACCGTGCTATAGTTCCACCAAATTTGCACTCGGCGCCCTCCCAAAAACCTGCACTCCATCTCAGACGGTTCGGGGATCGCCGCTGCGTGCGGCTTTGAATGCCTCAGGAGAAACCCATGGCAAAACGAATCATCTTCTGTGCTGATGGCACCTGGAACGATCCCGCCAGCCAAACCAATGTTTACAAGCTCTTCAAGGCGCTGAACTTCACCGCTGAGCAGTGTCCCATCTACGACGACGGCGTGGGAACTGACGGCATTACCCTGCTAAGGCTATTGGGTGGCGCCTTTGGCGAGGGCCTCGATAAAAAAATCAAAGATGGCTACACACGAATCGCTCATCTTTACTCGCCGGCCGACCAACTGTTTCTGTTCGGCTTCAGCCGTGGAGCCTACACCGCGCGCAGCCTTGCCGGAATGATTGCGGCTTGTGGTCTGCCCACGCAGAATGTGGATGATAACCAGACCGCGCAGGCTTTCGAAGCCTATCGCGAACATGACTTGAGCATACGGCCACAAAAGTTGGCAGCATTGAAGCAAAGATATGTGATGGACGATGCCGAGATCACGATGGTGGGCGTGTGGGACACAGTCGGCGCCCTGGGCATTCCCGCTATCTTCGGCGGAATAGATCCGTTGCGCTACGGATTCCTCGACACCGCGCTGCACCCGGACGTCAAACACGCTTATCATGCCATATCGATTGATGAGCGTCGGCGCGAATTTCCCGCCACGCTGTGGTCCGGGCCACCCGCAGCGGGGCAGGAGATAGAGCAGGTTTACTTCACCGGCGTCCATTGCGATGTCGGCGGTGGATATCCCGAAACCGGACTGTCAGACATTACCTTGAGCTGGATGATGGGCAAGGCGAAAGCGCTGGGCGTAGATTTCGACCCCGCGGTGTATCTGCAGTACGCCAACCTCGATGCCAAGCACTCGCTCGATCAGAAACACGAGTCGTGGAACCTGAAATGGGCGTTTCCGAACCCGCGAAGCGTTGCTGGCAATGCTTGCATCAGCAACAGCGCCAACATACGCCTGCAACATGATTCCTCCTATACCCCTTGTAACCTGAAACACAACGCTGGAGTGTTAGCTCCCACGTACACGGTCGTGTCCGTAGTTGCGGAAGCGGGTGCCGGTGGGCAGCAGGCATCGATGGCTGCTTCGGGCTAACGTTCGATATCGTGACGAGGTCTATCGCTGATTACTATTCGCATGGCTTCCTGGCGTTAAGATCGAAGCATGACGAAACTCCGGGTGGGTGTGCTGTTTGGCGGGCGCAGTGGCGAGCACGAAGTCTCGCTGCTATCGGCCGCCTCGGTCCTGAACGCAATCGACAAGAAGAAATACAACGTCGTGCCCATCGGCATCACCAAGGAAGGACGATGGGTGACTGCAGCCCACGCCGAACGCCTATTGCGTGGCAACTCACCAGAGGCAGCCGAGCCACGCCATCTGCGCGCCGGCGATCCCGCGGTCACTTCCTCCGCGGCGGTCCTGGCCAAAGGCGAAGCTGTGGTGGTGCCGCCGATGCCGGGTCAAAACCATTCCGCTCTGATGCCATTTGAGACGAGCTCTCCCGAACTGCACGCGGCGCCCAATTCCATTGATGTGGACATTATCTTTCCTGTTTTGCACGGCACCTTCGGCGAAGACGGCACCATTCAGGGCTTGCTGGAGTTGGCAGACATTGCCTATGTCGGCGCGGGCGTACTGGGCTCTGCTGCCGGGATGGACAAGGACGTAATGAAACGCCTCTTCCGCGACGCCGGCCTGCCCATCGTCAAGCATGTCACCGTTCTGCGTGCGGAGTGGCGGAAACAGCCCAACCAAGTGCGCAAGCAAATCGAATCGACGCTCAAATATCCCGTGTTTGTGAAGCCCGCGAACCTGGGCTCGTCGGTCGGGATCGGCAAAGTGCACAACGGCGGCGAACTGCCCGCGGCCATGGACGAGGCGTCGCGCTACGATCGCAAACTTGTAATCGAGCAAGGAGTCGGCGGCGAGAAGGGGAAGGCCCGCGAGATCGAATGTTCGGTGCTGGGCAACGACGACCCCATCGCTTCGCTGCCCGGCGAGATCGTGCCCGTGAAAGAGTTCTACGACTACGACGCCAAATATCTGGTCGAAGGATCGGAGTCGATTATTCCCGCCAAGATTCCGAAAGCCAAACAAAAGGAAGTGCAGCAACTGGCGATCGCGGCCTTCAAGGCGGTGGACTGCGCCGGCATGGCACGCGTGGACTTTCTGATGGATCCGCGCCAAGGCAAGCTCTACGTCAACGAAGTCAATACCATACCCGGCTTCACCTCCATCAGCATGTATCCCAAGATGTGGGCCGCGACCGGTATCGATTATCCCGAACTAATGGACCGGCTGATCCAACTCGGCATGGAGCGCCACGCGGAGAAAAAGCAGAACCAATACAGCCGGTGAGCTAACTTTTTTCCTATAGGACCGTCTATTTCAGCAAGCAGGGAGCGATGCTCGTAAGGGGTGTGCGCGAAGTTCCACTCCGCTAAAGTAGCGCATGCCCCGGGCACCGCCAACTGCCCTTCCGTATCTCCTGATTCGCAACCAACTACTACGGAACAAACGCAGTCTCCTCCTCGTAACAAGCAACGAGGAGGAGTTCGCGTGCGTAAAACCTTCCTAATTGTTCTGTTGTGCCTCTCGGTCCTCGGTGCTTCCGCCTTTGCCGAGGAATGGAGCAAAACTTATCAGGTCGGCGACAAGCCCACCTTGCGTGTGGATACTAACGACGCATCGGTTGAGATCACCCGTGGAGCCAGTCGCACGGTCTCAGCCCGTGTGATCGCAGATGGCTACAGCATGGGCGGCAGCGGCGTGCGCGTCACCGAACGCCAGGACGCCGACAAAATAGACCTGCAAGTCCACGTGCCCAATATCAGCAACTGGGGCTTCCACATCAGCAACCATCGAGGAGTTCGCATCGAGGTGCAGGTTCCAACCGAAACTGCTCTGGACCTGCATTCTGGTGACGGCCACATCGGGGTCGACGGCATCTCCGGGCAGGCCCGCATCGATACCGGTGATGGACACATTCAGGTCCGCAACTTTAATGGCGGGCTGCACGCCCATACCAGCGACGGACACATGACGATTGACGGCGTGCTAACCGATGTTGACCTGCGAACCGGCGACGGACACATTGATCTAACGGTACGGCCGGGCTCGAAGATGAACAACGGATGGCTGATTCACACCGGCGACGGCAGGGTGGAAGCTCGCATTCCGCAGGACTTTGCCGCAGAGCTTTACGCGCACACTGGCGACGGGCATATTCAATTGGACATGCCGGTGACTGTAAACGGGTCCATCGAGCGTGCCCATATTCGCGGCAAGTTAAATGGTGGCGGGCCGCTGCTGGAGATCACCACCGGCGACGGCAGCATTCACATCGCCAAGTTCTGAGAGTGGGCTCGCGCGGTGCTTTCCTGGTCTGCCGGACACAGTGGTTTAGGAATCGCGCTAGCGCGCGTTCACTAGCCGAATCGTTTCCAGTACCACATCGCCGCTAATCGCCAGCGATTGGGGGCTGAGCTTGTCCGGGGTGTCTTGTGGCGTATGCCAGAAGACATTGTTGTAACCGTAGTCGAGGTCGATGATGTCAACCGCCGGCACGCCAATCTTCAGAATGGGCATGTGGTCGTCGTCGATGGGCGCCTTGAATTGGTAGAAATGCGATTGGTAACCCAGGTTGGTGGCCGCCTGGTAAACCAGATCGCTCAACCACGGCGTGGAGTTAGTTTCTTTCTGAATGTCCAGATCCGCGTCACCGATCATGTCCACGAGTATGAACGCCTTGATCTTCTTGGCCGTCCCATCTTGTTGCCATTTCTGT
The DNA here is from genome assembly GCA_963728805.1 of uncultured Acidobacteriaceae bacterium. GTDB lineage: Bacteria > Acidobacteriota > Terriglobia > Terriglobales > Acidobacteriaceae > Bog-257. The sequence continues at coordinate 138,545 of CAVSLE010000009.1, forward strand.
GCCAAGTGGCGGGTGCCGTAAACGCTATCGGTGTCGGTCCACTTTACAAAGGCTTCCTCCCCGTCGGTCCAAACCAGCCATACGCTGTAGCCGTCGAGAGGCTTGCCGCGAAATTGGTCGGCTAGCGCGAGTAACAGCGCCGTCGACGAGCCACCGTCGTTGGCGCCCACAAAGTTTTTCAGATGATAGACCGTGTCGTAGTGACCTGCGACCACAATGATGCCATCTTTCTTCCCCGGGAACTTCGCGATGATGTTGTTCATCGGGAACGTGCCGACCGGAGTCTTCGCGGTAAAGGTGTCGTTCTCGACCTCGACTCCCTTAAGCTTCGACTGGATGTACTGCTCGAGCTTGGCATGTCCCTGGCTGCCCGGCGGGCGTGGACCGAACGCGACGACCTCTTTCACGTACTGCATCACGTGGTTGCCGTTGATGTCGGGCTTGGGGGCGGCGCTCCCGGAGTCGGTGGGGCGGATAACCGCTGGAGGTGCCGGCGGAGCGTTCGCCACCGTCGTTGCAGCACCGGCCTCAGCCGATGTCTGCTGCTTGTTGCATCCCGTGCTGACGGTCACCAGAAGCAGGCAAAGAGCAAGTGAAAGGAAAGATATTCCGCGGGGCTTCATGCTGCCAGTATTGTAAATGGCTGGGCGAATCGACGCGGAAGCAACTAGCAATCAGCTATCAGCTATCAGCCATCAGCTATCAGCTATCAGCATTCAGGTCTTCAATTGGATTTCTCCGTGCGCTCCGCGTTCTCCGTGGTGAAACGACTTCTCTGGGTCACTAGGTGAATTCACCGCTCAAACAAACGGGCCGCCCGAAGAGTGGCCCTGATGCCTTAGCTAATTGCTAGTTGCTTCCCTACCCCGCCACTTCCTCCAACTGTTTCTGATCGATATCGAAGTTGGAGTACACATGCTGCACGTCGTCGGAATCTTCCAGCGCCTCCAGCAGGCGAATCATGGTGCCGGCCTGATGGCCTTCGAGCTTGGTGTAGTTCTGCGGGACCATGCCGATCTCCGCAACCTCAGGCTTGATGCCGGCTGCCTTCACCGCTTCCAGCACTGTCTCGTAAACCGAGGGATCGGTGAGGATCTCCCAATTGTCGCCATCGTCCTTCAAGTCGTCGGCGCCGGCCTCGAGCACGATGTTCATCAGGTCATCTTCCTTGGCTGCCGCCTTGGGGATGATGATGTCGCCCTTCTTGTGGAACATCCACGCCACCGAGCCGGCCTCGCCCATGTTGCCGCCATTCTTCGAGAAGGCATGGCGCAGCTCGCTGACTGTGCGGTTGCGATTGTCGGTGGAAACTTCCACCAGGATGGCAACGCCGCCCGGCCCGTAGCCTTCGAAGGTGATTTCTTCGTAGGAGACCCCGGGCAATTCGCCGGTGCCGCGCTGGATGGCGCGCTTGATGTTGTCGGCCGGCATGTTTTCCGCCTTGGCCGCCGCCACTGCGCCGCGCAGGCGAGGGTTCTTCTCAGGATCACCACCGTTCTTGGCCGCGATGGTGATTTCCTTTATCAACCGCGTAAAAATCTTGCCGCGCTTGGCATCCAGCGCGCCCTTTTTATGTTTAATGGTTGCCCATTTGGAATGGCCGGACATGGAGAAACCTCAGATATTGATTACCGTCGGATGAGTACCGATGGATGCCGCGCCCATTCCGCAGATCAAACGAACATCCGCTTCGAATCGAGCGGAGAAAGAGCAGGCAAACACAGATTATACCACCGCCAACAGCGCAGTTTTCAAGGAGATACCGGGTTTCCACCCTTCGCAGCAAACCCCTGTCCAAGGGATCGGGCACCCTGCCTGACGACCTAGCCTGCGTTCCCGTGCGAAGATAGAAGACCGACGACAGAGACACCCGGAGCACATGCAGACCTCAACCCTGCGCAGGATCTTCAGAGCATTTCACTATCGTGATTTCCGTTTGATGTGGTTCGGCGCCTGCACCTCCAGCATCGGCACCTGGATGCAGATCGTGGCCCAGGGCTGGCTCATCTATCGGCTAAGTCATTCCGCGTTCTTGCTCGCACTCGACCAGTTTCTCGGCGGCATCCCCATCTTCCTGTTCTCGCTGATCGGCGGAGTGGTTGCCGATCGCATTGAGCGCCGCAAGGTCCTGCTTGCCTCCCAATACGTGCAGATGGCCAGCGCAACCATCCTCACGGTTCTCGTCGTCAACGGACTGACTCATGTGTGGCCCATTCTCTGTCTGTCGTTCATGTCCGGCTTCGCGCAAGCCTTCGGCGGCCCAGCATACTCGGCGCTGATTCCCACCCTGGTGGAGCGAGAGGACATGCCGAATGCCATTGCGCTCAATTCAATTCAGTTCAACCTGGCGGTCACCATTGGTCCTGCGCTTGCCGGCATCGCTCTGGGAAGGTTGGGCGAGAAGTGGTGTTTCGGCTTGAACGCGCTCTCGTTTCTTGCGCCCATCGTTTCGCTGTTAATGATCACGAGCCGATTCTTGCCCGCACCTACCACCGAGTCGATGTTCACCAGCCTGAAGGAGGGCATCAAGTTCGTTCGGAAGCAGGGCTCCATGGAGGCGCTCATCGTTCTGGCGTTCTGCATGACCGCGCTGGCCATGCCGATGCGGACCTACATTCCGGTGTTCGTCAAAGACATATTTCATCGCGGTCCGGAAACGTACGGCAATCTGCTTTCGCTTATGGGAGTGGGATCGATCTGCGGCTCGCTGGGGGTCGCAGCGATGGGAAACATGCGCCACAAAGGGCGATTTGCCATCACCGGGCTCATTTGCCTCGGCGCTGCGATCGTGGGCTTTTCCCTGTCGAGATCGTTGCCGCTGAGCTACAGCATGCTGGTGATCGTGGGAGCTTCCATGATGGCCGTTTTCGCCACTGTCACTTCGCTGGTGCAATTGATTACCACCCACGAAATGCGCGGACGCGTGATGAGTGTTTACAACTGTGCCTTCCGCGGAGGCATGCCCATGGGAAATCTGCTGTCGGGCTGGCTGGTGCCGTTGTTTACGGCACCCGTCGTGCTGAGCGTCAACGGAGTGCTGCTGATCGGGATGGCGCTGTACTTTCTGCTAGTGCAACGGCGCGTGGCGGCGCTGTGATGGTTTTCATCCCGAGCGAGGACCTTCGTCCATGGCGAGGGATCTGCGGTTCTGCCGTCCCCGGGGGACTCGGTCCGTTTATCTCGCCTACCCAGCGCTGAAGCGGATCGTTCCAACCCGCACCATTCGCGGGATGCAAGTACAACATCCGATTCGCTGAGTTGAACTTCGCGCGTCATTTATGAGCGGCGCGTGGTTCCTTTGTACGGGCGCGAAGGATGAGGCACCAACGACGTGCTAAACCTACTTTGTCTTGTCGGCTCCGTGCGGGCGACGGCCCATTTGTGCATTGCCCCAGGCGGCCTCCATCGCTGCCCGCACCGGGGCAACTCTGGCGGCTTTCAGGCAGACGCTGGTGCAGCCGCGTTCTCCCCATGTTCCTTTCACCGGGCTGAAAGCGCGGGGGTCGGCTGTGACAAATCTCTTCTGCAGTGGTGGGCTGAGTTTGATCATCCCCCAATCGTCATTTGGATAAGCAAGGGTCGCGAAGATTTTGCCGCCCACCCGAAAGTCCGGATGTCTCATGTGAGCGCGTTCCTCTGCCTCGGGAAGACTGAGGGCAATTCGTCGAAACTGTTCCGCGGTCATGCAGTGACTCCCTGGTTTTAGCAGGCTGCGCGATGTCACTCATCGCGCAGCTTGGAATGGGCCGAATATTCGGCAGCGTGCTTGAGCTACTTCTTCTCGGCCCCGACGGCTTCCTTCGCCTTGTTGCTATACCGGCGTTGGATCTCCTCCGGCGAGACGTCTTCGATGTGCGTGGCGACCCACCACTGATTGCCCTGAGAATCCTCGACGCCGCCACTGCGGTCTCCGTAGGCCTCGTTAGTTAGTTCCCTAAGAGATTTTCCGCCGGCCGCGAGAGCTCGTTTGTACACCGCGTCCACGTCCTCCACGTACAGATAGAACATGGACGGCATGGGCTTCCACTGGTCGCGGGCCTGACCGATCATGAGCATCGAGTTGCCCACGCGCACCTCGGCATGGCTGACTTTGCCTTTGTCGTCGTTGTGGCGAAATTTTTCCTCGCCGCCAAAGGCCTTCTTCAGGAAATCAATCTGCGCCTCTGCGTCCGCAACCGTCAGGTAGGGCGTGACCGTGTAGAAGCCGTCTGGAATTGGTTTGACTGTCATGATTTTTCTCCTCACCAAGCTAAATTACCGTTGCCGGTATTCTGCCCGATTTTGGCACTCGGTGAAATGCAGGTATTGTAAAAATTTGACCTACTCGGCCAGAGGAACGTGATTCAGGTGCTGGGTCTTTTGTTCCAAATACGTCGCAGGCGTGATTCCCGCGAACGACTGGAAGTCGTGGATGAAGTGCGCCTGATCGTAATACCCGCAGTCCAGCGCCAGGTCGGCCCAGTCGATATCCATGGCGCTGTGAGCAGTCCGGACCACTTGTTGGAAGCGGCTCACGCGGCCGAACACTTTGGGCGTGAGGCCGACCTGTTCGCCGAATAGCTGGATGAACCGGCGTTGGCTGAAACCGGCTTTGGCTACGACCTCCGCGACCGACGGCTGCCCCCGGCCGCGCAGCTGTTGAATGCCAAAGCTGACCGCCGGATGGCGTTCCAACGGCTTGGCCAACTGCTCCAGCAGGCAAATCTCCACGACCTGGAACTTCCGTTCAGGTGTCGGCGCCGCGAGAACGCGCTCGCGCATCTCTGCCGCTGCCCGACCCCAAAGCGCATCGAGGGCAATAGATTGGTCCACCAGTTCGCCGGCGGGTACCTGGAAGAACGGAAATCCTCCACCGGGCCGAAAGTGCACGCCCACGGTCGCAGTTTGGTCCTGCGTATCGATCACGAAGTATTGGGTGCGCGGGCCAGAAACAATACAGCCCGGTGCAGAACCGCAGCGGCGGTAATTTCTACGATCATAGAAATGAATCTGGTCCTGGTTGAGATTAATAACCAGCTCCATAGAGCTATCCGGCAGCAGGCGCTCCTTCATGTGGGCCGGCACCACTCCATACGACAGCCAGACTTGATCGACAAAGTCTGCCAACGGCAGCAGCGGTCTGTAACTGAGGACTTGCACAGCCTCACCTACCTTAGAACCCTTGAACAATCCAACGATGTTGCCATCGGAACAAAAACAAACACCGTCTTACAGGGTGAGATGACCGGCAGCAGCGCCGAGGTTCGCGCATTTTTGCACATTTGTCTGCCTAAGCCCACGCACCTTGCGTGCAACAGGCTGCTTTCAATCGCGCTAACATACATGCGTGGAAAAGACCGTCTATCTTTCGCTGGGCTCCAATGTGGGCGACCGCGAGGCCAACCTCCGTACCGCGATTGAGAAGCTCACCGGGCTCGGCGAGTTACTTGCAGTGTCGTCGTTCTATGAGACGGAACCGGTGGAGTTCACCGCACAGCCGTGGTTCCTCAACTGTGCAGTGGCGTTGCGCACCGAATTGATGCCAAAACTTTTTCTGTCAAAGACGCTGGCGATTGAGCAGGAGATGGGCCGCCGCCGCATCCAGCCGAAAGGCCCTCGCGTTATCGATATCGACATTCTGCTCTTCGGAAATTCTGTGATCCACACGCCGCATTTGGATGTGCCGCATGTTGCAATGCACGAGCGGAGGTTCGTTCTCGAACCGCTGGCCGAGATCGCCCCCGAGGTGCGCCATCCAATCTTCAAGCGCACCGTCCGCGAAATGCTGCAGTCGTTGCCCCACAATGTGGGACAGGTGAAGAGGCTGGCCCGGCGTTAGATGCGCTGCAACTTCGGCACCGTCCGTTCGTTGGCGATGTTGCCGGTATTGAGAGTGGTTTTCGGCTCCAACAGCATGACGTGGGTTTCTTCATCGGCGGAGGGCAAATGCTCGACACCGCGCGGAATGATGATGAACTCGCCAGGATTCACCGTGAACTCACGCTCCGTGCCGTTCTCGCGCACCCTCATGCGCAACGCGCCCTTAATCACGAAAAATAACTCGTCTTCCTCGTCGTGGTGATGCCACACGAACTCCCCTTGCAGCTTTACCAACTTTACGTAGGCGTCATTCACCTCGCCCACGATCTTTGGGCCGTATTGATCGGTGAACAGCGACAGTTTCTGCGCCACATTGACTTTGTCAAAGCGACCTCCTGAAGACTAACTCATTTTCTGTCGGATTCTACTCCGCGCGCATTGGTCGCTAATTTCGTGACAATAAGCAACTTTTGGTCATATAGTTAAGTTTATGTCATCTCTTAAAGAACGCGACATGGACAAGGAAACCCGCCAACGTATAAACGCGAACGGTCGCCTTGTGATTCCGGCGGCATTCCGCAAGGCGCTTGGTATCAAGCCCGGGGACGAGGTCGTTCTGCGTATTCAGGACGAGGAGTTACGAATCACGACCCAGCAGAAGCGCATTCAGCGGGCGCGGCGCCGCGCCCGGCAATATGTAAAGGCCGGCACATCGCTGGTAAACGAACTGCTTGCCGAACGCCGCGAGGCGGCCAGGAATGAGTAAGATCGTGCTCGATGCTTCTGCCATTCTCGCGGTCATCATTGGGGAACCAGGACACGAGAAATTGACTTCTGAGTTGCTTGCCAGCGCTGTCAGCAGCACCGTCAATCTTGCCGAAGTGCAAGCGAAGCTGGTGCATCGGGGATGGTCTCCCGACGAAGCCTGGGAAGATACCACCAGTCCCATTCGGGAGGCGGTGCCTTTCAGCGAGGAGCAAGCCAGAATTGCTGGAAGCCTGATCGCCCTGACACGTCCTCTGGGCCTGTCGCTGGGAGACTGTGCGTGCCTGGCACTGGGAATATCGCTGAAAGCGCCCGTCTATACCGCCGACAAAACATGGAAAGCACTGAAATTGAACGTCCGCATACACGTCATTCGCTAGGTTTCGATTTGTTGTCGTAACACCGAACTATTGCTGTAAGGGACTGCAAAAAATACGAGCGGGACAATGCCCGCTCGCTTCCATCAATGTGTCACTGCAGCAACTTGGCTACTGCAGCAGCAATCCGCTGTCGCCGTTGCCATTCTCGACAACTTCTTCCGGTGGAATGACCGACGTGGCGGCAACGCGATCGCCCTCCTCCAGATGCAGCAGGCGCACGCCCTGGGACGAGCGGCCGCATTCGCGGATGGTCTTGGTGCCGATGCGAATGATCTTGCCGAACTGGCTGATGACCATCACCTCTGACTTTTCGTTCACCAGCATGATGGAAACAACTTTGCCGTTGCGCGAGGTGGTTTTGACGTTGATGACGCCCCCGCCGCCGCGCGATTGCAGACGGTATTCATCCACATCGGTGCGCTTGCCGTAACCCTGCTCCGTAACCGAGAGGATAAGGCTGGGGTCCTGTTCCTCGCCGTTCTTGGTGCGCACCTTGGGAGTGACCGCCATGCCCACAATGTAGTCGCCTTTGCGCAGTCTCATGCCGCGGACGCCATAGGCCTGGCGACCCATCGGCCGTACGTCGTTTTCATCAAAGCGAATCGCCTTGCCATCATGCGTCGCCAGGAAGACGATCTGGCTGCCGTCGGTACAACTGGCGGCCACCAGTTCATCCTCTTTCTCGATGCCGATGGCGTTGATGCCGTTCGACCTCACGTTGCTGAACTCCTTCAGCGGCGTCTTCTTCACCGTGCCGCTGCGGGTGGCGAAGAAAACATACTTGCCTTCTTCCTCCAGATCGCGCACGGCGAGCAGCGCGCGCACGGTCTCGCCCGCCTGGAGGGAGACGAGACTCGCAATCGCTTTTCCCTTACCAGCCGCGCTCAGCTCGGGGATTTCGTACACCTTGAGCCAATACACGCGCCCGTTGTTGGTGAATACCAGGATGTAATCGTGGGTGGAGGCCACGAAGAGGTTCTCGACGAAATCCTCCTCGCGCGTGCTCATGCCCTTGCGTCCGGTGCCACCGCGGCGCTGCTGACGATAGGTCGAAATCGGGGTGCGCTTCATATAGCCGGAGTGGCTTACGGTGACGGCCACCTGCTCATCGGCGATCAAGTCTTCCAGGCTGATCTCGACCGCTTCGTCCTGAATGACCGTGCGGCGCGCGTCGCCATACTTTTTCTTGACTTCCTCGAGTTCCTTGATGATGACGCCACGCAGTTTCTTTTCACTGGCGAGAATCGATTCGTATTCGGCGATGCGTCCGCGGACCTCCGCCAATTCCTTGAGAATTTCGTCGATCGACAACCGGGTCAGGCGATGCAACTGCAATTCCAGAATTGCGTCGGCCTGCACTGTGTCGAAAGGACGCGTAAGCTGCGACGGCACCAGGCCCTTCAGCGAAGCCGCCTTGCCAGACTTGCCTTCGGACACACTTACGGTTTTGCCTGAAAAATACTCAACCAGGTTGGCTCGCGCTTCAGCGCGGTTCTCACTGCCCCGAATGATGCGGATCACGTCGTCCACACGGTCCAGCGCGACCTGGTAGCCTTCGAGGACGTGCTCGCGCTCGCGTGCCTTGAGCAGAAGATAGGCGGTGCGCCGTCGCACTACGTCGATGCGGTGATCGACAAAGTACTGGATGGCCTGCACCAGGCCCATTTCCTTGGGCTGGCCGTTAATTACGGCCAGGAAGATCATGCTGAAGCTCTCCTGCATCGAGGTGTGCTTGAAGAGTTGGTTGAGCACGATCTGCGCTTCGGCGCCGCGCTTCAGTTCGATTACGATGCGCATACCGTCGCGGTCGCTCTCGTCGCGCACATCGCTGATATCGTCAATCACCTTGTTGTTCACCAGTTCGGCGATGCGTTCGACCAGCTTCGCCTTGTTGACCTGGTAGGGAATCTCGGTGACGATAATCGCGTCCTTGTCCTTGGTCAGGTGCTCGATCGCAGCCTTGGCGCGCATCATGAAGCGCCCGCGCCCGGTGCGGTAGGCCTCGGTGATGCCGCTGCGTCCGTAGATGAAGCCGGCTGTCGGGAAATCGGGGCCTTGCACGTGCTTCAACAAGTCGGCGAGGGTGGCATGCGGGTCGTTCACCAGCGTGATGCAGCCATCCACGATCTCGGTGAGATTGTGGGGGGGAATGTTGGTCGCCATGCCAACGGCGATACCGTTTGATCCGTTCACCAGCAGGTTGGGAATTCTGGTCGGCAACACCATCGGCTCAACCGTGGTGTCGTCGAAGTTGGCGACGAAATCAACGGTGTCTTTGTCGATGTCTGCCAACAGCTCTTCAGCTATTTCAGTGAGGCGCGATTCGGTATACCGGTAGGCCGCCGGCGGATCGCCATCTACCGAGCCGAAGTTACCTTGGCCGTCAATCAGCGGATAGCGCAGGCTCCACGGCTGGGCTAGGCGCACCATGGCGTCGTAAACTGCGCTGTCGCCGTGCGGATGATACTTCTTCAAACATTCGCCCACCACACCGGCGCACTTCATGTGCTTGCGGTTGTGCAGCACGCCCATGTCATGCATCGCATACAGAATGCGCCTGTGCACAGGCTTGAGGCCGTCGCGGACATCGGGCAGCGCGCGCCCGATGATGACGGACATTGAATAGTCGAGATACGAACGCCGCATCTCCTCTTCAATGTTGACGGGTTGTATGTTGCCCCCGCCGGGTTTCGTGGGGTCGAGCGGTAATTGCTGGTTTGGATCGTCTGCCATGTTCTGACTTTCAGCCGCGGGCACGCAGCTCTTTCGTTTGTTACTCCCTGAATTTTTGCGTCAGCGACGCGGCACAAGGGCCGCGAGATGTCCTGCTGGCGAGCTCAGAACCGGCGTCTACCGTTTTCTAAACTCCCGCGTGGATTGCTCGTAAATCGCTGCGATTTCGGAAGATTGTTGATTCGATGAGCAATTCAAATTATAACACTGCAGACACCCTTTTGGGCGATGTTAAACCATGCATTTTCAGGCAATTACGTGGGGTTGTTAAGCAGATTTGAGGGTGCCGGACCGGGGGCCAGATTTGTCGCTTATGCAAGCTAGCAATAAGTCTTGATCGACGGTGAAATTGAGGATGAGAAAGTCGCTATTGCTGTGCCGAAGCCACGTTTGGGGTGGGGGACAGATTGTGATCGGGTGTTCCGTTCGGCTGCAAGTCAGAATTTTTTTTCTGCGCCGGATGTACGGCTGGAAGCTTAAATTCCATCCCGCGATCGTCATTTGCCTTGACGGTGGCTGGAACATCGAGGTTAGCCAGCGGAATCTTATGGGTCCCGTCGTCGAAGACGTAAACCGTTTGCTCCATGATGGCGTAATTGCTGACTTCTTGCTTATGACCATCGCGAAAAACCAGGACGGTGGGCTCGCGCGGCTTCGCATCCCGTGCCGAGGAGGGTTGCTCCGGCACCGTCGGCGGAGGTTGTGCGGCCGTCGTCTGAGCGTCATCAACCGGGGGTCGGTATGGCTGAGCTGGCGGCTGCTCCACGATGATGTGCAGCGTCGGGTCGTTGGGGCCAGTTGGTGGTCCAGAGTAAGGGTCGGGGCCGCCTACGTAATCGTAGTCATAGCCGTAACCGTAGCCGCCGAGCGGGACGTAGTAGTAGGGGAGAGCGTAGCCCGAATCTCCTCTGTGATATCGGCCACCGTGATTAAAGCCGTTTCCGTTGTGAAAGTGGTTGCCGAAGCCCGTGTTTGGGATCGACGAAACGCTGGGAAGTGGATAGGGCAGATAATGGGAGCCAATCGAACTCACCGAGGGCAGCGGGTAACCACCACGAGTCACTCCGAGTCGCGTCTGTCCGAATGACGACGCGGCCAGGAAAAGACATGATGCGAATATCAGCGCCAAAATCTTCAAGAAGTTGCAGTCGTTCGCGGACCCGACTTGGCTTGCGCCCCTCATTTGCCCTTCAGTGTAAACCAACCCATTAGATGCTGGGAAGTTTCTACGGGGTTCGAGATGTTAAGTGCGTCAAGCTGTAAACGTCGATCATGGCATTGGCAATCAGCACGCCAACGATTACAGCGTTCGCCAGCACTGCGTAGGGGCTTTGCAGCAGGTCTGCCGAGACTCCGGCCATGAACAAAATTAGGAACGGGAGGGCGACGAACAGGAAGGTGAAAGCTGCAAAGTGCAGTCGCAGGGCCAGAATTACCAGCATCGCGCCGGCAAGCAGTGGCGCCGCTGTGCCGAAAAATCGCGACCGCTTCCAGACGGCGAAGGAACCCAGCGTGACCAGCAGTAACAGAACCAGGCCAATCCCGTTTTGCAGGAAAAAGGTCTTCAGCAGCGGAGCAATCCTGCTCCAGGAGAAGGCCTGCGAAGAAATTTCCATCCAGTCGGCGTTGACCAGGGCCTGGCCGAAAATTACGGGCCGGAAGCCGTAAACAGCCCACAACAGGACCGTCCCGATAACACATGCGGCGGCGAAGATGGCCAGGGCCGCGCCACGCCGCACATGGCCGACCCAGAGCATGAAGCCCAGAGCGGGCAGCAGCAGAATCCAAAGTGAAAACTGGGCGCCGATGCAGATGGCCATGGAAAGCCCCATCAGAAGAATCCGCCGCCAGTTCCACAGCACGACTTCACGCGGTGCATATAAAGTGTGGGCCACTGCGATGGATGTGAAAATAAGACCGAAGGCCCCCCACGCGCCGATAATCATGGCCCCCGCCTGGCTCGCCCAGCCCACCGTAACCGGCGAAAAGCAATAAAGTCCAAGCGCTACATATCCGCCAATATTTCCGTAAAGACGGCGCGCAACATACCAGAGCGAAGCGCCCAGCATCAGTCCCGCAAATATGAAGGGCAAACGAATCCAGACGCGGTAGTCGCCGAGCCGCGAGTAATGACTTTCCGCGCCACTGATCCGCGCTGCAATTCCTGCCAGCAGCGGCACCAATGGAGAGCGCTCACTCGTGCCGGCATTGGACAGATGTTCAAGATGAAGAAGCCCGGCTTCAATGTAGTTGCCTTCCATGACTGATAGCCGCACATGCGCAGAGAACCAAATGCACTGGGCGAGAAACATGAACAGCAGAACCAGGGCCGCGATCTGCGGCATACCAACTCGCTGGCGGATATCCGAAATGGACATGAGCTTTTGTTGTAACACGCCGGTGCTGGGAGCGAAAGCTGACTGGGCAGTTAGGGTGCGATTTCAAAGACGACGCCATAGCCATACGCGCCGCCTCCGGTCGTTGTCCCGTAGAGATGGCCTAATTGGTCGAATATCACACTGCCTGTGGGATACCGTCCGTCATTGCCACCAGTGAAGTCATGAAGGGCGGTATAGGTCCAGCTTCCGTCAGGCTGGGGAGTCAGCTTGAAGACCGAACCGAATCCGTAAGCGCCATCACCGAACGTCGTGCCATAGAGATTACCGGCGGTGTCCATGGTGAGGGTGCAAAGAGGGCCGGGTGTCGTGGTGCCACTGAGGATGAAGTTGTAAAGCCGGGAATACATCCAGTTGCCGTTTGACTGAGGCGTCAACTCGAAGGCTGTTCCACCATCGCCTGAGCCGCCGTTGGCAGTTCCGCCGTAGAGATTGCCTGATCGATCGAAGATCAAGCCCCCTACAGGATTTGCTCCGCCCTGGCCGGGGAAAGCATAGAGGGTACTCTCCGTCCACGCCGACCCTGACGATGACAACTGGAAAGCCGTTCCATAGCCGTAGGCGCCGCCTGAATCCGCAAGACCGTAAAGCTTGCCGGCATCGTCGAAAACCAGGTTGCCGGTGAGATATCCTCCGTCGTCTCCGTTAGTAAACGAATGAAGCACCTGCTCGGTCCAGCCGCCTCCCCCACGCTGCAGTTCGAAGGCCGTACCCCATCCGCTGGAGCCTCCCTGGAGGGTCGTACCGTAGATGTTTCCCGCTTGATCGAAGATAATGCCAGCCTCGGGATGTGCTCCATCCGGGTTTCCCGTGAACCTGTAAAGGACAGTCTCTGTCCAACCACCAAGTGCTGAGGCGCTTGGCTTCAGCTTATAAACCAAGCCGCAGCCGTAGGTCTCGCATCCTGGTCCGTCCACCCCCCCACCTTCCGTAGCACCGTAGAGGCTGCCGTCCGCACCAATCACTACTCCGCCTTGGGGATCGACCCCGTTAATGCTTAATCTCGTGTCGAAGCTGTAGAGGGTTAGAAAGACCCAGCCCGAGCCTTGGTGCGCGATCTTGAACACCGTGCCGCCTCCGCCGTCGCCTCCGCGAACCGTTGTACCGAAAAAACTTCCCCTATTGTCCGCGGTCAAACCCGATTGTGGAGAGGCTCCATCCAGTCCGCCAAAGAAGTTGTATACCACGCTGAAATTCTGGGCTTGAATAGGTGGGGTGGCAACAACAGTTAGAACCATCAGCGACAAACCGAGAGACGCAAGGTTGGCAACGACTAGCCGTCGCACAGGAGACTCCTCTTTGAAGCGTAGCCGCCTTCGAAGTGTCTACCCGAGCGTATCTCTACACTGAATCGCTCGGGACGGCGCATTGTGGGTCCGCGACAACTTGCAGACCCTCAAACAACAGACACCCGCGGCCCTATCGCGGCAGTATCTCGGTTAGCGCCCCTTCGATGCGGTCCACTTCTTCGCGAATCACCCGGATCGCCTGGTGATTGGCGGGATGTGGTACGGGTGTGATGGCTTCCACCGCGTGCCGAATCTTGTGGTTCCGGTCCCAGATCAAATTGATCCTCGCAGAGGTCTCCATGCGGTGCTGATAGATCTTTCTGACCACCTTCGTGGTCATCCAGGCAAACGCAAGCCCGAACAACATTTCGATGGGAAGACGGTCGGTCGCTCCATCGAAATCGAAGAAAGCGAGCCGATAGACGGCTTCGCCAGCGCCGAGAGAAGCGAATATCACTCCCATGCCAATCAATCCCAGCGTCAGGCGATCGACGGGGCGCAGCTCTACGGACGGTTGATTAGTGCCACGGTTTTGCAGGAATGCCAGGAATGCCATGGTGCCCCCAAAGAACAAATGGTGGTGCGAAGCTCTATTGTGCTACAAACGCCGGGATTTGTGGATAACGTAATTGGGGCAAAATTCAACCAATGGGGCCGATTGATCGGCTTGCCGCGGAATGGGCCTTCTTGAGGTGCCCTTGAAGGAGGCCGGACAAAAGCCCGGCCTCGTTGGTAAACGGACTTAGATGTCCAGGTTCTTCACTTCCAGAGCATTATCTTCGATGAACTTACGGCGGGCCTCGACGTCTTCGCCCATCAGCGTGGTGAAGATGGTTTCGGTCTCGGTCAGGTCCTCGAGTTTCACGGAAAGCAGGGTCCGACGCTCTGGGTCCATCGTGGTTTCCCAAAGCTGCTGCGAACTCATCTCTCCCAGTCCCTTGTAACGCTGCACGGTGTAGTCTTTGCGGCCCTCGTTGAGTACGTAGTCGAAGAGTTCGCGCGCCGAGGCCTTCTCTACAGTTTCCGCCTCAACCTTGCGCTTCGAGGTCTTGGGGCTCTTCTGCTCGGCCTTCTCCTGATCGGCCTTTTCCGCATCGCTGAGTTCTTCCTTGCCATTCGCGGCGGAGGCGGCGTCTTTCTTCACCGTCTCGATGTAGTACGGCGGCTGCATGTACGGCTCGATCTGCTTGTACTTCGACATCATCTGCCGGTATTCAGGCGTAGAGGCCAGCTCCCAATTGATAACGTGTTCAGCGCCCTGCGAGTTGACGAAGGCGCACTCCCACAGGCTGTGCTCTTCTTCGAAGCGCAATGTTACCGACTTGATAGCGCGCTCCTTGGCAATTCCCTTCAGCGCCTTTTCCAACGCGCCGATTTTCTTGGGAGGATTCTTGCTGTCACCCTCGAAGTCAACACGCTTCACCAGGTCAGCCTTCGGCAGCAGCTCGGTGATCTTCTCATCGCGAATGCGCTTGTCCACCTTGTCGAAGAAACCAAGGAAGTCGTTCAGCGTGGTCATGAACTTGGTCAGGGGCGCTCCCTCGAGCGCGGCTGCCCCTTCTCCGTAGCGCACCACGATGCCATCAGCGGCTCGTTTCACCATGACCCGCACAAACTCGGCATCGTTCTTGATGTACTGCTCGAACTTGCCCTTCTTGATGCGATACAACGGCGGTTGTGCGATGTAGATGTTGCCCCGCTTGATGAGCTCCTGCATGTGGCGAAAGAAAAACGTGAGCAGCAGCGTGCGGATGTGCGAGCCATCCACGTCGGCGTCGGTCATCAGGATGATTTTGCTGTAGCGCAACTTCGAAACATCGAAATCATCTTTGCCAATTCCCGTGCCCAATGCCGTGATCATGGCGCGAATTTCTTCGTGGCCCAGCATCTTGTCGTAGCGCGCTTTTTCAACATTCAGGATCTTGCCCTTCAGAGGAAGAATCGCCTGGAAACGGCGGTCGCGTCCCTGCTTGGCGGTGCCGCCGGCGCTTTCACCCTCGACCAGATAGACTTCACAGCGATCAGGATTGCGCTCAGAGCAATCGGCCAGCTTGCCCGGCAGACCTCCTCCGTCGAGCGCTCCCTTGCGGCGGGTAAGATCGCGGGCCTTGCGTGCCGCCTCGCGAGCACGAGCAGCCTCGACGGCCTTGTTGATGATTTTCTTGGCAACCGACGGGTTCTGCTCGAAGAAGGCCCCCAGGCGCTCATTGACAAATGCCTGCACCGTACCCGCGATATCGGAATTTAGCTTTCCTTTGGTTTGGCCTTCGAACTGAGGCTGCGGCAGCTTCACGCTCACCACTGCTACCAGGCCCTCGCGAACATCGTCGCCGGTGAGGTTCTCTTTCACGTCCTTGAACAAACCGAGCTGCTGACCGGCATAGTTAACGGTGCGCGTTAGCGACGTACGAAAACCCGAAAGATGGGAACCGCCGTCGACGGTGTTGATGTTGTTAGCAAAGCTGAACACCGTCTCGGAGTAGCCGTCGTTATATTGCAGCCCAATTTCCATGGCCACCTCGTCACGCTCGGCTTCCATGTAGATGGGCTTGTCGTGCAGCACGCTCTTGCCACGATTCAAGTGCTTTATGAATTCAGCAATGCCACCGTTGTACTTGAACTCGGCCCGCTTGGGCTCACCGGTCTTCTGGTCGGTGGTGCGGTCGTCGGTGAGGGTGATGAGCAGGCCCTTGTTCAGGAATGCCATCTCGCGCAACCGCTGCGCCAGGGTGTCGTAGTTATATTCCGCCGTCGTAAAAATTTCTTTGTCGGGCAGGAAGTGGACTTTGGTCCCACGCTTCTTGGTGGTGCCGCTCTTTTTCAACTTCGTGGTAGGTTCGCCCTTGGAATAGCTCTGCTCCCAAACCGAGCCCTCTCGCCAGATCTCAAGTTCCAGCAGATGGCTGAGTGCATTGACGACGGAAACTCCAACCCCATGCAGGCCACCAGAAACTTTGTAGGTCGAAGTGTCAAACTTTCCGCCGGCGTGCAGCACGGTCATCACAACTTGGGCCGCCGGCAGGCGCTCGCCGTCCACGTCCATCTCTTCGGTCGGAATGCCGCGCCCGTTGTCTACCACCGTGATGGAATTGTCGATGTGAATGGTAACGTCGATGTGGTCGGCAAATCCCGCGAGCGCCTCGTCCACGGAGTTGTCCACTACCTCGTAAACCAGGTGGTGCAATCCCAACTCGCCCGTTGAACCGATGTACATGGCGGGGCGTTTGCGCACGGCTTCCATGCCGCCCAGGACTTTAATGGAATCGGCGGTGTACTCTCCATCCGATTTGCCGTTGCCATTCTTTCCGCTTTTCTGGGTGACTTTTTCGTTCGCAGCTTCAATGGGTTTGTTGTTAGCGGGCGCCGCAGGTGCGGCGAGTTCGGAATCTTTCGGGGCCATCCTGCTCCATTCCAACGGCGACACATCTAGGGTGCGCTTCCGTTGTTACACACGGACTCCGGGAAGAGTCCGTTTTACATTCTCTGGTCACCCTTATCTACTATAAAAGTCAACAACTTAAGGGCTCGAAAGGACAAAGTAATTATAGCACAGAACTACCTTGGCTTTGCGATCACTTTAATGGCCTTTAACTCGCGATTTTTCAGTGATTTACAACCACCTGAATACAGGGTTTGGGAGGAACACGACCAAGCGACGAAAGCTGCTTTGCGACTGGTAAAAAAAATGGGGCGGATCGTTCCGCCCCTAGTTTCAAATCCAGATACTCGAGTCTCCTAACCTACTTTTACGGCTGACTTTTCATCCCGGGTGGTTTGAATCTTGCGATGCTCCACTCCGGTGTAGATCTGCCGCGGACGTGCGATCTTCTGCTCCGGGTCCTGAACCAGCTCGTTCCACTGCGCCAGCCAGCCGGCGGCGCGCGGAATCGCGAACAGCACGGTAAACATCTCCGGGCTGAAGCCCATGGCCTGATAAATGATTCCCGAGTAGAAGTCGACGTTGGGATAGAGCTTGCGGGTGACGAAGTAATCGTCTGCAAGTGCGATGCGTTCGAGCTCCAGGGCAATGTCGAGCCTGGTATTGCGCCCTGTCACTTCAAACACTTCGTCGGCTACGGCCTTGATGATGCGCGCACGAGGATCGTAGTTCTTGTAAACCCGATGCCCGAAGCCCATCAGCTTCAGCTCGCCTGCCTTCACGCGTTTGATGTAGGCATTAATGTTCTTCACCGAGCCGATCTCGTCCAGCATGCGCAGCACCTCTTCATTGGCGCCGCCATGCAATGGGCCAGACAACGCCGACGCTGCCCCCGCCATCGAGAGATACGGATCGGCCTGCGAGCTGCCCACGATGCGCATCGTAGTCGAGCTGCAGTTCTGTTCGTGGTCGGCGTGCAGGATGAATAGCACATCCAGCGCACGCGCGATAACCGGGCTGGCTACGTACTTCGGCTCGGTCATTTTCCACAACATGTTCATGAAATTCTCGGGATAGCTGAGATCGTTATCGGGGTAGACGTACGGTTGCCCCTGGCGGTGACGATAAGAGTAGGCCGCCAGCGTCGCCATCTTCGCGATCAGCCGCACAATCTGCTTCTGCCGGTTCTCCGGGTCATGGATATTCTTGGCCTCCGGATATACGGTTGACAATGCCGCCAGCGTGCTCACCAAGATCCCCATCGGATGGGCGTCATAGCGGAAGCCATCGATGAAATGCTTGGTGCTCTCGTGCAGCATGGTGTGATGGGTGATTTCCCAGGTCCAGTCCTTGTCCTGCTGCGGCGTGGGCAACTCGCCATAGAGCAGCAGGTAAGCCACTTGCAGATAGTTGCAATGCTCGGCGAGGGTCTCGATATCGTATCCCCGGTAGCGCAGGATGCCTTTGTCGCCGTCAATGAAGGTGATACTGCTCTTGCATGAAGCGGTGTTCATGAATGCGGGATCATAGGTCATGAGACCGAAGTCTTCGGGATCAGTCTTGATCTTCCGCAGATCCATGGCACGGATCGTTCCGTGGTCATCGATCGGTGCTTCATAAGTTTTATCGGTGCGTTGGTCTGTCAGGGTCAATATGTTCTTCGGCATGACCTGTACCTCCTGTTAAATAAGCGTATGAATTGAGAGCGGTACTGCGAACGAGTGTTCGTCCCGACTGCCATTTTATCGCGGCGCTGCCCGCTAACCTACGAAAAATGCGCGCAATTGAGACGAAGGTCACACAGGTCTGTGATGTTCGACCGGGGTTGAAAGTGGCAAGTGCAAAGCTATTTTTTGCCAGGGGTCTTGTCTTTTCCCTCGCCTGACTTGCCTTTGCTGGAATTCGAGGAGTCTTTGCCGGACGTGGTCTCGCTCTGGGAGCTCTCGGCCTTGCTTTCGGAGCTGGAGGACGATGAAGAGCCGTTGCCCTTCGCAGCACTGCCACCGGACGACTTCTTGGCGTAATCGTTCACGTACCACCCCGACCCCTTGAACTGTATGGCAGGCGCCGAAAGCAGTTGCTCCAGTTCACCTCCGCAATGGGGGCAGACGGTCAACGGCAAATCGGAGAACTTCTGGATCCGCTCCATCAGGCTATGGCACTTTTTGCACTGGTATTCGTAGAGAGGCAATGCAACGTCCTCAGCGATCTCTGTCTCTGCTATTGATTCTATTTTTCGCCAAAGGGTGCGGTCAATTCGCTGGGTCCCGCTTGCGCTTGCATCCTGCGACGCTTCCCTTGAAACTAGCGGGGTGAAAGCAATCGCAATCATCCCTGCGCGTCTGGCATCCACCCGGCTGTCGCGAAAGGTGCTGCGCGAGATCGACGGCCGTCCCATGCTCAGCTATGTCTATGCGGCTGCGCGAGCCTGCTCCCAACTGCAGGACGTCATCGTGGCCACGGATTCGGAAGAGATTGCCCTGGTGTGCTGCGAAAATGGCTGGTCGCATCGTTTAACTTCGCCGCAGCATCGCAGCGGCACCGAACGCGTCCACGAAGTCGCGCAGGCCATCGACGCTGACGTGTACGTGAACGTGCAGGGCGATGAGCCTCTGGCGCGGCGTGAGCATCTTGAGGTCCTGCTAAGGCTGATGGAGAACGAAGCAGTCGAGGTAGGCACGCTCAAGACCCTGTGCTCACAGGAGGACGTGTCGAATCCCAATGCTGTGAAGGTAGTCACCGCGTTGGATGGAAGGGCGCTTTACTTTTCGCGAGCGGCAATTCCTTTCGACCGCGAACGCAGCAGACAGGCGCCGTACTATAAGCACCTCGGCATCTATGCCTATCGCAAGCCCGCCCTCGACGCGTTCTGCAGTTGGCCAGAGTCGGAACTTGAGCGTAGCGAGCGCCTGGAACAGTTGCGTTTCCTCGACCATGGCATCGCAATCCACGTGGCTGAGACACTGTTCGACACGGTGGGCGTGGACACGGAAGAGGATTTGCGGCGGGTCGCTAAAATTTTGCACGCTAAATGACCCACCTGAAGAGGAGGCAGAAACCCGATGAGATATCTGGCAATTGCTGCTTTTCTTATTGCCTCCCTGTCGGCTGTTGCGCAAAACTCGGCACAGTATCTCGCTTGTAATGAAAAAGCTGAGACTCAGTTCGACATGAACGCTTGCGCCAGCGCCGAAGCAGCGCGCGTGGACGCACAACTGAATAAGGTCTATCGGGAACTGCTGTCGAAGGCCGCCGACCAGCAGGAAGCGGTTTCGAAGATCAAAGCGGCCGAAAAGGCCTGGATCGCCTACCGGGACGCGTATATGGACGCGATGTACCCGGCAAAGGACAAGGCGGCCGAGTACGGCTCCATCTATCCGATGGAAGCGGAAATACTCCGCGCCAAGCTGACCCAACGGCAGGTGACAGCGTTGCGGGAGTTGCTCGAGCAATATTAACTAGCTGAGGAGTTGACTCTCCAACTGCGGCTGCCGCTTTGCCCAAGCCTCGGCTGCGGCGACCCGCTTTCCGATCGAGGGATGCGAATGGAAGATGCATTCAACAAACTTTGAGGGCTCTCGTTCTGCCAGGTTCTGATCGGCCAGTTTCTGCATCGAGGTGATGAAGGGCGCAATGGCAGGAATGTTTTCCCACGCGTAACGGTCGGCCTCCCGTTCATGGCGGCGTGAGATCGCATTCAGGGCCGGCATCAGCAGGAAACCCAGCAGCGTCGCCACCAGCACGATAAGAGGCAGGTTGGCAAAATCGTAGAGCCGCGCCCCCAGCACTGGAAACCAGTCCTTGGCGATCACGAAGCGAAGCACCAGATTGATCAGCCAGAACCCGAAAAAGGTGATTCCCACCTGGGTCAAAATTCCTTTTAGGATGTGACGGTGCACGTGATGCCCGAGTTCGTGCGCCAGCACCGCTTCGATCTCGTCGTCGCTGTAATTCTGGAGCAGCGTGTCGGCCAGAATGATGCGGCGGGTCGAGCCGATTCCGGTGAGCGCGGCATTGGCTTTCTTCGACTTCTCCGACAGCTTCCATTCATACACGCCGCGCACGCGGGTGCCGGCGCGTTCGCCCAGTTTGGTTAAACGGTCGCGTAAGGCATCGTTCTCCAGTGGTTGGAATTTATAGAAGATGGGCAACAGTACGACCGGTGCAAGTTGCACCATCAGCAGGAACAGACCAACAAAGACGGCCCAGGCAATGATCCACCAGCGCTGCGGAGCGATACGGATAATCGCGTAAACGATCTCCACCATGATGGCGCCCAGGACCAGGCTGACCAGCCATCCCTTGCATTCGTCCCAAAGCCAGCCCCGCAGTTTTTGATTGGAAAGATGATATTGGTGCTCCAGCCGGTAGCCGATGAAATCGAAAGGCGCGCTGAGAACTTTGGCGATGACTGAGAACATCAGCACATAAAGAAAGACCGCAAGAAAGTAATACTGGTGCGCGCCCACGTAAGACCAGTCGCGGAGTTTGCCGGTCCATCCCGTGACCAGCAGCACCACCAGCAAGGCGAAACCGATAACCGCGTCCGTCAGGCTTAGCCAGCGCTGAATGCGGTTATAGCGGCGTACCTCCGGCGAGTCGGCCGGTCGCGGAATTGAAGTGGTTGCCATCCTAATCGGAGTTAAGAGAGCCGAATGCGCATGATCGTTCTCTCAATGCTTGATTCAAGTATGCCAGAGTACTGAAGGGAACGCATTTCAGAGAAAAGGCCCGTCTTCAGCCAGGACGACTACTTCGCATTTGTCTCTGACAGAACTGCCGTATCGGGACTAGGACCAGCGCCAACGAAGCTTTCTGTTTCCTTCAGGATCCGCGAGACCAACTCCGGCGAAGCAGCTTCGCAATAGATGCGCAGCAGCGGCTCGGTTCCTGACGAGCGCACCAGCACCCAGGCTTCGGCGCCGTTGCCGTAAGTTGGAGCGTCGAGGAAAAATTTCACCCCGTCGAGTGTTTCCACTTTCTGCACACGGAAGCTTCCGATCATTCCTGGCTTCGCGCTGGCGCGCCGCATCGCCTCATCTTTCACCTCGTTGCTGAGGTGCAAGTCGAGGCGTCCATAGTGATGCTGTCCGTATTCCTGTTGCAGGTCGCGCACTAGTTGGCCGAGCGGCTTGCCCTCTTCCGCCATGATATTGGCCAGCAACAGAGAATTTAGAATGCCGTCGCGCTCGGGCAAATGCCGGGTGATGCCGATTCCGCCTGACTCTTCGCCGCCAATCAGGATGTTGCGTGTCAGCATGAGATCGCAAATGTATTTGAAGCCGATACCGCACTCGTTCACCTTGCGGCCGTACTTGGCGGCAATGCGGTCAATCATGCGCGTGGTGTTGAAGGCGCGCACGATTTCGCCCGGCCATTGCTTGCGCTTGAGCAGCCATTCGAGAATCACACTGAAACACTTGTGTGCGTCCACAAAGCTGCCGTCTTCGGCGACCGCACCCAGTCTGTCGGCGTCGCCATCGGTCGCCAGCCCTGCCTGAAAATGGCCGCCTACGACGGTTTCTTGCAGCATGGTAATGTGCGGCGGTATTGGTTCGGGATTGATGCCCGGGAACAGCGGATTGAGCGTCCCGCGAATCTCCAGGTGATCGATCCCGCTTTCGGTAAAGATTTCCTTCAGCACGCCCCG
This sequence comes from uncultured Acidobacteriaceae bacterium, assembly GCA_963728805.1. Taxonomy (GTDB): domain Bacteria; phylum Acidobacteriota; class Terriglobia; order Terriglobales; family Acidobacteriaceae; genus Bog-257. Next base: position 160,936 of record CAVSLE010000009.1, read on the forward strand.
TCCCGCGCCATACATCACGTCAACTGCAAACTTAAAACCGGCTTGGTGGACCGCCTTCAAATCCACAAAATCCTTGATGGCGGAAATGTAAGGAGCTTTGAAGTCGGTGAGAGCCACGCTGCCACCGCTTCGCTCCTGGCGCGGCGAATCCAGTTCCTCTTCGATCGACTTCATGATGGCGGGCGTTCCCGATCCACCATAACTCGCCTTGTACTTCACCCCGTTCCAGTTGAAGGGATTGTGGCTGGAGGTGATCATCACGCCGCCGGTCGCACCCAGATTCTTGACTGCATAGGAAAGCGCTGGAGTGGGTGTGTAATCGTTTGCGAGACGTACCGCGATACCAGAAGCAGCCAGGACTTCGGAGACGATCTCGGCTGCGCGCTGCGATGCAAAGCGCGTGTCATAGCCAACAACCAGGCCCTTCCCGGCGTCTTCTTTCTTGTGGACGTACGTCGCGATCGCATTGCCGACCCGGCGAACGTTTTCGAAAGTAAAGTCATCGGCAATGATGCCGCGCCATCCATCGGTCCCAAACTTGATTTGTGTCGCCATCAATATTTGCCTTTAATTGAAAAGAAATGCTAGCGATAGATCTCGCGCCGATGGCCAATGCGAACCACCAAGATGAGTAGCCGGTCGTCCTCGATCCTGGTAACGAGACGATAATCGCCTAATCGGTATTTCCAAAATTGGCCGAGGCGCGTACCGTGCAACGCTTGACCGATGCTGCGGGGGTCTTGCATCGGAGCGACGCGTTCCTGCAAGAACTTGCGGATGCGCTGGCCAACGCCCCGGTCGAGTCGTTCCATCTGCCGAAGCGCAGATTCGGTAAACTCAATCGTCCAAGCCAAGACGTTTCGCGACCTCGTCCAAGGTGTAGGTCCGCTCTCTACCCGCCCGGACCCGCTCTAGAATCCGCTCGGCTTCGTAGGCATCCTCCAAGTCCTCAAGGTGTTTCAAGATTGCCTCGCGGGCGTAATAGGTCTTGGTGCGACCACTACGCTGGGCCAGACGTTCAAGCCTTTTTTCAATCGATTGCGGAAGGCGAATTGCCAGCATAAAGCACCTCGCTATATCAATATAGCAGATGGATTCGTTCACCTTGCAGAGGCTACGACCGCCGGTGCCCGCAGCTCCTACACCAGCCGATTGAGCTTCTTTTCGTCCAGATGCTTCACCACTTTGCCAACGTCCTGCGCGTGCTCGCGCGTGGTGATCAGCAGCGCATCGTCGGTCTCGACGACGATGAGATTCTTGACCCCAACCACTGCTACGAACTTCCGTTGGGAGTGAATGAAGTTCCCCTCCGCATTCAGGGCGAAGCTCTCCTCAGAGACAATGACATTATCTGCGTCGTTCCCGCCCACGTTGCGATGTTCATACAGGGCGGTCCAGGAGCCCAGGTCGTTCCATCCGAAGTTTGCTGGAATGCAATAGATGTGTGACTTGCCTTCGCCTTTTGCGGAACGCGGCTCGAGCACGGCATAATCCACGCTGATGTTCTCGCACTTGGGATAAAGTTTTGCGAAGGTCTTCTCGAAGCTGCGAGTGCCATACGTGGACGCAATCTTCTCCAGCAATGGCGCGGTTTTCGGCAGATGTTCGCGCAACGCGTTAGCCAGAGTTCGCGCGCTCCAGATGAACATTCCACTGTTCCAGAAGAAATTTCCCGCCTTGACGAAGTGTTCCGCGACCTCCGGCGACGGCTTCTCGGTGAACCGCCGTACCTGCATTACGCCTCTCTGCCACGCCGCACCCACTTCGATGTAGCCATACCCCGTTTCTGCCCGCGTGGGAGAAATACCGATCACGACAATGTTTTCACCGGCGGTGGCGATCTCGGCGGCTCGTCTAATGTCGTCGCGAAAGCGCTTCTCGTCCACAATCACGTGATCGGAGGGAAACATTCCGATGACCGCCATGGGATCGCTCCTCTCCAGCAGAAAAGCAGCCAGACCAATGGCGGGCGCTGTGTTGCGTCCCACAGGTTCGGCGACGATGTGCTTTTTGGGCAGACCCTTGAGCTGGCGTGCGATGGCGGCGCGCAAGTCCTGATTGGTAATGACCCAGAATTGTTTCAACTTCGCCAGCGGGGACAGCCGCTCCACCGTTTCCTGGATCATACTTTTCTTGCTGTTCAGCGGAAGCAGTTGCTTGGCCATTCGCTTGCGGCTCAAAGGCCAAAAGCGAGTACCGCGTCCGCCGGCGAGAATGACGGGATAAAAGGAAACCTTATCTGAAGTGGTCACCGAGTTCGATTCCTCGCGCCCAAGGTGAGCGCTTTGTAAGTGTATTATGGCGCGCTCAGCGATTGCCTGACCACGGTCTCGGGCTCTGCGACTGCGTCCACCGGCAGAGACATACGCATGACCTCAAGTTCCCACTGCGGCCGGAGTGTGTAGTCGCGCACACTGGCCGGAACGACCACGGCTTCTCCCGTGGCGAAGCTGGTGGCCTCCATCCCGCGCGACTCTACGATTCCTGCGCCGTCCACCGCGACCAGGATGTGCGGGGAAGCCGACGTGGTCTCCGCCTGGATCGCTTCGCGTAGCTTGATCTTTTCGACCTCAAAGAACGGCGAGCGCACCAACACGTCAGGGCCATCGCTTGTGCGAGGGACCACTTTGCCGGCCCTCGTCCGCAGCTTGGTAGCCGCCAATCCCTCCGCGATATGGAGTTCACGGCCGCGGCCGTAGTCATACAGGCGATAAGTCGTATCGGAAGTCTGCTGCGTCTCCACCAGCACCATTCCGCCGCTGATGGTATGGACCGTGCCTGCCGCAACGTAGAGCATGTCTCCCTGACGAACCTCCACCCAGTTCAGCAACTCTTCCGCGCGCGTATCTTGAATTGCTTGCGTGAATTGCTCCAGTGTCACGCCGGGCTTCAATCCCAGGGCTACTTGAGCGCCGGGCCGCGCGCGCAGCGCATACCAGCATTCGGTCTTTCCGCAGGCCTGGCCGACCTTGCGCGCCTGCTCGTCATCGGGATGCACCTGAACCGACAGCTTGTCGCCAGGAAAGAGAAACTTCACCAGCAGCGGAAAGCGATCGTCGAAACACGCGGCCTGCCCGACCAATTCGCGGCCGTACTGCTTGCACAGTTCCCCGAGCGTGCGTCCAGCCAGCGGCCCGTTGGCCACCCGGTTGTCTTCCCAAGTCAGCCAACTCTCGCCGATCGGCTCCTTCACAACTTTGGTGTAAATCGGACGAAGATCGCGAACCCCCCAGGGGCGCTCGTCGAAGATAGGCATTAAGAGGAGTGGGTAAAGTTCAGGCATCAGCCTACACGTTGGCGAAGAATTTGCGCATGCGCTCCAGGCCGCGCTCCAGGTTTTCGGCTGAAACCGCATACGAGATCCGGATGTGGTCCTGGGTGCCGAAGCCTTCACCCGGAACCACAACCACATGCGCTTCGTGCAGCAGCTTGCGCGCCACGTCGGATGCAGAATTCAATCCACCGCGTTCGAAGTAGTGACTGACGTTGGGATACGCGTAGAACGCCCCGTTTGGCGAAGCACAGGTGAGGCCCGGAATCGCGCGCAGGCCCGCGACCACCTGATCGCGCAGGGAAATGTAACCAGCCAGCATGTCGCGCACGCACTCTTGCGAGCCAGTCAACGCCGCTATCGCAGCCTTCTGCACGATCGAAGTCGGGTTTGAGGTGCTCTGGCTTTGCAGCTTCTGCATCGCGCTGATGATCGGCGCAGGCCCCAGTGCGTAGCCTAATCGCCAGCCGGTCATGGCATAGGTCTTGGACAACGAGCCAATGATGATGAGCCGCTCCTTCACTTCGTGAACGCAACCCGCCGAGAACAATTCTCCGGTGAAGTTCAGGTACACATAGCACTCGTCGGAGACAACATAAATGCCGCGATCGTGGGCCAGTTTCAGCACCGAGGTCATGTGCTCGGGCTTCATCACTGCGCCCGACGGGTTGGAGGGAGAGTTCAGAACAATGACCTTGGTGCGCGGCGTGATTGCACGCTCGACCATATCGGCGGTGAGAGCGAAGTCGTGCCTCTCGTCGGTGGGAATGTACACCGGCTCGCCGCCCGCATAGCGGACGATGTCTTTGAACGAGACCCAGTACGGCACCGGCAGAATGACTTCGTCCCCGTGGTCCACCAGCACTTGAATGGCATTGAAGAGCGCGTGTTTGCCACCCACCGAAGCAATGCAATCTTCGCGCTTGTAGTCGGAACCAAAATCGGCCGCGTGGCGCTGCACAATCGCATCGCGCAGCTCGGCTATGCCGCCGACTGCGGTGTACTTGGTGAAGTTGTTATGAATCGCATCGATGGCCGCCTGCTTGATGTGCGCAGGCGTGGCAAAGTGCGGTTCTCCGGCGCCAAAGTCCACCAGGTCAACGCCCTGGCCGCGCAACTTCTCGGCCTCGCCAACCACCGCCAAGGTCGCTGAAACTTCGATGCGTTGAATGCGGTTCGTCAGAAACGACGAGAGCTGGGTTCCGGCAGCAGTCATGGATTGGCCCTTCATAAGAGATGAGTTTTTGTGGCTAACGAATTTTGCTCTGCAACCTTGTGGCGGACCCGTTCCTCGACCAGCTCCGGCACCAGGCCAGTCAAGGGACCGCCAAGTTTGGCGATCTCGCGCACGATGCGCGAGCTGAGGTACGAATATTTTTCCGCGGGCATCATGAACACAGTCTCAACCCGCGGTTCCATTTTGCGGTTCATCAACGCCATCTGCAACTCGAACTCGTAGTCGCTTACGGCGCGAATTCCCCGCAGCACCGCATTGGCATTTTTCTGGACGCAGTAGGCGACCAGTAGACCCTCAAAAATATCGACGGTGACGTTGTCCAGTTCCGAGGTCATGGCCTCCAGCATTTCTTTGCGCTCTTCCATGTTGAATAGAGCTTCGCCTTTGTCAAGGTTGCGCGCAATCGCCACAATGAGCCGGTCGAAGAGCTTGCTACCGCGATGGATCAGGTCGAGGTGTCCGTTCGTAACCGGGTCGAACGATCCGGGATAAATGGCGACGATATCCTTCAAGAGACCTCGGAGGGCGGAGTCTATGCCGGATGATTTTATGCTGGCTTGCGGCTGGAGGCAATCAAGGAGAGGAGATCGTGGCGAGGCCCCAAAATAGGGCCCCGCCCCTGCAGGATGGCTTACTTCCGTCCGACTGGCCCCTTGGGCGTCGCATTGGGTGCGGCTTCTGCATTTGCCGCCGCCGCTTGCGCCTTGTCCTCCACCGAGATAAGACCGAGCGACTTGCGCACATCGGTCTCGATCTTCGCGGTGATGTCCTTGTTTTCCTTCAGGAACTGCTTGGCGTTCTCGCGGCCCTGGCCGATCCGTTCGCCTTTGTAGCTGAACCAGGAGCCCGACTTCTCCACCATGTTGCCATTGACCGCCAGATCAAGCAGGTCGCCTTCACGCGAAATGCCTTCACCGTACATCATGTCGAACTCGGCTTCGCGGAATGGCGCCGCGGTCTTGTTCTTCACGATCTTTACGCGGGTGCGCGAGCCGACCACCTGGTCGCCATCCTTGATGGCTCCAATACGGCGGATATCAATGCGTACCGAAGAGTAGAACTTCAGCGCGCGCCCGCCGGTTGTGGTTTCCGGATTGCCAAACATCACACCAATCTTTTCCCGGATTTGATTGATGAATACCAAGCAGGTGTGCGATTTGGCGACGATGGCGGTGAGTTTGCGCAACGCCTGCGACATCAGGCGCGCCTGCAGGCCAACATGACTGTCGCCCATTTCGCCGTCGAGTTCGGCCTTGGGGACGAGGGCGGCGACCGAATCCACCACCAGCACGTCGATTGCTCCCGACCGCACCAGCGCCTCGGCAATCTCCAGCGCCTGCTCGCCGTAATCGGGCTGCGAAACCAGCAGGTTGTCAACATCGACGCCCAGCTTGGCCGCGTAGATCGGGTCGAGAGCGTGCTCGGCGTCCACAAAGGCGGCCATGCCACCTTGCTTCTGCGCTTCGCCGATCACCTGTAACGCGATCGTGGTTTTGCCCGACGACTCCGGCCCGAAGATTTCGACCACGCGTCCGCGCGGAAAGCCGCCAATACCGAGGGCCGCGTCAAACGAAATCGCTCCGGTGGAGATCACAGAGATGGGAACGACGGCGCCCTTGCTCCCCAACTTCATGATGGAGCCTTTGCCAAATTGTTTCTCGATTTGAGACATGGCCAGGTCGATGGCCCGGCCTTTTTCAGTTCTTTCGTCTGCCATGAATGCCGCTCCTTGGCGGCTTCGTCCCGGCACAGCCAGAGTCCGGGAGGGCCGCTTGAGATAAAGTGCAATGGGTCAGTGAGGCAGGCGCCATAAAGTAGCGTTTCGTGATGAAGGGCGCATGAGTACCGACGCTGAATTATACATCGAGACCGAGAGAAAAAGCGAACAAATAGCGAATCTATGCGCACGAAGGTTCTAGACCTTTGGTGTGTCACAGACCCGAGTGATAACGGGGGAAGCGTCGAGACGCAGGCCTGAACGCCTGCACTGCCTAGGTGCAACCTGACACAACCTGCTGCGGAGCTACATCAACGTTTTAACAGATCCACCGGCTCGCGGACGTCGGTAACGCGGAAGTATTTCGCCAGTGCGGGATAACGCCGAGCCACGGCTTCATACATCGCATATGCCACCTTGCGGTAGGAGAAGTGGCCGGCTGCGCCGGTGCGCAGCTCACTAATGTAGATTGCCTCCGACAAGTCCATCTTGAACAGGGTGCGCTTGCGGAAAGCGAGTGGGATGACGTACTGCGACTGCTCCTCCGCTTCCTCCGCATTGCGCGCGGCCAACTGAGCAGCAACCTTACCCGCCCGCTCCATCACCGAGTCATAGCGCGCGGTCAGTCCCGCCGACTCAATTTCCGGTGGCGCGTCATGGCCGTGGGCCGTCGTATAGGCTTGCACGATCTGCACGCAGCGGCGGTGGCGGTGCATGTCGCGGAAGCCGCCGATGTCCATCAGAATGTCGAAGCGGAATTGCTGGCCGGCACAGTAGGCGCGCGAAACCTCGTCATGGCGGCCACGATGACGCAGACCCAGATCGATCAGCTCACTGCGACGCGATTCTGGAAGGGCTTCTACAACTTCGCGAATCTGGCGATAGGCATGATGCGAATATTGGTACAACAACGTCGTCGCCAGTTCGATTTGCAGCGGATCGGTGTCCAGCAGATCAACCAGGGGCGCGGGCTGGATGGGAGTTGCTGCCAGCAGTTCCGCCGCCGCCGCGGTCAAGTCGCGACGAGTGTCGATCTCGTAGGGATTAGGCTCGGCGTACTTCATCAAGGTCGGAGCCACCCGAACATCGCGCAGAAGGAATTCACTGGCCCGCTCGGCCACTGCCGGACACTCTCGTTGAATCTCTTGCAACAATTCACGCGCGCTGGCGTGGGTCACGTTGTAAGAGGCATCGCGTGCAGCCTGTTTCAGCAGTTCTCCCAGTCGCCGAACCTCGGCGTGCGTGGCCGACAACAATCGCGAAACTTGCGTCTCCAACGTGCGCGCGCTGACAATCTGGCCCAGCGAGGTGTTCGTCGCCAACGGCAGCAGGTATCGCGAAAGGTCGAAGGCACGGGCGCGCAGAGTGCGCTCGTAGGCCTCCACCTTCATTTCATCAGGCTTTGGTGTGCGCTCCCGCAGATAGCGGAACATCTCCTCGGAGAAGTGCCGGTATTCGGCGAAGAGCAGGTCGATGGTTTCGCGATAGAGAGCACGCGCCGCCGCATCGTCGGCGAAATCGGGAACAAAGTAGCCGCTCTTCTGAAAGTCCTGATAGCGGGTGGAGCGTTCCTGTCCATCCCAACGCGGCTCGTCAACGGCCACGGTGGCGGCCAGAATCGACAATCGTTCAACCGCAAAAGCCAGGTGCGCCAAATCCGCGATGCTGCGATGGCCGTACTGAAAATAGAAGGTGTTGAGGAACTTTTCGGCTTTTTGCTCGTTCAGCTCCGCCAGCGATTCGCGCATGGAAAGCGCTGAGCGCGAATATTTCGCCATGCCATAAGCCAGCACTTCCGGATCGGCCCCATGCACGGCATAGACCTGAGTGCTGGGCTCAGGGTGGCGAGGAACCTCCGTGGTATCGTTGGGCTTGGAACTTGATGACATTGCCGTGAATCATATGCGGTATGAAATTTGTGGGCAACCGGGAGCCTGTGGGAATCGCAGAAAATTCCGGATCTTCTTAATCATTGCCCGCTAGACCATGCCGAAAAACCTTCCTCCCTCTACTACTGACAGCCGCGCCGGACAGGAAGAGAGCCGGACGCAGTGGGTGGGTGCCGATTCCATTCTGTTTGCCACCGCGCATCGTCCCTGGCCGGCACCGATGGCGCCGTGGATCATGACGCAGCGCTGGAATGACTTGCTTTTTCTGCATTACCCGGTCGCACCGGAAGCGCTCCGTCCGCTAGTCCCGGATGTGCTGACTCTCGACACCTACAAGCAGCGGGCATGGGTCACCATCACGCCGTTCTGGATTAATCATCTGCGCCCGCCGGGAGTTCCATCGCTACCCTGGGTCTCACATTTTTCCGAGATTAACGTGCGGACTTACGTGACCTATGACGGCAAGCCCGGTATTTATTTTTTCAGCCTCGATGCCAGCAACTTGTCGGCGGTCTGGGGGGCACGCGTTTTTTATCGTCTGCCATATTGGCAGGCCTCCATCAAGGTAAAGGGCCGGGGCGGCCCGAGGCTGGAGTACGTTTCGAAGCGGCAGCACGGGCCAAAACCGGCCGAGCTCCGCTGCTCTTACGGACCTGCATCCGACAGCTTCCATGCACGACGGGGTTCAATCGAGCACTTTCTCACCGAGCGATATTGCCTCTACGCGTACAGCCGCAAACGGCTCTACCGGGGCGAGATTCACCATCTGCCATGGGACTTGCAGCAAGCTAAGTTTGAAGTGGAGCAGAACACTATGGCTCAACCAGCCGGCATCCAGCTTCCCCCGCAGCCCGAGCTCGTCCATTTTTCACGCGAGCTGAAGGTCTTGTTCTGGGCGCCAGAACGGCTGCGGTAATGGGCTAACGCACGATCGCAGTATCGTCGGAAATTCCGACAGTGGTGCTTTAGTGTGGAGATGATCCCTGGCTTCTCTTTACCGCTCGATCAATCAAGAACGCTGCCACCATCAGGACAATAAACCAGCAAGTACTGTCGACAACGATCTCGGTGCCTAGCAGGGAACCTAAGCCGGCCCCAAGGAAGCCCGGCTGTGGGTGGGGATGCAACAGTCCCCAAACATATATTCCGGGATTCGGCAAACCGTGCCCCTCCAGTAGCCTGTGTGTCAAAAAGGTGAGTGGGACGGAAATAACTGCGGCGAGCACCGTGAAAGCCAACTTCGCAATGAGCGACCGCTGCATAGCTGGTCGTGTGGCAGCTTGCATACAGTCTCCCTCTGGCTGGCGATTATACGCGCCACCAATCGCATCACGGGGAAATCCGATGTCTTCCGGGTCGCGGCCCTGTTCCTTTGTTGCTTGGTACTCTTTCTCGTTACAGATGACGACCTTCCTGCCTTTATCCGCCACGAATGACCCCACTACGAAATTCTTCTCTTTCCCGTTCCGCCGGTGCGAATTCCGCTAGGGTCCAGCGTGCGCTGGTTATAATCCTCGTTGCTTCGACAGGGAGGCTTCATGGCAGGAGTGGAAGGCCGGGTCGCGCTGGTTACGGGAGCGTCGCAGGGTATCGGACGCGCCTGTGCGCTGGTTCTGGCAGAGGCAGGCGCTAGGGTGGCGCTGTGCGCGCGCAATCAGGAAAAGCTGGAGCAACTGGCCAAAGAGATCGGCGACAAAGGCCGCGAGGCTGCGGTCTTCAAGATGGACGTTGTCAAGGAAGAAGAGATCAAGGCCGGAGTGAAGGACGCTATCGCGCGCTTCGGCAAGGTCGACATCCTGGTGAACAACGCCGGGGTCACGCACGATCAATTGATCATGCGCATGAAGCGCGCCGACTGGGACGACGTCATCAACACCAACCTCACCGCCCCGTTCCTGTTGATTCAGGCGGTGATCGGCTCCATGTTGAAGCAGCGCTGGGGCCGCATCATTAATATCACCAGCATCTTCGGCCAAATTGGCCAGGTAGGGCAGGCCAACTACTCCTCGTCGAAGGCGGGCTTGATCGGCTTGACCATGGCGGTCGCGCGCGAGGTGGGTTCGCGCAACATCACCGTCAACGCGGTTGCGCCCGGATTCATCGAGACCGCCATGACCGCCGCGCTCTCCCCTGAACTGAAAGAGAACATCCGGAAGAACATTCCGCTGGGGCACGGTGGAACCGATCTCGATGTCGCGCACGCGGTCAAGTTCCTGGCCTCGGAAGAAGCTGGCTACATCACCGGTGAAGTGCTGAAGGTCAACGGCGGCATCCTGATGGGATGAAGCCCCTCTGGGCGCACTGTGAGCGAGATTGTAGAAGCCATTACTGCTGAGCAAATCGAGCAAGTACGTGGCCTGTTTCGGCAGTACCGGGCCGAGTTGCCGTTGCAGTACCGTTCGTTTGACCCGGAGGGGCTACCGGGGGAGTACGGCCCTCCCCACGGGAAGTTGCTTCTGGCATTAGTGTCTGGGCAGCCCGTCGGTTGCGTTGGGTTGCGTCCCTTCCCGCAAGAAGCCACCTGTGAAATGAAGCGGCTCTATGTGAGGCCGGGCTTCCGCGGCGGGAAATCAGGAAAAGAGCTGGCTGAACGGGCCCTGCACGAGGCGCGTGCCCTCGGTTATCGACGGCTGCGGCTCGACACTCATCCTCCCACTATGCAAGCCGCCGCAAGGATGTACCGCAGGCTGGGCTTCCAGGAGGTCTTGCCCGTTGACCAAGTCGAGGGGCTCGTGTACATGGAACTGCGGCTCTAAAGCGGCTGCCCTTTGCCGCTGGCGGCCACGTCATTCCGTAATTGTGTCCCTCGATAAGATTTCACTTGCCAGCAGCGTGCCTGCTGATTACTATGCAGTTAACCCCATGGCCGCTTCTTTTCAGGACGTGAACCCCTCATGAACATCGGTGAAACCATCCGCACTTTCCGGCTGCAGAAGAGTATGTCGCAGGGCGACATCGAAAAACGTACTGGTTTGTTGCGCTGCTATCTGTCGCGGGTCGAGAACGGCCACACCATTCCTTCACTCGATACGCTGGCCAAAATTGCGACGGCGATGGAAATTCCGCTGGCGCAATTCTTCAGCGGCGGCTCCGGTGAGAACGGGAATAAAAGTGCACCGCATTTGGCGGAAGATGAGGTCCGGTTCCTGACACAAATTCGCCGCTACTCTCCCAATTTGAACGACAGCGATCGCAAACTGGTGATCGCCATGGTCAAGAAGATGGCCGCAGGCGCCGGCAAGTAGCAGGGCCCCCTTTGCAATTCAACGAACGGGAGTTAGGCGCGGCCGTGTTTTTATGCGGCCTTGTGGATCTCGCCCAAGGTGAGAAGGGCCAAGTCCAGACGGTCTCGCGAACCGGTTTTCGAAAAAATACTTTGCAGGTGCCGCTTTACAGTGTTTTCGCTGATCTTCAAGTCCGCCGCGATGTCGCGATTTTTCATGCCGCGGGCCACCAGGTAGGAGACCTGGCGCTCACGTTCCGAGAGGCGGCCAACGGCGGTAGGCGCCACCGGCTCGTCGCTCGCCATGGCGGCCATCACACTCTCCGCGATCTCGCTCGAGAAGGCCAATTCACCTTCGGCAACCATTCGAATCGCGGCAAATAACGCTTCTGGATCGTCGCCCTTTAGCACCAGGCCGCGCGCCCCGAGCCGCACCACTTGCACGTAATCGTCATGGCTATCCGATCCGGTGAGCACCACGGAGGCCACGTGACTGCCCGCGCGATCCAGCGCCCGCAGCACTTCAAATCCGTCGCTCTGAGGCATGAAGAGATCAAGCACGAGCACATTAGGATTGTGCTTCTGGACCAGTTGCAGCGCCTGCTCGCCATTGCCGGCGGCGCCCACCACCTCAAAATCAGGCTGCGACTGCAGCAATGCTGCCAGCGACTCGCGCAAGATGCCGTGATCATCGGCAATCACGATGGCAATTGGGTTCGGCATATCTCCAACAATTAGATGCAATCGCGGGCGGGTCCGGGTTGCGTTATTCTGGAGGTTCACCGCAATATGCAATAAAAAGACAAACAAGAGTTGGCGGCTATATTCCGCTTTCTACAAGGGTTAGGAGCATTCATGGCAAGAATTCAGCGGGCAATTCTGAGCGTGACTGACAAGACCGGACTGGTCGAGTTTGCGCGCAAACTTTCAGTGTTCCACGTGGAACTAATTTCAACCGGGGGCACGGCCAAGCTGCTGCGCGATTCCGGTATCGCGGTGAAGGACATCTCGGACCTCACCGGCTTTCCTGAAATGCTCGATGGGCGGGTCAAAACGCTTCATCCCAAAGTGCACGGCGGCATTCTTCACGTCCGCAACAATGAGAAGCATCTCGCCGCCGTAAAGCAGCATGACATTCAGCCCATCGACATGGTGGTGGTAAATCTCTACGCTTTCGAGAAAACTGCCGCCAAAGCGGGCGTCGAGTTCGAGGACATTATTGAGAATATCGACATCGGAGGCCCGTCGATGGTGCGCTCGGCGGCCAAGAACTTCCAGGATGTCGCTATCGTAACCTCGCCTGCAGATTACGAAGCGATTGCGCGTGAAATGGAAAGCAGCGACGGATCACTATCGCGGCAAACCAAGTGGCGACTAGCTCAAAAAGCATTTGCCACCACCGCGGCCTACGATTCGGCGATCGCGTCCACTTTGGAGCGCATCGGAGCTGCCGAGGGCGACAGCGGAAAGTTTGACCTCACCGGCAACGCCGGCTTTCCCGAAACTCTGCGCCTGACCTTTCATAAGGCCTTCGACCTGCGTTACGGCGAGAACCCGCACCAGCAGGCAGCGCTGTACTCTGACGGTTCAGGCAAGGGCATCGCGAATGGCAAGCAATTGCAGGGCAAGGAACTCAGCTACAACAACATCGTCGACTTGCAGGCAGCCTGGGACCTGGCGCAGGAATTCGACGAGCCGGTGTGCGCCATCATCAAGCACACCAATCCCTGCGGAACCGCTGTGGGCGCCACTCTAGCGGAAGCTTACAAGCGCGCGCTGGAGTGCGATCCGGTGTCGGCGTTCGGTGGCGTGATCGGCGTGAACCGGCCGGTCGATCGCGAGACGGCCACCGAGATGGCCAAACTGTTTGTCGAGGCGATTGCTGCGGAAAGCTTCGACCCCGCCGCGCGCGAGATCTTTGCCACCAAGAAGAATCTTCGTTTGGTCGAGGTAGTTCCCCTGGAACAGCGCTGGGTACTCAAGAACGTCTCTGGTGGCGTCCTGCTACAAGACAACGACGTGCGACCGTTGACCGAGGCGGACCTCAAGGTGGTCAGCCAACGTAAACCCACGGAACAGGAGATGCGCGACCTGCTGTTCGCATGGAAGGTCTGCAAGCACGTGAAGTCCAACGCGATCCTTTATGCGCGCAATGGCCAGAGCACCGGCGTGGGCGCGGGGCAAATGAGCCGCGTGGACTCGGCCAAGATTGGGGCAATGAAGTCGGTGCTCGGAATCAAAGGCTCGGTTGCCGCTTCCGATGCTTTCTTTCCGTTCCCTGACGGCGTCGAGGAGATTGCCAAGGCGGGCGCGACCGCCATCATTCAGCCCGGCGGCTCGGTACGCGATCAGGAAGTGATTGACGCGGCAAACCGGCTGGGACTGGCGATGGTGTTCACTGGAGTAAGACACTTCCGGCACTAGCCCGACATCGAATGATTGAGTAGAAAATGAGGCGGTGATTTGTGAATGGTCCTGTAGAAATCTTACGTACGCTGGGTGACCGGTTGCAGACCAGCGCCAGCGTGAAAAATGTCTTTGGCGATCCCATTACAGTGGGCGATAAGACCGTGATCCCGGTCGCTCGCATTCGCTACGGACTGGGAGCGGGCGGTGGCGGAATCTCTCATGACAACTCCTCCGGGACCGATACTGCGGGCGGCAAGAGCGGCGGAGGTGGCGGAGGCGGAATGATTGCCACTCCGAAAGGTGTGCTTGAAATCAGTCCCGCAGGACTCGCTTCATTGCATTTACCGACTACAAGCGATTGTCGATCGCAATGATGGGCGGATTTCTGATGGGAATGGTCTTCGGTTGGCGAAGGAGCAAGGGAAAGTCCTAGAGGGAGTGTCTCGACGGTTTTGGCCTGGGGAGTTATGCCTGGTTCAAATAGTATATACTTTATATATAGACTATGAAGAAAGAGACGGTGACGAAAATCGCCAAGTTATTCCGCAACGGAAACAGTCAGGCCGTTCGTCTGCCTCAGGAGATGCGGTTCAAGGGCGATCGTGTGCGCGTTCGGAAGGTTGGCGATACGGTTGTCTTGGAGCCAGTCATCACCAACGTTGACGAGTGGTTTGCGGAAATGGACCGGCATCCTCTGTCCGAGGACTTCATGGCGGGCGGTCGTAAACAGCCCAAGGCGCCGAAACGGAAGTTGTTTGAATGAACTATCTGCTTGATAGCAGCACTTGCATCGCGCTGATGCGTGACAGATCAATTCCGGTCAAACAGCGTTTTCGAGAAGCCATCACCGGCCGCGCCATGATTTGGATTTCGTCAGTGGTCCTCCACGAATTATGGTACGGAGTGCACAAGAGTTCCAGCCCAGTGGAAAACGCTGAAGTCTTGCGGAAATTTCTGCGCGGTCCGGTAAGCGTCTTGCGATTTGATGGAGAAGATGCGCAGGTGGCTGGCGAGATTCGGGCAGAACTGGAGCGAACCGGCAGAACGATTGGCTCATACGATACTCTGATCGCAGCCCAGTGCTTGCGCAACGATTTGATTGTCGTGACATCGAACGTCTCTGAATTTCGCCGAGTCAGCGGATTGCGCTGCCATGACTGGGCGCGGTAGGGCCCCTCTTCTTCGCCGCCACCACTCTCGGAATGCCTTGTAAGTCGGGCACGACGCGAATGCTATCCCACATTGTGGGACTAAACAAACCCACGACCTCATCTCGCATGGAGTAGCCGATCTCCAGCGCCAGCCACCCGCCTGGTTTCAGCGCGCGATGTCCCTGCTCAATCAGTGGCACGATCACGTCGGTCCCATGCAAGCCGGCAAACACGGCCATGCCTGGCTCGAACTCCTGCACCGACTTCTGTACCTTATCGGCCTCGCTGAAAGCGACGTACGGTGGATTGCTGACGACGAAATCAAAGTCGCGAAATTCGAAATAGTGGGTCCCTCCCCTCGCATTAAGGTTCTCGTTGGCAGAATGGCTTTCGTTCAACACGGGAGCGAGGACATTGCATTGCATAAACTGTACCCGCTTATCGAGCTGCAAGCGGGCGGCATTGGCGCGCGCGATTTCCAGTGCTTCGGCCGAGAGGTCGACGGCATACACTTCGGCGTCCGGCAATTCGTGCGCGAGTGCCAGCGCGATGCATCCCGAACCGGTACCCACATCCACCAGCTTGGGATGCTGGCTTTCGCGCACCAGCTCCACCACAACCTCGACCAGATGCTCGGTCTCGGGACGGGGAATGAGCACTGCGGGCGAGACAACGAAGTCCAGGCCCCAGAACTCCTGGTGACCGGTGATGTACTGGGATGGCATTCCGGTGGCACGCTGGGCAAGCACATCTTCGTATCGCGCGGCTTCTTGCGGACTGAGTTCGCGCTCGGGATGCGCGTACAGGTAGGCGCGATTGGCGCCGAGGACAAACATGAGCAGCACCTCGGCGTTCATGCGTGGAGAGCCCACGTCAGCGGCTTCGAGATGTTCGACGGCGGAGGCGAGGGCTTGTTTCAGTTGCATTTGGAGTTCGGGCATTCACGGTGAAACCAAACGTGCAGTGGAGATGACACGTCCGCTCTTGTCAAAAACGATCACATGGTACGCCGGCAGCAATGGGGCGAAGGCATCTCGGTATGTGAAGACTTCGGCGCAATCCGGCATAGTGAGCGCCCAATGAGCACAGTCGACAATATACGACGGTCCACCGAGTAGAACCTGTACCTGATCTTTGGACATACCAAAATGAACCTCGTCCATGTAATTCGAGACTCGGTGTTCCCGATAGAACTCATTCCCAACAAAGACCAAAGCTATTACTGCCGTAAACGCCGCTAATCGTCTCAGCAATTTCATGTTAGGGCAGATCAGGCCGTGACCTCCATCTCTTGCTTCATTTTCTCGGCCTGGAAATGGGTGATCAGGGCGTCAATCATGGGTTGAATGCGGCCGTCCATGAACTCCGGCAACTGGTGCGCGGTGAAACCGATGCGATGATCGGTGACCCGGTTCTGCGGGAAGTTGTAGGTACGGATCTTTTCGCTGCGGTCGCCACTGCCCACCATCGCCTTGCGCTCCTTGGCGAGCGCGTCCTGCTGCTTCTGCTGTTCCATTTCATACAAGCGGGCGCGCAGCACGCGCATACCCTTCTCACGATTTTTGATTTGGGATTTCTCGTCTTGGCAACTCACGACCGTGTTGGTCGGCAGATGGGTAATGCGAACGGCAGAATACGTCGTGTTTACCGACTGACCACCCGGCCCGGAGGAACAGAAAGTGTCGATGCGAATGTCCTTGGCTTCAATTTTGATGTCGACGTCTTCGGCTTCGGGCAGCACTGCGACGGTCACCGCGGAAGTGTGTACCCGGCCCTGGGTCTCGGTCTGCGGCACCCGCTGCACGCGATGCACGCCACTCTCATACTTCATGCGCGAGAAAACACCTTGACCTTCGATGATGGCGATCACTTCTTTCAGGCCGCCGACAGTCGATTCCGAGGTGGATAGCACTTCCACCTTCCAGCGCTGGCTCTCGGCGTAGCGCGTGTACATGCGGAAGATCTCGGCCGCGAAGAGGGTGGCCTCGTCGCCGCCGGTGCCGGCGCGGATTTCCAGAATTACGTTCTTCTCATCGTTCGGGTCCTTGGGCAGCAGCAGCACCTTCAGGTCCGCCTCCACTTGGAGAAGGCGCTGCTCAAGTTGGGTCAGCTCATCTTGCGCGTAGGCGCGCATCTCAGGATCGCTCTCCTCGGCCAGCATGACCTTGCTCTCCTGAATGCCACGGGTCAGGTCTTTGTACTCGCGATACTTCTCCACAATGGGCGCCAGTTCGCTGTGGGCCTTGGCGGTCTTCTGGAAACGCGCCGAGTCGGAAACGATGTCGGGCGATGATAGAGCTTTATTCAGCTCTTCGTACTTCAATTCGGTTTGGTCAAGACGTTCAAACATGGGATACCAGCTTCATTGTACTTTCTTAGTGTGTCATCCTGAGCGGAGGCGTCGCCGAATTTGCGACGCCGGAGTCGAAGGACCCCTATTGCAACAAGGAATTTTTAGCGCGAGTGTGGAAGCTGGCTTTTTCGCGGTGATCGCCGCTAGGCAATCACCAGTTCGCCGCCGCGCTGTTTCTCCAACTCCATGGCCTCGTTCAAGGCGGCGATGGCAGTCTCGACCTGGTCATCCGCGGGAGGTTGGGTGGTGATGCGCTGTAACCACAGGCCGGGTTTGGTAAGCACCGCGAACAGCGACGAGCCATGCTTGGCGGCGAAGCGGATCAACTCATACGACAGCCCCGCGATAACCGGCAACAGCGCGATGCGGACGGCGAAGCGCGCCCAAAACGTCGTAACCGGGAACATCATGTAAACCACCATCGCGATAAGCATCACGGTCATCAGGAAGCTGGTGCCGCAACGGGGATGAAAGGTCGAATAGGACTGCGCGTTTGGGACGGTCAGCGGATCGCGCGACTCGAAGGCAAAGACCGTTTTATGCTCGGCGCCGTGATATTGAAACACCCGGTGAATGTCGGGCCAGCGGGAGATGCCCCAGATGAAGAGCAGGAAAAGCGCGATGCGGATGACGCCGTCCACAACGTTAAAAGCGATTTGATTGCCGAACACCGGATATGCGTTCTTCAGCTTGGTGGCCGCCAGCAACGGCACAAACTTGTACATGAAGACGAAGAACCCGACCGACAGCGCAACGTTGAGCGCCAGGGCCCAGCCCGGCACCTCGGTTTTCTTCTCGTCCTCGGCGCTCAGCTCACCCATGGCTACGTTGGCCGAATAGCGCAGCGCGCGAAAGCCCAGCCCCATCGCCTGACCGAGCGTCATCACGCCGCGGACCACAGGCCAACCCATCCATTTATGCTGCTCCGAAAGCCGCTCCAGTGGCTCCGAGTGCGTCGCCAGAGTGCCGTCGGGCCTGCGGATGCAGATGCCCCAGGCATGAGGTGAGCGCATCATCACGCCCTCCAGCACGGCTTGACCGCCGACAAGGGTTTCCTCGCCACTCTCCAAAGCCGGCAACAGTTGGACGGCTGCTAAAAAACGTAGACGCTGACGCAAAGACTGCATGGTAATTGGATGTTCCTCGAAGGGAGTACGGCGCACAATAGCGCTAGTTTAGGGTAAGCAGCCGCGCGGGAGATGTCAATGCGGGATACATCCAGCTAAAGCGCCGCACTCCTCGGGATGCACCAAATCTGCGCCTTGATTCTGACCGCCCGCATCAAAGCCGCTTGCGAATCTATGCAACTCCTGGCTGAAACCTGCGAGCGCATCGCCGCTACCACCAAGAAGCTGGAGAAGACCGCCATTGTGGCCGAGTATTTCCGCTCGCGTGAGTTGCGCGACGCGGCGATCTCGGCTGTCTTTCTATCTGGGCGGGCTTTCCCGGCGTTCGATGAGCGCACGCTCCAGATTGGCGGGTCGCTGCTGTGGAAGCTGGCGGTGGAGCTGGCCGCCCGACTTAGGATTCCGGCAGAAGCGGAGGAAAAGCAGATCCCTCGTGGGCTGAAGCCCACTCGTGATGACAAAATTGAAGAGCCTAACGGCGCACCTAAAGGTGCGCCCCTTCAAAGCTCGACAGCGCTCAACCCCGAACAGAGGAACTCGCACGCCGACGCCGCATTGCGCGGCGCTTATCGGAAGCGCGGCGACCTCGGCTCGGCAGCGTACGATGTGCTGCTGGCGAAAGCGCCGGCTTCCGCGACGATCACGCTGCAAGACGTGCGCGCCATTTTCGATCAAATTGCCGAGACCCGCACTGCCACGGGCAAGACCACGGTCCTGAAGTCTCTGCTGGAACGCGCCACAGCGCTGGAAGCCAAATATATTCTGAAAGTCATCACCGGTGAACTGCGCATAGGGCTGAAAGAAAGCCTGGTCGAAGAGGCGATTGCCAAGGCCTATGACGAGCCGCTCGCCCGCGTGCAGCGAGCCAACATGCTGCTAGGCGATATCGGCGGCACCTTGCAACTTGCGGAGGAACATCGCCTCGACCAGGCACGGATGCGGCTGTTTCATCCCATCGGCTTTATGTTGGCCAGTCCGGCGGCCGACGCGACTGAAGCCTTCCAGTATTTCGAGCACGCGCAGGTCGAGGACAAGTACGATGGCATCCGCGCCCAGGCGCATTGTGGAGGCGGGCAGGTGCGCATCTTCTCCCGCACACTCGATGATGTGACGCCGTCATTTCCAGAACTGCTTGGAGGCCTGAGCGAATTGCCGGGCGACGTGATTCTCGACGGCGAAATCGTTGCCCGGCGCAACGACCCAGAGGGCGGCCACGCCATGCCGTTCTCGGAGATCCAGAAGCGCCTGGGCCGCAAACAGGTCAGCCAGAAAATGATTGCCGACGTGCCGGTGGCGTACGTTGTCTTCGACGTAATTTACGCCGAGGATGAGTTGACGCTGGACCGGCCGCTGGCGGAGCGCGCGCAGATTCTGGAACGCGTGTTTGCAGGCGCGAAGCGGGTCTCGCCGCGGCCGGTGATGAATGCGCAAGGCGACCTTCTGTTTGAGCCGGAGATCGAGGAGGAGGGCGCAGTTTCGGGATGGGTCCTGCGCGCCCCCACCTTGCGCGCCGATTCTCCGCAGCAACTCGAACAGTACTTCGATGAAGCCATGGCGCGAGGCAACGAAGGGCTGATGATTAAAGACGTGCAGTCACCTTACATGCCGGGACGCCGCGGGCGCTGGTGGCTGAAGTTGAAGCGCGAGTTGGCTACACTCGATGTGGTGGTGACCGCTGCCGAGTTCGGGCATGGCAAGCGCATCCACGTGCTGAGCGATTACACCTTCGCGGTGCGCAAAGGCGAGGAGTTGGTCAACATCGGCAAAGCATATTCAGGACTGACCGACAAAGAAATCGCCCAATTGACAGAGTGGTTTCTTTCGCACACTACCGCCGATCATGGGCACGTGCGCGAGGTCGAGCCAAGCATCGTACTGGAGGTGGCATTTAACGCCATCATGCAATCCGACCGCCACGACAGCGGATATGCGTTGCGCTTTCCCAGAATCGTGCGCGTGCGCCAGGACAAGCTGCCCAAGGACATCGACACCATCGAGACCGTGGAGAAGATTTATTCGCGGCAGCATGGGAGAGGCGGACAACTGCTCTAGTCGTACACCGTGAATTCAAAGGTCTTCCTGGAATGGAGTGGGCCGTTCGAGGCGTCCACCGCGAGGTTCCAGACGCCGGACATGTCCATACCGGTCAGCAAAGCTTCGTAGTCGCCGTCGCTTTTGGTGGCGAACTTGAGCTGCGTGGTCCCCATGTCCATGTCCTTCATGGTCAGGGCCGCGTTGACCTCAGCGCCGGTGACTGGCTGAGCATGTTCGTCGGTGATATGCAGCGTGAGGATCAATGGCCTGACCATCCTCGGATGGTCGGGAGAAATCCTCAGTTCCACGTGCCACGGTCCTGCTTCGGTGGAGGCATGTAGAGGGGTGGTGGTTGACGACTGATCCGGCGCCTTCGTTTTCTGCTCGCAGCCGGCAGTGAAAATCAGGCACGCAATGAATGCCGCGCACACCAGACGAGGTAAAAACACTGGCCAACAATTTCTCCGCTTCAGCTTCAATGGGAGTGGCCGTGTTGGTGTCCCGGGCTGATGGGAATAACGCATCCGTCCGCCACCTCGCAGACCGCCAACTCAAACTGGATGGTAGTGTGGTGAATGTGAAAGCGCTCGCCCATCTGTTCGCGAATCAGGCGCAGAATTCCCTCGCTCTCTGAGGCGGGCATATCGGCGATGGCCACATGACAGGAAAGCGAGTGGGTGTCGCTGCCGATGCTCCACACGTGGAGATCGTGCACATCATTCACCCCTGGAATGGCACGGATGATCTCCTCAATGCGCCGCAACTCCATGCCGCTGGGAGTGCCTTCCAGCAGAATGTTGAGGCTCTCGCGGATGATCCCGATGGAGGACCAGAGGATCATGACGCCGATGCCCACCGAAAGTGCAGGGTCGATCCAGCGCTGGCCGGTCAGGGCAATCATGATGCCGCCGATGATCACCGCAGCAGTGGACAGGGTATCGCCAATTTCGTGCAGTAGCGCGCTTCGCAGGTTGATATCGCGATGGCCGCGCATCAGCAGAATCGCGATCGCGCCATTCATGACCACGCCCGCGGCTGCCACCCAAATCATGATGCCGGCCTGCACGTTCACCGGAGTCTGCAAACGGCGGAAAGCTTCGTAGAGAATGTAGAAGGCGATCAGTACCAGCGAAAGGCCGTTAACGAAGGCGACCAGCACTCCCGCTCGGCGGTAACCGAAGGTTTTACGCGCGCTGGGCGGTCTGCCTTGCAAATAGACTGCGCCCCACGACATCAGCAATGCGACAAAATCTGAGAGATTGTGCCCGGCCTCAGAAAGCAGCGCCAGACTATGGGCGCGCAGGCCGGCAACGACCAGAAGAACGACGTAGGCCAGGGTTACAACCAGCGAGATTCGCAGCACACGTGAGGTGGTCGCATTCCTTGCGTCGCCGGCATGCAGGTGCATACCTCCAGTTTAAGAGGGAGGTTGCACTCTGTTCAACCCGCCCACCTTCGCCAAGTTCGCCGCCCACAAATAAGAAGAATCTTCTAGGGTCGCTGGTTTGTAATCCGGACGAACTCAGTGCTTAGTGCCTCTTCAACCTGCTCCGAACGTCTTTCCCCGCGCGCCACTCGACTGACGTAAGACCGGTCAACTCTTAGCCGACTCGCGACCCGGCTATAGAGTCCACACAATGACTGCACGTAGTAGTTCAACAACGGCATGATTGTTCTGGGAGTATTTTCTTTCATGTGGCTGTCTTTCATTTTTCGATTCGATGCGATTGTCAGGAGCGGTGTTGCGTGGGCGACACCTCGTACCCAAGTGGCTTGTTTTGGCGGAGATGGCGCGATTGTCAAACTGGCTGAGGTCGCACGGCAAATAGTCAGCAGCGGTGACAACCCGATCCTACGAAAGGCTCATCATAATCACCGGCAAAGGTGTGCGCCACGTTTGCGTCTCAGAAGCTGTTTTTTCGGCTCCCAAAGCCGCTACGAAGACACAGTTACCCCCCTGCCCGACCAGTCGAAAGGCTGTCGAATGGTGATTGGACCAAATTTCTACGCTAAGGCCTATAAACCGGGACAGTTGGTGCCAATTTCTGGTATTTACACTGTCGTGCACGTCAAGCATCGGCCAGACCACCAGGTCATAGCGATTCGTGGCGACCAGTTGCCGCACTGTCGTGTCTGCCGGGCCAATGTCACCTTCTATCCGACCCAGCCGGTCACTCATATGACTCATGATTTCGATTTGGCTGGTCCGTGCCTGCAAATCGCGAGGAGTCGCGCCAAGGCTGCCAAGCGAGGCGTTGGATAAGCACAAACCCATTTGCTGTTGACAGCCGCTAAATCCGGCGCTGGGAGCGTTGGTGGTTGACTGGCAGATGTTGCGTACTTAAGATGGTGTGACCGAAGGTTGCGCCATCTCTTAATGATCGACCAGATCGTATCCCATTACCGCATTATCGAAAAACTCGGCGGCGGGGGCATGGGGGTAGTCTTCAAAGCCGAGGACGTAACCCTGCGCCGTTTTGTCGCCCTGAAGTTCTTGCCCGACGAAATCGCCAAAGATCCCCAAGCCCTGGCCCGCTTCGAGCGGGAGGCCCAGGCTGCCTCTGCCCTGAACCATCCCAATATCTGCACTATCTATGAAATCGGGCAGGAAGATGGCAGGCCCTTCATCGCCATGGAGTTCCTGGATGGCATGACGCTGAAGCACCGGATCGCCGCAAAACCCCTCGAGAGTGATGTTCTCCTTAGCTTGGCAATTGAGATTGCTGACGCATTAGACGCGGCGCATTCGGAGGGCATTGTCCATCGCGACATCAAGCCTGCCAACATTTTTGTGACCTGGCGCGGCCACGCCAAGATCCTGGATTTCGGACTGGCCAAGATGACCGCCAAAGCCAGCTCGTCGAGCAGGAATGCGCTGGCCGATACCATGACCACGACCAGCGAACGCGACCTGACCAGCCCCGGTTCCGCGGTCGGCACCGTGGCGTATATGTCGCCTGAACAGGTGCGTGCCAAAGACCTGGACAGCCGTTCGGACCTGTTCTCGTTTGGTGTGGTGTTGTACGAAATGGCGACGGGTTTAATGCCCTTCCGCGGCGAAAGTTCGGGGGTCATCTCGAAAGCAATTCTGGACAGCGCTCCCACTTCTGCGGTGCGGCTGAATCCCGACATATCGCCCGAGTTGGAACGAATTATCACCAAAGCTCTGGAGAAGGACCGCAATCTGCGTTACCAGCACGCTGCGGAAATGCGCACCGACTTGCAGCGGGCGAAGCGGGACATAGAGAGCGGATTCGGTTCCGCGGCGAGCTCGAGTGGAGTAAGGGTACCGACAGCCGATGCTGCCCATGGCAGCAAGCTCTGGAGGATTGCGTTTCTGGTCCTGCTCAGCGCGGCGCTGGTGGCGGGCGGGCTTTACTATCGCGGCCATCAAGCCAAGCCGCTGACTGACAAAGACACTATTGTTCTCTCCGATTTCACCAACACCACCGGCGACAGCGTTTTTGACGACACGCTGAAGCAAGGACTGTCGGTCCAGCTTGAACAATCGCCCTTTCTCGACCTCGTCTCCGAGCGCAAGGTAAACGAGACTTTGAAGCTCATGGGCCGTCCCGCCGGGGACCGTTTGACGCCGGAGGTGGCGCGCGAAGTTTGCCAGCGCAGGGGTAGCCGCGCCATCCTGACCGGCTCGATTGCCAATCTGGGCAGCCACTACGTGATTGGCCTGAAGGCGGCTGATTGCAACACGGGCGACGTACTGGCTGAAGCGCAGGAACAGGCGGATGGCAAGGAATCGGTGCTCAAAGCGCTCGATAGTGCGGCGGTCAGCTTGCGCGCCAAGTTGGGTGAGTCGCTAAGCTCGGTACAGAAATATGCCACGCCAGTAGAGGAAGCGACCACGCCATCGCTGGAGGCGCTGAAGGCATACAGCCTGGGGCGGAAGATGCAGGCGGCGAAAGGGGACTCTGCCGCTCTGCCGTATTACAAACGGGCGGCCGAGCTGGACCCAAATTTTGCCGTGGCCTACCGTTCTATGTCCGTGGTGTATGGCAACCTCAACGAGTTGGGCCGGGCGGCGGAGAATTCGCGCAAAGCTTACGCGCTGCGCGAGAAGGTGAGCGAGCGGGAGCGGCTCGCCATTGAGGCAATCTACTATACCTACACCACCGGAGAGCTGGAGAAGGCGGCGCAGGCCTACGAGCTCTGGCAGCAAACCTACCCGCGTGACTATTTGCCTTACACCAATCTGGGAGACATCTACGGCATCCTGGGAAATTGGGAAAAGGCATTACACGAAGCCAGCGGTGCGCTGCGCCTGGAGCCGAATGATGAGAACAACTACCTCAACCTCGGCAACGACTACGTGAACCTCAACCAACTGGACGAGGCTGAGAAGGTGTACAACCAGGCAGCAGAGCGCAAGCTGGAGAGCGAGTTCCTGCTGACGAACCGCTACCAGTTGGCCTTTCTCAGGGGCGATACCGCGCAGATGGCGCAACTGGGCTCGGCTGCCATGGGCAAGTCGGGTGCAGAAGAACTGATGCTGGCATATCGAGGGGACACGGAAGCCTGGTACGGCAAGTTGAAAAGCGCGCGCGATCTGACCCGGCAGGCCATGGATTCAGCCCAGCATTACGACGCCAAAGAGGCGGCGGCCATGTATCAGGCAGCAGCGGCGTTGCGTGAGGTGGAATCAGGCAATCGGAGTGAGGCGCTTGCCGACGCCGATGCAGCGGTGAAGCTGGCCCCCAATCGCGACGTACAGGCAATGGCTGCGCTGGCCCTGGCGCGGGCAGGTGATATCGCGGGGGCGGAGAAGCTGGCAGCCGATCTCAACAAGACATTCCCCCTTGATACGCTGGTCCAGAGATATTGGCTACCCACCATCCAGGCGGCGGTTGGGTTGCAGCGCAAAGACCCGAACCGCGCCATCGAAGTGCTGCGGGTGGCAAGCGCAATCGAACTGGGCCAACCCACGCAAGTGACCGTGTTCCTGTGCCCTGTTTATGTGCGGGCAGAAGCTTATCTGATGCTGCACAACGGCAATGCCGCGGCAGCAGAATTCCAGAAGTTCATCGACCAGCGGGGAGCAGTGGTGAACTTTCAGTGGGGAGTGCTGGCCCGGCTTGGCCTGGCACGCGCTTACGCCACGCAGGGTGATACCGCCAAGGCCCGCACCGCCTATCAGGACTTCCTCACTCTCTGGAAGGACGCCGACCCCGATGTGCCGATCCTGAAGGAAGCGAAAGCAGAGTACGCAAGGCTACAGTAACGCTGCTAACTTCCCGGTACAGTGTAGACCGCGGAATGCCACTTACCTGGTTCGGCGTTCAGTTGATATAGAACTTCCAACCGTCCATTGTTCCATCGTCCCGGATATTCGCCTTTTGGAAGACTGCGGCATCCCCCGTCTGCTTCGCGGCAAAGCGCTTTCACCTTCCGTTCATGCTCGGATTCGGCTTCCGTGATCTTTAGCTTGGCATTCACAACGTGATCGTGTTCTTTTCCTTCTTCATTGCTGGAAAGAACCTCGACGAGCAGCGGATACTTCGACGGATCGGCTCCAACCCGGGCTAGACGGGACAAGGAATTGAACCCGCCGTCGTATAGGCGGAAATTAATCTCGACGTTGATCATCACGGCGACTGGCTGGCCGTCTTTCCTGGCAGGCTCGAAACGCCACTGTTTCACGGCTTCCACTGCTTTCTCATCCAAGCCCTTCCCGAGCTTGCGTTGTATCCTAATCTGCTGCGGGTTGCCGTCTTTGTCCACGACCAGCCATAAAACAACAACACCCCGCAGCTTCGCTTCTCGCGCCGCGTTGGAGTATTCGGGATCCGGCGCGTACAACGCTTTCGGAGCGCTCACGGCTCCGCCTATACGATATAACCCGCCTGCGCCGCCGCCACTGGGCGCGGTTTGGACGCCGGGTACTGTCGGGGGTGGACTGGTTTCCTGCGGCCGGGCCGTCAACACGGTGCTGATCAGGACAAGCACACAACCGGCAACGATGAGCGGAGGTTTCCTCAACATGGCTCGCTTGGGACCAAGCGTTTATTTTGCAGCAGCGGCCGAGTAAGCCTTCGCCGCCTTCGACAGTTTTCTTTCTTTCTTGTGGCGGAACTCGCTGCGATGCCCGCGACGATCTTCTTGCAGGAAGCGGGCCCTTTTGGCCTTGGAACCCCACGCAGTTTCCTCTTTCCCACGGCTCCAGTAGCTCTGGTAGCCGCCTTCGTGCAAATCGAACGGCAGATCGAGTATTTCCATGTGGTCGAAGCGAGTCGTGCCCTTCTTATGGAAAGTCTCAAAGTACGAGGGATACACGAAATTAGTCATGGGAATTCCGTCAACCTTGAAGTGCACTTCCTCAACAGGGTCTGCCACTTCGTAGTCATACAGGCGGTTCTTCTTGGGCCCGGTGGAATAGAGGTTGGCGGCGGGATCGACCAGCATCTCGGCCAACTCGTGGGAGGCGGCGACGCTGACCAGGTCCTTTTGCTTCAGTATGTTCTTGACGAACACTTTCGACATCGGCAGGCCCTCGGGAGTCACGTCATGATAGCCCTCCAAGTCGCCGTCTTTCGTGCTGTCGAGAAATGCCATCGCCCACGCTCCCTTGAGGAAGCCGGTGGATTTGACCAGTTCGGCCGGCGTTCCCCAGACCGGTGCGAAGTGCTCGTCGACGAATTTCTGCATGGCCGCGACGAGGGCATCGAAGTCCACACCCATGGGGGTCTTGGCCTTGTTGAAGCACGCGATTTTGGGCACGCGATTGCGGTACGAAAATGGATGCAAAGACGACTTTGGCGGCATGGATTACATTCCTCCCGAGACGCAATTTTTCTGTATTGTTTCTGCGAGGCAGTATACGCGATGCGCCATCCCGGAACGCAGTAAAACCGGTCTGGCCTCTATGTTTCAGGTGCGTCCGCTGCGTTCCCATCCGAAGGTGCAGGGATGGTAGCGGAGATCATGTCTATCAGCTGTTGTGGTTCTCCCTTGCGAATAAAAGCCGAGGCGTAGGGCGCCACATCCTCAGGCATCCACAACATGTCAGACAGGATCAGGATGGGAATCGCCGGATAAATTGTTTTCAGGCGTTTGGCTACGTCCACAGCAGATAGCTTGTCGCCAAGGCGATAATCCAGCACTGCCACATCGATATGCTCGGTGTCTGGGAGTTCGATGATATCGCGTCGTACCAGCGCCGTAAGCGAGCGAAATCCGCCGCGTTCAACTACCCAGGAATAGAGCTTCAGATGAGAGGGATCGTCGTCGACAATCAGTACGGTGCCCATTTTTCTACCGGAGTTTTGCAGTATACAGTGCTTGGCAAGACAGGCAAGCTAAGCCCGGTTGCGGCTGAATTAATTTCCGCGAAATTCCCTGAATTGACGAGCAACTCTTAGGCTGGCTCCTGCATCTGACTCGCACTGCGGTTTGTAGAACGTAAAGCACTTTCGTCGATGCTTGTCGGCTGTTGGGTTCTGTAAAGAGTTTATTGCGCGCGTACCTTATATGGCCACTACGTCCGAAAAGCTCCTGCCTTGGCCGGTGTGCCTCGTATTGATTGTTTTGCTTCCGCTTCTTTCGGTCCACGCCACAGCCGATGATCAATCGAAGCAGGACAATAATCAGTCGTTGAAGAATCTCAGCCTCGAGCAGTTAGGCAACATCGAGGTCACCACCGCGACCAAAGAGCCCGAGGTCGTCTGGAAGACTCCCGCGGCAATCTTCGTTATTACCCAAGACGACATTCAGCGCTCTGGGGCGACCAGCATTCCTGAGGCTTTGCGTCTTGCGCCCGGCGTAGAGGTGGCGCGCATCAGTGGCGATGAGTGGGCCATCGGCATCCGTGGATTCGGCAGCCGTCTCTCCCGCTCGGTCCTGGTGCTGATTGATGGACGCAGTGTTTACTCCACGTTCACTGCCGGTGTTTATTGGGAGGTCCAAGACACGTTGATGGAGGACATCGACCGGATTGAGGTCATCCGTGGGCCCGGGGGCACCATATGGGGACCGAACGCCGTAAACGGTGTCATCAACATCATCACCAAGAACAGCAAAGACACACAGGGCGGACTGGTCTCCGGGGGCGCAGGAAATGTCGAGCAAGGCTTCGGCGAAGCCCGCTATGGCGCGGGCAATGGCAAAGACTTTACCTACCGGCTCTATGCCAAGGGATTCGCCCGCAGCCCCCAGTTTCATCACGACGGAATCAATTATGACGACTGGCAGGCTGGACAAGCCGGATTCCGCATGGACTGGAGCAAGAACGATCGCGATGCCTATACCTTGCAGGGCGATCTCTATGACCAGGCTTTCGGCGAAAGCGTACAAGCCTCTACCTACAATCCTCCGGCCGAATTCATTCGAGATGGAGACGCGCACCTTTCTGGCGGCAATGTCCTGTGGCGCTGGAGAAGAACGTTGGGTGAAGGTAAAGATTTTCAGCTGAATGCTTATTACGATAGGACCACTCGCCACGAATTGAACTTTGGCGATAATCGCAATACCGTGGACCTCGATTTTCTCGACCGGTTTCCGCTGCCGCGACAAGAAATCTCCTGGGGGCTGGAACTCTATCTCAGTCATGGGGACGAAATTCAAATTTTCTCAGGGCTGACGTTCGACCCGCCGGTACGTACCGATCAGCTCTATACGGCATTCCTTCAGGATGAGATCGCGTTGGTGCGAAACCGATTGTCTCTGTTTGCGGGAACGAAATTTCTGAAGACGAACTACAGCGGTTTGTTATTCGAACCAAGTGTCCGGCTGCTTTACACGCCCACGTCGACCCAGACGCTGTGGGCGGCATTCACACAAGCGGTGCGCACTCCCGCCGACGTGGAGCGCGATTTCTTCCTTTCGAGTTTTATCGGCCCCGCGCCCGACGGCCTGCCGTTCTTCGCTCGCTTCAACGCTAATCGGAATTTCCGTTCTGAGAGACTGAATGGTTACGAACTGGGATACCGAAGGCTCCTGACCTCAAAATTCTATGTTGATATTGCCGCCTTTTACAATCAGTACCGGGACCTTTTCAGCGAGGACCTCACCGGCCCGCCGTTTGTGGAGACCATTCCTGCTCCCACGCACCTGCTGCTGCCTGCCGAATTCGGGAATGGGGTGATGGCGACCACTGAGGGAGGCGAGGTGGCGCCGGAGTGGAGGCCCACGAACTTTTTCCGCCTGCGCGGGTCCTATTCGTTTCTGGAGATGCACGTAAAGAATTCACCTGGTTCGAAGAATGTCGGCAGTACGGCAGCTATCCAGGAGTCAAGTCCGCAGCATGAATTGCTAATCCAACCTGGTTTTAATCTGCCTAAGTCGGTTACCGCGGACTTTCAGATTCGCTATGTGAGTGCGCTGCCTGCTCTGACGGTGCCGGCATATTGGACGGGTGATGCCACGCTGGGATGGGGCATAACCCAGCAGCTTCGCTTGTCGCTTGTGGGACAAAATCTGTTCCAGCCCTACCACTACGAGTCCCAGTACGACCCGCGAGGCCTGGTCGGGATCGAGAGATCTTTGTTCGGCAAGGTTACCTGGCAGTGGAAATAACGATTTCTCAATTAAGTTCCGATGTGGCAAATTAGGCAAGCACAACCGGCGGGTAACACTCTGAAATAACGGGCGACGCCTTGATGCCTATTGCAGATCAATGCGATAACGGAAGTCTTCCTCCAGCCAGGAGGATGCCTAGGCGTCGGCATTTGTTGCTGATCGGAATTGCCGCGGCACTGCTCGTTAACTTATTCCTGTCATCACAGCTAGCGGCCCAAAACGCGAAGCCTACGCAATATGAGGTTGAGGCTGCCTACCTTTTCAATTTTGGAAAGTTTGTTACCTGGCCTGAGAAGAACCGTCCGCCAGATTCCTTTGTGATTTGCGTGCTTGGCGAAGATCCCTTCGGGCCGATTCTCGACAAGACGACGGCCGGCGAGACAGTTAACGGCAGGAAAACCATCGACAAGCGAGTATCACGCCCGCAGGATGCCCTGGGCTGTTCAATTCTCTTTATCAGTAGCTCCGAAGAGCAACACGTCAACAAGATTCTTGCCACAGTGAAGGATGCACCCATGCTAACGGTGAGCGACATGCCCGGCTTTGTGGAGCATGGCGGGATGATTCAATTCGTGGTGGATAACGGGCGGGTGCGCTTCAAAGTGAACCTTGCTCCCACGGACCAGCGCGGCCTGGCACTCAGTTCGGAATTGCTGAAGGTCGCTGTCAAGGTAACGCGGGTTGGCGATCAGGAGAAACAGTAGTCAATGCTGGATCTGCGACACTCACCGATATCAAAGAAGCTGACCTGGATGAACGTCCTGGTGAGCAGCGTGGCTTTGCTGTCGGCGGGCATCGCGTTCTTCCTATACGACCAGTACACGTTCCGCGAAGGTCTGGTGCGCAACCTCTCAGCCCAGGCGCAGATCATCGGCTCGAATAGTGTCTCGGCCTTGACCTTCAATGACGCACAAGCCGCGGAGAACACGCTCTCTGCCTTGAAAAGCCTGCCAAACATTATCGCTGCCGGAATCTTCACGGCGGACGGCCGTTTGTTCGCTCAGTATTCCAGAAACTCCGGAGAACGCGTCCTCCTATCGCCCGACCGATCTGCGCTGCAGCAGTCTTACACTTTTCGCAGCGATGAAGTCTTTTTGCGCCAACCCATTCTTTTCCAAGGCCGCCAGATCGGGACCGTGTATATACGTTCCGACCTGCACGAGCGAACTCAGCGCCTGGCCCGATATCTTTTAATAGCGGGGGCCGTTCTTTTTCTTTCACTGATCGCGGCTGTGCTGGTGTCGTCGGCTTTTCGCAGGTCGGTGGCCGAGCCCATCGTGCAGCTTGCGGAGACCGCGCGCATCGTTTCGCAGGAACGCAACTACTCGATTCGGGCGACTCCCACTGGCAAGCATGACGAGGTATCGGTCCTGATCGATGCGTTCAACGGCATGTTGACCCAAATCCAGCAGCGTGACGGCGCGCTGCAACATGCGCGCGACGAACTGGAGCAGCGGGTCGAGGACCGGACCCGTCAGCTCGTCGCAGCCAATCGCGAACTGGAAGCATTTTCTTACTCGGTTTCCCACGACCTGCGTGGGCCTTTGGAGATTATCAACGGATTCAGCCACATCCTGCTGGTCGATCATGACCAAAGCCTCGATTCTTCAGGAAAAGACTGTGTTCAACAAATCAATACTGCCACTCGCCGCATGGCTGAACTCATCGAAGACCTTCTGAACCTGTCTCGTGTCAGTACTGCCGGCATGCATCGGGAAAAGGTTGACTTGAGTGCTATGGCCCGTTCGATATCAGACCAACTCTGTCGCCGCGACCCCAGCCGAAATGTCGAGTTTGTGATCGATGACTGCGCGCCGGTTGAGGGGGACTCTCGCCTCTTGCGTATCGTTCTGGAAAACCTTCTGCGCAACGCCTGGAAATACACTTCCAATCACGAGCGGGCGCATATAGGGTTTGGCTGTGAAGAGCGACGGGGCCGCACCGCATTTTTCGTGCGTGACGACGGAGCCGGGTTCGATCCTAGTCTTGAGGACAAGCTGTTTAAGCCTTTCCAACGCCTGCATGCCACTAGCGAGTTTCCGGGCACTGGAATTGGACTGGCCACCGTCCAACGCATCATCTCCCGGCACGCTGGCGAAGTCTGGGCCGAAGGCGCTGTGCAGAAGGGCGCCACGTTCTACTTCACGCTCTAGACAGCCCTCGATCCAACAGTCTAACTTTCGGAAAGAGCTCTCACCGGCTAAACCCACTTCCGCCCCGCGGAACCAATACGAGCACTGAAAAAAAATACAACCTTTTGCCCGGTGACTGTCATCATTGTTGTCAGATCTACCCACTTCGTGTTCTACCCACTGAATAGACCCACTTCTTGATCTGCCCACTTCTTGAAGGCTGGCCTAGTGAACTGCTGGCTGATCGGAAGGTACAAATCATGAGCACAGATCGTGTAATACCGATGTGCCCTGCCTGCGGTGGAGACAGAACCTCGCTGGCACTCAGTGGAGAGCTTTACTGCGCGGACTGCAACCGCATTCACTCAGTTTTTGAATTGGAAACTGCCTCGGCAGCACATGCCGGAACAACCGAGGAAACGGTTCGGAAAGTCGCCTGATCAGTCATTGCAACGCCAGCCGCGCCGTACTTCAATCGTAAGTCGGGGTCGACTCACGATGACGCACAGCGCAGCGCGGCGAAGAAGTTAGGCTCCCGGGGGAGAGTGCAATACGCGGAAGGTGTTCCCCCCGTTGGCCCAGATGAGCACCAGTGCGTCCTGGCCCTTGGGTACGTTCGCGAGGGCCTTCTGCACGTCGGAGGCGTTCCTGGTCTCGTGACGATTCACGCCCATGATTACCTGTCCGGGCTGTAATCCGGCATCCTCTGACGCGCTGCCGGGCAGCACGCGCTGAATCACAGCGCCGGTAATGTCTTCCGGAGCGCGCAGTTGTTCACGCGTTTCAGGAGTCAGGTCGGCGAGTCCCAGTCCCCAGCGGGGCTTGTCGGTCTGGTTCTCTGCGCTGCGTTTCTCGGAGCGGTCGCCTCCCATCTCGTCCAGAGTAAGCGCCACCGCAACGTTCTTGCCATCGCGCATGACCTGCAGGGTAATCCTGGTTCCGGGGCTTTTCTCCCCGACTTCCATCTGCAATTGTCCTGCGTCGCTGACCTTCTTGCCATCCAGTTCAGTGATAACGTCGCCTACACGCAGGCCTGCTTTGGCGCCCGGAGAATCGGGCTCAACTTGCGTAACCAGAGCGCCGGAGTTGTCCGTCACGTCGAAGAATTTTGCATTCTCCGGCGTGACATCGGTGATGCCGACACCCATGTGCGCATGGCTCACCTTGCCGTAGCGGACCAGGGAGTTAACCACCGGAGTCACAATCTGGGTAGGAATGGCAAACCCCATTCCAGAGAAGGAACCGGAAGGCGAGATGAGGAAGGTATTGATGCCCACCACTTCACCGTGAGCGTTGACCAACGGACCACCGGAGTTGCCAGGATTGATGGCGGCATCCGTCTGGATGAATTGTCCGGGCTTGTGAGGATCATCGGAGTATGGATTCGGACGGTTCAGCGCACTCACGATGCCGCGTGTGAC
The DNA here is from genome assembly GCA_963728805.1 of uncultured Acidobacteriaceae bacterium. GTDB lineage: Bacteria > Acidobacteriota > Terriglobia > Terriglobales > Acidobacteriaceae > Bog-257. The sequence continues at coordinate 194,425 of CAVSLE010000009.1, forward strand.
GGTAAACCGGAAGCCGAAGGGGTTGCCGAAGGCAAGCACGGTCTGTCCCGGGCGCAGCGCTGCCGAATCACCGATCGGAATGTTGGGAAGGTTGGTACCTTCGATCTTGATCACGGCCAGGTCGGTGAGCGGATCGGCGCCTACCAGTTTCCCGGTGAGAATGCGCCGGTCGCCGAGCGTGACCTTGATGTCAGTCGCGCCATCCACCACGTGGTTGTTGGTAACGATATAACCGTCGGGAGAGATAATAACGCCGCTGCCGATGCCGTGTTCTATCTGCGGACCCGGCTGCATGCGTTGGCCCTGGCCAAATTGCTGGCCGAAGAACCGCTGAATATCGTCGGGAACTCCTTCTGCGACCGGTTGCGACTTTGCCCGCGAGGTAACAGCAACGTTCACAATAGCGGGCGTAACCCGGGCAGCCACGGCCTCCATCGCCTGATCAAGTGAAAGCAGCGGTCCGATCTTGCTATCGTCCAGTGGTGCAGCGTTGGAAGAAACTGCAGCACGCACGGGCACGAATGAGGTGTGGGCGGTGTAAACAAAGATGGAAGCGGCCAGCACCAGGGTGAGCGCGACGGCCGCGCGTCCCTTGTTGCCACAAGCCTTCCATCCCCGCGTAATCCAAGCTTTCATGTTTCTCTCTCCTCCTCGAAATCAAATTATTGCGTGCACCAACACGCCCGCGCTCGTTCGCTTGAAGCGGACTTCAATCGCCGTAAGGCGCTGGATGTTATGAGCCGGTCACAGCCGAGTGAACGATGCGTCCAACTTTCGGGCCATGGTCCGATGCTTCACTGGGGAGGTACTACATCCCGTTGGACGAGGTACTGATAGAAAGGTAAGCGACCCAGCGGCCCGACGGAATCCGGACCGTGAGTTTGGAATCGAAACAGGATACTCGACTACGGCAGTACACTGGAGTGCACCATGTCGATCCGACCGGTTAGGCGGCTTATCAAATCGAAACCGACGCTCGAAGGCGCGGGAGTCCATCTTCGCCGGGCCTTCGGCTTCGGAAACACAAAAGACTTCGACCCGTTCCTCCTCCTCGACGATTTCCGCAACGACGTTCCAGAGGACTATCTGGCCGGATTTCCGTGGCATCCCCATCGGGGAATCGAGACGATCACGTACGTGCTGGCCGGAACCGTGGCGCACGGAGACAGCATGGGCAACAGCGGTGTCATCGGTGCCGGGGATGTGCAATGGATGACAGCGGGCAGCGGCATCATTCACCAGGAGATGCCGAAGGGCGACCCTACGGGACGCATGCACGGATTTCAATTGTGGGGCAATCTTCCCGCATCGCTCAAAATGACCTCGCCACGCTATCAGGAGGTGAAATCCAACGAGATACCCGAAATCATCGACGACGATGGCACGCACGTGCGAGTTGTCTGCGGAAATTTCTGGGGGAAGAAAGGCCCGGTGGAGGGAGTGGCCGCCGATCCTGTTTACCTCGACGTCTCGGTCTCTCCCGGCAAAAGGAAGACGCTCCCCGTCGAGACGGTTCGTCATGCCTTCGCGTATGTGTTTGCAGGCAGCGGAAAATTCTGCAATGCCTCGGGCCCACTGGCGGTGCCGACCGAGGCGATTCAATGGCTGGACACCAATCCTCCCGTAGAAGCGGATAACCGTTCACTGGTCCTGTTTGACCGTGGAGACGAAGTCACGGTTCAGGCGGGAAACGATGGCATTCGTTTTCTGCTCGTCTCAGGAAAACCACTTGAAGAGCCTGTGGCTTGGTATGGTCCGATCGTGATGAACACGCAGGAGCAACTGCAGCAAGCATTCACCGAGCTTCAGGAAGGAACATTCCTGAAAGAGGGCCGCCAAGACCACTAATCGACCGCAAAACGGGGGCCGCAAGGTTCTGGTTTAGAGTTGCCCGATTGCCTTTTCGACGATGTCGATTCCGACCTTGGAAAGCGCCTTCAGGTCAAAGCAAAAACAGAGAGCGAAAAACTATATGGTGTCGTCGCCCTTTCCGCGGAAGACAATCACAGCCACCGTGATGACAATGATCATGAGGATGAGCCCTACCCCCGTTATCCCTAATGATTCGATGGCGGATGAGACGACCTTCGGCACATGGAAATGTTGTATTCCTTCGGTATCCTGAACCATCTCGGCGGCCCTGCTAAATCCGAAGAACGTCAATAAGCCTGCCGCCAACACCACCAAGGTAATCAGAATCTTTCGTTTCATAAGCAAAGTGTAGTCTTCATGCTTGCCAAATGTTGTAAAACGGGTTCCGCGGCTGCGCCGCAGTAAGAGCAGGAAAGCGGCGAACTGCCGATTGAAGTTAAGTGGTGAGCGCGGAAGGAATCGAACCTTCAACCTACTGATTAAGAGTCAGTTGCTCTGCCAATTGAGCTACGCGCCCCGGAGGGTTTACCAAGCAGAATCAATAACTTGTGCGACTCCATCGTGCAGTCTCGCGCTCGCCTGAAGCAAAATCCGAAAGCATACTTTCACGCAGCATGGGACTTGAAGTGCGAAGCGATGGAACCGACTCAGTATAACAGAGGCCGTTGTACTGGAATGTCCTGAGATCAAACCGTTGGGCAGGGCCGTCGTCATACAGACGATCGCACGACGGCCGGGCAGAATTCTCTTCTTGCTTCCCGCTAATCCCGGTTCGGCTTCTGGATCTGACTGCGGCTGTCCACTCTTGCGCACACCCGCATGAGCTTCCAGGTGTCTCTATGCGTTGGCTTGCTTCTCCGCCAGGTCTCCCACGATGGGCAGCTTGAATATCTGGTGCTGATACGCCTTGATCACCAGCAGTATCCACAGCGCAAATTCAGCGAGCCCCAGCAGAGTCCAGATGGGAAACATGATCAGCGGCATGGCGTAGCTAAGAATCGATAAGCCAACCTGCAACACAATCAGGGCGCCGCATGTAAACAGGCACTGAAACGAGTGAAAACGGACGAAGCGGTTGCGATTGTAGGGCTCGACCAGCAGAAATATGATCGCCGGAATGATTGTGAAGTAAGCCAGCATACCAGCAATGTTCTCTTCAATTGGGGCTGCTGTCGAAGCGGCAGGAGCCGCGGTCGGAGCTACATAACCAGCCGATGGCGCCGGAGCCGGGGACGCACCTGCACCGCTCGCACTACTCGCGGCTTTCCCACAGTTGGGACAAAACGCTGCGTTGTCTGCCATTTGAGTACCGCAGGACGCACAAAACGCCATAATGACCTCCTGAGTTGTCGAACAGGTGAGCCTATTCCTACGCAAGCCAAGACACAAGCCCAGCACGGGGCCCCTAAAGGCCCTCTGGTTGGGGCGAACAATAACAGAGTCTCCGCCGGAAGGCAAAGCAATATTGGCCTTACTACTGGTGCGGGAAACCAACAACCGGAAGGAACTAGGACTCGTGAACTCGTTCTGATGAGGCTGTCTTTGATTCGTGTCAAGGCACGACTTTAATCATGCCAAACACCCAAGAAAAGGGCAGCCCAAGCCCCTGCAAAAACATAGCGAAGAACGAGAGGCGAAAGGCGAACAGCGGCTTTAGGCCCCGCAACACTTCTTATATTTTTTCCCGCTGCCACACGGACAAGGATCGTTGCGGCCGACCTTGTCTCCGCGGACCACCTGCTGCACGGTTGCCGCCTCGCCAGCGCCCGCCATGCGCGCCTGTTCCAGTTCGCGGCGCTTGCGGCGCTGGAAGGCTTCTTCCATGTCGTCCATCGAGGTGACCGCACGCGCAGATCGCGGAGTTCGTCCGTTGCCACCTGCCGGGACCGGAACCCCCGGTCCGCCAGCAAGGCCGCCGGTACTTCCATCAGTTGGACCGCCACTGCTGTAAAACGATCCTTCTCCCCCGCCTCCCCCGCGCTCGATGACCTGCATCAGGTACAGGTAGCGGACCGTCTCCTCTTCGAAGCGTTCCATCATGGCTTCGAACATGTCGAACGACTCACGCTTGTACTCAACCAGCGGATCGTGCTGGCCATAGCCGCGCAGCCCGATACCTTCGCGCAGGTGGTCCATGCTGAGCAAGTGGTCTTTCCACTGCTGGTCGATTACGCTCAACATGATGATGCGCTCGTGGTGGCGCATGGCCTCGGGGCCGATCAGTGTCTCCTTGGCCTCGTAACGCTCTTTGAGCTTGTCGAAGATGGTGTCGCCCAGTTCCTGGCGGTTCAGCGTCTCGGCCTGAATGCCCTCGGCTGCGATGTCCACTCCAAAGCGGGTGAAGATCTGGTTCTTCAGGCTCTTGATGTCCCAGTCTTCAGCGTGCGTTTCCTTGGCAGCGTATTTATCGAGCAGGCCACCAAGAATTTCGCGAACGTAATCCTCGAGGATGAGTTCTTTCTGGTCGATGCCCTCCAGCAGTTGGCGGCGCAGTCCGTAAACCGCCTGGCGCTGTTTGTTCATCACATCGTCATATTCGAGAAGATGCTTACGGGCTTCGAAGTTCTGGCCCTCAACCGCCTTCTGTGCGGCTTCGATGCGTCGCGTAATCAGCCGGGATTCTATCGGCACGCCTTCTTCCATTCCCAGACGCTGAAGCAAATTCGACACCCACTCCTTGGCGAAGATGCGCATCAGGTCATCTTCCAAAGACAGGTAGAAACGCGATGCGCCCGGATCGCCTTGGCGGCCGGCACGTCCACGCAACTGATTGTCGATGCGGCGCGCCTCGTGGCGTTCGGTGCCGAAGATAAACAGGCCACCGAGTGAAATAACTTCTTCGTGCTCCTTGTCGGTGACTTCCTTATAGCGAGCGTTGATTTCGTTCCACTGCGCGGTTGGCACCTGATACTCGTTGCCGCCGTAATAGAAGTAGGAAAGGTTGGGATCGTCGGGCTTGGCGGTGACTTCGCCTGCCACCACCTTGACCGGCTGCGCCAGTCCCTTCTTGATGCACTCCTGCTTGGCCATGAACTCGGAATTTCCGCCCAGCAGAATGTCGGTACCGCGCCCGGCCATGTTGGTGGAAATCGTAATTGCGCCTTTGCGGCCTGCCTGGGCAACGATCTCGGCTTCCTTCTCGTGGTACTTGGCATTCAACACTACGTGCTTGATGCCCTTCTTCTTCAGCAGATCCGACAGCCGCTCAGACTTCTCAACTGAAGTGGTGCCCACCAGGATGGGTTGTCCTTTGTCGGCGATCTTCTGGATCTCATCGGCTGAGGCGAAAAACTTTTCCTTCTCCGTGCGATACACCACGTCGGAGTTCTCGACGCGCAGTAAAACTTTGTTGGTTGGAATGACCACCACTTCAAGCCTGTAAATCTTGTCGAACTCGGCCGCTTCCGTTTCCGCCGTACCGGTCATGCCGGCCAGCTTTTTGTACATGCGGAAGTAATTCTGGAAGGTGACGGTGGCGAGCGTCTGATTTTCGCGCTCAATTTTGACGCCTTCCTTGGCTTCCACCGCCTGATGCAATCCATCAGACCAGCGGCGGCCCGGCATGAGGCGGCCGGTAAACTCATCGACGATGAGTACCTCCCCGTCTTTCACCACGTACTCGACATCGCGCCGATAGAGTGCGTGCGCCTTGATTGCGGTATCCACGTGATGCTTCAGGTCCCAGTTCTCGGGATCGGCAATGTTGCCGATGCCCAACAGGCGCTCCACCTTCTCCCAGCCTACGTCGGTGACGGTAATGGTCCGGTGCTTTTCGTCCACCACGTAATCGCCGGTAAGAACTTTGTCTTCTCCGAGACCTCGGTCGATCTCCTCACCTTGCTCCAGTTGCGGAATGATGCGGTTCACGCGGTAATACTTGTCGGTTGACTCCTCGCTTTGACCGCTGATGATGAGCGGAGTGCGGGCCTCGTCGATCAGGATTGAGTCCACTTCGTCAACGATGGAATAGTTGTGGCCGCGCTGCACGCAATCGGTGAGGTCGAACTTCATGTTGTCGCGCAGGTAGTCGAATCCGAACTCGTTGTTGGTGCCGTAGGTAACGTCGGCGGCGTAGGCCTCGCGCCGCTCGCGGTCGTCGAGATCGTGAACGATGACGCCGACTGTCAGACCGAGAAAGGTGTAAAGCTTGCCCATCCACTCCGAGTCGCGCTTGGCCAGGTAGTCGTTGACCGTGACCACGTGGACGCCGCGCCCGGAAAGCGCATTCAGGTAAACCGGCAAGGTAGCAACCAGCGTTTTACCTTCGCCGGTCTTCATTTCACTGATCTTGCCCTGGTGCAGCACCACGCCGCCGATGAGCTGCACGTCGAAGTGACGCATCTTCAGCACGCGCCATCCCGCCTCGCGCACCACTGCGAACGCCTCGGGAAGGACCTCGTCCAGCACCTGTTTCAGCTCGCGGTCCCTCTCGTCGGGGTCCTCGACGGAGTCCATGCGCTCGCGAATGCGCTTGCGAAACTCTTCGGTCTTGGCCATGAGCTGCTCATCGCTGAGCTGCTTGGTCTCGAGCTCAAGCGCGTTGATGCGCTCGACCAGCGGCACAATCCGCTTGATTTCCCGTTCGTTGCTGGTGCCGAAAACCTTGGCGATAAGCTTGTTGATCAATGCTGTGTTTCCTTACAGGACCGGCTTAGACCTTGGCTCGATGAGCCTGGACAGGCCTATCAAGCACACTCTACCCACGTAGAAGGCTAACACATTGGATGTCGCAGACAGAGCCTGGTCGCAGGATTGGAAGTGGTGCAGTTTGATTTCCACAGCTTAGGGTCTTGTCCAGATCAGTGCTTCGTTCCTCCCAAATCGAAATTTCATTCACTGAGTCTGGAGCAGCCACATCATATTCAAACTCTCCGGTCGCTCCTGGCCGCACGGGTTGCGGCTGATGCGCAGATGGACTAGACTAACTTAGTCTAGTTTAACAGCTATGAAGCAGGTCAACATTCACGAAGCCAAAACTCAGCTTTCAAAACTCGTCGATGAGGCGAGCAGGGGCGAACCATTCATTATCGCCAAGGCGGGCAAGCCTATCGTCAAAGTTACGGCGTTGAGCGCCCCTACAGGCCGTCAAGTGAGCCGACTCGGGTTTATGACGGGACAGATTACCGTCCCGAAGGACTTCGACCGGATGAACCGGCGCGAGATCGAGCGGCTATTCACTGGTGGCGCATGAAGCTGCTGCTGGATACCCATGTTCTGCTCTGGGCGGCCGGCGAGCCTGCACGGCTCTCGGCAAGCGCGCGCCGATTGATTAATGATGCGGCCAATGAGCCGCTTTTCAGCGTCGCCAGCTTGTGGGAGATTGCCATCAAGCGGGGATTGGGCCGAAAGGATTTTCAAGTCGATGCAAGACTTCTGCGCCGCGGGTTATTGGACAACGGTTATAGCGAATTGCCCATTATGAGCGACCACGTGGTCGCCGTGGAGGACCTACCAGCGATTCACAAGGACCCGTTCGATCGTTTACTGGTGGCGCAGGCGACCGTTGAGGGAATCACGCTGCTAACCCTCGATCTCCTCGTAGCCCGGTATCCCGGCCCAATACGCAAGCTCTAACCGATCTCGCCGGGTTCGCGCGGGCGCGACCGTGGCCGCGCTTTCCGTGCTCTTGACGTTGCCGGGTTATTGCTGCTTGCCGGCCGGCTTCCGCATCTTGTTCTGCGGATTGGGTTTCACCGCGCCGTTTTCGGCCCCGGTAAGCTCGTTGGCCAAAGCGTCGGCGTGATAGATCTTACGAATCGACTCAAGGATGGCTCGCGAATCGACTTCGACCGAGCGTCCAACCTTATCGCCGTACTCGAAGTTCCAAGGCAGCGATACGATGTTGCCGTCGAAGATGATCCCCACCACTTCGGCTTTCTTATTGATGACCGGACTGCCGGAGTTGCCGCCGATGATATCCGGTGTGGAAACAGTATCGAACGGCGTGTTGAGGTCAATTGACGACTTGGCCTTCAGCCAGCTCTCGGGAAGCTGGTACGGGGGCTTGCTGCCGTGCTCGTCAGCATGTTTGTAGGCTCCGCCCATGGTGGTAAACCAGGGCACGTTTTTGCCGTTCAGCTTGTAGCCTTCCACGGTGCCGTAACTGAGACGCAGCGTAAAGGTCGCGTCCGGAGGGACATTGAATCCTTCCTTGGCGAACAGGGCTTTGCCAATGGATGCACCATCACGGCGCAATACCGATTGCACTTCATCCTCATCGCGCTGGTGGACCGCGAGCGCGTCCGGTTCGATTTCCCGCATGAGTACGATTAAGGGATCGTTGCTGGCCTCGACGGCAGCCTCTCCGCCTTCGTAAAGTTGTTTGCGAAACGCCACGTCATCGAGCTTGGTTCCCTCAATCAGCTCCTTGGCGCGTTCCTCAGCGGCCTTGCCAGCCAGGGCCTTCTTTACGTCCGAATTGTCTGCGCCAAGAACGTCCTGCATTTCGGCTAGACTCTCGGCGAGCAAGGCCTGCTCCAGCGCTTTGTAAATGGGAGCGGTAGAGAACAATCGCTGCTCCAAGGTAGGTAAAGCCGAGTCCTGAAAACCGCGGATGCGCTGGTTGCTTGGCTTCGGCTTTTCCTCGGCCGCGCGAATGATGTCGCGGGCGAAGCGGGCCAGATCGCCACGAAAACCGCCCAGGTTATCCAGGTAGCCCAGGGACTTGTAAATCTGCTTCTGATTCTCCACTGCCTTAGCGATTTCGCCCCAGGGATCGCCAAATTCGGTCTTGAGGTTGGCATTGGAATTAACAAAGCCGCGCAGCGCCTTCTCGCTGGCCGCCTTCTTGGCCATCAGGTCCTGGTCGCGCAATCCACTCTCATAACCGGTGACGGCCTTAAAGGAGTTCTGCAATCCGAAAAAGTCGCTTTCGGCTTCACGCGCATTCTCTTCCGACACAGCACTGAACTTTTGCAACATGTCGATGCGCCGCTTGTAGGAGTTCAGCTGCAGCGGATATTGGTAATCGCGCAGGAAACTGAGCTGATCGGTGGTAAGCAAACGGCCGGTCCGGCCGGGATGTCCCGAAACGAAAACCAGGTCGCCTTCCTTGACTCCCACCGGCGACCACTTCAGATAATCCTGGATCTGGGCCGGCTCATTGTTTTCATAGGCGCGAAAGAATGAAATATCGAGATCGTAACGCGGATACTCGAAGTTGTCGGGATCGCCGCCGAAAAATGCCATCTCGAACTCAGGCGCAAAGACCAGGCGAATGTCGTCGTACTTTTTGTATTTGTAGAGGTTGTACATGGCGCCCGAATACAGGGTAACGACGTTGCACCGCATACCGTCGAACGAGCACTCCTTTTCCAGCGACGACATTTCTTCCCGCTGCGCCTTGCCGGCATCGGCAGTTGACATGCCCGGCTTGACCGCTGCATTCACTTTGGCAGTGACGTCCTGAATATCTTCCAGCACCACGAATTCAACGCCCGGGCACTTCGGTTCCTCTGCCCTGGTCGGCGCGTAGAACCCATTCTTCATGTAGTCTTTGCCGTTGGTGGAAAGATCGTGGATGCACTCCTGTGCGATGTGATGATTGGTAAAGATCAATCCGTCGGAAGATACGAAAGAAGACGAGCCGTTCGGAGCGCGAGCCGAGGAAAGCCGCACGTGGTCAAGCCAGGCCTGGTTGGGGGCAAAGCCGTACTTGGCCTGGACTTTGTCCTTGGGGAAAGCGTTAAACAACCACATGCCTTCGTCGGCAAAGGCGAACGTGCCCACGCCAAGCGCAAGCAGGCACAGCAGTAAAACGGAACGTTTAATCATGATGACTCCGAACGCGAGAGCCGCGTGAGATATTGTCCGGGATGGAGAACTCCAGATGAGACAAGCAAACCCTTAACTATAGCCCGGCAGGAAGCGGGAAACAAACCGGCAGTGGGCCGGTTTCGATCCAGCCCACTGCTATCACTCCGACATGTGACACCGACACCGCGCACAGCTGCGGCGAAGCGCTGGTCCAGGGTCATTGATTGATGTCCTGCTTGGCCTGCAGACGCTTGATTAAGCCCTGCACACCGGTCTTGGCCCCGTCGGGCGCGCCCGCCAAGGCCATTTCCATTTCCTTGGTTGCCTTGTCGAAATCACCCTTGCTGCTGTAAACCCTCGCCAGACCGGCATGCGAAAGCCAAAAATCAGGATACTTTTTGGCCGTCGTGAGATAAATCGCAAAGGCCTCGTCCCCCCGCTTTTCGCGTTGGAGCTGGCGGCAATAGCCGTATAACTGCTGCGCATCGGCCAGGCCCAAAGCCTTGGTGCGCGCAGTGGTGGCCTCATCCTTTCGGCCCAGCCCATCCAGTATCTTGGACTTCTCCATCAGGTTTTCGAAACGCTGCTCGTTCTGGATCGACTTGTCTTCGTCGGCCAGGGCTTCATTCAGGTTCACCTTGTTGTCGGCTAAATAGGTGGCGGCATCATTCCATGCGTCCCAGGTGTATTGCACCAGTCCGCGCATCTGTTTTTGCAGACTCGCTTCGACCACCTCGTTGACATTGACTGCGACTTTGAACGGGACCGCAACCTTGTCCCAGCGCATGGTCACCACGGCGGAGTCGGGTTTGAGTTGGTCGAAATCGTAGAGCAGGGCGTCATGAAACTCGGCCGTCTCTGGCTTCACCGTAACTCGCAGGGCGTCCTCTGCCTGCTTGTAGCTGAAGCTTCCCCATGCGGTACTCATCTTGGAGAAGATGACCGTCCACTGGTCCTCGGTGGGAATCATGTGCAGGCCGTAGGTCCCCGCGGCCAAAGGCTGGCCTTCGATGGTGACGGCATCGGGAAGGTGATGGTCGTGTTTTCGTTCGCGCCGGCCCGCCAGACCTCCCCGTACGGTACAAGGCCGCCGAAGATTTTGCGTCCGTTCACCAACGGACGATGGTAGTTGATGGTGATGTCGGTGAGGCCAATACGCTGTGTCACAATTGCGCGTTGGCTGGGAAGAGGCAGGTCGATCAGCGTTGACTGCGCATTGCAAAGCGCGGCGGCCAACACCAGGACAGCGATCAACAGCACCAGGCGAAACTTGTACATGGAACAACCCTCCTTAATTAGGGTGGCCGATTCTGCAAGGAGAATGAGCCTGCAGACATGGCAATTCGGCGCCACGAATGTGACCGTCCCCTTGGACGTGGGCGCAACCTCAAGGTGAGCATTGGCGGGACGAATGTACAGCAATTAACTACTCAACCGCACGCCCGTGTGATCGAAACTGATCGGCGGCCGCCCGGACATGTGGCAGAGGATGGACGATTCCGGAACCTCCGGAGTATAAAAGATAAGCACTTCAGCGCGACTTTTTTCTCCCTGTCAGGCGCGCAATCCACGTTCGCGGGATTCGGGCGGTGCAAAACCGCAAGGGGTATTCATGTCTACGACGGCGCACGGCGGCAAGGGCCTGGAAGGCATAACTGCCGCCAATTCCAGCATTTGTTTTATTGATGGCGATCAAGGCGTGCTTGCCTATCGCGGCATCGACATCCATGAACTAGCCGACCATTCGACCTTCGAGGAAGTCTGCTATCTGCTTTGGTTTGGACACCTGCCCAACCGCGCCGAGTTGCAGGAGTTGAAGCTGGGCCTGGCCCGCGAGCGCAAACTTGACGCCTCCATCATCAGCCTGCTGCGGCAGGCGCCCAAACACGCATTGCCCATGGACGTTCTGCGCACCATCGTCTCGGCCCTGTCATTTTATGATCCTGACGAGAAGGTGAATGACCACGAGGCCAATGTGCGGAAGGCGGTTCGAGTAACGGCACAACTCGCCTACGTGGTAGCCGCCTATGATCGCATCTGCAAAGGCAAACCGCTGGTCGAGCCTGACCCCTCGCTGTCGCATGCGGGCAATTTTCTTTACATGCTGAACGGCCAGCTCCCGAGCGCGACCGCAGAGCGTGCCTTCGACATCGCGCTTATCCTGCACGCCGATCATGAACTGAACGCGTCAACTTTCGCAGCGCGCGTGGTGGCGGCAACCCTCAGTGACATGCACTCTGCCGTGACCGCGGCCATTGGGGCCCTCAAGGGCCCGCTGCACGGCGGCGCTAACGAGGCGGTCTTTCGTATTCTGGAAGCGGTCGACGCATCGGGGGCGGACCCGGTCGATTACGTGAAAGGCATGCTGGCGCAGAAGAAGAAAGTCCCGGGATTCGGGCATCGTGTTTATCACACAGAGGACCCGCGAGCCACGCATCTGCGGACAATGTCGCGCGATCTCGGACAGTCCAGCGGCAACACCAAATGGTTTGACATCTCGCACAAAATCGAGGAGTTCGTGGTTGCCGATCGCAAGCTCAACGCGAACGTCGATTTCTACTCTGCTTCCACTTATCGCACCTTGGGCATCGATGTTGATTTGTTCACCCCGGTGTTTGCGGTGTCCCGCGTCGCCGGCTGGACGGCGCACGTGATCGAGCAACTCAATGACAACAGGTTGATTCGGCCTCGCGCCGAGTATCAAGGGCCGGCGTATCCGAACAAGTACGTGCCGATGGAGAAGCGGTAGGGGCGCTATTCGCTATTCGCTCTGAAGACGAGCGCCTTAGGCGCGAAAGAGCTTAGCCCAGCGCGTCAGCGCTGGGTGGGCGTGCATTATCAATCCGAGTCCCGTAGGGACGGCACAAACTCTGCTTGCTCCCTGTTCGGCCGTGCCTGTGGCACCTAGATTTCTTGGGATTTTGCTACTTTCCGCCGGACTCCTTCTTGTTTGGCGAAACCAGCATAGGCAGCCTCTGCTGGCGGTCCGAGGTTTCGATTAGGATAGCCAGCCGCTTGCCCCGCGTTTCCTCCCGCTTCGCGCTGATCACCCACCAAGTCGCGGTCCGTCGATAACCGGGAGGTTGGGCCTGGAAGAACTCCCACGCCTTCGCATTCCCTCGAAACTGTTTCTCCGGCGCACCCTCCAGCTTGCAGGTGCTTCTCTCGTACGAATACTGTCTTGCCTTCTGCTCGTCACGCGCCGCAAACGCCTTCAGTCCCGGCCCCGTCATGCGCCCGAGCCGTTTCAGCTCGCCAACACGTTTGATGTTCACCGCGCTCCAAAAGCTCTTCGGCTTTCGCGGGGTGAAGCGGTGCGTGTAGCTGACATCATCGACTGCCTTTTTTAATCCGTCGATCCATCCGAAGCAGAGCGCTTCGTCCACGGCTTCCTGATAGCTGATTCCGGCGATGCCCGACTTTTTCTTGTAAAACCCGACCCAAAGCTCGCGAAATTCGAGGTGATTCAATGTCAACCACTTTCGAAAGTCAGACGCAGATGGAAAGCGCACGATTTCCATGGCAAGCTCCGATGACCCGACAGTTAGAACCAAGGGGCGGCGGCTTCTTCTCCGAATCGCCGCCTCTCGGCCCCGAATCTAATTAAACCGTTAGAATAGAGCCAGAAATGCATCGGGTCTACCTCGACAACAACGCCACCACTCCGCTTCTTCCCGAAGTGTTTGAGGTGATGCGTCCCTACTTTTTCGAGAAGTTTGGCAACGCGTCGTCCATTCACCAGCAGGGACAGCAGGCGCGCTCTGCGGTTGAGCACGCGCGCGAGCAGGTTTCCGAGTTGCTGAACTGCCGCCCGGCGGAGGTCGTTTTCACCAGCGGAGGCACCGAGGGCGACAACCTCGCGCTGTTTGGCCTGATGAGGCCGGGCGATCACATCATCACCTCGAGCGTAGAGCATCACGCAGTGCTAAACGCCTGCAAGCGGCTGGAAGAGATGGGTTGCGATGTGACATATTTGCCCGTTGACGGACGAGCGCTGGTCGATCCCGATGATGTGCGCCGGGCGTTGCGTCCCGCGACCAAGCTTATCAGCATTATCCTGGCGAACAATGAAACCGGAGTGCTGCAGCCGGTGAGCGAGATTGGCAAGATCGCGCAGGAAGCTGATGTGTACTTCCATACCGACGCCGTTCAGGCCGCCGGCAAGGTGCCGCTCGACGTGAAGGAGATTGGTTGCGATCTGCTGACCATCACTGGTCACAAGATGCATGCCCCTCAAGGCGCCGGGGCGCTGTTCGTGCGGAGAGGAACGTTGCTGCAACCCATGATGTATGGAGGCCGTCACGAACGTTCGCGGCGGGCCGGAACGGAAAACCTGCCGGGCATCGTCGGGCTGGGCAAAGCGGCAGAGATCGCACGCGAAGGATTTGCCGACGGCAGCGTTGAGCGAATGGCCGGGCTGCGCGACCGGCTGGAACTCGGGATCGTCGAGACGGTCGAGCTAATTGGCGTGAACAGCGGCGACGCACCGCGCGCGCCTAACACGACCAATATTTACTTCGATTGCATCGAAGGCGAAGCGATGGTGATTGCCCTCGATCTGAAGGGGCTATCAGTTTCGACCGGGGCGGCATGCTCGTCAGGCGCAATCGAGCCTTCGCACGTACTGACGGCGATGGGGCTCTCGCCGGAGCGAGCGCGCGCCAGCATTCGCTTCAGCCTGGGCAAGCAGAACACGGCTGAGGATGTGGAATTTGCGCTGTCGCTGGTGCCCGAGGTGGTTACGCGGCTGCGCGAGATCTCGCCAGTTTACAAACGGGTGCATGCGCGAACGTGAACGTAAGGAGATCTCGAGTCGCGTCTACAAGACGCGAAATGGCCGCTCGGAATAAAGCGTAGGGCTAAAGCCCACAAAATCTTAAAGCGCTATACGGCACGGCTAAAGGCGAGCCCTGATACAAAGCAACTGGTCAAGGGACGGCTAGTTGAAATTGCTAACTACTAAGTGCTAAATGCCGACTTCTAAGACCATCGCCGTGGCCATGTCCGGAGGAGTAGATTCCTCCGCCGTCGCCGCATTGCTGTGCGAGCAGGGCCACAACGTCGTCGGACTCACGCTCCAATTGTGGAACCAGCGCCGCCTGGCCGGTCACGAGGGCATGCCGGAGTCAGTGCAGGGACGCTGCTGCTCCATTGATGACGTTTATGACGCGCGCCGCGTGGCCGAAACGCTCGGCATTCCGTATTACGTCGTCAACCAGGAACAGCGCTTTGAGGACGACGTAGTGCGTCCATTCGTCGCGGAGTATCTTTCCGGGCGCACGCCCATCCCGTGCAGCCTGTGCAATAACCACCTGAAGTTCGATCAGCTACTGATCACTGCGCGGCAGATCGGCGCGGACCTGCTGGCCACAGGACATTACGCGCGCAACCAGTTTGACGAGCGCACCGGACGCTGGGTGCTGAAGCGCCCTGCCGACCGCGCCAAGGACCAGACCTACTTCCTCTTCGGGTTGACGCAGGAGCAGTTGAGCCGAACTTTGTTTCCGCTGGGCGAGATGCGCAAGCCCGAGGTGCGGGAGGAGGCCAGACGCGCCGGACTGCGGCTGTTCGAAAAGCCCGACTCGCAGGAGATTTGCTTCATCCCTGGCGGCGACTACAAGAAGTTCCTCGACGCCTACCTTGCCGAACAGGGCGAGAAGTTTCCTGACACGGCGGGCGAACTGGTCACGAGCAGCGGCGAGGTTGTGGGGACCCACGCTGGCATCCACAACTTCACGGTAGGTCAGCGCAAGGGACTCGGTGTGGCCACGGGCTCGCCGCTGTACGTTCTGGAAATTCGCGGCGACAAGCACGAGGTTGTGGTGGGTAGCGGCGACGAGTTGTTCTCACGAACGTTGCGCGCCCAGCGCCTGAACTGGATCGCGATTGACGACCTGCGCGGGCCGATGCGCGTGCAGGCCAAGATTCGTCATCGGCATGAAGCCGCGGAGGCGGTCCTTGAGAAGATCGGTGATGACGAGGTGCTGGCCACTTTTGACCAGCCTCAGCGCGCCATCACCCCCGGCCAGGCAGTAGTGTTCTATGACGGGGACGTCGTCGTGGGCGGCGGCTGGATCACGTAGGCCGGCCGTTTCTGCTTCCACTGTTACAATCAAGGTGCAGGCTGCCTGCTTGCGCCTTCTCTCATCCATGAAGTGTCCATTCTGCGGCTTTGAAAACGACAAAGTGGTGGATTCGCGCGAAAGCAAGGAAGGCGAATCCATTCGCCGCCGCCGCGAATGCCTGAAATGCGAGAGGCGCTTCACTACCTATGAGCGGATCGACGAGATTCCCTACATGGTGGTGAAGAAAGACGGGCGGCGCGAGAAATTCGAGCGCCAGAAAGTTTTGAATGGACTGCTGCGGGCCTGCGAGAAGCGGCCTGTCTCCATGAGTCGATTGGAGCAGATCGTCAATGACGCCGAGGGCTTCGTGGTGGACTCGCCCGACCGCGAGCGCAAAACCAGCGAGGTCGGCGAGTTGATTATGAACCGCCTGAAGCGCATCGATAAAGTCGCGTATGTGCGGTTTGCCTCGGTTTATCTGGATTTCAAAGACGTGCGCGAATTCATGTCTGAGTTGAAGGATTTACTCGACACCAAGGAAAACACGTCTGCCAAAGCCAAGTCCGGAGATTGATTCCGGCAGTCAGATGGCCATGAATGTCACATAAGATCACACTAATCCCAGGCGATGGCATCGGGCCCGAGGTGGTGAACGCCAGCGTCCGCATCCTGGAAGCTACCGGCGTCAAGTTCGAATGGGAAAGTTTCGCCGCCGGCGCCGAAGCCTTCGAAAAGTACAAAGAGTACATTCCCAAAGAACTCACAGAGTCCATCGAGCGCACGCATGTTGGCCTGAAAGGCCCGGTAACCACGCCCATCGGCGGCGGCTTTTCCAGCATAAACGTTGCGTTGCGCAAGCAATTTGAGCTGTTCGCCAACTTCCGGCCTATCCGCAATCTGCCGGCAGTGGCCACGCGCTATCCCGGCGTCGATCTGGTCATTGTTCGCGAAAACACCGAGGGACTCTACTCGGGCATCGAGCACGAAGTTGTGCCCGGCGTGGTGGAGAGCCTGAAGATCATCACGGAGAAGGCTTCCACGCGCATTTCCCGGTTTGCCTTCGAATACGCGCGGCGCATGCATCGCAAGAAGATCCACGCCATCCACAAAGCCAACATCATGAAGCTGTCGGATGGCTTGTTCATCCGCTGTTCGCGCAACATCTCGAAAGAGTATCCCGAGATCACATACGGCGAACACATCGTGGACAACACTTGCATGCAACTGGTCATGAATCCCTATCAGTACGACATGCTGCTGCTGGAAAATCTTTACGGCGACATCATCTCTGATCTGTGCGCAGCGTTCGTGGGCGGCCTGGGCCTGGTTCCCGGCGCCAACTTCGGGCACGAGTGCGCCATCTTCGAAGCGGTGCATGGCTCCGCGCCCGACATCGCCGGCAAAGACATCGCCAATCCAACGGCCGTGCTGCGGTCGGGCATTCTGATGTTGCGCCACCTCGGTGAAGAAAACGCCGCCAACCACATTCGCCTTGCGCTGGAAAAGGTCTACACCGAGAAGCAACACATCACGCGCGACGTAGGTGGCACCGCCGGGACCAGCGAGTTCGCCGACGCCATGATCGAGGCGCTGCAGGTTATCCCGCCGCCCAAAGCGGAGTTGCAAGAAGTACAAACATAAGTCGCGGTATGGGCAGGCTGGCTTTTACTGGATCGCAACCCACGCCAGCCCATCCGGTTTGGTACAATATCGCCACGAGCGCCGCACGATTGGGCGTTCGCTGCAGCTTTGAGCCGCACCTCCTACTGAACTCGATAGCATCGTCTACCGGCGACCCGTCGCTTGGCGTGGACGCATGGTTTGACAGGAGCTACCTCTAACGTCGCGACCCGGTCTGATTACTTACAATCCGGCGCACCATCGTTTCGCCGTCGTTCTGGCTGGCGCGACCTTTCTCTTGATTGTCGCGGAAACGGCGCTTCACTCCGCACCGCAAAAGTCGGTGGCCGCATGAGCAGCGCCACCCAGCCACTGGCCGTGCCACGCGAAGGATTCGCAGCACTCGCGCGCGACTATTCCGTCCTGATCAAAGCGCGCGTGACCACGCTCATCGTGATGACCGCCTGGGCCGGCGCCTATTTTGCGGCCGCCAAGTCGGGCGCGTCGTCGCTGTCGTGGACGCTGCTGCACGCGCTGATCGGCATCGGGTTGGTCAGCGGAGGCACGGCAGCCATCAACGAAGTCGTCGAGCGCGACCTGGATGCGCTGATGCGCCGCACCTCCGGGCGCCCGCTGGTCACCGGCAGCATGGGCCTGATGCACGCGTCCGTGGTCGCCTTCGGCATGACCATCGGTGGCGTGCTCTATCTGTGGGTGACCACCAACTGGCTTACCGCCGCGCTGGCCGCCCTCACCTCGATCAGCTATCTGGCGGTGTACACACCCATGAAGCGCGTGCACCCCATCTGCACGTTTCTCGGCGCCTTTCCCGGGGCCATGCCTCCGGTGCTGGGCTGGACCGCAATTCGTGGACGCCTCGACCCCGAAGCCTTCGTCCTGTTCGCGATTTTGTTCTTCTGGCAGTTCCCTCATTTTCATTCCATCGCGTGGCTTTACCGCGAAGACTACGAGAACGCGCGCATCCGCATGTTGCCCGTGGTAGAGAGCGATGGCCGTTCCACCGCATTCGCTATCGTGATGTACGCCATCGCACTGGTTCCGGTATCGCTTGCGCCCACCCTGATGGGAATGGCGGGATGGACATACTTTGCTGGCGCGTTGCTGCTGGGCGGCGGCATGTTGTGGTTCAGCCTGCGTATGTGGACGATGAAACTCACCCCGGCCGCCCCCGCGTCGAAGCTGCGCGCACGTCACGTGCTGCAAGCTTCGGTGATTTACCTGCCACTGCTGTTCGCGCTGATGATGCTCAACCGCGCGTAGCGCAGAGCTGTCAGATATCAGCTGTCAGCTCTGCCGAGGGCCAGCGCGGAGCCAAAGGCGGAACGCCATAAAGAAACTGCAGATCCCTCGGCTTCGCCCGAAGCGGGCTGCGCTCGGGATGACAAACCTAGAGGGAATTACAATCATGAAGAGGCTGGAGCCGCGCCCCTTCATGACGACGATGTCAACATGGCCATGAAAACTACGAACGGCAGGTTCCTCAATCTGTCATCGCAACGCTTCCTCGGGGCGTAAAATCATCTTTGGCTTTCTACATGGCAACTTCTGAAATCATCGATAGGCCGATGGCGGCAAATTCTGGCGACACTGCGGTGGCAGTGATCCAACTCCAGGGCCTGCGCCACCAGTACGGAGACCGCGTAGCGCTGGCTGGCGTTTCGTTCGACGTGCGCCCCGCCGAGATCTTCGGCCTGCTCGGCCCCAACGGCAGCGGCAAGACCACGACTTTCCGCATTCTCTCGACCCTGATGGTGCCCTCTGGTGGACGCGCCCTCATCATGGGCCACGACGTGGTGCGCGATCCTGCGCAGGTGCGACGCTCCATCGGCGTGGTCTTCCAGGAGAAGAGCATCGACATCAAGCTGTCGGCAGAAGAGAACCTGATGCTGATCGGCCATGTTTACGGGTTGCGCGGCGCCCCGCTGAAGAAGAGGGTCCGCGAAATGCTGGAGCGGGTTGGCCTTGCCGACCGCGCCAAGGAAAAAGCGGAGACTTTTTCCGGGGGCATGCAGCGGCGGCTCGAACTTGCCAAAGGACTGCTGCACCATCCAGCAGTGCTGCTGCTCGATGAGCCGACTACCGGACTCGATCCCGGTGCGCGCCGCGACTTGTGGCAGTACCTGCACATTCTGCGCGACGAAGAGCGAGTCACGGTGCTGGTCACCACGCATTTGATGGAGGAGGCCGAGCGCTGCGATCGGCTTGCCATCTATGCCAACGGCAGCGTGGTCGCGTTGGGCACGCCCGCCGAATTGAAGAGCGAAATCGGTGGCGACGTCATATTGCTCGAGTCGGAGCATCCCGATTTGCTGGCGCAACGCATCGCGCAGCGCTTCGGATTGCACCCCACGGTGCTGGATCATCAGGTGCGGCTGGAAATCGAGGCGGGACACCGCTTCGTTACCGACGTGGTGGAGGCGTTCCCCGGCGAGATCGAAGGCGTATCCATACACAAGCCGAGCCTGGAAGACGTGTTCATCCGCCGCACCGGCCACCGCTTCTGGACGGAAGAGAACGGCGCAAGCACCACGGGCGACGCGGAGTAATCGCCGCATGCGAAGTTTGTTGGTCATCATTGACCGGGATGTTCCGCCAGTTTTGCAGCGCGTTCCTGCGCCCGATACTCATTCTCAAACTGTCCTTGCCTCTGGTAAAGCTTCGCCAGATGCGACCACGCATCGGCAGATTCAGGACCAAGTCGAACTGCCTCTTCCTGGAAGGCAGTGGCCTGTTTGAGGTCGCCGAGGGCCGCCCAGGCGGCCGCCCGGCCTTGCGCGATATTGAATCTCAAGCAGCCGTCTCCGGTTGCCGCGACGGCGTCAGCAGGAGCGCTACGGAGTGCTTCATCAAGTGTTTGCAGCGTTAGTTTCGGTTGCTGAATATGCAGGTAATACTGCGCCAGCTTAATCTTCACCTGGTCTGGTCGGGCAGACATTTTCCCTGCTTGATCCAATGCGTGGACGGTCTCCGGGATTTTTCCCTCACGCTGATACAAGTAGCCCAGGGAGTTCCACGCCACCTCGCTGGGTTCCAGGGAGATAGCGGTCACATATTCCTGTTCGGCTTCGGAACGGCTTCCCATGGCGGAAAGAATATTCCCACGAAGCCAGTGCACGAACGAGCTGTCGGGAAAAGATTGAAGTGCGTTGTCCGTTGCCGCGAGCGCCTCGGTATTGCGGCCAAGGACCGCGAGCAGGTTCGCGGCATTGGCCGATTGATTGAAGGAACCGGCGGCGGAATAGTCGAGTGGAGGAGCGGGCAGAGTCACGGTGGCGCAGTCCACCGGAAACCGCTGGATCAGAGCTTCCGTCTGTGGCGTACGACGCACGAAGACTGCCGAGATTTCGTCCAGATACACCGGCCGCCAGCTACGACTGTCGCAAAAGCCCTTGAGTTGCAGCAATTGGACGCCATCAAAGCGCGCCAGCGGAAGAATGATGGTGTTGATGTTGTAGCGGTCGGCTTCCTGCTGCCAAGTCTCGGAATCGGGCGAGAGTTGGAGCAATTGGCCGGCCTTGTGCATCCGCGATACACTGAAGAGCGTGTCGCGGCCGTCAATATAATCGCGGCGCTTCGGACCAAGCTTCCAGGTGAGGTAACTGCCTTCGTCGTAAGTGTTGAAGATTTCTCCAGGCAGGTTCTCGCGCTCGATGAAATCCGCCGCACGTTCCGGGAACCACCAGCCCAATCCGGCGCCGAATGTCGATTCATCCACAGTCCGAAAGTAGTGACGGTTGGTGACCAGATCGAAAGAGCGCAACAAAGCGAGCGCTGCCAGCAAGCAAACCGCGGCCCATGCAGCAGTCGAACGCATTTGTGGACGCCGGATCCTGGGGCCGAATTCCGCGATCGCTGCAGCCAGAACGGGCCCGCCGACCACCACTACCACGCACGCAAATATGGCTCCCATGCGAACATGGTGGACCGGCGGATAGGTTGCGGCGAGGAGCAGGACTCCCGCTCCCAATTGGCGTCTGAGCAACGCCAGTACACCCGCGACCACGGCGATGACCAGCAGCAGATAGATGGCGCCTTGCGTCTGCCTCAACGAAAGCGCAGTGCTGAACGCGGCCCAGGTCATCGGCACACTGCTCCATTCGCCGATGTTCAACTGCTGCTGCCCTGCCGCTCGCGTTTGCCTGAGGAGGGCCCGATAGATCCCCCAGCCCCAGGGATTTGCCAGCGTAACCAGCGCCGTCAACGCCAACCATCGCCATGCCTGCCGGAGCCTTTGGATTGCCGCACGTCGGCGCTCGTCCCCGAAAATTGTCTCCGACAGTTCCACCCCGACATAGGCGAGTATCAAAGCCAGGCCTGCGGCAAAGCCGAAGTGCAGGTTGACCCATGCCACCATCAGCAGCGGCAGCAACCACAGGCGCGCGCGCCCGGTTTGATAGTTCTCCCAAAGCAGAGACAGAAACGCTGCGAACAGCACTACCGTAAACATATCGGCGCGGGGCGTGGTGCGCCACGCTATGAGCGGCACCGCGATGATGGCTAGTCCGGCGCTGACAGCGGAACCTCGCCGCAACAGCAATGCGACGGTAGCAACACATGCCAGAGCGCCAAGCCACGAGATCAAGCTATAGCCGCCCAGCAGATAAGTGAGATAGAGCACCAGCCCGGAGCCGGCCGGATAAATCCAGGGCTCTCCCTGGGCGGTATAGGAGAAAACATCCGTGGGAGACACGCTGTGATGTTGAGCAACCCAGCGTCCGGTCGCCAACTGCCAGCCAAGGTCGAAATCTGAAGTCGTACGCAGGCCGGCCAGGAATGCATAAACCAGGGCAATTGCGGCGAGAATCAGGAACAAGCGCCTGTCGAGCCGAGACGCACCCACCGCCGAGGTATCTGCCGTGATCAAGTTTCCTGCTGCGACTGGTGCACTCATGCGCTTACTTTGCCGTCATCGTAGCATAGCGAAGATTTCAAAATACTCCTGTAGAATGGAGCTTCCCGAAGTCTACGATGTGATTGAACGTCACGTTGGACGTTGTTGCAGACTCTGAAGCTAGCTTATGGCAACTGCTCAAACTACCGTTCTTCCCGCAACCACTTCCAGCACAAATGCCGGTTTGCTGCTGCCTTCGCTGTCGCTGTGGTGGCGCGAAATCGTACGCTTCTACCGGCAGCGCGCGCGGGTGGTGGGTGTCATCGCTTCGCCGTTGCTCTTCTGGCTGGTGATTGGCTCGGGCTTCGGCACTTCCTTTCGCTCCAACGGAGCGGCAGGTGGCCAACACTATCTCGACTATTTCTTTCCTGGCGCTCTCATCATGATCGTGCTCTTCACTGCCATCTTTACCATGATGTCGGTGATTGAGGACCGCAAAGAGGGCTTCCTGCTTTCCGTGCTGGTGGCGCCCGTCAGCCGCTCCGTCATTGTCCTGGGCAAGGTGCTCGGCGGCGCGACCCTGGCGACGGCGCAGGGCGTCATTTTCCTGGTCTTCGCTCCCGCGCTGGGCGTGCATTTCACTCTCGTCAGTTTCGGACTAATCGTGCTGGCTATCTTTCTGGTGGCATTCTCGCTGACCGCCCTGGGCTTCATCATCGCGTGGCCCATGGATTCAACCGCCGGGTTTCACGCCGTCATCAACCTGTTTCTGATCCCGCTGTGGCTGCTGTCGGGATCGCTGTTTCCGCTTTCCGGAGCGTCTATCTGGATTCGCTTGCTGATGCGCATCAACCCGTTGACCTATGGCACGGAGGCATTGCGTTCGCTGCTTTTCCCCGGTTCGGCTTCAACCGGGCTTTCACTTAGCGCTAACTTCGCGGTGCTAGCGTTATTTACTTTGGTAATGTTCGCCTTCTCGTTTCAGGTGGCCAACCGTCGCACCACCAAGCCTGCGGCCTGATGCAAGTAAGCCTGACCTCCTATCCGGCTCTCAATGCCGTCTTGAACGGCAGCAGTGCCGTTTTGATTGGCTGTGGTCTCTATTTCATCAAGCGCGGACGCATCACGGCCCACAAGCGGATGATGCTCGCAGCCTTCGTCACTTCCACGCTGTTCCTCATCTCGTACCTTTACTACCATCTGGTGTTGCGGGCTGGTATCACCCATTTTCAGGGGCAAGGACTCTCGCGGCCGTTATATTTCACCATCCTGATCTCGCACACCTTCCTCGCCGCGGTGGTTGTGCCGTTCATTCTGGTCACTTTGGCGCGCGCGCTGAAAGGGAATTTCGCGCGGCACAAAGCCATCGCGCCCTACACTTTCGCCATCTGGATGTACGTTTCGGTAACTGGTGTAGTGATTTACCTGATGCTCTACAAGATTTTCGTGCGCTGATGCGCGCGTGCGATCACATTTCTCCCGCAGCAGCCGAGGCGAGGTCGTCTACCTCGACGCCGATGTGGCGCAGATGATGCAGCATGTGGTCCAGGTAATCGTCGAAAACGAACTTCAGCGTCAACGGTGCTGAATCGGCGATGGTGCAAGTGCGCGACCATGCCGAATCCGGCACCGCTTCGGCAGCGGCCAGAAGTTGGCGATTGAGGTCCGCCCAGATCGCAATCAAGGAAGACCACTCCCGCTCCTGATAGCGATGCAGTGCCACCCACTTATCGCCGTCATATCCGGGCATCGCTGGAGTGGCCTCCAGTTGCGTCCGCACAATTCGCTGGTGATTATTGGCCGCAGAATCCAGCAGATGCCCAAGCTCTTCTTTGATCGACCACTCCGTGGACGAACGCTTGCGTTGGACCTGGTCGTCGGAAACCTTCGCCAGGCGAGCGGGTAGCCGGTCGATAAGGCCACGCAGCAGAAGCAAGCTTTGCATCACGACACTCCGCGACCGTTATTATGACTCACGGCGTTGGCTCGCAAAATCGCCATCCAGCTATGCTGCTCTTGCTGACTTCTGCTGGTTCAGCTCCTGTGTCAAGGTATCCATGGGCGCGGCTGTCTGATGGACCTCGCGATAATGCTTGGGGGTGATGCCCGAAAGCCGGCGAAACACACTGGTGAAGTGGCTCTGGGTTTCGAAACCCACATGCGTGGCGACTTCGGCCAATGGGGTTTGGCCCTCGCGCAATATTTCCTGAGCACGCTCCACTCTCTGCCGCATAACGTATTGGTGCGGAGTGGTGCCGGTGCTCAACTTGAACAGCTTAGAGAAGTAGTACTGACTCATGCCCACTACCTGCGCCAGTTCCGCCACCGCCAGCGCTTGGGCAATGTTTTCGCGCACGTGGGAGAACACACGCTGCAAGCGGCGAGGCGGCAAGCCCCCAACCACTTCGACCGGCGCCAGGGTTGCGCCCAGGTATGCATCCACCACCTCCTGCGCGGAGTCCTGCTCCAACGTATGCAAGGCCAGCACCAGCACGTTCATCCCTTCAGCCTTGGCGCCGACGGCCGCCGAATAGCCATCATGGCACGACGCTGCCCGAATTCCCGGTACCCGGTTGGCGGCCACCGAGGCCCCCACCACTCGACTGGTGATGATAATGCCGCGTTCCGCATTGTGGCGCAGCACCAACATGGCCACCTGTTCGGCGTAGTCGGCACTGCTGTGTGGCTGGACCGCCGAGGTTGCATCCGTCACCTGATGCCCGTTTTCGACTAGTCTTGCTGCGATTCGCTCTTTAGCTGCATGGCCTGCTTGATCGGATCCGATTGCGATGCGCACGTTGCCCTCCTCCACTGTCAAACTGGTTTTGATTCGCCGTGTTTGCCGACACGGGAAACGGGCGCGCCGGCCGGTCGCACCCGCGGATTGTTTCACTAAACATTCCTGCAAACACCCTTAAAGGTTCCGACAAAGTAGCAGAATCTTGCGCCGTACGCCGGCGAACTTCGCAGTTGGTTTTCCAACCCCACTAAGGCAACCTGGAAGGCGGCCTTGCTAGTCTGCAATTTTAGCAAGCACGCGCCGCTCTCAGAACGCCCAGCAGCATCATTCATTTGATATTTACAATTATTTACAATCCGCTTCTTTGATAACGCGAACCGTCGCCGCTCGCGATACACTGCGGAAACCACTAGGCTCAGCGTGATGTCTGACAAACCTGAAATGCCAACCTTTCCGATAGCCAGGAATCCCGCGCCCGGCGGGCCGGGCATTGTGCCTCGCTGGACGCGTGGAGCGAAAGACGCTGTGGGAACGGCATATTCCGTTTCCAGTCGCGTCTGGTACACCATGGCCGGCGGGGTGATCACCGAAGTCTATTACCCCACCATTGATACGCCGCAAATCCGCGACCTGCAATTTCTGGTCACCGATGGTGAGACGTTCTTCCACGATGAGCGCCGGCACATGGCGACTCAGATGGACTGCTTCGGCTCGTACGGTCTGGGTTTCAAGGTCACCAACACCGACCCGGATGGGCGCTACTCGATCGAGAAGGTCATCATCGGCGATCCCCACCTGAGCTGTCTGCTGGTGCACACAAAATTCAATGTCGCACCCGAGTGGCAGGGACGGTTGCATCTCTTCCTTCTCTGCGCCCCGCACCTGCAGATCGGCGGTTATCACAACAATGGACGGGTGATCAAGGCGCGCGGACGTAAGTTCCTGATGGCCTATCGTGACGACGCCTACCTGGCCATTGCGGCCACTTCGCATTTTTGCAAGGAGTCGTGCGGATTTGTAGGTGTGAACGACGGCTGGACGGACCTTTCCAACAACTTCGAAATGGATTGGGCCTACGATGCCGCCTTGGATGGCAATATCGCGCTCACGGCTGAAATCGATCTCTCCCGCGGCGCCGAGTTTACCCTCGGCGTCGGGTTCGGACACACCGCCCATAATGCAACCGCCACTCTGTGGCAGTCGCTGAGTATCCCCTTCGACTCAGCGCTGAAGAGCTTCCTCGATCAGTGGCAGCGGACTGGCAAACGTCTCGCCTTGATGGACAACCTTAACCACCGCGAGTCGTCCCTATTTGCCCGCAGCGTCAACCTGTTGCTCGCCCATGAGGACAAAATCTATCCCGGGGCCATGATCGCCAGTTTGAGCATACCCTGGGGCGAAGACAGGGGCGACGACGACCTGGGCGGCTATCACCTGGTGTGGACTCGCGACATGGTAAATGCTGCGACGGCCTTGCTCGCCGTGGGCGACACTGCCACTCCGCTGCGCGCTTTGATTTACCTTGCCATCACCCAACGCGAGGATGGCGGCTTCTACCAGAATTTCTGGATCGATGGCCGCCCTTTCTGGACAGGCGTACAGCTCGACGAAGTTTCCTTCCCCATCCTGCTGGCCTGGAGACTATGGAAGGCCAACGCGCTCGGCAACTTCGATCCCTATGTAACCGTGGTGCGGGCCTGTGGCTATCTCATTCGCGAAGGGCCCACGACGCCCCAGGAACGTTGGGAGGAGGCGGGAGGGTACTCCCCGTCAACCCTGGCCGGCAACATCGCGGCCCTGATCTGTGCGGCCGAGTTCATCGAGGCGCACGGCGACAAAGGCAGCGCTGAATTTGTCCGCACTTGCGCCGACTTCCTTGAGTCGCACGTTGAGAAGTGGACGGTCACCAATCAGGGAACGCTGGTGCCCGGCATCGCCCGCCACTATATTCGCATCAATCCGGCCAACAGTTCGCAAGGCGAGCGCGGTGATGAGGATCCCGACCGCGGTGTGCTGGTCCTGGCCAATCAACGTCCGGGAGATCGCTACCAGTATCCAGCCAACCAAATTGTAGACGCGGGCTTCCTCGAATTGGTGCGCCTCGGTATTCGCAAAGCCGGCGATCCCCTGATCGAGGATTCTTTGAAAGTTGTGGACGCGGTGTTGAAGGTGGAAACACCCAAGGGCCCTTGCTGGAAGCGCTACAACCACGACGGATACGGGCAGCGCGACGACGGCGATTCGTTTGATACCTGGGGGGTAGGACGACCGTGGCCTCTGCTGACTGGCGAACGTGCCACCTACGAACTGGCGGCGGGTCGCAACGTTGATGTTTACCTGCGCGCCATCGAGAATTTCACAACCGGTATAGGGCTTATTCCGGAGCAGATTTGGGATGGCCCCGACATGCCCGACAAGTTCTTGACCTGTGGGGGCGCGACCGGGTCGGCCATTCCTCTGATGTGGGCACACTCTGAGTATGTAAAATTATTGCGCTCGGTTGTGGACAATCGGATCTTCGATTTAATTGACCCGGTAGCCGAGCGATATCGCAACGATAAGCCACGTTTGGTAATCGAAGTATGGAAGATGAATCGGCAAGTCCAGGTCGTTCCCGCCGGAGGTTTGCTGCGGGTACAGGCCTCTTCTCCGTTTATGCTGCATTGGAGCGACGACGAATGGAAGACGGTGAAGGAAACAGCGTCCACGCCGACGGCCGTGGGAGTGGAATACGCCGACATTGAGGTGGCGCCTTCGCAAACCATGCCATTGAACTTCACTTTTTACTGGCGGCAGGAGAGCCGATGGCAGGGGACCAACTATCAGGTTAAGGTTCAACCAGCACAAATTGTCAGAAACATCGGAAAGGCGGCAACGGGTGAGTAGCCAAGTGGAAGTCAATGCACCAGGAACAGAGCAGGCGACCGCGAAGGGGGTGGCAGCAACCATCACCGTCGGTCCCAAAGACGGGTTCGACGGCGAGACCAAGGAACAGCGTCAGCTCAACTGCCTCTGCATCAACACTATTCGTACGCTCTCCATGGATGCTGTACAGAAGGCCAATAGCGGACACCCGGGAACTCCGATGGCGTTGGCGCCTCTAGCGTTTACGCTGTGGACCCGCTATCTGCGTCACAACCCGAAAAATCCCCATTGGCCCGGCCGTGACCGCTTCATTCTCTCCAATGGGCACGCCTGCATGCTGCTTTATTCCATGCTGTACCTCACGGGCTACGATCTTTCCCTAGACGACATCAAGCAGTTCCGGCAATGGGGCTCCAAGACGCCGGGACATCCTGAGTACGGGTTGGTTCCGGGAGCGGAAGCCACCACGGGCCCGTTGGGTCAGGGTGTCAGCAATTCCGTCGGCATGGCAATCGCCCAGCGCTGGCTGGCCGCGCAGTTCAACAAAGACGGCCACGACGTTTTCGACTACCGGATTTACGCGTTTTGCGGCGACGGCGATTTGATGGAAGGCGTGAGCAACGAAGCCGCCTCGGTCGCCGGGCATCTTGGACTCTCGAACCTGACCTGGTTCTACGACAACAACCACATCACCATCGAGGGCAGTACGTCGCTGGCTTTCAGCGATGATGTCGCCTTGCGTTTCGAAGGCTGGCACTGGAATGTCCTGCACGTCAGCGATGTTAACGATCTCAATATGGTTGACGTGACCATTCAGGCCGCGCAAAGGGAGACGAGCCGCCCTACGCTGGTTATCGTCGATACCCACATCGGCTATGGCTCTCCCCATCGTCAGGACACCAAGGAAGCGCACGGCGAGGCCTTGGGCGAGGAAGAGGTCCGCCTCACGAAAATAGTTTACGGCTGGCCACCCGATGCGCACTTCCTGGTTCCCGACGAGGTGAAAGCTTACATTGGTAAGGCCGTCGAGCGCGGTGCCGAGTGGGAGAGCGATTGGACCAGTCGCTACGACGCGTGGGCAAAAGAATTTCCTGATCTGGCGAAGACTGTCCAGCAGATGCTCAATCAGGAATTGCCCGATGACTGGGACAAAGACATTCCCGTCTTTGCCGCCGACGCGAAAGGTCTGGCCACGCGCGACTCGGGAGCCAAGGTGCTGAACGCCGTGGCGAAGAACGTGCCATGGTTGCTGGGAGGCGCGGCTGACCTGGATCCTTCGACCAAGACCAAGCTCGTCGGCGAAACAAGTTTTGAGAAGGGTAACTATGCCGGCCGCAACTTCCACTTTGGCATTCGCGAGCACGCCATGGGATCTATCCTTAATGGCATCGCACTGTCGAAGCTGCGCCCGTTTGGATCGACCTTCTTTGTCTTTTCCGATTACATGCGGCCGGTGCTTCGTCTGGCGGCCATCATGGACCAGCCGGTCATTTGGATTTACACCCACGATTCCTTTTGCCTGGGCGAAGACGGCCCCACCCACCAGCCCATCGAACACCTTATGGCGGTGCGGGCCATTCCGCGGCTGCTCCTGATCCGCCCGGCGGACGCCAATGAGGTCGCTGAGGCCTGGCGCTACATCATGCCGCTCAAGACGAAACCCGTGGCCCTAGTGCTCACCCGCCAGGCGGTCCCCACATTCGATCGCACCAAGTATGCGTCGGCGGCTGGCCTCGGCAAAGGCGCATACATCATGGCCGATTCCGGCGGCACTCCCGACATCATCTTGATCGGCACTGGCTCCGAGGTGCAGCTTTGCGTAGGCGCCTATGAAAAGCTCACTGCCGGCGGCGTGAAGGCGCGGGTAGTTTCCATGCCCTGCTGGGAACTGTTCCAGGCGCAGCCGGACGAGTACAAGCGGCAAGTTCTTCCCCCCGAGGTGCGAGCACGGGTGGCCGTGGAGGCGGGCACCGACCTGGGCTGGAAGGAATTCGTAGGAAATGACGGATATGTTGTGGCCAGAACCGACTTTGGCGCATCTGCTCCTTATAAGGACCTGTTGAAGCACTTCGGCTTCACGGTGGATGACGTTGTGGCGAAAGCCCAGGACGTCATGAAGAAAATCAAACGTTAATCTTGCAGGCGTACGATGACGATGAAGATAGCCGTGGGCGCCGACCACGCGGGCGTTCCTCTCAACGAGACCGTCATTGCCGAGCTCAAGCGGCTGGGGCATGAGGTGGTGGACTGCGGGACCCACGACGCCAGCAAGCCCGACGACTATCCCGATTACGCCGAAGCTGTCGCCCGCGCCGTACTTGAAGGCAAGGCCGAGCGCGCGGTACTCATCTGCGGCAGCGGGGTGGGTGCGTCCGTGGCAGCCAACAAGCTTCCGGGCATTCGCGCCGGGCTTTGCCACGACTGTTATTCGGCGCACCAGGGCGTCGAACATGACAACATGAATGTGCTCTGCCTGGGCTCGCGCGTCATCGGACCGGAGCTGGCATTGGATCTGGTACGTATTTTCCTGGGAGCAAAATTCAGCGGAGAAGAGCGCCATGTCCGGCGCCTGGCAGAAATTACTGCGCTCGAAAAGCGAGCTTGCGAGGACTAATCAAATGAAAAGCAATCCCTTACTCCAAGTTCTTGAATTAGGTCAAAGTATTTGGCTCGATCAGCTCAGCCGGTCTTTGTTGACCACTGGCGGGCTCAGACGCCTGATCGACGAAGATGGGCTGCGCGGGGTGACGTCGAACCCTACCATCTTCCAAAAATCCATTAGCGGAAGCCAGGATTATGCCGAGCAACTGGAAAAGCTGGCCCGCGGCGGCAGCAACAATTCCCAGATCTATGAAGAACTCGTTCTCCAGGACATTGGCAATGCTGCCGATGTACTGCGCGGCGTTTACGACGCCAACAACGGAGCCGACGGGTTCATCAGCCTGGAAGTTTCTCCGCTGCTCGCCAACGACACCAAACGTACGATCGAAGAAGCCAAGCGGCTGTTCGCCCACTTGAATCGTCCCAATGTGATGATCAAAGTTCCGGCCACACCTGCCGGGCTTCCAGCCATCGAAGAGCTGCTCTTCTCCGGCCTGAACATCAACATCACGCTTATCTTCGCGGTCGAAGTGTACGAGCAGGTCGCTGAGGCGTACGTCAAGGGCCTGGAGCGCCGCGTCGCCGCCGGATTACCGGTGGACCGCATAGGCTCGGTAGCCAGCTTCTTCGTCAGCCGCATTGACAGCATGGTGGACAAGCAGCTCGGAGAGCTTGCCGGGAAAGCCGCTGACGATAAGCAACGGATTAACGCTCTCATGGGCAAAACTGCAATCGCCAATGCCAAGCTGGCATACGAGTCGTTCAAGCGCATCTTCGGCAGCGACCGCTTTGCCAAGCTGAAGGAAAAAGGCGCCAGGGTACAGCGCCCGCTGTGGGCATCCACCAGCACCAAGAATCCGGCCTATCCCGACACCATGTATCTCGACACTTTGATCGGGCCCGACACCGTGAACACCGTTCCCCCCGCCACTTTGGACGCCTTCCGCGATCACGGCACGGCTAAGCCGACGCTGGACACCGGACTCGAGGAAGCCCATCACGTCTTCGACGAACTGAAGGCAGTCGGCGTTGACATGAATGCTGTCACCACCAAGCTGACCGAAGAGGGCGTGGCTTCTTTCTCGGAGTCATTCGAAGAGTTGTTCGAGGTGATCGAAGCCCGCCGCGTCGAGGTGCTGCGCTCCATCATCGCGCGCCACCAGGCGGCGCTCGGCAAATATCAAGGCAGCTTCGAAAGCACTCTCAAGGACCTCGACAAGCAGAAAGCTGTCCCCCGCATCTGGAAGAAGGACCCCACGGTGTGGAAGGACGATCCTGAGCACGAGAAGATCATCGGCAATGCGCTCGGCTGGCTGAAAGTTGCCGAAACCATGCAGCCGCATGTGGCCGAACTGGTGGCGTTCGCAGCAGAAATTCGCAAGGCTGAATTCGAATACGCCGTGGTGCTGGGTATGGGCGGATCGAGTCTGTGTCCAGAGGTGCTTGGCCGCACTTTTAGCAAGAAGGAAGGCTACCCGCAGCTGTACGTCCTCGACTCCACGGTGCCCACGGCCATACGCCACCTGGAGCAGAAGATCAATGTCGGCAAGACGCTGTTTATCGTCTCGTCGAAATCGGGCGACACCACCGAGCCGCAGATGTTTCAACGCTATTTCTACGATCGGGTAAAGCGGGTCAAGGGCGACATGGCGGGTGAAAACTTCATTGCCGTCACCGATCCTGGGACCCAGCTCACTAAGGACGCCGCGCATCACCGCTTCCGCCGCGTCTTCCTCAACATGCCCGACATTGGCGGGCGCTATTCGGCACTGTCGTATTTCGGCATGGTTCCCTTCGCCGTGATGGGCGGCGACGTCAAGACCTTCCTGGAAAATGCCCTGCAGGCCCAGCACGCCTGCGCGGGACCGGTCGGCATCAACGAAAATCCGGGCGCTCGACTGGGTGCGGTACTCGGCTCGCTTGCCAAAGCCGGACGCGATAAGCTCACGTTCGTCACGCCCGCGCCGCTAGATTCGCTGGGCCTCTGGATCGAGCAACTCATTGCCGAGAGCACCGGCAAAGAAGGAAAAGGTATCGTGCCGGTCGCCGGAGAGCCGCTAGGATCGCCCAACGTCTACGGCGATGATCGCGTGTTCGCTTTCATTCGCACGCAGTCGTCCAAGACCGGTGACATTGACGCCAAACTGGCAGCGCTCGAGGCCGCCGGCCATCCGGTACTGCGCCATACCCTGAATGATCCTCTCGACCTGGGCGAAGAATTCTTCCTCTGGGAATTCGCCACTGCGATTGCGGGATCGTTACTCGGCATCGATGCCTTTGATCAACCCAATGTGCAGGAATCAAAGGACAACACCAAGCGCCTGCTCGGCGAGTACTTGCAGAACGGTTCGCTGACGCAACAGAAGCTGATCATTGCTGAAGAATCGATGCGCGTCTTTGGTGACGAAGCCACTCGAGATCTGCTCCGGCGAGGTGGCTCGTCGATGCAGCAGATCATTGCCGCACATCTCTCGCGGATTAAACCGGGCGACTACTTCGCTCTCACCCAATACATCGAAGATTTGAACAACTACGAGGGCTTGCTGCAGCAGGTCCGCATCGCCGTGCGGGATGAAAAGAAAGTGGCGACCACCAGCGGCTACGGGCCTCGTTTCCTGCATTCCACCGGCCAACTACATAAGGGCGGTCCCGATAGCGGTGTGTTTATCCAGATTACCTCCGAAGACATCAATGACATCGAAATCCCAGGCGAGAAATTCACCTTCGGTGTGCTCAAGCAGGCCCAGGCGTTGGGCGATTTCGAGTCCCTGGCGGCGCGTAACCGCCGAGCCATTCGCGTTGACCTGGGACGTGACGTGGAGAAGGGCCTCCGCCGGTTGCTGGCGCTGATAAAGGAAGCAGTTTCGCAGGCCACCGCCGCGGAAGCCGGCGTCCGCCCCTAAGGAGCGACCCTTGCCGACCACGAGTCGAGCCGTGAAGGCGGCACAGTTCGGCATCATTGGTCTGGGCGTCATGGGCGAAAACCTGGCGCTCAACCTTGATGACCACCACCACAACGTCGCCGTCTGGAACCTGGAGACGGAGTGGGTTGACCGCTTTGTAAGTACGAACTCTGACCGTCCTTTTGTCGCAGCCAAGTCGCTGCAGCAATTCTGCCATTCGCTGGAACGGCCGCGCCGCATCCTGATGATGATCACGGCCGGCGAGCCGGTCGACCAGACGCTGCAGAAGATCATTCCCTACCTGACCCCGGGCGACATCGTCATCGATGGCGGAAATTCATTCTTCAAGGACACCATTCGCCGCGAAATCACCGCCCGCCAAACCATGGTGCATTACTTCGGTATGGGTGTTTCCGGCGGCGAGGAAGGGGCACGCCACGGCCCCTCGCTAATGCCCGGCGGAGACCATGCCGCTTACGGTCACCTGGCCCCAATTCTGCAAGCGATTGCCGCCAAGACCGACTCCGGCCCGTGCGTTACGTACGTTGGCCCCGATGGCGCCGGGCACTTCGTAAAGATGGTCCACAACGGCATCGAGTACGCCGACATGCAACTGATTGCCGAGGCCTACGAGATTCTCCACAAAGCGCTCGGTCTGGATGCGCAGGAACTGTCGGACATCTTCGGCGAATGGAATCGCGGCCCTCTGGAGTCGTACCTGATTGAGATCACTTCCCAGATCCTCAGCGTCGTCGATCCGGAGAGCGGCAAGCCGCTGATCAACATGATTCTCGATAAGGCTGGACAGAAAGGTACCGGCAAGTGGACGGCCCAGGTTGCCCTCGATTTGGCGGTGCCGATTCCGACCATCGCCGCCGCGCTCGACGCGCGCATGCTCTCCGGCATGAAGGACGAGCGCGTCATCGCCAGCCGCCTGATCAAGTCGTCCGCGACGCTATCGCATTCTGAATCCAGGAAAGACTTCATTCAAGCCGTGCACGACGCCCTTTACGCGTCCAAGATTTGCTCGTATGCACAGGGCATGAGCCTCATTCGCGCCGGGTCCATCGAGTGGAAGTGGGACATCAACCTGCGCGAGATGGCGCGCATCTGGAAGGGTGGTTGCATCATTCGTGCGCGCTTCCTTAATAGCATAATGCGCGCGTTCGAACGCCAGCCTGACCTGCCGAATTTAATGCTCGATGCCGAGTGTATGTCCTGGTTGCAGAGGCTTGAGGGGACTTGGCGCCAACTGATTGCAACCGTCATACAGATGGGAATTCCCGTTCCGGCGATGTCGGCCTCACTCTCGTATTTCGATAGTTATCGCAGTGCGCAGTTGCCGCAAAACCTGACTCAGGCGCAACGCGATTTCTTCGGGGCGCACACTTATCAACGTGCCGACCGGCCCGGCGCGGGATTCGTCCATACAGACTGGCTCAGCCTGCTTCCCAAGGCGTCGAAGCCAGGCGGAGCGAAATAAATGGCTACACTCGTCGAACCGAAACCGCAAACGCTTGCAAAGCCTTCGCTGCCCCAGGGGGATTCGTGTCTGCTGGTAATCTTCGGCGCCACCGGCGACCTCACGCATCGCAAACTGATCCCGGCACTCTACGATTTGGCGTGCGTCGGTTGTACAAACCCGAACTTTGACGTACTCGGCGTGGGTCGCACCAGACTCACCGATGAGGAGTTCCGCGAGCGTCTCCGCGAAGGCGCAGCGCAGTCCAATGAGACGCGCAACTTCACCGAGAAGGGCTGGAACGATTTCGCCAAACGGCTGCACTATCTTGTCGGCGACGCCAGCCAGCCAGAGTTCTATCCTCACTTGAAAGCGCAGTTGGAAGAGATGCGAAAGAACGGCGCCAGCAAGAACGTGCTGTTCTACATTTCGACCTCAGCCTCGCTGGCGCCGCCAATTGTCCAGGGTCTCGGAGCCGCAGGGCTGGCACGCCATAGCGAGGGCTGGACGCGAATCATCCTGGAGAAACCTTTCGGGCGCGATCTGAAAAGCGCCCATGAGTTGAACGAAATTGTCTCACACGTCTTCGATGAGGCGTCGGTTTACCGCATCGATCACTACCTCGGCAAGGAAACGGTGCAGAACATCATTATGTTCCGCTTCGGTAACTCCATGTTCGAGCCGGTGTGGAACCGGAATTACATTGAGTACATCGAGATTACTGCGGCTGAGACCCTGGGAGTGGAGAGTCGCGCCGCGTTTTATGAAGAAACCGGCGCGCTCCGCGATATGGTGGCGAACCACCTGCTTCAGTTGCTGACCTTGACCGCGATGGAGCCGCCCGTCGCTTTCGACGCCGACGCCGTACGTGGACACAAGGTGGAGGTGTTGCGCGCCATTGCTCCCATGCCGAAGGACGAGGTACAGCGCCGCACCGTTCGCGGGCAGTACGGGCCAGGAGAGATCGACGGCAAGCCGGTGCCGGGATATCGCCAGGAAAAAGGCGTGGACCCGAATTCGCGCACAGAGACCTACGCAGCAGTCGAGTTCCACGTTGACAACTGGCGCTGGGCGGGAGTTCCCTTCTACGTACGCGCAGGCAAGCGGCTGGCCAATACCTTGACCGAGATTGCAGTCCACTTCAAACGTACGCCGCAAGCGCTCTTCTCTCACAGCCCCGAGGACGTCCATCACAACATCACCGTCATGCGCATTCAGCCGAATGAAGGCATCTCGCTGATTTTCGGGGCTAAGCAGCCCGGGTCACAGATGCGCGCCATCCGCGTGAACATGGATTTTTCTTATCGCGATGCTTTTGGAGGTCAAACCCCCACTGCCTATGAAACGCTCCTGCTCGATGCCATGCGCGGTGACGCCACGTTGTTCACCCGGCGCGATGAAGTGGAAGCCGAGTGGCGCATCATCACGCCGATCGAAGAGGCCTGGGCCGAACTGTCGCCGCCACAATTCCCCAACTACGTCGCCGGCAGTGAGGGCCCGGGAGACGCCGACAAACTCATCCAGTACGACCAGCATCGCTGGCGCCGTCTGAAACGGAACAATCCTGAGGACGTGTAGTGCCGGACACAAAAGCCAAGCCTGGCGTGGCGTTGGTCGTGTCGGATGTTGACGGCACGCTGCTCGATCCAGACAAGAAGCTCAGCCCCGGTGCACCCGCCGCGGTGCAGCACCTTCGGCAGGCGGGAATTCGGTTCACCATTGCCAGTGCGCGTCCACCGCGCCTCACGCAATTTTTAATGCGCGATCTTCACATCACTGAGCCGTCGGCATGCTTCAATGGAGCGCTGCTGATTGATCCTGACCTGAACGTCCTGCACGAGTTGCCGATCACTTCGGCCGACGCGCAGACCGTGGCCGACTACATCCACAAAAGCCCACTTGACCTATGGGTCTATAGCGACAAGGATTGGTACGTCAGCAATCCCGCCGGCCTGCATGTCGAGCACCAGGAGGAGCTGATGCAGTGCAAGGCTACGCCACTGCTCAGCTACGACATGTCGCAATTGCACGTTTTGAAGATGGTGGGCGTCAGCGACGATTATGCTGCGGTAGCGCGTGCGCAAATCGACCTCGATCATCTGTCGGGCGCGGCGGTTTCTGCCACTTGTTCGTCCCCTTACTATCTCGACGTTACCCATGCCGACGCCAACAAAGGTACGGTCATCCTGATGCTGTCGAAGATGTTGAACATTCCGACGGAGCAGATTGCCACCATCGGCGATATGCCAACCGATGTGCTGATGTTTCGCAAAAGCGGCATAAGCATCGCCATGGGCAATGCAACCGATGAAGTTAAGGCGCAGGCGACGTACGTTACCAGGAGCAATATGGAAGACGGATTCGCTTATGCGATCGAACATTTTGTTCTTGGTTGCGAGCAAGAGGAAGCTGCTGACTAACGCGATTCCGAATTGGCGTGTTCGGGTGGAGCACCGCTTTTAGCGGGGCATTGGAGGGTAGACCACTGGTAATTATCCTCATGGGTGTGAGTGGCGCGGGCAAGACGACCGCAGGGCTCGCCCTGGCCCAGCAACTGCAGTGGCGCTTCGCCGAAGGGGACGACTTTCACTCCGCGGCCAACATCGCAAAGATGCACGCAGGCATTCCCTTGACCGATCAGGACCGCGCGCCGTGGCTTCAGTCTCTGCGCAATGCCATCGCCGGTTGGCTGGCAGCGGGCGAGAATGTCGTATTGGCGTGCTCGGCGCTGAAGGCTTTCTATCGCCAGACTTTGCTGGTCAGCTCTGAGGTCAAGTTGGTGTACCTGCGTGGCAGCTTCGAGTTGATTGCCGCGCGGCTGGCCTTGCGCCGAGGACACTACATGAATCCTGATCTGCTGCGCAGCCAATTCGAAGCCCTCGAGGAACCAACCGATACACCGACCATCGATGCCGGTCTCCCGCGGGCGCAAATTGTGCAGGAGATTCGCGCTGCGCTCGGAGTTTAACCAGAATCCCGCCAGCGTTACCGCGACTGCATATTGTCCTGTGCCCTGCCCTTCCACTCCCCTCCACGGCCTGACCAATACATCACGGCCGAATGCAGTGTCGCAACCATATAGAATGCCGCGCTGAATGGTAATGTGAGTGCCCACGCTGCATTCAAGCCGTAGAAGCGCACCATCGGCAGGTAGGCGACCCACATTAGAAAATACGTCGCTGCACCCAGCAGGGCGAGCGTGCCTGAGCCGGAGAGCAGTAGCGCCAGCGGGAACAGGTACAGCAGCAGCAGTCCCACGATCACGCCAGCCAGCAGCCACATCGAGTGCCGCAGCTGATTAAACGCATTGCGCGCGATCATGCTCTCGATCTCGCCCAAAGATTTGTAGGCCCGCAGGCTATGCGTGTCGGGCGTCACCCCCAGCCAGACCTTGCCGCCGCTCCGCTTTACGGTTTTCGCCAAGGCGCAATCGTCGATGATCTCGTCTCTGATGGCCGCGAGTCCACCGGCGTGCACCAGCGCTTCCGGACGAATCAAGATACAGCCGCCAGCAGCGCCGGCAATCTTACGCCGCGGATTGCGAATCCATTCCGGCGGATACAGCATAAAGAAAAAGAAGACGAACGCCGGAATCAGAAGCTTCTCGGAAAGGCTGCGGCAATGCAGCTTTACCATGAACGAGGCCAGATCATAGCCTTCACGGTCGGCGATACCGACGAGCGTGGCGATGCTCTCGGGTGAATGCCGAATATCGGCATCGGTGAACAGCAAAAACTGCGGATGCAGCTCTCGTGCCTGTTCGATGCCTTGCTGCATTGCCCACAGCTTGCCAGTCCAACCGTGGGGCAGAGGTCGCCCGCTAATTACTGTAAGGGCTTCAGGATGCGAACAGTTCAACGCAGCGTCGCGCGCTGCTTCCGCGGTACCATCCGCACTATGGTCATCAACAAGAAAAATATGAATCACGTCAGCGCAGTTCTGCTGCAGCAGAGAACGTATGCAATCACCAATGACATCGGCCTCGTTGCGAGCAGGAATGACGATTGCGATAGGGCCGGAAATCGCAGGCGCAGGCGCTTCCTTCGCACCCAGGCGTTGCACAATCCAAAACCGTCCATGCGCCAAAATGAGATACAGCCATACGAATATGCAAGCACATCCGGCGATCAGGGCAGTCGAATGCATAGGAAGAGTCAGATCGTGCGCGGGTGCGTCTAAGCGGGGCCGGTCACTGTTATCGGCTCGCCAGGCCGCCCGCGGTCTCGGCGCCGTCGATCACATACACCTGTCCATTCAGGTAAGCTGCGTCGGCTGAGGCCAGAAACGCGAAGAGCGCGGCCACCTCCTCAGGCTGCGCGTGCCGGCGGAGGGGAATCTTCTGGTTTACTTCCTCCAGCATTTCATCGGAATACTCGGCGTGCTGCATCGGGGTCAGAACATATCCGGGCGCGACGGCGTTCACCCTTACCTTTGGCGCCAGCTCCAGCGCCATGGATCGCGTCAACTCAATCACGCCGGCCTTGCTGGCGTTGTAATCGGCATAGTAGGGATAGCCCACGATGCCGTTGGTGGACGCCGTGTTCAGAATGACGCCGCCATCGTGCTCCATCATGTAGCGGGCAGCGGTTTGCGCGACATGGAAAACACCGGTCAGGTTCACGGCCAGCACCCGGTTCCACTCGTCGGGAGTGATGTGGAGAAACTTATGACGGATGCTGATGCCGGCATTATTGATGACGATGTCCGGCCCGCCCAGATCGCGCACTATGTCGGCAAAGGCGCGCTGCACTTGTCCGGGTTCGGCAACATCGGCAAGGAATGTTCCCGCAATGCCGGGCTGTTGCGCCCGGATCTTTTCGCATGCGTCGGGATCGCGATCCAGGACCGCAACCACCGAACCTTCCTCCAGAAACCGCGCTGCCGTGGCCGCACCGATGCCGCTGGCGCCTCCGGTGATAACCACGCGCTTGCCCTTGAGTCCCCGCATAGGCTCCTCGACTGGCGCGGCTGCTCGCCGCCTGACAGAATAACAAACGCTGTCTGGCGCCACCCGTTCCGGCCTAAGTCGATATTTGTTACACTCTTGCGCACGCCATATGGCACAGAACGCGCACGGTCTTCGTACCCGGCTCTACGATAATCCCGAGGGCAAGTTCGTCCACGACGTCGTCCTCGCCTCCTGCCGCCAGTATGCGGCGAAGACCGCCATCGTGGACACCTCCTGCACGCCCGCGAGGCGCATCACCTATGCGGCATACGGCGAACTGGTGGAACGCGCTGCGCGCGGTCTGGTAGCGGCCGGGGTTCGCCCCGGAGAGATGATCGGCATTTATCTGCCGAACTGCTGGGAGTTCGGCGTCGCCTACCACGCTGCGACCTTGGCCGGGGCCGTCCCCACAACCATGAACCCGACCTATCGCGAGCGCGAGGTCCGCTATCAGTTGGAGACGGCGGACGCGGTCGCTCTGATTAGCGACGGCGCATTGCTTACCGGCATGGATCTCTCAGGGCTTCCCGCGTTGAGGAGTGTTTACACCATCCGCAATCCAGGGCCCGGCGGCTCGGAATCGTGGGACTCGCTCTTCGAGCCAAACCTCAGTGTACGCATGCCGCAACCGCAGCACGATTCCCGCGAAACGCTGGCCACTCTTCCCTTCTCCAGCGGGACCACGGGCCTGCCCAAAGGCGTGATGCTGTCGCATTTCAACCTTGTCGCCAACGTCTTTCAAACGCTCACCCCGGACGAATTTGGCGCAATCAGCCACCCGGATGTGCTGCTGTGCTTTCTTCCGCTCTATCACATCTACGGTTTGACCGTGGGTTTGAATCTCACTCTGATGCGAGGTTGCACCCTGGTATTGATGCCGCGTTTCGACTGCGGACGTTCGTTGGAAAGCATCGTGCAAGAGGGCGTGACCGTTACCCTGTGCGTGCCTCCAACGCTGCTGGCATATTGCCAGGCTGCAGAACAGGGGAAATTTCCGCGCGAGCATCGCCTGCGCTGGGTCAAGTCGGGAGCAGCTCCGCTTGCCCCGGAACTGGCGCGCCGTTTTACTCAGAGCACGGGCGTTCCGATCCGCCAAGGCTATGGAATGACCGAAGCCTCGCCAGTTACGCATATGGGATTTCTTCTACCCGAACTGTACAAACCGGATTCCGTCGGCGCACCGGTCGCCCAAACCGAATGCCGGGTTGTGGATGAAAATGAGAACGACGTAGCCCAGGGAGAAATTGGCGAGCTGGTAATGCGCGGGCCGCAGTTCATGCTGGGCTATTGGAAATCTCCCGACGCCAGCGCGGCGGTGTTGCGCGACGGATGGTATTGGTCTGGCGACATCGTTCGTGTGGACGACAGCGGCCAGTACTTCGTGGTCGATCGGCGCAAGGAAATGATGAAGTATAAGGGCTTCTCGATTGCGCCGGCAGAGGTGGAAAGCGTGCTGCTGGAACACCCGGCGGTGCGCGACTGCGGCGTGGTTTCGCGAGTGGATGGCGCGGGCGAGGAGATTCCATGTGCCTTCGTCGTATTGCGCGAAGGCGAAGTAGGCAATCAGCAGACAGAATCTTATCTCCAGGAGTTCGTAGCCGACCGGCTTACCCGTTACAAAATGCCGCGCGAGATCTATTTCGTCCAAACCCTGCCGCGTACCGCCTCCGGGAAAATCCTGCGCCGAGAGCTGCGCAAGCTCCTCTAAGGCCCCTTTTGTCGGCCCCAGTCACACCACTCTGTGATTGGCGACACACCACCTTTCGGCGATTTTATCTACACTGAAGTCGGACTATTAAAGCCCACCATTTATGAAGCTTCATTGGAGGAATATGCATATTCAAAAAAGAACATTTATCGTCCTTATCGGACTCTTGGCGCTGCTGGGAACAATGGCGGCGACCGACAATTCCATGGGCATTGCCACGAAACAGACTCTTGACTTTACCCAGCCGACCGTTGTTGCCGGGACCCTGCTGCCAGCGGGCACCTACGTTGTCACGCATGAAATGCAGGGCACGAATCACATCATGATCTTCAAGCAGAAGGGCGGATCCGCCGAGGCCAAAGCAAAGTGCACGCTGACCCCGCTGGCTTCCAAAGCGACGGTCACCGAGCAGCGCTTTAACCTGAATGCCCAGAACCAGAGAGTATTGGTCCAAATGACATTCTACGGGGACCACGCCATCCACGTGCTCGAACCGTAAGCAGTCTGAATTGTTGCAAAAATAAGCGGCGGCCATGGGGCCGCCGTGTTATTGGCCTCTTGCCCTTAGGCTGTGGACATTACGGCGCGAACGTCTTCTCCCGCTGCACGTAGTGTTTCTGGAAGTAGTCGCGATACTGGCCGGTGCGCACGTCATCGAGCCAGGACACATTTTCGCGATACCACGCGATGGTCTGTTCCAGTCCTTGATCGAACCCGATCCCGGGTCGCCAGCCCAGTTCTCGTTCCAGCTTTTCACAATTGATGGCGTAGCGCAGGTCGTGTCCCTTTCGATCGCTCACGAATTGAATCAGCGATTCGGAGCGTCCCAGGGCAGCGAGAATGAGTTTCGCCACCTCGAGGTTACGCTTCTCACATCGTCCCCCGATGTTGTAAATCTCACCTTCGCGCCCGTGCTGCAAAACAGCGTCCAGTGCGCTGCAATGGTCGCTGACGTGGATCCAGTCACGCACGTTGCTGCCTTTGCCATACACCGGCAGCGGTTCGCCCGCCATCGCCTGGGCGATCATTAGCGGAATGAA
The DNA here is from genome assembly GCA_963728805.1 of uncultured Acidobacteriaceae bacterium. GTDB lineage: Bacteria > Acidobacteriota > Terriglobia > Terriglobales > Acidobacteriaceae > Bog-257. The sequence continues at coordinate 236,856 of CAVSLE010000009.1, forward strand.
CTTCTCCGGAAACTGGTACGGCCCATAGTTGTTGGAGCAGCGCGTGACCACCGCCGCAAACTTATGGGTGCGCACATAGGCCAGCACCAGCAGATCGGAAGCCGCTTTGGTGGCGGCGTACGGGCTATTGGGTTGAAGCGGAGATTCCTCGGTAAACTCGCCTTCTTCGCCGAGGCTGCCGTACACCTCGTCGGTGCTGACGTGCAAGAACCGCGGCACGCCGGCTTCCCGGCAGGCCTGGATGAGGTTGTGCGTCCCGTCCACATTGGTGCGGACGAACGCCGCAGCGTCTTCAATGCTGCGGTCCACATGGCTCTCGGCAGCAAAGTGAATGACGGCATCGCATCCCCGTAACGCATCCAGCACCGCGCGATCGCAGATGTCGAGCTGCACAAACTCGCACCGGCCCTGTTGCAGCGCCGGTTCCAGGTTCTTCACGTTACCGGCATAGGTCAACTTGTCGAGAACTACCAGCTTCCATTCCGGATGCTTGGCCAGCGCGTGATGAACGAAGTTGGAGCCAATGAACCCGGCGCCGCCCGTGACCAGAAGTTTCATACGCTGCGCACCGCCGACGGCTCTTCCGCGTTGCGCAGCACCTTGTCGCGCACCATGTTGCTGGCGTGCCACAACGATTCGAAGGTGCCGGCATCGGTCCACCAGCCCTCCAGAAGCGTGTGCTGCAGCGTACCCTCTGCAATGTAGCTGTTGTTGATGTCGGTGATTTCATACTCACCGCGTCCCGACGGCTTTAGCGTGCGTATGCGATCGAAAACGGTCCCGTCGTAGAAATAGATACCGACAACCGCGTAAGACGAGAGCGGCTTCTTAGGCTTCTCTTCAATACGAACGATGCGCCCCTGCTCAAACACCGGCACTCCGAAGCGCTCGGGATCGGACACTTCCTTCAGCATCACCATGGCGCCCTTTTCGAGTTGTTCAAACGCTGTGGCCGCCTGGCGAATATCGCCTTCAATGATGTTGTCGCCCAAAACCACGCATATCTTGTCGCCCTTGGCCCAGGGCTCGGCCAGCCGGAGCGCATCGGCGATTCCAGATTCTCCCTCCTGGTAGGCGAAGCTGAGTTGCTGCAGGCCGAATTCCTTGCCGTTCTGCAACAGGCGCAGAAAGTCGCCGGCGTTCTGGCCCCCGGTGACAATCAAAATGTCGCGAATGCCGGCATCCACCAGCGTTTGCAGGGGATAGAAGATCATGGGTTTGTCATATACGGGCAGCAGGTGCTTGTTAGTCACGCGGGTCAGCGGATACAGGCGCGTACCAATGCCACCCGCCAGGACTATTCCCTTCATCAGATCTCCATTCTTATGCCGTGAACAGCGCAGGCGCGCGACAGGCTCCGCAGGTCTTCCTCTGCCAACCCTGCGGAAGAGCGCACTGCCGCAGCGCGACCAGATGAACTGTTCAGCAACCGAATAATGACGATTATCAGCGAATCGCGTCCTGCATGGCAAGCCGTAGTTGGCTGCGCCAGTCCGGCAGCACAACGCCGAAAGTGGCCTGCACCTTGGCATTGGAGAGCACAGAATTTCGCGGACGGCGTGCCGCCGCCTTAAATTGCTCGCTGGTGATGGGGACAACGCGCGTGGCCTTCAACGGTCCGCCAAATTCACCGGTGTCGGCCGGCCAATCGAGGAGCGCTTCGTAGTCCTCAAGGATGGCCCGCGCAAATCCTACCCATGAGGTCTGCTCCGCGGCGGTGAGATGGAAAAGCCCGCCATGCCAGGCGCCGGTTTGGCTGTTGCGCTCCAGAGATCTCCCCAGAATGATCGCCGTGGCCTCGGCAATCGTCCGCGCCCAGGTCGGCGCGCCGTACTGGTCGCCCACCATGCGCAGCTCGTCCTTCTCACGGGCCAGACGCAACACCGTGCGCAGAAAATTCTTGCCGCGCGTGTCGTACACCCATGTGGTTCGCAGGATGATATATGGGCATCCAGCGCCAGCGATCAACTGCTCGCCTTCCAGCTTTGTCCGGCCATAAACGTTCAGTGGCCCGGTCGCATCGTCCTCGTGATAGGCATTGGCGGTGGGCTTGCTGCCGTCGAAAACGTAGTCGGTGGAGTAGTGGATGAGCAGGCTGCCGTTGCGTGCCAACTCCTCGGCCATGCGTGCCGGAGCCAGGGCGTTGATAGTCCGCGCCAGTTCCGGCTCGCTCTCGGCCTTGTCCACCGCCGTATAGGCGGCAGCGTTTACCAGCACATCAGGCTCGAACTCGCGTACCGCCTTCGTCACCGCGTCAAGATCAGCCAAGTCCAACTGATCGCGGGTAAGGGCTGTAACGTCACCCAGCGGCGCTAGAGTACGCTGCAAATGCCAGCCTATCTGGCCGGTCGCGCCGGTGATAAGCAGCCGCAGGCTCATGGCTGGTAGCGCGGCAACTGGTCGCGCGCGATCTGCGCAAGTGGAAGATAGCGACTGTCCTTTTCCGACAGGAGAGGAGAAGGCGTCTGCCAATCAATGCCGATTTCCGGATCGTTCCAAAGCACGCCCCGGTCGTCGCCGGCATCGTAGTAGTCGCTGCATTTGTAGAGGAAGTCAGCGGTTTCAGACTGAACTACAAAGCCGTGCGCGAATCCCTTCGGGATGTAGAGCTGCAAGTGGTTTTCTGCGGAGAGCGACGCACTGACCCATTGGCCAAAGTGCGGCGACCCGACGCGAACATCCACCGCGATGTCGAGCACCTCGCCCTGCACCACCCGGCAAAGCTTGGCCTGCGGATTCCGCAACTGGTAATGCAGCCCCCGCAACACGCCCCGCGACGAGTGCGAATGATTGTCTTGCACGAACTCCTCGTGGATACCGCCGCCCGCCAGCACGTTCTGGCGATAGGTTTCCATGAAGAAGCCGCGCGCGTCCTCGTGGACTCGCGGCTTCACCACCACCACGCCGGGCAGCCGGGTTTCGATGATTTCCAAGTTCTCTCCAGGCGCGCACTGCCTCAGGCGCGCGTGCTCCCTCGAAGCGACGATTATAATGCGTGGTTCCTCCCCTATGTTGCGCTGCTCGGTCATCATCGTGACTTACAACTCTGGCGCCAGCATTGGGCCGTGCCTGGAGGCGCTGGCGCATGAGGATTGCGAGATCGTGATCGTGGACAATGCTTCGCACGATCAGACCGTGCAGCGGGTGGAAGAGTTTGTCGCCTGGCATCCTGTGCATCTGATGGCGAATCCCGAAAACCTTGGCTTTGCCGCGGCCGTGAACCAGGGAGCACGCGACGGCACGGGAGATGTTCTGCTGATACTCAATCCCGACGCCATCGCCGAACCGGGGTCCGTCAAAGCTATGCTGCGGTGCATGGAAACCACCGGTGCGGTCGCAGTTGGCGGTGCGCTGCTGGAACCAGACGGCCAGCCGGCGCGCGGCTTTGCCTTTCGACGGCTGCCCACTCTCACCAGCTTGCTATTTGAGGTGATGCTGGTGAACCGGCTATGGCCGAGCAATCCGGTGAATCGTCATTATCGCTGTCTCGACGCCGACTATTCGCAGCAGCAGGAGGTCGAGCAGCCGGCGGGGGCGTGCCTCGCGGTCACTCGCGCAGCATGGGAGTCAGTTGCCGGCTTCGACGAGCAGTTCTTTCCGGTGTGGTTCGAGGACGTCGATCTTTGCCAGCGGCTGCTGGAACACAGTGGGAAGATCTTGTATTGTCCGTCGGCTCGTTTCCGCCATAGCGGAGCGCACAGCGTTGGACAGTTGCCTTTCCGCGATAAGCAACTGTTCTGGTACGGAAATATGATGCGCTACGCGCGCAAACATCTTTCCGGTGGTGGCGTGGCTGCGTTGCGCGTGGGGATTGTTGCCGGGATGTTATTGCGTTCGCTGGGCGCGTTGTTCGGCGCCCGCCAGGCTCCCCTCGGCGAAACATTGTCGGCGTATTGGGAGGTGATACGAACCTAGAGGTCGACTCGAACCGCCACATCGAACTTCGAATAGTACTTCTTCACATCCTCCGGACCGTATTTCGCTTTGAATTTCTCCACCACTGATTTGACGGTCTTGGGATCGGTAATCGGAACGGCCCGGAACTTTCCCTCCTTGCCTCGCGCCGAGATTTTGATTTGAGGATTGTGCAGGACGTTCTTGTACCACTGCGTGTCCGGGCCTTGCACGGGCAAAAGGAAAAGCGTGTCCCCTTCCAGAACAAACCACACGGGCCTGGAAATCATTCGTCCGGATATTCTCCCAGTCACAGTGAGGGTTATCTCTCGATACCGGGCGAGGCGGTCCTTGAGACTGTCTTTCGATCCTGCCATGGAGTGTCCTCCGTGCGGAGATGGCGAAAGCGGGTTTGCCGGGGAGCGGCAGAAACTCGGCCGCAATTGTGCTCCCAGAGTGGCTGCAGGTCAATCCTCTGGACTCGTCGGTAAGTGGGCTACATTGAGCTAGGCTCCGAACAGACATTTATTGATAACAAAAGACTTATTGGCTTCGTTTCGCAAAAACTCCAAAAAACGATCCGCCTATATTCGGGGGCGCCAGCAGCGCAGCGATAAGTTTTGGGTTTGAATTTTCCTCCTAAAACAGTGAGAAAACAGTGAGAATATTGTGGTATGGCTAATTTGCAAAATCTGAAACCGTGGCCGAAGGGCGTCAGCGGAAATCCTGCCGGCAGGCCGCGCCAGACGAAATTGACGGCCGCTTTACGGGAACAGTTAGGCAAAGTAGATCCCGAGGATAGGGCCGGCCGAACCTATGCGGAAGTCATCGCAGACAAGATGATACGCAGAGCCGCGCGCGGTGATGTGCGGGCTGCGCGAGAGATCAGAGTTATGACCGAGGGGAGAGCGCCCCTGCGGGTACCTGCAGAAACAGATACCGGGGCTTCGGAGCGCGTTGCGGGATCGTTTGTTTGCCCCGGTTGTGGATCGCGCTTGCTGGTCGCCGGAACTCATACCCTCAAGATCGAATAGCCTAAATTTGTTGTAGGTGTTGTTACCGTTCCAAAATGAGAATGGAATAATCGATTTGTGCCTCCTAACGCAAGTTTGCTCTTGCTCTTGTCCTGCGGCGGACGCAAGCTGTGGGCATCGGTGCTTGCTTTCATGTCACTCTGAAAGGATTTATGAAGCCATCACGTCAACTTTAATTACAAATTTCGCGATGGGCATCTGGAGAGAGAACTCAGCCTTATTTCCACCCCACTCCTGTCGAGTCCGCGCGAGGAACAAGACTTAAGCATCCCTTCCCCAACGTCCAGCACGGCCATTCCCTTTCGTCAATCTCATCTGGCCAGATGGCCGAGAGGTGAAGCCAATGCATTTCACGCAGCAGTTTTGCCCTCCATTTGTCCGCACGACCTCGTACCGGGAGACGCATAAGCTGACGATAGCGATCACAATCACCTTTGCGCTAACGGTTATATTTCCTCAATTGGCGCAGGTTCAGAGTTTTCATGCCGGCGGCAGATCTACATCATTAACCACTCAGGATGCCACACAACGTGCGCGAGCCTTTCCCCACCTGACACTCGGGGACGGCAGTGAACTCGAATATGTTGGCATGTTTCAGCCTGATGGAAAGTTTCGAAGGACGTCCAGGCTCATCGTTTTCTTGAGTCAAAGAGCGTAGCGCTCCCCGAAACTCCAGATCAGCAGGCCACAAGGCAGAGTGCCGCTCCTCCCTGGATGCTGTCTTCCAACGTGCGGCTCGTGGACGATATTGAGCCACCGAAGCAAGCAATGGCTCTGCCGGAGACCCATTCGCTTCCGGCTGAGGTTCGCAATGCCGTGGTTTCCTTTGTTTACGGTCGGCGTCGAGTGCTGGGAGCACCACAACACCTGACCACCGACTCCCTGCAGCGCATTATCATTAGCGATCCTGGCATTCCGGCTATACATGTGCTGGACGCAAGCGGTAAGACTTCTTTTAGCATCCTCGGAGGGAAAGGACGTCGGCTCCAGTTGCCGGCCGGGGTCGCCGTAGATAAGGAAGACAATATTTACGTTGCCGATTCTGAGCGTGGGATGGTTCTGGTGTACAACCCGTACGGACAATTTCTGCGCTACATCGGCAACTTTCACGGCGAGAGGATGTATCAGGGCCCCATTGGAATTGCGATCGATCGCGAAGCGGGCCATCTGTACCTTGTCGACAGCCCTCGCCATCTCGTTCTTATGCTCGACCTGAAAGGCAATCTCCTAAAACAGACCGGGCAGCAGTGGGATGATAACGCTAGGTTCGAGTTGAAGCGCAGGGACAATACCGGTCCCAAGGAGTTTAATAATCCGACCGAGATTGCCTTGAACGATGACGAAGTTGCTGTTTTGGATACCGCTGGCACGCGCGTTCAGATCATGGACCTGGAGTGCAACCTGCTTGCCGGTTTCAGCGTTGCGAACCCTTCCCGTCAGCAAGTTGACAGAGAAGATGGGCTGGCATTCGATAGCGATGGCAATATCTACATCTCGAGCGTCGGCACTTCCGAAGTACGAGTGTTCAACCAGGCCGGGCGATTGGTAGCTTCCTTCGGTGAGGCCGGGTCCAGAGCGGGTGAGTTCAGCGGGCCCAGAGGGTTGTGGCTCGATGTCAGCAACCGGCTTTACGTCAGCGATACGGCGAATGCTCGCGTGCAACTGTTCCATTTGACGAGTGTTCACGAAAACGACTAGATGACTAGTTCGGCCAAATAGAACTTGTGATCGCTTTGTGCTGCGCGCGCCAAGTCCATTGACAAGTACTGCGCCGGTCTCAGTTCGCGGCGGCTGGAAGCCGTGCTCAGATCTCGACGGTATCGGCGGTTCAAAAGGCCTAGCAAAGCTAGACAACTGGCAGACGCTGTGCGGAGGCGACATTCGCGCATCCTACCTTAGCGGTTCGTCGTTACACGACAACCATCGAATTGTTAGAACCTATCTCATAAATACGAACCACACTAAGTAATTGTGGTGCAGTGGATTTACAGGCACATCGGTAGGTATGGAACTCACCGATGCGCAGTGGGAAGTGCTGAAATTGCTGGTTGAGCCCAAGACACACCCGGTTTGCGACGGGGTCGGCCATGGGCGGATACCCGAAGCGTGCTGGAAGGCGTGCTTTGGATCTTACGAACCGGAGCGCAATGGGCCGAGCTGCCGCGCGCCAAGTTTCCGCCGTACCAGACGTGCCACCGCCACTTCCGGCGGAATGGGTCGGCGAGGGCACGCTGGTGGAGGTTATGCGCGCTTTGGCGAAGCACCTGCTGGCACGCGGGCAGTTGGACTTGGCCGAGACCTTCATCGACGCCACCTTTGCGGGGGCAAAAAAGGGGGCGGTGCGGTTAATCGCAGAACACACCAGCGGCAAAGGAACCAAGATGGCATGAGGCAATTGCGAAGCGCCCATGGTCTTCCTGTCGCCGCCTGGATTGGAAGCGCTTCGCCACATCGAAACTCGCTTCGTCGAAGCCACCGTCGAGCAACGCTTCACGGCGGCGACGCCCGAGCGCATGATCGGCGATCGCGCCTATGACAGCGATCCGCTGGACGAGCGGCTGCAACAGCACCACGGCGTCCAGTTGATCGCGCCGCACAAAGTAAACCGCCGCAAGCCCCAGACGCAGGACGGGCGCAAGCTGCGGAGATATTGCCGGCGCTGGAAGATCGAGAGACTGTTTGCCTGGTTGCATAACTTTTCGTCGGCTGGTCACCCGTTGGGGAGTATCACGAGGCCAACTTCCTCGGGCTCGTCCAGCTTGGTTGCATCCTCATTTTCATGAGGGAGAGTATGTTATGAGATGGCTTCTAGCAATGCGGAACTGATCCGAGTACACAATTCAGTTTTCACGGGCGGTCGACTTCCGTATTGACGGTAATCCATGCATAACCCAGACCTCCCACTAATTGACCTGCGAAGAAAATGGTCAAGTCTGCCTGCACCCGACTCTTGTGTTAGGGGTCACTGACAACCGTATTCCGCAGTTGTTAAATGCTGTCGGGCGATGCTACTGGAGGCCCTGATCACGGTCAACATTGTGGGTGTGGGCCTCCCGGCATTCATAAACCCAAGCGACGGGGTGGGGAGTGAGGGTGGTTTTGCGACCGCATAGCTTCCTGTTTGCCGAACATCCACCCAGAACTTCGTCTTCAGCTCCCTACAAACCCTTACGAATCTCGAGGTCGGTGGGTCAGATGGCGACTGCTGCAAGTCGTGAGCAGCAGATCCTTAATCAACGCGCCTCCGCTGTGTCAGCCTGCTGGTGACGCCGCAGGGCCGCCTCTCTGCACACTGCTTGTACCATACCCCGAAAAATCAAGATGTGAATGGGGTAAAGAACCCACCAATAAAGTTCTCCTAACAATCCGCGAGGTTCAAACCATGCGCAGCAGCGAACCACCGTCCGGTCACTGGGCTGAGGCGAAATCAAGAATTCCAACCAGGCACGACCCGGCAGCTTCATTTCTGCCCGTAGCAGCAGACGGCGGTCCGCCTCCAGATCCTGAACGTGCCAGAAGTCGATGTGATCATTCTTGTTCAGAGGCGCGCGGCCAGAGTTCCGTTTCATGCCGACTCCTCCCAGGCATCGGTCCAGCCAACCGCGGATCCGCCACAAACTGTTCGCATACAGATAGCCGTTCGCACCCCCAAGACGTGTGATGACGAAGAACACTTTACTTGGGGACGCGTCGGCGACAGCTTGACGGACGTCGCAAAGAATGCCGTCCCGCCGAATAAAGACGTGCGCAGGACGGGATAGAACAGTCGCAGTGAGCGAATGATCCGGCAGCGTGCGGGTCAGGGTTTTTTCGATGGCAGCGGCATAACTCATGGGCTGAATTGCAGGAAACAATTCAGCAGATCGGGTGCTTTTGCAGACGACTTCCGTGCGCAAGCCCTCGATCAGTGGGCGGGCGATCGAGGTGGGGATTGGGGTCACTAAGCGCAACCAGTAGGAAGACAGTCGCGGCGTCAGGACGGGCACGCGTAGCAACCAGCGTCTGAGTCGCCGGGCCCGGGCATACGTGAGCATCATGCTGCGGTAGGTTTCAATCGTTGCGCCGCCGATTTCGATCACTTGACCGGTTGATTCTGGGGACTGAAGCGCCGCCACCAGATAGTCAAGAACGTCATCGATGGCAATGGGCTGAGTGCGCGTGATCACCCAGCGCGGGCAGATCATGATCGGAAGGCGCTCGGTCAAGTATCGAATCAACTCGAAAGAGACACTGCCATTGCCTACGACAATACCGGCGCGGAACTCAGTTACCGGCGGCCCAAATCTGCGTAGAGCTTCTCCGGTTTCATGGCGACTCTTGAGGTGGTCAGAAATCTGTGATGTTTCGGACGCCAGCCCGCCAAGGTAGATGATCCGGTTCACCCCTGCTTGCTGAGCGGCGACGGCGAAGTTGCGAGCGGCAAGCCAGTCGCGCTTCTGGAAATCCCCGCCAGAAGCTGACATGGAGTGAATCAGGTAGTAGGCAACGTCGATTCCTTCCATCGCAGCAGCCAGGCTCTCGGGTTGGAGCGCATCGGCAACGACGGGGCGAGTGCTCCCAGCCACCTGTGCTGACACGCGCGAGGCGTCCCGCACCATGCAGGAGACTTCGTGTCCAGAAGCTACCAGACGCGGAATGAGCCTGCTGCCCACATATCCGGTCGCGCCGCTGACCAGAATCCTCATGCCGTACCGGAATTCAGTTGCCAGATCTTGAAGTTCAGCAGTGCTGCAAAAGCGACCCATAGAGCGTAGGGCACCATAAGCCAGAAGGCTAGGAGGGAAACGGGCCGGAACGCCAGCACAGTGGCGACGATGGTGCCCAACAAGATAAGAATCCCGACCAACGCCGTTCCTGGCCGGCGTAGTCCGAAGAACAGCCCCGACCAGGCGACATTCAGCGCCAGTTGGACGAAGAACAGGGCCAGGGCAAATCTTGCGCCGCTCCACCCGGCCCTTCGCCAAACCAGCCAGGCGCTCAGTGCCATTAGGAAATACAGAACTGACCATACGGGGGCGAAGATCCAGCTAGGTGGGTTGAACGATGGCTTCATGAGTTCCGCGTACCAAGTCCCAACCGAGGACGAGGTCCAGATGGAACCCAGCCCTGCGGCGCCGTAGCACAAGAACAGGAAGAAGAGGAGCATGGGCCAGCGGTGGTCAGACATGGCTGGCCTCCAACTGTCTCACTTTTTCGATGTACTGATGGGAATCAAACTTCTTTGAGGTGCTGGCGTATGACATATAGCGAACTTGTCCGAAAATAGGTCTCTCGAACCACGGTCGGTCGTGCTTGCCGACAATGGCCCAGGCAATCCCTGCGTAACCGTTGGGGTCGCGACCGTCGAGTTCGTAACGGTCATTGAGCCAGACCGCCCGTTGGTAGCCCGTGGCAACCGACGGACTCCACTCCAGGATCTTCTTGGCCCAGTACATCCGCACGTAGTTGTGCATCCAGCCCGTCAACACCATCTGTTTCTGGGCAGCATTCCATAGAGGATCGTGAGTTTCAGCCTGCTCCAGTTGCTCCTCGCTGTAAAGAATAGGGCGACGGTCGGCCGAGTGTTGGGCAAAAGAGCGATCCGCCCAGGGCTCGAGGCATACGAAGGAATCATAGTGCGAGTTGTAGCGGACGAAATTTACCGACAGTTCACGCCGGATGATCAATTGCTCCAGAAATGCCTGTTTCGCGGCTGCCGGCGCTGAAGCCGCCTGCACCGCGTGCGCGATAGTGAGCGGGCCGATATGGCCAAAGTGAAGGTAAGGCGAGAGGCGGCTGGTTCCCGGCAATTCGGGATGATTCCGATCTTCGGGGTAGTCCTGTAACCGATGATTGACGAATTCGGTAAGGATGCGCAGCGCCTGTTTCGTCCCACCCTGCCAGTTCTCTACCGGCGAAACAGAGCGGTCGAGGGACCAGCGGGCGGTGTGATCGTCATGCGCCGAGAGCGACTGCAAAGTTCGTGGCTTCTTCCAGGGTATTCGCGCTTTGACGACCCTTCTCGGAGAAAGGAACTGCGGCAACAGCTCCTGCAGCCGGGGCCGGATGGTGCGGGCCGCATAATGCTCCTTGCCCAGCAGCCGCGAGGGCACGACGACGTCGGCATCAACGGTCCACAGAGGCACCCTCAACTGCTGGGAGGCGCGAACTCGCCACCGCTCAGCTTCGCGCAAAGGATTTTCGTCGCCAATTACGATCGCTGGGCGGACCTGTTCACAAAACTTTATTAAGCTGTGATCAGGGTAGGTCCGCAGCACAAAACCGACATTGCGCCTGGAGAGGTCCTCTGCGATGTCCGGAATTCCGGAGGCGAGAAAGCTGTAGTGACGGAGATTAGCGTGCGGATAAAAAGGGGCTGGAGCGAGGAAAGCCACGACCGGCTTGCCCAATTCGTTGCCCAGCTCAACTGCCGTGTCCAGAGCGGGGTTGTCCAATGCCCTCTGGGCGCGCTGCATCCAGTAAACTACGCACTTTCCTTCTGGATCAGGCGCCGCAGATGTTCGCACGGTGATGCGGGGGTTGAGGCTGAGTTTCGTGATTCCCATGGCGAGAGAAGTGAGGGAGAACGCATAGGTGTCCTCCCCCTCCTCCGTGTCCTTGAGCTAGCGGGCGCGAGCCGGTACCGACTCATGTCCCCAGCGTTGCTGAATAGCCTTGAACGAGACGGCTTGGTACAGCGCTGCCAGGCCAACAAGAGCATAGACGATTGAGCTCAGGGTTGAGGTTTCGCCGAACTTCATGCCGAAAATAGCGGCCACCAGGTCGAAGTGCGCAACGCTCACCAGACCCCAGTTCAGTCCACCAATTACGAGAAGCACAGCTGCGATCACATCTAGAGTTTTCAATTTCATCGTTTCCTCCGTTAGTTAGTCTTTGGGTAGAAGCACGGTGTCGATCACGTGGATCACACCGTTAGAAGCCACGACGTCAGCCTTTACAACCGTGGCGTCATTGACCATGACAGTGCCGTTGTTGACCGAGATTTTGAGGTCCTGGCCATTGACGGTTTTTGCTGAAGACAGTTTCACCACCTGGGCCGCCGTCACATCGCCGGAAACTACGTGGTAGAGCAGAATGGCCCTCAACTTGTCCTTGTTCTCGGGCTTGAGAAGCGACTCGACTGTGCCCGCCGGCAGCTTGCTGAATGCGTCGTCTGTGGGGGCAAACACGGTGAAGGGCCCCTTGCCTTTCAGGGTGTCAGCCAGCCCGGCGGCTTGCAGCGCCGTGACCAACGTGTTAAAGCTCCCCGCCGCGACCGCAGTGTCAACGATGTCCTTTTTTGCGGGGCCGGCGTCTGCCGGCATGGCACCTGCGAGGACACTGAGAATCAACGCAAAACTCGCTGCTTTCAATTCATAACTCCTTACTTGCGTGGTTTTCTTTCTTTCCGCTTGCAATCTTGTGCAGTGCTGTATTAACTATAGAGAACAATTATTATCCTAATAAGAAAAGAAGCGAAATTCTGCAACTCATGTGAGCGCCGGTCAAAATTACCGGCCTTTGTTGTACTGGTGAGAAAACGAGAGAAGAGAATGGTCAATAAAACGATCGTCGATGGGCTTCGGCCCTACGCGTTGGGCGAGAAACTCCGGACCTTGCGGCTGCGCAAGAGCATGGGGCTGGTGGAATTGGGCAAACACACCAGCCTTTCGGCCGCCATGCTGTCGAAGCTGGAACGTGGCAAACTGTTTCCCACACTCCCCACGCTGCTGCGTATCGCCCTGGTGTTCGGCGTGGGGCTGGAATATTTCTTTACGGACGAGCGCAAGCGTCACGTAGTCGCGATTGCACGCAAGAAGGAGCGCTTGCGGTTTCCGGACAATCCGGATGGAGGCAGCATCGCCTACAAATTCGAGAGCCTGGACTTCAAAGCTACAGAACGGAAGCTAAATGCCTTCTACGCGGAATTCGAACCCATTGCCTCTGACAGGTCGCGGCCTCACCAGCATCCGGGCGTGGAATTGCTTTATCTAATTTCCGGAAAACTGGAGCTCACGATCGGCTCCGAGACAGTCAACCTCGAATCAGGAGACGCCGTGTACTTTGATTCGGGAGTGCGGCACAGCTATCACCGTGCTAGCAAGAGTCCGTGCACCGGCGTCATTGTTACCGCATGATCGACCGCAGCCACTTACCAGCATCACTACTTTAATCAAGCTGCGCTCCAAGTCTCACAGGCAAGTAAGAGGCCTTCGCCGGATTAAAGGCTTCTGCGCACAAGTGAATGCTCTGCAGGGAGACCCGAGCTGGGAAGCTCGAAGCACCCTTGGCGGGTGGCGCCGATTGTGGGCGGATGACGGGCAAACATTTCGTAAGCAATCAGCGTCCCATGTCCCCTGAACGGCCCGTTTGGGTCAGGTCGCGAGTGGGGGTGTTCACGACAGCCTATCGGCGCGGGCCAGAAGTCTTGATCTAGGAAATCACGGCTGCCGACTTGAGAGATTCTTCCCGCATTATCGTGTGACCCGAGCGGCACCGGTCTGGTCACCCCCCTTAGTGAAACTCGACAACATCGTGCCCGGCATCCCCGCCGCCACCTTTAATTGAGCACCGAAGTACACCGCAACCCTGCCGATTCGGCAAGATCCTTGGTTCAATTCAAAACACCCCCAAGTTTCAAAGGAAAGGAGCGGTCTCATGCGCAACGCAGGGCGACTGAAACTCGGTTATTACCCTTTGCCCGTCGGAGAAGCGATCAACCTTAGGCAGCTCCTGATAGCGCCAAGACCCTTCTTTGCCGTGGATCCATGTGCTGGCGATGGAACCGCCCTGCTCGAGGTCACCAAAGACCTCGCGGCTCAGAGAGCGGCCATCGAACTTGATGCAGATCGAGCCGCCGCCGCAACTGCGCGCGGCATTCCAACCACGCAGGGCAGCACCTTCGAATCCCACCTTCCGGCAGGCAGCTGCTCGCTCCTCTATCTCAACCCACCGTACGACGTGGAAGTCGGAAATCACAGCAACCAGCGCCTGGAACTTGTGTTTCTCGACCACTGCTACGGCTGGCTGAAGACGGCGGGAGTTCTGATCTTCGTCATCCCGGACAATGCGCTCTCGCACTGCGCCAGGCGTCTGGCCAGCCAATTCGAGCGCATCTCCGTATTCCGCCTCACCCACCCGGAGTCGGTCCGCTTCCGGCAAATCGCTGTGGTTGCGATTCGCAAGAAAGAACACCATCGCGGCGACACTCGTTACGCCGACCAACTGCTGCGGTTGGCCTACAACAGCAACCAACTGCCGACGCTCAGTTCAGAGACGACAGAGCGTTACATCGTCCCGGAATCTACAGCAGTTCCCATCCAGTATCGGGGCCTGCCGCTGGATGCGATCGAGGATGCAATCGGCCGTTCCAGCGCCATGCAGAATGCACTCAACCTGCTGGTACGCAAGCAGGAGCGCATCGAGGGCCGTCCGGTGACTCCTCTGCACGGCGGACACGTGGGGCTGCTGTGCACGGCAGGGATGCTGAACGGAGTGTTCGGTAAAGACGACGGCCGGCATATCGCGCACTGGCGTTCGGTAAAACACGTTGACGTCTATCACGAAGAGGAAGACGGCTACCAGATCGTGCGCCGGCGGGAACGCTTCAGCCACGAGCTGACACTGGCCTACAAAAGCGGCCGTGTTCTCGTGCTCAAGGAAACGGAGGAAAAAGCGACCAGCGATGAAAAATGCGCATGAACGATTTGGAGAACTGGTTTACCTGCGGCGCACGGAGAAGACGCGGACGCACATCCGGGTCCATCTGAGCGCCTGGATTGGCGAGGACAGCAAGGCACACCTGGTCTCCGTCGTAGGCGGTGACACAGAAATCGGCGCGCTGGCTGCCGCCTTTGCCAACAACGATCCCTTTACCGCTGTTGATCCCGAGGGCGTCGAGAGGATCGTCTCGCTCGGGGCGACGCCCACCTGCTTTCGCGGTCCCATCGGTGTAGCCAATCGTAGGCGTCCACTGCGGCACCTGATCGGACTGTCGCAGGAGATGATCGGCAATGCCAAGCAGGATCGGCTGCTGCTCATCAGTGAGGAACCGATGTTCGTCTGGTCGTCGCTGGTCCTGCACTTCGGGCTTCCCGCATTGCCGGAATGGGCGGACTGGTTCCTGTCGGAATTGAAGCGCAGGAAGCGAATCCAGGCTCTCGCTGGCTTCGGATATCGAGCTGTGGCCGTGAAGACCCGCCGGCAGGAACTGCTCAAGCTGATCGAGCAGGGATTGCGGCAGAAGAAGTTGTCCTTCCCGACGACGAACGGTCCTGTTCATTGGCCCGCGACCGATTTTCTCGCGCGAACCGCGTAATCGGTCGGGGCATCAGCGCGTCAGGGTCACTGAAACCGCGGCGCATTACTGATTTGTACTGTGCCGCAAGCGCGCCTGCTTGCGGAGGAAGAAGGGTAGGTCTATGTTCCGTAAGGGCGCAGATCATCGTGACGGTTCGCGGTCATGGCAGTCAAGTGGACGAAAATCAAGAGAAAGGATAACGGTATAATCGCACTATGGCTCACGATGTGATCCACATCTCGGAAAAGGAAGCCGCCAGCGACTTCGCGTCGGTGCTGGCTAGCGTCCGCGCGGGCGCGGAAGTGGTGATCGAGAGTGAGAGCGGCAAGCTGCCCGTGGCAGTGATCCATCTGCCGGTCCCGCCCCGCCGCTCGATCTCCGAGTGCATCGCGCTGTTACCCGAGGACTCGACAGCGGTCATGGACGCAGACTTCGCCAAGGATGTCGAAGCAGCTATCGAGAGCCACCGCGAACCGCTAGAACCACCCGCATGGGACTGATACTCGACTCAAGCGTCCTGATTACAGCCGAGCGCCAGGGGCAGAATGCACGACAGATGCTCGCGGCCATCTCTGGCCCGGCGGGCAATACCGAGATCGCGATCTCAGTTGTCACTCTGATCGAACTGGCCCACGGTGCGGCCCGCGCTGACACGCCAGCGCGAAGAGCTAAGCGGCAGCAGTTCATCCAGGAACTGCTCACAGCGTTGCCCATCCATCCCATCACTGTGCCAGTCGCGCTTCGGGCCGGGCAAATCGACGGCGAGAACCAAGCCAAAGGGGTCCGCCTTCCGCTCTCCGATCTGTTGATCGGGGTGACCGCCCTGGAACTCGGCTACAGTGTCGCTACCGCGAACCTCCGCCATTTTCAGATGATCCCCGACCTGAAGATCGTTTCCCTGTAAGCAATTCGCCCTTCTTTCGATACCGATTTCATCCTCACGAGTTTGGCTTCAGTTACTTGCCCTGCCGGAATGCTTAAAGCCGAGTCTTTCCGCACTCCGCTAGTTCTCACCCAGCCTTTATAAATCCCAAGCCCAGAGCACATTCCACTTTCCCGAGATGGAGTTCTCATGTCATCCCTTTCAAACCTCAATGACTACTGGCGTCTACATAGCGACGAGTTGGCGGAGCGCATCCTTGCTTCGTACCCTCCCCTACATGGTCTGGACGATGCGCCATCACCGGCGCTCTCGCAGATGTTGCGCACTCCCTACCCGGCCCAGTCTCTCGCCATCATGGGTGTCGCCAAGCGCTGGCAGATCTCCCGTGGCGCTCATGTGGTGGCCGAGTGTGGAGCGGGCAAAACCCTGATCGCCCTGGGCATGATGTTCGTCCATGCACAAGGCAAGCCGTTCTCCGGCATCGTCATGGCTCCGCCGCATTTGGTCGAGAAATGGGCGCGCGAAACCTTCCTCACCCTTCCCCGAGTGCGGGTTTTCCTGATCGACGACATGCGTAACGGCGGCGATCCCAGGCAGCCGCACGGGGTCAACGAAGTCCGCCTCCGCCGTGGCGAAATCGTGCGCGAGGGTCTGCACACCACCTTGGCTGATTTGCGCATGCTTGGGCCAAAGGGATGGCGGAAGGTCTGTCCGGAATCCTCCATCTTCATCTTCGGTCGCGAGCGGGCCAAGCTCGGCTATTTCTGGAAGCACGTCTACCTGAAAGGCCGCGCCGGAAAGCACCTCGGCCTGGTGTTAAACCCGGACACATCGAAGCCCATCTCCACCGATGACGAGTTTCTCGACGTCCGTGACTTCGACAAGAAGCGCCTCCACGAGTTCGTGGAGAGAGACAAGGGCGGAACGGCTTACTACTCGGCGCTCTGGCAGGCGGACCGCAACAAGATCCAGCGCATGGCGCCGGCTGACTTCATGGGCCGCTACATGCCCGAGTGGTTCGATTACGCCATCGCCGATGAGGTCCATCAACTCGCCGGCGACACGGCGCAAGGTAACGCTCTCGGTGTGCTGGCAAGAGTGGCAAAGAACGTCGCCGGACTAACCGGCACTCTCCTGAGCGGCTATGCCGACGATCTCTACAACACCCTCTTCCGCGTCGATGCCAGCCGCATGGTGCGGGACGGGTTCACCTGGGGCTCGGCAGGCAAGGAGCGCTTTACCCACGAGTTTGGCGTGATCGAGACCATCGAGCGCACCAAGATCGAAGACAACGCCTGCTCCAAGAAGAACAAGACGGAAGTGACGATCCGCCGCAAGCCCGGAGCATCACCGCTGCTGTTCGGCAAGTACCTGATGGACACCTGCGCTTTCGTCTCGCTGGAGGACATCTCCGATGCGCTTCCGGCGTACCGGGAAGATGTCGTTCCGGTTGCCCTGGAAGGCGCGCTGAAAACAGCTTACGAGCAACTGGAGGACGAGATTACCGCGACATTGCAGGAGCATCGCGGCAATCGCAGCGTGCTGAGCACCATGCTCAATGCGCTGCTGGTCTATCCCGACCATCCCTACGGACTGGGCACGCTCTACGGCACCCGCTACAACCCGGAAACCCAGCAGCGCGAGAGCTTCATCATCGCGGAACCTGAGGATCTGGATGAGAGCAAGGTTTATCCCAAGGAGAGAGCTCTCATCCAGGAAATCCAGGCTCAGCTTGCCCGCGGCCGCAAATGCCAGGTCTTCGCCGTCTACACCAACAAGTACGACGTAACGGCACGGCTGGAGAAGCTGCTGCGAGCCGAGGGGATTCGCGCCGGCGTGCTCCGGGCCAGCGTGCCCACTCATAAACGCGAGGCCTGGTACCGCGAGCAACTGAAGCGCGGGATCGACGTCGTCATCTGCCATCCCAAGCTGGTCGAGACCGGACTCGACCTGCTGGAGTTTCCGGCCATCCTCTTCCACGAAACCGGGTATTCCCTGCACACTCTGCGGCAGGCCAGCCGGCGCTCGTGGCGCATAGGGCAGAAGCATCCGGTGGAAGTGAAGTTCTTCGCCTACAGCGGCACCATGCAGGAGGTCTGTCTTCGCCTGATGGGGAAAAAGCTTCTGGTCGCTTTGGCCATGGAAGGGAAGTTCACCTCCGATGGGCTGCAGGCGATCGACGGCGACGACGACATGCTCACGGCCATGGCGCGTGAGCTGGTGCAGAACAAGGGAATCGGAGAATCCGCCGACAACCTCTGGCGCCGGGTCGGCGCATTCCTGCCCACTTCCGGACAGCAGGAACCGATGAAAGAGCTTCCAGCTGTCAGCGAAGGGAACGGTGCAACATTCCATCGTTCCCACTGCCGTCGGGCGCAGACCACGCAACAACTCCCGTGTGTGCCTTCGCAGGAAACCACACTGATCAATCAACTGACTTCGCGGTGCAGCTGCCCCTGTTCTAGGGGCAGCGCACCGCTCCCGCATCTCCTTCTTCCTTCACTCCCATGAAACTCAAAACCATGACGACTGCCGAAGCCTGCAGAAGTGCGCCCAGTCCGCGTAGGCGCTGGTGCTCGCATTGCAGACGCAACGAACATCATCGATGCACGGGTTCGCGGCGCTGCAATCACGGTCTCACCGAGCCGTGTCTCTGTCCCCACACCAATCCCTCGATCAACCAACGCAGCAGGTGACCCGGCATCAGTCGCCTGCTGCCATATTGCCCTCACCGTCTAACCAAACTTCATCCCAGGAGAAACCATCTCATGCTCGCAACCGTCGAGTCGAAGAACCAAGCTGTCTCGAAACTCGAAGCCCTGATTGAGCGTGGCCGCTCGCGTGCCGCCAACGTTATCGACCACGTCATGCGCAACCAGCCGACTGACCGATTGGCGCGCGGCGAAGCGCTTCAGTTCCGCGCTGCCGACAACCTGCCCGAAATCCTCATGACCGTGCCCGATCGGGAGCAAGGAACCATCGAACAATCCCTGCACCGAAACGCGGTTTACCAGATGGCGCAGGCCACCGACATGCCGGTGAAGTTCATCGACAGCCTGCAGTCGGTCGCCGAGCCGTGGGGCCGGCAGTTACTGGCCCACAATCTCCAGACCGTCTTCAACCGGCGGTTTCAGAAGAAACACTATCTTCTGCGTTCCTTGCAGCAGGAAGTACGCGGCTTCCTTTCCGATTCCTACCGCCGCATCGACTCGCGTCCCATCGTGGAGGCCTTTGCCACGGCGGTGCAGGAGAAGGGAGCGTTGCCCTACGAGGGCTACGTCACCGATACCAAGATCGCCATCCAGGCGATCATGCCGGAGGTGTATGAGCCGGTGCCCGGCGAAGTTGTCGCTTTCGGGCTGTCGCTGGAGAACTCCGACTTCGGTAACGGCGCACTCTCGCTCCGGGCCTACCTGCTGAGGATCTGGTGCACCAACCTGGCCATCACGCAGGAGGAGATGCGGCAGGTCCATCTGGGCAAGCGTCTGGATGAATCGATGGTCTACTCCCAGCGGACTTACGAACTGGACGCACAGACCACGGTGAGTGCGTTGCGAGACGTGATTCAGAAGCAGCTCAACGCCGGACAATTGCAACAGCAAATGGACCTGATTCGCCAGGCGAACGGCAAAACCGTGGATTCCACCCAGGCACGCGAGCTCTTGCGTAAGGCGCTGCAGAAGAACGAGGCGGATTCGGTGATCGAAGCCTACAACTCGCTCGACACCGTGAACATGCCCGCGGGCAACACCATGTGGCGGCTGTCAAACGCCGTCTCCTGGGTTGCGGGCAAGACCGAAGACGCTGAGCGCAAGCTCGAAATCAGCAAAGTCGCCGGGCAGATCCTCAATCCTGCGTAACGAAATACAGGGCGAGCTGCGTGTTGCTCGCCCTTTCGTTCTTCGCTTGCAGAGTTCAATTCATCCATGGTGCCAACGGATGCCGCGACATAAATTAAAGATGCAAGCGTGAGAAAAGTTGAGTGCGGCGGACTCACCGGGTTTCCAAACTCGTCACTTGCGAAAACCTGTGGAGAATTTTGGCAAGATATTTGCTTGACTGCCACGTATGTGCGCCGAAATGCCACTTCCCGGCAGTACTATCGATAACGTTTACACACTGGTGTGCAGATTCGACACTCCGCTACCTCTGTTCAGCTTCACGATCATTGACGTTGCGCAAAGAGACAACGTTCCGCTTGCAGATATTTTCTTGCCCTGGCTTCATACGGAGCACCAAGCACGCCTGAAGCACCATTTCTCAACTCAGCGAAAGGAGACGAGTCAGATTCGTACAGTAGTCCCATGCCTATGGTATTGGAGAATTCCCGCTCACGGTCGCCCCGCCAGCATTATGTCTGGTCGGAAAAGGCATTAAGCATCGTAAGGTCAACGAGAATACCCAAGAAGGACGGCGCGTTGGTTGTGCAGCAACTCCAGGCATTAACGGGTTACCCAGAAAAGCCATGCTGGCGCCTGGCGGAACGATTTGGCTTCCGCCGGCCGAATGCACGTCGGGTCTGGAGCCAGGAAGACGTAGCCAGAATCATCGAGCTGTCCGAAACCACATGCATCCGGGAAATCGCCAGGCGATTCAAAACAACGACGCGCACGATTTACCTGAAGATCTACAACCACCACAGAAGCGCCGGACACAGTGGAATGATCTATACCGTGTCGGCCATCGCCAATCTGCTGAAAGTAACGCCATCCACGGTGAAACAGTGGGGCGCGGAAGGCAGGCTGGAAATCCAGCAGCAGCAACGGGGCAGTGTCACCGCCTACATCGTCGAGGACGATGAATTCGAACGCTTCTGCCGGGACAATCTGAATTACCTGATCTTCATGGTCGGAGGACGCGTGGCCCCGCGTGAGCGCATCCTCTTCCTGAAACAGTTTGTCATCGCAGCCGACATGCCGGACGATCACACGGCGCGCAGCCATCGGCGTGAGCGTGAAGCCTATGCTCAGCTCATCGATTCCGAGGAAATGACAAACTGAATGCGATCTGCCAGACAGATCCGAAATCTCTGCCACGCCAGACCGTGCAGACAAATTGGCAAACCGACAAGGTTCGCCGGCCAGCGAAGGTGCCATCAAGCTTGCACGCGCTGAGCTAATCAAAGAAAGTTCAAGAAAACGCAAGTATCAGCAGATCGTTCGAGAAGGGGTGTTCGTCCAAGAGCGGTCACGAGCACCCGTTTTCGCTTAAGTGACGTGCTGCTTTGAGCACCAATCTCGGCGGGGGTTGCGGGAACTATAATTCTCTTTCCGGCTCGGCCTGCGCGCGCAAGACCGGTTTGGGCGCGAGGAATCTGCTTGCTGTAGGAAAAAGCAACAAAGCAGATCCCTCGGTCGTCGTGGCGACCTCGTGATGACAAATCCAGAAAATGTTACTGCATTGCGCAAGCCTCGATAGATCCAATCAACAACTACTGCCGCGTTTTTCAGATGACATTCTTGTAACCAGACTTCTTGGGATCGGAAGAAGTGGAATCGAAAGAAAAGGTTTCCTGCGCAACCGTGGCGGCCTTCTTCGCGAAGTCATCGGTTGCCTTGAGGTTGTCGCCGATGAGTCGCACTCTCCCAGTGATGTCACGCTCCAGCAGTACCTTTCCCTCTTTTATCCGTAAACTGACAATGAATGGTAATTGAGGTGGCCCCGCCTACGGTGGTAACGTCACGCTTCAGTTCGCTGCCTTCCTTGAAACCTATGACCGTGGTGTGAAGAATAACGAGATCGGAGGCGTCGGCGGCATTCCGGTCACCGTCACGATAGACTTGGGAGAAACCCCCTTTCTTCTGCAGTTCCTGAACCAGGTTCTCGTAGAGTGCTACCTGAAATTCGGCAGGCAGGCTGATCTCTCCAGGTTGGATCATCTCCACTTCGATCGCCGCTGCCGGTGGCTTTGCGACTGGAGGTGGTTGCGCAGGCAGCAACGGCGCTGCGCTCAATCCGGTGACTAGAGTCAAAAGTACAGCGGCACGCTTGATGGTTTTCACTTTGTCTGCTCCATTCGCCTCAGATTGCAGAGGCGAGTATGAGTTCGATTTAGCTTGCGATGGAATACTGGTATGCGCACCCTGCGCCAGGAGGGCCTCTTTGATGGATTCGGCCTTGCCAACGGGCATGGTGAAGATGGCGCCGTGCAGGCCGCCGTTCGGGTCCCGATATTGAATCGTAATGATGTCCACCTTGCTGCGGAGAAGGCTCAATGCCGTCCCACCGCCGTAAGGCGCCAGCCTGGAGAGCGTGCCCACAGTTCCCCCGATAACCCGCTGACTATCAGTTCCGGTGACGACATCCTGTATGGAAGCGGCAGGGACTTCGCAGGTGCTCTTGGAGGAAGCGAAGGTGAGGGATCCGTTCTCCACCTTCAGGTTTCCTTTGCTGTTTTGCTTGACGCCCGTCAGACCTATGACTTGCACAGCCTCGATCGAGGCCGGCGTCGCCGACGGCGGCTGTTGAGCGGGGCTGACGGAAATGAAAGTCCCTAGTGAAAGCAGAAGAGACCATAGAACAATTCGGTTGCATTTCATGATTAATTCGTCCTCCTGATCCGGTTTACGACTGCGAGAATGCACGTCCTTAACGCCAGAACCTGAACAGCGCAAAATAGCCTCGCGAAGCCATGCCTGTGACGCAGGGGCCCAAAAAATAGCGGCGGTAAACTGGCTCGTAAGCAGTCAGGATGGCTGCAATCCATCGCCGGAAATCCCCCGGCTCAGGTAACGAGCTGTTGCGTTCCACCGCCGCATCTATCGCGCATCGCTTCGCTTCATTCGACATTTGCACTCGTATTCGTTAAGAGCATCTGAACTGCCAAACACTAAGTAGGGCGGGCACGCTCCAAGTGACTGAAAGAAGCCCAAAGATTGGGTCCGCCGATGGCGGGACGTCGTCCCCAACGCCAAAGTGCCAACCGAGGATTGGCAGGTGGGCGCCTTTGTTATGAAGAGCCACGCGAACAAAAGCGGCGCCCACCCTTTGCGTGGAATAAACTCTATGAAGTCGCCTCGTAGTGCCCGATGCCTGAGGAGCAATCACAAGTATCGGACGCATCCGGACTATCCGGTTTTCTACGAGCTAAACAACTGCGATCTATGAGCCTCCTGGCAGTGAACCTGCTTGCAGTGAACCTTCTTGCAGTCCCTTGTTGACCAGGATCTTGACCTCTACCCGACGATTCAGGGCGCGTTCCTTAGTGTCGGAGTTGTTGGCTGCGGCATGTGTCTCTCCATAGCCCGCGGGTACCACGATTCGCCACATAGGAACACCGGCGTTTTCGCGCAGATACTGGGCCACGACCGCTGCCCGTTCCTCGCTGAGCCTTTGGTTGTATTGCGCACTGCCGGTACTGGAGGTATAGCCTGCGATCTCGATCACGTATCCATCGATGTTCGAATTGGCGGAAATAAGCCGGCCAAGAGCTGCCTTGCTGGTGTCGTTTAACCTATAGCTCCCCTCCGCAAAGTAAACTCCCGTGCCGTCCACGGTCACGTAGTCGCCCAGATCCGAGACTCGCTTGTCTACCGCCTGCACGGCAACAGTATTCGCGGCTGCTGCCACACTCGCTGTCTGCGCCGTCGCTACTCCCTGGTTGGCGGTAGACTGGGCCTGATCTGCGGAAGACTGTGCCGTGGCCGCGTTAGCTACTCCCTGATCAGCCGTAGTCTGTGCCCGGCCGACTGCTGCCTTGTTGTCACGGATCTGTCGTTCCGGGGCGGCAGTAACCGCAAATAGATCGAGACAGAACTTGATCTTATTGGCCTCAAGCTCGCCTTCGGCATTCCCGACGCCTTCCGCCTTAACGGTCAAGCCCGGCACTAATGCCGTGACACTCGTGTCCGTGTGCCGGAAGAATGCTTGGAGGTCCTTCCGGTGTCCGATCTTAGTAGTGTTGCTAATTTTGACGAGGTCGATCGAGTGATTCTTCATGTCCATGAGCTTGACCAGGTTGCCATCCCGGGAGATGATCGTGCCCGTGACTGTTGCTTTCTGTCCATGGCTGCTCGGGCCTTTTTCCGCCGCTGCAGCGAACGTTGTTGCTACAAGCAGGCAGAGGCAAACTACAGATAAAAGTCCGTTACGTATGGTTGTTCCACCGCTTACTTTCATTGGTCCTCCGAATGCCCTCACCGCAGGGCGACTTCAATGGGCTGTAGAGGTATCCGTTATCAGGGTTCTGCTTATAATCGGCACCTCATGAGACTGGCCCATGATGTCGTTCCATGTAATTGTGTTATCGCCTACGTGGACGAGGACTTCACGGCCAACTGCATACCGTATTGCTCCCGATGGTGATGGCGACGGGGTCAGGACAACGTAGACTGTTCGCCCTACTTCCGCCGACACCTCGTAAAGCGCGTCATCGGAATTAGAGGCTCCCGTAGACTGATGCGGCCTAACGTCGATGATGGTCGCCGGCTGGTATGTCGATGACGTAGGTGAAGATTGACCGAACGCAAGGACTGGCAAGAAAAATATCAGTATTCCCAGGAAAAGCTTCGGCATTTGTTGCTCCTGTATGTAATTCCTCATCTTCGGAAGAGTCAGGCTCCGCCAAGGACGTGCCGCAGGATCACCTGGCGGACTCAGCACTGTCATAGCTGGATCTCAGCGTCGTTAGGCGACCGCATGGCTCACGCCTCCCTCAATACGTGGCAGGCGGGGAGCCGCGTTTGCTGGCGCTTAATCGACATGGTTTCCAGCGAATAATCGAACTCTGCGCCGCACTCACAGCACACCCGATATGTCCGTCCGCCGATGGTGAAGGCACGGCTGAGATTGCCGTGCCAACAGCCAAATAAAAAGTTGAAGAACTTTGTAACGTTCGGCATAAAACCTCGCATGGCGTTCGCCATTGTGGGAGAGTGCAGGTCTAATGCCGAACCTGATGATGGCTAAATGCTTGATTAGCAGTCGCATTAGGGACTCAGAAGGGACAGTTGCCCGCCCTGATACGGTCACTGGCAGCATAAGGTCGTGAAACGGATGTTGCAGGATTGGATCCGACAAACGCTAAAGCCAGTAGGCGAACAGTACTTCATCCTTCAGTCCGCACCTTACGGCCCGTCTTTTTGACCAAGCGGGACGCCCGCGGACGATGCTATCTAACCTGAGGGCACCGCGAGTGGTTGGTGTCGGAACACCAGCACCCTCAAGCAGTCGAGTCGGCGAGCGTTCGTTCGTTGTTAATGTGATGCGCCGGAACATCTGCACTGCATAGCACCCCATCGGAGGCGAGTTCGAGAGCCTCGAATGCAACACTATATGCTGCTTCAACGGCGCTGCGGCTGACCCCGAGCTGCGCGGCAACTTTGTCATAGGAGTCATTTGCAATGCCGCGCAGTACGAGCACGAACCGGCAAAGCACGTCCAGGCGAGCATGAATGTCCTTGGAGTTCTTAATCAGCAATAGAAAGTACTCAGGTGAAAGCGCGAGATGCTTCAGATGGGCTGGTTCACTCTTTTCATATTTGGGGGCAAGCTCCGCGATGTTCGCCTGCTGCCTTTGGAGCGCGCATCCAACCGTGGCTCGAGCGCCCCAGTGTACGAGCCATTCGTGAAAGTCTGGAGTTTGAGTTTCGGCAATCGTGCAGGCATCGACCATACAGGCGTCTGCGAGCTTTTCGTCTCCGATCAGGAAGCCGGTTAACCAGCGCAGCAGGTTGTGATAATCGCCGAAAACCTTGCGGATGTCGTCCGGTGTCGCACCGCGGCGGTTTCCAATGATCTCCTCGAATATCCTCGCCAATTTCATCACTTCTTGCCTTCAGGCACCCGATCATGAGAGATGCAACTTGGGCGCCAAACAATCGGCTGTGGCTAAGTTGCCGGTTTCGCTTAGACATGCAGGTTTGCACCGGCCTCTCGCGGCGTCCAAACTGCCCGAATACCGGCACTGCCGCAACATCAGGCGCAGTCAGCGCCGTTCCACTTCAAAACTGACCTGGCGGCAGGTCAGTGCGGTGATGAGGTCCCACTCCGGTGGTTTAGCATGTCAGGGTCATGGTAGCCGTCCACAAACCAACTAAGTCGATGGCATTCGTGTTGCTGATAAGGGCTGTGGTGTTTGTTCCGGAGGAGTGAATGAGTGAAAAGATCGAGAAGAGTCTGCTGGACATCGACTTTGCGGCCCTGACCGCGCGGAAATTTAACCCCTCACCAGCCGCGTGGGAAGACCAAGTGCTCTATTTCTTGCTTGTGGACCGGTTTTCGGACGGGAACGAACGGGGCGGCTACCGCGACAACAGCGGCAATCCGGTGTCTTCAGGAAGCACGCCTCTCTATACGGCGAACGACACCAACCGGGTTGACTATGAAGAGTGGTTACGCACTGGCGGCACGTGGCAGGGCGGAACAATCAAGGGGTTGAAGAGCAAGTTAGGTTACCTGAAGCGCCTTGGCGTAACTGCGCTGTGGGTTAGTCCTGTCTTTCGCCAGGTCCCGTTCGAACCCAGCTATCACGGCTACGGTATCCAGAACTTTCTTGATGTCGACCCTCATTTTGGGACACGCGAGGAACTGGGTGATTTCGTGCAGGCTGCCCACGAGCATGGAATCTACATCATTCTCGACATCATCGCCCACCACACGGGAAATGTCTTTGCTTACCACCCTGATCGTTATTTGGTCCACGATGCCAACACCGGCCGGAGCGATTACGATCCGCGCTGGGATGGGAATCCTTACACCGTGCGCGGGTTCAATGATCGTAACGGTGAGCCAACCATAGCTTGGGACCCCGCCAATCGAGCCGGGCTGGAAGCTTCGTGGCCCGATGGCGCGGTCTGGCCTCGCGAATTCCAACACATTGCCAAGTTCCGCCGGGCCGGACACATCACTAACTGGGACTACTATCCGGAGGATATCGAGGCTGACATGTTCTCTCTGAAGACCCTCGACCTCTGGGCCGAGCAGGAGGAGCAAACACGCCAATTCTCGTCTGCGCTGGCGTGCCTGGTGCTCACCTATTGCTTCTGGATTGCTTATGCCGATGTTGACGGGTTCCGACTCGATGCCGCCAAGCACATGGGCACCCAAGCCTTACGCGCTTTCTGCGATTCCATTCGCGAATTTGCAGAGAGCATTGGCAAGGAACGATTCCTGCTGGTAGGAGAAGTCGGCGGCGGCCGAGAGAAAGCATGGGAGGTGGTCCAGCAAACTGGTTTGGACGCTGCACTGGGAATTGACGACGTTCCTGGCAAGCTCGAACGGATGGTTTGCGGCCTGGGAAACCCCGAGGACTATTTCTCGGTATTCCAGAATTGGATTTTGGACGACACGGGGCAGCATCGCTGGTACCGAAACAAGGTTGTGACCCTTGTGGATGATCACGACCAGGTGCGCAAAGGGGGAAGCAAGATGCGCTTCTGCGGAGATCCGCAATATTGCGATCTGGCGTTCAACGTGGTCGCGACCCAACTGACTACCATGGGCATTCCCTGCATTTATTACGGGACCGAGCAGGAGTTCGACAGCGGCGGCCGTCCGAGTGGCTCAGACCTCGTTCTCCGGGAAAGCATGTTCGGCGGCAACTTCGGTGGAAAATGCACACGGGGGCATCATTTCTTCAACGAAAGCGGCGCTCTGTACGAAGCCCTGTCCAAGCTGGTTGACCTGCGTAAACAACTGCTTCCCCTTCGTCGCGGGCGGCAGATGTTGCACGAGATTTCAGGAGATGGAATCAATTTTGGCTTTCCCCACATGATGGGCGACAGGATGCTCTCGATTGTCGCATGGTCGAGAATTTTCGTCGATCAAGAAGTGCTGGTTGCATTCAGCACCAATCGCGAACAACCTCTGGCTGCATATTCGACGGTCGCCTCCATGTTCCGAAGTGAAGGCGACCGGTTGAAACTGATCTTCTGGCATGGTCCTCGAGCCGCAACATCCCCGCCCGCTGAATTGGCAGTCGAAAACAAGGGTGGTGTCCTCGCGGTTCCCTTGACGCTGCCGCCGGCTGGCTTCGTCATCTATCAGGCGCCTCCTGGGCGGCAAAGCCTGGGTGCGCGCCAGGCCGTTGTGAATCAACTACAACGAACCGAGGCGTTGGCACTTTAGGAAGAAGCCGGCTTGCCTAGGAGATCGGCGCCTGTTACCAGGATTTTTCCGTCAGATTGCAAAGCAAGGCATTGCCTACGCCCGGTCCGGAATTGAGCGACTTCGAACTAGCGAGGCCGCAATTGCCAACGTGGTGTCCGGACTGCCGTAACTGTTGAATCGGCCAACCGATCCTCCGAGGAAGCCGCCCGCCGCGGAACCGGCTTTTTCCTTACGCCTTCTCTGGCACTGGACATGGTTGCACGTTCCAGATATCGGCTGCGTATTCGGCGATGGTACGGTCGCTTGAGAACTTGCCCGAGCCCGCCACATTCAAGATGGCCTTGCGAGCCCACTCGTCGGGATCGGCATACAACGCGCGCAGCTGCTCGTCGGCCTCGAGGTACGACTTCAGGTCCGCCAGGTGCATGTAGTGATCGCCATGTGTTAGCAACATGTCGCGTAGTGGGGCGAAGACGCCCGGCTCATTGCGGCTGAAATAGTCGGAGAATATCAAGTCCAAGGCGTTTCGGGTCTCGGGCTCGTGTTCGTAGTGCCAGTTTGGGTTGTACCATGCGCGGCTGCCGATCACCTGCTCCGCCGTCAGGCCGAAAAGAAAGAAGTTCTCCTCGCCCGCCTCCGCGGCCATCTCAATCGTCGCGCCGTCGCGTGTGCCAATCGTCAAGGCGCCATTCATCATGAATTTCATGTTGCTGGTGCCGCTGGCTTCATAGCCCGCTGTCGAAATCTGGTTGGACACGTCACTGGCGGGGATCAGGTGCTCCGCCAGAGAGACGCAGTACTCGGGCAGGAATACCACTTTAAGCCGGCCGCGTACTGCGGGGTCGCCGTCGATGGTGCCAGCCAGATTGTTGATGAATTTGATAATCAGTTTCGCAAGCTTGTATGCAGGGGCAGCTTTGCCGGCGAAGAAAAATGTCCGTGGATGCAGGTTCAATCCCGGGTCTTCCCGTAGCCGGTTGTATAGCACTACGATCCTGAGTGCATTCAGTAACTGGCGTTTGTACTCGTGGATGCGTTTAATCTGAGAATCGAAGATCGCATCCGGATCAAGGACTTGCCCTGTCGACCACTTCAGCCAATCGCAAAATTTTCGCTTGGCACTTCGCTTGGCCTTCAGGAAGTCGTCGCAAAAGCCCTTGTCAGCCACGAAAGCTTTTAGCTTGCTAAGTTCGCTTAGATCACTGATCCAGCCGTCTCCAATCGCATCAGTAATCAGCCTGGAAAGCTCAGGATTGCATAGTAGGAGCCAGCGCCGGGGCGTGACTCCGTTCGTCTTGTTATTGAAACGCTCGGGATAGATCTCTGCCAGGTCTTTTAGCGTTGTCTTGCGCAGCAGATCAGAGTGAATCGCAGCCACTCCATTGGTGCTGTGGGAACCTACGACCGCAAGATTGGCCATGCGAACCTTCTTGGCGGACCCCCTCCTCGATAAGGCTCACGCGCTGAATGCGGTCTTCATCGACTGGAAACTGCCGACGAACATCGCCCAGGAAACGGCGATTGATCTCGTAGATTATTTCGAACTGCCTGGGCAGCATTTCCTCAAACCAGGCGACCGGCCATTTTTCAAGCGCTTCGGGTAGTAAGGTGTGGTTCGTGTAAGCCAGCGTTTTTTGTGTTATATCCCAAGCCTCGTCCCATCCAAGGTGCTCCTGATCAACGAGGATTCGCATGAGCTCCGGAACCGACAGAGCCGGGTGGGTATCGTTCATCTGGATGGCCACTTTCTCTGCGAACAAGCGCCAATCCGAGTTGCTGCGTTGAAACCGGCGTACCGCGTCGGCCAGCGAGCAAGCGACGAGGAAGTACTCCTGCAGAAGGCGCAGCGCCTGCCCCCTGAAATCGGAATCGTCGGGATAGAGGACTCGGGTCAGTGTTTCAGCCGACAGAGTCTGAGTAAAAGCTTCTACAAAATCGCCGTGAGAGAACTCTTCAAAGTTGAAATAGTCCGGTGCGGCTGCGGCCCAGAGGCGGAGCGTGTTGATGGTCGAACCGCCGTACCCGATAACAGGGCGGTCAAAAGGTATGCCGATCAAAGTTGATGGACGCCGCGGTACTGGCCGCAGGCTACCTTCGCTCAGCTCGAATGAGCAACCTAGGTTGACCTCCACCTTTTCATTCGGCCGAGCAATCTCCCACGGGTCGGGAGCACGGAGCCAGTTGTCCGGCATCTCCTGTTGCGATCCGTTCCGGATTGATTGCCTGAAGATGCCGTACTCATATCGCAGCCCGTAACCCATGGCCGGGAGCTGCATGGTCGCGGCGGATTCAACGAAGCAGGCTGCTAAACGTCCAAGGCCGCCATTGCCCAGGCCCGCATCGGGCTCCTGCTCCAAGATCTCGAGTAGGTTGAGTTTCTTGTCCTGGATGAACTGGTCTGTTAACGGAGCGAGCAGAAGGTTCGTAACATTATTTGCCAATGAGCGGCCGATGAGGAACTCCATCGAGAGGTAGTAGAGCCGCTTAGGATTTTGTTGTTCGTAGGTCTTTTCTGTTAAGAGCCATCGCTGAGATAGAACGTCGCGCACTGACCGGGCAAGGGCCTCGAACCGGTCGCGCGCCGTCGCCGCCGCCAGATCGACGCCACTGTCAAACAGCAGGTGCCGTTCATACAGTGCTTCGTCCGTGCCGGAGAACTGCACTGGACCACATCCATACTGGGTGGTGAGTCTCTTAGCATCTGGCAGTGCGTGCCGCTTTGCTACAGCCTTAGTGACCATGGTCGACTCCTTCGACGTTCCTTCAGGGATTGGCGACAGTTTCTTCAGATCCCCTCGGCTCTGATGGTGTGATCCGCGCAAGCCGAGATTCGCGCGTTAAGCGATACCCGCGAACCAGCTTGCGGACGGTGTACATAAGGATGCCCGCGAGTGCAAGCCCCGCCAAAACTGTGCCCGCTCTGCCGACGTAGGCCGCCGCGCGCTCCAAGTCATGGCTGAAGACATAGCCGAGTCCGGCATAGGTGCATGAATAGAGGCCGACGCCAACTGCGTCAAAGACCAGAAAGCGGAGGCGGCTGGTGCGTGATATCCCGGCCAAGGGAGGCATTACCGCATCCAGTCCAGGGACGAACTTCGCGATGACAAGAATCGGAGGCCCATACCGGGCAAAGGTCTCTTTCGCCCTGCGATCATGGGCGTCAGGGTCTCGCGACGCGAGGCGGTGAATGAAGTGCAACACCTTGTCGCCACCCCGCCGACCCGCCTCGTACCATGGCCAGTCACCCAGGATAGAGGCAATGATCGCCAAACCGAGCACGGTGAGGAGGCCCAACTTCCCGGCGGCGGCGAGAGCCCCGGCGGCGAGCAGAAACAGAGGTCCCGGTACCGGCAAGCCTAGCTGGTGCGCGAATAAGGCAGCGAACAGGATTGGGTAGCCATGCTTCAGAACAAATTGGACGATATCGTTCATAATCTCCCGGGACATCCGTGATGTCCTCATCTAATCTGTGGAGCAAATCGAATCTCGATACTTCATATGGCAATTCGGCTGCCAGACGTGAGCACTTGCAAGTGCATGAAAAATCGCCGCGTGTCGGTTACCTTGGTAGCTCCAATGCAGACTCTGCATGACGTAAAAAGGGCACTGACCGAATCCGGGCAGCAAGCTGTCGCCCAACATGGCGTTTGCTTTGCGGTGGTCATGACTAAGTGACTGGGCACTCAGGAATTGCAGGCATTCGGATGTGGCCCTTTACATGCTGTTAAGAGTCATGTCGTTGATGTTTGCAGCCATCGCTGTAGCGTGCGCCCTGGCGTGACCGTTAGAAACTCGCCACTGGCGACAAAGCCGATATGAAGAATGGTGAG
>CAVSLE010000010.1:0-90275 GCA_963728805.1 uncultured Acidobacteriaceae bacterium
CTCTGCTGATGCGCAACATGAAAGTTGCCGGTCGCCGATGAATGAGAACGTTTGGAGGATGGAATGTCGCACGTCAAGGTCATGAGTTCGCGGTGGTGGGTGGGAATTGCACTCCTCGCGATGCTAGTTGTGTCACCTCGTGTAACAAATTAGAGAAGTCTGCCGCTACGCAAGCGGTGCAGAAGACGTTTACGTCTCCTGACGATGCCGCCAAATCGCTGGTGGAAGCAGCGAAAGGGGGCAATCACGATGCATTGGTCGCCATCTTCGGTCCCGGATCGCAGGACATTATCTTCTCCGGCGACGCGGAACAGGACAAGGCAGCATTTAAGAATTTCGCCGTGGCCTATACCACGATGAATCGTTGGCGCAAGCAAACCGATGGCGGCGAAGTGCTCGTTGTCGGAGCCGACAATAACCCTTTTCCGATTCCGCTTAAGAAGAACGGTGCAGGGCAGTGGTATTTCGACACCGCAGCGGGCAAGGACGAGATCCTCTCGCGGCGTATCGGCAGTAACGAACTCGCCGCTATGGAAGTGGTTGCTGCAATGACGGATGCGCAAGCGGAATATTTCTCGCAACGCCATGACGGCGTACCGCAGTATGCGCAAAAGTTTATCAGCGACGAAGGGAAACAGAACGGACTGTATTGGAATTCGCCCGAGGGACAGCCGAAGAGCCCGCTTGGACCTTTGGCGGCGTATGCGGCTGCCACAGAAGGATTCACTCCCGAGGCAAACAAGCAGCAGCCGTTTCACGGGTACTTCTATCGCATTCTCACCAAACAGGGTGGCGAAGCCCGCGGCGGCGCGAAGGACTATATCGTGAACGGAAAGATGACTGGGGGCTTCGCCTTCGTTGCTTATCCGGAGAAGTACGGTGACACGGGCATCGCGACGTTCATTGTCGACCAGAGCGGTGTCGTGTACCAGAAAAACCTCGGCAAGGACACGGTGGGGCTCGCGAAAGCGATGACCGAACTCAATCCCAACAAAACCTGGAGTCCGGTCGGAGAATAGGCGCGCGCCGCTCCATTTTCAAGCGTCAGGCAAGGTAATCGCGAGCGCAATGCGTTGGTGCGGTTGGTTGTGGAGGGCTGAAATGCGAAAGATCATTATCCTCAGCTTCTGTATCTGGGTCGCAGGTTCATGTGGCCTCAACGCCCAGGACTACAGCAACGCTCAGCCTGATGCAGAGACTGCCCAGGCACCGGCTGCACAGCCGCCGGCTAACCCCAGCGCTGCCCAGACTCCGGCGCCGCAGACGACCGCTGCCACGGGAGCACCCCCTTCGGCCCAGGAGTTGGCCAATCAGGTCAATAATCCGGCTGCTCCGGTCACTTTCATTCAGTTTCGCGACATTCTTATTCCGAGTTTTCCTGGTTTTAAGG
Organism: uncultured Acidobacteriaceae bacterium; assembly: GCA_963728805.1. Lineage (GTDB taxonomy): Bacteria > Acidobacteriota > Terriglobia > Terriglobales > Acidobacteriaceae > Bog-257. Next base: position 1,391 of record CAVSLE010000010.1, read on the forward strand.
GCGCACTCAACTCCTTGCAGATGCAACCAGTCCTTCCTATTGGTCCCTTTCAGTCCTTCCCCTTTGTGCAGCTGGTGAAGATCACATTTCCAATGGTGAGCTCCACTCCTGGTGTTGCTCCCCCGGTCGGATGCATAGGCTGCGGGTCGGGCACGACAGGTGTAACGGGCACGGGAGACTTACAGGTTTTCGACCTCGTCACCATCAAGCAGTCGTGGGGCAGATGGGGCTTTGGCCCGGCGCTGGTATTTCCCACAGCGTCTGCCAACGCGCTTGGTGCCGGCAAATACCAGATCGGCCCCTCAGCCGCTCTGATCTATACCGGCGTCAAGAACCTCACTCTCGGGGCAATCGTACAAAATCCGATCTCCTACGCTGGCGACCCTCATCGTCCGAGCGTCAATAACATGATCATTACACCAACCCTTACTCTCAATTTGAAGGAGGGATGGTTCGTCGGGCTGACCGACTACAACTTCTCGTTCAACTGGGAGAATGGTGGCGCGCCGACAATTCCGTTAGGCATGCAGGTCGGCAAAGTGGTGAGAATCGGCAAGCAACCGATGAGCATGTCTATCGAGGCTGGCGGCGCAGCAGCCAGGCCGACTGGAGTGCCCAATCCCGGCTTGATCCTTGGCTTTGAGGTGAGCCCGATTTTCAACTTCCACTTAGGGCCCGGCCAGAAGATTAAAGCGCGGGGCAAAGACCCGTCGAACTGAGAGGTCAGAGAAATTGTCTCGTCAACCCGGCTCCGCTCAATCCGATCAGTCCTCGTACAGCCGGCCGCAGGCCTTTCTCGACCTGTTCCGAGATGCGAGTACTCAGACTCTCACATGGACGGGCGTGGCCGTCGCGGCCGCGTGGGCCCCGCTTGCACTATTGTGTGCGCTGCGCGGAGGCGGCTCCTTCCAGTCCTTCCTGACCGACTATGCCACACAATCTCGATTCCTCATCGTCATTCCGGTATTGATTCTATCCGCGCCTGCTCTACACCAACGGCGCCTTCAAGTTGCCCAACACATCGAGACATTTCTTGTTCCACGTGACCAGTATCCGGAATTTCATGAAGACTGGACTGGGAATGACAAGCTGCGGGATTCGTGGCTCGCCAAAATATTGATCGCTGTCCTGGTGTACGCAACGGTGATATGGCTGAATCGATACCTCAGCCCTGAAGGCATCGAATTCACGGGTTGGTGGAAAGGCGGCGGCGGCCTCCGGTTTATGTCGCCGGCCGGTAGCTGGGCGGCGATTTGTCAGCTATCCGATCTTGTTGTACCTGGGTTTTCTCTGGCTGTGGCGGCAGCTGCTCTGGTTGCGATTCTTGCGTTCGACCACACGCCTGAATCTTCAGCTCGTCGCGGCTCACCCCGACGGTCTGGGAGGCTGGGATTTCTCGAAGGCGCGCTGAGGGCACAACTGCCTTTCGCCTTCTGCATGGGCGTTGGACTGGCGGGTGCCGTGGCCAATCGGGTCTTTCATGATGGACACAAGCTGATTGCATTTCGTCATTTGCCTCTAATCCTGATTGGGGCCGTATTTCTCATCTGCATCGCGCCTTACTTCCTGTTCACCGGCACTCTGATGCGGATGCGCCGCCACGCCATGTTGAGCTACGGAGCCTTCGCTCGCGCCGTGGGCGAGCAGTTTGAGAAGAAGTGGCTTCATCGCGCCGACAGTTTAGACGAGCACGTTTTGGAAGTGCCGGATTTCTCCACCACAACCGATCTCTACGGCGTGGTGAACAACATTAACAACATCCGTGTGATTCCGGTGGGGCGCGTCGACGTTTATGCGCTTATCCTCGTCACTCTGATCCCGGGGATTCCGGTTGTGATCGCTTCAATCCCATTCGACACGGTGATTCGAGACTCCATGAAGCTGCTCTTTTGAGTGGCGTGGCTTGTGAAACGAAAAGGTGAAGTTCGACTGCCATTGGGAGAAGAAGAATGAAAATGCAATCTGCTGTTCCGTTGTCCAAGGTTCAAAGACGCAAGCAAGGCAAAGCATTTCGCGACAATTGTTCACGCACAGCGCAGGCTGAGTGGAAGACGCGATCAAAGTCGCAGGACATCATCAAACTGCTTGAGGAATCAGACGCCGATCGAATTCCCGGCCTGATCCCGGTGAAATATCAGAGGATGTCCGTATCGCCTTTCACGTTTTATCGCGGTGCCGCCATCATCCAGGCGCGCGACTTGGCGAATGCGCGGGTGTCAGGCATCACCGTTCAGGCATGCGGCGATTGCCACCTGGCGAACTTCGGCGGTTTTGCCACGCCCGAACGAGCACTCGTCTTCGACATCAACGACTTCGATGAGACGTTCCCCGGTCCATGGGAATGGGACGTTAAGCGATTAGGGGCCAGCCTTGTATTGGCAGCGAGGGACCGAAATTTCTCCAAAGGCATCGCAGACGAAGCAGTGCGAGCGGCCGCTGCGTCGTATCGGGAGCGGATGTCTGAGTTCGCTGAGATGACGGTGCTTGAGACGTGGTACGCACGGGTCACGATCGACGCGCTCAAAGAATATTTCCGGAAAGACGCTGACATGTCGTCGCGGTTGTCGGCGAAGCAAAAGCAGGCGCGGTCACAAAACTCGGAGGCGGTAGTTCCTAAACTCACTGCAGTGGAGAACGGGAGGCGGAAGATAAGGGACAATCCTCCTGTCATCTACCATATGCATGAATTCACGTCAGACTTCGAAAAGCAGCGCCTGAAGTTCACTGACGAATACAAGCAATCGCTGCAGGCGGATCGGCGACGGTTATATGAGCGGTATCGCTATCAGGACTCCGCGGTAAAAGTTGTTGGAGTGGGCAGTGTGGGGACGAGGTGCTATCTGTCGTTGCTCCTGGCGGATGAAGATGACCCGCTCTTCCTTCAATTCAAAGAGGCGCGCAGGTCGGTGCTCGAGCCGCCGCGCGGCAAGAGCCGCTTTGCGAATCAGGGTTTCCGAGTAGTCGAGGGCATTCATTTGATGCAAGCCGCCAGCGATATTTTTCTCGGATGGACTCGCACCAGGGGGCACGACTATTACGTACGTCAGTTCCGCGACATGAAGGTCTCTGCCGAAGTTGAAACCTTCCGGCCTAGCACGCTCATGGGGTACGCCACCATGTGCGGCTGGGCGCTGGCGCGAGCCCATGCAAAGGCGGGCGATGCCGCAATGATCGCCGGATACCTGGGATCGACTGATCAGTTCGACGACGCACTGGCGCAATACTCGACAGCCTACGCCAACCAGGCAGAACGTGATTACGAGGTATTTCAGTCGGCCATTCGTTCCGGGCGCCTGTCAACAGAGCCGGCCAAGGGAGCAGGGTTGGAGTTCCTGCTATAGCGGTAATGCGGATGGGATCGAGTGAAAACGGATGCGTCATCAGGCATTGACATTTCGATGTGTCTCTCTTTTCGCAGTTGACTCCATCAAAGTGGCTCCGAGTATAGGCGGTTCCTTGAATGCTTTACGCGACTGTAACAATGAAGGACTGGCAATTTTTCCCGCCGTACTGTCAGTTCTACCTATAGACACGTTCCTGGATCACGCGCATCGTGGATGCGAAGCCCTGTTAGCAAAAGACATTGAGCTCGAAGCGAAGCAGGACTCGCTGGCGGCAGTTACACCGAAATGCTTTTCCAACGCCATGTAGGTGAGACCCGCGAAACCGGGAATTACTGAAGTTTACGTTTATCACATGAGTCGAGTCCGGCGATTTCGATAGTTGCACTTCGAGCTCGCCCCTTCGGTTGAGGCGAATTGCAAAGAGGAGGCATCATGCCGCAAGATCCTGAATCAATCAGACTCCAAGAGGCAAGCACGCTCGAAACTATCAGATCGGCTGCCGATTTTTCTGTGCGCGACGGCTATAGGATGAACGATGCAGCGCGCGAGGCTGTTGAGTCTCACACGCACTGGCACAAAAAGGCAGGATAATCAAATGAGAAATGTAATCTTCGCCATCAACATCACCCTGGATGGCTGCGTCGATCACACCCCAATAAATCCTGACGACGAAGTACTTGAATATTTTACGCACCTCACGCGAGAGGCTGACCTGCAAGTCTTCGGTCGCAAGACCTATCAATTGATGGTTCCTTATTGGCCAGAGGTCGCCAAGGACCAGTCCGCGTCCAAAGCAGACAAGGAATTCGCTCAAGCATTTGTCTCTCTCAACAAAGTGGTTTTTTCGCGATCCTTAGACAACGTTGAAGACAAGAACACGAGAATTGTCCGCACGAATCTTCGCGACGAAATACTTAAACTCAAGCAGGAACCAGGCAAGAATATTTTAGTCGGTGGAGTCGATATTCCTTCCCAACTTATCGAGCTTGGCCTGGTGGATGAATTTCGCTTTGCCGTTTGGCCGGTCATTGTCGGCGAAGGCAGACGTTGTTGTTGGAGGGTGTCAGCCTGCAAGAGAAATTGCAATTGAAACTCGTTGACTCAAAGATTTTTAAATCAGGATGTGTTGCGCTTCGTTATCGGAAGCAGTGACAGAAGAATCTGCGACGGGTCTGCTGCTGGCGATCATGGATCCGGCGAAATGTTTATCGCAACTGGCAGCCGGGTGGCCCAGGTCTCGCGCTTTTCGAGACCTGGGAATGTCATCCTCGGTACGCGATCTGGCTGCTTTCAGTCGAAGCAAACAAATGACGGCCGCAAAGCTGAAGCTACGATTGAAGGCCACACCTCCACGCACTTCCATGTCATCCTGCCGGGTCTCGAACACCGCGAGACCCGGGGCACCCGGGCAACTATAACTCTGGAAAACACAGCGTTTACCCCCCTGAAATCTAGCCCTGAAGATTTCGTCCAGTAACACAATGCCCCATGCACTTTCCTCACTCGATCGATGGATTTCAGGGTCATGTTGCCACCTCTCCAAAGCGAGTAATTTATCGACGGCGCGCGCCGTACCAATATCCTTAGCGTCCAATGCGTGCATACCTGCGTTTGCTAGAAGGATCTTGGCGAGCAACGGGAACACGAACGCCCCCATTAGCAGATGTTCCTGCAATCTCCATCCCCATTTCCTATTGTCGAGAGGCTTTCCGTGAATTTCCATGCCACGCATTACGTACAATTCTTCGATCCATGCCTGATGCAAGAATGCCGAAGAAGCCTCTTCCTTTACTGCTTTTCTCGGAGACACCTCACGGCGAACACCCTTGGCAAGCATCTCCGCCAGGGTCACCGTTCCGTAAGGCTTGAACGCCGTCGAGAACCTCTTGCCCAAGTTCGCAGCGTTTGAAGAGGCGTCCAATAATCGCTCGAACGCAGAAGCCATCCACACGACTTCCTGTTGGGGAGTTATGCTGGCAGAGTCAGAATTCGCCACGCGGAATGCTGAGAGCGCTCCGTCGATTTGGCCAACGACTTCGAGCTTCAGGTCTTCCGCCCGGCTTATCGAGGCCAAAAGGCTTTCGTCAATTTCAGCAGGCTCCGGGTAACCGATTTGAGAGGGGGCCGTAAATTTGAGGTCGCCGTGTCTATAGCCCATATCTGTGACGCCACCATCCCGGCGTCGTTTGGTAAGCGCAAACCATTCGGGAGGACGTTCGAAACGTTGCAAGAACGCTTCGAATGCCGCCGAGTTCACATAGCTGCTCATTTGAGTGAAGTACTCATTGCAAGCAAAAGCCGCAAGCATCAGGAAATTGACAGCCCTAGGCACTTTATCTTGATCCGCTTCCCTCAGATTCGAGCTTAGAACGTGGTCGTGCTCGACAAGAACAACGGTCGGATTGCGAACGGGACGACCCTTGATATCCACGCAGCCGGACAGGATTTTTCTGAGGTCATTGCAAAGGTCAGTTGGTATGAGTGAGTTCGTTTCCTGTTTCAGCGGCATGAATGTCACACCGATCACAGACGCAGGCTGTTTCAAGTCGAGCCATGGGAGGAATGCAGCCAGAAACCCTGCAGCTTTTGAAATGGTCATAGAGTCTACTTTTCGCTAAGAAGCCCGCACTGCGGGTTCGAGCCCAGGTTAGCCCAACAGAAGGGCGAACCTGGGGCACCCGGCCGCGGATGGGATCAATTGTGGGCGTCGCCACCCCCGCCCCTCACATCCAACAGAGACCGGGATTCCCGGGACACCCTATTTGTGATGAGCACTGTAATCGAAGGAGCCAGCAATGAACAACGTACAAGTTGAACAGAAGAGCTATGAGATGCCCCCGAAGGAAGGGATTAGCATCGCGCAGTTTCTCACTGTCGCCGACATCGAGCGATCGGCCCGCTTTTACGAAAAGGTCTTCGGCGCTCGCATTCTGACCCTGGGTGACGGCAACGCGCCTGCGTACCTTCTGCTTGCGAATATCTGGATGATTCTGAACGTTGGGGGAGGGCCGACCCCCGACAAGCCGACGGTGACGCTGAGTGTCCCCGACCCGGATCACATCAACAGCTTTATGAATTTCCGCGTGGCGGATATTCAAGCGTGCCACAAACTATGGAAAAGTCGAGGAGCGGAGTTCATCACGGAGCCGATCCCCAAGTACGGCGAGATCCGCTGCTACATCCGCGATCCTGACGGTTACATTATCGAGGTCGGACAGAGCACCAATCTCACCTACGGTTAACGCCTGGCCCGGATGGACACAAGAATGCGCGTCCCTAACCACAACGTCAACCGGTACTTTGGCGGGGGCCCACGTCTCGAGGTTTTCGAGAGGTAAGAGGGTTCCAGACCACGATCTTAGCGGTCCTCCAGAGGCCGACAACCTGTGTTCAACCGGGTCCCCGAAAGTCGCGAGACCCGGGGCACCCTGAGCCGTGTCATCTTAGAGGGATCACTCGCCCATCGTTCTCTGCTTCATCCTCCGGGAACCGCCTCGACCTTCGTTACCGCCCGTACCTCAGCTTGTTCACAACTTTCCCGAACCCCTGCATGGCGGCGTCGAGCTGGCGACCTTGCTTCCTGGCTTGCTTGACCATGTCGTCGAAAAACTGCCACGGCGGCTCCTGCAGGCGGTGAAGCACGACAGTGTCTTTTCTCGCGATGACAAGGAACGCCGTCCCGGGTTCGATCGCGAGCGCCTTGCGAACAGGACCAGGAATAACGACCTGTCCGCGGGAAGAGATGCGGGTGGTAAAGGGGATACTCATAGTACCTCAGTATAATCTTCTTACTTTAGCAATAAGTAAGTAAAGTAAGATTTCTTACAAGTGTCTTACTTGTAAGAAAATTGCAGAATATGCCGGGTTTGGCGGGTGGCCCAGTCTTGAATGGAATACCTCGCGTGAGGCGGCAAACCTCAGGTCATTGGGGGCGATGGTCATTAAGCCGATGCTCGCCGAGGAGATCAGCAAGAATCCATGCTGTTCCGGCAATGGCGAAGGTCTCGGCGGTTTCGCTCCAATTCGCATGACTGTGGGGATCCGAAAGAAGTAGCGGTACCCACACCAGCAGCCCAAAGATCAGGAGCATCAGTGTCAGCAGGCGGGTCGCGAGAAGTGCCATTCGATTCGTAAGAAGAGCCACAGCCGCGAGTGCGAACAAAACAGTCGTTGTTACCGCCCAAAACATCTGATTTGGCGGAAACCATTTCGGAACCAGAGCGGCGGTAGGGTGAATATAAAACGCCTGTTCGAGGGTAAAGGAAGCGGCACAGATGCCCAAAAGAATGCGGCCGATGCGATTAAGCGTTTCCGGTGACCATGCCGATGACAAGCGCGCATAAACAATCGCCGCTCCGGTCACCAGAGAGAACTGCTCGAAGAAGTTGCCCCAGCTATTGTAAATCTGCGGTGTGGCGACGATTCGGGGCACACACTGTAGAGCGAAGACAAGATAAACCGCACCCAGGACGGCTGCGCCCGTCTTGGAGGTCCGCCGGAACTGAATCGCAGCGCCGCCGAAGATCAGGGCAGCGGCGGCGGCGTAGACAATGTAACGCGGTGGATGCCAGTCGTTGTAGTCGTGCCAGGCCAGCGTGATGAAGCCAAAAGCCAAAGCCGCCACTCCAAACACATGGCGGCCAAGCTTCGCACTAGGCATTGATACGGTCATTTGCTTTCAGTCCGGGATTTTAGTCCCGAAGGAGTGAGAGAGTTTTATATCACGCGCAGCGTGGTGATTGTCATCCGGCGCAGGTGCTAGTCTGAGTAGTAGGCGATGAACAACCGTGACATCCACGCGGCCTGGAAATATCACGATGGCACCAAGCACTCTTACTGGAGTGTTCGTAATAATCCTCACTTCCTGGACTGGGCGAATCGGCCGTTACCTTTCAAAATCTATCCGCAAATAGAGTCGTTGCCGCTGCCGCGGGATGTGCCGCAAACCGGGGTGGCAGCATTATCGGCAATCTCAGAACCAGTGCCTGTATCGGCCGATTCGATGCCCGCCCTTCAGGACCTGGCCCGCATTCTCTATTTCTCGGCGGGAATCACCAAACAGCGCGCCTTTGGAGCCGGAGAAATCTACTTTCGCGCCGCGGCCTGCACCGGAGCTCTCTATGAGATCGAACTGTACGTCGTGACCGGGGACCTCGCGGGCTTGAATGCCGGCGTGTATCACTTCAACCCAGCGGATGTATCGCTGCAGCTTCTTCGCAGAGGCGATTTTCGCGGGAATCTGGGGCAGGCGACCGCGATGGAACCCGCCATGGTTCACGCGCCCGCGACCGTGATTTGCACTGGCACGTACTGGCGAAACGCCTGGAAGTATCAGGCGCGCACCTATCGCCATTTCGGTTGGGACGGCGGTACCTTGCTGGCGAACATGCTGGCGGTTTCGGCGGCTTCGGGGTTGCCGGCTGAGATCGTGCTCGGATTTGTGGACGCCGAGATCAACCGCTTGCTCGATCTGGATACGCGGCGTGAGGTTTCTTTGTGCCTGGTTCCGATCGGGCACACGTCGGAGAGTTCGCTGCCGGCACCCAGGGAGCTTTCCGGGCTCGCCCTGGAAACGATCCCGCTGTCGGCGCGCGAGGTCGAATATCCGGCCATGCTTGAGATGCACGAGGCGTCTTCGCTTGAGTCCGAAGAGGAGGTGCGCGAGTGGCACGGGAAGAAGATGGTCCTTCCATCTCCTGTTCCAGCCGGTGAGGCAATTCGACCTCCAGCCACTGCCTGAAGAAGAAGGCCAAAGGACACCATCGAGCAGGTAATCCTCCGTCGCGGCTCTACACGCACGTTCGACAGAACGGCGTCCATCACGCTGGCACAGCTCTCGATGATTATGGACTGCGCCACGCGCGGCCTTCCCACTGACTTCCTTGAGTCTGGCGGGCAGCTCAACGATCTCTACCTGGTCGTACATTCGGTGGAAGGGCTTAAGCCGGGCGCTTACTTCTTTGACCGTGCGCGCAAGGCCCTGGAACTATTGAAGGACGGCGAGTTCCGCGCCGAAGCACACCATCTTGGGCTCGAGCAAGACCTTCCAGCGGATGCCTGCGCGGACATTTTCTTTCTCGCCGATTTGAATCGCGTCCTGGAGACATACGGAAACCGCGGTTATCGCGCCGTCCAACTGGAGGCGGGAGCCATTGGCGGCAGAGCGTACCTGGCTGCGTATGCCCTGCGTCTGGGTGCGACCGGGTTGACCTTCTTCGATGATGACGTGACTAACTTCTTTTCGCCGCACGCCAAAGGCAAGAGTGCCATCTTCCTGCTCGCGATCGGCAAGCCTCTAAAACACAAGCCGGAGTAGAAGCCCTGGTGTAGAATCCGTGCGGCTCCCCAAAATCAAGGACGCATCCATTTTCCCGCTGCAGGTTTGTCGGCATGAAGTTCCTATCCGCAACGCTCGATGCCAATCCGTTGAGATGGAGAGGAGCTTTACATGGATGAATTCCATGCAGAAGCTGCGCCTGCCTTTCCGTCGCTGTCCTTAGACCAGGTTTCGAATCTCCCTATCGAGAGTCGCTGTGAGATGTTGCTTGAACATCTAGGGCCAGACCTCGCGTCGGCGGTCTCTGCTCTTCGAGACATGGGTGCCCCGAAATTGTCCGCCGAAAGACTGGCGTGGGCAATTGCATTCAATCTGGATGGCGCCGCAGCCGCGACTGTGGAGAGCAACGCTTCCCGGCGAACGATGACGTGCTACAGGGACCACTGGCCGATGCAAACGCCGTGGACGCAAGTCTGGCGGAGTTTTACGGCGCCACTGGAGAAGAGTGGCCCTGACCATGGCCGTGCGCTCCTGATCGAACTGGCATTGTCTGTCGCGTGCGAGCAGCGTGACGATTGGCAGCATCCTTCTGCTCGGCCTATTAACCTGGCCGATGCGGACCGTGCATTCGAGTTCGTGTACGCGCAAAACAGGGCGAAGGTATTGGGACTGTGCCGGCGCCTCGGGCAAAGTGCGGGGAACCCGGAAGCAATTGCCGATGAGGCGTGGTCGAGGGTCTTTTGCAATTACTGGAGCACGCAGGCGCGCAGGCGATTTCTCGGCCTCTCCCGCATCTCGACCCTGGTGTGTCAAGTTGCCCGCTACGCTGCCATTGATGCGCAGCGTGACGAAGAGCCGATCGCGACTTCGAGTGGCGAGAGTGACAGCGAGCATCGGGTCTTGGAGGATGTCGGCGTCGTGCTTGACCCAACCGCCAACATGATGGCGGCGCAACTCTTCTCACGGCTGAAAGAGTGCATGGGCAGGCTTCCGGGAAAACAGCGAATCGTCGCGGAGATGCTGTGGTTTCACCAAATGGCCGGCAACGAGGTCGCAAGAACGTTACGGGTTAGCGAATCGGCCATCAGTCAACATCTGAAGAAGGCGCGGGATGCGATCCGCGCCTGCCTGAAACAGCAAGGCTTCGCAGTGCCGGAATAGAACATGCAAGAAATCTCAAATTGTTTGTGGTGATCAACTTAATTGCAGCACTCCATATCCGACTGACCATCAAGGGCGGGCATGTCGTCTAGCGAAGGCAATCACAAATCGGCGGGGGCGATCAGGGCGCGAGCTCAGCAACTTGGGGCAGGCGGAGTGCACGACACTGCCGAGGCCGAACTGTTGGCTGCGATTGCCGATGGGACTCTGTCGTTTGAACAGATCGACGACGACTCGCTGGCCCGCTGTGTCGGAGCCTTCGGGCCTGGCGCCGTGGTCCAGGCCTTCGTGCAGGCCGCAAACGATTCTCAGGTGTCTGAAAAGCCTGCGAAGATTGCTATCATGCCTGCATCGGTGTCTGCCATATCCCGGAAACACACAGTGGGTACATGGCGGACTAGCAACTTAAGCTGGGTTGCGGCGCGGCGGCTGTCATCGTTGTTGTGGGTGCAATTGTGTTTCTCGCTACCAGAACGAAAAAAAACGGGCCGCCAGAGCAAACCGTGGCGGAAAACCACCTGTCGCTGCAATGGCCTGCTCAGCCCCCTTTTGACCCTTCTGGCCTCAAGCACTGGAGCGCGCCGACAGCGCCCCTTCCGAAGCAATTGCCCAATTTCAATCAAGGACCATCGACGCTCGGGGCAAGCGGAGTCAATCGTTTCGCTCCCTGGGAGCTCGCGACGGTGATCGTCCGATCGGAGCACGGGTGGGGAAGTGGAGCGCTCATCTCGCGCAATGGCTTGGTTCTGTCGAGCTACGATGTGGTTGCGGGCGCAGCCCAGGACGCGGCAGCCACCGGCCAGGTTGCAAAACTGGAGATAATCACGGCGCGAATGGTTAACGGCCGGGCCAAGCCGCAGCCAGCAGTGAAGGCAGCCCTCTACCGAGCCGATCCGGTCCATAACGTAGCCCTCCTCAAACTTGATTCGATCCCTGGAGGAAGCGGCGATGTCGCCTTTGTTCGAGTGGCGGGCAAGGTTCGAAACGGCGAGGACTGTTTCTTCGTCGGCCCGCACAAGAGTGGTCCGCCCTGGTCAATTCGCAGTGGCAACGTCTCCCGGCAGTTTGACTATCCCGAAGGCCTGAGACAGTCGGCAGCCACGACGAATCCCGCAACGGTTCGGGAGCGAGTCAGAGTCATTGTTGACGATGTCCCACTGTCGCCCGGAGATTCTGGTGGTCCGCTGTTGAATGCAAGCGGCGAGTTGCTCGGACTTGGATTTACAACTTCCGCCAATGCCAGCGCGCGTTCTGTGGGTTGGCACATTTCCCTCCCGCAGTTGCGCGACTTTGCGCGAGAGCTGCCAACTGAGCCGGAAGGAGTGCCTTTCGATCCGTGGACCGCGGGCCTGCCCGATGCAACGATACTGCAGCCAGAACTGGCCGACTCCGATCATGATGGACGGATCGATTCGCTGCTCTATCGCTACGCCGGCAGGACTTCGAGCGACTCTAGTCGAGGGTCTTCACAACCCGTGGCCATCACTGTATTCGCAGATCTTGCCGAGCGGCTGGCGAGCGCGGAAGGAACACAGACCCTCGTTCCCTACGGGTTATGGGGGATGGAGGACCGGGGCGGATTCCGGTTTGATCTTTTTGTGACCCTGAGGGCGGACCAGTTGATTGCCGTTGGATATACGAACCATGACGGCGTTGTCGACGAGATTCGCATCGGCACGTCGGAGGATGGTGCCCGCGTCCTATGGCGTCGCAATGTAGACGGAAAGTGGCACGTTTCACAGCCCGCAAGTGCTACCCCTCTGATCGACACGGGGCGGTTCAGCGAAAGCGACCTGAGCCGGTTACAAACCATTTTGCACCAGAGCCTGGGTGACGCCGGCGCGCACGGGTCCCTCGGCAAGGGCGGAAACCATTAGGGTAGTTGTGTTCCGCGAGGCGCGCGTCGTGGAGTCCGTAGCGCTCAGGACAACAATTCACTTGACCAAGTGGCCGCGTCAGGTGATTATTCCCATCACTAGTCTCCCCAAGCCAATTCTTACGAAGCCACTTAAGTAAGCAGCTGCTTGCCCGACTGAATGAGGAAAGGCCTCAAGGTCGGCAATCGTGAGACTAAGAAGTTGGTCGACGCCAACAAGCGGTTCGACGCGCATGGCCACGCTGTACCAATTCGCTAACCCTTCCAGTCCCGGTCAGAGAACTGCACGCATCCTGATCGCGATGACATTCGCTGCGGTAATGCTCTTGCCCCTCGCCGGACAAGGACAGGAGCGCCAGCCGTCCCCAAGCGCTTCCAAGTCGGCAGCCCCCGCGCCGTCACCGCGACTGCCAAAAGAGTTAGCGAAGGAAGTGGCTGATTACGAAGCGTCAATTCAGGCGGCTCTCCATGACCTCGAAAATCCTGCCTTAATCGACTCTGCCATTCCCAAGGCGCAGCAGGTTTTGGAGATTCGGGCTGCCCATCAGGGCGAAGCCTGGTGGCAGACCATTGATGCACACATGGATGTTGCCGATTTGCAGCGTATCTCGACCCTGCCCGCCGGGGAACGAGCGAGCCTCGCAGCAGCTGAACAAGCGGCTGATTCCGTCGTAGACAGGGACCTCGAGGACACTGGGAAGAGCAACGAGGCGGTCAGTAAGCTGCTTACGGCCGCGAGCACCGAGAGCCAGGTCCTCGGTCAGGAAAATCGGTGGTATGCACATTGCCTGTACCGAGTGGGCCGCGCCTACTTCCTGCAACTTCGCTATGCGGAGGCCGAGACCTCCTACCATCAAGCGCTGGAGATCCATCGCAAAGTCCTGGGCGGGGAGCATCCGGATTACGCGGAAGATCTGGAAGCGCTGGCGGAGCTGTACGTGGCGACAGCCCACAATCAGCAGGCGGAAACGCTGTATCACCAGGCGATGGAGATCGAGAAGTCGACCGTCGGCGAGCAGAGTCCCATTTACGCGACGACGCTTTGCAATCTGGGCGATCTGTACCGATTGATGGGGCTTTATGCGCAGGCCGAGCCGCTGCATCGGCAGTCGCTGACAATCCGCAAGCAGGTATTGGGAGACGAACATCCCGACTACGCGCGGAGTTTGGACCGGCTCGCAGCGCTGTACGATTCTATGGGGCGGTACCCACAAGCCGAACCGCTATACAAGCAAGCCGTCGCGATTCGCAAGAAGGCGCTGGGGGAGCAGCATCCGGACTATGCGAGGAGCTTGAATAATCTTGCGCTGCTGTACAAGGAGATGGGACGGTACCAGGAGTCGGAGCCTCTTTATGTGGAGGCATTGGCGATCCGGAAGAAGGCTTTTGGGGAACAGCACCGGACCTATGCCAGCAGCCTGGATGATCTGGCGCAGTTGTACCAGGCCATGGGCAAGTACGAGCAAGCCGAGCCCTTGTACCGGCAGGCGCTTGAGATTCGAAAGAACACGTTGGGGGAACAGCATCCGGCCTACGCCGTGAATCTCGACAATCTGGCGTCTTTGTATGAGGAGATGGGACGCTATACGGAGTCGGAAGAACTGGGCAAGCAGGCATTGGAGATTCGTAAGAATGCCGTGGGGGAACAACATCCCGGGTATGCCCGCAACCTGACAAATTTAGCCGAGCTTTACCAGACGATGGGCCGCTATGACCAGGCTGAACGGCTGTATTTGCAGGCACTCGGGATCCAGAAGAAGCTACTGGGCGAGGAGAACCCCGACTACGCGACGGGTGTGGATGACTTGGCGTCTCTCTATGTCGCCATGGGACGCAACGAGCAGGCCGAAGCCCTCTATCATCAGGCGCTGGAGATTGAGAAGCAGACCGTCGGCGAGCGCCATCCGATTTACGCGACGACCCTTTGCAATCTTGGGGACCTCTATCGCTTGCTGGCCCGCTATTCACAGGCTGAGCCCCTGTATGTGCAGTCGCTGGCGATCCGCAAGCAAGCGTTAGGGGAAGAACATCCCGACTACGCTCGCAGTTTGGACCGGCTGGCGGCTCTGTACGACTCAACCGGGCGCGACAAACAGGCAGAACCGCTGTTCAAGGAAGCCATCAAGATTCGCAGAAAAGCGCTAGGCAACGAGCATCCGGACTATGCACGGAGCGTGAACAATCTGGCGCTGCTGTACAAGGAGATGAAGCGATACCAGGAGTCTGAGCCTCTTTATGTTGAGGCATTGGCGATCCGGAGGAAAACTTTAGGGGAGCAGCACCGCAGCTATGCCAGCAGCCTCGACGATCTGGCGCAGTTGTACCAGGCAATGGGAAAGTACGATCAAGCCGAGCCTTTGTATCGGCAGGCGCTGGAGATTCGCAAGAAGACGATAGGGGAACAGCACCCCGCCTATGCGGTGAATCTCGACAATCTGGCGTTGTTGTACAAGAAAATGGGGAAGTATGAGCAAGCCGAGCCCTTGTTTCGGCAAGCGCTGGAGATTCGCAAGAATACCGTCGGGGAATACCACCCCGCCTATGCGCGGAACCTGAAACATCTCGCCGCGGTGCTTGCGGTGACCAACCGGACGCGCGAGGCTTCGCAGTTGCTTCTCGAATCGGCGCGGCTCCAATGGCTGCATTTGACCGAAAATTTCCCCACCATGTCGGACCAGCAGAAGCGTCAATTTCTTGCACGGAGCTACTTCGTGCAGAGTGAAGAACTTTCGACTCTGGTTTTTCAGGGCAAAGGAGACCCGAAAGACGGATTGTCCGGAGTGCTGCTGAGCAAAAAGCTGCTGTTTGAGGTAGCGCGGCAGGAAAGCGGTGCACTGGCTGCGGCGGTGGCTGCTGCCCCGCCAGCCTGGCAGGAGCAATGGCGTGAGCGGGAACGGCTGCGCCACCAATACAACGCCATCGCTTTACAGCTCATGTCGGAGAGCGGGCCTGTGCAGCCAGGCAGTCACAAAATTGACGCCGCCTATGTTAGTTCCCTGATAGAACAAATCGCGGAGTTGGATGCGCGGCTCCGGCAAAGCAATCCGGCCTATGCGGCCGCCGCGCGGGTGCAGCAAGTCAAACTGGAGGACATCAGCAGGGCACTGCGGCCGGGCGAGGCGCTGATGGAGTATGTGCGTTATCAGGTGTACGATTTTGCCGCCGCAAAGGCGGGTAGCGCACATTACGGAGTCTTCGTCCTGCTGGGCGGCAGCGGAGAGGTGACTGCCGTTGACCTCGGCGATGCCAGGGAGATTGACGCGGCGGTGGAGCGGTTCCGGGGTGCGGTGCGCGGAGCTATCGATCAATTCAAAGAGATCGCGCCCAGTCGCGTCCAGATGCGGCGCTCGGAAGAGCAGGTCGGACTGGCCTCATCGACTGTGCGCGAGCTGGTCTGGCAACGTTTGGAACCGCAATTGGCAGGCATCAAACGCATCTATGTCGCTCCCGATGGGGAGTTGAGCCTCATTCCGTTTGAAGCCCTGGCGCGCAAGAATGAGTCGGGCGCGTGGCAATATCTGGCAGAAGATCGAGAGCTAATCTACCTTGGGACAGGACGCGACTTAAGCGGGCTGGCGCTGAGCGCCGATGCAACCGCAGGACGTCCCAAAACAGCGGTGTTGATTGGCAATCCGGCTTTCGGTGCCCGGCCCGAGGAGTTAGCCGCCCAGGAGGCACGGGTCAGTCAGGCCGCCATTACACCCGTGGTACAGTCCAGTGTTCCAAGTGCGCCTTCCACTTTGGGCAACGTAACCGGCGGAGACGACGCGCCGCGGTTGCAGATTCCACGCAACTGGGGCCAGGTCGAAGTGTTGGCGGTGCTGATCCAGCAGGCTGGCACGCAATTGAAGCGCTTGGGCTGGTCGGTGACCATGTTGACGGATCGTCTGGCAGTAAAGGAGGCAGCCGAGGCGGTCGAAGCGCCGCGGATTCTTCAGTTCGCCACACACGGCTATGTTCTGGACCGGGCAAATGACAATCCCCAAGGCTGGGACAATCCCCTGTTACGCTCCATGCTGATCATGGCTGGAGTCAACCATTGGCATCCTGTCTACCGGGTTGGAACGGAGTTTATGACCGAATCGGCAGCCCGAGCCAGAGGCTTGACTGACAAACAGTTGCAAGGGGCACTAACGGACTTGGGCGATGGAGTGCTGACCGCCTATGAAGTGACGGGAATGAAGCTGCAAGGCACCGAGTTGGTGAACTTGACAGCATGTGAGACGGGGTTGGGCGAGGTGACACCGGACGGGGTGGCGGGACTGAGTCAAGGATTTTTGCTGGCGGGGGCGCGATCACTGACCATGAGCATGTGGGAGGTGCCGGCGGAAGAGACGACGCAGCAGATCGGAGACTTCTATCATCGCTGGTTGGGAAATGAAGGCAAAGGAACAAACCCTGAACACCGGTATGAGGCGTTTCACGCTGCGCAAGTCGATGCACTGGCTCGCGCAAGGCAGGATCACGGGTCTGGGCACCCGTTTTACTGGGCTGGAATGATCTTTGTGGGCGATCCTGGCGACCTACCGAGGCCAGCAGCGTCGACAGTCACGGCCAAGAAATAATACTTTCCCAGGGTTAACTCACGGCCAGCTTGCGAGACAAAGGAAGCAGAAGAGATAGGCACCAAGACGAACGGAAGGCGGATACGGACCGGAAATTATAGACATGGCATCTTTCCAGCGGTAAATGGGGATCGCGAATTTCAAAAACAATAAGGAGAAGAGGATGAGACGACAGATGGTGAGGTGGGTAGGTGTTGTGGTAGTAGGTGGGTGCCTTGCGGTGACGGGATTGACGGCCCAAACGCCGAAGGCCGACGAAAAACAACCGAACATGTCGACCGAGAAAGGAAAGGAAGGCGGCGCGGCGGCGGTGTCGCTGCTCACTCAGGCGACGGAGTTAGTGCAGTACGCAAAAGAGAATGAAAATCCGGTGGCGATGCTCACGGCAGTGCAGATGCTTGAGCGCGTGAAGGCCCAGGAGAATGCCGAGCGCGTAAGCGCCAAGAAGACTGGGTTGCAGCACGAAGGCGAACAAGTGAAGGAAGGCAAAAAGGGCGATACGGCAGCGCCGACGCTCGACACGGAGAAGCTACTGGCGGAAGCCAAACCCTGGGCCAAAGGCAATGCGAACCTACTGGCTCTGCTGGATGCCGAGGCGGCCAAGGCGAAGGGCGCTGCGTCGGGAACTCTGGGCTCGACCCAAGGAGCTATCGCGCACCGCGACTCGGTCTCAGCCCGGTCCTACGATGATTTCGTGATCAACTTCTACGGTGGCCAGGTGGCGCGGATTGGCGTAGTCGGTGATGGCGATACCGACCTCGACCTCTATGTGTACGACCAGAACGGCCACGAGATCGTAAGGGACACCAGCCCGAGCTCGAACTGCCTCGTGGAATTTGTTCCGCGCTGGACTGGGCCGTTTCGCGTGCGGGTGGTCAACAACGGATACGTGTACAGCAACTACATCTTGATGACGAACTAAACTGCAAGCGCCTGATCAATCGGCAAGGTGGGCGGGCTTCCCCGCCTGTCTTGCTGAGCGGCGCCGGTTGTGGTTGTAACTACTTGTGTTCGCATAGAGGGACTCCCTTCCCAAAATCTCTGCGCGATCAACGGGCTCATCCCGCACTCGATGGGCTGTCAACCTCTAGCATTCGGCCCATCGGACCCGGACTGACTTGTTCCTGCAACTCCCTAACCAGCCGCGACATGCAGCAGTGCAAAATGCACCCCGCCAGCGCCTCGGCATTCATTGCTTGCGGCGGAGCCAGCGCTCCACCGCGCATCCTGGGTTGCAGGTAGTGAAACGCGCGGAACAGGGTTTCTGTGGCGCGGTATAGTTTTCGCTTGTCGGTCATGGGAATTCTCCTCTCATTTAGGTGTGCACTTCGTTCCGCTGTCCCCGATTCAATCTTGGGGCTTGTATCACCATCCGGAGACGGGATGGTTTTCCCGTCCCCGGATGCGTCCCCGATAGAGAGCAGCAGAGCCGACGGCCAGTCGCGCTCGTTTTCCGCTCTCTGTCGCCACCATGCGCCGGTTCGCTGGCACTGACAATGCACCAGCGGTGATTTGTAGGTGATCTGGAGATGATCTGACGGTGATCGTGATAAACGATTAATTCCATATCCACTTAGCTCCACGCTTCGACTCGGACATTTTCTCAGTCGACTGACTGAATTTTCCGGGAAACCGCAAACTTCGCTTGGAACTGCGGATGTCGCGGTGTAAACTTCGCGACAACTGTTACAGCTCGATGAAGAACACACTGCCACTTCGCCTTCGATTCGGCGCCTTCGAACTCGATCTGAAGTCAGGAGAACTGCTGAAATCGGGCAGAAGAGTTGTGCTGCAGGAGCAGCCCCTCCAGATCCTGCGAATCCTCATCGAGCAGGCCGGGGCAATTGCCACTCGCGAAGAAATCCAGAGACAGCTTTGGCCGAACGACACGGTGGTAGAGTTCGACCACAGCATCAATGCCGCCATAAAGAAGCTTCGCGTCGCCCTCGGCGATTCTGCGGATAATCCCAAGTACATCGAGACTGTCGCTCGCCGCGGCTACCGGCTGATGATGCCGGTCGAGCGATTGGATTCCAGTGCTGGGGATACCACACGGACTGGGCCCGTCTGGAACAGCCAAGATGGGACCGGGGTGCAGCCACAGCTCGAGCCGGCCGGCCTTAGCGGCAAGACGGTTTCTCATTATCGGGTGTTGGAAGTGGTGGGCGGCGGTGGGATGGGGGTGGTGTACAAGGCCGAGGATTTGAAGCTGGGCCGTGCCGTGGCCCTGAAATTTCTGCCGGAAGAGGTCGCCAACCATCCCCAGGCGCTGGAACGGTTCGAGCGGGAGGCCCGCGCGGCTTCGTCTCTTGACCATCCCAACATTTGTCCCATCTACGAATTCGGAGAGCACGAAGGTCGGCCGTTCATCGTAATGCAGTTGCTGCAAGGGCAAACCTTGCGTGACTGCCTGGCCTCGGGCACATTGAAGGACACGGCTTCGGCAGCTCACGCCGCTCTCGGCCGGTTACTGGATATCGCGATCCAAGTCGCTAACGGACTGGAAGCTGCGCATGAGCAAGGCATCGTTCACCGCGACATCAAGCCGGCCAACATTTTCATCACCACCAAGGGGGTTGCCAAGATTCTTGATTTCGGGTTGGCAAAACTGCTCCAGCCTGGTGGAGAGCAAACGACTCGAAAAGGACCTGATAGCGAAGCCGCAAGGCCCTTGCCGGCCCTGGCAGGTCCGGACGCCTTGAACATCAGCCGCGCTGGCACAGCGCTTGGAACTGCCGCATACATGTCGCCGGAACAGGTGCGAGGGCAGCCGTTGGACGCGCGTACCGACCTGTTTTCCTTTGGCTTGATTTTGTATGAAATGGCGACCGGACGGCGCGCATTCACCTGCGACAACGCGGCGGCGTTGCAAGATGCCATCCTGAATCAATCGCCTACGCCTCCTGCCGAGATCAATTCAGAACTGCCGGACGAGTTGCAAAACGTCATTCAGAAGTGTCTGCAGAAGGACCGCGACCTTCGCTACCAGAAAGCCGCCGACGTCCGCTCCGGCCTGGAACATGTCAAGCGTGACAGCGAGCATCCCTTGCTCAGCCGTTGGAAGCGATGGGCTACCGCCGCGGTTGTCGTGGTCGCCATGCTTGCGGGAGGTCTCTACCTTTACTGGCATCATTACTGGCCCTGGAAACCCCCGTTGACGGACAAGGACACAATCGTGCTCGCCGACTTCGTCAACACCACTGGCGACGCGGTGTTCGACGGTAGCTTGAAACAGGCGCTGGGCGTTCAATTGGAACAGTCGCCGTTTCTCAATGTCCTCTCCGATCGCAAGGTGACAGAAACCCTGAAGCTGATGAACCGCCCAGCGAACGAACGAATGACAAAAAGTGTGGCAGAGGAGGTCTGCCTGCGCAACAACAGTAAGTCGCTGATAGAAGGCTCGATCGCCGCCATCGGAGATCACTACTTGATTACCCTGAAGGCAATGAACTGTCAGACCGGAGATTCGATCGCCAGCGCCGAAGCAGAGGCGGAAAATCGTACCCAGGTGATCAGGGTACTCGGGGAAACCGGAAACCAGTTGCGCAAACGGCTGGGCGAGTCGCGGCCCCAGGTCGAAAAGTTCAATACCCCCCTGGAGGAAGCTACAACCTCTTCATTGGAAGCCTTGCAGGCATACACCCAAGCTGAGACGGTGCAAACGCAGGGCGGCAGAGCGATCCCCCTTCTTAAGCGCGCCCTGGATCTGGATCCAAATTTTGCTCGAGCCTATGCGTCCTTAGGAGTTACTTACTACAATCTCGGCCAGATCAGATTGGCGATTGAGAACTTTAACAAAGCATACGAGTTGCGTGACCGGGTCAGCCAGCGAGAGCGTTTGCGAATCGAGGGGTACCATTACGGTTTTGTGACTGGCCAGAAAGAAAAGGCGATCGAAACCTATTCGGAATGGATCCAAACTTACCCTGAAGATCCTATACCGCACGCCATTTTAAGTGTCATCTATGCTGTGCTCGGTAGCTATGAGAAAGCTGAATTCGAAATAAACGAAAGAGTCCGGTTGTCCTCAGATCATTCCGACTACAACCTGATAGGGGTTTACATTTGCCTGAATCGACTGGATGACGCCCAAGCTCTCGTCGAAAAAGCGCGCCAGCAGGGTGACAGTCCTTTCTTCCACGAGGTGAGATACGAGCTGGCCTTTCTTCGGGGCGACAAGCAGCGCATGCAGGAGCAGTTGGCCTGGGCCGTGGGCAAGCCGAACGTAGAAGATTCCCTCCTCTCAGCCCAGTCCGATACGGAGGCGTACTATGGCCACCTCGCCAAGGCACGCCAGCTTTCACAGGAAGCCGTTCAATCGGCAAAGCACGCTGAAATTCCGGAAAGAGCAGCCGAATGGAGGGCGAATGAGGCTTTGCGGGAGGCCGAGGCAGGCAATACAGCCCTGGGTCTGAGGATGGCGATGGAGGCGCTTGCACTGAGCAACGCGCAGGACGTGAGGGTTAAGGTGGCACTGGCCCTGGCGCGCGCAGGCGATGCGGCCCATGCATCCAAGCTGGCGGACAAGCTGAGCCAGGAGTCGCCGCTGGATACGATAATGCAGAACTACTCACTTCCAACGATCAGGGCGGCGATCCAGATTGGAAAGAACAATCCGGCTCAGGCAGTTGAGATTTTGGAAGTTACCGTTCCCTACGAGTTGGGTGGCCCCTCGGTCGGTGTCATTTTCTTGGGAAATCTTTATCCTGCCTATATTCGCGGCGAAGCCTACCTGAAGGCGGGCCAGGGACAATTGGCGGCTACCGAGTTTCAAAAGGTCATCGACCACCCTGGCATTGTCTATAACTTCATCACTGGGGCCCTCGCACATCTACAACTGGGGCGTGCCCGGGCGATGATGGGCGACAAGGAAGCCGCTCGGAAGTCATATCAGGATTTCTTCGCACTGTGGAAAGACGCTGACCCCGATATACCTATCCTCCAAGCCGCCAAAGCGGAGTATGCAAAGCTGAAGTAGGTTCCAATATCCGATCGAAAGTTCGCCAGGCAGTACAGTACCCATTGGCGCCCGCTCTTCGCGAGTGTTGGCACAGTCTTCACCCGCCAGGAGCCAGCTCAAATCCGCTCCAGCACCGCCTTCAGGTATTTCCAAAAGCTCTCGACCGAAGAGATCTGCACGCGCTCGTTGGGGCTGTGGGGATCGACGATGGTTGGCCCAAACGACACCATCTGCATGCCGGGATACTTCTCGCCGATCACGCCGCACTCCAGGCCGGCGTGCATGGCGATCAGTTTAGCGGGCTCACCGAAGAGTTCTTGGTGCACCCCCTGAAGCTTACGCACGATCTCGCTGGTGGGTTCGGGCTTCCAGCCGGGATAGCTGCCGCGATGCTCGATGTCGAATCCCGCCAGGCGACACGAGGTGGCAACCATGCGCGCGGCAGCCTGCTTGCTGCTCTCGATCGCACTGCGCTGGCTGCTAACGATCTCGACCACGTCGCCCTTGGTGGCGATGATCGCCAGGTTGGTCGAGTTCTGCACCAGTCCGGGAACGTCGGGACTCATCGCTAGAACTCCGTGAGGCATGGTCACCAGCAACCCGACGGTTTGCTTTGCGTCAGCCGGGTCGAATACCTTTTCCGGCCGTTCGGCTTTCTCGACGGTAATCTTCAAATCGGGATCAAAGCTGCCAAGGTCGGCCTTGTATTCGGCTTCGGTTGTGGCAACCAGCGACTTCAGGTCCTTCTCTCGCGACGCGTCCATCACGACAATCGACGATGCCTCGCGAGGAATTGCATTTTGCGCGCTTCCCCCTTTTATGTCGGCGACTTCAACCGGGAGACCCTCGAGCGCCTTCTGCAACACGCTGCCCAGAATCCGCAATGCATTGCCCCGCCCCTGATGGATATCCACACCGGAGTGGCCGCCTTTCAGGCCAAACACCTTGATGCGCCAACCAGCACCAGGGCTCGCCGGCCGAAGCGTGACTTGGCGGCGGGCCGTCGTGGTCATTCCTCCGGAGCAGCCGATGCACAACGTGCCTTTCTCTTCGTTGTCCAGGTTCAGAAAATAACTGGACTTGAGTACTCCGCCCTGAAATTCCGCAGCGCCTGTGAGACCCGTTTCTTCGTCGATAGTAAAAACGAACTCCAGCGGGCCGTGAGCAATGTCGGTGCTCTCCATTACCGCCAGCGCCGCTGCCACACCTACTCCATTGTCCGATCCCAGAGTGGTTCCGTCGGCCTTCAGCCAGTCGCCATCGCGCACGACCTTAATGGGGTCGGTGTCAAAGTTGTGGGCCGTGCCCTCGTTCTTCTCGCAAACCATGTCGAGGTGGCCTTGCAACAGCGCCTTCGTGGCGCCCTCCCGCCCCTTGTGTGCGGGCTTGCGGACGACAATATTGCCGGCCTTGTCCTGAACGACCTCGAGGCCCAGGCGGGAGGCCTGAGCCAAAACATATTGGCGCGCAGCAGCCTCTTTGGTCGAGGCCCGCGGGATGGCGGCAAGCGCGTTGAAGTGCTTCCAGACTGACTTGGGTTCCAACTCTGCAAGTGCAGGCATCATGACATCCTCCGTCGCATTTGATTGCAATGCCATGGTACCGCGACAGAGCGCGCGTGGCGAGGCAGGGGGGTATGCGACTGGCTATGCGGAGTTGTCCTTTCCTGCTGAGCCTGTTATTTCCACCCGACCTGGGCAAACAGGTTCTCTGGCAAGCACCGGGTTTGTGCTTGCGGGGGCGAAGCGAGAATTCGGCGGGACCTCTGTCAGTCGAGAGCGCAAGCAGGGTGCTTGCAGTCGCACTGGATTTCGATTTCCTTTTCACTTTGTGCGTCACGGCAGTAATCGCTGCAATACTTGTCATTCCCTGAAACTACACACCGGCACTGCGTATAACCGCACTTCTTGTTCTCATCAGCCACGGCATTTCCTTTCGACAACAGTGATTGATATTCAGATGCCAAACAACAGCAATGTGTAATCCCAAATGCAGATTACTCGGGCGACGGTAGCAACGAACCGTGGATCGGTCTCACCGGCACGGGTTAGCTTCTCTCCGCGTCACGGTGTGCGACTTTAATGTTGTATCCGGCCTTCGACAGGCGCTTCTTCACGTCCTCGGCGATCATCACCGAGCGATGCTTGCCACCGGTGCAACCGAAGGCGATGGTCAGATAGCTTTTGCCTTCGCGAATATAATGCGGGATCAGATAGATGAGCAACTCGGAGATGCGTTTGATGAACTCTCGGGTTTGCGGAAACGAGCGAATGTACTTGGCCACCTCCGGATGTTTCCCAGTGAGAGGGCGGAATTTGGGAATGAAGTGCGGATTGGGCAGGAAGCGCACGTCGAATACGAGGTCAGCATCTTCCGGGACCCCCTCGCGATAGCCAAAGCTAACACAGGAAATCAGCAGGTTCCGGTCGCTATTTCCGCCCTGAAAACGCTCGATAAGCTGGGCGCGCAATTCATGGACATTAAACCGGGTAGTGTCCACGACCACATCGGCGAGCGCGCGCAACGGTTGCAGGCGGCGGCGTTCTGCAGTCAGCGATGACCTGACGGACGCGTCGCGCCCCAGCGGGTGAGGACGCCGCGTCTCGCTATAACGCCGAATCAGGGAATCGGTGTCGGCTTCCAGAAAGACCACTGTAGTCTTGAGCAGCCGTCGCAAGGAGGCAAGAATCTGCGGCAACTTGTCGAGGCGCGCCCCTTCGCGAATGTCCACCACGAGCGCGGCGCGTTGGATCTCCAACGAATCCAGCACCAGTTCGGCAAAATTGGAGATCAGTCCAACCGGGAGGTTGTCCACACAGTAGAAGCCAAGGTCCTCGAATGTTTTCAGGGCCGAACCCTTCCCGGCCCCGCTCATACCGGAGACAATAACCAGTTCGTGTTGGTCGCGACTCTTGGGTGGGCGAATTGCTTTCTTTTTCAGGCCAGTCACCTTCCCTGTTTCGCGTTGCGTTGGGCGCTTTAGGCTGCTCCGTTTGGGCGAGAGTACCAGAGTTGCTCGCTGGCGTCAGCCGAAAACCTTAGTCACGAAATGGATGCAGCAATACGGGCTAAGGTCTCACCTTTCTCGTCGCATCGGCGCTTCGCTTTCGGGTAATATGCACTGAGCGCAATAACCTCCTGACTCAGAATGGCTCCAATGCTGTACCTACGGATGTCAGTTTTGCTCTTGTTTGCTGGTTTGGCAATGTTCTCGCCGCCACCCGCTCACGCTGACCGAATTCCGAAAACCATCGACAACACCAATGTATGGCGTCTGCGAGGCGGCGTCATGCCGATTGCGCATTCCGCCTTTGATCGCGGCAAAGTGGATCCCAAGTTGCCCATTCAAGGCATGAGACTGATCTTCAGTCTGACTCCCGCGCAGCTAAGCAGCCTGAACATTCTGCTCGAGCAACAACAGGACCGCACGTCCGCGAACTATCACAAATGGCTCACCCCCGAGCAGTATGCAGATCGCTTCGGCATGAGCGCCGTCGACATCCTGCGCGCGGCGACGTGGCTGCGCGAGCAAGGGTTCAGCAATGTCACTGTGGCACGCAGCCGCATGTGGATCGCTTTCAACGGCTCGGCTACTCAAGTGGAAACGGCTTTTCGCACGCCGATTCATCAGTATGTAGTCAACAACAACACGCATTATGCGAACGCAACCGAGCCATCGCTGCCCGTCGATTTCCGTGGAGTTGTCCAGGCAATTACCGGCCTGAATGATTTTCGTCCCAGGCCGCGAGGTATCGTCGTGCATCCCCATTTCACCTCGGAGATCTCGGGAAAACATTTTCTGGCGCCCGACGACTTCGCCACCATTTACGACATCCAGGGACTGTATAGCAGCGGGACCACGGGCACCGGCCAAAGCATTGCCATCGTAGGACAGTCCGACCTATCCATGGATACCAATCATGGCAATCAATACGACGTCGTAACCTTCCGCAATGTCTCGCACCTTCCACCGGTAAATCTGCAAGTGGTCCTTGTCCCAGGCGACCGGGACCCGGGAATCGTCGCCAACGATGTAGACGAGGCCAACCTGGATGTGGAGTGGTCAGGTGCGGTCGCAAAAGATGCCGGCCTGATCTATGTAAATTCGCAGAATGCCCTGTTTAACGCGATGCCATACGCGATCGACCAGAACCTGGCGCCGGTTATCAGCGTCAGCTATGGACTTTGCGAAGCTGATCTCAGTGGTTCTGAGGTCAACACCCTGACCACGGTGACCCAGGAGGCCAATGCTCAAGGACAGACCATCATCGCGTCGTCGGGAGATAGCGGCCCAGCCGATTGCGATTACACCACCGATCCCAAGAACCCGGTGAAGATTGCCACCCATGGTTATGCCGTGGACATCCCGGCCAGCCTGCCGACGGTTACCGGGATGGGAGGCACCGAATTCAGCGAAGGCGATGACACCGGCGGAACGCAATACTGGAGCGCCACCAATAATGGCAATAACGGGTCAGCCCTTTCCTACATCCCGGAGATGGTGTGGAACGACACAGTAATCAACGATTTCCTGGCGGCGAGTGGCGGGGGCGTCAGCAAACTTTTTCCCAAGCCTTCATGGCAGACGGGGGTCGGCGTTCCCCCCGACGGCCATCGCGATGTGCCAGATCTGGCATTGAGTTCTTCGGCCGATCACGATGGCTATCTTTTCTGCTCGCAAAGCAGTTGCGTCAACGGCTACCGGAAATCCGACCAGACCTTGACCGTGATCGGAGGGACATCGGTGGCTGTCCCCACCTTTGCCGGCATCTTGACGCTGATCGTGCAAAACACCAACGATCCCCAGGGCAACGTCAATCAATTCATTTACTCGCTGGCGGCCAGCGCTCCCAACGCCTTCCATGACATCACCACCGGTGACAACATGGTGCCCTGTGCAGCGGGGTCGAAGGATTGTCCTCCCAGCGGCATGATTGGCTACACCGCGGGACCCGGCTACGACCTGACAACCGGCCTGGGATCGGTAGACGCTGGGGCGCTGGTGGCCGTGTGGAACGGGCCTACAAATCCGGACTTCGCGATTTCGCTGCAGAACCAAGTCCTGAGCGTCACCCGGGGAGCCCCGGTGACCGACATAGTCACCGTCATCGGGTTGGCCGGGTACTCCCAGACCGTGTCCCTTTCGTGCGACGTATCATCCGAGCTGATATCAACGACTTGTTCGGTGAGTCCGAACAGCGTCACTCCCGGTGGAACAGCAACTTTGACTATCACTGCCAGCCCATTCGCTGGAATGCTGCGGCACAATCCGGTCTTCCGCCATCCCGCCGGCTGGATGGAAACAGGCTTGATGTTTGCCGTCGGTCTTTTGCTTACGCGTGCCAAACCCACTCGATCGCGGCGCAAGCGAAGCAACCGCTGGAGTGCGATGTTCACGCTGGCGTTGATCGTGACTCTGATGGCCACCATTTCTTGTGGTGGCGGCGGTAGCAGCCAACAAGCCAGTCTCTCGGGAGCCCAGAGTGGCTCGGTGACAGTAGAGGGAACCAGCGGCAGCCTCGGTCACAGCGTGACGGTCACGGTCACGGTAAACTAGTAGCAGAATCCTTGGACAATTGAGAAAGCATGCGCCTCAAGATCGTGAGCGTTGGTGAAGGAGTGTTGCGACAGCGAGCGAGACCTCTGAGCGTCGAAGAAATTCGCAGCTCCGAAATTCAGCAGCTCATCCAGCACATGCGCGAGACCATGAACGACGCTCCTGGCGTTGGCCTGGCCGCGCCACAGGTGGGGCTCCCGCTGCAACTGGCCGTCATCGAAGACAAGCAGGAATACTTCGCTGGTGTGACGGCGCCGTCCGAGCGCGAGCGCCAGCGCCAGCCGGTCCCTTTTCAGGTCATCATCAATCCAGTGATGCACCAGCAATCCTCAAACCATGCCGAGTTCTTCGAGGGATGCCTAAGCGTGCCCGGCTTTACCGCGATTGTGCCGCGCTCGAGTGAGGTGCGAGTGGAGTGCCTGGATGAGACTGGAGCGCCACGGATGATTGAGGCTGCCGGATGGTACGCCCGGATTCTGCAACACGAAATCGATCACCTGGATGGGACCCTGTATCTTGACCGCATGGTGAGTCGGACCTTCTGCGCTCTCGATCTCCACGCCCGACTGTGGAAGAACAAGACAATCGCCGAGGTCAAAGCCGCGCTCGGCTGAGCCTCCCACGAATTATCGCCAGATCAAAGCTCTCGGCTGAAGCTCCAACAAATCCGCCGCCCATTTGTTATGCTCACAACGTGCCAGCAGCTGGATTATTCATGGGAAATATCGAGGTGTCATCCTGAGCGAGCGTAGCGAGTCGAAGGACCCCTATGGACGCAAGAAATTTAAGCGTGCCCACGGGTTGACTACCCTGCTCTTTGCGCTCCTGATTTGCAGTTTTGCCTCCGCGCAAGACAAGCCCGTTCCGCCGGCGCCCGCGCCCGAGAAGCCGCCTGCGCAAGACAAAGCCACTCCGCCGGTGCCGCAGCCCGCGCAGCCGCCTGCCCAGGAGAAGGTGTTCATCCCCGCCAGTGCGGAACGGCATTTCCACGCGGCGGTCGCGTTCGAAAAAGAGGGCGATACGCAGAATGCCATCGACGAATACAAAACCGCGATCAAGGAATTTCCCGATTACACTGCCGCCCACTATAACCTCGGGCGTTTATACGTCGAGCGCAAAGGGTATGCGGATGCGATAACCGAGTTCAAGATAACTGTGCGACTGAAGCCCAACGATGCCGAAGCCCACAACAACCTTGGCCTCGCATTGAAGCACAATGGCAACGTCGTCAACGCTGCCATCGAATACCGGGAGGCGGTGCGGCTGGACCCTAAAATGGCTTCGGCGCACAATAACCTGGCCAACCTGCTCTATGCGCGACGGGATTTCGCAGGCGCGACCCAGCAATATCGGGCTGCCTTGGAGATCGAGCCGAAGAACGCTCAGACCCGCATGAATCTGGCCAGCGTACTCGACGATTCCGGCAAACCGGATGAAGCTATCGCCGAATATAAAGAGGCGATAAAGCTGCAACCAAAGAATGCCAACATTCACTTCAATCTTTCGATCGTTTATCAGAAAAAACACGACATGCCCAACGCCGTGGCGGAGCTGCGAGAAGCGGCAAGGCTCTCGCCCGATTGGCCCACCCCGCATCTCATGCTGACCAACCTGCTAAAAGATTCGGACCCCAAAGCCGCGGCGGACGAGTGCACCATCGCCGATGGCCTGACCCACGACGCCAAACTCCACGAGCGCTGCCTCGAACTGCAGAAGAAGGCGCAATAGGCGAGGCCGCGTCCCAGCCGCCTCCCTAATACCTCGCCGATCTTCCCGTTGGTTACTTGCGAAATGGCCTGATTACGACAGTTATCCGATTCGGAACATCGCCTAGGTTTTCTGGACTGGTGTCAGCAATCGTCAATAGCGAAGATTGGCTGCGAAGTTAGGATCGCTCCCCTGAGGTCACCGCTGAGCGCCATTGATCTGGGATTTTTTGTCGTCATCCGCCCAAAACTTGCCACATAGATCAAAATACGTCCAACACTGACTTGCGCTCGCTTTTTTCAGGCAGCTCTTTCGCCAGCATCATGTTCGGCCCAAACGTGTCCAGATGGGGAGTGCGAGCTTTTATCTTGGCGGCCAAGTTGCCCTCACCAGCGCCGCGGACAGGTACTCCGATGGCAATCGCTACGGAGAACCATCCTTGTCGTAGAGAGCAATCCGTGCCGAGCGGGAGTATTACGCGTCTCATGAATTGCCGTCGGCATTTTTGTCAGCATACTCAAAGGAGCGGTTGTCTCAGCAGGATAATCGCTTTTTTGGACTAGTAGGCGGCCGTGCTTGCCCGTTCGATATTGTTGGCTCGCAAGATCCAGCCCCACATCTCCCACAATGGGCTCTGCTGGGTTCAGCGGTCTTGATGGAAATACCCATCGCCATGATTCTGGCGTCTCGACTGCTTCGTTTAGGGCGAACCGGCTGGCGAATATCATCGCGGGTGCCATTGAGACGTTAGCCGTCATTTCGATGCAATCGTTTACCTTTGGCCAGCGTGCTTGGCACGAGCATATTTGCATCGTACATTTGCTTCGGGAGTCGAAGGAATGCCTCGCATCTCTCGAAGGAGTGGGCTTGGCCAGGGGATGAGGCCATAGATAGTTGGTAGGGGGTGATCGCGCAAGCCGTTACATTAACTGCTTAGCGATTAGTTGCCAGTAACGTCAACCCATGCAGAAACAACCGACTCGTGCGTTATACAGAATTGCGGTGTAATGGCCTGTCCACGACAGTCATGCGTTGTCCCTGTCGTCCCACCTGTTGCAACCGATGACTAATTTTCGCGAGCGAAAAAGGTTGTAAGTCCCTCGGTGATCATGGCCGTCTGCATCGCGGCAAGTACAGCTGCGTAGTCAGCCGCAAAAGTCGGATGAGGGTTCGGTGCGCTATAACCCACAGGATCATCCGGTTCGCTCTCAGCGACGGTGATGCAGTGCGTGTTCGGGGGAAGTGTAAGAGTCGCGATCCCCAGTTCAATACTTGAGACTGTAAAACGCCAATAGCTCAATCCGGTCATGGCAAAGCTATTTGGATCAGACTTCAGGTCCTGCTCCAGTTTGTCTGCACCCTGCTTTGAGAATTGGGTCACGAAAAATAAATATCAGATCGGGCGCTATCCTCACGTCGTTGTGTTGCCGGACAGTCCGAGGAATAAATAAATGCAAGACGGTCTCGCTTCCAAGGTCATTCGTTCCCGAAGATGTGTAGAGGCGTCGACCACCGAGCTGGGAAACGGGCTGATGGCGAAGAGCAACGTGCGGTACGCCCACCACGATCTGCTCAAAGAATCGACATTTTGTTCGCATACGGTCGCCTTGTCCATTCTCAATCTTGGATTAATCTAATATCCCATTAACCAGTAATATCGGGTTGTGAAGGTGACATCCTGCCTGGAATCGAACCGCTGCTCACCAGCATCCACATGCCATGGCTTCCATTGATTGGCTTGCACAAGACATTCCTACCGCCCCGCTCGCCCCGCAAGGTGACTTCCCGCCGCATCCCGACCTTGGCCGGCTCGATGCTTACTCGCGGGCGGTCGTCGGCGCGGTGCAGCGCGTCGGGCCCTCGGTGGTTCACATTCAGGTGCGGCAGGAGCGCGGGCGCGGCGGCTCCGGCTCGGGTTTTATCTTTACTCCTGATGGATTCATTCTCACCAACAGTCATGTCGTGCATGGCGCCACGGAGCTCGTCGTCTCCACCGCAAGCGGCGAGCGCTTTCCTGCCGAACTGGTCGGCGACGATCCGGATACGGACCTCGCCGTGATACGCGGCGGTAGTGGGGTAACGTCGGTAGCTCTCGGCAGCTCACGCCGGCTGACCGTGGGACAACCGGTGATCGCCATTGGCAACCCGCTGGGTTTCCAACACACCGTCACAGCAGGTGTAGTTAGCGCGCTGGACCGCGCCATGCGCTCGCGCTCAGGACGCTTGATTGACGGCGTAATTCAGACGGACGCAGCGCTGAATCCCGGCAACTCGGGCGGGCCGCTGGTGGATTCCCAAGGGCAGGTGATCGGCGTCAACACCGCGACCATAGTGGGCGCCCAGGGCATCTGCTTCGCGATTGGCGCGGACACGGCGGAGTTTGTCGCTTCGCGATTGATTCGCGATGGACGGATTCGACGCAGCTACATTGGCGTGACTGGACAAGGAGTCGCCCTGCATCGCCGTCTGGTGCGTTACTACGACCTTCCCTTTGAGAGCGGGTTGCTGGTCCTCGAGGTAGTGCACGGCTCTCCGGCGCAGCGCGCGGGACTGCGAGAGCGCGATGTGCTGGTCCGCTTTGCGGGAAAGGCGATCGCCGGAGTTGATGATCTGCATCGTATGTTGACTGGCGAGCGTGACGGGATAGCGTACGAAATCGAAGTCGTACGCGGAACGGAATTGTTGAAGCTGATGGTTACGCCGCAATCGCGTGCGGAATAACTAGGGAAGGTCTGATCAAGTCTGGTTCTTTGAAGGGGACGGCCTTCAGGCCGTCCGTAAATGCCCGATAAGAAGAATCGGGCTTTAGCCCCTGAGGATCTCTATCAGAGCTTCCCTATCCGTGGGCACGCTCATAGTGGCGCCGGGCTTTCTGGCGATTGCCGCATGACTTCATGTCGCACCAGCGGCGGCTGCGATTGCGACTCTGGTCCAGGAAGAGCCACTCGCAATCTGGAGCTCGGCACTCGCGAATGGCGGCGCGCTCCAGCGACGTAAGAAGCTCGGCCGCAGACTGTGCGATAGGCCAGAGGATGCGATCCAGAAGATCGTCTCCGTTGGCTTGCCATTCCCAGCGATAATCGCCATTTGTCCGCGTCAGTTTGCGGTGCTGCAGGGCCTCCAGCGCAAAATCGTTGATCTGCTGAACATCTGCCGGACGGGCATGCTTTCCCGCGGCGATGGCAGCGAACGCGCGATAAAGGACTTCCCGGAAGTCGATGGATTTGCGGAATCCACTTCGCGCTGCGGCATGATCGCGGCTGGCGCGAGAGCGCAGGCTGGCTGCCAGTTTCGGCGATAGCAGTTTCGACTGGTCCGCAAACGTCACCAAGTCCGAGTAGCTACCGAGGTGTTCTGCGCGCCGTTGCGGAATGTGGCGGTGGCTTACGGTGTTGGCGAAATCAAGCGAAAGCGCTCCGCCGCTCAGATCGAATTGGTATCCGGACTGTTGCTTGCCGGTGTGCACTGCCTCTAGTATAACCTGCCTAATCAAAATAGCCGGTTAGGTCAGTTTGGGCCGTTCAAACATTGGCAGAGCGGCGCCTTCGACCCACTTTGCTCACGTTGGATGTGCGGGGCCTTCAGGCAATGTCACCCTTCCTCATCGAGCAGAGTCTTATCTGTATTGCCGTTAGTTTTACCCTTGCGCGGCGGGGAGAATAGTGGTAAATACTTGCTCCGGTTCTCGCAGATGGGCTGCGCTGCGGTCTTTCGCGAGTTACTTTAGAAACTGTCAGGAGGAAGAACATGGCAACGAAGAAGAAGAAAGCCAGCAAGAAGAAAGGGCCGGGCCCAGGACGGTAGGATGTCGTCGAATCCGCCACCCGCTGTAGGTGCTTCCAAGGTCGAGCCGGAAACCGGCCTCTATAGCAGTCCGGGGGAGGCGGAGAAGTCCTTAAGGGACGACTACCAGGCTTGGACTACGAGGCTTACAGACAGCAGCTTTCAACTCACCCTGGGGCTGATTGGCGCGAATTGGGCGGCATTCGGTTCCGTCAAGGCGATATTGAACAATCCCTGGGCCAAGAGTTCACTGGGGCTTGTGATCATCAGCCTGGGGCTTGGCTTGCTCGGAACCAAGTGGATGAGCGAGTTGCTTCGTCGCAGGATCGACTATGCGGACGCCGATTCCAAGCGCTGGCAAAGGGAGTGGGATGCCACGACGAGTTTGGTGGATCCATGGCCGTACACGGAAGGGATTGACCTGCTCGGACGATGGCTGCGCGAACTGAAGGCCTGGCTTCCCATCGCGGCTGGAGCTTTGTTTCTGCTGGGACTCTTTCGCGCGTAATATGCGCCGGACGGATGTCATCCCGCCGCTTTGCGGTTGCTGGCCTGCTAGAATTCCTTTGCTGTGATGCGATCGCTGCCGATATACGGTCGCAGCACTTCAGGAATGAGCACGCTGCCGTCGGCCTGCTGATAGTTCTCGACGACCGCAACCCAGGTCCGTCCGATCGCTAGTCCGCTGCCATTAAGCGTGTGTACCAACTCCGTTTTCTTGCCGCCTTCGGGACGATAGCGGATGTTCGCGCGCCGCGCCTGGTAGTCCAGGAAGTTTGAGCAAGAGGAAATCTCGCGAAACACTTGCTGACCGGGAAGCCAGACTTCCAGGTCGTATGTCTTGGCCGACGACGCTCCCAGGTCTGCGGTGGAGAGGTTCATCACGCGATAGTGCAGACCCAGTTTTTGCAAAACCGTCTCCGCATTGCGAGTCAGCTTTTGGTGCTCCTCCCATGACTGCTCGGGCCTGGTGAACTTCACCAGCTCAACCTTTTGAAATTGGTGCTGGCGGATGATGCCGCGAACATCCTTGCCGTACGATCCTGCCTCGCTGCGAAAGCACGGCGTGTACGCCACCAGCGAAATCGGCAGGCGCGCACCGTCGAGCGTTTCGTCACGATAGAGATTGGTCAGCGGAACTTCGGCAGTGGGAATCAAATACAGGTTCTTATCGCCGTTCGGAACCTTGAACAAATCCGCTTCGAACTTCGGCAACTGACCGGTACCGTACATCGAGTCGGCGTTCACCATGAAAGGCGGCAGCACTTCGGTATAACCATGTTCGCGCGTGTGCAGGTCGAGCATGAAGTTCATCAGAGCCCGCTCCAGCTTTGCGCCCATGTCCCAATACACTGCAAAGCGGGCTCCCGTAAGCTTGGCCGCCCGCTCCAGGTCGAGTACGCCAAGCTCCTCACCCAGCTCCCAGTGCGGTTTGGGTGTGAAGTCAAACTGCGGAGCCGCGCCCCACCTGCGTACCTCGACATTGTCAGCTTCACTCTTGCCCACTGGCACGCTGTCGTCAGGCAGATTGGGAATCCCGGTCAGGATGTCGCGGAGTCTCGCATCCGCCGCCTCCGCAGACTTCTCCGCTTCGGAGATCTTGTCGCGCAGCTCTTTGGTTTCATTGATCAGCGGCGTGGCGTCCTGCTTGTTCTTCTTGAGCCTGGCAATTTCTTCGGTGGCCTTGTTGCGCTGGGCCTTAAGCATTTCGGACTTGGTAATGGCGGCGCGCCGCTCTATATCGATAGCGTGAAAATCTTTGAGGATGACGTTCTGGATTCATGCCGCGCTGGCGCAGTTTCTCTTCGACAAGGGGCAGATGATCGCGTACGAAGGCTAGATCGAGCATAAGAGATCAGGTTACTCGATTTTCGCCGCGGAAAGAAATGTTTCACCACGGAGAAACAAAGGGCACAGAAGCGAGCAATTCTTCACCACGGAGAACACGGAGTGCACGGAGAGAAAAAGAAATGTTTAACCGCATGGAAACAGAGAAAATCTGAAAGTCATTTTTAATGAAAACTCAAGAACCATTGGTTCTTTGTGCTTCTGGTTGCAAATTTTTGACGTTCCGTGCCCTCTGTGTTCTCCGTGGTGAAAGACTTCCTGAAACTCTGTGCCCTCTGTGTCTCCGTGGTGAATCAACTCTTTCTAACCGACTCGAAGTCCTGCTGCTTGTTCGCCAATTTCTTATGCCACTCGGCAGCAGCCTCGACAAAGGCGCGGAAGATGGCCCGCGAACCAGCATCGCTCTCATAGGTCCGCTCCGGGTGCCACTGCACGGCCAACACAAATTGATCGGGCGCTGTACCCTCGACCGCCTCTTTCACCCCGTCCTCGGGGCACCATGCCACCAGCCGCAACCCATCGCCCGGCGTTTCCAGCGCTTGATGATGGCTTGAATTTACCGGCATGACAAGTTCGTTGCCGGCGGGCAGAGCGCCGGCTTCGCGCAAGATGGCAGCCAGCTTTGACTGCGGATCAAGCCGCACCCGGTGCGCCTTGGCGACGCGGCTCCCCGGCTTGTGATTGATGGTCCCGGGTAATTCCTGGTCGAGTGTGCCGGTTCGCCACACATTCAGCGATTGCAACCCGTAACAAATTCCAAACACCGGCTTGCGCATGTTGTAGGCATCTTGAAGGAGCAACTCATCGGCATTATCACGAAAGGCATCGTCGTCTGCAGTTTCGGGATGCCGCCGTGCGCCATATTTCTCAGGATCAACGTCCGCAGGACTGCCCGGCAGAAGCACACCGTCGCAGCCCTTAACGGCCTGCGCGATCGCCGCGTTGGAAGCCGTCGCAGCAATGATGACCGGCTCCCCTCCCGCCGCGCGCACTGCCCGCTCATATTGCAGCAGCGCGCGTAACACATAAAGTCGCCGCGTCGAGTTGGGTGTCGGAATTGCAATGCGCGGTTTCATGTTGGTTCTTTTCTTTGGAGATCTGAGTTGGGTGCCAATACCGGTTGGGCCTCGGCTTCGCCATCTTGCAGCGAAGGTGTGGCCTTTGATCGCGAATAGTACAGCTTCGCAATCACCTCCCGTACCTGCAGGGTCAGCTTGTCCATGTCACGCACCCGCAGCCCGGTGGTAGGAATCGGTTCTCCGATGATCATCTCCACCTCACCCGGCAAGACGTGGAAGCTGTTCATGGGCAAGACTCCGTCGGTTCCCACGATTGCGATGGGCACAATCGGAGCTTGCGCCCGGATGGCAACGTAGGACGCGCCACCCATGAATTCCTGAAGCTGTCCGGTGGCAGAGCGCCCGCCTTCGGGAAATACTACCAGCGGAATGCCGTGGCGCAAGGATTCGCTCGCGTGGGTCAAGCTCCGCAGCGAAGCGCGAGCATCTCCCGCATCAATCGGAATTTGTCCGGACCGCTTCAAATGCCAGCCCAAAAACGGGTAACGAAACAGCTCCTTCTTCGCCATGATACGAAACTGTACCAGCAGACAAGCGTAGAGCACTGGAATATCTAGCGCCGACAGATGATTGGCCGCATAGATGGCAGTCTGCCCCGGGCGAATGTGGTCCAGTCCCTCGACGCGTACGCGAACCATCGCCGTCTTCAGGATCATGCGCGCCCACGTTCGCGCGAACCAATGCTGCATGCGCCCCTTGCTGTCGAACAGCGACGAGAGCAGCGATAGCGTTCCCATCACCCCCGTGTACAGATAGATCAGTGGCGTGAAAAACAAGTACGAACGCAGACGGCTCAGCACCGAGCCCCGGCCCGTTTCGCGACTTTCGACTTGTGGTCCAAGGCTTGTCATCGCGTCATGCCGGAATACCCATCGCGGACATCGCTTCCCCAACCAGAAAGATCGATCCCGTCACCACAATCAGGTCGTGCGGTCTGCTGACCTCGCGCGCACGCGCCAGCGCGGCGGACACCGAGTCCTCTGGGAACAGAGCTGTTCCTGTGCGCGAGGCAGCTTGCAGCAGTTCGCTGGTGGTGGCCGAGCGCGGGTTGTCAACTCTGGTCACGATGACCCGCTCGGAAATTGGGAACAATATTGCTGCCATCTCCTCCAGTGCTTTGTCGCTCATGGCGGCAAAGACCATGGTCAGGTCGCGGCCGGGAAAATTCTCTGAAAGGGCAGATCGTAAAGCCCAAGCCCCAGCCGGATTGTGCGCAACATCGAGTACCATCTCGCGTTGATGCGTCGCCGCCGACGGCGGCAGCACCTGAAAACGGCCTGGCCAGTGGGTTTGGCGAATTCCCTGCTCCATTTCTTGCGGCGTCACTTTGAAGCCGAACTGCGCCAACTCCTCCGCAGTCGCAATCGCCAAGGCCAGGTTGCGCAGTTGATGGCGTCCAGCCAGCGGCGAGTCCACGTCAATCTCTTCGCCCATCACAACCAGCGGGTAACGGCTGCGTCCGGGCTGGGGCAGGGGGCGCCCCTCAAGATAGGTCTCAGCCCCAGGCGACACCGCCGGCACGTACTTTACGGCGCTCACACCGCGGGCATTCTTCTCCAGGATGGCTTCGCCAATCACGTCGTTGGCCTGGGGATGTTGCGGAAGCGTGACCACAACGCCATTCTGCCGAATAATGCCTGCTTTCTCGCGGGCGATTTCGGCGATGGTATCGCCGAGGTACTTCTGATGATCGAGCGCGATATCGGCGACAACCGAGACCAGCGGTTCGACTACGTTGGTGGCATCGAGTCGGCCACCCATGCCGACTTCGAGCACCGCAATCTCGACCCCGATACTGGCGAAATATTCGAAGGCCATCACCGTCAGCATTTCGAAAAAGCTGGGGTGCCAGGGCAACTTGCCTGAGTGCAGCAATTGCTGCGCGGTGCGCTCGACGCGATTGTGCATTTCCCCGAACTCTGCGTCGGAGATGGCTTCACCGTTGACGCGAATGCGCTCGTTGATGCGAATCAGGTGCGGCGAGGTGTAAAGCGCGGTCTTATATCCGGCTGCGCGCAACATCGAGGACAGCATTGCGGCGGTCGAGCCTTTGCCGTTGGTTCCCGCAATCAACACGCTGGCAAAACGGCGCTCGGGATGGCCGAGCGCTTCCAGCATCTCACGCACATATGCCAGGTCAAACTTGTGCGACGGCGTGCTGGCGAGCTCGTGTCCCAGCGCGTAGAGCTGCTCCACGGTGCTTTGGTAGGTCATGCGGGCAGTTTCAGATTACAACATTTGGCGGGGAAGCAATCAGCAGTCAGCATTCAGCCCATGGATGTCGGCTGACAAGAAGCGTCAACGGTAAGGGGCGTCGCGGCGTTCGGATTGCTGAATGCTGATTACTGAGTGCTGGCTATTCTTAACCCAGTTGCTTCTTCACTTCCTCACTCAGCAGCTTGCCGTCCACGCGCGCGTCTCCGAACTTGGCCTTGGCATTCTTCATCACCGCACCCATGTCCTTCATTGTAGGAGATCCCATCTCGGCGATGACGGCACGGACAGTGGCAATGATGTCCTCTTCCCCGACCGCCTTGGGCATGTAGCCCTCAATGATTTCAATTTCCTGGGCCTCCCTGGCCGCCAGTTCGGGGCGATTGCCCTTCTCAAACTGCTCGATCGAGTCCTTGCGCTGCTTGATCATGGTGGTGAAGACTTGCAGCTCTTCTTTTTCATCGAGATCGGCGCGTTTGTCGATTCGCTTGTTCTGCAACGCCGCCTTCATCATGCGCAGAGTTGACAACCGTAGTTCTTGCTTGTTGCGCATGGCATCAACCATGTCTTTTTGGACCTGCTGGGTCAAGCTCATGTACATGATTATAGTGGACTGGGTCACACTGGCTGGTGACTCGGAGCACACAGCCACCACCCACGTGTGGTAGCTTGCCCCGCCGCGAAAGCCTATATTTGTAGTTGTCGGTGCGCGTCCGCGCCGGCAATCAATTTCTAGAGGTACTTCCATGCTTCGTAAGACGCGTTTGTTTACTCCGGGTCCAACTCCTCTTCTTCCAGCCGCTCAGAATGCCATTGCCGCCGCGGACATGCATCACCGCACGGCCGAATTCCGTGAGATCTTCACCCGTACATTGGCCGATCTCAAAACCTTCATCGGCACCAAAAATGACGTTCTTATTCTCGCTTCTTCCGGCAGCGGCGCCATGGAAGCTGCGGTTTCAAACCTGACTTCTCCCGGCGAAAAGGTTGTCGTCCTCACCGCCGGAAAATTCGGCGAACGTTGGCGCGATCTCGCCAAGGCCTTCGCCTGCAAGATCGAACTGATCGAGGTCCCCTACGGGCAGACCTTCGATCTGCGCGAAATCAAGTCCAAGATTGAGGGAGCGGGTGTGCTTTATATGCAGGCCACCGAGACCTCGACGGGCGCGCGTCACGACGTGAAGGCCATCGCCGCCCTGCTAAAAGGCACCGACACGCTATTCGTAGTCGACGCCATCACCGGCCTGGGCACCACACATTTCGAGGTGGACGATTGGGGCATCGATATCCTCATCGGCGGCTCGCAGAAGGCTGTCATGATCCCGCCCGGACTCGCCTATCTCTGTGTGAGCGAGCGCGCCTGGCAGCGGATGGAGACCGCCAAGCAGCCACGGTTCTATTTCGATTTGCGCAAGGAGCGTAAGTCGCAGACTAAGGGCGAGTCGGCCTTTACCCCGGCCGTCGCACTGATCTGTGGACTGGCTGCGGCGCTCGACTACATTCGCCGCTGCGGCAATGGCAATCTCGCCGATGGCCGCGAAGCCCTCATCCACAATGCAGAAACTTCGGCCGCCATGGTCCGCGCCGGCGTTAAGGCTCTCGGCCTGGAACTGTTCGCACCCACCTGTCCTGCGGCCGCCGTTACGGCGGTGCTGGCTCCGGCTGGCGTTGATTCCAGCGCCATCGTGAAAGAGTTCCGTGAGCGCTTTGCCATGGTTGTCGCTAACGGCCAGGGCGAGATGAAGGGCAAACTCTTCCGCATCGCACATCTCGGCTACTATGACTATCTCGACGCCATCGGCGTCATCGGCGCGCTTGAGCATGTGCT
Source organism: uncultured Acidobacteriaceae bacterium (assembly GCA_963728805.1). GTDB lineage: Bacteria > Acidobacteriota > Terriglobia > Terriglobales > Acidobacteriaceae > Bog-257. Next base: position 41,590 of record CAVSLE010000010.1, read on the forward strand.
GTTGAAGGTTGCGCCGGCACATCACATCGAACTGGGTGCAGGCGTGCGCGCCGTGCAAGAAGTGTTTGCCGGCCAACTCGCCGAGGTGGCTAGCGTATGAAAATCGTCATTGCAGACAAAATCTCTTCTTCCGCGTCCGCCATCTTCGGCGAACACAAAGACTGGAAAGTTGTAACCACAGACAAAGAAACGCTACCGGGAGAGCTCGCCACAGCGGATGCCATACTGGTCCGTTCTGCGACGTTCGTCGATGCCGCCATGATGGAAAAGGCCCCCAAGCTGCGCGTCATCGGACGCGCCGGCGTGGGCGTGGACAACGTCGATCTCGACGCTGCCACCAAACACGGCATTGTGGTGATGAACACTCCTGGCGGCAATGCCGTCGCGGTCGCCGAGCACACCTTCGCCCTCATGCTGGCCCTCGCGCGTCACCTCGTGCGCGCCGACTCAACCATGCATGCCGGCAAATGGGAAAAGAAGACGTTGCAAGGCACCGAGCTTCGCGGCAAAACATTGGGCATCGTCGGTTTGGGCCGTGTCGGAGTTGAAGTCTCGCGCCGCGCTATCGCCTTCGGCATGAAAGTCGTCGCACACGATCCCTATGTGGCGCCCAGTCTGGCACAGCAATTGAACATCACACTGGGATCGCTCGATGAGGTCTTCGCTCAATCCGACTACATCACGTTGCATGTCGGTCTCACCCCGCAGACCCAAGGCATGATCAGTGCCGACTCCATTCGCAAGATGAAGAAGGGCGTGCGCCTCATCAATTGCGCTCGCGGCGAGTTGCTGAACGAACCCGCCGTCATCGAAGCCCTGCAGTCGGGACAACTGGGAGGCGCTGGGCTGGATGTTTACAGCCATGAGCCGCTCAAGGACTCCCCACTGGCAACTCTGCCTAACGTCCTCCTGACTCCGCACATCGCGGGTTCTACCCACGAGGCGTCAGAGGCCGTCGGTGTGCAGATCGCGCTACAGGTGCGCGAGTACCTGCTGAAGGGCGTTATCCAAAACGCCGTCAACGTGCCCTCGATCAGCGAAGAAGAATACCAGCTGATGTTGCCGTACATCCTGCTCGCCGAGCGACTGGGCGCGTTCCTGGCGCAATCGAGCGAGGGTGGCGTGGAAGAGATGGGCCTAAGCTACAGCGGCGAAATCGCCGAGTGGAAGACCGCACTCATCCGCAATGCTGCCGTGGCCGGCGCTCTGAACCAGATCGCCCATGCTCATGAACGGGCGAACCTGGTGAATGCGGCGTCGATCGCCGAGGAGCGGGGCATCCGCATTACCGAACGCAAGAAAGCGCGCGATGCAGGAGGCGCTGCCTCCAACGTGCTTCGCATGACCTTCAAAACCGGTCAGCAGGAAAACACGGTGGCTGGTTGCGTTCAGCCCGGCGGCTTACCAAGGTTGCTGGAAATCGATGGCATCGACGTGGAGGCACCGCTTGAGGGTACCTTCATCTACCTACGCAATCTCGACGTGCCCGGCGTTGTGGGCCGCGTCGGAACTGTGCTGGGGCAGCACAATGTCAACATCGCCAACTTCTCGCTCGGCCGCAGGCAGAGTGGGACGGAGACGTCGGCGGTAGCGGTGGTGCAGGTGGATGGTGAGATCACCGACAAGGTGCTCGAGGCCTTGCGTGACATTGAGACCATTCTTCTCGCCAAAGCGATTCGTTTCGCAGTATTGCAACCGAAAGCGGTTTCTGCCTGACGTAAGACAAACAAAGCCGCGCTGGAAGTCCTTTCCGGCGCGGCGCAATTAAAACAGTGCAATGTCCGGTACTCGCTTTTGAGCCTTCGTTCTTAAAGAAGCTCACTCGTCGGCACTTTACCCCGAAAGGCGGCTAAATGGCTAAGCATTTGTTTTTCCTGTGTTGCTGTGCTCTATTCTTTGCGCCGTTGGTTTCCGGTGCGCAGTTCTCTAGCCCAAAAGAGATGGGGGCTGGCGAAGGCCTTCCGCCCATTGTTCTCTTGGGCTTGGAAGCATACAAGAGCAGTGGTCCAGAAGAAGCAGTTCGAGCCTGGATTAAGGGTAGCGCGCTAGATGGAAGTAAGGATGCGCTCAGCCAGGCAAACGTCTTGCGGCAAATTCAAGATTACTACGGCACATATCGGGCGTTTGAGATCGTAAGCACCAAAGAGCTTTCGCCCAAAACGCGGGTGGTTTATTTGATCCTGGACTTCGAGAAAGGGCCGCTCTTCGCCAAGTTTGTTGTTTACCGATCAGGTCAAGCCTGGATTCTGGCGTACTTCAACTTCAACACAAAAGAAGAACTTGTCTTTCCCAGTAGTCCGTGAAAGAACCCAAGGGCAAAGCCGCGCTGGACTTCCTTTCCGGCGCGGCGTTTTCTTGAATGGAGCATCCCTGAACGGGTAGTGCGGCGCCTCAGCGCCGCGTATCGCAGGTTATCTTTGGTACCCACTACCGGGACTCTTCAGTGCGCGGCTGCGATCTGCCCGGATCGAGCGGCGACCGCCAGACGAACTTCGGCGCGTCGCAGCGCATGAAGCACCGCGTCATAGTCAATATCGGCGGCAGCCTGGCGCAGAGCATCCTCGGCCCGGGCCTTCGCCTCCTGGGCGCGTTTGACGTCAATGTCCTCAGGATGCTCGGCAGCGTCAGCAAGGATCGTTACCTTGTCCGGCAAGACCTCGGCAAATCCCCATGCAACGGCCAGATATTGCGTGTTTGTGCCGATCCGATAACTGATCTCACCAATTTGCAACTCGGTAATCAGCGGCGCGTGTCCCGGCAAAACACCCAGTTCTCCGTTCTTGCCGGGTATCTGAACCTGGTCGCAATCCTCACGCACGAGGAGCCGGTCAGGAGTCACGATTTGCAAGTGCAGCGTGTCAGCCATGGCAGATTACGCGTGTGCCGCTTTCATCTTCTCAGCTTCTTCCAGCACTTCGTTGATGTCACCCTTCATGTAGAAGGCCTGCTCGGGAATGTCGTCGTGTTTGCCGTCTACAATTTCCTGGAAGCTGCGCACCGTGTCGTCGATCTTGACGTAGCGCCCCTCGAGCCCGGTAAACTGTTCGGCCACATAGAAGGGCTGAGAGAGGAACTTCTGGACTTTGCGGGCACGCGACACCGTGAGCTTCTGGTCCTCGCTAAGCTCGTCGATACCCAGAATCGCGATGATGTCCTGCAGGTCCTTGTAGCTCTGCAACACTCGCTTCACCGCCTGGGCCGTGTTGTAGTGCTGCTCGCCGACGACGCGCGGATCGAGAATGCGCGAGGTCGAAGCCAGTGGATCGACCGCTGGATAAATGCCCAGCTCCGAAATTTGGCGCGAAAGTACCGTGGTCGCATCCAGGTGAGCGAAGGTCGTGGCCGGAGCAGGATCGGTCAAATCATCGGCGGGCACATAGATGGCTTGCACCGACGTCACCGAGCCCTTCTTGGTCGAAGTGATGCGCTCCTGCAGCTCGCCCATTTCCGTGGCCAGATTGGGCTGGTATCCCACGGCGGAAGGCATGCGGCCCAGCAGTGTGGATACCTCTGAACCAGCCTGCGTGAAACGGAAAATGTTGTCGATGAACAGCAGCGTGTCGGAACCCTCTTCGTCGCGGAAGTACTCGGCAACGGTCAGGGCTGTAAGGGCCACTCGCAAGCGCGCTCCGGGCGGCTCGGTCATCTGGCCGTAAATAAGCGCAGCCTTGGACTTCGCCGGGTCCTTGATGTTGACTACGCCCGATTCCTGCATTTCCAGCCAAAGGTCGTTGCCCTCACGGGTGCGCTCGCCGACTCCGGCGAACACCGAAAAGCCTCCATGCTTCAGGGCGACATTGTTGATGAGCTCCATGATGACGACAGTCTTGCCGACGCCGGCGCCCCCGAACAGGCCGATCTTGCCGCCTTTCAGGAACGGCTGGATCAGGTCAATGACCTTGACGCCGGTCTCAAACATCTCCATCTCGGTGGACTGCTCGTCGAACGCAGGCGCCTCCCGATGGATGGGCATGCGCTTCTCGTGCGGCACCGGACCAAGCTTGTCCACCGGTTCGCCAATGACGTTGAGCACGCGGCCAAGCGTCCCTCGGCCAACCGGTACGGTGATGGGGCCGCCCAGGTCGAGGGCCTTCATGCCGCGCACCATGCCCTCGGTTGGCTCCATGGCAACGCAGCGCACACGGCCTTCGCCGAGTTGCTGCTCCACTTCGAGGATGACGTTGATGGGTTCTGGAACGGTGAAGCCCTCACTGGTAACGCGCAGCGCCGAATAAATGGGCGGTAACGCCTTTTCGGAGAACTGCACGTCTACCGCAGGACCCGCGATCTGAATAATGTGTCCAATATTTTCTGCCATATGAATTCCGCTCTTCGCGATTCGCTTTTGGCTTTTAGCCATTAGCTCTTAGCAAGATGTCGTTTACCGAGCAATCCGAAACTATCCACTAACCACTAGCCCCTAGTCACGGCTCTTACAACGCTGCAGCGCCACTTACAATCTCGATGATCTCCTTCGTGATCGCGGCCTGGCGCGCCCGGTTCATCGTCAGCGTCAAGGAATCGATCACGTCGTTCGCATTATTCGTCGCCGAATCCATCGCGGTCATACGAGACGCGTTTTCGGCAGCCACCGATTCCAGCAGCGCCTGGAAAATTTCAATCGCCACGTAACGGGGCAAGATCGCGGTAAATAACTCTTCCGGCGGCTGCTCGTAGATGTAGTCAACAGGACTTGTGCCGAACTTCGCGGCTTCCTGCTCCAACTCCGTCGCACCGGGCTCTTGCAGGCTGATTCCCGCAGCCCGGGCCGCCTCACCCATGCGCTCCCGTTGCTCCACCGTGAACTCTTCCGTCAGCGCAACTTCGCGACGCCCGATCTCGTGCATCGGCAGAATCCGCTGCGCAATCAGGCGTTGCGAGATCACGGACTTGAACTCATTAAAAATGACATAGACGGAGTCAATCTGTTCGTCCGTGTAGGCCTTTATGATGCGTTCCGCGATCTCATTTACCGCTTCGAAATCCACCTTGGCCAGTAGGTTGAGGTGTTCGCCAACGACCTGCACCCGCCCGGCGCGAGTTGGCTCTGCGACTTTGCCGACAGGATACCTGCGTCGCAGAAAATCGCGCCCTTTACGGCCGACCGCCAGAATGTCGATGTTCTGGTCGGGAAAGACTTGTAGAAACTTCGTCGTTACCTTCAGCACGTTGGAGTTGAACGCGCCAGCCAGGCCGCGATCGCCCGTCACCAGGACGAGCAGGATATTGCGCTCAGGACGCACCGCCAACAGCGGGTGCCTCGGTAGCCCGGTAACCGGGTCGATCAGGTCGGCCCGGCTCATGACCGAGGTGAGCACGTTCATCAGCATTTGCGCCATGGGACGCGACGCCAGCGCACGTTCCTGGGCGCGGCGCAGCTTGGCCGCCGAAACCATCTTCATGGCTTTGGTAATCTGGCGCGTGTTCTTCACACTGCGGATGCGCCGCCGAATGTCGCGTATGTTCGCCATGTGTTCTTAGGCGCTCGCCGTCGCTACAGCCTGACGCTCGCTGGCGAAACGCTCCTTGAATTCCTTGATGACCTTGGTCAGGGCCGCGCGCAGATCATCGTCGAGAATCTTCTTCTCCTCGATGGACTTGAGCACTCCAGGATTCGTGGTCTCCACGTAGTTGTAAAGACCCTTTTCGAACTCGCCCAATTGATCGATTGGCATGTCATCGAGCAGGCCCTGGGTTCCGGCGTAGATGATGAGAATCTGCTTGGAGAACGGTAGCGGCTGATACTGGCCCTGCTTCAGGATCTCAGTCAGACGGCCGCCGCGGGCCAGTTGCGCTTGCGTTGCCTTGTCGAGGTCGCTCCCGAACTGCGAGAAAGCCGCCAGTTCGCGGTACTGCGCCAAGTCCAATCGCAGTGTGCCTGCAACCTGCCGCATGGCCTTGATCTGCGCGCTGCCGCCGACGCGGCTGACCGACAATCCGACGTTCACAGCCGGCCGTACGCCGGAGTTGAACAGATCGGTCTCCAGATAAATCTGGCCGTCAGTGATGGAGATGACATTGGTCGGAATGTATGCGGACACGTCGCCCGCCTGGGTTTCGATGATAGGCAAAGCGGTCAATGAACCGCCCCCCAGCTCATTGCTAAGCTTCGCGGCGCGCTCCAACAGGCGCGAGTGCAAGTAGAAAACGTCGCCGGGATAGGCCTCGCGACCAGGCGGACGGCGCAGCAGCAGGGAGATTTCGCGATATGCCACGGCATGCTTCGACAGATCGTCGTAAATACACAGCGCGTGCTTGCCGTTGTCGCGGAAGTACTCGCCGATGGCGCAAGCGGCGTACGGCGCGATGTACTGCATGGGAGCGGGATCGGAGGCAGACGCGGAAACCACGATGGTATATTCCATCGCCCCAAAATCTTCCAACGTCTTGACCACGTGCGCGACCGAGGAACGCTTCTGCCCGATAGCGCAGTAGATACAGATGAGGTCGCGGCCCTTGCTATTGATGATGGTGTCGAGGGCGACTGCGGTTTTGCCAGTCTGGCGATCTCCGATAATGAGTTCGCGCTGTCCGCGCCCAATGGGAATCATCGAGTCGATGGCCTTCAAACCAGTAGCCATGGGCTCTTTCACGGGCTGGCGGTTGATCACGCCCGGCGCCAGACGCTCAACTGGAATGTACCGGTCGGTATTGACCGGGCCTTTGTCATCGATGGGCACGCCGAGGCCGTTGACTACGCGGCCAATCATGGCATCGCCCACCGGCACACTCATGATGCGGCCGGTGCGCTTTACCTCGTCGCCCTCTTCCACCGCTGTGTATTCGCCCAGCAGCACCACGCCGACCTGGTCTTCTTCCAGGTTCATCGCGAGGCCCGCTACGTTATGGGGGAACGACAGGAGTTCGCCGGCCATGACCTTGTCCAGCCCATAAACGCGAGCAATGCCGTCGCCAATGGACATTACGGTGCCGACTTCATCAACGGCGATCTTGGTTTCGTAGTTGTCGATCTGCTCGCGGATGAGCTTTGTGATCTCGTCTGCTTTGATCTGCGCCATAGAATTTCGTTCCAGTATTGCTAATAAATTTTGTTGGCCGCGCTTACGCCCTGCTCAGCTCCTGCTTCATCTTCTCCAGCTGCCCGCGCACCGAGCCGTCGTAAATCGTGCTGCCCATGCGTACCACAACTCCGCCCAGAAGCTCGGGATCTGAGGAGTAGGTCGCGCGCACTTTCTTGCCCGTCAGGCGCTCCAGTTGCGATTCCAGCCCGCGCTTCCCGTCGGGTGAGAGCGGGCGAGCACTGGAGATCTCCGCCTCTTCCAATCCCAGATGGGCATTCAGCTCGCTGTCAAACTGCTTTGCCACGTGGTCCAACATCCTGATGCGCCGATGATCGATGAGGACCGCGATGAAATTGCGGATCTGCCTGGCGGCGCCAATCTGACGGATCAAGGCATCCAGCACTGCCCGCTTCTGCTCCGCCGGGATGGCTGGCGATTCCCATACACGGCGCAGGGCGATGCTTTCGTGAACGGCAGTCACGATGGCATTCAGTTGCTCCCGTGCCACGTCGGGATCAATCTTCTGCTCAAAGACAACCTCTACCAGGGCGCGAGCGTATCGGCTGGCAATGGCGGCCATGCTTATTTGCCGTCCTTTCCCAGTTGGCCCACGAACTCACGCAGCAATGCCTGGTCGGTAGGCTCGTCCACCTTGATCTTGCGCGATGCCAGATCAACCGCCAGGGTAGCAGCGTAGGTCTTCAATTCGCGGCGGGCATTGCGCGCGAGGGCACTGATCTCAGTCTCTACCGACTCCAGGATTTTGCGCTTGTCTTCCTCGGCGGCCTGACGGATTCGCACCTCTTCCGCCGCTGCTTCACTTTCGGCCGATGCCCGAATCTCTGCGACCTCGGTGTCCAGCTTTGCCAGGCGAGCTTCGATATCGCTCAAACGCCTCGCCGCCTCGGCACTTGCCGCCTGCGCCTCGCGTATCCCTTTCTGGATGGCGACGCTGCGGTCGCGGAACATCTTGGGCACGGACGAACTTAGAAGGAAGACAAAGAACAAGACGACCAGAACAAAATTGAGGAACCAGTACACCAGGTAGCTGGCGTGCGGACTGAGTCCCACGAGATGGCCCATCCACACTACCGATTTGGAGTACTTGAATTGCGCATTCTCTTCCTTCTCGCCAGCTTCACCGCTGGCGGCCCCACTCAGCTCCTCGCGAGTCACAGTATCGGGATTGTGAGATGGCTGCTGCTGCGCCGAGGTAGGTTGCGCCTGGTTCGCGGAGGCGGCCGAAGGAGATGATCCAGTGGGCTGCTGGGCGGTGAGGGCGCCAAACGCAAACATCAGGAACAGAAAACTCAGGGTCGTCAGACGAGCTGCACGCTTCATCACGCTTGACCGCCTGCCGCAGGAGCCACGTTCGCCGGTCGCAGAATCGTGCGGATAATTTCCACCGCCAGCCGCTCGGCTTCGGCTTGTAATCCTCCTCGTGCTGCAACCATGTCCTGCTCAATGGCGGCCCGAGCTTCGCGAACATGTTCCTGGGCCTGTGTGCGCGCTTGCGAGACCGCTTCGGCACGAGCTTGTTGTGCAAGCTGGCGGCGAGATTCCTGCGCTTTGAAGATTGCCAGGCGGGCCTCCCGCAGGCGCTGCTCATACTCCTGGGTGCGGGTTTCCGCGGCCGCTATATCGGCGCGAGCCTTCACGACCGCCCCCTCCGTGCGTTCGCGTCGCTCTTCCAGCACGCGCATCAGGGGCTTATGGAGCACCACGCTGTAAATCGCGTACAAGGACAGCAGAATTACGATGGTCGGCACGGCTCCGAGCAGTAATTCGCCTACCTGTTTGAGGATTAGATCCATTCTGGTTCGTGAGTACCTACTGCTGAAGACGCTATGAGGGCGCTAGGGTTACAAGTGGAACTATTAAAACTAACAGAGCCCGAGCGGCGGTGTCAACGCAGGTTAGGGCGTCCTGGGAGCGTGCTGGCGGGCCGTTGCGTCCGGTTCATTTGGAGGAAAAATGACTTAAGGTCCCGGAGTACCCACAAACAACTTATCCGTCGCGCCTGAATATCTAATCCACCCGAACCGGAATGTCGGATGCAAGAGAAAAACCCACCCAAAGAAGCTTGAGTGGGTTCCCGCAAAAGCATACCCCCGACTTTGCGTCGCCAACCTCTGGGGCTGCGCTCCGTATGACAAGATGAGAGCCGGTTAAAGACTTCCTACTTCAGCAACTGCCTTAGCACGTATTGCAAAATCCCGCCGTGCTGATAATACTGCACTTCCTGCGGCGTATCGATGCGCACCGTGGCGTCGAACTCGGTGGTGGCGCCGTCGTCCCTGGTGGCACGCACCTTCACAGTCTTGCCCGGCGCAAAATTCTCCAGCACATCGGTCAAGCCAACGATGTCGAACGACTCTTCGCCGGTCAGGCCGTTGGTTTCGGCCGTCTCGTCGTCGAGATACTGCAACGGCAAAATGCCCATGCCTACCAGGTTCGAGCGATGGATGCGCTCGAAACTTTCGGCCAGCACAGCGCGTACTCCGAGCAGTCGCGGCCCCTTCGCGGCCCAATCGCGCGATGAACCCGAACCGTACTCCTTGCCCGCCAGTATCATCAGCGGAACACCGTCGGCGCGGTACTTCTCCGACGCCTCGAAGATGAACATCTCCTTGCCATCTGGCAAATGACGGGTGTAGGCGCCTTCGCGGTCGGGGGTGAGCTTGTTTCGCAGACGTACGTTTGCGAACGTACCGCGCATCATGACTTCGTGATTGCCGCGGCGGGATCCGTAGGAGTTGAAGTCGCCCACGCTAACGCCATGCGCGATGAGATACTGGCCCGCCGGGCTGTTGGGCTTGATGGAGCCCGCAGGCGAGATGTGGTCGGTGGTGACGCTGTTCCCCAGATAGCAAAGCACGCGCGCGCCGGAAATGTCTTTCACCGGGGCAGGCGTCTTCGGCATATTTTCGAAATAAGGCGGGTTCTTTACGTAGGTGGAGCTCTCCTGCCATGCGAAGGTCTCTCCCTCCGGCACGTGGAGACTGCGCCAGCGATCGTCGCCCTCGAAAACTTTGCTGTAGGCGTTCTGGAACATGTCGCCAGTAACGTACTTCGCCAGCACGTCGTTCACTTCTTTCGACGTCGGCCAGATGTCCTTCAGATAAACCGCTGTGCGTTTGCCGTTGGTGCTGTAGCCGAGCGGCTCGTTGTACATGTCAATGTCGGCGCGGCCGGCCAGCGCGAACGCGACCACCAGTGGCGGCGACATCAAATAGTTGGCGCGAACTTCAGAGTTGATGCGGCCTTCGAAGTTGCGGTTCCCGCTGAGCACCGACGCTACCACCAGGTCCTTCTCCGTGATGACATTCGACACTTCCTGCGGCAGCGGGCCTGAGTTGCCAATGCACGTTGTGCAGCCGTAGCCGACGAGGTTGAACTTCAGCTTCTCAAGGTAAGGCATCAATCCGGAACGCGTCAGATAGTCCGTAACCACCATTGATCCCGGCGCGAGCGAGGTCTTCACCCACGATGGCACCGTCAGCCCTTTCTCGACGGCCTTCTTCGCCAGCAATCCCGCAGCGATCAGCACCGATGGATTCGAGGTATTGGTGCAGCTGGTAATGGCGGCGATGACGACACTGCCGTGAGTGAGTGACTGGGTCAGTACAACGTGCTCTTCGACAACGTCGTGCTGGGTATCCATTCCCTCTGGATTCCCGCCCTCACCTTCCCAGCGGGCTGCCTGCTTGGGAGGGACCTGTTGGCCTGGCTTCAGCAAGCCGGGCAGCGCCTGCTCGAATGATTTCGCGGCAGTCGACAGCGCAACGCGATCTTGCGGACGCTTCGGTCCGGCAATGCTCGGCTCGACCGTCGCCAGGTCAAAATCGAGCACGTCGGTGTATTCCGCCTCGGGCGTGTTGGCGATGTGGAACAGCCCCTGCTCCTTGAAGTAGGCCTCGACGATGGCGATATGTTCTTCCGTGCGTCCGCTGAGGCGGAGGTAGCGCAGCGTCTCTTCGTCCACCGGGAAGATGCCACACGTAGCACCGTATTCGGGTGCCATGTTGGCGATGGTTGCGCGATCGGCGAGCGGTAGGTTGTGCAGACCGGGGCCAAAGAATTCGACGAACTTGCCGACAACGCCTTTCTTCCGCAGCATCTCAGTCACGGTGAGAACAAGGTCGGTCGCGGTCGAGCCTTCGCGCAATTGGTTCTTCAGCCGCACGCCGATAACCTGTGGAATCAGCATGGAGACGGACTGTCCCAGCATCGCGGCCTCGGCCTCGATTCCTCCGACGCCCCAGCCGAGAACGCCGAGACCGTTGATCATCGTGGTGTGCGAGTCGGTGCCGACCAGCGTATCGGGGTAAGCCATCGGTTTGCCTGATTCCCCGTTCGCCCCGACAAACACAACCCGCGCCAGATATTCGAGGTTGATCTGGTGAACGATGCCGGTGTCGGGCGGCACGATGGCGAAGTTCTTGAACGCTGTCTGTCCCCAGCGAAGGAAGGCGTAACGTTCCTTGTTACGCTGGAATTCCAGTTCGGCATTGAGCTGAAACGCCTGCGGCGTGCCGTACTCATCCACCTGCACCGAGTGGTCGATGACCAACTCCGCCGGTTGCAGTGGATTGATCAGCTTGGCATCGCCACCCAGCGCCTTCATGGCATCGCGCATTGCGGCCAGGTCCACCACCGCGGGCACGCCGGTAAAATCCTGCAGCAGCACACGGCTCGGCATGAACGCAATCTCCTGCACCGGGACGGTCTTGCCCGTCCACGACGAGAGCGCGCGGATATCGTCGGCCTTCACCGCATTGCCGTCTTCGCGGCGCAGCAGGTTCTCCAGCAGAATGCGGAGAGAGTAAGGCAGATGCGCCACCGCGCAACCCTGCTTTTCCAGCGCGTCAAGGCGATAGATTTCAAATTCGCGCTTACCGACGCGAAGAACGGAACGACTATTAAAACTGTTCATGGATGATTCCCTTCTATATTGAGGAGCTATATGAGGGCGCGGATTCCAACAATGCAGTACTTCTTATCTTAAACTGCCGAGGCGGGAAGTGGATAGGGGCGTCAGTGCAGGCTGACTTTGTGCGGCAGCAGGTAGGTGAATCCGGCAAACGCCTCCCATTGTGCGGACGTAGTCGTTAGTCCATGTTGAAAGCCGCAATCGAATACAAGATTTTTCCGCGCATTGTAGTTCACCGCCCACAGATTGCCCACAGCATTGCCGTGCAGAAAGGGCTGTGTGAAGTGCCAAATTTCGCCGGAGATCCCGAAGTTCTTCCACAGCGGATGCGACACCGAAAGTGTCTGGCCAAACTGGGCCCGGCGTACCGCACCATTAACGACCTCGTCGAAAATATAGTTCGTGTCGTAGTGGAAGCCTTTCACGTCCGCGCTGATCAGAAGCAGCGCTGAGTTCCTGAAGCTGCCGATATCGAGGTCGGGAGCATTTCCCGCGTAAACTCGGCCGAAGTAACTCATCGCAATCGTCGGATTAGCGCCTTCCCCGTGATGGATAATTCCCTGGATCCCGAGGTCCACGTCTCCCGAGCCGTTTGTGGGTCCATCGGAGGCGTGGGAATGCGCATACGGCTCAGCCGCGACCAACAGTTCAATCCAGCGCGATACCGAAAATTTTATTACCTCGTTGAGATTCTGCTGCGACGAGACGTTGGGTGAGTTCCACGCTGCCAGAATTCCGGTCTCGAATTGAAAATACCCAACCGGAGTAAGCGTTGCGGGAGTGGAGACTGTGGGTCTGGCAGGATTGGCTACGGCATCGTCCGGGGCTGCGCTGGCTGGCGGATTGCTGGACGGATCCTGCTGCTGTGCCGCAGCCATCAGCGCCGTGGCCAGAAACAACGCCAGTAGGGGTAAAGAAAAGGTGCGAATGTTCAATCTTGCATCCAACGGTTATTTCGCCCTGAGGAGGAGAACGGGAACGCTAACACTGTGCTGAACTTGCGTGGCTGTGGTGCCGAGAAATAGATCGGCGAGGAAGCGATGGCCGTGGGTGCTCATCGCAACCAGGTCGCAGCCCTTCCGCTGCACCCAGTTGATGATTTCCTTGACCGGCTCGCCGTACGCCAATTCCGCCTCCGCAGGAATTCCAACGGATTGAAACTCGGCACGAACTTTGTCAAGGTACGCGGTGTCTTCAGCGATTTCCGGGCTGATGGCGTCGCGGCCATAGGTCCGAGCTGCCCATCCGTCGGCCACATGCAACAACACCAGACGGCTGTGCGCCAGCTTCGCGAGCTCTTTCACATGCTCGATAATCGCGCGATCGGTCGGAGTACCGTCCAGCGTCACGAGAATGGTGTCGTACATGGTCGTCCCGTTTCTCTCGCCGCCAGATTACCTGCCGGCAATCACTTGCCACGCGGCCGTCAGCGATTCGGGCAAGCTATAAGCGTCCATTGCGGTGATCAGGATAGCACTGCCCCAACCGGCGAGGAGTAGAAACCAACCGTTCTTCCAACTCCCCATTCGCTTGCGCGAACTGGTGAACTGGAGCAGCGGAAACATGGCGAAGGGAAGTTGCAACGCCAGGATTACTTGACTAAGCACCAGCAAGTCGGTAACGCTGCTGTCGCCACGCAGGCCAATAATGAACACTGCCGGCAGGATGGCGAGCGTGCGGGTGATGAGCCGCCGCACCCACGGCTTGATTCGCCAATGCATGAAGCCTTCCATCACGACTTGCCCGGCGAGGGTGCCCGTGATGGTGCTGCTCTGGCCGCTGGCCAATAGAGCTACTGCAAACAGTGTGCTCGCAACGGCGGTACCCAGCAACGGCGCCAAGGTCAAATACGCGACTCGAATCCAATCGCTGTTGGCCCCGAACCTGACTAGCTGGCCGCCAGCCAGGGTCACGCTATCTTTGCCAAAGAACACCATGGCCGCAAGCACCAGGATCGCCGCATTGACGAAGAAAGCGATGGTGAGCGCCACAGTCGAGTCGATGGTGTTGAAGCGGACGGCGCGCCGCATGGACAGTTCGTCCTTCTGCAGTTTGCGGCTCTGCACCAGCGCCGAGTGCAAGTACAAGTTGTGCGGCATGACGGTAGCACCGATCATGCCGACGGCCACGTATAACATTCCTGCTTGACGAAGCTGCGGCGAGATCAGGGCTCGTCCCATTTCCAAAAAGCTGGGCTGGGTTTGCGGCAAAACGAAAATTTCGATGAAGTAGCACACGCCGATGGTGGCGATCAGCAGTACGACAATGGCCTCGATGGTGCGCATTCCGAACCGCTGCAAGGCCAGCAGCAGCAGTACGTCTAGCCCTGTAATGATGACCGCCCAGAGCAGCGGGATATGGAACATCAAGTTGAGCGCCACCGCGCTTCCCAGCACCTCCGCCAAGTCGCAAGCGCCGATGGCCACTTCGCTCATTAGCCAATTGGGCCAGCGAGTCCACTTGGGATACCAGTCGCGGCAGCATTGCGCGAGGTCCTTGCCCGTCACCACCCCCAGCCGGGCGGAGATGACCTGCATAAAGATGGCCATCAGGCTGGCCAGGCCGACTACCCACAAGAGCCCATACTTGAACTGCGCCCCGCCTTGGAGGTCGGTCCCCCAATTGCCGGGATCCATATAGCCGACGCTGACCAGAATCGCCGGCCCAACGAATGCCCGCCACTGCTGCCAAAAGCCGGCCTCGTGGTGCGGTACCGCGACAGTACTGTGCATCCCCTCCAGCGACACATGGTTGCCAAGGGCGGCCCCGGTTTCATCCGGTCGTACATCCTGCGGGCTAGGCGGTGCCTGGGGTTTCGTGTTCAAAGCTCACCCAACAAAAGGAGGCGGCGTAACTCGTCGCCGTAGATCCCCATTATTAGCCGAAGTATACAGGATTTACTAAACTGTGGTTAATTATTTTTTGGATTGGGAGGGACTGTCGCCATTGGTAGGTGCAACCCACACTTTTTCCCCGGCGCTGCGGCCTAGCGACACCTTGCCCGCCGTGGTGACCAAGCTAAGAGTATCGTCGTAGTTCCGGAGATGGACCGCAATCTCTGCTCCGGGGCGAATACCAAGTCTCTCCAGAAATTCTCCCAGCCGGCGGTCGCGCTCATAAACGCTTTGCACCGCATAGCGGCCCCCAGGCTGCGCTTCGGAGAGCAACAGCAGCCCACGTTTACGCTTGCTACGCGGAGACTCAGGAGTGGGCGAATTGCCATGCGGACAAGGCCCCCCGCGTCCCAACTTACGCGTGAGCATGGCCTCAAAGTCGCTGGAGACGGCATGTTCCAGGCGCTCCGCTTCATCATGCACTTTGTACCACTCCATGCCGAAGATCTCGTTCAGCATGCGTTCGATCAGGTGATGCCGTACGGCCAGTCGCCGGGCGATCTTCCGTCCCTCTGCCGTTAGTTGCACTCGCCCGTCGCTTCGCACGAAAACCAGGCCGTCGCGCTTGAGCCGCCGCAAAGCCATGGTGATCGCCGGAGCGGAAACCGAAAGCCATTGCGCCAGCCGGGCCGCGATGACCTGTTCGCCTTCGCCCTCCGCTTCCAGGATAGCCTTGAGATAGTCTTCTTTGGAGACCGTGATCATAAGACTTGTTAAGTCTTAGTTAACGACAGTTAATAGAGGATTGCAAGCAATCCCAGATTTGTTGCTGGGCGAGACGGTTACACAGCGATCCCTCGGTTGTAGGCGTCCTTCGACTCGGCCGCCACGGCGACCTCGCTCAGAATGGCAGATGGAAAGACAGCCCCAATGCAAGTTTGACATCGGGCGCACTGCGCCCTACTCTTTCTTTTCGCTCCGCAAATCGTCTGACTAATGCAACAATGCGGCGGAGCGTCATCCCATGAAGGTACTCGTCCTCGGTAGCGGTGGTCGCGAACACGCGCTGGTCTGGAAGCTGCGGCAGTCGCCGCGGGTGACCAAGCTTTATTGCGCCCCGGGAAACGGCGGCATCGCTGCCGACGCCGAATGCGTCGCCGTGGACCTCAAAAGCTTGGATTCCCTGGTGCAGCTTGCGAGCAGGCTCAGTCCCGACGTTACCGTGGTGGGCCCCGAACTGCCGCTAACGCTAGGCGTGGTGGACGAGTTCCAAAGGCGCGGCTGGCCAGTCTTTGGCCCGACCCGCGCCGCCGCGCAGTTGGAGTCCAGCAAGAGCTTCGCTAAGGAATTCATGCAGCGGCACCGCATCCCCACGGCCAAATACTCGGTCTGCGCCAACTCGGATGAAGTTCGTGAGGCCCTTAAGTTGTTTCATCCTCCGATCGTAGTGAAGGCCGATGGTCTGGCAGCGGGCAAGGGTGTCGTCATCGCGCCGAGCAAAGACGAAGCGCAGCGCACCGCCGAGGACATGCTCAGTGGCAAGACACTGGGCGAAGCTGGATCGCGCGTGGTGTTAGAGGAATGTCTGGAGGGCGAAGAGCTATCGTTCCTGGTGATGAGCGACGGAGAGCGCGTAGTTCCGCTGGTGGCCGCGCAAGACCACAAGCGCATTGCAGACGATGATCAAGGCGCAAATACCGGCGGCATGGGAGCTTATTCGACTGACCAGATGGTTGATGCGCAGATGCGCGACTGGCTGGTAACCCACATCGCGCGTCCCGTCATCACCGGCATGAAAGCCGAGGGCGCGGCGTACAAAGGCATCCTCTATTGTGGCATCATGATGACCGCGCGCGGACCAATGGTGTTGGAGTTTAATTGCCGTTTCGGCGATCCGGAGACCCAGCCCATCATGATGCGCATGGAAAGCGATCTGCTGGAAGCGATTGAAGCATCAATCGAGGGGCGCGTGAGCGAGGGTGATTTTCGCTGGACCCGTGATCCTGCAGTCTGCGTCGTGATGGCATCGGGAGGTTATCCCGGCGGGTTCGAGGCGGGCAAGCTCATCAGCGGTATTGACGAAGCGGAGCGAATTTATGGAGTGAAAGTTTTCCATGCCGGCACCAATCGCCGTGATGGCGCCTATTACACGTCTGGTGGCCGCGTACTGGGTGTAACCGCTCATGGAAAGGACCTGCCGGACGCGGTGGAGCGGGCTTATGACGCGGTCATGAAGATCCGCTTCGACGGAATGCACTACCGCAAAGACATCGCAGCGCGTGGACTGAAACATCTGCGCATGGGGAAATAATCAACAATGGACAACCCTCTCGTCTCCATCGTCATGGGAAGTGACTCCGACCTCGACATCATGAACGAGGCCGCAAAGGCGCTCGCCGAGTTTGGTATTCCTTATGAAATCGACATCACCTCGGCGCACCGCTCGCCGGCGCGTACCAGCGAGTATTCGCGGGGACTGAAAGCACGCGGAGTGAAGGTGGTCATTGCTGGCGCAGGCGGAGCCGCACATCTTGCCGGCGTCATCGCCGCTGAAACGACGCTGCCAGTTATTGCGGTGCCGATCCCTTCCACCGCGCTGCTGGGACTCGACTCGCTGCTTGCAATGGTGCAGATGCCGGCGGGAATTCCCGTCGCGACCGTCGCCATTGGCAAACCGGGCGCGACTAATGCTGGCATCCTCGCAGCACAGATGATCGGGCTTTACGACGAAGAAGTGGCCAGAAAGCTTGGGGCCCACAAGCAAAAGCTGGCCGCAGGCGTGGAAGCAAAATCGCGCAAACTGAAAGAGAGTAAAAAGCACTAGGCGCCTAGCCCAATCCGCCGCGTCGACTATATTTCTAGCGTCTTCAAATACTCCCTGAAATCGCCGCCCAGGTCCTCGCGCTTGAGGGCAAACTCCACCGTCGCTTTTAGGAAGCCCAGCTTGTCGCCGGTATCGTGCCGCTTGCCTTCGAAGGTGTAGCCGTAAATTGTTTCCTTCTTGAGCAGCTGCTTCAGGCCGTCCGTGAGCTGTATCTCACCACCAGCCCCATGCGACGTTCCTTCCAGTATTTCAAACACCGCAGGCGTGAGAATGTACCGGCCGACAATCGCCAGATTCGAAGGCGCGTCCTCCACCTTTGGCTTCTCCACCAAGTTTTGAACTTCGAAGAGCCTGCCCCTCCATTTGCCCGCAACCGGCTTGGCATCGAGTACTCCGTACGAAGAGATGGCTTGGCCTTCGATGACCTGTATCGCAAGCACGGAACCTCCGGTCTCGTTGTAAATCTCGATCATCTGCTTCAGGCACGGGACTTCAGCGTCGATGATGTCGTCGGCCAGGATCACAGCGAACGGTTCGTCACCCACCAATTTGCCCGCCATCAGCACTGCGTGACCGAGACCCATGGCTTCTTTTTGACGGACGTAGGCAATATGGATCATGTCCGAAATCTGGCGCACGGTGGCCAGCAAGTCGGTCTTGCCGCGCTCCTCCAGCAGCTTCTCCAACTCAAAACTGACGTCGAAGTGATCTTCGATTGCGCTCTTGCCTCGCCCGGTCACGATGATGATCTGATCGCAGCCTGACGCCAGTGCTTCTTCGACGCCGTACTGAATGATGGGCTTGTCCACCAGCGGCATCATCTCTTTGGGCAGGGCCTTGGTGGCGGGCAAAAATCGGGTGCCCAGCCCCGCCGCCGGAAAAACCACCTTGCGAACTTGCTTCTTCAT
Source organism: uncultured Acidobacteriaceae bacterium (assembly GCA_963728805.1). GTDB lineage: Bacteria > Acidobacteriota > Terriglobia > Terriglobales > Acidobacteriaceae > Bog-257. Next base: position 60,111 of record CAVSLE010000010.1, read on the forward strand.
GGATCCTCGTGCGGAATTAACTATCGCACTCAGTGTTATACTAGCCTCCGGGCAGTGCCCGAGGCAATTCTGGTAAGGATAGATGCGGATATTCAAGACCAAAGCGTTCGCGCGCTTTGGGAAGAAGGCCGGCATCAGTGATTTGGAGTTGTGCCGGGCGGTCCGGGATGCCGGGCAGGGCTTGATCGCAGCCAATCTTGGTGCTGGCGTCATCAAGCAGCGCATCGCCCGCCCTGGCCAGGGGAAATCGGGCGGGTTTCGTGCGCTCATTATATTCAGGGCCGGCGCACGGGCTTTCTTTGTTCACGGCTTCGCCAAGAAGGAAATGGACAACGTCACCAAGGACGAGTTGGCTGCCGTGAAAAGGCTCGCGTCTGAACTGCTGAGCTATGACGATAGAACCATCGCGCAGGTGGTTGCGTCTGGCACGTTGATAGAAGTGAAATGCGATGAGAAAACAATATCGTAGTCCGTTGATGGGGTCGATCCATGAGACCGCCGAAGGCCTCCATGCCACTGGGGCAATGGACAAGCGCACGATGCGCGAATTCGATGCTTTGTGCCTCACACCGGTGCGGCCGCTGAAGCCTGGCCAAATCAGGGCACTCCGTCTGAAGGAAGGCGCCAGCCAGGCCGTTTTCGCACGTTACCTCAACGTTACTACCGGTTTGGTGAGCCAGTGGGAGCGCGGTGAAAAGCATCCACAAGGAGCTTCCCTGAAACTCCTGTCTCTGGTTGCTAAGAATGGACTTCAAGCTGTGGCGTGACGTCTCGGGACAGCGTTAGCTTCATGCAACCAGTTGCTGCTCTCCCGCCAACTGGTCGAGAAGCGACTTTAGCCGCGCCAGCACCTGCTGCGGCTCCTTCTCTTTCAGGTTGAACTTCAGCACGCCCGCGGGCGTGAACTGGCTACCAGGTTCTCCGGCAACAAATCGGGCCAGTCGTTCCGGATCGACGGAGGCGTTCTCGGTGAAACGAATGCTCACGGCCTCCCGACGGCGCTCAATTTGCGCCACACCGATGCGCTGCGACAGCAATTTCAACACTGCATACTCCAGCAGGCTGCGAACTGGCGGAGGCGGCGCGCCGTAGCGATCGCCCAACTCTCCGGCGACATCCTCTAGTTGCGCTTCTGTCTCCACCCCGGCGACGCGCTTGTACATACGCAGCCGTTGGTTCTCTTCTGGGATGTAATCGGAAGGAATGCGGATGTTCAGCCCAAGGTTCAACTGTGTTTCGGCCGTTTCCGGCTGTACCTCACCCTTCAGTTCGCGGACTGTGCGCTCCAGCATGGTTGTATATAGCTCGAAACCGACGGCCTCGATGTGCCCACTTTGTTGGCCTCCGAGCAGATTTCCAGCACCGCGCAATTCCAGGTCGAGCGCCGCAATCTTGAAGCCTGCGCCCAGATCGCTGAACTCCTTCAGCGCTGCCAGCCTTCTCCTTGCCAGGTCGCTCAGGTCGCGGTCGGGCGGAATCAGCAGATAAGCATAGGCACGTCGGTCCGAGCGGCCAACGCGTCCGCGCAACTGGTACAGCTCCGAAAGCCCGTGGCGATCGGCCCGGTTGATGATAATGGTGTTGCACAGTGGAATGTCGAGGCCGTTCTCGATAATGGTCGTCGCCACCAGAATGTCGGCTTCGTGCCGCATGAACGCGAGCATGATGCGCTCCAGTTCGCTCTCTGCCATCTGTCCGTGACCGATCAGGATGCGCGCGCTCGGTACCATCTCGCGCAGCTTGTCGGCGATCTCGTAGATGCTTTCGACGCGATTGTGCACGAAGTAAACTTGGCCGCCACGCTCCAACTCCTTCTCGATCGCCGAACGGAGCAGCTTCTCGTCCCAGGCTGCCACCACCGTCTGAATCGCCATGCGATCTTTAGGCGGCGTCTCGATCACGCTCATGTCGCGCAGCCCCAGCAGGGACATGTGCAAAGTGCGCGGAATGGGCGTGGCCGACATGGTCAGCACGTCCACCTCTTTGCGAAGCTGCTTCAGCCTCTCCTTGTGGCGGACGCCGAAGCGCTGTTCTTCATCCACGATGACCAGCCCAAGATCGCTGAACTTGACGTCCTTCGACAACACTCGATGCGTGCCGATAACGATGTCCACTTGTCCCGCCTCGACCTTGGCGATGGTTTCCTTCTGCTGCTTGGCAGTGCGGAAACGGCTGAGCATGTCGATCTTGATGGGAAACGCCGCGAAGCGCTGCCGGAAGGTGTTGTAGTGCTGGAAGGCAAGCACTGTGGTCGGCGCCAACACTGCGACCTGGCGATTGTCGCTGACCGCCTTGAAGGCCGCGCGCATGCCGACTTCGGTTTTGCCGTAACCCACATCGCCGCAAAGCAAGCGGTCCATCGGCGTAGCCAACTCCATGTCGCGCTTGACATCAATAATCGCGTTCATCTGATCTTCGGTTTCGTTGAACTCAAAGGTATCTTCGAACTCGCGTTGCCACTCGCTATCGGCCGCAAACCCATGTCCTTCGGCGGTCTTGCGCACGGCGTAAAGTTTCAGCAACTCCTCGGCCATGTCTTGCATGGCCTTCTTCACTCGCGCCTTGGTCTTCTGCCACTGCTGCGTGCCCAACCGGTTCAGTACGGGTTTAACCCCTTCGGAGGAGCGGTACTTCTGCACCAGGTCCAATCGGGTGAGTGGAACATACAGGCGCGCACCCTCGGCGTATTCCAGGATCATGAATTCAACTGTGCCGCCGTCTTCCTGCGGAATCTCTTTCAGCCCCTGATACTGGCCAATGCCGTGCTCGACATGAACCACATAATCGCCGACAGCCAGATCGCGAAAATCAGAGAGGAAGGCCGAGACTTTGGATTTCTGCCGCTGCGGATGGGCCAGCGAAACCTCCGGCTCATCGAACAGGTCCCGCGCCCCGAACAGGACCAGGTTCGCCTCAGGCAGCGCGACCCCTTCGGGCACATATGCCTTCACGATGGTGGTGGCTTCGACGTCTTCTGCGAAGTACGACGACTCGTCCACATACACTTCGCTGCCTGGCTTGGGGGTACGGCTTCCGATGCGGAACGACAGGTTGTACTCGTTAAAGACGTCGGCCAAACGTTCGACCTCGCCGGTGCTGGAGACGGCAAAGAGGATACGTTTGCCCTCCCGCGCGAGACGTCCAACTTCTTCAGTCATGGCGGCAACTGAGCCATGAAAGCGCGGCGTCGGTTGCGTTTGCAACGTGAGATGTTCTTCGCCGTCGCCCTCAATCCCCAGTTGCTCAACCGCGATAATGGCCGCGTATTGTAAACGCTCGTGCCATTGCTCGGGCGTAAGGTATAGATCTTCCGGCCGAACCAGATTGCCGACCAGACTACGTTCGTGGGCCTCAGTCACTTTCGTCCACCACGCATCGTGCGCGATGTCCAGCGCGTCGGGTTCGTCAAGAACAATAGCCGCGCCCGGCAGCAGATCGTCGAAAAAGTTCTCTTTCTTGCCGACGGCGGGGGCGTAGAGTTCCCAGCCGGGAAAAACGGAAACGCCGGCCGCTCGGACTGTCTCTTCGATAACGTGCTCATCGCCCGCCAGTCGGGCGCCGGAGAGCCGCGCATTGATTGCGGCCAGCGTCTCTTCCTCCACGGGTGTTTCCGTCAGGGGAAGCAAAACGGCTTCTTCGGTGACCGCTGCCGAGCGCTGGGTTGCGGGATCGAACTTGCGAATTGATTCCACTTCATCGCCGAAAAGTTCGATGCGGACTGGCCGATCCAGTTCCGGCGAATACACGTCGAGCAACCCGCCGCGATGGGCGAACTCGCCCGGCATCTCAACCACGTCCACCTGGTTGTAGCCCACGATTCGCAGGTGCTCGACAAGCCGCTCGGGATCGATGGTCTCACCTCGCCGCACAACTTTGGCCAAGTCTGCGTAAAAGTCAGTGGCGCGTAAGCGCATTGCCGTCGCGGGTAGCGGAGTAATCACCACGCTGGCGGCGCCGGTTGCGACCTTCCATAAGGCGGTAGCACGGGTCTCCTGAATTTCAGGATGAGGCGACAGGTTCTGGAAGGGCAACACGTCGTAGGCAGGCAAGCCGATCACCGCATCCGGCGCGACGGCGCCCGTCAGTTCGCCCAGCGAGCGCACGACCGGCAACAATTCATCCATGGCACGGTTGTCAGAAACAATGACGATGACGGGTCGCGAAGTCGAGTGATGCAACAGCGTGTAGAACAGGGCCTTGCCAGTCGAAGTGAGTCCAGAAACACGGGTCCGCCCCGCGCCACCCTTTACCCGGGTTATAGCGCGCACAAAGGCGGAAGACTTTTCTACGTCCGCGAAGAGTTCGCGAACGAACGGGAGGATCATTGCCTGACTAGTTTACCAGCGAATCGTTTCACCACGGAGAACACGGAGAGCACGGAGGAGTCGAAAAACTGGGTAGTGCCTCAGTTTGAAATATTCCTATTCTTACGGCCGCTCGCGATAGACGTAAAGAGCCAGAGAAGCAACCCAAACAGCACGCTGTAGATCAATGTGTTGAAAAGCAAAAGGAGGGGGAAAAATTACTATCCCCGAGCGGTGGGTTATGCAGCCAAGCGACTGTGATTGCCATACCAGGCCAGACGAGACGGTCGCAAAAAATAACGACTGGTGTCGGAAGGCCAGACTTCCCTACGGCCCCAGCTACCATCAGAAGCGTGAAGGCGAACGCTGCGGCCACGACCAACCCGCCTGTGACCAATCGCTTCATGCCGCACTCCGCACTGAGACACTACCAAAAACTGGCATAACTATAATTTCTTGCGATTTCGTGTTCGCCTTGTGCGGGCGCACGAGCCCATTTTTGTACGCATTTGCAGCTACACAGATTAATTCCTCCGTGCTCTCCGTGTCCTCCGTGGTGAAAAAGAAACGTGCGCTGATTCAAAACTCCAGATGCAGCCGCAAGCCGGGCACGGTCACAGGACCGCGGACTTTGTTGTATCCGGGATTATTGATGTGCTGCAGGTCGAGGGCGAAAAACGCCCCGCGCCAGATGTGCGTGGTGTAGAAGGCTTCCTCGATGGTTTCGCGGCCGTCCGTCAGCCCGCCATCACCCAGAAGAAATCCAAGGCCGCCGTCGGCCAGATATTGCTGATGCGCTTTCGAGATACCGCTGGAAACAAATGCCACCCCGGCGCGATCGAGACTGCGATACCAGCGCGTGCCCTTTGCATATGCTCCCACCTCTACCCCTTCGTTGTCCTCGGTGTAGGCAAACGACTCGTGTTTTCCCTCGTTCCATCCCCACCGGCCGAAGGCCCATGTGTCCTTGGACACCTCCTGTTGGAAATTAAACTCGAAGCCATACTTCACCGTCCCCTGCCTGCGCGTGGCGGTGACGTCGGGCGTGGGCGTGACATGGTCTAGAAAAAGCTGCACCGCCTGCTCGTAATCACCCATGTTGGCGTGATTGACGTAGCTCAGAACGCGGATGGTCGTGTCTTTGTTCTTCAGCAGCTTCGGCCGCAGCTCCAGTTCGATGTTCTCAGCGCGAGCGCGGGCAACATCGGCATCGAGGTTGGGGCCGTTTGCGATCTTCGGCATCAGCGTCTCCGCGAAGCGCAGGCCCCAATTGCGGTCTTCGTAGTCGAGAATGGCGCCAACGGTGTAGCCGCGAGTGTCGGCCGCATAATCATAGGCGCCATTGTTGTCGATGACCCAGTTCAGAAACTGGTAGTGGCTATCAGTACCGCCAACGTTGAGGTCAAAGAAATCGGCCAGTGAAAATTTCCCGAACCGCATTTCCAGCCGCCGCATTGGGACTTCGGTAGGAAGCGACAGCTCGTTGCGCTCCACTTCGATCTTCTCTTTCGACAACGGGACGATCTGCTCAAGCATCAAGCGCGCAATGTACGGTTGACCACCGATCGAAGGATTACGCACCACGTCCAGGTTGGTGAAGCCCGCCAACCCCAGCGCGCCACTAATACCACCCCAGCCGGACTCCTCCACGTCAAGATAGAGGACCGTGTTCGGGTTGAACTCGAATCCACTGAAGAATGTCAAGACCCGCGAGGTCGCATGCTCGCCATGGTTCTTGAGGCTGTTGGGACCACTGTAGAGAGCGTAGAAGTCGCCGTGCGCCTGGAAGACGAAGTTTGCCTGACCGGAAACCCACCACTTCGATGTCTGGGAGTGCTCAAAGAAAGTTGCCTTGGGATCGGGAGGCGCCTGTTCCGGCGCGTCACCCGTCGGGGCATTCTGCGCCAAACAGGTTGCGAACAGGGTCGTCAGCACTAGGCCGAGTATCACCAGGTTGCGACGGAAACCCCGCGGGAGCCACCGGATGTTCGCAGGTCGGAGTTTTCGAACTGCAAATTGATTGCGCAATGGCTCCTATCTCCCGCCCATTGTAATGGGCATCTGTTCCCCTTGACGCGCGAATCCTCAAGTTTCACACTTTTTGATTACAACGGCGTTACAAACTTTGGAGAGCCAAGGACGTCCCGACCATAGGACCCGCCGGAAGTAGCGGTTTGACAGCCCAAAGGGCCGCTTCTAGAATCGAAAGTGGGCTGGACGCGGTCACGTCCGGCCTTTCGTGTGAGCGGGGTTGCGAACCGATTCTCGCCCCCGGGTGGGCACAGGGACCCCTGCTTGCGTGACCTTTGGCGGTGTAGCTCAGGTGGTTAGAGCGACGGTCTCATAATCCGTAGGTCGCAGGTTCGAGTCCTGCCGCCGCCACCAAGAAATTCCTGCTAAAGCCCTAATCTCGCCTCCGGCTCCTCGATATCATGCTTCGCTCTCATCCGCATTCTTCCCGTCAATTGACGCCAATTTCGGTGTAGCATGTATGCCAACTGGATGTTTCAGCTCGTGGGGACCACGGTGTCAGCAGGAACTATGTCATGAATGTTCTGCTCCTTTCCATGCCCGATTCGTTCGAGCACATGCCGACGGTCGCGGTGCGAATGCCCAATGGAGCGCTCTGTTCCTTGGCCGGCAACATCGACTCGCATCACCAAGTGGCGGTTGCCGACTTGATCCTGGTTCAGCACAAGGTGCGTGAAACGGTGGAGAGGTTGGTGCGAGAAATCCAGCCCGATGTGGTTGGCCTCTCGGTCATGACTTTCCAACGCAAGACTGCACTGCGAATCATCAAACTGCTGCGCTCGTTGCGACCCAGCATTCGGGTCGCTGTGGGCGGTTATGATCCCAGCCTCGCTCCCGAAGCCTACATGAGCGAGGGATGCGGCATCGACTACATTGTCCGCGGCGAGGGCGAGATCACCTTTCGCGAACTGCTGCGCGCCATCGAAAACGGTGAAGGCTTCGCAGCGATCGAGGGCTTGTCATATCAAGCGGACAATGGGTGGCATCAGAATCTTCCCCGCCCCGTGCATACGCTCGAAGGAGATGAGATCCGTTTACCTAAGCGCGACGCGCGCGTGCTTGCCGGATACACCATGCTTGGACGCGGTGTGGATGTGGTGGAGACCTCGCGCGGATGTACTTTCGATTGCGGATTCTGCTCGATAATCGAGATGCGTGGCCGCAACTTTCATACCTACTCGTTTGATCGCGTTCTGGCTGACATTCGCGACGCCAGGGAGCACGGTGCGCGCGCTATCTTTATCGTGGACGACAACATCAGCCTTAACATCCGGCGCTTTGAAGCGCTATGCCGCGCCATCATCGATGCGGGGTTGAACGACATCGACTATACCGTGCAGGCGATGACGTCGCCGATTGCCATGCATGGGGACACCCTGGCTCCGCTGATGCGCCAGGCCGGGTTTCGCTATGTTTTCCTTGGCATCGAGAACATTCTCGAAGATGATCTCCACTTCCTGAAAGCAACGGCCAAGAATGAGTTCCGCGAAGATGGGCGCGCGACTGGCAACGCTTCGCTCCGGGCCATTGAGGTTCTGCACAAGAACAAAATGTATGTGGTGGGCGGCCTCATTGTCGGCAACCCGGATGACACCCGCGAATCCATCCGGGCCAATCTGGAGTTTGCCAGCAAATATGTCGACTGGCCCTACATCCAGCATCCCACTCCTTATCCTGGTACGCCGATGACGAAAGATTTTCGCGCGCGCAATTTAATCGTCATCGACAACATGGAGGAGTACGACGGCACCACCGCCGTCGTGGCGACGCAGCATCTGCAACCCGAGGAAATCGAGTACGAGAGATGGCGTGCTGAGCGGTGGATGAAGACCCGGCACATACCCGCCGTGATAGCACATGAACCGCTGTTCGTTCTCCGCAACTGGTGGAAGATGCTGGCGCACACGTTCCGCGGGACCTCAATCAAATCGTTCTTCGGTCTGGAAAGCGACAAGAGTGTTTTCCGGCGCTATCGAAACCTGCGCAGCACCGAGCGGGTATATCTCTAGCGCTCGCAAGTTTGTAGGGACGCATCTTTAGGAATGTCATCCTGAGATTGCAACGAGTCGAAGGATCTGCGGTTCTTGGTCTCTCTCACCATTTCTGCTGCCCGGGCATCTTGATCGTTCTACAAGTAAAATCAAACAGGACACAATCTCATGCCTTCGCCTCTCACACGCGACAACAAAGCCGGACTCGCCTACTGGGCGCAGCGCGTCCTGGTGGAGTGTGACCAGGCCAACCTTGAATTTGCGGCTGATCCGGTGCACGATCTCCGGGTTGCCATTCGCCGTTGCCGCTCAATTGCAGACGGCTTCCTGTCGGTTGATCCGGATCCGGCTTGGAAAGAAATGAAGCGGCTGGGCAAGGCCCTTTTCAGCAGCCTGGGCGATCTTCGCGATGTACAGGTCATGTCGGAATGGGTTACCCGTTTTTCGGCACCTGACGATCCAGTTCGCCTGCTTCTGCTCGACACATTGGGCCAGAAAGAGATCCAGCTCAAGGCTGCCGCGCAAGAGGCCCTCCGCAACTTCGACCGCAAGCGATGGACTACGCTGAATACGCGGTTAGCCAGACGGGCAGATCGAGTTCCGGTGGAAGGCCTGGTCTTTCAGCATCTCGCTCTGGAGCGCTGGACCGACGCACACGCCTTACACCGGCAGGCCTTGCGAAACCGCACCCAGGTTGGCTATCACCAGTTGCGAATCGGCATCAAGCGCTTCCGCTACACCTGTGAAAATTTTCTTCCGCAGCGCCACGCAAAGTGGGCTGGCGACCTGCGCGAGTTGCAGGATGCTCTTGGCGAGGTGCATGACTTCGATGTGCTGAAGAAGGCAATTAAGGCGCATCCCGGGATTCAGCCCGAAGATCGCGAGCGCTGGAACAGACGAGTTGTGGAGGAACGGCAACACCGCTTAGATCTCTATCGCCAAAAAATGTTGGGAGAGAATTCGCTCTGGCGGGTATGGCGCGCTGAACTGCCCAGTGGATCCTCGTTACAACAGGCTTCTATGGAGAAGCTTCGTACCTGGGCTTCTTTCCTCGATCCAAACGTCAACCACTCAGTACATGTGAGCCGGCTTGCGCTGCAACTTTACGACGGCTTGGCCAAGCAGGGGATGGTGAGTGATGACGCGGTGTACCGCCGCATCCTGGAGGCCGCAGCCATTTTGCACGAGGTGGGACGAAGCCGCGGCTCCGACGGGCATCGCAAGCGCGCGTATTCCATGATTCGCCGGCTCAAGCCTCCGCTAGCATGGAGTGTGGAGGAACTTCACTTGGTTGCGGTGGTTGCCCGCTTTCATGCCGGCGCACTTCCGCAAACCAGCAACTCGGCGTTTGTGGGACTCACTCCAAAACGCAGGGTGGCCCTGTTGCCGATCACAGGCATCCTGAGACTGGCGGACGCTTTCGATTTCTCTCACGACGGACAGATCGAACGGCTCGTTGTGGAACGGCAGGACGGAGTGCTGATTGTTTACGGGCGGGGCCTGCAGGAGATAAGTCCGGTGGCGGAACGTGTAGCGCGCGCGCGATACTTGCTGGAAACGACCTGCGCGTGCCCAATTCTGGTTCGCCCTCAGGCAATCAAACCGGCGGCGGCATCTCGGGTCGCGGGACGCGCGCGTGAAGTGGCAGCCGGTTCGCGATCAAGCGCTTGATCCTAAATCAGGCAACCGATTTCTTGTAAGGATCTCCTACCACCACAAAAGGATACTTGCGGAGCGCCTGCATATCACCGGCCGCGGCGTAGCTCTCAACTTCTGCCATCAGGTTCGCAACTTCGTCCGGGGGCATGTTTTTTGTGGCCCGCCAGAACTTGTCAGGGAAAAACCAAATACGTTCGCGAGGGTTGGACTCTGTAGAACTGCCGGAATTTGGTGTCATAACTCTCCTCCCACAATGTGGGATATGCTCAAATCACGAATGAGTTTGGTAAGGTGAGTGCCTGGGATCAACCGATTGCCAAAACATAATTATGAACTTCGGCCACGCAGTTGTAAACCGCCAATCGTGCTTACAGTCGTTTCGCATTCCATTTCAGGAGTTGCAATCGCTTGGCCATTTGCTAACTGCAAGAAAGTAAAGGACACGATTCTGCTCGTGCATGGGAGACGCGCCGAGCCATCGTCCTGGACTGGTAATTCCTAACCGCGCAGCCGTAAGTTTTTTACGGGAGGCTTCGGTGGCACCGTCTTCGATGCTGCAGGACGTACTTTGTAGAAACTGGCTTTTGTTGTGTACCACATTGTGGGATAATTAAAAAAACACAAGTACAATGTCATGCGGCGAAGGAACTACGCCGAAGGACGACAATCAATCGTCGAGTTCGGCTGGCCGACCCGTAAGGCGCTCAATGCGCTTGGCGATCGGCGGATGAGTCGAGAAGAGATTTGCGAAGCTGACATCGCTAAGCAACGGCGCAACAATAAACAGATGGGCTGTCGATGGCGAAGCCTGCAGTGGCATGCGCTTCGAGTCGGCATCGAGCTTCTTCAGCGCACTCGCCAGAGCATAAGGATTGCCGGTGATCTGCGCGCCGGTGGCGTCGGCCTGGTATTCACGTGATCGCGAAACTGCCAGCTGAATGAGAGTGGCTGCAATCGGCGCCAAGATCAACATCAGCAGCCCAGTGAAGCCACCGCCTCCGCGGTCGCGGTCGCCGCGGTCTCCCATGCCTCCGAAGAGCGAGGCCCAGTAGCCCATGCGCGCCAGCATGGTTATGGCGCCCGCCAGAGTGGCGGCGATCGAACTGATCAGGATATCGCGGTTCTTCACGTGTCCCAACTCATGCGCGAGCACGCCTTCAAGTTCCTCGTCAGTGAGCAGATTCAAAATCCCCTCGGTGACCGCAACCGATGCGTGTTTGGGGTTTCGTCCAGTGGCAAAGGCGTTGGGCGACTCGGAAGGAATCACATAGATTTTCGGCATGGGGATGCCTATCTTTTGCGTTAGGCGTTCGACGACCTGGTACGCCCGCGGCAGTTGTTCCTGGGTCACGGGCTGCGCGCGGTACATGGCAAGCGCAATCTTGTCACTGTAAAAATACGAAACGAAATTCATGACGACGGCCAGCGCCAGAGCAATCTCCATGCCTTGCTGGCCACCAAAGATTTGCCCAATGAACAACAGGAAAAGCGTCAGTGCGGTCAGTAGTAACGCGGTCTTGAAGGTGTTCCCCATATCTACACATCTAGATGACGCCGGCAGCGCACGGTCGCTGGAAATCGCGTTGCCAGCCATGACAAAGCCGTAAGAAGCCGGTCAAGATGCCCCGCACTACGGTAGTGGCTCAAATTGAGCCACTACCCGCACTACTGGCCACTGACAACTGGCAACCCGCAACTGTACTATTTCCCTATGCGCGAGTTACCTGTTCTTCCCCACCGGTCGCATGAAGAACTCATCCTCATCGGCTTCCGTGTCGACGGTGGCCATGACGGTCCCCAGTTTTATACCTTGTTGGCAGTCGGCAGCGATAATGAACGCCCGCTCACGGACGAAGGGCGCATCGTATTCTTCGTCCACCCCGGGTTAGCTGCGAAGGCGCTGGCGCTCGATCCCAGCATGGCGAGACTTGGTCCTCCTCCGGAGGCTGTCGAAACGTTCTGCGATATTGCGGAGGCATTGTATCGAGTCAATTCCCAACAAGCCGATCCCGACGGTGTGATCCTGGATTGCCTGCTGGTCTTTGACGATCTGGTGCGCGCCACCAAACTGCACATGCCGGACCGCTATCAGGGCATCTTGACCGAGTTAGCAGCACGCCTGACGGAAGGAATGCAACTGCGAAACATTTTTACCAGCCCGTCCCTGCGAGAGCACGTGGAAGATGCGCTGCTGTGGTGTGTGGGCGCGGTAACGGTAAAAGCGCGGATGCTCACGCAGTAACATCGGCATCCACAGCGGTTGCAGCCTGGGGGCAAAGCCATTAGCGGTAATGGCGTCCCAAATCTACTCCGACGTGAAGTAATCCACCGTGACGGGATTCTCGAACAGCGAGTAATCACGGGTCACCACGGTGATGCCACTATCGGTCACGTGATACTTCTGGCGATCGGCTCCAGTGTCGTAGCCGATCACGTTCCCTCGGGGATATCGACATCGCGATCAATGATGGCCTTCCGGATGCGGCAGTGACGGCAGACGTTAACATGGGAGAAGACAATGCTGGTATCAATCTCCGAGTAGGAATTCACGCGCACGTCGGCGACAGCACGCTGTTCGCACAGATCCACCCGAGATAATGCAGCCCATGGAGACGATCGAGTCATGTGCTTCTCCGGTGCGGCCCGGATCGCTGAAGACGAACTTGGCCGGAGGGTACTGCCGCATATGGGTGCGGATCGGCCAGGCAAAGTCGTACACGTTGAAAACCGGCGCCACTGAGACCAGGTCCATGTTGGCCTCGTAATAGGCTTCCAGGGTCCCCACATCGCGCCAGTACAACGCCTCTTTTCGGTTCTCGTCGATGAAGTTGAAGGAGTAAACCTTGTAGTCGTCCACCATGCGCGGCAGAATGTTGTGCCCGAAATCGTGCCGCGAAGTCGCATCTTCAGCGTCTTTCAGCAGCGCCGGAATGAGCACGTCAGTGTTGAACAGGTAAATGCCCATCGATGCCGAAACCATTCGCGGGTTATACGGCGACCGCAGATCGGTCTGCTCGGGCTTTTCCTGGAAGCCGACGACCCGTCCGGTACGATCAATCTCGACTACACCAAACAGCTTGGTCTCCGCCGGATCGACCAGGATGGTGGCCAGCGTAACGTCTGGCCCGAATCCTTGTGCTGACGCAGCATCAGGTCGTAGTTCATCTTGTAGATATGATCGCCCGACAGGATTAGCACGTAGCGCGGCTGCTCGGAACCAATGGAGTAGAGGTTCTGATACACGGCGTCGGCGGTGCCCATGTACCAGTTCTCGCTGACCCGCTTCATGGGCGGGAGATCTCGATGAACTCTCCCAGTTCCCGTCCCACAATGTTGCCCCGGCCTTCCCGGATGTGCCGGTTCAGGGACAGCGCTTTGTATTGGGTCAGGATGTAGACTTTTCGCAGATCGGAGTTGATGCAATTGGAAAGCGTAATGTCAATGATGCGGTAGATGCCGCCGAACGTAACGGCCAGCTTCGCGCGATCGCGCGTCAGGGGGATATAAACGCTCGCCCGCTCCTCCCGCAAGTAAGACTCCAGGAGAATCTCATCCTGATGGCTTCCGATTACGATTTTTCCCGAAAGAGCCAAAGAACGCTCTCGCTTGCTGGAGGGCTGACAAGCGCCTTGGTGGCGCATGCCGACCCACAGGCGAAGTCGGAATTAACAGCGCGTACCAGGCGGGGCGATCCAACGCCAATCCCAGCTTGCGGCCGCCTTCTAGTCATCCACGCTGATGCGTAATGATTTAAGAAACTTCACGTCCTGGGTCGTCACGCGAAAATCAGCAGTAGCAGAGCCACGGTCGTCAATTTCAACTGGCTCCGCAGCGTCGTCCCGCTCATTGAAACCCACTGTCGCCTCGAGTACGAGAAACACGTCGTATCCCCCGTCTTTAATTTGAGTGATGACTTCCGAGATCTGGTCGGAATCGGAAAGTGAGTTGTTGATCGCCTCCCCCAGTTGTTCCATCAGGCTTTTTAGTCGTTTATCCACAATTGCACCTAAGCTAGCTGGCTGTCGACCGGACGGCTCAACGCTTTCTAAGATCAGGCCAGAAGTTTGGCCCGCCCGCTACTACCCAGACTTAACAACTTGGATGCTGCGGTGCGGGCCGAGTCCGTGGGATGCCGATAGAAGATGGGCAACGATCCGATGTTAGTAGCGAAAAAAGCGCTGATAGAATGAGATAGCACCTAAGCAATAGCGCTGAGCGAAAGGTAAAAAGCGTGTCATCCCACAATTTGGGCACCCAAGGGCGGGCATTTCTGCGGGTCGCGGGCCGCAAGACTGGCGAAAATCGCTGGGTTAGGGCCTTTTATCGGGGAGGACGCGTCACCCTTGGGAGTGCAGGCCGTGTGCTGCACGTGCTATGGCTGGAGGTAGCGGGGCTCTTTTTCCTGGTGCTCGCGATGGTTGGGGGCGGGGCTGCAGTACGCGAATACCACCGTCATGCTAGCGGTACTACCGGAATCGGCAAGTTGCTCCTGGCTTCCTCATTCGCCCTGGCTTTTTTGTACTTTGGCGTGAGTTCTTTCGCCAGGTCGAGACGCAAAGCACGAAAGTGAGCATTTGATACAGCTCGGCAGTTGTGACCGGGGTCATATCATCTTCCCGGCCACGCGTTCATAATTTAGACATCTTTACGATAGGCACCGAGGCCTACTCTTATGCCTGAAGGCAAACACAAAGGGTCCGTGGCCACCAAGTTGGCGCCCGAGCAAGAAACCTCCTCCCACATCAGTGTTCATCCGCTTTACACACCGGCCGATCTCGAAGGTTGGGATCACGACCGCGATCTTATTTTCCCGGACAATTCCCTTACACGCGCGGCGTGCAAGCCACGATGTATCGTGGCCGCCTGTGGACCATGCGGCAGTACGCCGGCATGGGCGATGCCGAAGAATCGAACCGCCGCTACAAATATCTGTTGAGCAATGGCACCACCGGATTGAGCGTGGCCTTCGACCTGCCGACGCAGATCGGCCTCGATTCTGACAATCCGCTCGCTATGGGAGAGGTCGGGAAAGTCGGCGTTGCCATCGATTCCATTGAGGACATGATGCGGCTGTTCGACGGCATCAACCTGGAGAAGATTCCCACCTCGATGACGATCAACGCCACGCGTCGATTTTGCTGGCGCTATACATCGTGACTGCGCGGCGCACCGGCCGCGACGTGCGCAAGCTTTCCGGCACCGTGCAAAACGATGTGCTGAAGGAATACATTGCGCGCGGAACTTATATTATCCGCCCGCGCAGACCATGCGCATCATCACCGACATTTTTCTTTATGCCCACGAGAACGTGCCCGAGTGGAACACGATTTCAATTTCCGGTTACCACATGCGCGAGGCCGGTCTATGGGAGCAGGAAGTGGCATTCACCCTGGCCAATGGGATCAGTTATGTGCAGGCGGCCATCGACGCCGGGCTTGGCGTGGATGACTTTGCACCGCGGCTCTCCTTCTTCTTCAATGCGCACAATAATTTTCTCGAGGAAGTGGCAAAATTTCGCGCCGCCCGCCGCATGTGGGCGCGCATCATGCGTGACCGGTTCGGCGCCAGAAATCCAAAATCGCTGATGTTGCGTTTCCACACGCAAACGGCAGGCTCGACCCTGACCGCGCAACAACCAGAGAACAACATCGTGCGTACGGCTTTGCAGGCGATGAGCAATACGTAATGGAACCAAAGGTGTGGCGGAGGCAAGGCCGATTTGGCCACGGTGAGGCCCGTCAACCCCACACGCAGCCGCGCACCCGGCGGCTCGGTCATCTGCCCGTAAATCAGGGCGCACTTGGACTTCTTGTAATCTTTCGGATCGATGACGCCCGATTCCTGCATTTCCAGCCAAAGATCGTTGCCTTCGCGCGTGCGCTCGCCCACTCCCGCGAAGACCGAGACGCCGCCGTGTTTCTGGGCGATGTTGTTGATCAGTTCCATGATGATCACGGTCTTGCCGACGCCCGCGCCGCCGAACAGCCCGATCTTTCCGCCGCGCAAATAGGGCTCCAGAAGGTCGATCACCTTGATGCCCGTCTCGAACATCTCCAGGCGCGTGGACTGGTCTTCGAAAGAGGGCGACGGCCGGTGAATGGGATAGTGCAGCTTGGCGTTCACCGGACCCATCTCGTCCACCGGCTGGCCGATGACGTTCAGCACGCGGCCCAGCGTCTCCGGGCCCACCGGCACTTCCACCGGATGCCCCATGCTGATGGCCAGCATGCCGCGCACCAGCCCCTCGGTGGGCTGCAGCGCCACGGTTCGGACGCGCCCCTCGCCGATGTGCTGCTGCACTTCGCAGATGATATCGATGGGCGTGGGCACCTTGAATCCTTCGCTGGTGATGCGAATGGCGGTATAGACGAGAGGAATCCGCCCCTCTGGAAATTCGCAGTCCACTGCCGGCCCAGCCACCTGGACAACCTTGCCGGTAACCATTGCGTTTGTAATTGCCATAAGAAAATCCGCTAAAACCTAATTAGCCACGAATGAACACGAATTAACACGAATACAGAATTGCAGTCTGAATTTGCAGTTTCCCATTCGTGTTCATTCGTGTTCATTCGTGGCTAATGTTCTTCTCTCACTCCGCGGCCGCCGCTCCACTGACCACTTCGATGATCTCTTTCGTGATGCTCGCCTGCCGCACGCGGTTCATGTACAGCGTCAGTTTTTCGATCATGTCTCCGGCGTTCGATGTGGCCGCTTCCATCGCCGTCATACGCGCCGCATGTTCCGCGGCGGCGCACTCCAACAACGCGCGGTAGAATTCCGTTTCCACGTAGCGCGGCAGCAGCGCCGCCAGCATTTCCTCCGGCGGCTCCTCGAAGATATAGTCCGGAACCGTTGCGCTGCTCCGGAAACTGGATCGGGAACACCTGCCGCAGCACCAGCTTTTGCGCCACCACGCTCTTGAATTCGTTGTAGATCAGCCACACCGCGTCGATCTCTTCGGCGCGATACAGCTCCATGGCCTTCTGGGCGATTGCGGCCGTGTCTTCGAACTTCACTTTGGCGGCCAGGTTGATGTGCTCACTGGTGATATCCGCCTTCCGCTTGCGGAAGAAGTCCCGTCCCTTGCGGCCCACCAATACCATCTTCACGGAGCCGGCCGCGCGCTCGGCGACAAACGCCTGCGCGGCTTTGATCAGGTTGGAATTAAACGCCCCGGCCAGGCCCTTGTCTCCGGTAATGAGCACCAGCAGAGTGCGCTTCTCCGGCCGCTGCGCCAGAAGAGGGTTGTCCGCCGTGCGCTCATCGCTCGCCACCGCCGCGGCCAGATCCTCCAGCACCTTCCGCAGCAGCGCGCCGTAGGGGCGCGAGGAGATCACCCGGTCCTGCGCGCGCCGCAGCTTCGCCGCCGAGACCATCTTCATGGCCTTGGTGATCTGCTGCGTATTCTTTACCGAACGGATGCGCCGCCGGATGTCGATCAGGCTCGGCATAACGCTCCTGATGGCTGCTCCGCCACAAAACGCGCTTTGAATTCCTGGATCGCCGCCGTCACTTTCGCCGCGAGGGCGTCGTCCAGCGCTTTCTTGGTGCGGATCTCTTCCCATAAGCCGCGATGCGCGTTGTCCACGAAGCGGTACAGCTCGTCCTCGAACTTGCGGCACTGCTCCACGGGAATATCGTCCAGGTAGCCCTTGGTGCCGGCGAAGATGATGAGCACCTGCTTTTCGAGCGGCAGCGGCTGGTATTGGCCCTGCTTCAGAATCTCGACCAGGTGCTTGCCGCGGTTGAGCTGATCGATCGAAGCCTTGTCGAGGTCGGAGCCGAACTGCGCGAAGGCCGCCAGCTCGCGGTACTGCGCCAGATCCAGCCGCAAGCTGCCGGCGATCGACTTCATGGCCTTGGTCTGCGCATTGCCGCCCACGCGGCTTACCGAAATGCCCACGTTGATCGCCGGCCGGACGTTGGAATTGAACAGGTCGGACTCCAGGTAAATCTGGCCGTCGGTGATCGAGATGACGTTCGTGGGAATGTAGGCCGAAACGTCGCCCGCCTGCGTCTCGATAAACGGCAGGGCCGTGAGCGAGCCGCCGCCATGGGCGTCGTTCAGTTTGGCGGCGCGTTCCAGCAGGCGGCTGTGCAGATAGAACACGTCGCCGGGATACGCCTCGCGCCCGGCGGCCGCCGCAGCAGCAGCGAAATCTCGCGATACGCCGCGGCATGCTTGGAAAGGTCGTCGTAAATGCACAGCGCGTGCCTCTTGCTGTCGCGGAAATACTCGCCCATGGCGCAGCCGGCGAAGGGCGCCAGGTACTGCATCGGTGCGGGGTCGGAAGCGGAGGCCGAAACCACGATGGTGTATTCCATGGCGCCGTAATCCTCCAGCGTCTTGACCACCTGGGCCACCGTCGAGCGCTTCTGGCCGATGGCGACATAGATGCAGATCAGTCGCCGCCTTTCTGGTTGATGATGGTATCGAGCGCGATGGCGGTCTTGCCGGTTTGCCGGTCGCCGATGATCAACTCGCGCTGGCCGCGGCCGATCGGGATCATGGCGTCGATCGCCTTGATGCCCGTCTGCATGGGCTCCTTCACGGGCTGCCGCGCCACCACGCCCGGCGCCAGGCGCTCGATCGGGTTGAACTGTTGGTGAGTACGGGCCCTTGCCGTCGATCGGCTGCGCCCAGCGCGTTCACCACGCGGCCGATCAGCGCCTCGCCCACCGGCACCGACATGATGCGGCCGGTGCGCTTGACTTCGTCGCCTTCCTTGATCTCCGCGAAATCGCCCAGCAGCACGGCGCCGACCTGGTCCTCTTCCAGGTTCATGGCGATGCCGGCGACGTCGTGCGGGAACTCGATCAACTCGCCCGCCATGACCTTTTCCAGGCCATGGATGCGGGCGATGCCGTCGCCGACGGAGATCACCGAGCCGACTTCGCGAGACGTCGATCGCCTGATCGTAGTTCTCGATCTCCTGGCGGAGGATCCTGGTGATTTCGTCCGCTCGAATTTGAGCCATAATTCCTTTCTGTTCGATTAACCTTGCGCGGCCAGGCGGCGTTCAAGGATTGCAGTTCCCCGCGCACGGAGCCGTCGTACACCGTCGAGCCGATGCGCGCCACTACGCCGCCGATCAGCCCATCGTCCACCGCGAACCGCATGCGGACGCGCTTGCCCGTGAGCCGCTCCAGTTGCGCGTTCAAAGCGGCACGCTGCGCCGCGCTCATTTCGCGCGCCGCCACGATTTCCGCGCGGGCGAAGCCCATCCGCTCGTCGATGATCCGTTCAAAGCTTTCAATAATTGCCGCCAGCGAAGCCATCCGCCGGCGGTCCACCAGAACAAACAGAAGATTGCGCGCGATGGGCGAAAGCTGCAGCAGCCCGGCGATGTGCCCCACCACCGCCCGTTTCCGGCTGGCCGGCACCGCCGGCGTCACCAGGGCGTGGCGCAGTTCCGGCGACCCATGAAGCGTCGTCTCGAACGCCCGCAATTCCGCCGCCGCCTGTTCCGGCTTGAGCGGCGACCGGGCGGCAGTCACCACGTCCGCCAGCGCGCTGGCATATCGCGTTGCTACAGCGGTGAGTGTCATTTCAGATCGCGGACAAACCCGCGCACCAGCCCATCTTCAGTCGCCGCCGTCATGCCCGCGCGAATCTTCTGCTCCGCAAGCTGGATGGCCAGCTCCGCCGTATACCGCCGCAACTCCATGCGAGCGGCCTTTGCCGCGGCGCCGATTTCCTGTTCCGAGCGCGCCTGGATCTTGGCGATCTCGGCCGCCGTGTGGGCCGCCAGCCTCTCGTTTTCCGCTTGCGCTTCGAGCTGCGACTCGGCGCGCAGAGCCGCGATCTCCGATTCCAGCGCAGCCAGGCGCCGGTCCACCGCCGCGGCACGTTCCTCCGCATCCTGCCGGATCACTTCCGATTCCGCGAGATCCTTGGCGAGCGCGCGCGACCGGGCGGCGAAAAATGGACCCGCGTTCTTCCCGATGAGATACCCGATCCCCGCCGCCAGCAGCAGGAAATTGGCCCACTTCCACCCTTGCAGGCTGCCGCCCTCTCCCTCCTGGCCCTGGGCAAACGCGCAGACCGACGCCAGCGCCAGCGTCAGCGCCAGTCTGAATAACGCAGTTAGTTTCCCCATCTTCACGCCGCCGCACTCCGTTGCAGAAAACCTTCCGCAATCTGTTCCGCCAGCGCTTCGCTATCGCGCTCGAGCGTTGCCCGCGCGGCTTCCACGTCGCCCGCCAGCAACTCGCGCGCCTGCCGTACCATCGCCTCGGCTGACTTCCGCGCCTCCGCCAGCGCCGCCGCTTCCCGCTCCTGCAACTGCTTGTGCGACTGTTCCTGCGCCTGGTAAACCTCGCCGCGCGCGGCACGCATGGCCGCCTCGTATTGCGCGGTCTTTTCCGCCGCCCGCGCCAGGCTCTGTTCCGCCATCAGGCGCGCTCCTTCGGTGGCCTGATACCGCTCGCCGAGCACTTTTCCCATGGGCTTGAAGAACATGTGCTTCAGGTAAAAATAGAGAAAGACCAGGAGCACAAACGTAGGGACAGCTCTCAGCAGTATTCCGCCCAAGGCGTTCAACGTGTCTTCCATGATTGTCAGGAGGGACCGAAGGCGCTTCTCTCGTCCTAAGACGTATCAGGTTAACACCGCGCCGAAAGTGGCGTCAACCGAAAGACGCAGCCAGGGTGCGCACAAAAGTGAAGCGAACGATGAGCCTTCGCCTGCAAGTCGCAAAGTCTGGCGGCGTCTCAGGTGATGGACACAGAACCGCGATCGTAGGGCGCAGCCTGATCCGAAGCTGCCCCACAAAGGCGCCGCTCCCTGGCGGTCTGCGGTTCTGGGCGAAGGCTGATCGGTCCATTCCGGGCGAAGCCAGATCGGTGGGAGCTGAAAGCTATTCCTGTTGCTACCCTAGACATTCGGCAAAGCCATGTCCTCCATTACTGGTTCGTCCCCTGAGAAACCCAACATCTGCGTCGCCGGCTGCGGACACTGGGGCAAGAACCTGGCCCGTAATTTCTCCGCCCTCGGCCACCTGTACGCCATCTGCGAAAGCCATCCCGCGCGGCTGCAATCCTTCCGCGAGCTCTATCCCGGCGCCCAGGCCTATGCCCGCCTGGAAGATGCCGTCGCCGACCCCCACGTGGATGCCGTGGTCCTGGCTACGCCCGCCGAGGAACATTGCCGCATGGCCCTCGCCGCCTTGCGCGCCGGCAAAGACGTGTTTGCCGAGAAACCTCTCGCCCTGACGTGGCGCGAAGGCGCGGAAATGGTCGAGGCTGCCCGCCGGTCGAATCGCCTTCTCATGGTGGGCCATCTGCTGCGCTATCATCCCGCCATCCTGAAGATTCAGGAGCTTGCCGCGCAAGAGGCTTTCGGACGCATCGAGTACATCTACTCCAACCGCCTCAGCATGGGCAAGATCCGCCAGGAAGAAAATGCCCTCTGGAGTTTCGCGCCGCACGATATCTCCGTGATCCTGGCGCTTATCGGCCAGCTGCCCATCCAGGTCAGCGCCACCGGCGGGCGCCTACCTCCAGCCCAACATCGCCGACGTCACCGTTTCCAATCTGCTGTTCGACCGCGGCGCCCGCTCCCACATCTTCGTGAGCTGGCTGCACCCTTACAAGGAACAGCGCCTGGTGGTGATCGGCAGCAAGCAGATGGTGGTTTTCGAAGATACCCGCCCGGACAACAAGCTGATCCTCTACGACAAGCGCATCGAGTGGAAGGACGGCGTCATCGAAGGCGCCAAACCTCAGGGCGTTCCCGTCCCCTTCGATCGCCCAGGAGCCGCTGCGCCGCGAATGCCAGCACTTTATCGACTGCGTCACCCGATCGCCGCGCGCCCGCTCACCCCCGGCGAGGAAGGCGTCGACGTGCTGCAGGTGCTGCAGGCCTGCCAGCGCTCCCTCGCAAATGAACGGCGAGCCGGTGCAGGTGGATTCCGCCGCCGCTGCAAAATGCCGTGAGACTATAAGGAAGATCATGGACCAACCGGACTATTTCGTGCACGCGTCTTCCTTCGTCGACGAGCCTTGCGAAATCGGCCCCGGCACCAAGATCTGGCACTTTTCGCATATCATGAAGAACTGCCGCATCGGGAAGGCCTGCAACATCGGCCAGAACGTCGTCATTTCGCCCGACGTGGTGATCGGCAACAACGTCAAAATTCAGAACAACGTCTCGGTCTACACCGGCTGCATCCTGGAAGACGACGTCTTCTGCGGGCCCTCGATGGTCTTCACCAACGTCATCAACCCGCGCAGCCACGTCATCCGGCGCGACGAGTACCAGACCACCCTGGTGCAGCGCGGCGCTTCCATGGGCGCGAACTCCACGGTCGTCTGCGGCGTCACCATCGGGCGCTACGCCTTTATCGGCGCCGGCGCCGTGGTGACCCGCGACGTGCCCGATTACGCCCTGGTCGTACGGCAATCCCGCCCGCATTCGCGGCTGGATGTGCGCCTGCGGCATCAAGATGACCCTCTCGCCCGATGGCGACCAAGAAAAGGGCCTCTGCGAAGCCTGTGGAAGCCGATATGTGAAGCGAGGCCTGGAAGTGAAGCCAATAGGTTAGCGATCAGCTGTCAGCGCTCAGCGCTCAGCGCTCAGCTATCAGCTATCAGCTAAACCCTCCTCGGACAGGTTCTAGCTGATCGCTGAAAGCTGATCGCTGAAAGCCTTTTTTCAACCGGAGCCATTATGGAAGCACTCAAACAGCAAACTCAAATCCCGTTGCTGGACCTCCGCGCCCAGCATCGCCAGATCCGCGACGAAGTGCTGGCGGAGGTGACCCGCGTCATCGATTCCCAGAAATTCATCATGGGCGAGGACGTCCAAAAGCTCGAGCAGGAAATCGCCGCTTACTCCGGCGCGAAGTTCGCCGTGGGATGCGCTTCCGGCTCCGACGCCCTTTTCCTGGCGCTGCTCGGTCTGGACATCCGCCCCGGCGATGAGGTCCTCACCACGCCCTACACCTTCTTCGCCACCGCCGGCGCCATCCACCGCATCGGCGCGGTCCCGGTCTTCGTGGATATCGAGGCCGCGACCTTCAACATGGACGTGAACCAGCGTGGCCGGTGTCCTGGCGGCGCACCCCAAGATCAAGGCCATCATCCCCATTCACCTTTTCGGCGCCTGCGCCGATCATGGACCCGCTGTGCTCGCATGGCCCAATCCGCGCGGCATCTTCGTCATCGAGGACGCCGCCCAGTCCATCGGCTCGGAATACCAGTGGACGCCGCGCCGGCAGCATCGGCGACGTCGGCTGCTTCAGCTTCTTCCCCAGCAAAAATCTGGGCGGCTATGGCGATGGCGGCATGCTCACCACCAACGATCCGGCCCTGCGCGAGCGCCTCGCCGCTCTGCGCGTGCACGGCAGCAAGCGCAAGTACTACCACGATTGGGTGGGCGTCAATTCCCGCCTCGACGCTCTCCAAGCCGCCGTCCTGCGCGTCAAGTTCCGCTACCTGGATTCCTGGACCGAAGGTCGCCAGCGCAACGCCGCCCTCTATCGCCAACTCCTGGCCGATCTCCATGTCCCCGTCACACCGCCCGGTCCTACGCCCTATCAGACCCGCCATATCTACAATCAATTCTCGATCGTATGCCAGCGGCGCGACGAGTTACAGGCTTATCTGAAAGCCAACGGCATCGGCACCGAAGTCTATTACCCGCTCCCCTTGCACTTACAGGTCTGTTTCGCGAACCTGGGTTACAAGGCTGGCGATTTCCCGGTCAGCGAGCGCCTCGCCCGGGAGTCTCTCGCTCTGCCGGTTCACTCCGAGCTTTCCGCGGACAGCATCGAGCAGGTCTGCCGTACCATGCAAGCTTTCTACGCGTAATGGCCGGCCCCGTCAAATGCTTTGTCACCGGCGCCGCCGGTTTCATCGGCAGCAACCTCGTGGATCGCCTGCTCTCGCTGGGCCACCCGGTCACCGGCTACGATAACTTCTCCACCGGTCAGGAGCGGTTCTTGGAGAACGCGCTTCGTCATCCCGGTTTTGAGCTGGTGCGTGGCGACCTGCTAAGCTTCGACGACCTGGCGCGCGCCATGCGCGGCGGCGAGATCGTGTTTCACCTCGCCGCCAATGCCGATGTCCGCTTCGGCACCCAGCACCCGCGCCGCGATCTCGACCAGAACACCATCGCCACCTGGAACGTTCTCGAAGCCATGCGCCAGCACGGCATCCGCCGCATCGCTTTCTCTTCCACCGGCTCGGTCTACGGCGAGGCCAGCGTCATTCCCACTCCCGAGGACTGTCCCTTCCCCGTGCAGACTTCGCTCTACGGCGCCTCCAAGCTGGCGGCCGAAGCCCTGATTGCGGCTTACTGCGAGGGCTTTGCCATCCAAGGCCTGATCTTCCGCTTCGTGTCGATT
Source organism: uncultured Acidobacteriaceae bacterium (assembly GCA_963728805.1). Taxonomy (GTDB): domain Bacteria; phylum Acidobacteriota; class Terriglobia; order Terriglobales; family Acidobacteriaceae; genus Bog-257. Next base: position 84,444 of record CAVSLE010000010.1, read on the forward strand.
CTCGGGCCGCGTTACTCCCACGGCCACGTCTACGATTTCTACCAGCAGCTCCTCGAGCACCCCGATCGCCTCCACATTCTCGGCGACGGCCACCAGCGCAAATCCTATTTGCACGTCGAAGATTGTCTCGCCGCCATCCTTCGCGCGGTAGGGTCTGTCAAGGATAAGATTGCCATCTTGAATCTCGGCGCCGCCGAGTATTGTCAGGTCAACGACTCCGCGGGCTGGATCTCGAAGCACCTCGGTCTCCAGCCCGCACTCGAATATAGCGGCGGCGACCGCGGTTGGATCGGCGACAACCCCTTCATCTTCCTCGATTGCGCCCGCATGCGCTCGCTCGGATGGCAGCCGCGCTACACCATTCGCGAGTCGGTGATCCAGACCGTCGCCTATCTCATGGAGAATCGTTGGCTGCTCCAGCGCCGGGGGTAGTCGAACCCCGCGCAGCGAAGCCCCGCCGCATCAGGACGCCCGCGCCCGTTCGACCGCCGCCTGGATGCTGGCCACCGACGTCAGCTTGGGAATCTCGGCCATGGGAAACCGCACGCCAAACGCCTCTTCTACCGAGAGGATGAGTCTCAGGTGACCCACCGAATCCCATTCGGCGACGTTCTCCCGGCTGGATTCGGGCTTGACCTCGTCCCCGCTCAGCCCAAACACCTGCGCCACGGCCTCCACTAGACGTTCATCCAACATGCGCCGGCTCCTTGACGGGCTCGATCGTAATCCATTCCGGGATAGACACCTGCCTGGTCTTCACTGCCAGAGACCATCGGCTGGCGCCGGCTTGCTCACCCAGCGGGTCAAACCCCAGATCCCGGTAGAGGTTTGCGGCGAGGCTGTTTTTCGAAGTAGGAATGTATTCCCCAATCATGCACTCCGCACCCTGGCCGCGCAGCCATTGACAGGCGAATCCAACAAAAGCATTCTCTACGCCGCGGCCGATGACCCGGCAACTTAGTAGCAGGGTGTCCACCAGCCAGGTTCTCTGCGCCTGCTCCTTCAGGATCGTTACGCCCACGATCCCTTGGTCGGAGAACCGGTCCCGCAGTTGGAGCCAGAGTACGATGACACCGGGTTGCTGCGACAAAGTCCGAATGTCCGCCTCGGTGTACCGCCGGGTCGTGAGGTTGAACTGGTTCGTCTTCTGGGTCAGTTGGGCGATTCGCGGAATCGAAAACGAATCCGCCGGACCAATCCGCACGCGCGTCTGCAGCGAGTGGTAGTAATCGGTCAAGCTCGTGGCCGATGCGGCCAGGCTGGCTCGTTTCCGCTCGGCACGGTACATCGCCGTGCGTTCCCGATCCTCGGCCGTAACCGCGACCCGGCAGAAGTACTCGCCTGCCAGATCCAGCAGGGCCGCTCGGTATTCGCTCGGCTCCTGGGGCCATTCGGGAACATGGACTTCCGGCAAGGAAAGACGCACCAGGCTTCTCTCGGCGGGATTGTCGTCGATCATGACGAAGCTATCCAGCCCGATATTCAACTCCGCCGCCAGTTCTCTGAGATTCCGGGCTTTGTCCTGCCAGTTGATGCGGCGAGCGGCAAAGCTGTCCTCGCGCAATCGCATCGACGGATGGCGCCGCAAGACCTCCAGGGCGTCCGCTTCATTGTTCTTGCTGCAGATCGCCAGGAGCACGCCTTTGCGCGCGAGCCGGGCCAGTTCTTCCTGGAATTCCGCAAACGCCAGCCCGGGGCCCTCTTCCGCCAGAGCGATCCCTGCCAGGCCATCCTCGCCAACCACCCCCCCCCAGAGGGTGTTGTCCAGATCCAGGACCAGGCATTTGCGCGTCTGGCCCTTCCAGGCGCGCACCAGCGCGGAAAGGTTGCGCGCCAGCCGCTTCATGGCAGGATTGCTGAGGCGGCAGCGGGCCAGGTGCCACAACCGCGGATCGAACCACTGGCGATACCCCAATTCATTCACCAGGGCAGCGACATCGTTTACCAACACGTTGGCCTGGCTGGACGCAACGCCTCCCAATTCCCAATTGAATTGCGAGGCCAGATCGCTCAATCCCCAAGGCGAGTGGTATTCCAGGCCGGTGAGCGAATGAACCGGCGGAAGATAAATCGTGTTCAGGACGATCAGCGCGCGCGGAAGCCCGGCACGCAACGCCGCGGTCCAACCTTCCACTTCGCGCACCGCGTTCAGTACTCGTTCGCGGCGCATTTCCCGATCGCGATCAAACGGGTCGCGCAGGCAATCGGCAAACAAATCCTCGCCGTCGAGGTGCAGAATGACCACGTCCGGCTGGGCGGCGTAGAGCCCCGACGCGGGGTTGGCGATCTCCTGGCGGTACTGATTGAAGCCCGCCTCCCAAATTCTTGCGGCCCATCCCCAGCGCTGCATTTCGTTCCGCAGCCCGCTGGCGAATAATTGCATGCCCGACGAGGACAGAAGAGCTAGGGAGATATCGCGGGAAGCGCCGTTCATGGTGCCAGCCTAAACTCTACCATTAGGCTGGCTCCCGCGCAAAATCAGCCCTCAGCACTCGCGCCTTGTATCAGGATTTTCGAGAGAGGGCATAGCTTCAGCCACTCTCCACGGCCTACTCAGTTGGAAATACCGCGCCCAGCCCCTTAACTTCCGATTCAGCCGGTCGCGTACTTCCTCCCACGGTTTCGTGTGGTTGCGTTCCAAGTGCTCCCGCACATGCCCCCGAAACCGCTTCACACTTTTCAGCGACGGACTGTAGCCAAGGTACCTGCATCCAGTCCGCCGGCTGACGTGTGGCCCGAATGTATATCCCGGAAAGTCGAATCGCTCCCGCCGGGCATTCCGCACCCTCCGGGATGGGGTGTCCTGATTCAGATATTGAAGTCTGATATTCTAAGGCTGGAGATCTTGCAATGGAGCCCTTCCGTTATCACGTATTTGTTTGCGATCAGCAAAAGCCCGATGGGGTGCCTAGCTGTTCTTGCCATGGATCGGCGCAGACCGTCGAAGCGCTGCGGCGGGAAATCGCCACCCATGCAATGGAAGACGAGGTCCAGGTGACGGTCTGCGGTTCGCTGGGACTGTGCGACCACGGCCCGAACATGGTAGTGTATCCCGATGGCGTTTGGTATTCGGGTGTAAAGCCGGCGGACGTGCCCGAGTTGGTGGAATCGCACTTTAGGAAGAACGCGCCCCTGGAGCGGTTGATGCGCACGGACTTGGCGGATCTCCGCGCGGAGATCCTCAACCAGCGCGAAAAAATGCGGGCGGCTTGGCGCGCGCAAACGGTGAAGTAAGGCCGGGTCCGCCGCCTCGCTGAGCGCCGGGCGACTGCAGTTAGGCGCGTGCGGCGTCCGGGTGCCAGATTTGGCCATGGCGGACCGCACCGGTCCACTCCCCGATATCGCCGTCTTTCGGCCAGAACAGTGGAATATGCTGGAATCAATGTATCTTCGGTGAATGCGCGGTATTGTGGCCGCAATGTCGATCATCGTCGTCGGCGCGCCATGCCAGACGACACCAACGATGTCCGACCCCGTCTTCGGCATGACGTATGACACCCGCGAAGTACACTTCGACCTCGCTCCTACACTTGTTCGTCGGCAGTGCCGAGAACTGCCCGGCAAAACGCTATGGCTGTTCGCACATTGGAAAGAAGCGGAGGCTGAGTTCTTCGTCTTGTCGAGCCGCGAGTCTGAGGTTTCCGGCATCGGTGTTGTTGTCAGACATGCGGCGTGCATTCAGGCGCTCCCTGATTGGATCTTGACGGGAGAGCCTCGATACTGGTCAGGCCGGGGAGGTCCGCCGCCGATCAAGTTCACCGAGGGAGTTCTGCGCGGGCTTGCTGCCGACCTACTGATCCGCTACGCCAGAGCGTTCGGGGGCAAGAGCAATTTCATCGAGCATGTGCGCACTGATGGCCTTCCGATTGGCGAACTTCTGCCAACGGTGCGACGTGCGTTTGAGTCGTTTATCGCCACGTCCCGGTGATTCCGTACGTAAGGCGTTTCAAGAGAATGGTCCGCTAAATCACCTGCAAGCCTATCCCGGCGGTGTACGACCAGGATATGGCACTACATCGGCACTTGGAATTGAGGAAGTTGACGCGTCTGCGTCAGGCTTCGCCGGAAGAGCGGGCCCAAGTGATGGCACGCTTGTCCCGGCAAGGAGGCGCAAATCTGTTGAAGTCCAGCGCCGAAGCGCCCCCGGCGGAGACGCCCGCCGCGGCGGAAGGGCTATTGGCGCATGTGCGTCAAGTAAATCTGGATTTTGCCGCGAATCTGCCGAACTTTGTGGCGGATGAGATCGGCAAGCGCTACACCACCTCGTTGGCCTCCAGAGACTGGCGCTATGTAGACATCGTCGAGTCGGAGGTCACCTTCCGTGGAGGCCGGGCCAACCGGGAGCATATACGCGTGAACGGGAAGTCATGGGATCGGCCCTTTCTGGAGATTCCGGGTCCCATCCTATGGGGCGTGTTCTTTGGCACTCAGCTTCGTCCATTATTCAGTCCCGCTTGTCCAACCAGGATCGAGTTCGAAGGACGCGAGACAGAGCGGGGCAGATCGTTACTGGTATTCCGTTTCGCTTCTCCGCCCGCCGCATGCTTTCGCTTTTTCTACAAGGAAAGCGCCCGGTACAGTCCCGCGCGAACGGGACAGTTCCTCGTCGACGACCCTGGAGGCAATATGATCCGCTACGAAGAAGAGGCGAGGTTCCCGGAGGACTGGGGGATCGATCGGCACACCGTGGTGGAATCGTGGGATTACGTAAAAATCGGGGACGCTACCCACCTGCTGCCGGTGAGAGTGGAAATCATGGGTCGCAATGCAGAGGGCTTTTGGTCGCGGGCGACTGTGGAGTACAAGAATCACCGCCACTTTGAGGCTTCGACAAACATCGTCTTCCACTGAGACTAAAGCCTGGCTTATGTCTCTCGATCCAAGACGCGCCCCCCGCGCCCCCCTATGACCATGTCACGGCAACTTGACCAGGAAGTCGCGAGCACGGAGAAGTCGTGGGTTCCGGCAGATAAACATGATGCCGATTAGGTTGGGCGTGGGCCCCGCTATGAGGGCGGCGCGACATCGTCATGATCGGCCAGCGAATGTCGGGAGCAGCTTGAGAAGGTTGCGGACCTTGCGCAGTAAAGCTCCTCACGCCCCATCGCCGCGGCCCGTCGGCCGGTGGTACCGTTAAAGCGAGTATCGGCCTGCCGTTCTTCCCAGCGATCGAGATAGGTCGTGGGCTTGAGGGGCAAAAGAGGAAAGCGCCAGCGTCTCATGAAATTCTTCAAGCTCATCCGATCCGGCGTCAACGTAGCCCCCTTGTTGGAAGAAGTGCGCTCCCAGGCGCAGGCTTGGCTCATCGATACGGCGCGCCAGGATAGAATCCGGGTCCAGCGGGACACCAACACAATCTTCCTCCGTGCCGCGGTTGCCCGGCCCGATTTGCACATCAACGAGAACCAGGAGAGCCGCCTCACCACGGTATCCAAATTATTTCCAAGAGCCCTCGCCTTCATGGCGGAGTTCGCGCAGGAAATGAACTGTCGTCTCTCGCGCGCCACGATCGTCCGCCTGAAGCCCAAGTCACAAGTGCTTCGCCATATCGACGCAGGGTCCTATTATTTTCTCCGGGACCGGTTCCACCTCGTGCTCCAGAGTTCCGCCGGAAGTGTGCTGATGAGCGGCGGTGAACAGGTGCGCATGCGGGAGGGGGAACTCTGGTGGTTCGACAACAAACAGTATCATCAATCCTACAACGAATCCGACGAGTGGCGCATCCACTACATATTCGACTTACTGGCCGCGGACTACAGCGATCTCGCCGTTAATCCCATTCTTCTGCCCCCTGAGCCCGTCGAGTCTCCGAAACCCGCCGCACAGAACCCT
>CAVSLE010000011.1:0-193952 GCA_963728805.1 uncultured Acidobacteriaceae bacterium
GGCGATGTCCTAGGCCGGGCTAGACGACGGGGACGCTTGCGTGGAGGGACTCTGCACACTCGAACAGCTCGATACTAGCAGCCGCTTAGAAGCAGTGTCAAAAACCAGTTCTGCAGCGTTTCGCCGCCAATCGCGCCATTGCAGGTAGACTGCGATAAGAGTCAACCACTCGGGGTGAAATGGGCGAGCTGCTTGCGAGACAGTTGCGAAGATCCATTCGACTGCCAGCCATCGCGGCAGCAGCGCTGTACGGGCTCTGGGAACACCGCAAACTGGGGCGCGATGCGTCTCGTGCCGAATGCGCTGGATGGCTGCACCAGAGTTGCGCGCGGGGAATGTCGGCCATCGATGTTCATCTATCGACCGCAGGAGCCGTGCCTTCTCATGGATTGATCGTCTGCAACCATCTCAGCTATCTCGATATTCTCGTCATGAGCTCTGCATTGCCCTGTGTTTTCGTCTCGAAAGCAGAGGTCGAGCAATGGCCCGTTTTCGGCCGCTATGCCCGCTGGGCAGGAAGCGTGTTCGTGCGCCGCCACGACCGTGCCGATGCTGCGCGCGCCAACGCTGGTATCGTCGAGAGTCTTCAAACCGGAGTTCCAGTTGTGCTTTTTCCCGAGGGGACCACGACCGACGGACAAAGCGTTCTGCGCTTTCACTCCACCATGTTGCAGCCGTCGATCGATGCAGCTGCGCAGGTGACACCCTGCTCCATTCGCTACGAACTGGAGGATGGCGCAGTGGAGCGGGAAGTCTGCTGGTGGGGCGATATGGCGTTGCTTCCCCACTTTCTCAATCTGCTGGCTAAGAAGACCATTAGCGCAACCATCACCTTCGGTAACCCCATATTGGCGGGCGGCGATCGCAAGGAACTCAGCCAGATCTTGCATAGAGAGGTACTTCGCTTGCACGGGCAAGCAGGCTCAAACGCGAAAACCGGCGTAGTCGATTCCGTTGCGGTTTCGCTGCATTCAGAATAGATAGGAACGCCGAGCGCTCACACCTTTGCGCTGTTCGCGGCCTCGTCGCTCGTGAGGGGCAGCCCTGGCTCTTCTTCTTCCTCGTTATGCCAATCCGGCGATTGCAATTCGAAGGGGGTCTTGTCCAGTTGCTCGATCTCCGGCAACGCTGCCAGTGCCAGCGAATTGTCCAGGTCGGGGAATTTTCGCGCGGCGGGAAACACGCGACTCTCTATCGACCGCAGCAGGTCGTTATATGCGGTCACGGTGCCACTAATCTTCTTGCCCATCTCTTGCATGTGCGCCGTCATGGTGCAAAGCCGCTTGTAGAGTTCTCTTCCTGCAGCGCTGATGTTGCGTGCGTTGTCCTCCAAATTCTTCTGGTTCCAACTGTAGGCGATTGTTTTCAGCATCGCAATCAGGGTGATAGGCGAAGCCAGAATTACTCTTCCATCGCCATATTCGAGTAATTTCGGGTCGGCCATGAGCGCCGCTCTAAAGAAGGCCTCGCCAGGAATAAAAAGCACAACGAACTCAGGGGTTGGCTTGAATTGCAACCAGTATGCCTTGGCGGCAAGCGAGTCGATATGTTGCCTGACCTGGCGCGCATGGTTCACCAGGCAATTGCGTTGCTCCTCGTCCTCCTTAGCGTCGAGGGAGTTTAGATACCACGAGAGCGGCACCTTCGAGTCGATCACGACATGCTTTTGCCCAGGCAAATTGATAATCACATCGGGGCGGTAGCGACGTTCTTCGTCGCTGGCCGTGAGCTGCTCGTTAAAGTCGCAATATCGCAACATTCCCGACAGTTCCAGGACCTTGCGTAGTTGGACTTCACCCCAGCGGCCTCGGGTTTGCGGATCGCGCAAGGCCTTTACCAGATTGCCGGTTTCCGACTGAAGTGCCTTCTGGGTGTCGAGCAGAGATGCCACCTGGTTGCTTAACACGCCATAGGCTTCCGCCCGGCTCTTCTCCAGTTCCCGAACCTGCTCGTCCACTTGTCTCAGCGAGTCGGCAAGAGGCTTAACCATCGTTTCGACCGCCTTCTCGCGTTTCTCGAGCTCACCTTTGGCTTCCGACTGATATTTCTCCAGCGTGCTCTTAGCTAGATCAAGAAAATTCGAGTTGTTGTTCTCCAATGCTGCTGCCGCCAGAGCCTTAAACTGCGTCTTCAACTCTTCGCTAGCTTCAGCCAGAAGGCGAAGCTTTTCATCAGCACTTCGACGTTCACTCTCTAGAGTCGCGTTCAAAGCCGCCCTGGCTTCCGCAAGCAACTGGATATCGCTTGCCTGTTGCCTGACGGTATCTTTGGTGGTGGAAAGCTCCTGCTCAAGGGCATTTCGCCGTTCGGCCATGGCGGCGACCTTGGAGCGCGCCAGCAGCGCGGCAAACACTCCACCCAATAATGCACCTGCGATAACGGCTTGAATCATAGCGAGATTAGTCATAAACAGGGTCCCAAACATCGATGCCGTATTGTATGTTGACGGCGAAGGGAACGGAAATCGGGGTTATCTACTAGTACAACTGGATTGACAGCGAAGGCAGGTCGGGATAAGTTTCTCCCAATCCAATAAGTCACTTCTAGTGGTCTCGAGGAGGAAGCCGTGGCAAGCGCCATGCTACTGCAACAAGGGGCCGATCTGCTGCCAAAGGATTGGACCGGCATTATTCAAGCTGCGTCGAAAAGCCCTCTGGGAATTCTCGCGCTAATGATTCTATTCCTTGGTGTCCTCGGATATGTCTTCTTCAAGGACGCCGATGCGAAGATCAAAGCCGTTATGTACCTTGCCATGCTGGGCGGCGTAATCGGCTATGGGGCGGCAATCTCGAAGGCCACATCCAACGTCGGCAGCGAGTCGTACCGCGTAAGGGTCATCGTGGTGGACAGTCATCAGACGCCGGTAAGCGACGCCAAAGTCTGGTCCTCGATCGGCGGCGAGCCTATGGCAGTCAACGGTGGCTGGCTATTCGTCATCGCCAAAGACACCAAGCCTCTGGACGGCAAGGTGACGTTCTATGCTTCAAAGGATGCAGCCTTTTTGAAAGGCCAGACGCCACTGCAGTTGGGCGATGACCACAATGCTACCGTTACGGTGCCGCTGGCAAATGACCGCGCGGCTAAGGTCATCGGCATTGTTGAAGACGATAATCAGAACTCTATTGCCGACGCCACCGTGAGTGTGATCGGGTACGATTCCGAGGCCCAGATCACCAAGGCGTCAGGGAGTTTTTCGCTGCCGGCGCATGCGACTGACGGACAGCAAGTGCAATTGCATGCCGAAAAAGCTGGATACCGCGCGGCCAACTCGTTGTGTCCCGCGGGCGATACACCTTGCTCGATTGTGTTGCGACGCAACTAACTTCGTCTGAAGAGAAAGAGCCCCAATGTACGTCGACGGATTCGCCTCTCGCTGGCGGGCTGTCTTGCTGCTCATTGTTTTCTTGTTCGTGACCTGCACCGTACTGGCCGAAGAAGGTGTGCTGGTTCTGGTCGTGATGGACCCCGAGCAACACCCCTTTTCCGGTGTCCGGATCGGCGCGTCCGGAGACGGGGGATCTCCACAGTTCACCGACCAGAACGGCAAGGCCAGGCTTAAGCTCGCCCCCAACACCAAGCCGGCCGCATGGGTGACCCTGCAATTGCTGGGCGCGCCGAATGGTCTGGATTTGGCATTCATCTCTCCCTATGACGGGCGCATCCGGGTCCCGCCTTTTGATAACGAGCAAGACAACTACGATCCGGTCGTGGTGGTAAAACACGGCGACAAGGCCGTGCTGGAGAGTGGCTCGGGCATGATTGCCCTACATGCCACCGTCGATCATGCCGCCGCCGCGGCTGCAAAAAAGAGGCCCGCGCCCCAGCCTCATCACTCCTCCCGAAATCGCCGGAATTACCTTCCATCCGTCGAGTACGGAAGTCCGCGGCTGCTCACTGTTGCCCAGAACACGGTGACGCCGCCGGCAGCAGCGGCTGATGCCTTACCCAGCCGTGCAGAATTGCAAGAAGCCGCATTGGCCGCTGCCGCGCAGAGATTTGGACTGCCAGTTGCGGAGATCCAGGCAGCCATGGTTAGCTGGGGAGGCGACCCTCTGGTATGGAAGTTGATTCTTCTCACCGGCACCATCGACGCCGGAGGTGCCGATCCCTTTCCGGCAATTCGTACAATGTCCAATGACATCTATTTTGGGGTCGGGAGCTGGAGTCTGGGCGAATGCAGTCTGCAGCCCGTTCTGTTGAAATTCCAACATCGGGACGAAAAACGCTTTTCCGAAATTATGGGACCCGACTCGGAATGGCTGAGCAAAACCCTGAGCCAACCTTGCAAGATGTCTTCCCAAGCCATCCAAAAACGCGTCCTCGACGACTCGGGACACTTGCAACCAGCCTGGAGAGACAGGTTTAGGAAGCTGGGATACGAGCACTCATTCCAGCGGATGCAAGTGGACCAGATGGTGTCTGAAATGACCGTGGCGCAAAGCGCGGCAAATGCGCTCGGACTACAGTCCGCGCAGTCGCTGGCATTTTGCTACTACGTAGCCTCAACACATGGCTCCAATACGGTCGTCCAGCAGAGGCGGAATCTGTGGAATGACAGCCAGGCCTTTCGCCAGCAGATAGAACGCGAGCCTGACGAGCAGGAAAAATTGCTGATGCTGGCGAACCGCCTTATTCGACAGGACAACGAAAATGGCCGCAATCCCGTGCCCACGACCCCGACCATCGAACGAGCCACCCTGCATTCCCGGGGACAGGCTGTCGTTCTTGGGACTCAGTACGACCTCGTTGACTTCGGCATCGGTATGCAAGACGTGCAAACCGGTCTTGACTTGCCACTGCAAAACGATCCGACAATTCTGCGGCAGCTTCAGGATGGATGGATTCCGAGCCAGGGACCGCCTCCGGTTCCCCGTGCTTCCGACGCAAAACCGCCCGCAGCTCCGCTTCCAGAGTCCGCCGGACAGTGCGATGCGGCCGGGGAGAAACAATTGGTGGCTCTGATCAATCAGGAACGTATCCAACAGAAGTTTCAGCAGGTGAAGGTGGATCCACGTCTGACCCAGGCCGCTCGTAAACACACCGAGCTGCTGGTAGCACATAAGGCTCTGTCCCATCAGTTCGAGGGAGAGCCCCGGCTGGACGTTCGCTTCAAGAATGAGAACCTGCCTTCCGACCAGGAAGGAGAGAACACAGCCCAGGACTACGATGTGCCCTCAGCTCATAAAGGGCTCATGGATGATCCCGGTCATCGGGCCATCATCCTGAATCCCAATTACAACTCAATCGGGGTGTGTGTGATCAGCAGCGGCGGATACTTTTATGTGACAGAGGATTTTGCTCACCTGCCGAACTGAGTCAGAACGTCACTGATACGCAGCGCGAGGTGGTTAGTTACCGCTGTCCCCACTTCAACTTGGCCCGGAGTGCGTCGAAGAATGTCCGTCGCATCCGCAGCAGCTTCACGGTGTGACCAGCGCGCACACAAATCAATCGGTCACCACGCTTTACCGGCAAGCCGACTTGCCCATCGATGCTGAGGAAAGCGTCCTCTTCATCACCGGTCTCAACTCGCAACTCAATTTGCGCTTTGTCGGTTACGACCAGGGGGCGATGGGTGAGTGAATGGGGGCAAACGGGCGTCACCACGAACGAGGTGACGGATGGCATCAGGATCGGTCCGCCAGCCGCCAAGGAGTAGGCGGTGGAACCGGTGGGAGTGGCAATGATCACGCCGTCGGCCTTGTAGTTGAACACGAACGCCCCGTCAATCAGCAAATCGAAGTCGATCAGCCGGGAGATGGCGCTCTTGTTTACTACGGCGTCGTTTAGGGCGAAAAGTTGGGCCAGACACACTCCCCCGCGAAACAGGCTGCAATCGAGGACCGAGCGCTCTTCTCCAGGGCAGAGGCCCGAGTCCACGGCCTCGAGCGTGAGGTACATCTCGCTCAGCGGGACTTCGGTGAGAAATCCCAGCGACCCCAGGTTCACCGCCAGGATGGGCACGCCCTCGTGCGCCACGGACCGCGCCGCGGAAAGCAGGGTCCCATCTCCCCCCAGCACCAGGGCAAAATTTGGATGTTTCGCGCCGATTTGCTCACGCGGAACAATCTCTTCCCCGTCGGTGTACTGCGCGGTTTCCTGGTCGAGGTAGATTTGATAACCACGGCTGCGAAACCAACCCAGCAATTCCGGCAGAATGCCGGCGAGTTCGGTCTTGGACGGCTTCGAGATGATGGCGACAGACTTCATGCTTTGGTTATCTGCGTCAGTGTAACGCGGTGGGCTATTTTGGGGGAAACGGAGGAAAACACGCGTACAGCAGGAACTCCCGGTTTCCTTCTGCGCCGAGAATCGGGGAGTCGACTACATCGATGTCGATCCCACCCAGTTCTTCCACCGCGTCTCGGATCCTGGTCACCGCTGTCTGATGGGCGCCCGGATCGCGCACAATACCACCCTTGCCGACCTGGCCGCGGCCAACTTCAAATTGCGGCTTTACTAACAGAACCAACGCGAATGCCTTGTTCAAAGCACTCACACGGGCACAGTCCACTACCGCCGGGAGAACGAGTGTAGCAGAGATGAAGGAAACGTCCATGGCGATAAGACCAATGGGCTGCGGCGCCTCCGCACCGGCCCAGATCTGTTCCGGGCTCAGATAGCGCGCATTGGTCTTTTCCAGCAAATGCACCCGGGGATCGCTGCGCAGCGGAAGAGCCATCTGCCCATAGCCGGTATCTACCGCGATCACCCTAGACGCCCCGCTCTGCAGGAGGCAATCGGTGAAACCGCCGGTGGAAGCGCCAATGTCCATGCAACACTTGTCTCGCACGTTAATGTGCCAGTTCTCCAGCGCGCGCATCAGTTTCAGTCCGCCCCGGCTGACAAACGGCTGTTCGTCGCCGAGGATACGGATAGTCGCGTCCTCTTCGACGTTCGCACCCGCCTTCTCCACCTTCTGCTCGTTGACCAGAACCCGGCCGGCAAGAATGAGCGCTTGTCCGCGCTCCCGCGAAGCTACGAGTCCGCGATGAAAGAGCAGTTTGTCGAGCCGCGATTTCACCGCGCCAGACTAGCACGATGGCGGCCTCAGTTCGAACCGGTGACGAACGCCAAATCGTGGGCCGTGCGAAAGTCGCAATGCAGTGTCTTGAGGATTTCATTCCGCACTTTGTTCGGTGCATTGTGGTGAAGATTTCGGAATTGATACAACTTACCGGTAGGTCGTCTGTGTTTTCCACAGCGTTATGCACATTGGTGTTGAAAACTTTTACGGTGCGATGATCACAGGTGAGGAGAGCGTTGCAATTCTCACCACCCGCGAACAAGTTCAGATGCGAACCTAATCAATATCCTCGCACGACCCGCGGAAAATCCTCTGAGCTACAATGGCGAATCCACGGGAAAGGTGTGCATGGCGACGAAGAGCAAAAAACGGTCAACCGCGACCAGCGGTGGTAACGTGATGGCAACGGAAACGCTGCCATCCACTCCAATACAGCCCGCTAATGGCAATGGGGCCTCTCAATCGAACCTCGACCTGCTGCGCAGGATGTACCGTGCCCTATTAAGATGCCGCATGCTGGGAGAGCGAGCACGCGATGGCAACTCTCCCTTCGACCTCGCCGCAGGCCACGAAGCTATTGTGATAGGTGTCTCTATCGACCTGAGGCCGGAAGATACGATTACTGCTTCCCCTCGCAACTTCGCTGCTCATGTCGCCATGGGAACGCCGTTAAAGTATTTATTGAAGAAGGACGGCGCAAGTAATTCCGACGACAGCACAGGTTCGATCCTCTCGTGCCAAGGCGCTTTACCGGGAGCGCCCGCGTCCGCGGGCTTTCTCTCCGATCCATTCAATCTTGCAACCGGTCTTGCGCTATCGCACAGGCTGGAAAGAAAGACCAACGTGGTGGTCGCTTTCTGGGAGGAAGATGCGGCTTCGCTCGAAGCCAGCCATGAAGCCCTGAAATTCTCAGGCATTAACAAACTGCCGATAATTTACGTGACCAGGAGCGCCAGGATGGACGATCCGGGACGCCGAAAGCACACTGCCCTGGAAGAATTCAGCTTCTTTGCAAAGGACTATGGATTTCCCAGCATCCTGGTGGACGGGAAAGACGTGGTCGCAGTGTGGCGCGCGGCGCAGGAGTCCATCCACCGCGCCCGCAACGGCAGTGGGCCGACGCTTATCGAGTGCCAGACCGAGCCGGCTAGTTTCGACGACCCGCTAGCGCACATGCAACATTACATGAGTAAGCGGGGTGCCTGGGATGATGGGTGGAAGCGGCAGCTCGTCGATCAGATGAACGCGGAGATCGAGGAGGCGTCGCGGCTTCCTTTCTACAGCTTTTCGTAAAATTCGCACGCCGAGCACGAAATGTACATGCCGCCCGGAATGTCCTTCTCGCGATCTTTCACGCGCTTGACCACCCGGGTGGGCTTGCCGCATTTGGGGCAATCGGTGCTCTTGGTGGTGTCCATGACCTTCTTGCGATCAGCGGTCTTTGCGATCTTCGCCATTCTTGTCTCCTGAAGTGTAAGATTTCTCTCGCAGATGGCTGCGGTACTGGTGTCTAGTTTGGCCGGAGTAACGCAGATGGAAAGCGGATGGGCGCGTCAGCGCGAGATGCACATGTCTTCAGCCCACGCTCCCATACCACCAGGAGCGGCTTCAACTGCAGGCGGGCGCGCATTAGCGCCACTCTCTACTCGCCGGGTACACTTTCATTCTACATGAGAGGGCCACCCGCCCGCATTCGCCGATGTCTGGGGAGCGATGTTGGTTAATGGCCCATTATGGGGAAGCGTGGTGAAAGATATGTTCCAAAAGTACAAAGAGATCATTTTCGGGATCGGTTTTGGAATCGCCGCCCTGATCATTGACACCGCCATGGACGCCAAAGTGGCAGGCAATAGCTTCGCTAACGAGGCTGCCGCGCATCCCGGGATGATGCTGTACCGTCTCGGATTCGTCCTGCTCGGTCTGGCTTTCGGCGGGCTGCTCTGGAAAAACCGCACGCGTGAACGTGAGTATCGGCTTATCTCGGAAGCTCTGCATAATCTCCAGGAAAAGTCCGCCGCCCAGGCCCTGCTGTTGCGTGCGCCGCTGCAACTCCTGTTGACCCGGAATGACTTCCATCTCCCCGACGAGGCGCAAAAGCTGGTTCGCGATGCCTACGAGAGAGCACAGGAACTGCACAGGTTAGCCGAGGAAAAGTTGTCAGGCTAGCGACCGTCGTTCCACTCATTCGAAAAACCCCGAATGAGTGGGACACCCAGACCATACCCATCGACAAACGTATCGCCGCACTGGTTGAAAAACGCGATGGGATCAGTCTGTGCGAGATTCAACGCACTCTGTGTAAGCTCCACGTGCCCACTGTCCCCTGGAATCACAAACTTCGCGCCGTTCGTAACCAATGCCTGCACCACAAAGTTCGAATATTCGTCTTTAACTTCAACCCTATTTATGAACTCTGTTTTCGCGGATGCGCTTCCCAGAATCGCTTTAACTTGCAACTCAGCGGAGACTTGCAATTGATTCATGACGGAAGACTTGTCACTTACACTCCTAATAAAGACACTTTTGTTCTGAGCTGAATCTTGAGCGATCTTGAACACAACGCAGGTGGAGAGTACTTTAAGGCTGCCGCCGCTCTTCCAGCCATTTCCGATCTGGACGCCATCGTCTGGATAGTCGACTCTGTGCGAAGAAACTGCGTTCTGTGCAGTCACAAAGGTGGTAAACCACTCTAAGCAACAGAATGTCAAGATCCAGAAAAATAAGATTCGTCGTGCTCCTTCCCGTAGGCGGTTTGACCCTGCTCTTCGCCGCCTGATAGCTTCAACTGTTTATCCGTAAATCTCATAAGCGAGAGACCCCATGGCAATCAAGTTCAAAGGCGTCGATTTCATCGAGTTCGATACCCTGCTCACCGACGACGAACGGCTGGTTCGCGACAACACTCGCAAATTCATCGAAGAAAACCTCATCCCCATCATCGAACAGTCCAACCGCGAGGGCCGTTTCCCCAAGGAACTGATTAAGCCGATGGGCGAGCTGGGCTTCTATGGCGCCAGCCTCAAGGGCTATGGCTGCGCTGGCATGTCGGCCGTCGAGTACGGCCTGATGACCCAGGAACTGGAGCGCGGTGACAGCGGGGTGCGCTCGTTTGTCAGCGTGCAGTCGGCGCTGTGCATGTATCCCATTTACGCCTTCGGCAGCGAGGAACAGAAGCAGAAATACCTACCTAAGATGGCGCTGGGTGAAATTCTTGGATGCTTTGGTTTAACCGAGCCCGATGCCGGCTCGAATCCCGGCGCCATGCGCACCCGCGCTCGCAAAGACGGCGACGGCTATGTACTGAATGGCGAGAAGATGTGGATCACCTCCGGCTCCATCGCCGACATCGCCATCATCTGGGCCAAGGTTGAGGACGAGGACAATCGCATTCGCGGCTTCATCGTCGAAACCGACCGCCCCGGATTCAAGGCTGCCGATGTTCACGGAAAGTTCTCGTTGCGCGCATCGGTGACATCAAGTCTTTCTTTACAGGATGTCCGTATCCCGGCAGGAAATCTGCTGCCTGAATCCGGTGGCCTCAAATCGCCGTTGAGCTGCCTGAACCAGGCGCGCTACGGAATCGGCTGGGGAGCTATTGGGGCAGCAATGGCCTGCTACGACTGCTCGCTGCAGTATGCCCAGTTCCGCAAGCAATTCCACGACCAGCCCATCGCGTCGCATCAGCTCGTGCAGGAGAAGCTGGTGTGGATGATCAGCGAGATCACCAAGGCCCAGCTACTCGCGCTACAGGTTGGCCGCCTGAAGGACCTGGGCAAGGTCAAGCCGTGGCACATTTCGATGGCCAAGCGCAATAACGTCTGGATGGCGCTGGAGTGCGCGCGCATGGGCCGCGACATCCTCGGCGCCAACGGAATCGCCGATGAGTATCCCATCTTCCGCCACATGGCCAACCTGGAGTCGGTGAAAACTTACGAGGGCACGCACGACATTCATGCTCTCATCATCGGCGAGCACATCACGGGGATAGGTGCGTTCTAGTGGGAGGACAGAAGCGAGCCTCTTACCGAACAAGTATGCCTTAGCCGTTCCAGTTACTTCTTGAGCAGCTTGAATGCGTGACTCCATTCGTTCTTCAGGAAGCCTGGAATGTACCACAACATGCAAAGTGGCTCGATCGCGCGGGCAGCCTGAACGCTGCCCATATCTTCCACGTCCCAACCGAATTGGTCGAGGATGGTTGAGACCTCCTGCTTGGCTGCCGCATCGTTTCCGCAGATAAACATGGTCGGGCGAATTCCAGCGAAGTCCGGATTCACCATTCTGGCACTGCCAACGCTGTTGAATGCTTTGACGAAGTGTGCGGTAGGAACCAGCTTCTGCAACCGCTCCATCAGCGACTCGTCAAGGTTGGTGAAGAACCTCAGAACTCCGTTCTCTGGCGGAAGCTCTGCGATTGGGTTGGCGGCATCGATCACCGTCTTTCCGGAGGCGTGGGCGGCGACCGCTTTGACAACGTCTTCGGCGACTGTTCCCTTCACGGCCAGCACAAGAATATCGGCACCCTGGGCGGCCTGCTCATAGGTGGTTACATCGGGAGACTTGCCTGTAGCCTGGTCCCAATCGATCTTCTTGGTGGGATTCTGTGTTCCGATGGCCACGTCGTTACCGTACCGCAGGAAGCCACGCGCCAACGTCTGGCCAACCATGCCTGAGCCTAAGATTGCCACTTTTTTCATTTGTTCTCCTTCGCAATTAGTTCAATTCTCTGCGCCGCAGAAGTATTGGACCGGATGGTCTTGGCTATGGATGAAGGATTGAGAGTGCAGGATTCTAGCGTCGCTCGCCCAAATCGGGCGTCAGGAAAGTGACGAAAGTCCTCGAACACGGCCAGCAAGAGGTGTATCCTTTGCGATTGTGCTAGATAGGCGGCTTCGACTGGGCTCGCCATCTGGCATCTACCAAGCCGCGGTATCCCGGAGGCCACATGGCGACCAAAGTTCAGACCGAAGAGCCCGTCGTTGAACATTCTCCAACTGCAAACCTGGAAACTGACCTGGCGCTGGAGTTCCTGCGCGTGGTCGAAGAAGCGGCCATCGCCTCCGGTAAGACCATGGGGCAGGGCGACCGCAAACATGCCGATCAGGTAGCTACCGAAGCCATGCGCGGAGTCATGGACTCGGTTCCGATGGATGGAACCATCGTCATCGGCGAGGGGGAACGCGACGAAGCGCCCATGCTGTACATCGGCGAGAAAGTCGGCATGCAAGACGGCGGGAGCTATCCGGGGGTGGACATTGCGGTTGACCCTCTGGAAGGCACCAACCTGTGCGCCACGGGATTGCCCGGCGCCATTACCGTGCTGGCAGCCTCGGAGCACGGCGGCCTGCTGCACGCGCCCGACTGTTACATGGAGAAGATTGTCGTAGGTCCCTCCTGCAAGGGCGTGGTTGACCTTGAAGCCCCGGTGTCGCACAACCTGCACGTGATTGCGAAGGTGCTGAACCGGAAGGTGGAGGACCTGGTGATCATCATTCTCGACCGGCCCCGCCATGAGAAATTGATCGGCGAAATCCGCAAAGCCGGGGCGCGCATTCGGCTTATTTCCGACGGCGATCTCTCGCCTGGAGTCGCGGCCGCGATGTTGGGGTCAGGCGTCCACGCAGTGATGGGGACTGGTGGAGCTCCCGAGGGAGTGATTACTGCGGCTGCCATTCGCTGCTTGAACGGCTACATGGTCGGCCGCCTGGTCGGCTACACGCCGGAACAGGGCGAGCGCATGAAGGACATGGGCATCTCCGACCCCAAACGCATTTACACGGCCGATGATCTGGCGCCCGGGAAGAACATTATCTTCGCGGCGACCGGAGTGACCGACGGACCGCTGCTCAAGGGGGTGCGCTTCTTCGGCGATGGAGTGCGAACCTCGTCGCTGGTGATGAAGCTCAACAAGAGCAAGGTCAGGTTCATCGAGACGGTGCACGTGGATCGGCGTCCCGACGTGAAGGTCAGAATTCCGGAGAGATAACAACCGTATACCGCATCGACAGGGCAGGCCTTCCTCGCGCTTCTCTATTTGTAATCCTGAGCCAGCGCGGCGAGTCGAAGGACCTCTATAGATGACGTGTTTCTTGGAGTGTCATCCTGAGCGACGAACGTAGTCAGGAGTCGAAGGACCCCTTTGCCCGCCAGCAATCTCGGATTCACTGGGCGCCAAGCCGGGACGCCGTGATTTCTTCTGCGGTCATGAACAACCCCGGTGAACACCGACTTTACTCGCGCAAGCCCGACATCCAAATTTCGGCTCTGAGGGGTGCTTCATTCCCCATCAAAACCATGCAACTTATTATTTTTAGCTTGCTTCTGTGTTAAGAGGAGTAAAATTGCCCTAAAGGAATGTAGCTGCGGATTGGAATTATTCCATCCGGAGAGGCCTTTGCATGAATGTCCATTTCAGCTACAAGATTTCCAAAACTTCCGATCTCGAAAAACTAATCAACCAACAAGTGGATAAGCTGGGACGATACCTGCGGGTGTTCCGTCCTGATCTGGTGCACCTGAAGGGGCTTATCGAAGAAAGCTCGGCACGCGAGGGGGTAGTAGTGTCGCTTAACCTGCGACTGCCGTCGGGTCAGATGGCGGCACAGGAGAAAAGCCCAACCGCCGCGACCGCCATCAAAACCGCCTTCGATTCCATTGCCGAGCAGGTCAAGAAGCACAAGGAGCTGCTGCGGCACAGTCACCACAAGCGCCGTCAGGACCGGGCCTCGGCCGGTACCGTGCCCTTCGAAGACACGATGGCGGCGGTCAAGCCCGAGCACATTTCCAGCGCCGACATTGCGGGCTACGTCAACGTCAATCTGCCGCGTCTGCAACGCTTCGTCCAACGCGAGATCGACTACCGCGAGAGCCAGGGGAACCTTCAGCCTGGCCAGGTCGTGGTGGAAGATGTAATGGGAGAGGCGATTGCCAATGCCCTCAGCGAGCAGAACGAAAGTCCGGAACCCATGAAGCTGGAGCCCTGGGTGCATCGGCTGGCCATGCGCGCGATTGACCAGCTTGCGTTGGAGAACCGTGAGGACGGGCACGTCCCGCTGGAACGCTCGCACGGGAAGCAGAACGTGCATGCCAGCGATGAGGCCAACCTGCAGTTCCATCAGCCCGACGAGCAGTTGTCGGAAGAAAACGTCATTCCCGACCCCACAGCCAACAATCCTGAAGAGCTGGCGGCGCGGGACGAACTGATGACCCTGGTCGAGACCACTTTGCGCCACGCCGGGCGCGAGCAGGCCGAAGCGTTCATTCTGTACACGCTGGAAGGTTTCACCGTGGAAGAGATTGCCGATATCACCAACCGTGGCGTCGAGGAGGTACGCGCATCCATTCGCAAGGCCCGCGAACATTTGCAAAGCGCCTTGCCTGTCCAGGACCCGCTCAAACAGAAGCTCGTAGAGTATTCCAAGAGCGCCTGACAATCATGGGACTGCCCGGCAGTTCCCCGATTTTATGATTCAAGAACTCATCCATCAGGAGAACCGGAATGATCACACGAGATGACATCCGAGAATTGGCTAATTTTCACTCGCCAGAAACTTGCGCGGTTACTTTTTACTACCAGCCCACAACTCCCCTGAATAAGTCGCACCGCGAAGAATCGATCCTGGTCAAGGACCTGGTTCGCAATGCCTTGCGCGAGGGGGAAAAGCACGGCAGAAATGGGTGTGCCCGGTCCGATCTGGATCGCATTCAAGAAATGTCCGAGGGCCTGCGCGGAAATGGAGGCAAGGCCAAGGCAATTTTTGCCTGCAGCAAACAGGGTCTCTGGCGCGAGTTTGACATTCCCGCACAATTACTCAAAACCAACCTTTTCGTAAACCAGCGTTTTCATCTGAAACCTCTGGCGGCAGTACTGGATGGAGTGCAACATGCCTGCGTCGTTCTGGTTGACCGCACCAAGGCCCGTGTCTTCGAACTGGTCAACGACACCATCGTCGAGAAGCAGGACTTCATCAATGAACTGACCCGCCGCGGCAAGAGCGATGGCTGGCACGGCTATGATGCTGGACATGTTGAGCGCAAGCACATGAATGAAGCCTCGCAACACTTCAAGACCGTGGCCGATTGCATCGAGCAATACTTCGAGCGCGGGGGTTGCGATCGGCTGGTGATTGGCTGCCACGACGACGTTTGGCCTGAAATCCATCGCGAACTGCACTCGAATTCCAAGCAGCGACTGGTGAGGCACTTCCGCATTGATCCGAAGGTCGCGACCCCCGACCAGGTCAGGCAGATGGCGGCCGAGCAACTGGCGCAGCACAACTCCCGGTTAAAGCAGGACATGATCCTGGAGGTAATCGGGGAAGCCCATCGTAATGGCCGTGGCGCAATTGGTTTGCGACGGGTTTTGCGTTCGCTGGAGATTGGCGAGGTTCAAACCCTGCTGCTGGGCTCGAATTTCCAGGCACCCGGAGTGAAGTGCTACAACTGTGGACACATGGACCTGCATGATGCGCCGGCGTGCGCGGTTTGCGGAAAAGAGAACACCCAAATGGAAGACATCGGTGATGCCATCGTAGGATATGCGATTCGGAAGGGCATCGACATCGTATACATCACCCATGACGACCAGTTCGACCAGATCGGGCGAATCGCTGCCCTGCTGCGCTTCCGTGCCGACCAGAACACCGCGGTGAAAGTGGCCAGCTAAACTTCGAGGCGAGCTTAACGCAAGGCACAGCTCAGGCTGTGCCTTATTCATTGCCGGCGGCGTCGCTGCCCAGTTGATTCGTCGCCATGCTATTCTGCTTCGCTGTGCAATCACCGGGAGAGCTCTCATGAAATTTTCGCGACGCGATTTTATCACCACCACCGCCATCGGCTCCGCATCACTCGCGCTCGATGTGCAGGGACAAAGCACGCCAAATCACGCGCCTACAGCTCCGGGTGCATTGCCAAAGCAACCGGTCATCATCTCCGCCGCCATTGGTTACAACTATCTTGATCGCGGCTACGCGGTGCTGAGTAGCGGCGGCGATACGCTCGACGCGGTGATGCAGGTCATTACCGGCCCCGAGGACGACCCCAATGAGGACAGCGTCGGACTGGGTGGTCTTCCGAATGAAGACTGCGTGGTGGAACTGGACGCCTGTTGCATGCACGGGCCAACGCGTATGGCAGGTTCCGTCGCCGGCGTGCGCGACATCAAGAACGTTTCCCTGCTGGCGAAGACCGTCATGGAGCATACCGGTCACGTGATGTTGGTGGGCGAGGGCGCGCGCGAGTTTGGATTCAAGATGGGCTTCCCCAAGGAGAACCTGTTGACCGAGCGCTCGCGCAAGACCTGGCAACTGTGGCGCGAGAGCATGTCGAACGACGATTGGTGGGGGCCGGGGCTGGCGAGCCCTAAATTCAAGTTCCCCGACACCGCCGGCAATGTCTCCGAATATTACGACGAGCGCATCAAGCGCATGGAAAGACTGGCGGAGAAGATTGGTATTGAGCCAGAGTTCCGCATGGCTGCCATCGAACGCGTGCTGAATCCACCGTCGGGCACAATTCATTGCTCCGCCGTAAACCAGAAGGGCGAGATATCAGGCGCCACCACTACCAGCGGACTGGCGTGGAAACTTGCCGGACGTGCGGGCGATTCGCCGATCATTGGTGCCGGCAGCTACACCGACCAGGATGTGGGTTCGGCAGGCGCGACCGGCAATGGCGAAGAAAACATCAAGGTATGCGGGGCGCACACCATCGTCGAAAACATGAGGCGCGGCATGTCTCCGCAGAAAGCGGGCATGGATGCCCTGAAGCGCATCGTCCGCAACTATGAGGGCCATCCCGAAAAAATGCAATATGTGGACATGAGCTATTACATCCTGCGCAAAGACGGGGCCTACGCAGGCGTCTGCATGTGGAGCGGCCCGCCTGAGCATCCGCGGCGCTTTGCGGTGCACGACGGCAGCGGCAAGCGCTACGAAAACGCGGTCGCACTCTACCAGGGCCAATCGCTGGGCTGGCCGCCGATGCCGGGAAGGAAACATCTGGCGCCGGAGCAGAAGCAGTAGGAAATCGCGATCTCAGACCGCGACCGTCACAGTCGTCTCGGTACGCGTCACCGGCCGGTAGAGCGTATCGCGCTCGAACGGAACGCGGCCGGCTTCGGTGATCAAGCGAATGAGGTCCTGGCGGCGCAACATTTGAGGCGTGGTCGCTCCCGCGTCGTGGTATATCTTCTCCTCCACGACTGTCCCATCGATGTCGTCGGCGCCGAAGCGCAGCGTGATCTGCGCCATCTTGGGCGTCACCATCTGCCAGTACGACTTGATGTGCGGGAAATTGTCGAGCACCAGGCGCGAGACTGCAATCTGTTTCAGGTCGAGCATGCCCGTGGTCTTGGGCAAGTGCTGCAGCGGCGTGTTGTCGGGATGGAACGCCAGCGGAATGAACGTCTGGAAGCCATGGGTGTCGTCCTGCAGGGCGCGCAGCTTCAGCAGATGGTCAACGCGGTCTTCATCGTTCTCCACGTGCCCATAGAGCATCGTCGCGTTAGACTTCAGCCCGACCTCGTGCGCGGTGCGCGCCAGTTGAAGCCAGTCGTCGCCATCGATCTTGTGGTCGCAAATGATGTGCCGGATGCGGTCGGAGAAAATCTCGGCGCCACCGCCGGGCATGGAGTCAAGCCCCGCCTCTTTAAACTTGACCAGTACCTCGCGCGGCGTCATCTTGCCGATCTTCGAGAAGAAGGCAATCTCGACCATGGTGAACGCCTTGAGGTGCACCTGCGGAAATCGCACCTTCAACCCCGCGATCAGATCAACGTAATACTGGAACGGCAGATCGGCGTGCAGGCCTCCAACAATGTGAAACTCCGTGATGGCTTCAGTGTAGCCGGAAGCGGCGGTGTTCCAGACTTCTTCCAGCGCCATGGTGTACGCGCCGGGAGCGTCCTTCTTGCGGCCAAAGGCGCATAGGCGGCAAGCCGCCACGCAGACATTGGTGTAGTTAATGTGGCGGTTGACGTTGAAGTAGGCGATGTCACCGTGCATCCGCTCGCGAACGTGGTTCGCCAGCCAACCAATCGCCAAAATGTCGCCGGTGCGGTAGAGGGCGAATGCATCGTCAGCCGACAGACGCTCGTGCGCCATCACTTTGTCGTGAATTGGTTGCAGGCGAGGGTCGTCGGTCTGAAAAGGATGGACCTTCTTTGCGCTCGAGACAGTGGACATCTCTGCCATGATACCGCAGGAAAGCCGCGAAATCACAGAGCGATGTGATGATTAGGATGCATCTGCCCTCACCTCCTCAGCATCAGATCTGCGGCAATGAAGAACAGGAACGCCATGGAGATCAGCCCGTTCATGGTGAAGAAGGCGGCGTTCACACGGCTGAGGTCGTCGTGCTTCACCAGTGAGTGCTCATAAATTAGGAGCAGGGCGACGAATATTACGCCAGCCACCGCAATTTTCCCGAGCCCAAACGCCACTACCATCCACGCCAGCAGCAGAACGGTAATCAGGTGGAAGAGTCTAGCGATGTTTAGAGAGGTGCGAATACCAAAAGCCTTGGGGACGGAATAGACGTCGGCCGAGCAGTCGAATTCGAAATCCTGGCAGCTATAGAGGATGTCGAAGCCGGCGCCCCAGAACACCACGGCGGCGGTCAGGATCAGGATGCTGAGATCGAGCGAACCGCGCACCGCGATCCAGGCAGCGGCCGGAGCCGTTCCCATCGCCAGGCCAAGCACCACGTGCGACCAGCGCGTGAACCGTTTGCTGAAGGAGTACAGCAAGATAATAGCGAGGGCAACCGGAGACAGGTAAAACGCCAGTGGATTCAGTTGGTAGGCAGCGAAGATCAGAATGGCCGACGTGACTACGACGAACCAGGTCACGAACGATTTGCTCAACTTGCCGGCCGGAAGCGCGCGTACCCGAGTGCGCGGGTTGGCCGCATCGATGCTCGCATCTGCTAGACGATTGAAGGCCATGGCTGCCGAGCGTCCCGCGACCAGCGCGACAATGATCCAAGTCGATGTATGCAGACTGGGAACGCCGCGCGCTGCCAGAACGGCACCGGTCAGACCAAACGGAAGCGTGAGCGCGGAGTGCTCCCACTTGATCATTTCCAGAGTAGTGCCAACGCTGCGAAACAGGGCCACGGCTCGATTTTAACTTGCGAACCGAATTTCAGCGCAGGTCAGGCTGGCTCATGCTCATGCCTTGCGGCAAGGGAGGGCGTGACCACTGGCGGTCCCAAGCGGGCACGGTGACGCGCTCCGCGACCAATGCGGGCTTGCGCGCCCAGCAGACCACGCGCGTGCCGAAAGGCAGGTTGATATAGCGAATCAGATGGCGTTCGCAATCGAGCAGCATGACCATGGCCGCATTGGCGAGTCGGGAGCGGCCTTCCGACGTGCGCCGGGGCGCCGCCGATTTCCGGAACAAGTCCTTGAAAGTGCGTCCCACGATCGAAGGCAAGAACCCGCTGGCCACCAGATACGACACCCGCGAAATCTCGAAGCCGCAGTTGTTGAGTTTGCGCCGCAGCTCATTGGCGGTATACCGCCGCTGATGCCCCCGCGCCTCGTCCTCTTCGCCCCAAAGAAACGGATAGGCCGGCACGGTGAGGCACAGCAGGCCGCCATCTTTCAGCACGCGACGCATTTCGCGCAGGGCGATCCGGTCATCGGAAACTGACTGCAGGATGTCACCGGCAACGATGGCGTCGAACGAGTTCGACACAAAGCCCAAGTCCTCAGGACTGGCACAAACCAGGTTGCGTGAGCCTTCGATCTGGTGAAACGCCAGAGCCGACAGTGAACTGTGGGCGTTGATCACGCGAAAGGATTCAGCCTGGGCGAAGTCCAGTTGCGCCGAACAACCGAGGTCCAGCACGCGGGCATCGCGTCTGCCATGGACAGCTTGGGCGACCGCGTCGCGAAACAACTTGCGCCGAGCGGTATGCCACCAGGACGAACTTTCCCGGCGGAACGTCTCGAATTCCGGTTGCGTGTCCATCAAGCTGACCTGCCCGCTTCCCTGACCTATATTTTACGGGATTCCACCCCTGTGGCTTCAACTTTCAGTTGCTGGTAGTCGAATACCAACAACAATAAAGGGCGGCATCGCTGCCGCCCTCTGACAACTGACAACTGGCTACTGACAACTGGTTCTACGTTCCTTCGCTCCAGCTAGCCAGGTATTCTTCCTGCTCCGAAGTCAGACGGTCGATCTTGATGCCCATCGACTCCAGCTTGAGTTTCGCGACCCGCTTGTCGAGCTCCTCCGGAACCGCGTACACCTTCTTCTCCAGTGAGGAGTGGTTCTTCACCAGGTACTCGACCGAGAGCGCCTGGTCGGCAAAGCTCATGTCCATCACCGACGCCGGGTGGCCTTCCGCCGCGGCGAGGTTGATCAGGCGGCCTTCGCCCAGTAGATTGATCTTGCGGCCATCCTTCAGCGAGAACTCCTCGACGAAAGCGCGCGTGGTGCGCTTGGACGACGACATCTTTTCCAGCGCGGGGATGTCGATCTCGACATTGAAGTGGCCGGAGTTGGAAATGATGGCTCCATCTTTCATGGCGTCGAAGTGCTCTTTGCGCAGAACACTCTTATTGCCGGTAACGGTGCAGAAGACATCGCCGATCTTGGCAGCCTCGTCCATGCTCATCACGCGGTAACCGTCCATGACGGCTTCGATGGCCTTCGTGGGATCGATTTCGGTGACGATGACCTCAGCGCCTAATCCGCGTGCGCGACTGGCCAGTCCGCGTCCGCACCAGCCGTAGCCGACGACCACGAACTTGGAGCCGGCAAGCAAAAAATTGGTTGAGCGGACGATGCCGTCGATGGTGGATTGTCCGGTGCCGTAACGGTTGTCGAACAGATGCTTGGTGTCGGCATCGTTGACCGCGATGATGGGATAGCGCAGCACGCCCTGCTTCGCCATGGCACGCAGACGAATGATGCCGGTGGTGGTCTCTTCCGTGCCGGCAATCACGCCATCGAGAACGTCGGTGCGCTTGGTGAGCGCAATCGTCACCAGGTCGGCGCCGTCATCCATGGTCACGTGCGGCTTGTGGTCCAGCGCCGACATGATATGCGAATAGTAGGTGTCGTTGTCCTCGCCTTTGATGGCATAGACCGGAACGTTGTAGTCGCGTACCAGGCAGGCGGCAACATCGTCTTGCGTGGACAGCGGGTTGGAGGCGCAGAGCACAACTTCGGCGCCACCATCGCGCAGCGTGATCGCCAGGTTGGCGGTCTCAGCGGTGACGTGCAGGCAGGCGGAAATCCGAATGCCCTTCAGCGGCTGGTTCTTGATGAAGTCCTTGCGGATGATCTGCAAGACCTTCATGGACTGGTTGGCCCAATCAATGCGCTTCTTGCCCATCTCGGCAAGGGCGACGTTGGCGACATCGCCGGCTACGCGGGTAGATGTAGTTGACATAAGCTCCTGTTGAAGTTTCAAGTTTGGAGTTTCAAGTTTCGAGTAGCGTCACCAGCCAGTTCGTTCGGTGAGACGAAACGCCTGGCGCGAAAACGGGTACCTTCCTAATTTGTCATTACGAGCGCCCGGGTTTGGCGCGAGGAATCTGCTTTTGCATGACTTGCCCAAAAAAGCAGATCCCTCGCTTCGCTCGTGATGACAATTCTTCCTTACTCGAAACTGGAAACTCGAAACTTGAGACTGAAAAGGGGCGGATTACTCCGCCCTCAAAGCTACTTTGCCGCCTGCGCGGTTTTCTGGGCTTTGGCATCGGTCAAGCCAGCCTGCTCGCGCAGGGCTGCGGCTTTGTCCGTCGCCTCCCAGGTGAAGTCGGGGTCCTGACGGCCGAAGTGTCCGTAGGCCGCGGTCTTGCGGTAAATCGGACGCCGCAAATTCAGCGACTCGATTATGCCCTTGGGAGTCAGCTTGAAGTTTGCGCGCACCAGATCGGCAATTTTGCCTTCGTCAATCTTTGCGGTGCCAAAGGTATCGACCAGGACGCTGACCGGTTCTGCCACGCCAATGGCGTAAGCAAGCTGCACTTCACAGCGATCGGCCAGTCCGGCGGCGACAATATTCTTGGCGATATGGCGCGCCATGTAGCAGGCCGAGCGATCCACCTTGGTCGGGTCTTTGCCGCTGAATGCGCCACCACCGTGGCGCCCCATGCCACCGTAGGTATCGACGATGATCTTGCGCCCGGTCAACCCGGTGTCGCCCATCGGTCCGCCAATAACGAAGCGGCCCGTGGGATTTATGTGGTACTTGGTGTTCTCGTCCAGCATGTGCTCGGGCAGCGCCGCCTGAATCACGTGCTTCAGAATGTCAGCGCGCAACTCTTCCGTGCTGACCGTCTCCGAGTGCTGGCTGGAGATGACGACCGCATCAATCCGCACTGGCTTGTGGTTTTCGTCGTACTCGACTGTGACTTGGGATTTGCCGTCGGGCCGGAGGTAAGGAAGGGTGCCGTTCTTACGGACTGCGGTAAGCTGCTGGCAAAGCTTGTGGGCCAAAGCTATTGCCGTCGGCATGTAGTCGGCGTTTTCGTTGGTGGCATAGCCGAACATCATGCCCTGATCGCCGGCGCCGCCGGTGTCCACGCCCATGGCGATGTCACCCGACTGCTTGTTGATGCTGGAGATGACCGCGCAGGTGTTGGAATCGAAACCATAGAGAGCGTTGTCATACCCGATGGAGGCGACCACGCCGCGCACTAGCGATTGAAAATCCACGTAGGCTTTGGTGGTAATCTCGCCCGCGATGACAACCAGGCCGGTGGCCGTCAGGGTCTCGCAAGCCACGCGGCTGTGCGGGTCCTCTTTCAGGCAGGCATCAAGAATGGCGTCAGAAATTTGATCGGCGATTTTGTCTGGGTGTCCTTCGGTCACCGACTCGGACGTAAATAGATAGGTCTTTTTGGACAAAGCGAAACTCCTTCTCCTGCCCGCAATGGGGCCATTCAGAGTACTTCGAGGGCAAACTAGTGCCAGCGTTTTCTGCGGTCTATCTTGAGGATAGCAACCAGCCGGGCTACTCCCAATATTTTAGAGCCGAAGGGCCCCTTTCCGCCAGTTAAAGGCGCAAAATCGACATCGAAAACATCTGGGATCGAGTGCCCCTCACCCACACTCGATGGCCAAACATGTTCATTCGTCTGCGCTGACCATGCATCTCAGGCATCTTCTCAGCCATCCTTGCCTGATGTGGCCCGGTACGAGGGGCAAACTGACCTGGAGGATAGCAGAGTGCTGGAGGAGCCAAACAGAGCGCTAGAAGTAGGGTTGCTGAACAAACGGGTTGTAGTCCTGGGCGGGTCGTCTGGCATCGGTCTGGCGGTAGCCCAGCAGGTTACCGCGCAGGGAGCAGAGGTGGCTATTGCTTCGAGCAATGCGCAGCGGATACGGGAGGCTACAACAAACTTGGGGGCAAAAACGGAGGGGAGCGTACTCGATCTCACCGACGAACACGCCATTCAGTCCTTCTTTCAAAACGTCGGCAGCTTCGATCACTTGGTTTTCACCGCCGGCGATACGCTGCTGCTGAACGAGGTGGCGACGGCGGACCTGCAGAAGGCCCGGCAGGTTTTTGAATTGCGCTATTGGGCGGCACTGGCCGCGGTCAAGTACGGGAGTCCGCACATTCGGACAGGCGGCTCGATCGTATTGACCACGGGCATCGCAGGACGGCGCCCCCGGAAAGGGTGGGTGTTCGGCGCCAGCGTGTGCGGCGCGGTTGACTCGCTAACTCGCGCATTGGCCATGGAACTGGCCCCCTTACGAGTTAATGCCGTATCTCCCGGAGTGGTACGGACGAATCTCTGGCAAAACATGCCGGATCAAGAGCGGGAAGCTATGTTTGAGAGTGTAGGCCGTGGCTTGCCGGTCGGTCGGGTGGGTGAGGCCAGTGATATTGCGCAGGCCTATCTCTTCCTCATGCAAGAGGGATTCAGCACCGGCCAGATCGTAATCGTCGACGGCGGGACGGTCCTGGTCTGAGCTGGCTGGAAGTTGCGCGAGAGAGAAGATCACTTCAGGGCCGCATGCACAGCGATAAGCTGGTCGAGAACGTCGGGAAGACGTTTCAAATCGAGTGCGTTGGCGCCATCGGACTTGGCCTGCGAGGGATTGTCGTGCACTTCGACGAAGATGCCGTCCACGCCGGCAGCGACAGCGGCGCGTGCCAACAATGGGATGAATTCGGGCTGGCCGCCGCTCACCGCAACTGATTCGTTGCCATTGGCTGCAGCCGCCGAAGGAAGCTGCACGGAGTGGGTCGCGTCGAAGACCACGGGAGCAAACTTGCGCATGATCGCCAGCGACCGCATATCCACTACAAGGTTGTTGTAGCCGAACGATGACCACGTTCAGTCAGAAAAACGCGGTTGCCGCCGGCCTCGCGCACCTTCTCGACCGCGTGCCGCATGTCCCACGGCGAAACAAACTGTCCCTTCTTGATATTCAATGCGCGGCCGCTCTTCCCTGCTGCGACCAGCAGGTCGGTTTGCCGGCATAAAAATGCAGGAATCTGCAGTACGTCCACGGCTTCGGCCACTCGCGGCACGTCGGCAGCTTGGTGAACATCGGTCAGCACTGGGACCTTCACCGTCTCGCCGATCTTGCGGAGAATGCGCAGGCCTTCTTCCATGCCCTGGTCCGCGAAAGCTGCGAATCGAGGTGCGGTTCGCCTTGTCGTAGGAGGCCTTAAAGATGTAGGGAATCTTCTTGTTGCGCGCGATGGACGCAATGGCTTCAGCCATCTTGAGCGCGTGGGATTGGCTCTCGATGACACAGGGACCGGCGATAAGGAACAGTTTTCCTCCACCGATGGTTACGTCGCCGACTTGGAAATGTTGGCTCAAGGTCAGTTACCCACTAGGGCGACGCGCGGCGCTACTCGGGACGACAGTGTTGATGATCTAGCCACTATCCCCTGCTTCTCAATGTTTCACCTTCTCCGGCCGGTGGAACATCTCTACCTCGGCCTCTGCGAGCGTGTGCTGACGGCGCAGGCGGTTTTCATACGAGGCTTTGACGAATGCTGCGAATAGCGGATGCGGTTCCAGCGGCTTCGACTTGAACTCGGGATGAAACTGGCAGCCGAGGAAGAACGGATGATCGGCAAGCTCGACAATCTCGACATAGGTTCCGTCCGGCGTTGAGCCACTGATACGCAGTCCGCCAGCGGTCAGCGTGCTCTCGTACTCACGGTTGAATTCGTAGCGGTGACGGTGTCGTTCGCTGATCTCATTCTGGCCATACGCCCTGTGAGCCAGCGTGTCCGGCTCCAGCTTGCAGGTCCACGCTCCCAGACGCATGGTGCCACCCAACTCTTCCACACCTCGCAACTCGCGTAGCTTGTAAATGACGCGGTGCGGCGTCGCCGGATCGAACTCACTGGAGTTGGCCTGCTCCAGGCCGCAAACATTGCGGGCAAATTCAATGCACGCCGTCTGCATGCCCAGACAGATCCCGAAGAACGGCACCAGGTTCTGGCGCGCGTGTTGAATGCCCTTCAACATGCCTTCGATGCCGCGTTTGCCAAAACCGCCGGGCACCAGGATTCCATCGACGTGTTCAAGCTGCGCCTGTACGCTCTGATCCTTCTGCTCCAGTCCTTCGGCTTCAATCCAGTTCACGTTCAGCTTCAGGTTGTAGGCGAGAGCACCGTGTACCAGCGCCTCTTTCAGCGACTTGTAGGAATCCTCGTATTCAACGTACTTGCCGACAATGCCGATCGTGACCTCGTCCTTGGGATTGTAAACACGGTGAATGAGTTCTTCCCATGACGTAAGATCGGGTTCTTTCGCTTCCATGCGAAGATAACGCAGAGCCAGGCGGTCAACTCCTTCGCGAGCGAACACCAGCGGCACCTCATAAATGGAAGCCACGTCCTTGGCTGTAATCACAGCTTCGTCTTCCACGTTGCAGAAGAGCGCAATCTTCGACTTGATGTCTTTCGAGAGGAAGCGATCGGTGCGGCAAAGCAGAATGTCGGGCTGAATCCCGACGCTGAGCAACTCCTTCACCGAGTGTTGGGTTGGCTTGGTCTTCAACTCGCCAGCGGCGGCGATGTAAGGCACGAGCGTCACATGGACGAACAGGGTGTTTTCGCGGCCCAGTTCCTGGCGCATCTGGCGGATAGCCTCAATGAAGGGCAACGATTCGATGTCGCCCACGGTGCCACCGATTTCGATGATGGTGAGGTCCACATCCTGCGCCACTTTCTTCATCGCGCTCTTGATCTCGTTGGTGACGTGCGGGATCACCTGCACCGTCTTGCCGAGATAGTCGCCACGGCGCTCCTTGGCAATGATGGTTTCGTAGATGCGGCCGGTGGTCCAGTTATTGTCGCGACTCAGCTTGGCGTGGGTGAAGCGCTCGTAGTGTCCGAGGTCAAGGTCGGTTTCAGCCCCGTCATCGGTGACGAAGACTTCACCGTGCTGGAAGGGTGACATGGTGCCCGGATCCACGTTCAGATAGGGATCGAACTTCTGCAGCGTTACTTTGAGGCCGCGACTCTCCATAAGACAGCCAATCGAGGCGGCAGCCAGGCCCTTACCAAGCGAAGACACCACACCACCGGTCACAAAGATGTACTTTGCCGACATCGGTCCCTCTGTTTTGAAGAATTATGCACTCGGTGAGATCGCTTCAATTTCTCCCTCGTTTTCAGGGGAGCCCCGTCCGCCAGCGTAATTGCGGGGTCAGGGTGGAGCGCATAGGGGTGCACGATCAATTATGGCTGGAATTGTTCCCGGTGGCAAGACGAAGTTATCGGGCGCGATACTGCTGCTGCTGTGTTAGCGAAAAAAAGGACCGCTCATTCGAGCGGCCCTGAGTTTGAAACTGAAGGAGGAGGTCCTGACGCATTTCTGAGACTCTTAACTCAACAGCTTGCGCTTCCACAGCCCAACCAGTCCAGTACCCAGCAGCAACAGCGTGCCGGGTTCAGGAGTACCCTGAAACTTGGGATCGATGTACAAAAACTCTTGCGGGTCTTGCAGATTCGGGTCGTACTGATCCACCGGAGTAAGGATGAAGACATGATCGAATGGCACCCCAGGATATCCTAACGCAGCTTCGGCCTGAGCGGCTTCCAGCCAACCCAGAGCGCCAGGATCAAGCGGTACGGCGTTGTCGAATATGTGCCACACGGCATAGTTCATGTCTTTAAACTGATCCGGCGGCGTAACCAGAGTTTGCAGCAGGATCCATCCTGCTTCTCGGTAGTAAGCTAAACCCAAGGCGGCCTCTTCGTGGCCGAAACGGGTCAGGCTCAAGTCCTTGCTTCCGAGGTTCGTAATGTTTGCTTGCCACGATTGTCCAACCGCACCACCGTGTGTGTAGTCATCGCACATGGCTGGGATTGGACCAATCCCATTAATTGTAATGGTGTAAGGATAGCCGTTCTGCCAATTGCCATTGATACTTAACAGGCTCACGTCAACGGGATTAGAGGGGTCCTCGAAGGGGATTGGACTTGCATAGGCGTACGCAGCGGCAAGCAACACTCCAAGAAGTACCGCGAACTTTTTCATAACTTCTGCGACCACCTCTCTGCAAGCCCGGAGCCCAGAGCCTTGGTAACCGCAGTCGCGCCTTGCTAACTTGACCACGAACCGCTTATTGCTAGTCAAGCTGCACCAGCGAAGGCTCGAACCCCGCCGCGCGAACGTGTACCCTCGGCCAGAAACTCTTAGTCTATTAATAACTTGCAATCTTAGTTCCGTAGGTTTCCGTTACAAATCACTACTTTTTAATGTGGTAAGTGCAAAACTTTGCAACAATGTTCTTACAGTTTTCCACTCGGAGAGAGCTTAGTGTGTCTATCGGCGAACTCCGAGTGGCACTGCCGTGGGGGGACTAAATCACCAGAAAGGCGAGAACCGTTGCTCGTCGCCACCCGAGCTACGAGGCATTATCAAGGCGAGGTAATCTCCCGAAAAACGGTTGAGGAGACCCTCATCATCTCCGGTCGTAAACCAACGGTGAATCCCGACCGCAGACTTGCTGGAGCTCGAGTCATCAGCGAAAGCGGTTCCCGCCAAAAACACAAGCAGACCTGCTGCCACGCGCACGATCGCGGCCATTCTCCTTTACATCGTTGTTCTTTTCCATAAATTTGATCAGTGCCGAACCGGACCGCAGGGGAATATGACCCAACCATCAATGCTGCAATACTACAAGCTGATCAAGTCCCGCTATTCGCCATCTCCCTGGCTTCGCGAAACACAGCCTCGAACATCGCAGCCGTCAGCTTTCCGGTTGCGGTGTTCTGGTTGGAAGGGTGATACGACGCCAGCAGTGTTGTGCCATTGGGCAAGGCGTACCGCGCGGCATGCGCGAAGATGTATTCCGCCTTGCTGCGCAAGATGCCGTTTCGCTTCAGGTAATTGAGATAGGCATCGAAGCCGATCTTGCCCAGCGCCACGACAACTTTGAGGTCCTTCAATATCTGGAGTTCGCGATCGAGGAAGGGTGCGCAGTTAGCGAGTTCCAAGGGCAGCGGCTTGTTATCGGGCGGTGCGCAGCGCACGGCCGCGGTGATGTAGCAATCCATCAGCTTCAATCCGTCATCGCGATGCTGGGCACTTGGCTGCGATGCGAAGCCAACCTTGTGCAGAATGGGATACATGAATTTCCCCGATGCATCCCCGGTAAAGGGTCGGCCGGTACGGTTCGAGCCGTGGGCGCCGGGAGCTAATCCCAACACCAGCACGCGGGCATGCGGGTCACCGAACCCTGGTACCGGGCGGGCCCAATATTCGCACTCGCGGTAGGCGCGGCGCCTGTCACGGCCGATCTGCTCGCGATAGGCCACAAGACGTGGACACCGTGTACAGGACACAACTTCCTGGTTGAGCGCGACGAGAGCGGAAGCCATTCCTCTCATTGTAGCGGCGGAATGGTGAAGTGAGCGCCGTCCACACCGTCTAAAACCTGCTATCTCCTGGCAAGGCATCCTCAGATCACCAAACCGCTTCCAAGTACAAGCTGCCGGTCGCGATCCAAAATCATACGCAACTAGCGACATATCAAGGAGACATTCACGAATGTTGGTTATCCTGCTGGTTATCCTCTTGGTGTTGTCCATCGGGTCCTACCCATCGTGGCCGTATAGTCGCGGGTGGGGATATTATCCGTCCGGCGGTCTCGGCCTGATCGTGCTGATTCTGGTCGTTCTATTATTGCTTGGCCGTATCTGAAGATTTTGCAAGTTCAATGAGACAGGCAGCTCCGCGCCCGTTCACAGTGAAGGTCTGCATTGCTCTGACGATCTGCGTCCTGGCGTTCGCCCCGCTCTGCGTAGGCTACTCGGTGCTGACGCACGAGGAGATCATTGATCTGTTGTGGAAACAGCAGATCCAACCGCTGCTGCTGGCGCGCTTTCCTAATTCCACCCCGGATGAGTTAGTTAAGGCCCACGCTTATGCCTACGGTGGCAGCGTGGTGCAAGACATTGGCTACTACCCGTTTGGCAATCACGTCTTCAGCGACTTCACCCACTATGTCCGCAGTGGCGACTTCGTGCAGGCCCTGCTGAATGATGCTCAGGACCTGAATGAGTACGCTTTCGCCCTGGGGGCGCTCTCCCATTACATTTCCGACATTAACGGACACCCCTATATCAATCTGGCAGTGGGCATCGAATACCCCCAGCTGGCGCGGTTGTACGGACCGGCCGTGGCCTACGATGTGGATCACAAGGCGCACATTCGGACCGAGTTCGGCTTTGACGTTCTACAGGTCGCCAAGGGCCGCTATGCGCCGGAAAATTACCACAACTTCATCGGGTTTGAGGTCGCCGCTCCTCTGCTGGAGCGGGCCTTTCTAGACACCTATGGCCTGAAACTATCCGACGTGATGCCAAATGAACAGCTGGCCATAGGCACCTATCGCCGCAGTGTTAGTGAGATCATTCCAGAAATGACCAAGGTCGCTCTGCTGGTAAAGGGCGATGAGCTGAAACGCGAAATCCCCAACTTCAACCGCCAACAATTTCTCTATCACCTATCGAAGGCCGATTACACCAAGGCGTGGGGATCCGGGTATCAGAATCCGGGGCCAGGCGCCCGTTTTCTCGCTGTCCTGTTCAAGGTTGCGCCAAAGGTAGGGCCACTTCGGGCCATTGACTTCAAGGAGCCCACTCCAAAAACCGAGGATCTTTATTTCAAAAGTGTGGATCAGACAATTGATCACTTTGGCAAGTCCCTCACCGAAGTCAAAAACCGCAGTCTGCAGGCGCCAAATATCGACCTCGACACCGGTAAGCCAACCCAATTCGGCGAATATCCCTTAGCTGACGTGACCTATCGCGAGCTACTCGACGAGTTGGCCAGCGACCACTTCAACCATATGGATGATGCCTTGCGGGAAAACATCCTGGAGTTTTATGAGGGCTTTGGTTTGCCCAAGCCAAGCACCCGCATTGACAAGTGTGTCGCGCAGCGCTGGCAAAAAACTTGGATCGAGCTGGCCCAGTTGCGAGCGTCCGAGGTGCTTGGTCCACTGCCCCGGGTACAGTCCCCTACCGCGGCTCAAGGGTCATTGTTACCGCCTGATTCAGATGCTAACCCCTGTGTGGAATGATGGGGTCGCGAGCCCAGTCATTTTTCAAAACAACATTTGGCAGCCGGCCGCAATCCAACTCTTCATGCTGCAATTTGTGTGCGACTACTGCGAAAACGTGAAACAGCCTGGGGAAACTTGGATCAACGGCCTGGCGGCGGAAAACGTTGGCACGCAGGCTGCCCGCCGCGAGGTCACGGTTGATTCCGTATGGCGCTACGAGCGTGCCATATTGCCGCTGGCCGTCCACTTTTGTTCAACTGACTGCAAGGACTTTTATCTGGCAGAGCTCTTTCAAAAGCCTGTGTCCCTGATCGAGTTGGAGAGTGTCACGGTGGAGCCGGGTGCTGGCCGCCGTGTTATTCGGGCCAAAAGGAAGCCTGTTTCCCAAGCGGCCGCCAAGCATACAACAATCTCCGGAAAACGCGTCGCCGTTAAGCTTCTGCCGCCTGCGTCTCGCCGGTATTGCTGGCGCGCCGGTCGCCGACCGCTGGTCGGTTTGACCCCCTTGCGCGGCTCTCATACACTTAGGCTTAGGTAGCAATTAGCCAGAGAGCGCTGGTTGCTTCCCAAGCGGAGGTACTCGCAGCGCGGGCACGGATCAGGTTCCGCGAACCCATCGGCCGTTGCATTCCAGGACCGGAGACGGTCACATTCGCTTCTGAAGGCAATCTTTTTGACAATCGAATCTAAAACGAGCGAACAAAACACGGCGGACGCCGTCGCTTCCGAACCGTTGAATCCCTGCAAGCGCGAAGTCACGATCGAGATTCCCGCCGAGGTGGTTAAGGCTGAATCCGAGAGCGTCGTGAACCGCTATCAGAAGCTGGCGCGCATTCCCGGTTTCCGTAAGGGCAAGGTTCCCGCGTCCATCGTTCGGCAGCGTTTTGCCGAAGAAATCAAGAACGACGTCGTGGAGGCCTTGGTGCCTCGTTACTTCCGCCAGGAAACCCAGCAGCAGAACCTGCTGCCGGTTTCGCAGCCGAGAGTAACTGATCTTCACCTGCATGAGGGCGAGCCGCTGAAGTTTACGGCGTCCTTCGAGGTGCTGCCCGATTTCAAAATCGCCCCCTACGCTGACCTGCAAATCTCAAGGCTGGACACAAACGTGAGTGACGAGGACGTGGAAAACGCTCTCAACAACTTGCGGGACCAGCACGCCACCTATAGCGCCGTGGAGGAAGAACGTGCGCTGGTGGACGGCGACTTTGGCGTCATCAGCTTTAAGGGCACGCCCAAGGAAAGCGAACAGAACCAGGATTCCAAGCCCGTCGAGGTGGACGAGGTCATGGTGGAGATTGGGGGAAAGAACACCATTCCGGAGTTCACCGAGAACCTGCGCGGAGCTAAGTCGGGCGAGCAGCGCAGCTTCGAAGTGAAGTACGACCAGGATTTTGCCGACAAGCGGCTGGCCGGCAAGACCATGGTCTACGAAGTGGAGGTGAAGGGCATCAAGACCCGAAGCATTCCCGATATGAACGACGATTTCGCTAAAGAGTTGGGTGCCGAACTCAATTCTCTGGATGAGCTTCGTAATCGGCTTCGCGAAAACATGCGGGCGGAGAAGTTGCACGAGGCCGAGCATCAGGGCAAGGACCAGATCGTGGAGGCACTGGTAAAACGCAACGATTTCCCGGTTCCTGAAGCGATGTTGGACCAGCAGATTGATCTCCGGTTGGAGCGTGGTTTGCGCGCCCTGGCAGCGCAAGGCATGCGCACCGAAGACATGAAGCGCATGGACTTTGACCGCCTGCGCGCCGGTCAGCGTGAGGGCGCCCTGCGCGAGGTAAAGGCCTCCCTGATCCTGGAGCAGATTGCTGACGAAGAAAAGATCGAAGTCAGTGACGAAGAGTTCGACCGCGAACTTGAGGCGCTGGCGACCCAGTCGAAGCAGACCCTCGAACAGGTCCGGGCTCGTTTGACGCAGGATGGCGGGCTGGATAGAATTCGTCATCGCATCCGCAACGAGAAGACCCTGGATTCTTTGTACCGCAGGTCCGCATAGGGCGGGCTGCGTTCCACCCCAACTTCGACCCTCCGGGGAAGAAGTGTGGCCGGTAGCCTGAAGGGAGCCGCTAACAATGCTTGTGCCCATGGTGATTGAGCAGACCAGCAGGGGCGAGCGGGCGTACGACATTTATTCCCGCCTATTGCGGGACAATATTGTTTTTCTCGGCACTCCTATCGATGACAATGTCGCAAACCTGATCATTGCCCAAATGCTGTTTCTCGAAGCTGAAGACCCGGAAAAGGACATTTCCCTGTACGTAAATTCGCCGGGCGGTTCGATCACTGCTGGCATGGCGATCTACGACACAATGCAGTTCATCCGTCCGGACGTAACCACCATCTGCATCGGTCAGGCAGCCAGCATGGCGGCTTTGCTGCTGGCTGCGGGTGCGCCAAAAAAACGCTTTGCCCTGCCAACTTCGCGCATTCTGATTCATCAGCCGCTGATGTCGGGCCTTTCCGGTCAGGCCACCGATATTGACATTCACGCGCGAGAGATCCTGCGCATGCGCGAAATCACCAGTCAGTTGCTGTCGAAGCACACCGGCCAGCGGTTGGAAAAAGTGGAGCGTGACGTGGAGCGCGACTTCATCATGAACGCGCAGCAGTCGAAGGAGTATGGCTTAATCGATGACATTATTTTCAAGCACAAGTAAGGCGCAGAACTTAGCCCTTGCCTAGTGCGAAAAATTTGCCCGCCACTGCTTCAAAAGTTGTATCGAATCTGGCACCAACGGTGCCTTGCGGCTCGGCGAACTGTGATTGAATAGGCAGAGTGCAGTAGCAGCCAAATGGGATCACAAGAGGGCTACCCGTGGCCGATAGGGTGGACTTCTTGCAGGAGCGACACGGCTCCTCCCGGTTTCACCAAGGAACGGGAAATGTAGCACGGAAACGTAGAGTTCCGGCTGACAGCGTGTGCGGTAAAGGAGTTTAGCGTGAGAACCAGAACTGGTTCCGACGAAGTATTGCGCTGTTCGTTTTGCCACAAGTCGCAAGACGCTGTTGCCAAGCTGATTTCGTCTCCCACCGACTACCCGAGAGCCTACATTTGCGATGAGTGCGTTGCCGTCTGCAACTCCATTCTGGAGGACGATCGCTCGGAAACGCAGCCCGCAGCCACGCCGAACCAGCTTCCCAAGCCGGTCGAAGTGAAGGCCTTTCTCGACGAGTACGTCATCGGGCAACAACAAACCAAGAAGAAACTCGCGGTGGCGGTTTACAACCACTACAAGCGGGTTTACATGAACCGGCAGCGCGGCACGGAAGTCGAGCTCGCCAAGTCGAACATCATGTTGATTGGTCCCACTGGGACCGGCAAGACTTTGCTGGCCCAGACCCTGGCCAAGATGCTCGACGTTCCTTTCGCCATCGTGGATGCCACCACGTTGACCGAAGCCGGCTATGTCGGCGAGGACGTGGAGAACATTATTCTCAAGCTGCTGCAGGCCGCCGATGGAGACGTGGCGCGCGCGCAGACTGGCATTATCTACATTGACGAAGTCGACAAGATCGGCCGCAAAGACGAAAACCCTTCCATCACCCGCGACGTTTCGGGCGAAGGCGTGCAGCAGGCATTGCTGAAGATTCTGGAAGGCACAGTGGCCAATGTTCCTCCCCAGGGCGGGCGCAAGCACCCGCACCAGGAGTTCACCCCCGTGGACACCACCAACATATTGTTTATCTGCGGGGGAGCATTTGTGGGACTGGAACGCACAATCGGCAAGCGACTTGGCAAGCGGGCCATGGGGTTCCGCACCGACGAGGCCAAAGAAGCCGCATTCACCGAAAGCAACAAGCGCGACACTGAATTACTGGCGCAAGTCCAACCTCAGGACCTGATCAAGTTCGGCCTGATCCCCGAGTTCGTCGGCCGCCTGCCGGTGGTCGGCGTATTGAGCGATCTGGACGAAGACGCATTGATCGAGATCCTCACCAAGCCGAAGAACGCCATCGTCAAGCAGTACCAGCGCCTTTTCGAGTTCGAGAACGTCAAGCTGCGCTTTACCGACGAAGCCCTGCGTTGCATCTCCAAAGAAGCCATGTTGCGCAAGGTCGGCGCTCGCGGATTGCGCATGATCTTGGAAGAACTGATGCTCGACCTGATGTACAATCTGCCCGGCCAGAAGCGAATTAAGGACTTCGAAGTCACAGCGGAGATGGTCCAGAAGCGCAATGTGAACCTACCCATCATGGAGAAGGCGGGCTAAGAAGCAGCAGCCCGCCGCCTGTGGTCAGTTCGCACTTTCTGAGTTCGCACGGGCATGCATCCGCCCATCCAGACAGGCATCCAACTAGATAACTGTTCCTGCAATTCTTGATCCCCGCACAACCGGGCTTCAGCTTTAAGGCAGTGCCCGCGAAGCCACTGACGGCAGAGGATTTTGTTGGCTTCTGTCCTCTTGTTTCGCATGTTATGCTTGACTGAAGTTGGCGGTAACGGGGCGACCGGGGCGCCATGTGGCGCCAAAAAGTTAGCTCTTCTTTTTCTCAGAGTGGTAGCAGCCCTCTGAACGATAAGGCGGTTTTTAGTGACCCAGCGCGAGAAATTCGAAACCAAGAAACTCCCCATGATGCCGATTCGTGATGTCGTCATCTTTCCTTACATGATGACGCCGTTCGTGGTTGGCCGGGAGTCGAGCGTCCGCGCACTCGAAGAGGCGCTGGCTGGCGACAAGAAGATATTTCTGGCCACCCAGCACGACGCCAGCATCGACGAACCGAAGCCTAACGAGATTTTCCAGGTCGGCACGCTGGTCAACATCGTCCAGAGCCTGAAGCTTCCGGACGGCAACATCAAGGTCCTGGTGGAGGGCCTGGAGCGCGGCAAGATTCTTCAGGTGGTCGACACCGATGGTTATTTTGAGGCCACGGTCCGCACCGCGAAGTATTCGGCCGAACCGACGCCACAAATCGAAACCAGCATGACCCGCGTGACCGGGCTGTTCGAGCAGTACGTCAAGCTCTGTCAGTCGCTGAACTACGAAACTATGATCGCCGCCGTCCGCAACGACGACCCGGCAAAGCTGACGGACACCATCGCCGCCAACCTGCAACTGTCGATCGAGGAGAAGCAGGAACTGCTGGAAATCTTCGATCCCGCAGAACGCCTGAACCGCATTGGCGACGTGCTCGACGTTGAGATCGAAAAACTCAACATGGACCGCACCATCCAGTCGCGCGTGAAGCGCCAGATGGAACGCGCGCAAAAAGAGTATTACCTCAACGAAAAGATCAAGGCCATTCAGAAGGAGCTGGGGCGCGGCGAGAAGAGCGAGTTCGACGAACTGAAGAAGAAAATCGACACTGCCGGCATGCCACGCGAAACCCACGAGAAGGCGCTTCAGGAACTGAAGAAACTGGAAGCCATGCCGCCTATGTCAGCCGAGTCCACCGTGTCGCGCAACTACCTCGATTGGCTGCTGGCTGTGCCTTGGAAGAAGCGTTCCAAAGAGATCCGCAATATCGACATCGCCGAGAAAACGCTCAACGAAGACCATTATGGATTGGAGAAAATCAAGGAGCGCATTCTTGAATTTCTCGCCGTCCGGCAGTTGGTCAAAAATCCCAAGGGCTCGATCCTTTGCTTTGTCGGGCCTCCGGGCGTGGGCAAGACTTCGCTCGGCATGAGCATTGCCAAAGCCACGGGCCGCAAGTTTG
Organism: uncultured Acidobacteriaceae bacterium; assembly: GCA_963728805.1. Taxonomy (GTDB): domain Bacteria; phylum Acidobacteriota; class Terriglobia; order Terriglobales; family Acidobacteriaceae; genus Bog-257. The sequence goes on from CAVSLE010000011.1 coordinate 36,211, forward strand.
TCCGCATGTCGCTGGGCGGAGTGCGCGATGAAGCCGAAGTGCGCGGTCATCGCCGCACCTATATCGGCGCGCTGCCGGGCCAGATCATTCAGATGATGAAAAAGGCCGGCACCAAGAATCCGGTGTTCATGCTGGATGAAGTGGACAAGATGTCGATGGACTTCCGCGGCGATCCCTCGGCGGCATTGCTCGAAGTGCTCGATCCCGAGCAGAATTTCATGTTCGTCGATCATTACCTCGACGTGGAGTACGACCTGTCGCAGGTGTTTTTCATCGCGACGGCGAACGTGCTGCACACCATTCCTCCCGCACTTCAGGACCGCATGGAAGTGCTGCGGCTGCACGGCTACACCGAGCCGGAAAAAGTGGAGATTGCCAAGCAGTACCTGGTCCGCAAGCAGCGCCTGCAGACCGGACTGACCGAGCAGAACATCATCTTCACCGACCAGGCGCTCACCACCATTATTCGCAATTACACGCGCGAGGCTGGCGTCCGCAACCTGGAGCGCGAGATCGGCAACATTTGCCGCAAGGTCGCGCGCAAGGTGGTTAAGGAAGGCGACAAGTACACGGTGGAGCTCACCGGGACAAACGTTGCCGAATACCTGGGCGTGCTGAAGTTCCGCGACACTGAAGCGCATGAGCGCAGCGAAGTTGGCTTGGTCACTGGTCTGGCCTGGACAGAGGTGGGGGGCTCGATTCTCACCACCGAGGTGGCCACCGTGGACGGCAAGGGCAAGCTCACGCTCACCGGAAAACTCGGTGACGTGATGCAGGAGTCCGCACAGGCGGCCATGTCGTATGTGCGCTCACGAGCGCATCGGTTGGGGCTACCGCGCGACTTCTATCGCAATCTCGATATCCACGTGCACGTACCAGAGGGCGCCATTCCGAAGGATGGCCCCTCAGCAGGCATTACCATGGCGACGGCGATCGCCAGCGCACTCAGCCACATCCCGGTTCGGCGTGATATCGCCATGACCGGCGAGATCACCCTGCGCGGCAAGGTACTGCCCATCGGCGGGCTGAAAGAAAAGCTGCTGGCCGCTCATCGTGCGGGCATCATGGAGGTCCTGCTTCCGGCCGACAATGAAAAGGACTTGGCCGACGTGCCGGAAAACCTGCGCAATGTAATGAAGCTGCGCTTCGTCAATACCATGGATGAAGTACTGGCGTTTGCTCTGGAGCGTCCGCTGCCGGAAGTGCCTGACGAGGCCTCTCCCGGAATCGCGGCGCTGCCGCCCAACTCGGAGCCGGCGCCGGCACACCAGTAAGCGCACGACTGGTCACCACTTCGAAGCGAACAAGTCCGTCCAGTGCGGACCTGTTCCTTTCTCGCTTCGCGCACTCTGCGTTCACGATGGCGGTACTGCTTGCATGAAAGTGTTGACTCGCTTTGTGACCTCCGCCGTTGCCCCGCTGCAGTTCCCGCCTGCGGGCGCGCCGGAGATCGCCTTTCTAGGCCGCTCCAATGTTGGTAAGTCGAGCTTGATCAATTCCCTTGTCGGCAGCAAAATCGCCAAGACCAGTAACACTCCCGGTCGCACCCAAACTATCAACTTCTTCCAGGTTCGCCGCCCCGGCAAGCCAAGTCCCGACTTCGTGTTCGCCGACCTGCCCGGTTACGGTTACGCACGCGCGCCTAAGGAAATCACCGCGCAGTGGGCGCAGTTCATCAATCCCTATCTTGAGGGTCGCGAATCGCTGGTGCTTTGCCTTTCGCTCGTTAACGTCACGATTCCTCCTCAAGCGCTGGATCTGCAGTTGATAGACTGGCTGCGTCACATGGACCGCCAATTCATCGTGATAGCAACCAAGGCCGACCGCATTTCCAATAACCAACTGCGCTCGTCGCTGCCGAAACTTTGCGACCAACTGCGCATCCTTCCTTCGCAGGTCATTCCGTTTTCCGCCAAGTCGCGTGTGGGATACGACGAACTTTGGGCTGCTATCAAAACGTCAGCCGGCGTGGAAGACCAAGGTGTGGGAGACGTTCCAAAGACTGGCTCCTATTAGCTACTAACCAGCCTTACGCCGGCCAGATGTCGAGAGCGGTTTTACTTAAAATCTGTTCTTTCGCACTTTCGCTGAGCGCGAGGGCGCGAAACTCGGCCAGGTTTTTCTCGATGTCTGGAACACCGGGCCCCGGCCAGTCGGTGCCGAACAGCGTTTTGGGTGCAATCTCTTCCAGCCGCGGAAAGTATTTCAAAAGCGTTTTCGGTGGAATGCCGCTGATGTCCAGATAGACGTTGCGGTGTCTTCGCACCAGGAAGAAGGCGGTGTCCATCCACAGTGGGCGCCCGCCGTGCGCCAATAGAATCTTCAGCCGGGGAAAATCGACTGCCACGTCGTCAACGTACATCGGGTCGCCGTACTTGTTGCGCGCTCCCGGAAAGATGGAAGTTCCGGTGTGCACCATGATGGGAATGCCGTTGGCTTCGGCAGCACGATAGATGATCTCCAGTTCCTTGACGCCGTTCACGTAATCATTGGGATAAAGCAACTGGTGCGGCGGATGGATTTTGATGAGCTTGATGCCCAGCCGCACAATGTGCTCCATGTCGGCCAGAACATTCTGCGTGTGGCGCGGGTGCACGCTGCCGCAGGGAATCAACCGCTTCGGATCTTCCTTCACATAGTGGGCGATGAACTCGTTCACCGCTGGTGTGAAGCCGATCACCTCCGGCGCAACGTAGTTGATCAGCACCGCCCGATCAATTCCGATTCTATCGAGATACTTGAGAAATGCCTTTGGCGAGCCGCAATATGCCGCCACCTCGTCGAAATCCTTGCGCGACTTCTTCATCAGCGCCAGGGCTTGCGGTTTGAACAGATCGATGGGCTGAATGTGGATGTGGCAGTCGGTGATTAGCATGAGTAGACAGTTGTCAGTAAGTCAGTCGCCAGTAAAAGTCTAACCGCACTCAATTCGCCGCCGCCATCACCGCTCGCTTGGCAAACACGCGCACCATCTCGCGACGATATTCCGGCGTCAGCGCTGAGGTGGTCAGCGGCTTGGCCGTGCTGGCCGCCAAGTCGCCAACGCGCTCTGCGATCTCATCGGTCGGAACTAGCCCAACCAGATGCGCATCCGCATCTTTCACCAGAAACGGCGCCGGATTCACAGCGGTGATAGCAACCCGCGCGTCTTCCACTCGGCCTGCGTGCATTTTGAGTGCGACCGCGACCCCGGCCAACGGATAATCAATGCTTCCCCGCACGCGAAGCTTCTGATAGCCGCCACGCCACCCCGCCGACGATTCCGGCAGGTACACTCGGGTGACGATTTCGTTTGGTGCAAGACGGAGATGCGCGATGCCGTCGTTCACATAGAACTCTGACAATGAAGTACGCCGCGCGCCGTTCGGCCCAGTGATCTCGATGTCTGCTCCCAGACTCAGCAGTGCCGGTGGTGTGTCGCCCGAAAACGCTGCCCAGCAAAACTTTCCGCCGGGTGCAACGTGACAAAGATCGCCGTCCTTCTTGAGGCAAAAACCACAACTCTTGCGCCATAGCAGCGACTGGTTGTACCACAGGCAGCGGGTGTCAAGGCAGAGATTGCCGCCTATCGTTCCCATGTTGCGCAATACCGGCGAAGCTACTGTTTTTACCGCTTCGTACAAAACCACAAAATCTTTCCGAATCAGCGGCGACTGTTCGACGGCCGTCAAACTGGTCAAAGCGCCGATCTCGACTCCGTCGCCGGGACGATGACGTATTCCGCGCAGTTCGCTGAGGCCGCGCAAATCAAGAACGTAAGCCGGCGTAAAAAGCTTCTGCTTCATCGAGGGCAGCAAGTCAGTACCGCCCGCGAAGACTTTCACCTGACCGTCATACTTGGCCATCAGCGCAGTGGCTTCGTCGAGGGTTTTAGGACGCAGCAGTTGAAAGCTGGGTAGGCTCAATCAGCACCGCCCGTAGGCGACCCGGCGTTCGTGTCCTGTCGGGCCGAATCAAGCGAATGCCTCGTTGGGCCTTTTCCACGAAACCATAGCGAGCCGCCATGTTCGCGAAGCCTGTGGGGCGCCGTCGGATCAACTGACTCGGTCATTTCGATTCTCTTCATTCCCTTCTTCGCACGAAAGCTGCCAGAACTCGCTCCGGTGTGAAGGGCACCTCGCGCAGCCGAACCCCCACAGCGTCGTAGATCGCATTGGAAATTGCCGGGATGGTAGCCGCCAGTGAACCTTCGCCCGCTTCTTTCGCGCCAAATGGCCCTTCGGGATCGATGCTCTCGACAATGATGCATTCAATTTCGGGCGACTCCGCCGACGAAGGACTGCGGTATTCCAGCATTCCGGGATTCATCAGCAGGCCGTCCTTCCACACCATCTCTTCTTCCAGTGCCTGGCCCAGTCCCATCCAAACCGAGCCGATCACCTGGCCTTCAACGGCCACCGGATTCAGGGCGCGTCCGCAGTCGTGGGCGGCCCATATCTTGTGCACTGTCACTTGCCCGGTATCCTCATCTACGCTAACTTCCGCAACCTGCGCTGAATATGAATACGCGGGGGACGGCCCCACGCCGCCGCCTTTGTGCTTGCCGCCGCGCGCCGCCACCGGCGGCGCGTAGGAGCCGGTGCCGGTCAACGCCCCGTGAAAGTCGATCGCGGCGACAATGGCCTCCTCAAAGCTCATATGGTCTTTAGGGCCCTCTTCCTTGCGCGTCTGTAACACTGATCCGCGAAGGATCTGGCCGTCTACATGTCCGCGCGCCGCCTCCTGCTCTTGCAGGCTGTCTGACGCTGTGGGACTATAGTCCGACAGCGTGGTACCTCCGTTCCAAACGCGGTCATTACGCATAATCACATCTTCGGGTGCACACTCCATGCGTTTAGCGGCGGCACTTACAATGTTTTTCTTCACGTCCTGAGCGGCGCGCAGAGCGGCATTGCCTGCCATAAAAGTCACGCGGCTTGAATAGGAGCCAAGATCAATCGGTGTCAGGTCGGTGTCGGCAGCGATAACTTTCACCCTCGATATCTCGCAGCCCAGCACTTCCGCCACAACTTGTGCGGTCATGGTGTCGGAGCCTTGCCCGATCTCTGAAGCGCCGGTATAAACCACTACGCCACCGTCGCGGTCGATCTTGATGTTGACAGTCGAATGCGGCATGTCGGAGCGGATGATGCTGTTGGCCGCGCCGCTCACATAGTGGCTGCACGCAACCCCAAGGCCGCGGCCCTTGGGCAGCTTGGCTTTGCGCTCCTTCCAACCCGAACGCGTAACTACCTGATCGATGCACTCCGGCAGTCCATAGCTCAGCACGCGAAGACCGTTTACCGTCACCGTTGGCGGCTTCAGCAGGTTGACTCGCCGCATCTCCGCCGGATCGAGACTGAGTTTGGCCGCGATCTCGTCCATCTGCGACTCGAAAGCGAACCGCACATTGACGGTGCCGTGGCCACGCATGGCTCCGCACGCAGGCTTGTTGGTCAGCACGCGATATCCGTCGTAGCGGATATTGGGAATGTCGTACAGCGCGCCCAGCAGCGCTCCGGAATAGAGAATGGTCACCACGCCGTACGAGCAGTAGGCACCGCCGTCCTGAATGACCTTGCAGGCAACAGCCGTGATGCGCCCATCGTTCTTCACCCCTGTCTTCAGATCAATGATGGTGCGCGGGCGCCCGCGATGCGCCCAGAAAACTTCCTCGCGGGTGTAGGTGATCTTCACCGGGGCTTGGGCCGCGCGCGCCGCAACCGCGGCGATGATCTCCAGCGGTATGATTTCGCTCTTGCCGCCAAAACCGCCGCCCACCAAGGGTTTGATCACGCGGATTTGCGACATCGGCATCTCCAGCACCAGCGAGAGCTTGTGCTGCAGGTAATACGGAACTTGTGTGGACGACCACACCGTAAGCCGTCCCAGCTTGCCGGTATGGGGATCGAGTTCGAAGTTGGCCAGCGTGCTGTGCGGCTCCATCGCGGCGTGCGTCACTTCGTTGGCGATGTAGCGGCGCCTCGGCGATATAGTCGGCCTCGGCAAATCCCTTGTCCAGATCACCGAAGACGTGGTGATAATCCTTCTCGATATTGTGCGGACGATTCTCGTGAATGAGATCGCTCTCGGCTTTCATCGAATCTTCGGGATCGAAGTAGGCCGGCAGCGGCTCGTATTCCACATCGATCAGCTCGATCGCATTCTCCGCAATCTCTTCGCTGATGGCCGCAACGCAGGCCACGTGATCGCCCACGTACCGGACCTTGTCCACTGCCAGCGCGGTCTCATCGTGGCCAACCGGAAGAATGCCGTATGGATTCGGGGCGTCCGCACCGGTGACGACAGCGACAACTCCATCCAGGGCCCTCGCTCGCGAGGTGTCAATGCGCTTGATGCGAGCGTGCGGATACGCCGAATGAAGAATCTTGCCGACCAGCATTCCGGGAAGGCTGAGGTCGTCCGTGTATTTGCCCGCACCGGTGGTTTTGCCCGCGGCATCCACCATGGCGATCGATTTCCCGATTACAGAAAAGTCAGACATTGAAACTCAGCCTTTAGCAGTTAGCAATTAGCAATTACAATTAGCATTAGCAATTAGCATCGCATTCAGCCAAAACCGTGCTACGGATTGATCTTTCTATTTCGCTCCGACCAGCTCTTCTTTCTTGCCCGTCTGTTCCGCCTGAATCACAGCTCGTACTGCCTGGTACATCTGCGAATAGCCGGTGCAGCGGCAAAGATTACTGCTGAGCGCCTGCGCGAATTTCATCCTCGGTTGGATCGGGATTGTTGGCCACCAGCCAGCTCACGGTCATCATGAATCCAGGCGTACAGAAGCCGCATTGCGCCCCGCCAAAATCGCCGTAGGCCTTCTGCAACGCAGCCAGACCGCCGTGATCGGCAAGGCCTTCAACGGTCGTGATCTCCTGGCCCTCACAACTGGCCGCGAGCATGGTGCACGACAGCATGGGCACGCCATCCACTTGCACGGTGCAGGAGCCGCACGAGGAATCGTCACAGGCGCGCTTGGATCCGGTGAGCCCCAGGTCCTGGCGCAGCAGGTCGAGCAGAAGCTTGTTCGGCTCAATCGCCAGCTCGTGTGCGCGCCGGTTGATGCGTAGTTCAATGAGTTCTTTTTTCATTAGAAAATCCGTTGTTAGCAGTTAGCTCATTCAGCTTTTAGCTCTTTAGCAATCCAAATATCGCAAGAAACATCGTCGCTAAAAGCGAAGAGCGAAAGGCAACAGCCGCCTTCAGTACACCGGCACCGTTGGATCGATTTGCCGCGCCCAGCGATCGATCCCTCCCCGCAACGACTGCGCTTTCTCAAAGCCTTGCTGCCGCAGCCATGCGGTTACATTCATTGAGCGCACGCCATGATGACAAACGACGACGATGTGCTTCTCGGGATCGAGTTCCTGGTTGAAGCGTGCCGGAATGTCGCCCATCGGAATCGATTTGCTGTTCTGCAATCTTCGCGATCTCAAGTTCCCAAGGCTCGCGCACGTCAAGCAGCACGACGTCTGCACCTGCCTCTTGCCGCGCTTTCAGCTCTTCCGGTGCGATCTCGTAATCCAATACAGCGCTCATTTCCCCACCCACTTCGGCCGCCGCCGCTCTATGAATGCCGCGATACCTTCCTGCGCGTCGGCGGTTTTCATGAGCTCATCGAAATAAATCTGCTCGGCGCGCGCCAGACCTTTATCAAAGTGAATGGAATCCCATGCATAGAACGCCTTTTTCGCCAACGCCAAAGCCGCCGGACTCAATTGCGACACTCGCTGCACACATTCCGCAACTAGCGTTTCCGGGTCCTCGGCCAGCCCGTTCACCAGTCCCGCCTCCAGCGCTTCCTGACCGCTTAAGGTGCGTGCGGTAAGCAACAACTCAGCCGCGAGCTTCTGTCCCACAATGGCGGACAAAGCCACACTGGCTACGGGTGCGATAACATGCCAGCTTGATCTCGGGAAATCCCCAAACGGAATCCGGCGAAGCGTACACCACATCGCACATCATCGCCAGTTCCGCGCCTCCGCCCAGGCAGTGCCGCCTCACGCTGGCGACTGTCAGCTTTCCGCTGCCAACCACCGAGCGGATTACGCTGTGAAATGCCGTCAGCATGTCACGCACTTTGTCGGGCGTGTGCGCAGCTATGTCCACACCGCCGGAGAAGGCACGCTCCGAACCCGCAAACACGATGATGCTGATTTCCGCTCGCGCTTCGATCTGCTCCAGCGCCGCTCGCAACTCATCCATCATCGGAATGTCGATGACGTTCAGCGGCGGATTGTTCAGCACAACACGCGCCACGGGAGGCTGCAGGTCAACCGTGATGCGGGCGAAGCTTGTTTTGGTGACGGTACTCATGTCATTTCCCGGTAAATTTCGCCGGTCGCTTCTCGAGATATGCGGCCAGGCCTTCCCTGGCGTCATCGCTCTCAAACAGAAGTTGCTGGTTCTCACGCTCCAGGGCAAGTGCGGCTTCGATCGGAATCTCCCAACCGGTCTGCACCGCGCGCTTGATGCGTCCGACCGCTTTCGCCGCCTTGTTCGGAGGGCAAAACTGGCGCGCGTACTCCAACACGCGATCCATAAAATTTTCGCTGTCGAAGATTTCGTTCACCAGCCCCAACTGTTTCGCATCGTCAAAGGAAAAAGTCTTGCCCGTCACCATCAGTTCGATGGCTTTCGACTTCCCTACAATGCGCGCCAGGCGCTGGGTTCCGCCGGTCCCAGGCAAAACGCCGAGGTTGACCTCCGGCAAACCAATTTTGCCACCATCCCTGCGCGCAATGCGCAGGTCCGCAGCCATGGCGACCTCCAGCCCGCCGCCAACGCAGTGCCCGTTAAGGGCTGCGATCACGAGCTTGGGAGTGTTCTCCAACCGCAATAGCATCTCGTTGGCGTGAAGGCAGAAGTAATACTTGAACGTGGGGTCAACTTCGGTCAGCATCTGAATGTTCGCGCCTGCGCAGAAAAACTTTTCACCAGCGCCGCTCAACACGATGACGTAAACGCCGCTATCCATACGCGCCCGCAGTATGGCATCGTCAAGCTGGCGGTTCATCTCATAGCTATAGGTGTTCGCAGGCGGGTCGTCCAACAGAAGGACGGCGACTCCAGACTCAACACGGTACTGTATGAGCTGTTTCACTTCGCTGGACACAGGCTGGGTCGTGCTACCCATCGACAAAACTCCTGACACAGTATGGTGGCAACGCAGTCATGAACGAGATCGGCCAGTTGCTAAAGGGCGCGACGGTTTGCGCTTGGCGGCCTTAACCTTGGACCGGCCATCGGTTTCCGGCTTGCGGCTGAGGCCCGGCGCCCGGCGTGGCTTCCAGTCACCGGCTTTCTCCGCTCGCACTCCCCGCAGAAAAATATCGCTCATCTCGCCTGCAATAGTCTCCGCATCGGGATCGACGCGGGGCCTGTACCACGTGTACAACCAGTTCATCATTCCGAAGAGCCCCAAGACCGCAGTGCGCGTGGAGATTCCGCCCGTCGCGCCGGCATAGCGCCCGACGAATTTCAGGTTTTCCGCCTTCACCAGTTCTTCCACCAGTCCGACGCAGATGCGGTAATACTCACGCTTAATCGCAGCCAGCTCGGTGCCATAGCCATTCGTCAAAACGTCGTCTTCATGCGCCAGCACCTTCATCGCTTTTTGTTTGGCAACGGAATAGCTGATGTGATTGAGGACGAAGATGCGGATGCGGGTCTCGGGATCGTGACTCTCCTGCAAGCGCTCGCGCAATCGCTCGATGATGGTGTTGAAGGTGTGCTGCTGGATGAAATACAGCAGCTTCTCTTTGGATTCGAAATAGTAATAAAGGCCGGCCAGCGAGATACCACTCAAGCGCGATAAGTCGCGCATGGAAGCACCCTCATAGCCTTTGTCGGCGAATATCTCGGTGGCATAGTCGAGGATCTCGCTCAGGCGGCGGTCGAACCGAGTATCGGCGGGCGAAGGATGTTCCAGGGCCCGGGTTGTAGAGGAAGAGGACATGGGCGGTCTCAATCGAAAAGCAGTGCGCCGGAAGTGCTCCGGTTTCGAACGTTCGTTCTAATTTTATTCTCCCGCCCCGGATTCGGCAACCCAGCCATACCAAGCCACGCCGCCCCAATCACCCGCTTTGGCCGTTGCTCCGGTTTTGTGGAAGGTGCCTCTCCGACCGATAACTCCGGCCACGCCACCGCGCGTAAAACAGTTGCGTTGACAAGCAACGCCCGAAAGGGCAAACTGCTCCATCTTGGAGAATTTGTTCCTTTGAGCCTTGAAGGCGCACCGAACAGGGCGGAACGAGCCAATTGATGACCGCGCCACAACGCGTTTCATACAGGATGGAATCCACGCTGGAAACCGTGAACAAGGCCGAAGCCATGGCCGATCAGTTCTCGGCGCAAGCTGGTTTCGACGAAGACACTCGGGGCGGAATTTCGATGGCAGTTCGCGAGGCCATGATCAATGCCGTGTTGCATGGTAACGCCTATGATCCTGCCAAGAGCGTAAATTTAACGTTCGCGCAAAACGGTCGGGAGTTGACCATTACCATCACCGACCAGGGCAAAGGACTGGACCCGGCCGAGGTTCCCGACCCGCTTGCCCCGGAAAATCTTATGAAACAATCCGGCCGTGGGATATTCTTAATGCGGGCATTCATGGATGAAGTCCGTTTCCGTAAAGTTGACCCCGGCACTGAAATTACTTTGATCAAGCGGCTCCAGAACAACGATCTGGATCCTCAGGAGGCTTCCACGTGAGCATGAAAGCAAGCACCCGGCAGGTAGATGGCGTTACAATTGTCGACTTGAGCGGGCGAATCACTCTGGGCGAAGGTAGTGTGGTGTTGCGTGATACCGTCAAGGATCTGCTGAGCAAAGGACAGAAGAAGATTCTGCTCAACCTGGGCGACGTCAGCTACATCGACAGCTCGGGGATTGGCGAACTGGTCAGCGCCTTCACTTCCGTTCGCAACCAGGGCGGCGAGTTGAAGCTGCTGCATCTGACCAAGAAGGTGCATGATCTGCTGCAGATCACTAAGCTCTACACCGTCTTTGACGTGAAGGACGATGAAGCTGGCGCCATCTCGGCATTCACAAAGTAGCCTGCTCGGCACCTTAGCATTGCAAAACCCTAACGCCCTTTCGCGTCCCGCACGAGGGCGTTTGTCGTTAGCAATTAGCAGCTAGCAATTAGCAGTTAGCCAATCAGGATCAGTCAATATCCCGCCAGGATGATGCTGGCGAGGCCGCCGTCCGGCGCGGAGTCTCGCAGTGACTGAGCGCGCGCCAAATCTCGAGAACTAGTTGCTAGAAGCCATCTCATAAATACCTCCTCATCAAAATGAGGATGCAACCAAGCTGGACGAGCCCGAGGAAGTTGGCCTCGTGATACTCCCAACGGGTGACCAGCCGACGAAAGTTATGCAACCAGGCAAACAGTCTCTCGATCTTCCAGCGCCGGCAATATCTCCGCAGCTTGCGCCCGTCCTGCGTCTGGGGCTTGCGGCGGTTTACTTTGTGCGGCGCGATCAACTGGACGCCGTGGTGCTGTTGCAGCCGCTCGTCCAGCGGATCGCTGTCATAGGCGCGATCGCCGATCATGCGCTCGGGGGCCGCCGCCGTGAAGCGTTGCTCGACGGTGGCTTCGACGAAGCGAGTTTCATGTGGCGAAGCGCTTCCAATCCAGGCGGCGACAGGAAGACCATGGCGCTCCGCAATTGCCATGATCTTGGTCCCTTTGCCGCGGCGTGTTGGACCAACTGCACCGCCCCCTTTTTCGCCCCCGCAAAGGTGGCGTCGATGAAGGTCTCGGCCAAGTCCAACTGCCCGCGTGCCAGCAGGTGCTTCGCCAAAGCGCGCAGCACCTCGACCAGCGTGCCCTCGCCGACCCATTGCTGGAAGCGGCGGTGGCACGTCTGGTACGGCGGAAACTTGGCGCGCGGCAGCTCGGCCCATTGCGCTCCGGTTCGTAAGATCCAAAGCACGCCTTCCAGCACGCTTCGGGTATCCGCCCATGGCCGACCCCGTCGCAAACCGGGTGTCTTGGGCTCAACCAGCGGTTTCAGCACTTCCCACTGCGCATCGGTGAGTTCCATACCTACCGATGTGCCTGTAAATCCACTGCACCACAATTACTTAGTGTGGTTCGTATTTATGAGATAGGTTCTAGTTGCTAATTGCTCGCTACTGATCTTAGGCGCAAAGCGCATCCCGTAAAACAGCACTGCCGCCGACAGGGCAACCGCGGCAATCATTGCCATCAGTCCGATCTGAAGGTTGCTCTTATCCGAGATGTACCCAATCAGGGTGGGTGAAAACGCGTCGCCTAGCAGGTGGATGATAAAGATGTTCACCGCGAGGGCAGTGGCTCGAATGCGCGCACTGACCGAGTTCACCAAGGCCGCATTAAGCGGTGCGGTGTTGAGTAGAAGGCAAAATTCGCCGACGAAAATTGCCGGGTACATCGCCGGCCCGGTCAAATATATGGCTGCGATGATTGCCGGAACGGAAAGCGTCATCCCGATGGCGGAGATGAGTTGGTAGGCCGCAGGCGTGCGCCGCAGCAGTCGGTCGCCCAGCCATCCGCCTAGAATTGTGGCCATCGTTCCCGCAATCACAGTCATGACGCCAAAAGAAATACCGGCCTGTTTCAGGGGCACGTGCCGGATGCGATAGAGGAATGTGGGCATCCACACTTGCAGACCACCGATGGCGAAGGTCATCATGGCCGCTCCCAGGCTGATGCTCCAAAATGCCCGGTTGCGAAGCAGTCCCCGCAGGGAACCGCGTTCGAAGCTGTCGGCCAAGTGATCGCTGGCGCCGCGTACGGGTTCACGTAAGGCCAGTACGGCGAATGCCAGCAGGAACCCGGGCAGCGCCGACACCAGGAACGGGGCGCGCCAGCCATAGAGCGTCCCCAAGTAGCTCCCGATGAGGTAGCCCAGTGCACTGCCCGCCGGGGTTGCGAGGTAAAAAAGGCCCATCACTCTGCCGCGGACCGTCTCCGGAAAGAGATCAGAGAGGAACGCCGGCGAGATGGCAACGAATGTGGCCTCTCCGATACCGACGATGACGTGGCGGAGCAAGAGTTCGTCGTAGTTATGCGTGACCGCGCTCAGCAGCGTCGCCAGGCTCCAGACGAAGGCGCCTGCCGCCATGATCCAGCGGCGCGGAAAGCGATCGGCCAGGGGAACGATGAGCGGAGCGGCAATCATGTAGCAGACGAAGAAAGCGGAGGTCAAAAAACCGACTTGCTTGTCGCTAAGCGCGAATTCCTTCTGAATCAAAGGCTGTACCGCGAACAGCACGTTCCGGTCGATGTAGTTAAGAAAGTTCAGCGCCGTCAGCAGCAGTAGCGCGGCCCAAGCATTGGTCTTGGCAGACATGGGTGGGCGGAGGATAACACGACGAGCCGCGATTCGCTGTTCGCTTTTTGCTCCTCGCCCTTCGCAGTTGGTGGTTTGTGACTAGCTTCAAGATTCGCGCCGGGCCGGGCGACTTTCACCACCGCGAATGACAGACGTTAACAACTATTGCGGCAAAAATCCTTCCCATGCCGCCGATACCGAGATACTCTCTCGTGGAGAAGAATCGGCAAGTGAAAGTGCGCGGAGGTTCTGACCGCGCCATCTCTCCGCCTGTGCCGCTGATGCGAGCCAAGGCGGCAGGGCGCCTGTTCGCTCCTTCTCGGTCCTGCCCAATCTATCGTCGTGGAGAGTGTATGAAACGCTTGCTACTGTCCCTGATTTGTCTCATGTTGCAGGTTGGCCTGCTGGCGCAAGATTCGAAGCCGGCCAGCGATGCCAGTGCCGTGGCCGATTCACAGCCAACGGCCAGTACTAAAGCAGCGGCTACTTCGGACCGCATGTTTTTCCCCAAGGACTGGTACTGGGGATGGGCGCAATTCGACATCACTCCCCCGCACAACGAGACCGATCCCAACCTGTGTGCGTCCAATGCCGGGCAGTTCGGCGGCGTGAACTCCAAGTGCAGCGCCTTTGGGCGCTACATGATCTCTGGCACGGTGGAGTTGCGTCCGTTCGGACGCACCATGCTGCGCCGGGTCAACTTCTTTTATGATCCCACATTTCTGTTCGGCAAAAACGTTCCGCAAACTCTGTACACCTGGTCGTGGAGCGGCATTGGTATGGAGTACTCCTGGGGCGTCGGAATCGATCTCCCTAAGCGATTTGAATTTCGCGTGACCGGCCACCCGCTGATGCAGCGGTTTGGAGCGCGCGATCAGAATCTGGGGCCAGCGTATTTAGGTCCCAACGGTCCCTGGGGCCGCTACAACGCATTCGGAATACGCAAGTATTTCGGGACCAGGCGGGAAGGCACATACTAAACGCCAGTACTATTACCTCGTCGGCCTCGGGTAGCGCGCGATCACGACCGTGCCGATACCCCCGCGCGGACGAAACTCGCCCTTGACCTCAGCCCATTTCGGCTTGCTGGCGCGCACCACGTCCTCCAGAACGCGGTTCACGATGTTTTCCTGAAAGATGCCCAGATTGCGGTAACCAATCAGGTATTCCTTCAGCGACTTCAGTTCGAGGCAGGACTTGTCGGGCACGTACCGAATCCACAGCGTCCCGAAGTCGGGCAGACCGGTCTTAGGGCAGACGGAGGTGAACTCAGGTATGTCGATCACAATCTCATAGCCGGGGAATTGGTTCGGCCACGTTTCAATCGGCGGAAATTTAGCAGAGAGGCCAGCCGCCGCGTGCTTCGAGGTATAGCGTGCGCTTTTTGCCATGGGCTTATTGTAGCGAGGCGCGTGATAGGGACACGACAAAACCTGAGTCCCGCTGTGCCGACTGCGTCTTCGCGCAATCTCGAACATCAGATAGAAAACGGGCCGTAGATGCCTGGACCGATTTGAGGAGACGATGCCCGTGACTTCGCCGCTGCGCCAACGGGGGTGGAAGTTGTGCTCTACGTTATACTTATAGATTCGAGTAAGAATGGCAGCAGCAAACCAGAACGGTCATGATCGAGTAAACGGAAGACGTACCTGGGGTATCGTTATCGGCCTGACTGTGGCGGTAGTGGTGCTCGCGGCTTTCGTCTCCTTGCGCCGTTCTCAAGTCCCGGTTCGCATCAGTCGTGCCGATCGCGGGACAATCACCGAAAGCATCGCCACTAATGGCAAGATCGAAGCCCTGAATAACTTCGAGGCTTACGCCCCAATGGCCACTACGGTGAAGAAAATTTATGTGCAGCAAGGTTCATGGGTAACGCCCGGACAACTCCTTCTGCAGCTTGAAGATGCCAATGCGCGGTCGCAGGCAGCTCGCGCCCAGGCGCAATTGAAGGGCGCAGAAGCTGACATCAGTGCTGTGGAAAACGGTGGCACGAAGGACGAATTGTTGACCACGCGCAATGCACTGGTAAAAGCCCAGGCTGATCGGGAAACTGCGCAACGTAACCTGCGAGCCATGCAGCGCTTGTTGCAGAGTGGCGCGGCGTCGCAGTCTGAAGTGGATACCGCGCAGAGCCGGTTTCAGATTGCCGAAGCCAATGTGCAATTGCTGCAACAGAAATTGAGCGGACGCTACTCACAACAGGAAGTGGGCCACGTCGAGTCCCAACGGGCGGAAGCTCGTGCCTCGCTGGCCGCAGCGCAACAGCTGCTGAAAAATTCAAATATTGCCGCTCCGCGCGCAGGAATGGTCTATTCCCTGCCGGTGCGGCAAGGTGGATTTGTTAATCCTGGAGATCTGCTGGTACAGGTAGCCGACCTGCACACGGTACGAGTCCGCGCATTCATCGACGAACCGGAGATCGGTAAACTGCGAAAGGGCCAGTCGGTTGAAATCACTTGGGATGCCATTCCGGGGCGGATCTGGCAAGGCACCCTGGAAACCCTGCCTACTACCGTCGTGCAGCGTGGGACCCGAATGGTCGGCGAAGCCACCTGCGTGGTTGAGAACAGCGATCTTAAACTCCTGCCAAATACCAATATCAGTGTCGCAGTCGTCATCGCGCGCCAGCAGAATGCGCTGACCGTCCCGCGAGAAGCGGTACATCAGGACGCCCAGGGTCAATTCGTATTCCAAGTGGTCAATGGAGAGTTAGTGCGGCGCGACGTGAAGGCCGGAACCGCGGACCTCACCCGCATCCAAGTCACCAGCGGACTCTCCGATAACGCGGTGCTGGCCCTGGGCGCCCTCAACATGCAATCCCTCCGCGAAGGGATGCCGGTGAAAATCGCGAATCCATGAAGCTCTTATATTCAAAATTCTCAGTTCTGCTTCCGCTGCTGCTGGCCGTTACCACGATCGCCGCCGCTGATCCTGCCGCCGTGCAGTTGCTGTCGCGCGGCCGCATGAACGACGCGATCAAGGCGTTGTCTAACCGCGGCGATGCGGAGTCGTTCAATCTATTGTCCCGCGCCTACTACGCCATGGAGCGATGGGACGATGCTGTGAAATGGGGAGAACGGTCGGTCACAGAGCGGCCTCAGGATGCCACTTATCATCTTTGGCTGGCAAGAGCGTATGGCAGGAAGGCGGGAGATTCGAGTGCGTTTGTCGCGGCGGGACTGGCGCGTAAAGCCAAGAATGAATTTGAACGCGCAGTGCAGCTGGACCCGGCGAACATAGAGGCCCGCAGTGATCTCTCCCAGTATTACGTTCAAGCTCCAGCCGTCATGGGAGGGGGACTGGACAAGGCCCGCGAACAGGCGGCACAGGTCAACAAATACGACGCTGCTGAGGCACATTCGATTCTGGCGCAGGTTGCCGCCAAGGCGAAACGGTACGATGAGGCTGAGAGCCAGTTCCGTGACGCCATCAAGGAGGCCCACAATCCTGCCAGTTATTGGCTGCAACTGGCCGACTTTTACCGTCTTCGTGGGCGCTTCGATGACACCCAGAAGACGGTGCTAACGGCCATGGCACAGCCTAGCCGGGTCGCCGAGAATTATTTTGACGCCGCTAATGAACTGTACCTTAGCGGCCGTGACTTTCCACAGGCGGCACAATACTTGCAGGCGTATCTGGATTCCGGCGGACTGGTGGAGGATGCACCCGCGTTTCGCGCCCACTATCTGCTAGGTCAGATCTACGAAAAGATTGGCCGTGGTTCGGATGCCACATCACAATATGAGGCGTCGCTTGCGCTGGCGTCTGGTTTCGACCGCGCGCGGAAAGCTCTTGACCGGCTACAGTAGTCCCTCTTCAAAATCGATTCACCAGGTAGAGTAAGGGATGCCCCGAAAGTCCCGCGGTTTGAGAATGACTCGGGTTGGCAGTGCTGTGAGGGTGGCCGCCCTCATTTGCACGCTTGTCCTTGCTTCTTTTTCTTGCCTTGCCACAGATGCTGCGCCTGCCGAACCGATGTCTTTCCGCAGAGCGGTTGACCTGGCGCTGGAGCACAGCGGAGTCACGGGCATCGCGGCCGTCAACCAATGGCGGGCGCGCAAGGCCTACGAAGAGGTTCGGGCCAACTATATCCCACAGCTCACCATTGGTTCCGGGCTCGGTTACTCCTACGGATTTCCGCTCACCCTGGAAGGCTCGGCGCCATCGGTGGCGAACTTCAATTCGGTCCAGTCATTTTACAACCCAGCACTTCGTCAGTTCCTCAAAGCTGCCAAAATCGACTGGACTGCGACTTCGCTTGACGTGCAAGACAAGCGCGACTCGGTCATTCTGGATACCGCGCTGACCTACGCACAACTCGATCAACTCACCGGCAAGTTGAAGTCGCTGACCGAAGCTCAAAGCGCGGCCGACAGCGCACAATTTGTGACCGAACAACGCCTGCAGCAGGGCGTG
This sequence comes from uncultured Acidobacteriaceae bacterium, assembly GCA_963728805.1. Classification (GTDB taxonomy): domain Bacteria; phylum Acidobacteriota; class Terriglobia; order Terriglobales; family Acidobacteriaceae; genus Bog-257. The sequence goes on from CAVSLE010000011.1 coordinate 53,943, forward strand.
GACAGCAAGCTCGACCTGACAAAGAGTAAGTTGGTGGCGGCACGCATTCGATTACGAATTGCCGAGGCGCAAGGACAAGCCAACGTTTTGCGCGAACATCTATCCAAGCTGGTGGGATTACCCGCCGAATCAATCGCAATCGAACCTGAATCGATACCTGAGCTACCCATGATTTCGCAAGATCAGGATTTGTCGGCCCGCGCCATCGAGAACAGTCTTGCCGTAAAGCAGGCAGAACAAAAAGTAGCCGCTGCAGATGCGCGAGCCATCGGTGAACACAAAGCCCTGAAGCTGCCGACCGTCGATCTGGCGTCGCAGTATGCTTATCTGGCCAAATACAACAATTACGATTTGTACTATCGCAACTACACCGCCAACAATTTCAGCGGCGGTCTGAATATAAGATTCCCCATTTTCAATTCGGTGCAGAAGGCCAAGGCGGAAGAGGCTGATGCCGTTGCTTTAATGACAAAAAAACAAGTAGATCTCACCAAGAACCAGGTCGGCGAAGATGCCTTGAAGCTCCAAAGATCCCTGCGACAGCTGGCCGCAGCACGAGATGTCGCCAAGTTGGAATGGGAAGTTGCTCAGGGAGATTTGGAAGCAGTGAAGGCACGGATCGACACCGGTGATGCCAACACGCGGGACCAACAAAATGCCCGGCTCGCTGCCGAAGATAAGCACGCCGCCTACTTTGACGCTCAGATGGAACTCAGCCGCGCCGAACTGCAACTGCTCCGGCTTACCGGTGAACTGGAGAAATGGGCCATTCCGCCTCGCTAACTTGCCGTTCGCTGCAGGCCGTCCCAATGCATCTAACTAGAAGAAAGATAAGCGGTTCCGCGAGCGCGGGACAAATGATAGGATAGCTAAGACTATGCCTTTGAAAACTTTGTTTTTGAACCCCCCTTCATTTGAGAACTATGACGGCGGCGCCAGTTCGCGATGGCCAGCCACACGCGAGATCGAGTCCTATTGGTACCCGGTCTGGCTGGCTTACCCGGCAGGCATGCTGGAAGGCTCCCGCCTGCTTGACGCTTCTCCTCACAAGGTGAACGCGCAAGAAACCATCGAAATTGGCAAGGACTACGAATTTCTCGTTCTGTTCACCAGTACCCCGGGCTTTCAGGGCGACATCAAGCTGGCAGCTGCCATGAAGGCGGCCAATCCCAAACTGAAGATCGCCTTCGTGGGACCTCACGTGACGACCCTGCCGGAGGCTTCACTCAAGGAAGGAATGGCCCTTGATTTCATCGTGCGCCGGGAGTTCGATTACGCCGTAGTCGAGTATGCGAATGGTAAGCCGTTAAACGAGATCCTCGGCGTTTCGTATCGCGGACCGAATGGCGAGATACTGCACAATGCCGACCGTCCCGCAGTTGCCGATCTCGATGCCCTGCCTGACGTGGTGGATGTGTATAAGCGCGACATCGACCCTCGTCGCTACAACGTGCCGTTCCTGCTCTATCCGTTCGTCTCGCTGTACACCACGCGCGGCTGCCCCGCGCAGTGCACATTCTGTTTGTGGCCGCAGACGCTTAGCGGACACCCGTGGCGCAAACGTTCGACTGATGCGGTTGCTGCTGAGATGGCCAAGGCCAAGGAATATTGGCCGTGGGTGAAAGAGTTTTTCTTTGACGACGATACCTTCAACATTCAGAAGGCGCGCACCATCGAACTCTGCACCAAGCTGAAACCGTTGAAGATGACTTGGTCCTGCACCTCACGCGTCACCACCGATTACGAGACGTTGAAGGCGATGAAAGAAGCGGGATGCCGCCTGTTGATTGTGGGCTACGAGTCCGGCGATCAGCAGATTCTGAAGAACATCAAGAAGGGCGCGACCGTGGAGCGGGCGCGAGACTTCACCCGGGACTGCAAGAAACTCGGCCTCGTAGTACACGGCGACTTCATCCTGGGTCTGCCTGGCGAAACCAAGGAAACCATTCGGCGCACCATCGATTTCGCCAAGGAACTGGATGTGGAAACCATCCAGGTATCGCTGGCGCATGCTTATCCGGGAACCGAGCTCTACGATTACGCCAAGGCAAACGGCTTCCTTAAGGCGGAAGGTTCCCAGATGGTCGACGCTATGGGCCACCAGGTGGCGATGATTGAGTATCCGGGGATTTCGCGCGACTACATCCTGGAGATGGTGCACCGGTTCTATGACGAGTACTACTTCCGCCCCAAGGCGATTTTCCGGATCGTGAAGAGAGCTGCGTTCAACTCTACCGACCGCAAGCGCCTGTACACCGAAGCGAAGTCGTTCCTCAAGCTGCGCGCAGCCCGCAATCGTTCCGTCAAAGAGACACGTAAGGAGCAGGGCGTCGGTTTAACACCTCCGTCTGCCGGTGGAACATCCAATGCCGGCGCTAAGTCGGAAACGGTGGAAACGGTCAACGCGTAGCAACCTGCGGAACCCAATCCATTTTGGTAAACCCTCACCGGACCAGACGGTGAGGGATTTCCTTTTGGGGATTTTTTACGATCCCCGAAAGGCCTGCTGCATGCTCGCCAAAACGCCAGACGTGACACCTCCAGTGGCCGAGCGTCTAAGCTGTCATGATGATGGCATCTGGATCGTGGACGCGTGTCATAGCTTTCAGGCGCTTCACCCTGGGCACAGCGTTACTGCTTTTTGCCTGTTCCCTGTTGCTGGCACAGGCTACATGGACGCAAGCGCCTGCACCGCAAGCGGCGCAGCTGCAACGGAAGACCAGCACGCCTTACACCGGTGACCTCTCCATCTTCGATTCTCCCGGCAGAGACGAAAAGCTACACATCGAACGCGTCATGGACATTCTCTCTATCGCACCGGGTAAAACGGTCGCCGACATTGGGGCTGGTTCGGGATGGTTCACAGTCCGCGCTGCCAAAAGGGTAACGGAGGCAGGAACCGTCTATGCGGTCGACATCAACCCCGAGGCGGTGCGTCACATCGCAGACCGGGCCCAGCAGGAACATCTGTCCAATGTGAAGGCCGTGCTGAGCAAACCAGACGATCCACAGCTGCCCGCGAACTCCATTGACGCCGTGCTCTTGCTGAAAACCTACCACGAGGTAGCAAACCCGATTGTCTTGTTACGCGGCCTGCGAACTTCACTAAAAACCAACGCCCGCGTGGGCATCATTGATCGCGACGGAAATGGCGAAGATCACGGCGTACAGAAAAAAGTGGTGCTGCGGGAAGCAGGGCAGGCCGGCTATCGTTTGCTGGAAGAGCATGATGATCTAGTGAAGGCTGACAAAATGGATTACTTCCTGGTGTTTGAGGCTAAGTAGGCAATAATATACTTCGCAAAATGGCGGGAACGCTACCACGCCGGTCTTGAATCAGTTACGACTCCGGTGTGATGTGGGTCTTCAGTATTCTGTGCAATTCGCTAGCTGCTTCCGGCGAGATTGCGCGTTTTGGAATCCACCAATATCGGTACGGAGACGTGAATACCAGAAAGAAGTGTGCGGTCTCCCGATAGTTCACAAATGCGTTCCACTGTAAGTGCGATGTACCTGTAGGAAAGGTTGCGGTAACGCCGAGTTCGTTAACCGTGTAGACGAACTCTCCTTGAACCGAAGGGCTGCGCCGAAAGGCGCGGTGTGCTTGGAATCGAGGAACTTCATACATGGCACCAGCAAGTACAACCGTCAGCACCAGCCAAACCCAACCGGTGATGGCAATTCCGTGCTCAATCAGATGTACCGCCACAAGGAACGACAATAGGAGCAATAGCAGAAAGAGGAACGTGTACCATCCCGGGGTCAAATTAATCCGACAGAGATCGCGGGCATCCTCTTCCGTAGGCGTGAAGCGAAGATCCATTCCCGAAAGTCTAGAGCGAGCTAGTCTTGTTGTCACCTGCCCTTTGTATCGTTGTTGATAAATCCCATATCGTAAGCGGTCGGCTTACGCCGTCAACTGGGCAAGAGCCGAGGGAGAGGCTCTTCGCCAAAGGGGCACAGCTCATGAACAAGCACAGCCTAAGTCGCAATAGGCGAGGGATTTCCCGCGAAAAGACAACACCTGACCAGGCGCCAATCAGCCCAGGGCAGCGATTTGCGCGTCGAGGCCGGCCAGAGTTCGGCGCAGCAACTCGGAATAACGCTCGCTGTCGCTCCTCTCCATCTGCTGAAGAACCAGCTTACGGGAAAGCTCGAGGTCAGCTTTCTTCATCTGGTGTTGCATTTCTTCAGCAGAGCAGGAGCGGGTTTCGCTAACGGAGGGTTCAGAATCAGACTCTTCTATTTGAGCTTCCACAGATTTGCTTTCCCAACCACGTGCCATACTGCGATTATAGCGCCGTGAAGATGGTTCCGCGCCAGCAAAAATCGCGCGAGTCTCGATGCCGTCGCATCACAACCATGCGAGATCCCGTCCCTCGCGACCTTCCTCATCCGTAAACAGGAACTGTTTCAATACCGTCCTTCCTAAATCGGCACGCCCTTATCTGATAGGCATTGGGAGATTTGTTGACGCGCCCCTGTTGAAAGGGCGAAGATCATAGTAACCATTGGTTGGTTACTCGCCAATGCCCAACACTATGCGCATTCTGGTCGTAGAAGACGACGCTTCGCTTGCTAGTTTTCTTCGCAAGGGCCTAGAGGCGGAACACTATGCGGTTGATGTGGCGCCCGACGGTGAACAGGCCCGGCAGATGGCGCTGGAAAGCGAGTACGATCTCCTCATCCTCGATCTGAATCTCCCCAAACTCGACGGCATTGGCGTGCTCAGCGCGGTCCGGCCAAAGAAACCTTCGCTTCCGGTGCTGGTACTGACCGCGCGCAGCCGGGTGGAAGATCGGGTGCAATCGCTCGACACGGGCGCCGACGATTGCCTCATCAAACCGTTTTCCTTCACTGAGCTTTCGGCTCGGGTACGGGCGCTGCTGCGCCGCGGCCCACAAACCGCAGAGACAGTGTTGCGACTGGCGGACTTGGAACTGAACCGCGTGGAACGCAAAGTGGAACGCGCAGGCAAGCCCATCGAGCTAACTTCGAAAGAATTTGCCTTGCTCGAATACCTCATGCGTAACACGGGCCGCCGGATCACCCGTGCCATGATCGTGGAGCACGTCTGGAACCTTTCATTCGATACCACCACCAATATCGTCGACGTGTACATCAACTATCTCCGCAAGAAGGTGGATGGTGAATACGCTCCCCATCTCATTCACACGGTGCGCGGGGTGGGATACGAAATGAGCTGCCACGTTGAGGCACCGATGTGACAGAACCTGTCTCTCGCTGCGATTTCGCGTCGAACGTATTTCACGATCTTAGCCAGCCACTTACTGCTCTGCAATGCTCGCTGGAATTGGCATTGGTGCGCGATCAGACCCTCGAGGAGTTTCGCGGTAGCGTGGAAGCCGCCCTCGACGCCGCCGAACAGCTGCGCCATCGGCTGTTGCTGCTGCGCGAATTGAGCGATGCGGAGGACCCCGGAGATACTTCAGCCCCACTCGCGCTGGATCGGCTTTTGCTGCAACTGCGCGAGGACATGCTTCCCCTGTTCGAGTCCGCGGGACTGTCCTTTGAGCTGAGCTGCGATCCAGTCGAGGTATTGGCGAACGAAGGCAAGTTGACGCGCGGCTTTTTCTATCTCCTGGAATTCCTGCTCCGTTGCCCTTCGCCCAGCCACAGCCTCAGCATGCGTGCAGGGCGCAGAGAGCAGCAGGTGGAGATCTGCATCGCAGGATGCGGGGCTCGCATTGGTGCTGGGATGGCGGATGATTGCTCCGATCCGGATTGGAACGGTGAGCTGGAGATTGCTCGCCGGACCTTTCGCGCCCTCGGCGGCGACTTGAGATGGAGCGTTTTGGCTGATTTTTCCGCCGTGTGGATTGTGCAACTGCCCTGCATTAGTTGACCAGAGACAGCGGCTGCACGAGGCTGCTTTGTGGCGCATCGCAACATCCCATAGTTCCCTTCCCTACCTGGTAGCAATTTCACAATTGGACCCCGTGTGAAGTTCGTTAAAAACTTCTAATCCCCTCCTAATCCGTTTCTAAGGTTGCCGGCCTAAAACGGTCTTGATGACGACCGCTGCGCAGTTCTGCGGAGAGATTTCATGTAGGCGGGCCTCCCGACATCTTTCCCAAAGGGTTGGCGGTGCAGTCGTCGCAATCATTCGACTTAGGAGGAGACATGACTGCCCCCCAGACTTACGAGCAGATGACTGAACCAGCTGGAGAAATGACAGACGAGCTCCTGCTGGAACAACTGCCGCAGGTAAAATACATCGCTCGCCGCATCCACGAGCGGCTACCGCAGCACGTTCCTTTCGACGATCTTGTCCATGCCGGCATCGTGGGGCTGATCGACGCCGTGCACAAGTTCAATCCCGATAAGAAGGTGCGTTTCGCCTCCTATGCGAAGTTTCGCATCCGCGGAGCCATTCTGGATAGTCTGCGCGATATGGACTGGAGTCCGCGCGATCTCCGCCGCAAGGCCCGCCGCCTGGAGACCACTACACAGAAGTTGCAGACCGAACTGGGCCGCTCGGCCACGGAGCCGGAGCTGGCGCTGGCCATGGGCATGACCCTGGAAGAATTCCAGCACCTGCTGGACGAAATTCGCAGCCTCGAGATAGGCAGCCTGCAGATCGTTTCACTGGAAGACGGACGGGAAACCGATCTGGGGGAGAGCCTTCCGGGACCGCCCAACCAGGACCCTCTGTTTCTCTGTATGCAGGGAGAACGCCGGCAGATGCTGGCCGATGCGATTGCAGAGTTGCCGTCACGCGAGCAACAAGTGCTTGCCCTGTATTACCAGGAAGAGCTCACCATGAAAGAAGTGGGAGCGGTGCTGGGAGTGGGAGAATCGCGTGTATCGCAGATTCATTCCCTGGCAGTGGCACGGCTGCGGGTTAGCCTGGAAAATGCCCAGCAAACTCGTACGGCGGCTCTCACCGCGTCGGTTCACGCCGCCACACCGCACGGGGGGATATGGAAAAACTCGTGAGACAGGAATCTATGAAGAAAGCCCAAGTGGTGGGTGGCCTGGAAAAATTATTTTGCAGAAAGATTAAAGTTTTCTTATTTAGTGCCGATCACCCTATTGCAACCAAGGAGCACGAGGAACCGGGATGATATTTCACTTAAAAAAGCTGCTGAACCAGTGCCGAAAGCGGATCTCCGGCGCGCCGAACTACACCCCGACCAACGCAGCAACTGCGCCCCGCGATGGTCCCGGTTGGCTAGCTCGAGATGGCGGCAGCAAACCTGACGGCGTCCCCTTCGATATAGTCAGGGCAAATCTGGACGAGGCGTCGCTTCACGGCCTCCAATGGGACCGGTTTTTCAAGAGCCTGCTGAATCCACAAGCCATCCCCGGGTTGGACCGCGGCACAAGCGACGGTAGTGATGGCCACGGCATGACCGCCGATGATGAAGACATGACGCGTCTGTTTGCCGGGAGCGCGCTGGTCGAAACCCTGAAAGCACAACTGGACAAGGTTCCAGAGATCAGGCAGCAGCGTGTAGATTCGCTGAAACAAGCGATTACGGAGCGAAGATATCAGATATATCCGCAGCAGATCGCAGTTGCAATGATTGCCGATGGAGCGCTCAGTCTCGACTGAAGAGGCCATAGTGGAAACGAGCAGGAGCCAGGTTCAGGTGCCGGGTTAGTTTCAACCCTAGTCTCTATCCCCTCTGTTATCCTGCTCGCGACCCATGAATCCAATCGTACTCAGCATTCTGCTTGGCTTAACGGCTGCCGGGGCCAACGTTTTCGGCGGCGCCGTCATTGTGCAGAAGAGCTGGGACCGCAGTTATCTTCGCTATTTTGTGGCGCTGGGCGCGGGCTTCATGTTGGCCACCGCTCTGGTTGAAATGGTCCCCGAGAGCCTGGCGCTCGCCGGGCGCAACGGTGCGTTCCTGCTTCTCGGCGGCTATCTTCTGATGCACTTCTTTGAACATACAATTACCCCGCATTTTCATTACGGCGAGGAAACGCATGCGGAAGAGTACGTGCACTCGCACCGGCGAATGTCAGTGCTGTTTGGGCTGATCATCCACACTTTCTTCGACGGTATTGCCATTACTGCCGGCTTCCTGATTTCGCGGTGGTTGGGCTGGATCATTTTTCTGGCAATTTTCCTCCACAAAATACCAGAAGGCTTTACCGTAACCTCGGTAATGCTGGCCAGCGGATTGAGCAAGACTCGGTCTTGGTTCGCCTCCGTGTTGCTGGCGCTGGCCACAATGGCCGGCGTGCTGACCATGGCCATCGGACGCCACGCGGTCAGTTACGGACTGCCGGTGGCCGCCGGAGTAACCATTTACGTTGCGGCCTCCGATCTAATCCCCGAAGTGAACCGCGAACCGGGCGTGAAGATGGCCCTAGTTGTGTTCGTCGGTGTGGCCGCCATGTTCTTACTCGATCATCTGGTGCATTTGCATTAGGGACGTTTCATCGCGCGGAACTGCGCTTCGGTTGGAAGGCGTAAAAATACCACTTCAAATACTGCGGTAACCAAGCCCATATCTTGAACCGCGACTCCCCTTGGGTTCGGCCGCGCCAGGTGGTCGGTAACTCCACAATGCGATAGCCGGCCAGAAAAGCCTTCACGGTAATCTCCAGGCTCAGTTCAAAGCCGGCCTTACTCTCGATCGTCATGTTCTTCAGGATCCGGCTGTCGTAGAGCTTGAACGCGTTGGTGGCGTCGTGCGTCGGAATTCCTCGAAGCCAGTGCAGCGTAAGGCCGGCAACTCGCGACATTGCGCCCTTCAGCGGAGGCGCATCCAGAAGCTGGCCGCCTGGCATGTAGCGGCTGGCCGCGACAATCTGATAGCCCTGACGATACAAGCCGACCATCTTGTCTACGTTGGTGAGGTCATCGGAAAGATCGGCCATGATCACCAGCACAGGCCCGCTTTCCACATGGTTGAAGCCAGTGCGGATGGCGCCAATTACGCCTCGACCTACGTTGTTCTTGACCGGAACCAGGCGAGTTTCTCCGGCGGAGATGATCTGCGCTAAAACAGGAACGGTGTTGTCTTCATCGAAGTCGTACACGACGAACGCCCGGAACGGCGAGCGGATTTGCGAAGCAACCGCGCTCCACAAGGCGGCAAAGTTGGCGCCTTCGTTGTAAACCGGAATCACCAGACTCAACTCGGCCGGGCCCTGCTCAGAAACGACATCCACTAGATCTGACCCACTTCGATCTGTCCGGCGACCCAGGGAATGACTTCGTCCAATATCTCGCTTAAACTCGTCGTGGCTTCAAATCCGAGCAGTTGCCTGGCCTTGCGGGCATCAGGGGAGCGTTCCTGCACGTCATATTCGAACGGCGGATCCGAAACATAACGGAACGGTTTGCTGTCGCCATGGACCTTTTGCCAGATGACCTCGGCCAGTTCAAGAACGGTAGTGCGAGCCGGAGTGGAAAGATTGAAATCCTGATTCACCGCAGCCGGATGCTCCAGACAAATTCTTATTCCCTTGGCTAGGTCGCCTCCATACGTATAGTGGCGAACTTGGTTTCCAGATCCGAGAATGTGCAGGGGATCCTGGCCCTTCAGCACCTTCTGCGCCAGGTCGGGTACCACATGCGACATCGCCAGCTTCACATTGCCGCTATAAATGTCATGGTCGTGCAGCGCCCGCTTTTCTCCCACGCCGACGCAATTAAACGGACGCACGATGGTGTAGGGCAGCTTGTATTGTTCCCATGCCCCCTGAACAAAATATTCGGTCGCCAGCTTCTGAAATCCGTACGTCGAACGCGGCGGGGGGCAGCGGTGCTCGGCGCCTTCGGGAGTGGGATACTCCGAAGTGCTCTCGAATACCATGCTCGACGACATCACGGTGATCTTCTGCAGCTTCTTGTGTTGATGAGCATAGATGGCGGCATCGAAGGAGGCGGCAGTGATGCGTTCATTCTCCGCCAGCAGGTCGTAGGCGAACTCGTGGAAGTAGCTGATGCCGCCGATCATCGCCGCGGAAGCAACAAAGTGGTCGCAGTCCGACAGCAAATCCCTCAGCAAGGAAACATCTTTGCAATTTGCCTCGACAAACTGATAGCGCGGATGTTTGTCGTACGACTTCTCCACCCGCCCGTACTTGCTGAAATTATCGACCCCGACAACCTCATAGCCGGCTTGGAGCAATTCTTCAACCAGGTAGCCGCAAATGAATCCAGCAGAGCCCGTGACGAGTACTTTCATGATCTGGCTCCTCCTGCCGCAACCGTTATCGGCGGCTCGATAGCGTCTTCGTGGCGCTCCGGCCAAAAGTTCCAGATATCAACCACAGTCTTGTCGGACGGAATCTGTAAATCGCGGTAGGCTGCGTGCGGTGCTCCGATAACAAATATTTGGGCCCGGCTCAAAGCTTCCTCAAGCGGAACCAGTCGCGGATCGGGCACGTATGGGTCGGTGCATAGGACCGCTTTGGCCTCAACTTCCAGCAGTTTCTTCAGCTTGTAAGAGAGGCTGTCGCGATTGTCGTCGGACTCTCCTTTGAAAGCCATTCCCAGAATTGCCACGGTTTTGTCGGCAAGGCCGAGCTGCCGCATTTGGGTCACAACAAAGTCGGGAAGACCTTCGTTCACCAGCATGGCGGCGTGGCCGAGGAAGAAATGGTTGCCCGAGAATGCCGAGAGCTGCAGGGTGTCTTTGAGCAGGCAAGGGCCAGCCGCAAAACCGGCGCGCGCGAAACTCCGCATCCTCGGATATTCGCGAGTGACTGCATCATGAATGCGGTAGAAGTCGAGGCCATAGGTTTCGGCCAGCATGTAGAACTGGTTCGAGATGGCGAAGTTCAGGTACCGCCAGCTATTGGTGAACAGCTTGGCCAGCTCCGCTTCCAGCGGCGACAGCTCGATCACCGTGGATGCGATGGTGAGGAACAAATCTTTCGCCCTCTGCAGTGCCACCGGTTCAAAGGCCGCCACGATCTGCGGCAGCTTAATCAACTCCTCCATGGCGTTGCCTTCAGCAATGCGCTCGGGACAGAACGCCACATCTATATCGCGCCCGAGAGACTTGATTCTTTGATAAACCAGCTTGGTTACGCCCGGGCTGACGGTGCTGCGCAAAACCAGCAAAGTTCCGTCATTGATGTATTTCAGCATGCCGTCCACGCTCTGATACAGCTCGTTGACGGTAGGGTTCAGATGCCGGTCAACCGGGGTGCCGACAACGGTTATCACCACGTCCGCCGATCGCAGACACTGTGAGTCTGTGGTGGCGGTAAGGGTTTTGCCTAAGACCTGGCGCAGAATGGGCTCAGCACCAGCTTCGCGAAAAGGCATCTGGCCAGAGTTGATTTTTTCAACCTTGGCCGCGTCGATGTCGAGGAGGGAGACCGACAATCCGCGGCTGGCCAATACAATTCCCAGGGGCAAGCCGACGTGTCCGCAGCCGCCCACAATGACGAGGTTCTGTTGGTTTGACAAAGGGATGTCCTTAAGTAGGGCGTTGAAACGCAATTTTACCGCATCCGTGAATGGGAGTCGCCAAAGGCTTTGCTCCGACACCCAAAATCATCAACCGGGATATACACCGGATGCCTGATTCGGCTATGAGCGTTTAGAATCGTCAGTTGCTTTGGGTGACGGGGTTGCGTACGATGACAGGTGAGCGGTGATGAAGGCATCATTTTGTTGGGTTAGACGGACACGAGAAGGTGCCAAGCGGGGTCTGAGCCTAAGGAAAAGCCAATATCACGGTGTCAATTCTCAGGATTTATACTTAGCTGGGTTCTCCTAGGAAGTGAACTCGGCTGGAACGAATGTGCAAAGATTTGCACTACTTGCATTCAAAGTTTTGCGGTTCTTAAAATTTACGATAAGAACTGCTTGATTATCAGCTATTTATCGAATATCCTATGCTTCACTCTCGGCCAAATAATTGCACACACCCAGATGGACTGCCAGAGAAATTAAATAGGGAGTGAGAACCGTTGGCGCTGGCCGGCACCAAACCGACAAGTACTGCTTTGACGCACGCGGCGGACGAACAAGTCTTGTTGGGCGACAGTAGCACCGCCAAATCTTCAACCCTGTGGCAGACGCTGAAGCCTTTCGGCTGGCAAGGGCTGCTGTTGGTTGCGGCATTGATTGTGCTCTACGCGCCCGTTTTGAAGATCTTGGTTCGTCAGTGGTACAACGACGCCGACTATTCTCACGGGTTTCTAGTGCCCTTACTGTCGCTTTACTTGATCTGGCAGAGGCGGGAAAAATTGGGCCAGATTCTGCGACGCCCGTCGCCGTGGGGAATGTTAGTCGTTTTGTGTTCTCTCGGGCTCCTATTTCTGGGGAGTTTAGGCGCGGAACTTTTTCTGACACGGATCTCGATGCTGGGTACCATCTGCGGGCTGATCGTCTATTTTTGCGGCGGCGCCCTGTTGCGCGCCATGGCTTTCCCTTTAGCGTTTTTGCTGTTCGCGATTCCGATACCGGTTCTGATCTACAACGAGATTGTTTTTCCGCTGCAGTTTGTGGCCTCCAAATTCGCCACTACGACATTGGAGACGCTCAACCTGTTTCCCATCATGCGTGAGGGAAACGTTCTGATCTTGCCCAATATGAAGCTGGAAGTGGTGGAGGCATGCAGCGGTATTCGGTCGTTGATGTCGCTGCTGGCTTTGGCTGCCGGCTACGGTTATCTAGCCGAGCGCAGCACAGCGGTGCGCTGGCTGCTGTTCCTGGCCATGGTTCCCCTCGCCATTATCAGCAATGGAACTCGGGTCATGATAACTGCCTTGATGGCGAATTACATCGGTCGTCGCGCGGCCGAGGGATTCATGCACGAGTTTTCGGGCTGGGTGATTTTTGTGGTGGCCACGGTGCTGTTTCTAGCGTTGCACAGTTTAACGATTGTGGTGCGCAAGAAAATGGGGTGGATGCCAAAAGATGAAAGCGCCCTTGCGAAGGCCAAGGTGAGTTAATGAAATTCGGCGTCCGCTATTGGCTCATGATTGCCGTGCTGGTGGGAGCGACAACCTCCATGGCGTACCTGTCACACGGAGAAGCCACTCCGCTCGCCAAGCCGCTCGCCGACTTTCCCGCCCAGGTTGCGGGCTACACTGAGGCCGCCGAGTGGCCGCTTGACCAGCAGACGCTGGATCTGCTTGGCGTGACCGACTATCTTAACCGTGGCTATGTCTCGAAGACCCAAGGAATAATCACTTTATACATTGGATATTTTCGCAGTCAGCGCACCGGCGCCGCCATTCACTCGCCTAAGAACTGCCTTCCGGGAGCGGGATGGACGCCCATGACGGCGACGGTGTATCAACTCCCGCTTGACGACGGTCGAAAGGTGCCCGTTAACCTCTACATCGTCCGCAAGGATTTGGAAGAACAACTCGTGTTGTATTGGTACCAGGCGCATGGCCGCGTAGTGGCCAGCGAATACTGGGGTAAGTTCTATTTGGTGTATGACGCCATGCGCTTGAACCGCACTGACGCCGCTCTGGTTCGAATCACCGCGCCGATCTACAACGGTGATGAGGAGCAGGCACGTACGCGCGCTCTGGCGTTTGCAAAACAGATTACAACTGATGTCGATCAGATCATCCCTCGGTGACCCAGGAGAAGGTATGCGTAACCGCTGCATCGTCTTTGTAGTAATGGCTGTGCTGTCAATCGCTTTGGTTGGCTGCACTCGTAACCCGGAAACCGCCAAGCGCAAGTACGTCGAGAGCGGCATGAAGTACATGGAGCAGAAGAAGTACGATTCTGCCGTGATTCAATTCAAGAAAGCTCTGCAGGTTGATCCGCGATATGCCGAAGCCCACTACCAGTTGGGTAATGCGGAGATGAGCTTGCAGCGCTATCCGGAGAGTTACAAAGAGTTCGGTCAGGCGATTGAGTTTGACCCCAACCAGTTCAAAGCCCGCATTGCGCTGGGAAACTTGTTAATGGCCGCCCGGCAGTCCGACAAAGCGGAAGAACAGGCCCGCTACGTGACTGAACACGACCCCAACAATGCGGAGGGATTTTTGTTGTTGGGCAGCGCGCTGGCTGCCCAGAAGCAGCAACAGGACGCCGTTGACGCTTTTACCAAAGCCATTGCCTTGAAACCGAATTACGCTGAGGCATACATCAATCGGGGAGTGTTGTACGCCTACATGAAGCAGGACGCTTCCGCCGAACAGGACCTGCGCAAGGCCATTAGCGTTGACCCCCAGAAGCTGTCGGCCTACAACGACCTCGCCGGTTTCTACTCCTACAAGAAGGATCTCAAGAAATCGGAGGAAGTGTACCGGCAGGCGATCCAGAATAATCCGGAAACCCCGACTCCCTACCTGCGCCTGGCAGCCCTGCTGTTGCATGAAGATCGCAAGGCAGACAGCGAGCAGATCATTCAGCAGTTGCGCGATAAGCAGCCGAACTCGGCGGAAGTCGCCACTTCGGTTGGCGACTACTATCTGGCTTTAAGAAATACCGACGCCGCCACCAAGGAATACCAGCGCGGTCTAAGCTACGACCCCAAGAACCAGGAGCTGCAACTGCGCCTGGTAGAGACCTTGCTCAATACCGGAAAGACTGACGAGGCCAGCAAGATTGCGGATAGCATGCTGAAGGACAAGCCCGGCAACGTCATGGCGCGCATTACACACGCGCGGCTGCTGGCCATCAAGGGCAACAGCGCGGAGGCGATTACGACCCTGCGTGAAGTCGTTCACGATGCTCCCGACAATCCTCAGGCGCACTTCATCCTGGGACAGGTGCTGCGCCAGACCGGCGATCTGCCCGGAGCCAAGAGCGAGTTGCAGGAGGCGGCAAAGCAGGCCTCGTTTAAGCACCAGCCGGACAACCCGATGGTCCTCAAGGCCCTGGCTGAAACTTATCGTGACTCGCACGACTACGATACAGCTAGAGAATACGCGGCGCGTTTGCAGAAACTGAATGAAAGCAGTCCTGATGCCCATTTCCTGAATGCAACCATCGATATCGGAGCTAAGGACTTTGCTGCCGCTCTCGATGAATTGAAGGAAGTGCAGAAGGCCGCGCCCAATGATCCGCTGGTCCACATGAACATGGCATTCGCCTACTCCGGGCAGAAGAAATATGCTGACGCGGAACGCGAATTCCAATACACCACAAAGATGTACCCGACCTATGACGCGGCCTGGGCCGATTATGTCGCTTTGCTGTTCGGCACCAACCAGTCGGCCAAGGCGCTGGCGTTGGCCAACGAGTACGCCACCGCCAATCCCAACCGGGCTTCGGCGCACTTCATGAACGGTTCCGCTTTGGCGACGGCGAAAAAATACGACGCAGCCATGGCCGAATTCCAGAAGGTCCTGCAAATTGACCCTAAGTCGATGTTGGCTTACGTCCGGATCGCTCAGATTCATCACGTGGCCGGCCAAACCGACGCTGCTCTGGATTACTACCAGAAGGCGCTCGCACTGCAGCCCAACTCGACTATGGTGAATACCGCCATTGGGGATGTTTATATGACCAAAGGCGACCTGAAATCGGCTGGTAAGTACTTCCAGGCGGCGCTTGCGGAAAATTCTCATGACCCCGTTGCAGCTAACAATCTGGCATGGGTTTATGCCCTCCAGGGCGAAAACCTTGACATGGCGTTGAGCCTGGCGACGCAGGCGAAACAAGCTAACCCTGACATGATCGCGGTCAATGACACCCTCGCTTGGATCCAGTACAAGAAGGGCAATTATCGCGTCTCAATCTCGCTTGCCGAGGACGCTGTAAGAAAAGATCCTGAGAAGGCTGACTATCGCTACCATCTGGGAATGGCACTCAGCGGAGCTGGAGAAAGAGATCGTGCCAAAACCGAGTTGCAGAAAGCCCTGCAATTGAACCTTAAGGGCCCAGACGCGCAAGACGCACAGAAAACTCTGGCGTCTCTGCACTAACCGCTTCTTGAGATTGTTTCTTGCGCCGGAGGATCAGGTGGCCATTCTTTGCGAATGGTCGGCAATCCCCCGGCGCAGTTCTTTTCTGTCTAGATAGTCCAAGCTCCGGGATTAACACTGAGAGCGCGTTTGACCTCCCTGACTTCCCTTTTGCTGCTCCTTCGCTCGCTCAACCCAAGCATCAACCTCCCTTCGGCCCGGCAGTTGCCGCCCTCCGTTCCTGGAAGTTGAATCGGGTTCACTCGTCTGTTAATATAACTAACTGGTTAATTAATAAATGCCCATCGAAACCCCAAATACGACACGACGTGGAAGTCGCCGCCAACCCGAGGCCAGTCGTGAAGCAATCCTGCAGGCGGCACTTGTGGAGTTCGCCCAGGAAGGCATCGCCGGAGCGCGCATGGACGCCATCGCAGCGGCCGCCGGGGTCAACAAGGCGCTCCTGTACTACTACTTTCGGGACAAAGAAGCGCTATACGGCGCAGTGCTCGATGATTTTTTCGTTCGACTGCTGGGCCGGGTCAGCCAGGCTTTCGATGGAGCGGGGCCGGCTGGCGAACGCCTGCTGAACTATGCGCGCGCACATTTTGATTGCATCGCCGAATCCTTTCACTACGCAAGGCTGTTCCAGGGAGAGCTGTTAAGCGCCGGCCGGGGAAAACCTTCGCACTTGACGCGCGTTGTGGAGAAATACATACGGCCAATCTCTGTGCGATTGATTGCGGTGCTGCAGGAGGGCGTGGCGAGTGGAGAATTTCGCTATGTCGATGCTATGCAATTCGCACCCTCAATTGCCGGGATGATTGTCCACTATTTTGTTGTGGCGCCGGTTGCGCGAAAGCTCTTCGCCAGAGACCCCTTTTCGGCGGAGGCGCTTCAGCAACGACGCGCGGCCGTTCTCGATTTCATCGCGGCGGCGTTGTTTGCCGACCAATCCGCTGGACTGAAGCTCGCCGCTGAGATAGCAAGCCGCGACGTAGCGCAGCCCAGGGCAGTTTCCAACGCTGCGAAAGAATCCCCACGCCGCTTCAGAGTGCAAGGAAAACGCAAATGAAGCCAAATAAATTTTTCATCTTTCTATTCGTTCTGTTGGCCATCGCGACCGCGTACTACTTTTACTCCACGGACCGCACCACCGACACCGTACTCATCGGAATTGTGGATGCCAATCAGGTGATCGTAAGCTCCAAGATCATGGGGAGGGTCGAGAAGCTATATGTGGATGAAGGCTCGAAGGTCAAGGCCGGAGACCTGATCGCCGAGGTCGACTCGGCGGAGCTTGAGGCCCAGAAGAATGGGGCGGAAGCCATGATCCGGTCGTACAATTCGCAGGTTTCCTCCCTGCGTGCCACCGAGGCGGACACATTGGGCGAAACCAACAGCGGCGTGGTGAATGCGCAGGCACGGCTGGCTTCGGCGAAAGCCACGCTCATGCAGGCGGAAGCTGACCTTGCTCGCATCCAGAGCGACTCGCAGCGCATGATTGCGCTGGCCCAGGCGGGAGTTGAATCCGAACAGGACAGGGTACGGGCGGACCAGCAACTGAAAGCGCAACAGGCCGCGGTGATGAGTGCGCAAAAAAATATCGATGCGGCACAGGCTGACCTGAACAGCTCCATTGCGCGTACTCATCAGCAGGGCGCTGCCGCCAGCAACGTTGCCGCCAACCAGGCGCAGGTAGCCAATGCGCGCGCCCAACTCGCCGAGGCCGAAACCCGGCTCGGCTACACGAAAATTTACGCCCCGGTGACAGGAACGGTCTCTGTGCGAGCGACACGGCAGGGCGAAGTTGTGAATCCGGGCACGCCGATCGTGACCATTATTGACTTCGGCGATACTTGGGTGCGCGCCGAGGCCCCGGAAACGGAAGCCAGCTTCGTGTCGGTTGACGACAAGCTCAGGGTGCGGTTGCCGGCGGGGACGCCAATCGAAGGCACGGTGATTTTCAAGGCAGTGGAGAGCGACTACGCAACCCAGCGCGACGTTAGCCGTCGCAAGCGCGACATCAAGACGATTGGCCTCAAGCTGAAGGTCGACAATCCCGACGGCGCGCTCGTCCCTGGGATGACCGCCGAGGTCCTGCTTCCGCAACGTCCAACGAAAGGCACGCGATGAGCTGGTTCAGTCCAAAATCAACGCCCGCAGCGCCGTGCAACGCGCCGCCCGACGGCGATGCCATTGTGGTGGACCACGTCACGAAGAAGTATGGCGACTTCACGGCTGTGGACGACGTTTCCTTCAACGTCCACCAGGGCGAAATCTTCGGACTGCTTGGGCCGAATGGCGCTGGCAAGTCCACGCTTATTCGCATGATGACGACCTTGCTGCCGCTAACTGGCGGGCGGGCGCTCATCAACGGATTCGATGTCGCCAAAGATCCTGACTCAGCGCGCCAGTGCATGGGCGTAATCCCGCAGGCGCTGACCAGCGACATCGATCTTACCGTGGAAGAAAATCTCAGTATTTACGCCAAACTGTACGGTGTTCCCGCCGCAGACCGTAAACGCAATATCGACGACCTGCTGCAAACGGTGGATTTGACGAAGTGGCGCAATGCGCAGACGAAGACGCTTTCTGGCGGCATGCGCAGACGACTGGAAATCGCCCGGGGACTGGTACACAGCCCGAAAATATTTTTCCTCGATGAACCGACTACGGGACTCGATCCGGTATCGCGCGTAGCCGTATGGGAGATGCTGACCGAGATCAAGAACCGGCGCGCACTGACCATTCTCATCACTACCCACTACATGGACGAAGCTGACAGGCTTTGCGATCGCCTGGCTATCGTTGACCACGGCAAGCTGGTGGCACTGGATTCACCCATGGCACTGAAAGCAAGCGTGCCGGGAACCAACGTCATTGAAGCGCAATTCCTGAATGCGCCCCCTGACTGGCACGAGGAATTAGGCAAGCTCGAAGACGTCACCTCGGTGCAATCGGTGGGTGCTGACATGTATCGCATTCTTAGCAGCAATGGTTCCAAGACAACGACAGAGCTGGTGGAACTTGCGGTTCGCTCCAAGGTGGAAGTGAAATCTCTTTCGGTCCAGAACACTACCCTGGACGATGTATTTGTGCACTACACCGGCAGACAACTACGCGATGAGCAGGTTAAGGCCTACAACTTCGTGATGCCAGATCGCCCGGGGATGCGGCCATGAATAGAATGTGGGCAATTGTGGAGCGCGAACTGCGCAAGTTTTTCCGCTCTCCGGCCCTGATGCTGGTGGCCATGGTCTTTCCGCTGGTGCAGCTCATTGTGCTGGGCAATGCATTTGGCGGAAAAATCAAGGATGCGCGGCTCGGCGTCGTCGATCAGGACCGCGGTACTCAGGCTGTCAAAGTCCGTGAGGCGCTGGCGGCAGTGCAAGCCAATGCGCGGACGTTTGTTCCCGTGCCTTACGACAGCGACAAGCAGGCGATGGAGGACGTGCGCACCGGAAAGCTGGACGGCGCCATCATCATTCCGCCGGAATACTCGCGCCGTGTCTATGAAGAAAACCATCCGCGAATCGCGCTGGTGGTCGACAACACCGACAACTTCATGAGCTCGACCCTCGAGCAGGAATTCGGCGACCTGACCAAGGCGCTGAATAATCCCGATGTCGAGCCATCGCGCATCGTGCAACAGATCACGCTCGACACGGTCGAGTTGTATCCCTACATCGAGTACATGAAATATCTGCTGCCCGGATCGATCGCGTTGGCCATGTTCGTCTCGGTCATGATTGGCGGCGGCATGCTGTACATCGACGATAAAGCGCGCGGGGTGCACGAAGGTTATCTGGTGACGCCAATCACGAAGTTCGAGTTGGTGGCCGGACTGAATATCGCCGGAGCAATCAAGGCGATCATGGCCGGCCTTGTGATTACCGTGCTGGGTTCCCTGCTGGCCGGATTGGGAACCGCTTTCACGCTGCAAAACATGCTCTACGTTTTCTTGATGGTGGTGGCGACCTCGCTGGCCTTTAACACCATGATGTTCCTGCTGATGGTGCGAGTGGAAGACCCTCTGGTTCCGCGCGCCATGTTCGGAATTCTGAACACGCTGCTATTTTTTCCCAGTGGCGCGATTTATCCCATTAAGGCGTTCCCGGCATGGCTTCGCGGAATCGCCTATGTTGATCCCTTTACCTATTCGGTGCACGGATTCAAGGCAATTCTACTGAAAGACGCGGGCTTTGCGGCCATCCGCACTGACCTGCTCTATCTGACCGTTGCGGCTGCCATTATGATTACCATTGCCACCGCCCTGTTCAAGAGGACGCTCTAGCGGCCGTGCCGCATCGTGCCCACCTAGAAACATTTCAGATCACGGCAAACTCCCGCTCGCCGACGGCATCTTCTATTGTGAGTGAAATTGTCCTGCCAGCATTCGTCGGCAAATTCACAATAAGATTTTCATTCTAGGAGGACGGCATGAAGAGTTTTCTGATTGGCTTGGGGCTGGGGGTTGGCCTCGGTATTCTGTTTGCTCCCATGAGTGGGGAGGAAACCCGCAATAATCTGAGCGACCGCGCTAACGATTTAGCCAGTTCAGCGCGCGAGACCTACGAGCAGAACAAAGACCGGGTGCAACGCGGCGTGCAGTCCATTCGCGGCACCGCAGAGCGCGCTATGGGCAAGGTTCGTTCCGCAACCAACGATGTTACCTATCCCACTGGCACCGAGAGCCATTCGCCCAGCGGCGTTTAAATTTGGTTTCACAGATCTTTCACCAGGGCAGATGAGCATATCGTCTGCCTTTTTGTTTGCAGCCCGATCCTGCTTAGCTGGTCAATCCATTAATCACCAGCTTTCGGTTATTCTGTAGTTTCCTAATCAACTTTCTGTGGAGAGGACCTTATCATGCAAGTCTTGGAGAACTGGCATCCCCAGGGCGTTACCGTCTATATGGACGACAAGCGCTTCGTCAAGTGTGTGCTCACGGATTGCAAACTGATTTATGGCGGTGGGGACGTGACCTGGGAGAACACACAGTTCGTCAATTGCCAGCTTACCTTCGATGGCGCTGCGCAGCGTACCGTCGCCTACCTGCAGAACTTCGGCTTGATGAAGCCGCCAGTGACCAGCGGCGCGCCGTCTGCACAGCCAAATTCGGGAGTGAACTAGCTCTCTGCCGTCCGCCAAATTTACGGCGTGATCTCCCAGATGACGCCGCAACCAGTGGTTTCGCAGTGTGAGCGGTCCCCTCCACCGGATGCGGTCCCGAAAAGATTGCCGTTGGCATCGATGAAGACACTGCCAACCGGCCAGCGACCGTCGCCGCTCGCTGGAGTAAAGTCATGCAGGTCGGTGTAGAGCCAGGTCCCGTCGCCTTGGGGGGCCAGCTTGAACACCGAGCCATATCCAAAAGCACCATCCTCGTAAGTAGTGCCGTACAGATTGCCCGCCGGGTCCATTGTCAGGCTGTCTTCAGGGCCGCCGTATGCCCCAGTAAGGCTGTACAGAGTGGTAAGACTCCAGCTTCCATGAAGGTTGGTTAGCTGGTATACGGTCCCACCGCCCGTTCCCGCACCCGCGGCGACGGTAGCGCCGTAGAGATTGCCCGCCCTGTCGAAGACGAGTCCACCAACCGGACCTAGACCGTCCCCGGCGCCTTGGAAGCTGTAGAGAGTGGACTCGGTCCAACCGGATGCGGATGGAGTCAATTGGTAGACCATGCCATACCCATAGAGACCGTAATTGCTCGCAGCACCGTACAAATTGCCCGCACTGTCGAAGATCACCCCTGACTGAGGGTAGGCGCCCGTCTCCAGCGCGAAGTTGTAAAGAGTGCTTTGCGTCCAGGCGCCGTTGTGCGCCAGTGAAAACACCACACCTACGTTGTTGGCGCCTCCTTGAAGCGTCGTACCATAGACGTTACCGGCCTGGTCGAAAGTAAGGTCACCCCAGGTCGGATTGGCGCCATCGCTACCGCCGGAGAACCTGTAGAGCACGGTTTCTGTCCCGCTACAAAAAGCTTTTTCGCACATCCGAGCTTGCGGCGTCACACGGTACACTACGCCGCAGGTGTCCCCGGAGCACCCCGGAATTCCGCCTGAATACGTCGTACCGTACAGGCCCCCGCTTGGACCAAAAACCACGCGAGACAACGGACCGTTTCCATCATTTCCTCCCTGAAAAGTATAGAAAGGAATCAATATCCAGCCGGACGGTTTGTGGGTCAGCTTGAAGACGACGCCGCAGCCGTGCCGTATCCGGCATTCATCGCTTCCCATGTAGCCGCCAGACGATGTTGTGCCGTAGAAATTTCCAGCGGCATCCATCGTCAGGCCAGCCTGGGGAATTGCGCCATCACCTCCGCCGGTGAAGGTGTGAATCACGGTGAAGGTTTGCGCCCGCGCCGATGGGGTCAGTGCCAACATGAGAAAAATGCTCAACACGATTCCGCAGAGCGCAAGAGTCTTGGCGTGCATGACATCCTTTCTGGTGAAGCTTACCTGAGTGGTCTCGCGGGATGAACTTTGGTGAATTTTACACCCAGTTTTCGTTTGTCGAGAATTTGCAGGCTTGCTTTACTTTGGCGAGGCCGTGCGTCAGAATAATAACCAGCAAATCGGGCCTGGCGAGGAATTCCGTGAAGTTTCGAGGATGGCTACTAATGCTGTTGTTCGTGCACGTTCTGCTGCACCCATTGGTGCACGTAGTCGGCACATCAGGAGCGGCCCACGACCTCGCACGCGTGACCGCCAGCTCGACCCAATCCCACAGCAGTTTAGCAATCAGCGATCAATGCGAGCTTTGCCGCGTTGGACATAACACGATTGTCACTCCTCAACTGCCGGAAGCCGACCTGCTGAATCCACGATGGATTCGAGTCGCGCTTCAAGCTGTAAACTATGCGTCGCTGCAAGCCGGCCATAGAGTCCCCTCCCGGGCGCCCCCCAGCCTCTAATCCAAACTCGCAATTCTGAAACTCGTGATGGCGCGCCTTCGGGCGCGTACATGCATTTTTCTATTGCTCGTCGTCGTGTTGCCCGCACTGTTGCGCGGGCTAAACACGATTGCGGGAGCCAGCGAAATTGGAGGAGAGATGACTTCGAACCAGGAAACAAAGGGAAAGCCAGTCCCATGTAACGTAATTAGCGCAGTCTTGGTCGTGACGTTCTTGTCGATTTGCGTCGTCAGCGCAAGCGCGCAGACCACGGGAAACTCGTCGCTGAGTGGCATCGTTTCCGATCCCTCCGGCGCCGTCGTGCCGGGAGCGACCGTAGAGATTCATAACCCAGTTAGCCAATTCACCAGGTCAACAACGACCGACAACGCGGGGCGATTCAACTTCCCGAACATTCCCTTAAATCCTTACCACCTCAGCGTAAATCGGGCCGGGTTCGCTGCTTATTCCCAGGACGTCGACGTTCGTTCCGCTGTGCCACTTACCCTCAAGCTCACTCTGCAAATAGCTGGCTCCGCCGAGAACGTCACGGTCCAGGGTGAGGCCGGCGATCTTCTGGAAAACGATTCCACGTTTCACACCGACGTAGATCGCAGTCTGTTCGACAAGCTTCCGTTGGAAAGTTCTTCCTCGGAGCTGAGTTCGCTGGTCACTCTAGCTTCACCGGGAGTCGCTGCCGATTCCAACGGCCTGTTTCACGGAATGGGCGATCATGCGTCGAACTCATTCTCTCTGGATGGCCAGCCGATTACCGATCAGCAGAGCAAGGTATTCTCCAACCAGATCCCGCTGGACGCCGTGCAGTCCATGACGGTGATCTCAGGTGCTCCTCCCGCAGAGTTTGGCGACAAAACGAGCCTGGTAATTGATGTGACCACGCGTTCGGGCCTGGGTTCGACGACGCCGCACGGTGACCTGACGGCCAGTTACGGCACCTTTGGCACCTCACACGTGGACCTTGACTTCTCCTACGGCGGCAAGAAGTGGGGTAACTTCATCGCGGCCAATGGTCTCGACACTGGCCGTTTCCTCGATCCGCCGGAATTTGTAGTCTTCCATGCGCACGGCAACGAAGAGAACGTGTTTGACCGCTTCGACTACCAGTTTTCGCAGGCGGATACTCTGCACTTCAATTTCGGCTTCACGCGCTCCTGGTTCCAGAATCCGAACTCGTATGACAACTTGAACCTTGGAATCCTTGGTCCGGACGGGCTTCCCGTGGGACCGACCGACCAGCGCTCGAAGATCCTGACATACAACGTCGCCCCCACCTGGTCACACACTATAAGTTCAAATGCCGTCTTGAGCGTTACGGGGTACGTGCGGCGCGACCAGTACAACTATTATCCGAGTGCCAACCCGTTCGCTGACTTCGGTCCTATCCAGTCGGAAACTGTGACCCAAAACCGGACGCTTACCAATGCCGGCGCACTCGCGAACATTACCTACACGAAAGGCATTCACAACGTGAAGGCCGGCGTCATGTACGAGCAGACCTTCCTCAACGAAAACGACAATTTCGGGATCGTAAATCCGACACTCAATTCGCCGTGCGTGGATGCTAATGGCAACCCCGTCTCCGGCTTCACCGATCCGGCGCAGTGCGCTGCCGCCGGACTTCAGCCCAACGCTGGTTACACGCCGATATTGAGCTGCTACGACCTGACGCGTCCGAATCCGGCACAGTCGTCAGGGTGCCAGAGTCCACATAGCACCTTGTTTTCGTTCGTGGGCCATACCGACGTGAAAGAGTTGGCGATGTACATTCAGGACAACATAACCCTGCACAACTGGAGCTTCAATCTGGGAATTCGTGGGGACCTGTACAACGGCCTTACTGTTGCCAGCCAGGCGGAGCCGCGTCTAGGAGTCGCTTACAATCTCCAGAAGACGAATACGATTCTCCGGGCCTCCTATGCGCGCACGCTGGAGACGCCATTCAATGAGAACCTGGTGTTGTCCAGCACGGGGTGCAATTCGCCGGTCATCGCCGCGATTGTGCCTTGCGTGCCAGCCCCGCTGACTCCCGGATTTCGCAATGAGTTCCACGCGGGTTTGCAGCAGGCATTTGGGCGATTTCTGGTGATCGACGGCGAATACATCTGGAAATACACTCACACCGGATACGATTTCAGCATCTTCGGCAACACACCGATCTTCTTTCCGATCGGGTGGCACAACTCGAAGATTCCGGGATGGGCGCTGCGCGCCAGCGTGCCTGTTTACCACGGTTTCAGCGCGCTGGTAGTGATGTCGAGCGTGGCGGCGCGCTTCTTCCCGCCGCAAACCAGCGGACTGGGCGTGACCGTGGGCCAGAGCGGAACTCCCTTCCGCATAGACCACGACGAGGCCTTCAACCAGACTACGCACCTGCAATACCAGACACCGTGGAAGCGCGGGCCATGGATCGGGTTCAACTGGCGCTACGACAGCGGACTGGTGGCGGGGTCGGTGCCTTGTTACGGCGTGCTGCCGTTCAATGACTGTCCGGCTTCGACGACGCTGAATGGCCAACCCGCCATCGATCTAACCGGCTTTACGGCCGATCAGGAGTTTCAGGCAGGTTTCTTCTGCGGAAGCGTCAAGGCGACACCCTTCACACCACTCCCGTCACCCTGCCTTGCTTCTCAATTCGGCTCCAATTTGGTGCAAGTCCCGGCGCCGGGGACCCAGAACGATGACCATCACCCGGCGCGCATCGCGTCACGTAGCCTGTTTGACCTGTCTATCGGCGACGACAACCTGTTCAAGGGCGACAAGTACAAGTGGAGTCTGCAGTTGACCGCGATCAACTTGACCAACAAGTACGCGCTGTACAACTTCTTGTCGACCTTCAGCGGCACGCACTACGTGACGCCGCGTGCATTGACAGCGCAGATTGGGTTCCACTTCTAGGGCGGACTCCAGGGGTGCTGTGCGGGTAGAGCCGGCCTTCAGGCCGGCGGTCGAGGAGCGGCGAACGCGGCGCTAAAGCGCCGCTCTACCATGCTCACAAGATCCAGCAAGGTTGGAATCGCCCTACAGCGCAAGGGAAGTTCGGGTCGGGATGGATGGCAAGAGGCGCGAGAATGGGAGCGCAGTGGTTGTTCCGTGGGTTTCTAGGTGCTGCTGTGCTCCAGAATGCCCTTCTCCAGTTTCTCCTGGCATGCGATGCAATGCCGCGTCCACGGCACGGCTTCCAACCGCTTGGGGTTGATCTCTTCGCTACATGAGATGCATTGGCCGAAACTGCCTTCGCGGATCCGGTCGAGGGCACCATCCACCATTTGCAGGAGCTGGCGTTCGTTGTTGCTCTGATGGAACAGAAATTCCTTATTGTAAGAGTTCGCCGCCCGGTCAGCGATGTCCTGAGCCGACTCGACATCGGCCTCGCGCCCGTCCTGAGCGGTGCGAGTCATGGTTTGTCGCAATTCCCGCTGACGCTCTTCCAGCCGCTTCTTGAAAACTTCCAGCCTTTTCTTCTCCATAGGTTCGTAACCTGCCGATTCCTCGCGCCCACGATTCACGTGTGGCCAAAAAATTAGGTGCGCGAAATCGGAATGATATGCGTGGGAGAAACCCACGTCAACTGCCCTGGTCCTTTGCGCGCGGTTCCAGCAATTCCAATTTGTCAAGGTTGGATGCATGCAGGCCACGACGCGATTGGCCATTCCTTCAACATAAAAAAGCGGCCCGTAGGCCGCTCTTCAAAAGAGGCGAAGGAGGAAGCTTCAGGGAAGGTACTGCAAGAAGCTGTCTCGCATAACGAGACCAGCAGAGAGATGTCGAGGGAGACAGTAGAGGATCGAAATCAAGGTTCTGGGCCTCTTTGGTTGCCTTTATCCAAGCACTTTCAGCGCCACGCCAGCCTCCGTGCCTTAAGCACCATGTGGTAAGAGCCATAAGTTATTAATAACAGTGACGATATCTCTGTGCTGCCGAAGTCAGAACGCTCCAAATGGGTGGTTATCGTCATATTTGGCATGGTACGAGGGTGCCAACTCTAGGCAGTAAGGTTCTTATTCTGCGTTGCCTTGTCCTCTTCGATGATTTTCAGCTTGTTCAGCAAAGCCTTGTAGCTGATCTTCAGAATTTTGGCCGCCTGGCGGCGGTTCCAGCGCGTCTGGGTGAGCACGCGTTCGATGGCTTCCCGTTCGGCCGACATGGCAGCCCGGCGCCCAATCTCCAGAAGGGATGGCCCTTCGGCCTCCACGGTATTGGTCCTGACCGCGTCAATCGGGATGGTGGAAGAAGAGACCGAACTGGCCTGCGGCTGGTCTCCATTGGACTTGTTATCTCTCATGCCCCAAAGACCGGAGGTGGACCTCATGATCGGCTTGTGGGTCGCCAGTTCACGAATGATCTGCGCTTCATTACCTACAATGACGTAGCGCTTGACCAGGTTCTCCAGTTCACGGATGTTGCCGGGCCAGTTGTACTCCAGCATGCGGCCAAACGCCGAGTCGCTGAAAGGAGCGGGCTGCTTACCATAGAACTCGCTGTACTTCCGCAGGAAGTATTCCAGAAACACCAGGATCTCTTCCCGGCGTTCGCGCAAAGGAGGGATGTGTATGGTAACAACATTGAGCCGGTAGAAAAGGTCTTCGCGGAAGAGCCCATCTTCTACAGCGCGCTCCAGTGGTTTGTTGGTGGCAGCCAGAACGCGGACGTCGACTGAAATATCTCGCTTGCCGCCCAGTCGTGAAAATTCCCCGCCTTGCAGCACGTGCAGCAGTTTGGCCTGCAGGGCCGGGTGCATCTCGCTGACTTCATCCAGAAAGATGGTGCCGGTGTTGGCCAAATCGAACTTGCCAAGCTTCTGGCGATTGGCGCCCGTGAAGGCCCCCTGCTCATAGCCAAACAGCTCGCTTTCCAACAGTTCGTGCGGGATAGCTGCGCAGTTTACTTTGACAAATGCTTTCTCGCAGCGGCCCGACTGCGCGTAGATCATGCGCGCAACCACTTCTTTGCCTGTGCCGCTCTCGCCGCGGATGAGCACCGTAGCGGTGGTGTCTGCGACCTGCTCGATGGTGTGCTTCACTTCCTCCATGCGCGGGCTGGTTCCGAACAGTCCCGCGAAATCGCTGTTTCCGCGCACCTGGTCTCGGAGCTGCGGAACCTCGATCGACAGCCGCTGCTTCTCCACGATCCTGTTGATGCGAAGATCCAGTTCTTTCGGCTCGAACGGCTTGCCCAAATAGTCATCAGCACCGAGTTTGGAGGCTTTGAAGATGAATTCCGGATCGTGTTGTGTCGACAGCATCACAACTCCGGTCTGCGGCTTGATTTGTTTGATCCGTTCCAGTGTGTCGAGTGCGCTCATGCCTGCGGTTGACAGGTCCAGCAGTACCAACACCGGGTCGTAGACCCGAAACATCCGGATCGCCTCATCGCCAGACCCCGCACTGCTGACATCGAAGCCGCGGCGTAGCAGGTAGGAACTCAAGAACCTGCCCACGTTGACGTCGTCGGCAACAATCAGGGCCCGAATCTTCTTATCTGGGACCATGGAGCTCCAACCAGGGAAGTAGGCCTCCCAGGACTCACCCAGAGAAACCGGCGTTCCACTATGAGAATCGCAATACCACTTCCGGGGTTGCATGTGTCACCGCAGGTGTCACAAAAATGCAACATCCGGGCCATCCAGCAAGCGATGTGTTAACTCTTCAACTACGTGAGATTGTGTAGCCGATTGTACCTCTGGATCAGCTAAGCCGACACTGCATGCAGGAATTTTTTCGACACAATGGCTCGCGTCGTGAAGAGCCAACGTCCAAAACAACGGCGGCCGGGTGGCCGCCTTGTGCGTATCGCTGTGAGCTATGGAATGTCTACGCCATCAATTTCCGCTAGAGACCGTGCGCAGCTTCCCCGGCATGAAGTGATAGGGCGGCCAGGGACCAGTGATGGTAATGTGGCAATCCTTGAAATGCCTGGTCGCGGCACTGTAACGATTTTGATACTTGGCGACCGAGGTGGAATCGATAAGGTGGGCGAAATCGATCAGCATCCCGCCGGCGTCAGTACGCTTGCAGATCACGTCTTCTTCGAGCGGTGAGAACAGCTTGTGCACCTGCATGGAAAGGGCACGGGCTTTGGTCTGCCGTTCCCGGTCGCGGCTAGCGTGCTCCCGCAATTTGCGCAGGTACTCGCCACCAACGCCATTGGGAAGTTCGGCAATCGCTTCCTGCAGTGTTCCATCCTTGAGGAGAAGCTTGAAATGCATCTCAGCCTTTCCTCGCAGACGGTCGACCGTCTCGAGAAATGTTTTGCGATTCGCCCTGACCGACCGGCGCAAGGCCTCGTCGGAGTCGAAGATGGTGCCAAACCGAAAAGGCAGGACCGTCATGGTACGGAAGCACTCGCTAACGACGTGAGCATGGTCCAGGATGGCTTGTTGGTTGAGGGGTTTTGCAGCGGAATGCTCGCTCACGATGACGGCGAACTCTCCGCTGGGACAGGCGAACACCGAAGCGTCGTTCACGCCTCGCAGGTTTTCAATCGCCACCGGACGGCGGGCCCGAATGCTGCTTTGCAGGCCTTGCTGTTCGGTAATACAGTACGCGTACCACGCCATCTCAGTCTCTCCTGGGAGTGCTCGCACACAGTTTTCATCTTGCACTGTGCATGAGGGAATTATGACTTGCGAACGTGGGACTAAAGGGTCTGACGCTTGAATCGAAGATAGAGATGGGAACTATCTCCAACACTCCTATCCTAAGCCTTTTACCTGGGAAACCGCAACCTGGATTCTGCCTGCGAATGCATTTTTCTGCCATTAAACCCTGAAAAAGCCCGATTCGGTCCCCCCTGGTTCTTGCAGAAACACGTGGTGCGGCGCAGCCCAGCTACTTGCGAGAGCTCTTGCCTGCTTTGCGGGCTGTACTCTTCACCGCAGGTTTCGCCTCTTCGGCCTCTTCCTGGGCGGTACGCCGTTCCAGCGCCTTGGTCACGACATAAGCCATTTCAGCGATGGGAGCGGGCTTGCCCGTCCAAATCTCAAATTGGCGTGCCCCCTGCTGGACGAACATCTCCAAGCCCGGTATGACCTGCAGGCCTTTGGCTCGCGCCATCTTGACGAGTTTGGTCTCGGCCGGCGTGTACACCAGGTCGAAAACATACTTGGTGTTCAGCTCTTTCTCCTCCATCGGAGACTGCTTGCCGTTACTCATCCCCACCGGAGTGGCGTTGATGATCACGTCGAACGAATTCTTGGCGACATCGGCGCGTTTCAAGTGTTTCGCCTTCGCCTGCCGCGCCAGCGACTGCGCCTTTTCCGGAGTGCGGTTGGTAACGAAGACCTCGGCGCCCTTGGCTTTCAATCCAAAAACCGCCGCCCGCGCCACTCCACCCGCGCCAATTACCAGGATACGGGCGCCAGCCAGATGAAGGCGCTGCTCCAGTGGAGCTACGATGCCGCCGACATCGGTATTGAAGCCATACAGTTTGCCGTCAAGACTGCGAACTACGGTATTGCACGCGCCAATCTGACGCGTCAGCGGGTCAGAATTCTCCAGCGTGTCCAGGATCGCCTGCTTGTATGGCATCGTGATGCTGAGACCGCGAATTGGTATATCGCGCACGCAAGCCAGCAAGTCTTTCAAGCTCTTGGCATGCAGCGACAGGTATACGGCATTCACAGATTCGCGGCGAAGAGCCGCGTTCATCATGATGGGCGAGAGCGAATGCTCAACCGGATCTCCTGCAACACCATAAACCTGGGTCGCAGCATCCACATTGTCGATGCGGTAGATGTCCCTTAGTTCATTAAAGGGTACCTGTCCGGGAGCGGTCTCTTCGCCGCTCTTCGCCGCACCGAAGGTGAAGATACTGCCTGCCCTGACCCCCAGAACCCGGCTGATGATTCCCTGTTCCCCCATGCACAAGCCCACCATCTCGTGCTTGGCAGAATTGGCCTCGAGGAACCTCATCATCACAACATTGTCATGGAGATTCGTTGCCGTTGAGACCACTTTGTAGAAATCGGCGGGATACTTGCTGATCTCGGCGAACTGCTCTTCCAGTTTCTTGGTGGCGCGAAAGTCGTGGTAGGAAATGATCACGCCGACCCGGTCGGTGAGACCGCGCAACTGGTCCGCTTTCAATGCCTTGGCGCTCTGTAACTCGATGTCCACCAATGGGAAACCGGCGTCGGCCGCCTTCAGCAAGACGGCCAATTCGGCGGCAATTGAACCCTTGAACTTGCCTCCATTGACTGCCCGCCGGCAGGTAGCGATGGCTGTCGCCTCGGGGTGCATCTCCAGGAAATTCTTCAGCTTGGCGAGGGCCGCCGCAGGCTGAGGAAGGTAGTCTAACCTTAGCTCAAGAAAGGGGTTATCGCGTACCACCGATTCGGCCCGCTCGATCATGGTGGCGGCATCGGCGCCCACCACTGGCACACAAACTCGAGGCAGCCGGAAACGATGGATCCGAGAGGCGTAACTAGTTGTAGAAGAGCGCATGTAGCTGCCCGATGTTACAGATGCACAAGAATAGTTGCAACTGTCTTCTTGCAAAATGTTGCAAAAACAGCCAGAAAGGTCTACTGGCGGGTACGAATCAGGCGTGGTACTAGGAACCGGCTCGGAGTAAACGCCGTTCCGGCTTCAGCGTCTTTCAAAAGTCTGATTGATCATATGAAAACCGCGATTTAAGAGCAGGAATTGTCCCAAGTCGACACGGTGAAGAGTCATGTTGAGATGACGGCCATCGAGGTTCCCGTCCAGCACAAGCTGGTTGGGCTGGGGACCTTCATACGTGAAGCTCGCTTTCCAACTCGGGTCGGAAGGAGCGGTCAGCGTAAAGGTCTTTCTAGCGAGATCAAATTGCAGGGCAAGTAACTTTATGTCGCTATCCATGCGTTGGACGAAAAAGTAATCCGGCCCATCGAAAATCACCCTCTGCCAGCGGTCTGAGTTGTCCAGCATCGGAGGCTGGACCGCACCATCCAGAGCGAATTCATCCACTGACCAGATTCCACGGATGGGAGGTGGCAAGTAAGTCATATTCTTGGCCGCAACCTCCCGCGCCGAATTCAAGCAAACCACCAGGGCGACCACGCCAATTCCATACTGGAGGAACACAGTCCATCGATTGAGTTGTGGGTCTTTCACTAGAGAAACTGGGGAAAGCGGCTCCGTTTTGCGATTGAGAACGAAGAAATCTAAGAGGCGTCGCACCTCGGGCAGAAGCAGGAACAAGCTCATTATCACCAGATGCGTCGAGTAGATCTTTCTTGGCACGTCATAACAAAAGTTGAGCATCCACACATTGCTCATAACCCCCAGGGTCACCAGGGCTCCCAGCGTGGTGAAGCGAGGCACAATAAGAAGCAGTCCACCCAGCATTTCCGCCATGCCGGCGAATAAGCTGTACGCCCGGGACATGCCCATGAAGGTCCACAGCAGACCCACCGGTGAGGAGTTGCCGTAGTAGTCCACGAACCGAAACAAGGGAGGTTCAGGAAACTGCATACGAAACAGCTTGTTGGCGCCGTAGCTGATCATCGCTACCGCAAGCGTTAAGCGGACAAACACCCTAAGCCATTCATAGAGTTGATCGTAATTCGTCTTTTTTCTGTCGATCCACGACCAGATGGCCGTAGCAACCATCGCCACCAAAAACAGGCATGTCAGGAGAATATAGTCGTATAGTTGGTCACCACTGCCGTTGGCGGTCTCCAGCATGTCGCCGCGCAGGTGGAGCAGATTTTCTCCCACCCACGGCACGATGGCGTGCCACATCCGCCGATAGGCATCATTGTGGGGCATATCGGCACCCAGAGATCCCACCGCACCGGGAAATATGTAGAGAAGAAAGTAAGAAAATACGAATCGGAAGGCGACGCGCGTGGAAGGCCGCCAACTCTTGCCTTCGTCAGTCGCGCGCGGCTCTGTTTCCATCTGCATTTGTGGTTTCATGGCTGCTTTTGATGACAGTGATTGTTTCGTGACGGAAAATCGGACAATCTCAGGGCAGAGCCCGAATCTGACGCATTCTCTCGCGAACCGAGGTTTGACGCAACTGGTCTTTTCGCAGCACGAAACTCAAACCACTTTCGCGGTCTCTTGCGGCGCGACGCGTTCGCCAGTAAGGCCGTGAGACGCCAGAATTTGGCAACGCCTGGCCAGAACGACCGGGTTCTCGCAAATGCAAAAAGCCGGAGCACTGGGCTCCGGCTTCCGATTAAGACCTGGGGGAAGGGTCGGATTGATTAGCGGGTCAGCTTGCGGCGCAGTACGCCAGCCAGGCCGAGGATGCCAGAACCGAACAGCATGATGCTGCTGGGCTCAGGAGTCGTGCCGTGGTGCCGGTGCTGGTGCCGCCGGTCAGCGTGAACGCTTCCGAAGGAATCGAGCCCAAGGGTGTTCTCATAGGCCGTCGAAGGTCCGCTGTTCTCATCCCAGTAAATCGGGTTGCTAACTGAGCAGCCAGACGTGGAGCAAGCGTTGCTCAGGGTCACGAAACCATTGGCTCCGTTGAAATCGGAGTTGCTGACGGCGAAGCTAGCCGAATACAGGAAATAACCGAACTGGTTCGTCGAGATGAACTGGTTGGTGGCAGCTCCCGAAGTATGGATGTTGCCCCCGAACGAGGA
Organism: uncultured Acidobacteriaceae bacterium; assembly: GCA_963728805.1. Classification (GTDB taxonomy): domain Bacteria; phylum Acidobacteriota; class Terriglobia; order Terriglobales; family Acidobacteriaceae; genus Bog-257. Next base: position 87,260 of record CAVSLE010000011.1, read on the forward strand.
TGAGCCGAACTGATAATCCACGGTGGTCAGAAGATCGGTGCTCGAGGCATCCCAATAAACGACATTCATCCCGGTGACATTGGTTCCACCAGACAGCGCATAGGAGTCGCTAACGGCGAAACCAAAGTTGATGGTCCAAGCATCGTTGGTGCCATTGGCTGGACCGTTATCATAGAGAGTAGATGCCATAGCCGGAGAAACAGCCAGCACTAGGCAAACGATTGTGAGCAGTGACAGCGAAGCGATACGCGTTTTCAAGGATCGAACCCTCCTTTAAGGTTCAAATCAGAAATGTACCCACTGGGTAGCCCCATAGCGAGAGAGGCTACCGGTAGAAGAGCAATTCGCCTGCCAACGTAAAGCCTGTAGATCCGTTACTTGAGCCCTGCCAGTGTGCAGGTCTTTGCGACATTGTTCTAGGGAATTTCCCTGCAAAGGGGAACCTCCTGTTTCCCACGTAGCCTGCTTTCTTTCAACAGTTTGGCCACGTTTGACACTCCGATTTTGTGTCCAAATTTGTGACCAGAGACTCTGTTTGGCGGCGAATTGGATCACGTTCGCTCATTCCAGTCCCGCCCAAGGCATGGTTGCGCTAAGATGGCTGACCAGTCGCCCGACTTGGACATCAACTCTTGCGACTGCACTTGGTAAACTCACTGCGTCACCGGCCCGCGTTTAAAGGTTACAGATGATGCAAGGAAAGAAGCTTAACGCCTCGCAGTATTGGAGCTATACGGACTGCTGCTGATCGTAATCCTGTTCTTTGCCCTCATCCGGTTCCACTTGCGGCAGCGCCCTCTGGAGCGGAACCAAGGAGAATACGCCTACGCTGGACAGTTGATGCTGCAGTTAATAGGGTGCGCAACAGCTGGGTGCAATTCTCCTGGTTGAGCAGTGCGGTGCTTCACACCGGCAGGGAGTGCTCAATCGGGTTGCTCCGGTGGCACACAAATCGACTTGCAAGCATATTGCTTTATTGATCCGATGGGCTTTTGGAGTGCGCTTGCACGGCTTGACGGATCTCGCTTCTAGCCGCCTCTGAGGATTCATAAGCGTGTGGCAACTTCGATGGCAAGCCTAATTGCGGGTAGGCAGGTGCTTGGCCGATTCGATGCATTCCTCGGCACGGGTGTAATCCCCGAGGCCGCGATAAATGTTGGCCATGTTCACCAACGCCATCAGACGCAAGCTGGCGTACTCGCAACGGCGTTGTCCGACAGGGTGAGTACCTTCTGGTACTGCTCAAGGGCGGCCTGCGGATTGCCACGCTCCTGATAGTACGAGCCGATGTAGAGGTAAGTGATGGGATGAAGCGGGTAGAGGGCCGCGGCTGCCCGGTAGTGAGTCAGGGCGTCATCGAGTCGTCCGCGTTCGGAGAGCGCGACGCCGAGATTGTCCTCGGCGGTCCAGTTGTCGCGGGTGACGGCCACAGCGTGGGCCCACAGATCCAAATCGCTATTCCAATAGGTGAGCTGGCGGTGAGCGACGACGGCGAGCGCCAATAAAACCGCAACGCTGGGAACTGCGAGCCACGCCAGAGAAAGATGCCGCTCGCGGGCCATCTCCGGCACGCCCCAGCAGATCATGATGAAGAGGCCGAGGAAGGGAAGATAGGCGTAGCGATTGGCCATTGCCGAGTCGTTGATGAAAATGATGCCGACTCATCGGCACAAGCGTCCCCACGAACCAGAACCATCCAACCAGCAGATAGCGGCGATGGCGCCACTTGATTACCAGCGCCGAAACCACCACCAGCAAGACCAGCGAAGCCAGGACCTGCCATCCGCGGATGGAAGAGGCCGAGTATGGATACAGAATCGTCAGGCGCGAAGGCCAAAGCGCCTTGCCTATGTACCGCACATAAGCGATGACGGCGTTCTGCAGCCGCGTCGAGAGAGGGTAAAACACCAGCGGGATCCAAGCGCCACTGGTGTTGTCCACGCGCATAGTGAAAACAGCAAAGGCGCCGGAGAGAGCAAACAGCGGCAGCTTTTCCCATAGCAGCCAAGAAAACGTTTTCGCCGGAACCACTCCCGCCTCTGCGGCTATCCCGGAAGAAGAGCCGGACTTGAGGCGAACATGCGCTGCAACGGCCAATAGTCCCAGAGCAGCAAAAGGCAAGGGAAAGTGATGATCTGGGGCTTGGCAATCAGCCCCAGCGCGTACAGCAATGCGACTACCACGTAGCGGCCCAGGCGCGGCTTTTGCGCATACCAGCGGTATGCCCCCAGCGCCAGCAAAAGGAACAACATGCTGAGCAGGTTCTTGCGCTCGGCAATCCAGGCCACGGATTCAACGTTGATGGGGTGCAGAGCGAACAGCGCCGCCACCATGAAACTTCGGCCGGCATAGCCCGTCGCCCACACCAACACCCAGAACACCAGCACCACGTTCAGGGTCTGGAACAGTACATTCATCTCGTGATGGCGCGCCGCGTTGAGAAAAAAGAGCTGGCAATCCAGGCCATGAGAAAGCCAAGTCAGCGGATGCCACTCGCCCATGTAAGGCCTGAATGACCACTTCACGGCGTCCCAATCCAGGCCGTATTTCAGATGGATGTTGTTGGTTATGTAAGCCGGGATCATCGTAGCCGGAGAACGGCTGGTTGCGCACCGGCCAGTAGAGCGCTCCGGTGGCCAGCACGAGGAGAAGACTAAGGAGAACGTTGCGTGTCCGGAAGGATTGGAGCGGACCCCAGTGGGTCAAGGATTGGTCTGCTCCTTTGAACTGCGACTCACTAGAAGTCACTCCTCCTCCAAGGCTTACGAGTATACCCGAACTAAGTGTCCACGAGAGCAGTGTTGCTTTACCCTACGTAACAGTGCACAATCGATTCGCTTCGACTGGACGCAGATAATTATCCTGGCCTTCGAGCCTAGAAATTGGGACGGCAGTTGGCCAGCAATCTTCACCAAACGGGAAATGGAGAATGAGTAATGAGCCTGGCGAACCAGAGGGAACATCGGATTTGGGTTTTTGGGACCAGTCGACGAGCGGCGGCCGTCGGGCTGGGGCTAGCAATCATGTTTGTGCTGACGATCGGTGCGACCGAAGCGGTGCAGGCCCAGACTTTTCAGGTGATTCACAACTTCACTGGCGGAGTGGACGGGCAAGAGCCCAACTTCGGCATTACGATTGACGCTGCAGGAAATTTGTATGGAACCACCTTTGAAGGCGACACCGGACCGGCACGGCCTATAAGCTAACGCATAAGTCCACGGGCTGGGCCTTGACCCCGCTTTACGTATTTACTATCACCAGTAACGGCGTTATTCCCTACGACACTTTAGTCATAGGCCGCGACGGCAAACTCTACGGTACAACTGGCTTTGGAGGAATTGGACCATGCGTGGCCTACGGGCACACGCGGCTGCGGTACCGTCTTCACTTTGCAGAATCCAGGCACATTCTGCCACACCTCATACTGCCCTTGGATCGAGACCCCGCTTTACAAGTTCAGCGGAGGCAGCTGATGGGTCGAATCCCTACGGCGGCGCTTTGGTTTTCGACTCAGGCAGGTAACATCTACGGCACGACCTACGGCGGCGGCGGTGGAAGTTGTCCGGGCGGCTGCGGCATCGTATTCAAACTTACCCCCGCTGGAAGCGGCTGGACAGAGAGCGTTATCTACACCTTCGCGGGAGGGGCGGACGGGGCGTCACCGTGGGCGGGTGTAACGTTCGATCACGCCGGCAACCTCTACGGTACTACCACGGCCGGCGGCGCATTCGGCGCCGGTACGGTTTACGAATTGAGTCCCTCCGGCGGTGGTTGGACTAAGCGCACTCTTCACAGTTTTCAACTCAGTCAGACAGACGGATCAGCCCCGTTTGCCGGCGTGATTTTTGACCCATCCGGCAATCTTTACGGCGCAACACAATACGGAGGGTCGGGCAGCGGAGGTACGGTTTTTGAGCTGAGCCCGTCAGGGGGTAGCTGGATCTTCACGACGCTATATAGCTTCAATGCGTCAGGAGGCGGGCGCGCTAAGGGTCCGGTTGCCAACCTCGCGATAGACGGCGCAGGTAACCTCTACGGCACAACCGCAGGCGACGGAGTGCATGGCGCCGGCTCGGTGTTCAAGCTGACGCACGCGGGCGGTAGTTGGACGTATACCTCCCTGCACGATTTTACTGGTGGCTCCGATGGGCAGCTCCCGCGGAGCAACGTGGTATTTGACAGTAGCGGTAATCTCTACAGCACCGCGTATGGCGGAGTTGACGGCAAAGGTGTGGTTTTCGAGATTACGCCGTAGCATTTTTCAAGATTGCGCCGGAACGTGAAACCGTTGCAGCTTATGCGGCCGTTTCAAAGATTGCGAGGCACGTCGCCTCGAAAGGGATGGTCTTTTTCCTCTCTGCATAAAAGAACGCCAAGGCCCGACAAGAAACATGTGAGGAAGGTACAGCGCGGACAAGCCGCCAGCCCGGCAGTAACTAGCGAAGCCGGGCTGGCCGCGGGTCCTGCATCCGAGCGGCGCTGGTTTATTGTCCTCGCCTCCATCGCCCTCATTTACGCATGTCTGGCTGGTCTGCGTACGGTCGCGGACTATGACACCGGCTGGCAGTTGGCAACCGGACGATGGGTTGTTCAGCATTATCGCGTCCCTTCCGTCGACGTCCTTTCCTACACCGTGCAGGGAAAACCATGGATCTACCCCGTTGGCGCAGGAGTGATCTTCTACGCTGCTTTCCTTATTGGGGGCTACACGCTGCTTTCCTGGATGGGAGCGGCGGCCTGCGTAGGTACCGTTGCCTGGCTGCTCCGCCGAGGAAACGCCGGCGAGCGCCAGCCTCGCCATTTTGGCCGTACCCCTCATTGCCTTACGCACGCCCCCTCGTGCCGACGCTTTTAGCGTTGTGCTGTTCGCAGCATTCCTCTCACTGCTTTGGGAGAACCATCAGACTGGAAGAGCTCGCTTGTGGTTGCTGCCACTGCTGATGCTGGTGTGGGTCAACGTTCACTTCGGCTTTGTCGCGGGCCTCGCGCTGATGCTCGCGTATGCCGGGTTGGAGTTGTTGGAGACAATTCAGGGTGAGGTGCGTCGCCGAGCTGCCATGGACAGGCTGCGTCATGCCTCCGGTTGGTTGTTGGGCACCGCCATAGTAACGCTGGTGAACCCCTGGGGTTGGGGAATCTACCGCGCACTGCTGCTGCAAACCCGGGCCGCCGGTCACCAGGAGGTTTCGATCGCAGAGTGGGCCAGCCTGCCTTTGAATTGGCCCGCTTTCAGTCGCGCGCTCTGGTTGCGAGATACCAGTGGCACCCTCTATCTCCTGCTGACCATCGCGGTAGTCACGGCCGTGATCGCTTTGTTACGCGCGCAATGGGGGCCGGCGATTCTGTTGCTCGCCGCCATCTACGCGCCGGTGCGTCATGTCCGCATGGGCGCGGTGTTTTCCTGTGTCGTGGTCATTGTTGGCGGATCGATCTTGTGGGAGGAGATAGTCCGCCTGAGTTCCTATGTTCGAGCGCCACGAATACGTTCGTTCGCTGCCATCGGGGTGGTGGTTTTATTGGCCGCTCTCGCCTCTGCGCGGTGTTTCGACCTGATCACGAACCGGCACTATTTTGGCGGTGACACCGACAACGCGACCTTTGGCGCGGGCTTAAGCTGGTGGTTCCCGCAACGCGCGGTCGAATTTATCCAGCGCGAGAATCTGCCTGGGCAAGTTTTCCAAGGGTACAACGCCGGTGGCTACCTTGCTTGGGCACTTGGCCCCCAGCGCTCCGACTACATCGACGGGCGGGACACACTGTTTGGAACCGAGCGGATCGAGCGGGCTCGTCACCTGCTTGAGAGTTCGCCGGACTCATCTACCTGGCAGCAGGAAGCCGACCGTTACCACATCAATACGATCATTCTTTCGCTGGCGCGCTACGATGGCCTCCAGTTTGTCCAGCTCAAAGACTTCTGCAATAGTCGCGACTGGCGACCGGTTTACATGGACGAAGTTTCTGCCGTACTTGTGCGCCGCAAGCCGGAGACGGAAGAGCTGATACTCCGCTCAAACGTGGATTGTGCAACCGCGCCCTTGCCCGCCGCCGCTCCACTGCCTAACGACAGCGCTGCCGCCTTCAATCGATGGGCCAACGCAGCCAGCCTTCTGTCCACTTTGGATCGCAATTACGAGGCGCTTGTCGCGACCGATAAGGCCATTGCGATTTTCCCAGGCAGCGCAATCGTGCATCTGGTGCGTGCCACGGCACTGTACCAATTGAGCCGTTTCCAAGAGGCCGAGCAGGAATACCTTGAGACAGTTTCTCTCCATCCCGATCAATTCACCTGGTCAGCGCTTGCCGATTTCTACCGAAAACAGAACCGGGATGCCGACGCGATTCAGGCCCTGAAGAAAGCGGTTCAATTCCAGGCGCGACCTGAGCTGTCGCTGGTGCAGTTGGGCTATTACTCACTGCAACTGGGACAACCAAAGGAAGCGCTGGCTGCATTCGACAAAGCGGTTCGAAGCGCCGCACCTGAAGTAACAAATGCCAGCGGGAGAGGTTCGTTTCGCTACAACGTGGCGACGGGTCGCGCGCGGGCCTATGAAATCCTCGGCGACATCCAGCAGGCCATTTCCTATCAGGAAGAGGCGATCCGACTTGCCCCAGATGCTCCTCAGCCTTGGCTTAATCTGGCTCAGCTCTATCACCTCGATGGCCGCCCTGGTGATGAGGAACGGGCCAAAGCCCACGCTGCAACGCTGGCGGAGAACCAGCATCGTTGACGCTGGCGAACGCCGGGAGAGTCTACTGGCCCAGAATCCGGGCTGCTACACGTTGGGCCTCGGCGAAGTTTGCGGACAAAACCTTAGCTTGCTGCGTGGCCATGGCCGCTTCGTCCTTACGGCCACTCTGCTGCAGGGCGCCTGCCAGCAACAGATAGCCGACATCCGTCGCCTTGACCTTCACAGCTTCGGAGTATGCCTGGGTCGCTCCCGCCAGGTCGCCGGATTTCTGTTTCGCCAATCCCAGGTCGATCCATATTTCCATCTTGTGAGGCTCGAGCGTGACCGCCGTCTGCAGGCTTTCGCGCGCCTGCGCCATGTCCCCGAGTTCGAGATAAGCATGTCCCATGTTGCCGAAGGCAAGTGCATTCGTGGCTGTGTTCTGGCTCACGCTTATGGCTTTCCGGTACTGGTCAATGGCCTCCTGCAACTTCCCCTGCTTCTGGTCATAGGTTGCGATATACATGTGCGGGAGAGTTCGACCAGGATCGACCTCCATCGCCCGATAGAAGTGGTCCAGCGCGTCTGCTTGCTCACCCTTTGCCAGCAGCGCTTCTCCCAGGTCCTCCTCCGCTTCGTAATTGCGGCTGGTAACCTGCAAGGTGTGGGACCACAGCCTCACATTGTCGCTCCAGTAGTCGATCTGGCGGTGAGCCACCAGGCCCAGCGCCAATAAGACGCCGGTGCTAAGCGTTGCCAGTAAAATAGTGCTAACGGGCTGATGGCCATTGGCTGCTGCCGCGCCAGCAGTTGCTAATTGTCGGCGGCTCTCCAGCCATCGACTCCCGGCCACTGCGCAGTCGGCCACCCCCCAGCACATCATGATGAACAGGCCAATGAAGGGCAGATAGGCGTAGCGGTCAGCCATGGCTTGTCTGCCGACTTGCACCAGTCCGATCATGGGTATCAACGTCCCCAGAAACCAGAGCCAACCGACGGGAAGGTACCGGCGACGCCGGGCGGCGATAACCAGCGCAGTGACCACCGTCAGGAAAAGCAACGCCGAGAATACCTCCCATTTAGCCAGCGAACTCCCCGGATGGGGATACATAGGCGCCAGGCGCGTCGGCCAAAGCGCTTTACCCACATAGCGGGCGTAGCAGACAATCGCGTTTGCCAGCCTCGCGGAGAGCGGCAATTCCGGATTGATTCCTCCCCGCCGCTGCGCCATTACGGTGATCGCGGCACTGATCGCCGACAGCACGACTAGAGGGAGTTTTTCCAATAGCAGACTGGAGAAGCGTCTGGGCGGAAAAGCTGCTCTCGTTCCGGTTGCTGCCGGCGGGCCCTGAACCAGCATTCGCTGCAACGGCCAGTAATCCCAAAGCAGCAGAATGAAGGGCAAGGTGATGACTTGCGGCTTGGCCATGAGTCCCAAGCCGAAGAGGAATGCGATCACAGCGTAGCGCCCTGGTCGGGGTTCGCGCGCGTACCATCGGTAAGCTCCCAGCGCGAGCAGGAAAAACAACATGCTGAGCAGATTTTTGCGCTCGGCTACCCACACTACCGATTCCACATTGACGGGGTGCAGCGCAAACAACGCGGCTACCATGAAGCTGCGGCCTGTAAACCCGGTTGCTTGCACTAATACCCAGAACAGCAGCAACGCATTAAGCACGTGCAGCACTACGTTGGTGCCGTGGTGGCCGGCCGGATCGAGCTGAAACAGTTGGCAATCCAAAGCGTGCGAGAGCCAGGTCACGGGATGCCAGTTGGCCTGATCGTAAGTAGTAAAAGCCCACGCTACCGTGTCCCAGGCAAGACCTGCTTGAACGTGCAGGTTGTTCGTGACATAGCCATCGTCGTCGTAATTGACGAATGGATGTTGAATCGCCGGATAGTAAAGAACGACGGTGGCGACCACGAGGACAAGACCCAAAACAAGGACTTGCTTTTGCGGTCGAGCGAGTCCTTTGGTTCCGGGGTAGGAGGAAGTCCGCTTCTCAGGTTTGCCAAGATGCCTGGATTTCACGCCCGTCGAAGTCACTCGTCCCCCGTTTTCGACGAGTATATTCGATGAACTCGTCCTTCCGCCGATGAGCGAAGCCCCGGCAAGCAACGGCTTGCGATTGCTGGGTGTTGGAGCGAGGAGTCGGAGGACCCCTATGGCCGGAAGAACATTTTGGACTCCGGCCAGAATAGGGGCTCTTCGCTTCGCTCACAATGACAGCGCGGAAAGATCTGCTGCTTACCCTTTGCTTCCTGTGGCTCCGTGCATCTTCGCGCGGTCAATCAACATCTGCACCTGGTCCTTCTGCGGATAGTCAGGATTGGTCTGCAAGAGTTTTTCCCACGCGACGATTGCGCCTTTGGGATCCTTTTTACCCTGCCATCTGACGATCCCGAGGTTGAATAGCGTAGGCGCATTATTGGGCCGGACGGTTAGCACTTTTTCGAAGCTTGCGATCGCTTTGTCGGCGTTGCCGGTGTACCAGTAGGCGGTGCCGAGGTCTGTGCGCACGTCGGCATTGTCAGGTTGTAGAGTGACAGCTTTTTCGTAGTATTCAATCGCTTGCGGATAAGCCTGGCCATCGTAGTACAGATTTCCCAGCTTTACGATTGTGTCAAAGTCCTTCGGATTGGTCTTCAGTTGGGCCAATAACGGCTCAGCTGCCTTCGCCAACGTCTCCGGCGATGCCGCCTGCTGCTGTTGCGCGCTTCCGATACCGGGCAGCTGTGCAGAGCCTACCGGTGCATTCCCCATTCCGGCGGGAGCCGAAGTAGTTTGCGCGCTTTCGGCGGGAGGGGCAACCGGCGCCGATCCCCGGGCAAAGTAGCCTACCGCAATTCCAATGGCCAGGGTAATTACTGCCAGCGTGTAAGCTTGCACGTTGCTGAAGGCCAGGTTGGTTTTGACGTTGTCGTTTTGTACATCTTGAGACATTTGCTGTGTACTCCTTGTGGCAGTTGGCAATTAGCAGTTAGCAGCTAGCACTTAGCACTTGGTTGAACCGTTCGAACGTCCAATGCTAAAAGTTCTTGACTGATGTCGTTTCCCACTTACGAGCGGTTTTGCTAAATGCCAAGTGCTAGTTGCTAATTGCTAGTTGCCAGTACTAATTCCTCGTTTTTGGTGCCGGCGCCAACCGTTGACGGTTGTTCAAGGTGAAACAGGCGGCCTACCGCTGCGGTCAGGACATCCTGTTCGTTCCTTTCTGGAAGCTCCTTCAATTCACGGGCCAGGGAACTGGCAATTCGTTGCGTTATATGAATTGTAAGCGTTGTGAGTGCCCGGTCCTGATCTTCCGTGAACGGTCCATATTCCTGGCGAAGGGTTTCCAATTCCTGCCGGCAAAGTTCATCGAGGCGTTGACGCAGGGCGACGATGGTCGGCACCACTCGTTGCGCCATCAGTTTGCGACGAAAGCCCTGCATTTCCGCCTGTACAATCTTTTCCGCGGCTTCAGCGGCGGCTTGTCGTCCCACCGCATTGCCCTTCACCACGTGCTCCAGGTCGTCCATGTCGAAAAGATGGATGCCCTCGACTGCGCGCACGCCGGGATCGATGTCTCGCGGGACCGCGATGTCAATCATGACCATGGCAGCGTGGCGCCGTTGCCGGGCAATCTCCTCGGCTTCCTGGCGGCTGAGAATGAAGTTCGGGCAAGCCGTCGAGCTCACTACAATATCGGCCGTCTTTAGATGCTGCAATCGATCGGCGAAGGGAACGGGCGTCGCGCCCATCTTCTGCGCCAACTCTTCGGCGTGGGCCAGAGTGCGGTTCATCACCTTCACGTGGTTGGCGCCCGCCTTCATAAGGTAGTGGGCGGCAAGTTCGCTCATCTTGCCGGCGCCAATCAACAACACTTCACGTCCAGCAAGTTCTCCCAGGATGCTCCTTGAAAGTTCCACCGTAGCGTAGGGCACCGAAACTGCCGATGAGCCAATCGCAGTCTCCGTCCGGGTTCGCTTGGAGACGGTCATCGCCTTCTGCATGACCGCGTCGAGGAATCGTCCGGTGGTGCCTGCCTCCTGCGCTAGCGCCCAGGCTTGCTTCACCTGTCCCGTGATCTCTGGTTCGCCCAGCACCATGGAGTCGAGACCCGAAGTCACGCGGAAGACATGGGTCAGCGCCACGTCATCCATCAGACGATAGAAGTGAGACCATTCGCATAGCTTGATCTGATATTCCTGGGTCAGAAACCGTAGGACGGAATTGGCCGCGGTTGGGACATCGCTGGCCCACAGGATGAATTCGGTCCGGTTGCAGGTGGTCACGATGATCACCTCTTCGATGCCTTCCGAACGTACCAATTGATGGAGCGCGTCGCAGCGGCGGGCTTCGCTGATCCAAAAGCGCTCGCGTACAGCGACTGGGGAGGTTCGGAAGTTCAGGCCTATTACTGCCAGCGTCGGATCCATAGGGCCCCTCTTTCGGAAAGCGGTTCCCTTTGGTAAAGGCACAATCAATGCCAAATGAAAGAAAGCTGCTGGCAGTGGTTAAGTCATTTATACACATAGTGTTAGAATTCGTTATGAACATCTGCGGCAGAGGACTGGGACACCGCTTTTGTGGCATATCACCCGCTTGAAGCGTTTTTTCCCTCCTGTGGCTGCGGAAATGGTATAGCGAAATTCTGGTCGGCGGAGTACATTACTGTCGCCGTCAGTTAGCGGTGCTTTTGTACTTATCCTGCTCCCCGTAAGGGTGGCTCTTGTGAGGAAATGAGAAATATGACGATTAAGTTACTGCAACGGATCGCTCTGTTCAGCTTCGTCATTGCGCTGGCGCTGCCACCGGTAGCCGCGGCGCAGGGTGCGGCGGACCTTTACAAATCAAAGTGCCAGGCATGTCACGGACCTGGCGGGGTACCCAGCGAGGGCATGGCCAAATCCATGGGTATAAAGCCCCTGGGCGGCGCTGACGTGCAGGGCATGTCCGACGCCGATTTGACCGGTGCGATCTCCAATGGCAAGGGAAAAATGAAGGCCTTCAAAGGGACTTTGACCGACGCGCAGATCAAAGACCTGGTTTCCTACGTTCGGACGCTGAAAAAATAGTTCGACGCTTCCTAATGACCCAGTGGTCGGCGGCTCTCGTGAGGGCCGCCGATTTTTTCTGGAGCGGTCCCCCGCTTACCGGGTGAATTCCTGGATCATCTCCGCCGCGTCCGGATATTGCGCGATCAAATGCTCACGATCGCCGTGCTCATAATCCGCGTAATCGAAGCCGGGCGACATCGTCGTCCCCATGAGCGCGAACTTGCCGACAGGGACGAGCTTGCATCCCTGCCAGACACCGCCACGAACTACGACTTGCGGCTGCTGTCCATCCGCCAGATCGGTTCCCAGTGTGATCGTCTGCGAGCTTCTGTCGGGCAGCAACTGCAGCATGATCGCAGGATCGCCAAGATAGAAGTGGAAGATCTCCGAGCCGGGCAGCCGATGCAGCGGCGAGAAAGTCTCCGGCGTGATCATGTAATAGATTGCCGTGCCTATGGAGCGTGGACTCCGAATGCCGTCAGGCAGGTCTTCCGCCGAGACGTTCCAGCGGGAGCGGTAGGTTTCACGAAAGAAGCCGCCCTCAATTGCATGCCGTTGCAGTTGCAGTAGTTGTTTGACCTCATCCGCAGTCATTGTCTAACCACTGTGCCTTATGTGCATGACATCGCCATCTTTCACGATGTATTCCTTGCCTTCCAGCCGTAGGGTGCCGCGGTTGCGCCCTTCGGCCTCGGAACCTGCATCGAGGAGTTGGTCCCAGTGGATTGTCTCAGCGCGGATGAAGTGGTGTTCCAAGTCAGTGTGGATGGCACCGGCGGCATGCACCGCCTTCGATCCGCGTTCCACAGTCCAGGCGCGGCACTCATCTTCGCCGACGGTGAAGAAGGAAATCAGCCCCAGCAACTCGTACGTCTTGCGGATGAGCCGCACCAGGCCGCTCTCTTTTAGCCCGTAGCTGGAGAGAAACTCGGCGGCGTCCTCATCGCTCATTTCGGCGAGTTCGGCCTCGACCTTGGCGCACACTGCGAGCGCGCCCGTGTTGAGGCGCGAGGCCACCTCAGTCACTCCGTACTTGGCGACCGCTTCTTCCAGGTCCTTTCCCAGCGTCGGACTTTCGCCAATGTTGAGCACATACAGAATCGGCTTTTCGCTGAGAAACATGAAGCCGCGCACACGTTTCTTGTCCTCGGGCGTCATCTCCATTTCGCGCAGCGGCCGCTCGGTTTCCAGGTGGGCCTTGGCTCGTTTCAGCAAGTCGTGCTCGCGCTCCAATTCCGCCGTCCTCATCTTCTTCAAGTCTTTTTCGACGCGCTCCAGCCGCTTTTCCACCTGTCCCAGATCGTTGACGATCAAGTCGAAGTCGATATTCTTGATGTCGCGCAGCGGATCGATGGGGCCAACATGCGCAATGGAGTCATCTTCGAAGGCGCGCACCACGTGGGCCAGCGCGTCCACGTTGCGCAGGTTAGCGGCAAAGGCGGTTTCATTCAGCGCTTCCTGACTCAGCGCTGCAACGTCGGCAAACTCTACGCTGGCGTGCACCAGCTTCTTGGGGTTATACAGCGCGGCCAGCCGGTCGAGGCGGTCGTCGGGGACCTTGGTCACCCCAAGATGCGCCTCCCGAGGATTTCCCGTACGCTGTCCCACTTGCTGCTTGGTCAACATCACGAACAACGACGTTTTGCCTACTTGTGGAAGGCCTATGATTCCGGTTTTCATGATTTATTAGCTTTCAGCCGTCAGCCATCAGCTCTCAGCTTGAACCGCCGGTAGAAGCTGCTCCTTTGGTAACGTGAAACAAACAATTAAGAACTTGGAACAAATGCGACCGCCAGCGCAGCTCAAACTGAAAGCTGATGGCTGATGGCTGACAGCCTCACGTCATCCTGCGCGCCGTCAGATACAGCAACGCCAGCCCGAGCACCAGAACTGTTCCCTCAATGCGCGTCGACCACACGTGCAGGCGATTGAATTCCACGCGGCGGGCGTCATCTTGCGGCAGGTCGTCGATGACGCCCATCTGTTGACGCAAGGCCAGCATGCGCGAGGCGATGCCGAACATTCCGACCATCGTCAAAATGATCATCGCGTAAATCAAAATGTTACGGGATGCAAAAGGATCGGTAACCCCATTCACGATCCGCGAATCGATCATGGAGGTCACGGCAAAAATCACGCCGCATGCGATCGCCATCCAGTGCATGATGCCCAGGCTGCGATTGACCACATTGCCTGCCAGTTGCCGGGTAGGCAAGACCGCAAAGACCGTGGGTGCGAGTACAAACGCAAAGAAAATCAGCCCGCCAATCCAGATCACCAGAGACAACAGCATCAGGTAACGAAGGAACGACATCAGCACCTCAGAGTAAAGGCCATTGTAAATGCTGCTGCTGAAAGGCCCCGAGTGATGGGCGCCGGCCTCGCTTAGAACAGGGCCCCTATTCTGCCGCCACTAGGCATCCCCGGTTTTGTACCGTCCATCGGAATAGAAGCGGCCATTTCAATTCCTGAAAATCTACGAGGTGAAAAACCATGAAGCGGAGACTAATTCTCTTGGCAAGCACAATGCTGCTGTGCGGCTGCTGGGCGTTCGCCCAATCAAGCGCCCCCTCGAGTAGGGGCACAGCCGGCGGAACGGCACAGTCCAACAGCCCCAGCTCACAGAGCACAATGAGCCCGCAGCAGTCGCCGAGCAAGACGCCGGACGCTACAAATCCCCCCACCGCAACCAACCCTAACTCGTCAACCATGCCAACTGAACCTGGCGCGACTCCCGATGTGACACCGAGCACAGCGCCTAATACCCCGAGTGCAGCGCCCAATGTTCCAAGTGCCGCGCCCAATACACCGGAAGCGGCCCCGAACGCGCCGTCTGCCACGCCAAGCACCGTTCCGGACTCGACCAACCCGTCGTCCAACAATCCATCGAACAATCCTCCTGATGCCGGGACAAGCCCAAACAACAACACCACCCCACCGCCGCCGCCCAAATCGTAACGTCGCACCGTGTGGAGACAGTAGAAGGGGGCCAGTGGCTCCCTTTGCAATTTCTGAGGGTGCGATCAGTGGGGTGCGGTTGCCGTTTGCAACTTTGCCTTCGCCCGCTCCTGGCGCGCGCGCAGCCATTCCATCCAGAGATCGAGACCTTCGCCCGTGGTGCTGGAAAGGTCAATGATTTCCATCCGGGGATGGACGCGCCTGGCGTTTTCGCGGGCCACGTCGGCGTTGAAGGGAACATAGGGCAGCAGATCGATCTTGGTCAGCAGCATCAGTTCCGACTTCAAAAAGATGGAAGGATATTTCAGCGGCTTGTCTTCGCCCTCGCTCGTGCTTAGCAGCACGATCTTTGCATCTTCTCCAAGGTCGTAACTGGAAGGACAAACCAGGTTGCCGACATTCTCCACGATCAGCAGGTCGAGGTCTTCCAACTTCCAGTCCTCGAGATGTTTTCCAATCATCTTGGCATCAAGATGGCAAGTCCCCCCGGTGGTAATCTGCTTGACTGGAAATCCGAACTTGGCCAGCCGCTTGGCGTCATTCTCGGTTTGCAGGTCGCCAGTGAGAACCGCAACCCGCGAACCCTTGTCCATGCGCTGCAACGTCCGCTCCAGCAGAGCTGTTTTTCCGGAACCGGGCGAGCTAATCAGGTTGATGCACAGGACCCCGAGCTGGCGGTAGCGTTCGCGCAGCTGTTCGGCCAGTATCTGGTTTTCGTTCAGAACTTTCTTTTCCACTTCGATACGATTCATTCATCCACTTCCATGTAGGCGATGTCGAGTTCTTCTCCGCTAATGCAATCGGTAAAAAATTCGCCGCATTGCGGGCACTGCGGATTGAATTCGGTCATGCGAAACTCGTGGGCGCACTTCGAGCAGCGCTGCACCCGTGGAATGTACTCCAACTCCAGCACCACCGGTTCCCATTCCGTGTCTTTCACCAATACCTCGAAGCCGAATTGCAGCGCATCGCGGTCCACACCAGACAGTTCCCCGATCTTAACGCCCACCTTGGTGATGCGGCCGTCGGGATGCCGAAGGGCTTCGGACTGGACCATCTCGAGAATGGAGGATGCGATGCCTAATTCATGCATGAGAATTCCCTGTTCAAATGTCCACAAACGGACATGCCGCGCTCAACGAGCCCTAGCCATCATAGCTCGTCGTGCGTTCATGCGGGAGTCCGACATTTTTCGTGAAACATCTTCCGCTGAATTTCGTCTATCACTCCGTAGGTGCAGCTCGTCTCGAATTGTCTTGGGTTCATGCAGAGTAGGAAGCTCACCATGCTGAAACAGTGGGGCCGCATCTGGGCCATCGGCTTCGTGCTGTGGACGGTGCTGGCTTTCCTGAGTGCCGCTGGGGCGCATGTTTACACCGCCTCGATGGGCAGCCCGGAGAGCTGGGCGCAGTTGCTCGCCTGGAACGTCACCATCTCGTTTGTCTGGTCGTTGCTGACGCCGGTGGTGTACACCCTGGCCCGGCGATTTAGCTTCGACCGCAGCAGTTGGAAGCTGGCGCTTCCCATCCATCTCGTCGCCAGTGCTGTGCTTACTCTGGCTGGGGCGGCGCTAATTGTGTCCCTGATCCCGCTCGTGACCTGGACCAAGGAAACTCATGCGCCATTCCTCGCCCACACTTTTTCACGCGCCCTGATGGATTTGCAGCGCTACTGGTATGTGGTACTGATTACCCAGGCGATCGGGTATTACGGCAAGTACCGAGAGCGCGAATTGCAATCCTCGCAGTTGGAAACTCAACTGGCGTACGCGCAACTGGAGGTTCTGAAGATCCAACTGGAACCGCACTTCCTGTTCAATACGTTGAACTCCATTGCCGCGCTCGCCAGAAACGATGGGCCCGCCGCCGAACACATGACGTTACAATTGGCGGACCTGCTGCGATTGTCGCTCGACGCCGTCGGTGTTCATGAGGTTCCGCTCAGTCGCGAACTGACCTTCCTGCAGAAGTACGTTGACATCCAGCAGACGCGCTTCCGAGACCGCCTGCTGGTGGAGATGGATATCCAGCCGCATACCCGGTATGCCCTTGTCCCGAATCTGATTCTTCAGCCGCTGGTGGAGAATGCCATTCGCCACGGAATAGGCCCGCGCCGCGCCCCAGGATGCATTCGCATCTCGACTCGCCAGGTCTTCGATGAGCTGTGGATGGAGATCAGCGACAACGGCCAGGGACTGACCCGCCATCGCGGCGGCGTTCCATCGGAAGGTGTGGGGCTGCGCAATACCCGCGCCCGTCTGCAGCAACTGTACAACCACGATCACAGGATGACTCTGGAGGACCAGCCCGGCGGAGGCTGCGTCGTCAAGATCCACATACCCTTCCGCGAAAGCTCCGAGGAGGTTGTGACCACCAATGCCCATTCGAGTGTTGCTTAGTGACGATGAATCCCTGGCACGCGAACGCTTGCGCAGGATGCTGGAAGACGAAGCTGATCTGCAGATCGTGGCCGAGTGTGGTGACGGCAAGTCAGCCATCGCACTGATCAAGCAGGAGAAGCCTGACGTTGTCTTCCTTGATGTTCAAATGCCGGAGGTGGACGGCTTCGGCGTAATCGCCGCCCTGCAAGGAGAGCACGTGCCGCTGACCATCTTCGTCACCGCTTACGACCAGTATGCGATGAAGGCCTTCGACGTGCACGCCCTTGACTACCTGCTGAAGCCTGTGGGGAAAGACCGGCTCTCCGAGGCCCTGGGCCATGCTCGCAAGCAGCTATCTCAACCTTCGGAGGCGACATTTCAGCGCAAGCTGCTCGACCTTTTGGCCGATCTGGAATCGCGGCAGCAAACTCCGCAGCGCATTGTGATCAAGGCGGACGGAGAGATCGTCTGCCTGAAGCCCAACGAAATTGATTGGGCCGAGTCGGCCGGCAATTACGTCTGTCTGCACGTGGCGGGCAATACACACATTTTGCGGGAAACCATCACCTCGCTGGAATCACGACTGGGGCACCGGCAATTCCTGCGCGTGCACCGTTCCACGCTTGTCAATGTGGACCGCATAAAGACCTTGCGGCCTTCGCTATATGGTGACTATTCCATTCTGCTGCGCGACGGCACCAAGCTGACGCTCAGCCGTGGCTTTCGCGAGAATGTGTTGAAGCGACTGGGGACGGCGTAGCAAAGCCGCATTTCGCTGTTCGCTTTTCGCCGGGTGCCCATCCTTTTGCTCTTTTGCGAGAGGGTGGGAAAAAACGGGGCGGTTTGCCGCGGTTTACCGCCCGCTTTGCGGCTTCTGCCCTTGATGTCCTGTGGTCTTGGTTCGCTTCGTCTGCTGCAGTTCCGGCCGCCGTCCTTCCGCCTCTTCCAGCTCCTGGGCGATGGAGTCCACCAGGCTCGCCTCACTCATCAGCACCTGACCAACGATAAGCGCACCGTCGTCGGCGTCTTTCCATTTGTGTTCTTCCATCGCCTCGCGCACTGCCGGAATCGTCTTGGCTCCATAACCGGTGTAGGCGCCGGGAGCATAGATCTGGTGCTTAAACCAGGGACGCTCCTTGAGGCCCTGGCTGACCGTGAAGGTCCTCTCGGTCAGCAGGAGCTTGCCATTGATTTCCTGCAACGCCGGAGACTGCCACGCTGCGCCACCGTTTTCGTTCAATTTTGCGACAGCCTGGTGATAGCGGTGCGCGGCGCGAGCATAAGCTTCCACCCCATTGTCCAGCGGCGCGAAGTTCAAATACGGTGGCACCGGCTCTTTCGGAGGAGGAACATATTGCATTTCCGGATCAGCGGTTGCGGTGAAGACTCCTTCCTCAATCTCCCGGTTGCGTTCGCGTGCCTGGTCCTGTTGTTGCTTCAACTCCTTTTTCAGTTCCGCAACATAGCGTTTGATGGTGTCGGCTGATCCCGTGGGATCGAACGGCAGCAGGTCAGCATCGGCAAAGCGCATGACCGTGCTTCCGGCCATCTGGGCCAACGCACGTTCGTAAACGAACTTCGGATCGCCAAAATGTGTGTACCAGTAGAAGTCGTCGTAAATGGAGTGATAAACGCCACCGCCGCTTTCGCCGCCGAATCCCATGTTCAGAGCGGCGACGCCTGTGAAGTCAAGAAACGCCGTGTAGTCGGAACCATCGCCCAGTGCCCCCATACGGAGGTCAGCGCGATCGCGCAACTCCTCTCTATCCTCCGAAGTGGCGGCGCGCCCTACCCGGCGAAGATAGGCGCGTTTGAAAACAGAAATATTCTTTTCCGGGTCCTGAACCTCACGCTCAACCTGGTTGACTGCACGCTCCAGCGTGTGGGAGCCAGAGATGTTGAGGTAACCGCGCGCGTTGGAATCGGTGTTCAGATACATCACGGCGTGCTGGCGCAGTTCATCCCGGTGCTGCTCGACCCATTCGGTGGAGCCCAGGAGGCCGGGCTCTTCGCCGTCCCACGCACAGTAGATAATTGTCCGCTTCGGGTGCCAGCCTTGCTTCACCAGCTCTCCCAGCGCTCGCGCTTCCTCCAGTACAACCACCATCCCGGAAAGCGGATCGTCTGCTCCATTGACCCAGGCGTCGTGATGATTGCCACGGATCACCCACTGTTCGGGAGTTTCGCTGCCGGCAAGTTTGGCGATCACGTCATAGATGGGCTTCAGGTCCCAGTTCGACTTCACGACCAGATGGACTTTGGCAGGTCCAGGACCAATCCTGTAGGTGAGGGCCAGCGCTCCGCGCCAAGCCTCTGGTGCGGTCGGCCCGGCGATGGCCGCCAGCAAGGGCTGCGCGTCTCCATACGAAATTGGCAGCACGGGAATCGAAGTGATGGTTTTGGCGTCCTTCAGGCTCAGGCGCTTCGCGTCCTTGGTGGCCCCAACTCCTGGAGTCAGGGGATCGCCAGGATATTGGGTGTCCATTACGCTGCCGCGCTGCACACCATCCTCAGGACGGTATGGCCCAACCGGATAACTCTGCCCCGCAAAATAGCCGTCATCTCGCGGATCGGAATAGATGATGCAGCCCACCGCCCCGTGCTCGGCCGCCACTTTGGGCTTGATCCCGCGCCAGCCGCCGCCGTAGCGAGCGATTACGATCGCGCCTTTCACCGAGACTCCCAGCCGCTCCAGCTGCTCGTAATCGTCGCGCATGCCATAGTTCACGTACACCAGCGGCCCGGTAACGTCTCCGTCAGCAGAGTACGCGTTGTAGGTGGGTAGTTGCTCGGAAGTCTGTTGTGAGGTTGGATCGATGCTGAGCGGCGGCTCTTGTAGTTTGGCCACAAAGTGCGTGGGAGACAGCAACTCGACGAGACGTTCCTTCGGCGTGGGGAAAAGCACATCAAAACTCTCGATGTGAGCGTCGAAGCCATACTGCTTAAACTTCGCCAATATCCACTCAGCGTTTTCCTTGTCGTACGCCGAACCGACGTTGTGAGGCCGAGCGCTCAGGTGCTGCATCGACTCCCGCATCGTCTCAGGATTGGGAAGATTGCGGAATTTCGACTCCCAATCGCGCTCCGCAACGGCATGCGCGGTCGAGTAGCCATCCATGGTCTCGTCGGGATTGTTGGCTGCATTCCCCAACTGAAGCAGCGAAAATAGCAGCACGGCCACACCGGTGCGACTCATCAATTGTTTACCTCCGCCCGCCTATCCGGGTGATGCCAAAATGTCTTTACAGGGTTGTAGTCTGTCTCACTGGAGTTCATGGAGTGTCTTGGTCCGGGCAGCGGAAACCGCCGAGCATTTCGAACCTGGCTCGGCAGGGCCTCGACGGGCCGGCGAAATTCAGTATATCCGCTCACATCGAGCGCATTGTACGAAGAAACACCGCTGCAGTGAAACCTTAGCTGATCGTCGAGGCTTGAAAGTCGGCAGCTGGTTTCTCGCTGCTCACCAGAGCCAGAACCATGGCCAGTGCAGCAACCCCCATCAGTAGAAACACGCAGGCAGGCCATCCGCCCGCGACCCACGCCCAGCCCGTGACAATGGCCCCCAATCCACCACCGATGTAGTAAAACGTGACGTACAATCCCGCTGCCGAAGAACGCGCCCTGTCGGCGGCGATCCCCGTTTGCACCGTTCCCACGGCCTGAAAGATGAAGACGCCGGACGACGCCAGCGCTAGTCCCTCGACAATGACCGGTAGTGAGTGCAATAGGGTCAGTAGCAATCCCGCTGTCGTGAAGCAGACGGCAATGACCGATGTCAGCCGGAGGCCGTAGCGATCGAGGCAGCGTCCTGCCAGGGGCGTCACAAAGAATCCCAGCAGGTAAACAAAGAAAATGCTGCCTAGCTGTTCCGAGTTCAGCCGATAAGGCGGAGCGGCGAGATAAAAATTAGCGTACGTGAATGTGCCGACCAGACAGAAGAGCGCCGAAGATCCCATGCCGAAAACCACCAGCAGACGTGGATTCCGGAGATGTTGCCAGCCCTCGGCGAGGGAATGAGCGATGCTGGCGGCGCGGGCAAAGTGCTTCGCGCGCGGCAGCGAGCGTTGTACAACGATTGCCCCAGCTAAATTCACCAGCCCTATCGCGACGAACGCCTCTCGCCATGCAAAGTTCTGGGCGACGGCACCGGATATATAGCGCCCCAGGAATCCGCCCAGCACCGTGCCTGAAACGTACGCCGACATCGCCTTGCCCACGTGCCGTCGCGGGAATTCCTCATTGATATAGGCCATGATGACGACAATCACGCCGGGCGCGAACACTCCCTGCATGAATCGCCAAAAGACGAGTTGATGCAAGGTGCGCGAGGTGGCCGCCAGCAGAGTGGGAACGGTGAGCGCATACAGCGAAGGCACGATCACCTTTTTGCGGCCAATGGATTCGGCCAGCAGGCCGATGAAGGGCGCGGTCAGTGCCATCGCCAGGATAGTGGCGCTCACCGTCAGCGATACTGCAATTTCCGAGGCGTGGAAGACTTGCTGCAAGTACGGAAGCAGCGGCTGCGTGTCATACACATTCAGGAACGTGCACATGCCCGCCAGCATGCACGCCACAATAGCCACCCGGGGTGGTGACGTCTCTGAACTGGAAACCGAGTTGGGTGAGGTGACATCCATCATAAGAGAGCCGCCAATGGACGTCACAGCAAGAAGCGGATAGTCCAACTTAGGATTATAAGAGGAACCAACAACTGCCGATGGTGGCGCTTACAGCACCACGAGCGTGATGCCGCGATTGCCCCTGCCCAGGTCGCTGTCGCTTTTCAGTTCAGGCATAAGCTTTAGCAGCGCCCAGCTGCGTTCATCACTCGTGCGCCAGTTTTCGCCATAAATGCAATCTCGGATCTCTTTCGCCTGCGCCATTTGCCGCAAGGTCGATTGCAAGGCAATGCGCAGATCGCCGCCAACGCCGCTGGAACCGTAGCCATGCACCAGCTTGAGCACCCGCACGCCGCTCTGTTGAGCCACGCGCAGTTCCGAACTCAGGCGCGAGCGCGCCTGCGGTACACTCGGCATTCCGGCCTCGAGGTTCACGGTCTTGAGGGCAGGCGACAATCGGCACCTCTCACCGAATCAGTCCCTCGCCGACTAAAGTCGGCTCGGGAGGACAAAACATAAGATCCCTGACGCTTGTTTAAAGGCCAGCACCACCCGAACTTAACGCCATCTGAGCAACACCTGGAAGAACACGATATCATCTCTAACTCGGTGACCGTAGATGAAAGATGTCGCTTCATGGGCGCTGGAAACAGCTAAGATACGGGGCGCTTCCCACGCGGAGACGCGCATCGTGGACGAACGCAGCCGTTCGCTCGCCACCAAGAACGGCAGAATCGCCAGCGCCGCCGACTCCGAATCCATGGGCATCGGCATTCGCGTCATCGCCAATGGAGGATTTGGATTTGCCGCCACCGACGATCTCACGCGGGAAGGCGTTGAAGGCTGTGCTGCCAAGGCGGTCGAGATTGCCAAAGCTTCCTCGACTGTAAAGTCGCAAGAGTTGTATCTGGTGCCCGAGCCGGCGGCCCAGGCTGAGTGGGCCTCGCCCTGCAAAATCGATCCGTTCAGCATCGCCATCGAAAAAAATCTTGACCTGCTTTTCGCCATCGACGCCGCCTTGCTGGCGGTGAAAGGCGTAACTTTCGCCGAGACCAGCATGAACTTCCGACGCTATGAACAGTGGTTCTACTCGTCGGCGGGGTCAGAGATACATCAGACCATCATCACGTCTGGCGCGGGCTACGCAGCCTATTCGTTCCAAGGCAACGAGATCCAAAAGCGCTCCTATCCCAACTCGTACGGCGGGCAGTTTCAAGGCAGAGGCTATGAACTGATCGAGGAGTTGGGGCTGCTGGAACATGCCACCGAAACCGCCGAGCAGGCGGTCGCATTGCATTCGGCCGCGCAATGTCCCGAAGGCAAGTTCGCCGTGATTCTCGATTCGTCGCAGCTCGCGCTGCAAATCCACGAGTCCATCGGTCATCCCATTGAACTGGATCGCGTGCTTGGCATGGAGGCCAATTTCGCGGGCACATCATTTCTCACACTCGACAAACTGCGCACCTTGCAATACGGCAGCGAAATCGTGAACGCCGTGGCCGATGCCACCGAGGCACACGGGCCTGGCCTCGGCACATTTGCCTACGACGACGAGGGCGTGGCGGCGCAGTGTACGCCGATCATCACCAACGGACTGTTCACCGGGTATCTCACCTCTCGCGATACTGCAGCCGCCATTGGCGCGAAACGCAGCGGTGGATGCTTGCGCGCCGAAAACTGGAACCGGCTTCCCATCGTTCGCATGACCAATGTAAGTATCCTGCCGGGCGAGTCGCCGCTGACCCTGGAACAACTTATCGCATCCACCGATCACGGCATTCTCATGGAGACTAATCGCTCCTGGTCCATCGACGACAGACGCTACAACTTCCAGTTCGGTTGCGAGCTCGGATGGGAGATCGCCAGCGGCAAGCGCGGACAAATGCTGAAGAATCCTTCCTACTCGGGCATTACGACTGAGTTCTGGAACTCAATGGACGCCATCTGCTCGCGCGATGAATGGACCTTGTGGGGCACGCCGAACTGCGGCAAGGGACAGCCGCAACAGGTGATGGGAACCGGGCACGGTGCGGCGCCAGCGCGGTTTCGCGACATCATGGTCGGCACTGCGTATATGGGGAATGAATAGCGATGCTGGATCGCGATCAGGCACACGATATCTTCGCCAGACTGCGCCGGCTATCTCAGGCTGACGAGATCGAGTTGCTCATCGCCGGCGGCCGTAGCGCGCTGACGCGCTTCGCCAACAACACTATCCATCAGAATGTCGCAGAAGAGGAGTATCACATTTCGGTGCGCTCTTCCTTCGGAAACCGTACCGCCCGCGCCAGCACCAACAAGCACGACAATGAGAGCCTGCGTCACGTGGTGCAGTCATCCGAAGCGTTGGCCAGGGTACAGCATCCCGACCCCGATTTGTTGCCGATGCCAACGCCAGAAGAAGTTGCGGCTGCTGATTGCGGTGAGGCCACGGTTAGCCGCTATTTCGAAGACACGGCCCGTCTCAATCCCCAAGACCGCGCCCATGGCGTTGCCGCCATGGTGAACGTCGCCAAGAAGCACAATTTAGCCGCTGCCGGAATTTTCTCCTCGGCGGAGATTGTCGAAGGCATCTTCAACTCAAAGGGTGTGAACGCCTGGTACGAACAGACTCTAGCCGAAGTTTCGGTCAGTATGCTCGACCGCTCCTCATCAGGATGGCAGAAAGCGAACTCACCCGACGTGGCGCAACTCGATCCCGTGCGTATGGCAGAAGTCGCGGCCAAAAAAGCCATCGATTCGAGAGATCCTCTGGATTTGCCCCCCGGGAAATACACGGTCATTCTTGAACCCGCCGCGGTGCTCGACATTGTGGGGTTCATGTTCTGGGATTTTGGCGGCTCGGCACTGCTCGAGCAGAGATCGTTCCTGAACGACCGCATCGGAACCCAGCTCTTCGGGCAGAACATTACGGTCTGGGACGACGTCTATCACCCTTTGCAGGCAGGAGTTCCGTTCGACGGCGAAGGGATGAGGCGGCAACGGTTGAAGCTGATCGAGGGTGGTGTCGTTCGTACAGTTACTTACTCGCGCTCCAGTGCAAAGCGCATGCAAGCGTCGGAGATGGCCGGCAACGTTGGCCCGGTCCGGCCCACCGGCCACGGTTTTCCTCTGCCGGGCGAGATCAGCGAAGCCCCCCTCAATATCGTGTTTGCTGGCCCGCCGGAAGCCGAATCGCAGAATCTAGAGCAGATGATCGCCTCCACCGAGCGAGGCCTGCTGGTTACCCGGTTGTGGTACATCCGCGAAGTCGATCCCTACGAGAAAATCTTGACTGGCATGACCCGCGACGGCACCTTCCTGGTAGAAAATGGTAGCGTGATCCGCGGAGTCCGAAACTTTCGTTTCAATGAGAGCCTCTTGCACATGTTGCAAAACGTGGAGGTAATGGGCGTCCCGACCCGCTCCTGTGGCGAGGAGTCGTTCGATATGGTTGTACCCCCCATGAAAGTGCGCAAATTCAATTTTACCGAGACCACAAAGTTCTAGCGTTGCTAAGCCCAAACTCGGCAGAATCGTCTGCCAAGTCGTCGTATAAATACCTTAAATACAATAACTTGCAAGGAAGTTACATTTACTGGTTGCCGGCAGACACCATCGATAGTTTTTGCATCCAATGGTACTTTAGTAACAAGCCTTCCTCCGTTACTCGATGTATTCTGACGTTAACCAGTCATGAATATTGGCCGCGAGTCAGAACTTCGCAATTCGATTCGGTTCCCGCTCCACTTGCAGGTAACCTTGAAAACGCCTACGGCGGAATACCGCGCGAAGACAATCGATATTTCAGCTGGCGGCATCCTGTTTCACGCCGATTCCGAGATCGCTGTCGGCTCCGAGGTTGAGTTCACCATTGAAATGCCGCGTGACGTTCTGGGAACGAAGGACCCGGTGTTTGTGAGATGCCAGGGCCGCGTCGTGCGATTTGCAGAAGAACCTTCAGGACGAAACGTAGCGGTGGTCATCGATGAATACCACTTCGAACGCATCTAAAGCGGCGGCCCAAGGCGGCAGCTTGGCGCCTCGCGTAAGCAATGGCGGTGGCAACGTCTCACATGCGTCTTCGTCCTCGCAATATTCTCCGGAGGCGCAGTCCGTGACCCGAATCATCCTCGCCGACTCGGAAGCAATCTTCCGGATGGGGATGGCCAGAATTTTCTCGGGGGAAAGCGATTTGGAAGTGGTCGCGCAGACGGACTCTCTGCCGCAGACCCTTGCTGTAGTTGCGGAAACGCCAGCCGACGTGATTCTGTTCGAGGCGGGGCTGTCGCCCACGCCGGCGGAAGCGGTCAGCGAAGTGGCTCGAAGGGCCGCTCTTCCCACCGCAAAACTGATCCTGGTTACTCAGCCTGCAGGCGAGCAGGAAACAGTGGACTATCTGCGTCGCGGAGTGCGCGGCATTCTCACTCGCACCGTTTCACCCGAACTGCTGGTGCGTTGTGTGCGCAAGGTCGCGGCCGGCGAAACCTGGCTCGACAAGCAGGGCGTCAACTGGGTAATTCAAGCCTATCGCTCGCAAGCTCTCCAGGGCAATGCTCCCAAACAGCAGTTGCGCCTCAGCGAGAAGGAAATGCTGATCATCAGCGGAGTCACGCAAGGGCTGAAGAACAAAGACATCGCCCGAGAGGTCGGCACTACGGAGCAGGTAGTGAAGAACTACTTGCGCAAGATTTACGACAAGCTGCAGGTCACCGATCGTCTGGAATTAGCGCTCTACAGCATGCATCATCGGTTGTTGGATGGCTACATTCCGCGCCCCGCACGCGAGCGCCAGCGGGTTGCGGGCTCAGCGGAAGCGGCAGACATAGCTCAGTCGGCAACCGTTTCAGCCTCTCAAGGCAGTCGCGCACGGTCTCCTCAACCTAAGCCGCAACGGCACGATCTCAATTCGAACGATAGATAACCCTGGGACAGGAAACGTCGATGCTGTTTCGCACAACGTGGGATGTGAGGACCGAGTTGTGGCCTTAACGGCATTCCGGCAGCTTACTTCCCAGACTTTCATTCCGAGGAAACCATGCCCCATTTGAATTCCAGCTTCCAGAGATATTCGCTGTGGTGTGTCTTTCTGCTTGTACTTGCCACTGTTTCGTCTTCTGCCCAAACCGCGCCGCTACTTGCTTCGGATGTGCGCGACAAGGTGGACGCTATCGCGCACCACGTCCTAGAGACCACCGGAGTACCGAGCGCCTCGCTGGCGGTGGTGAAGGATGGCAAGGTCGCCTATCTGCAAGCCTACGGTGAATCGCGTCTCGATCCGCGTACCTCTTCACAGCCGCAAATGCGGTACAGCATTGGCTCGATCAGTAAACAGTTCACCGCTGCGGCGATTCTCATGCTGGCCCAGGAGGGCAAGTTGTCGCTTGACGATCCCGTGTCGAAATACGTTTCCGGCTTGGCGCGGGGAAATGAAGTCACCATTCGTGGACTGCTCTCGCACACTTCCGGGTATCAGGATTTCTGGCCGCAAGACTATGTTCCTCCACTGATGCTGCAACCCATCACGGCGGACGGGATCATGGATCGCTGGGCACGAAAGCCGTTGGATTTCGATCCTGGAACGAAGTGGCAGTACAGCAACACCAACTATGTGATCGCCGGAGTGATTGTGGAAAAGGTTTCCGGGATGCCGCTATTACAACTTCTCAGCCGCCGAATTTTTTCTCCACTGGGAATGAGGAGCGTGGCGGATACTAATGAGAACAGGCTTCCTCCCACCGATCCGGGCGGTTATTTTCGTTATGCAATCGGGCCGCTCCATCCTGCGCCCAAGGAAGCCAAGGGTTGGATGTTTGCCGCCGGCGAGCTGGCGATGACCGCCGAGGACCTGGCGAAGTGGGACATCTCGATGATCCGCGAGACAGTTCTCAAGCCGGCTTCTTATCGCGAAATGGAAACCGAGGTCCTGCTGAAAAACGGGGCCGGCACGCGCTACGGCCTGGGGGTTCAAGTCATGAGTATAGGCGGCCATCGCGTGCTGGAGCATGGCGGAGAGGTATCGGGGTTCACCGCTGAGAACATCGTGATGCCCGATGATGGGATTGCGGTCGTTGTGCTGACCAATCAGGACGCTGCCGAGGCCGCCTCCGAGATCGGAAGCCAGGTGAGAACGCTGATATTCCAGACTGCGAACCCGCAAGACCCCAAGCAGGATGCGCTCATCCGCAAGGTGTTTGACGGATTGCAGCAGGGCAAGATCGACCGGTCGCTGTTTACCGACAATGCCAATTCGTATTTCACCGACGAAGCCCTAAGAGACTATGCCGGTAGCCTGGGTCCGTTGGGTGCGCCCCAAAGCTTTACGCAGGACCGCGTTTCAACGCGTGGCGGGATGACGGAACGGCTCTATAACGTGAACTATACGGGCAGGAACCTGGTCATCATTATCTACGAACTGCCCGACGGCAAATTCGAGCAATACATGATAGCCGAGAAGTGAGTTTCGGCCGAGCCGTTCCTGATGTTGCTTATAGCGATATTGTTGCCGGCAGACTACAATGGAGCGTTCCGGCAAGCCACATTTTGATCCATGTGTGAGTGCGCCGAATTGTGTCCACTTACGAAGTTCAGCGAGGCGATATGAAGGGTGATCCTAAAGTTATTGCTTTCTTAAACCAGGTGTTAAAGGCGGAGCTGACAGCCATCAATCAGTACTTCCTGCACGCCGAGATGTGTGAGAACTGGGGCTACAAGCGGCTGGCCAAACTGGCGAAGAAGGAATCGATCGAAGAAATGGTGCATGCCGAGAAGTGCATGGAGCGAATTCTGTATCTCGACGGGACCCCCAACATGTCCGACTACTTCAAAATCAACATTGGAGCTACAGTAGAGGCGCAGTTGAAGAACGATCTGCAACTCGAATACGACGCCGTCAAGCGCCTGAATGACGGAATCAAGCTCTGTACCGCCGCCAATGACGCCGGCTCGCGCGAGCTCGCAGAAAAAATCCTCAGCGACGAAGAACACCACATCGATTGGCTCGAGGGCCAGTTGCATGCCATCAGCGAGATGGGAATAGCCAATTACCTGGCGCAGCAATTGAAGGAAGGCGACTAAGCGAGCAGGCCCGGGCGCTGGAATTTTCGCACGTTGCCATGCGTTACAATGAGACGACGCTGTGGTTCTGGCGTTACCGCAAGACGCTTTTCCCAACGGAGAGATGGCCGAGTGGCTGAAGGCGCACGCTTGGAAAGCGTGTGTACTCGAA
Source organism: uncultured Acidobacteriaceae bacterium (assembly GCA_963728805.1). GTDB lineage: Bacteria > Acidobacteriota > Terriglobia > Terriglobales > Acidobacteriaceae > Bog-257. Next base: position 116,135 of record CAVSLE010000011.1, read on the forward strand.
AGGGTACCCAGGGTTCGAATCCCTGTCTCTCCGCCATTTAAATCAACAGCTTACGTGAATCGTGTGCTCCCGGCAAAATTCTAATGCGTGTGCCTTTTCAGCGCCAAGGATTTTCGGGCGTTCTTCTCGCATCACGATCTGCCCGCTTCGCGGCGTCCTTTTCCTTTGGCGGTCCCTGCGGGCTTTTTGTTAGCCCAGCCCTTTTGGCCTGTTCCATTTTGCACCTCATAGAGAGGGGATAAAGTACGTGCAGCAACATCCCCAGGCGAGGATGTGCCGGAGCCACACAATCATGCGCAGAATCTTACCGGAACGTTGCCAATCGAGCTTGGTGCCAAGTCATTGATATTGCGGGTGTACGATGTCTTGATGAATGACAGGTAGTGGTGGGCCTCCTAATTATTCTTCGAAACAGGGCCTGCCCTGGTGACCAGACGTTTGGTGCTCTTTAATGATGTGGCTCAACTCAGCGTAGGACCTTTCCAGGGCCCGTCGCTCGTCGTCGGTGAGCGTTGGGTCCTCCAGAGCGGTCACAATCTCGTCGAATTGTCCCTCAAGCAGTTCCAGTTCTTCGCAAAGCATGGAGACCTCCGCATCCTGAGCGCCGTTGCGTCACGGAAGTGGTTTCCGGTGTGAATGGCGGTCGCTCGACGGCCCGACTGTGCCAGTCTGCGCACGGCCGCCGAGCACCGCGTTACTGTTTACCGTCTTCGAGTCCTCGTCAGGCGCCTAAACCGGCGTCATGCGCCAGCCCTGGCGAGCAATTCCTTTCTTCCGAGTCCCAACACCGCGTGCTTGTCGCCCACCCTCTTGAAGGCCTCGATGGCAAAATCCAAGTGATGTTTCTCGTGCGCGGCAGACAACTGCGTGCGAATGCGAGCCTGCCCCTTGGGTACGACAGGGAAGAAAAATCCGACCGCATACACGCCCTCATCGAACAGATCGCGAGCGAAGTCCTGCGCCAGCTTGGCGTCGTAGAGCATCACCGGCACGATTGGGCTTTCGCCTTCCTTGATGTCGAACCCGGCATCCTTCAGCAGGCCCCGCCAGTACCTGGCATTCCATTCCAGCTTGTCGCGCCGCCCCGTAGTGGCGGTGATCAGGTCCAGCACCTTCAGGGCACCAGCGACAATGACCGGCGCCACCGAGTTGGAGAAGAGAAATGGGCGGGCCCGCTGGCGACACATCTCCACCAGTTCGCGACGTCCGCTGACACAGCCGCCAGAAGCCCCGCCGAGCGCTTTGCCCAGCGTGGTCGTGATGACGTTGATCTTTCCCAAGACGCCGCAATGCTCGTGCGTCCCGCGTCCGGTGCGGCCGATGAAACCGCTGGCGTGCGAGTCGTCGAGAAAGACCATGGCGTCGTACTTTTCGGCGAGCTCGACGATCTCATCGAGCTTGGCCATGTCGCCGTCCATGGAGAATACGCCGTCGGTGATAATCATCCGCGAGCGTTTGTCCATGTGCTCCTGCAGCTTTTCCTCCAGGTGCGCCATGTCGGAGTGCTTGAACGTATCCTGCATGGCCTTGCACAGGCGCATCCCGTCCACGATGGAGGCATGCACCAAGCGGTCGGCAATCATCACGTCCTGTTCGTTCAGGCAGGCCTCGAAGAAGCCGCCGTTGGCGTCCATGCAGGAAGGAAAGAGCAAGGTATCTTCGGTGCCCAGAAAGTCCGTAAGGCGGTTCTCGAGTTCGCGATGAATGTCTTGCGTGCCGCAAATAAAGCGCACCGAGGACATGCCATAGCCGCGGCTGTCCAACCCGGCGTGCGCCGCCGCGATCACGTCAGGATGGTTGGACAGTCCCAGATAGTTGTTAGCGCAAATGTTTATGCACTTCTTGATTTTCGAGCCGACCGGAAACTCGACCTCAATTTCCGACCACTGTGGTGAATGGATGTAACGCTCTTCCTTGAACAGACCGGCGGCCTTAATCCCGTCGATCTCGGTCCGGTAACGATTGCGAAATGTATCAGTGAAAGCCATGATGTTCCTCGATAACTACGATATGAGTGCTCTGCCGACGCCCAAAACGCCCTATTCAGTGCCCCAGACGCAAGCGACTTCTGTTGCGGACATGTCTGTCCGGTGGAACGCCTCTTCACACCGTGACGGTTTGTGCTTTCTGAAACCGGTGTACCAGCCCAACAATGCGTTGCACGGTATCGAAGGCGTCAGGCGTTGCGCAGGCGTCGGGAATCTGGATGTTGCACTTTTTTTCCAAAAAGCGCTTGAGCGACACCATCGAGAACGAATCCACAATCCCTCCTGAAATCAGCGGAGTGGTCTCGGTGATTTCACGCTCGTCGCCTTCTTCCAGATACTCCTGGGTCACGTAATCGCGAACTAGTTTGGTGATTTCATCCATGGTCGTTTGTCCTGCTTCCTTGGTTGTTGGCCTAGTCATCCATGATGGTGGAGAGGTCCCCCACCGGTTCGTTGAACTCCTTGCAGCGTAGAACGCGACGGACAATCTTCCCGCTGCGAGTTTTCGGCAGAGAGTCCACAAACTCAATCGCCTGAGGCATGGCCAGCGGCGATAGTCGCTTGCGAATGTGGTTCATGATCTCCAATTCCAGATCGTCGCTTGGTTCATAGCCCCGTTTCAGAGTTACAAAGGCTTTGACCACCTCCATATTTACCGGGTCGGGCTTGGCGACGGCGGCCGACTCGTACACAGCGGGGTGTTCCAGCAAAGCAGACTCGATCTCAAAAGGGCCGACCAGGTGTCCGCCGGTGTTGATCACATCATCGTCACGGCCCATAAACCAGTAGTAGCCATCCCCATCAATGGAGGCTCGGTCCCCGCACAGATACCAGCCATTCTTGAACTTGGCCTTGAAACCAGCTTCGTTGTTCCAGTAGCCCCGAACCTGCGACGGCCAGCCGGGGCGCAGCGCGATCAATCCCGCAATTCCCGGCTCGGTGATGGGTTCGTACGTCTTCGTGTTCAGTACCGCCGCGGTGATTCCTGGAAATGGTTTCCCCATGGAACCGGGTTTGATCGGCATCCCAGGAAAATTGGTGATCACGATGCAGCCGGTTTCGGTCTGCCAGAAAGTGTCGTGAAACGGCTTGCCGAAAGCTTCCTGCGACCAGATCACGGCTTCGGCATTGAGCGGCTCGCCCACGCTCGCCAGGTGTCGTAGGCTGGAGTGGTCATGCCGGCGTACAATCTCGGTGCCTTCCTTCATCAGCAACCGGATAGCCGTCGGCGCCGAATACCAAACCGTAACCCGGTGCTTCTCGATGAACTCGTACCATCGTTCTGCGTTAAAACCGGCATCGAGCACGACCTGCGTAGTGCCGTTTGACCATGGGCCGATGATTCCGTACGACGTACCGGTGACCCAGCCCGGATCGGCGTTGCACCAGTAGATGTCATCCGGCTGCAGATCCAGAACCCATTTCGCCGTGAGGTACTGCGAAACGATGGAGTAGTGCACGTGCTGTGCACCTTTAGGCTGGCCGGTGGTACCGGACGTGTAATGCAGAACCGATGGCGACTCGGCCAGCGTCGGATAAACCGCGAAGTCCTGGAGCCGCGGCGCCAGCCCCAGGTGAAACGAAACTTCACGCTGTTGCAATGGAACTTCGCCTGCATCAACAACAATGATGTACCGCAAGTTCGGAAGCTGCTCGCGAATCTTGCGCACCTTGTGCAGGTGTTTCTTTTGGGTAAGGATGGCCGAGGTGTTGGCGTTTTGCAGCCGGACGAGCAGCGATTCGTCGCCGAATGCCGAGAACAGCGGCTGCGCGACTGCGCCCGTTTTCAGGATGCCGAGAAATCCGATGTACAACTCGGGCACGCGATCCATAAACAGACAGACACGTTCGCCAGGCTTGACGCCGAGGTCGCAGACAAACTGCGCCATGGTGTTCGACAAAACCCGCAAGTCATCGAAGGTGAATTGCTGATGATTGCCCTGAAAATCTTCCCAGTACAGGGCTACTTTTTCTGCCATTCCCAGATGGCAGATGCGGTCACTGCACATCCAGCCAATGTTGATCGGCTCGCCGGGCTTGTAGCCTAACTCCCGCGCGGCGAGGGACCAGTCGAAATTGGAGTTAAGTTCAGCATACGATCTCGCGACGAGTTCTTCGCAGACCGCCGGGTAGCTCATAGGCATCTCCGATCACCGCCAATCATCAACGCCTATGGCCGCTCAAGATTCCAGAATGACCATTGCGCCAGTTTGCTGTGCAGCGGCGGTAATTGAAACTCTGATGTGCCGCACTCCCAACTGTTCCGATTCAGACTTCAAGCGATCATGCAGAACCACTGCATACTCGCCGTTGCTGTCAAGACCTATCTCCACTTCGCGAAACGTTGCCCAGTCGCTGACTCCGATCCCCAGTGCTTTCAGCATTGCTTCTTTAGCTGCGAAGCAGGCCGCATAGCTCAGTGCCGGATTCTTGTCGGTGCTACAGCGGTCGATCTCCCCGCTGGTGAAAACTCCGTTCTCCGGCCGCCAGTCGCCCTGCGCGAGTTCCCGTGTCACGCGGCTGTTTTCGACAAGATCGATTCCCAACCCGACGATCACGACAAACCACCCGAGGGCCGCAAGGCAGATCGTTGGCAATGTTCGCTCGTCAATCTATCCCGCCGCGGACCGTCAGCACGGGACAGTGTGCGTGCTGCAATACGTGATGCAGCGTCGTCCATGGTAAGTGGGTGGACACCACGCCATCGGGGTGCGAGCCCATGACGATAAGTTCTGCGTTGCGAGAATCAGCCAGCCGTACAATCTCGTTCGCCGGATCCCCGGCTTCGACTTCGATGTTGAGCTGGGATGGGAGATCGATATCGGTCGGGAGGAGTTGTCTCAAACGCTTGCGATCCCGGGGCTTCCACACCAACAACTCGGCTTCCGAGGCGGAAGCACTTTCGATGATATGTAGCATGGTCAATTCGGCCTGATCATCTTCTGCGAACGACAGCGCATAATTTAGGGCCCGCACAGAACCGCTGGCAAAATCGGTGGCATAAAGAATGTGGCCGAATCGTCTAACGGGCAGCAGCCGGACATGCGGTCCGACGGTGAGCACAGGACAGTTCGCGTGCCGCACTACTTTCTCGGCCGTCGACCCCAACATCAGCTTGTCAATGCCTCCGCTTCCGTGGGTACCCATGACGATGAGGTCGATGCTCTGGTCTGACACCGCCTGCGAGAGCACGCCCCAGGTTTCGCCGAACTTCATCACGACTTCATAAGGAAAAGACTGCAACTCTTCCATCTGTTCCAGCTCGACCATGCTCTTTCTTGCGTTGCGTCGCGCATTGTCGGTCAACGCTGGCGAGGCGTCTCCCACGGTTAGGGAAGGATCCTCTGGAATGGCGTGGGTAAGGAAAAGCTTGCAATCGTAACGCTGAGCCAAAGAAATGGCGCACTTGAGGGCCTTCTGCGACTCAGGAGAAAAGTCGGTTGCAAGTAGAATTTTACTAATTGCTATGCGGGAGAGTTTAACTTGAGTAGTCAAAGCGCACCTCCATAAAGCCGGGAAGAAGCTACGCCCCCGCATACTTATTTTCTCGCTAATTGGTCAATAAAGTCGGTGATTGAGGTCACGAGACTTCGTGATGGGAAAAGCAGTGACACCGCGTGCGTGATGAAAAGCTTGGCTTGGTAACGCTTAGCCAAGGAGAGAGCGCATTGAAGGGCACATCCCTCCTGGCTGGCATATGAGTGCCCCTGATGAAATCGACGAAAGTGAGCAACAGGCGCTCTACGCTCCGGCCGCCTTGCTCCCGCCTTTCGTATCCCCTGCTGTAGCAGCAGCGGGTTTCTTTCCAAAAATTTCGGCTTCTGCTCGGAGCCAATCTTCGAGGTCATGACCGTGTTCACAGCCCCGTTCCTCGTAAAGCCGATACGCACGTACACGAATTAACTCCTCGGTCAATTCGAGCGAGCCTTCCTCAGGCTTGGTGGTTGATACACTCGCAGTTTTATGTCGCATGGCAGACCTCCTGCATCCGTGACGACGCAATGCAAGGTTGAAAAATTGGAGGCCGACTCTGGGGACGTGCGCGGTGCCCAGACTTGCGTCGGTACACTTGCATTTATATTCTCATCATTTTTCTCGCAAGTCAGTGACAATCGTCACGCCGACGGGGCCACCGTTTGCGGAAGTGACAGTTTACCTTCAACCGCCTTTCTGCACGTAGAAGATCGTGTCAGCAGGGTCGGCGTGGCCCGTTCCGCGCCTGTCGCTGAAGCCGCACGATCGCAGCCCTCAACACCCCAAATCTCACCCCCGCCCCTTGCCGCCCCCAATCCAGCCAAGCGCCACTTCCCGACTGAGTCACCGCAAGCGGTGACGCAGTTCACGGACAAACGGTTTCCAGTTATTTAACTATTGTTGTTCGTGTGCGGCAAAGTGTTTCGTATCCCTGCAGGAACTCCATGCAGACCTCGCCCGCTTCTCCTGATGGAAATCCCGGCGCATTCCTCTTCTCCGGGTTTCCAATCAAGAAACTGCGCACTTGAGGGCTGTCAGTCTTGCACCCGGTCTTAGCCTAAAAGGGGGCAGTATGAAGAAATCTAGCGTATGGAAAATGGTCTGCATCGTCTTTACATTTTGTGTCGCGACGGCGGTCACGTTGCCGGCACAGACCTTGACCACGCTTCACAACTTTGCCGGCGCAGATGGCGCCAACCCCTCGGTTGGGCTGGTGCTGGCAACCGACGGCAACCTCTACGGCACAGCCTCCACCGGAGGAGCAAACAGTACTAACGCTGGAACGGCTTTCAAAATCACTACCACCGGCACCCTGACCACGCTGTACAACTTTTGCCAGCAGCAATACTGCGGTGACGGAGCGCAGCCGATGCAGATCATCCAAGGCAGGGACGGGAATTTCTACGGCGTGACCATCTCCGGCGCCAACGGAGAGACCGGCGGCGTCATCTTCAAACTGACTCCCAGCGGCAGCGAGAGTGTGCCGGCTAAGTTTTGCAACCCTACTTACGGTTGTGGCTCCGGTCCGCAGGTTGGGAGCAATCCCACCTCCCTGGTGCAAGCCAATGATGGAAACTTTTATGGGGTGACCAGCGACGCCGGGTTCGGCGCGACCGGCGGCCTCTGGCAGCTGGTGGCGAACAGCTGGGGGTTCACTTCGCTGTACATTTTTTCCAGCACCTATGGCGTGAACCCTCGTGTGACTTTGGTGCAGGGCGCGGACGGTCAGCTCTACGGCGTGGCCCTCTACGGTGGCAACGGCCTCCCCGACTGCGCCAGTTCCTGTGGCAGCGTCTTCAAACTCACGCTCAGCGGCAACCCCACCTTGCTCCACAGCTTTTGCTTGCAAACCAACTGCACGGACGGCGCGGAACCTACGGCGGCGCTGGTGCGGGGCAGTGATGGGAACTTCTACGGAACGACGTCTGCCGGTGGCGCCAATTACGCGGGTGTGATCTTCAAGGTCACCCCTAACGGTACATACACAATACTGCACAGCTTTGCCGCCGCCGGCGAAGGCACCGCTGTGGTCGCTCCGCTGATACAAGCTTCCGACGGCAACTTTTACGGAACCGCCAATGGCGGCGGAGCCCACGGCCTAGGCACCATCTTTGAAATCAGCCCCAGCGGGGACTTCACTACTCTCTATAACTTCCAGGGTTCCGATGGCGCCAATCCGCAGGGAGGGTTAGTCGAGGTCAACGGGACCTTCTATGGGACAACCTACGCCGGCGGCGCCAACAATCTGGGCACGGTCTTCCGTTTTCAACCCGCCGTCACGCTCACGGTCGCGGTGGTCGGCGACGGGAGCGTCGCCAGCACCGACGGCTTCATACACTGTCCGGGGACCTGCTCGCATACCTATGCTTACGGCACGCCGGTGACACTGAACGCCTCTCCCGGACAGGGATGGACTTTTGGCGGGTGGAATGGCGCCTGCGTTGGCACTGTCTTCCTGCACCGTTACCATGACACAACCCTTGTCGGTCGACGGCATCTTTTCCCAGGCGCAGCAATTCGTTGCCGCTACCCCGTGCCGCCTGATTGACACGCGATTAACCGGCGGTCCGATTCAGGGTGGCACTTCCCAGAGCTTCACCATCCCGCAATTGGGTGGCTGCAACATTCCTACGACTGCGGCAGCCTACTCGCTGAATGTCTCCGTGGTGCCGCAAGGCCCGCTGGGTTTCTTGACCATCTGGCCGACCGGAGAGGTGAGGCCGATTGTCGCCACCCTGAACTCGCTGGATGGCCGTATCAAGGCCGACGCGGCGATCGTACCGGCGGGAACGAACGGGGCCGTCAGTGTGTATGTCACCAACACCAGCAACATAGTCCTCGACATCAACGGCTACTTCGAGCCCGTGTCGGGTTCCACGCTGGCGTTCTATCCTCTGACACCTTGCCGGATCGCTGACACGCGCAACAGTACTTATCCCCAGGGTCTGGGACCGCCCTTCCTGCCCGGTCACACGGAACGCGATTTCCCCATTCTGAATGCCACCAGCTGCAACATTCCTTCCAGCGCCCAGGCCTATTCGCTGAATTTCTCCGTCGTGCCTCACGGCGGGCTGGGCTATCTGACGGTTTGGCCCACCGGCCAGACGCGGCCAGTAGTTTCGACCTTGAACGATGTCCCCGGAACGATTATTGCGAACGCGGCGATTGTGCCCGCCGGTAGCAGTGGCAAGGTTTCGGTCTATCCCAGCAATGACACGGACCTGATCATTGACATCAACGGCTACTTCGCCCCAGCCGGCACGGGCGGACTGTCACTGTATCCCGCGGCGCCTTGCCGGGTCATCGACACTCGCCACGTGGGGAGCGGTCAGCCGTTCACCGGGAACCTGAATCCTCCGGTTAATGTGACAGGTAGTCCGTGCGAACCGCCGACGGCGGCCAAGGCGTACGTCTTCAACGCGACGGTGGTGCCGGTAGGCGCGCTAGGTTATCTGACGCTGTGGCCCGACGGTACCAATCGGCCAACGGTTTCGACGCTGAACGCGCTGGATGGCTCCATCACCAACAACATGGCGATCGTGCCCAGCAACAACGGCAAGGTCGATGCGTATGCGTCGGGACTTACGCAACTGATCCTCGACATCTCCAGCTACTTCGCGCCGTAAATCGGCGGTGCCGGTTCAGTCGGTTAATTTCTCCGGCGACATATCGTAGTCGCGGGAGTGTCGATGTTCGAAAAAGACTGCCACTTCAAGATTTTGGTTTCCCGCTTGGAGGTGGGCGGCTACTGTTCGGCTTGCCGCCAATAAGTGTGGAACGCGCCGCTACCGAGACTAGCGAGGCTCTGATTAAGTTTGGGTTCTTTGAAGGGGACGGCCTTCAGGCCGTTCCATAAATGCTTGATAGGGGTCGGGGGGGCTTTAGCCCCTGAGGGTGTCCCCGCCGGACTTAATCAGACCTTCCCTGATAATGCTGGCGTCCGAAGGCGCCGGCCAGAAGTTCAAGGGGATCGATCTATAGAAGCTCAGTGCTCAAGCACTACCACCTCAGCGTCCGTCTTGGCCTGCAGCACAAGCCACTTGGTGGGCGAGATCACGTAAATAACTGCTGAGCCCCCTGATAGAGTCCCTCTACCGTCCGAAGCAATGCTGTAGTTGCCGATGCTGCCAAGCTTTTGACCAAAATCACCGGAGTTACTTTTGTCTTCGTTTAGGATAAATGTGCCGAGGCCGTCTGCCGAGATCACATCTACTTCATTCCTGCCATTTGTGTAGTCGAGCGGCATGAGTGAGCCTCCGGCATAGGTTCCGGAGATCGACGCGTTCGAGAACAGCGGCCCGCCGGTTTGCGGCTCCATCCAAACAAAGTCGGGGTTGAATCCGGCGCTCACCATGAAAGCCTTGTTCTGGCTGATCAAGAAGCCCGCTGGGGGATTGCTTCCTCCGATGTAGGTTACCGCCCCATTGGCAGCCACCGTGTACGTTCCCTGCTCTGGTGGTATCTGGGTGATGACCCCGGCATCGTCGTAATCTCCGACGATGAGATTGGAATGACCATTGCCGTCGAGGCTGAGAAGCACGACACTCGATTCATCCTCGCCGCCCCCAGTGTTGACGGATTGAGAGTAGGCAACAGCCGGTCCATTCATCGAGCCGTTGTTGAATGTGCCGCTCTGCTGCAGGATCGAACCGGCGTTCGGATGCTGCGATTCGGTCTGCTCGATCACCAACTCGGTTGCGGAGACGACATAGACCGCCTCCGAGCTCACGCCTTGATCGCTGTTGGTCGTTGCTGTGGCCCGACCAGTTTGCGAGTTCACAGCAGATACCACCCCGTTAAAGGTACAGGTGCTATAAGTGCCGGCTTCGTTGGCGTCGCACGAGCCGTTGCTGATGTTCCCGTTGGCGAGGGAAAATTGGGCCACGATAACCTGGCGCTGTCCCGAGTAGCCGGCCCCAGTCATCCCGAACACCCAGCTGCCGTTCAGTGCGCCCAGCGAGAAGGCGCTGGAGTTGGCCTTGCGCAGGACGCCGGAGCCGCGGCTGCCCTGGCCGGTGGTGTCGTCGTAGCGGATGATTCGTCCGTTGGCCGACGCGTCCAGCACAAACGCAAAGGTGACCGGTCCGAACGACTGCCCCTGAATGGTGAGCGTGTTCAAGCCGTTGGCCGCAATAAAATACGTGCCGCTGACGGTTGTGTTGAACGGCTGCCCGGTCACCGAGTTGCCATCCACCACACCGCTGGTGATGTTGCCATGGCCGTCGGAGATGAAGCTACCCGCCAGCGTCCACTGACTGCTGGAGTTGAAGCCGTTCAGGTAAAATGCATAGTTGCCGCTGAGAGCGCCGGGATTGCCGCTACCTCCCGGACTGATGACGATGCTGAGTTGTGCGCTGGCGGTTCCCTGCGGTGTCTCCGAGTCGGCAGCCTGCACGGTGAAGTTCGAGGTTCCCGCTGTACTAGGCGTGCCGGTAATCGCTCCGGTGCCCATATTCAAATGCAAACCGGCCGGCAACGTGCCGCTCGTGACGCTCCAGGTGTAGGGATAGACTCCGCCGGTGGCCGCCAGCGTTGCGCTATAGGCGGTGCCCGCGGTGCCAGGAGGTAACGATGTGGTCGTGATGCTCAACGGCACCGCCGGGGCAATGGTGATGCTCAGGGGCGCACTCGCGGTCGACATCTGGAAATCCGTGACCTGCACCGTGAAGTTGGAAATGCCCGCCCCGCTGGGCGTGCCAGTGATCGCTCCCGTACTCGCGTTCAAATGCAAACCCATCGGCAAGCTGCCGCTGGGGATGCTCCAGGTATAGGGAGTGACTCCGCCGGTGGCCGCCAGCATGGCATTGTAGGCGGTGTTCTGCGTGCCGGTGGGTAGCGACGTGGTCACAATCGTCAATGGCGTCACGGTCGCATTCACCGTGATGCTGAGCGGCGCAGACGCGGTCGCGGCCGGCGATTGCGAATCGGAAACCTGCACCGTGAACGGATAGGTTCCCACTATCGTGGGTTGGCCCGAGATCTCGCCGTTGGCAGCCAGCGGATTCAGCCCCGTTGGCAAGCTGCCCGACGTTATGCTCCAGGTGTAGGGAGGCACGCCGCCGCTGGCGCCCAAGGTCGTGTCGTAGCCAAAGCTCAAGGTTCCCGACGGCAGCGAGGTGGTGGTAATGCCCAGCGCCGTAATCGGCGCGAAGTAGCTGAAGATATCCGCCACCAAATTCGTGGGGGTGGTGGCGTAAGCATCGATGGAGCCATTCAGCGTAGGCACAATCGCCATGTTGGAAGTGATCGCACCATCCAGCGCGTTGAGCGTGGCCACCACCGGCTTGCTTTCAGCGTCGGGCCACAACGTCAGATAGCCCAGGGGCTGGCCATTCAGCGGCACGACCGTGGCGTTGAACACATAGGCCTGCGCGCTCGGCACCAGGCAGGTGCTGGCTAACACATCGACCGCCATGGTTCCGCTGAAGGCGCCTGCTCCCTGACGCGTGTCCAGCACCCGACACGGAGCCAGGGCATACAGCGACAAGGGTTGCGGCCCGGAGTTGGCGGGCGCGAAGTAGCCGTCCACATCAATCACCAGGTCGGTGTCGCTGCTGGGATACACGCTGATGGCGCCCTGCTGTCCCGCGGGCACAATCGCCGCGTTGGCCGTGACCGTGCCGGTGAGTGCGTTCAGCGTCGAAACCAAAGGCTTGGTTTGTCCCGTGGGCCATACCGTCATGTAACCCAGTCCACCGTGAGGAATGGCCGCGAAATTCAGCGAGTAGGCCTGCGCCGTGTCGGGTATCACGCAGGAACTGGAGAGCACCGGGAAGATGCGCTCCAGGCGGCCCGAGAGAAAGGGCCCGCCCAGCGGCCCGTTGGTCCCGCGAGTGTCGGCCACCCGGCAGGGGGTGAGCGGGAAAAACGCCAGCGTCGTGCTGCTCGCCGGCACAAAATAGCCGTCGATATCCAGAATCACGTCGGTGGTTTGGGTGGCGTAAACACTGATGGCCTGATTGGTGCCAGCGGGAATGATAGCTGCGTTCGCCTTAATCCGGCCATCGACAGAATTCAACGTCGCCAGCACCGGCCGCGTTTGTCCGGCCGGCCACACCGTCAGATATCCCAGGCCCCCATGCGGAACCACGGCCACATTCAGCGAATACGCCGCCGCCGTATTGGGAATGCTGCAAGTGCTGTCGGGAATGGCGAAGTCGCGCGAGGTCTGGCCTTGCAGCGCCGGCCCACCGAACGCACCGGGGGCCAGGCGGGTGTCCGCCACCCGGCAGGGAGTTACCGCAACGAACTGCAGCGGGACCTGCGCAAAAGCGAACGGCGAAACTGTAAATAACAAGGCGAAAATGAGAATAGCTAAGAAGACATGGCGCATGGAGTGCATGGAGTTTTCTCCTGGAAACTGGCGAATAGACTTTCGAGATTGCTCTTGAGGTGCCGATGCGGCATTGTCGGGTCCGCTCCCAACGTTGCGGTGGTGGTTCGGAGGACGCGCTGACTGGGTCGTAAATATGTTTGTCGCGATGCGACCCCGATTCGCTTGGGCGGATGCCCTCGTGCGCAGGGCGGGCTCTTCCGGGGCTTGACAGTAGAAAGCACAAGCACCAAGAGTTACCGGCCAACGGGCCAATGTCGTGGGAGGTGCCTACCACGCTCATTGTTTCTCTCCGCCACGCCAAGTGCCAGAAGTTTCATTACGAAACTGCTCTTTCAATTCCCAAAATGGGCGGAAGAAATGCCGCAATTACTGGCTCGGCGGTGACAGGCTGAACTCCACGCCTAAGTTATTCGCTCCGTCTGTGTAGGTTGCCCCATACAAATACCCGCCGGCGTCTTGTACCAGATTCACTGTTCCACTTGTCGTGTTAGAACTAGAACGTCGATGGGTAGGGGAGTATAAAGATCGAGAAGCACGGGACACCGGAATTGCCGTGTATCGCGGACATAAGAGCGGCCGAAAGGGTAAAGAAGCAATGAACCGTCTTTGCGAAGTGGCATTCTGCGCGGTCGTTATCGTTCTTTGTTCTGTGACCCACTCCAGCGCGACGTTTGCCTCGGCAGACCAGCAAATCACCGTTACGCAATTTGTCATTGAGGGTGCAGATAGTCTATCCACCTCCCAGATTGAGGAGGTCAAGTCTTCGGTGATGGGCAAGCCGGAATCTGCCGAAGTGTTGATGGATAGTGCCAGGCACCTCCTCACCGATTTTCTGAACAGCTACTGTTATATCCGGTCCGACATTCAGTTGAACGTCGTGAATGCGAAGGCTTCGCCCGACCAGGCCTCGATGCATGCCACTGTCCGGCAAGGTATTCGGTATAAGCTGCGCAATTTTCGTGTGCAATGGGCACGGGTCTTTTCAGCGCAAGAAATCGAGCAGCAGTTGCCGCTCGACGACATGCGCCGAGGCGACTGCTCGGGCTTGGCAACCGCGGTTGGCACGGTTACGGACCTCTACCAACGTCGAGGTTTCCAGAATGTGAAGGTGAATCCACTGGTGCAACCCAACAAGGCAACCGAGCAGTTCGACTTGACCTTGTATATCGACGAAGGCAAGTAAACGCGTAAAACAATCCCCGCTGCCGGCCGGCACCCAAATCAATAACGCCGATACGTGGTGGTCTATTGCGACACCTCTAGGCAGTTGTTTTCTTCATGTTTATGGGACACACTGCACTCGTAAAAGCGCGAAATATAGACGGCAGTTTTCGAGAGCAGCTCGATTAGAGAATGTTCTTCCCGCGGTGCTGCTGACATGACTCTCGCGAGGAAAGGAAGGCTATAAGATGCCTAGTCGAAACGTGGAAGAGGCTAACGTGGTTCGAGAGCAACTGTCTCGGCGTGGATCAGACAATCCACACTCGTTCCAGCCCACTGCTGGTTTTCGTACTTGTTGCATCTGCGGTCTTCCTAGGACCCACAAAGTCCACGATGCAAACCATTAGTCTGTAGACCCTTTTTTGTGTTTTCACTGCAGAAGATCCCTGCCTCTCTGCCGTCCTCCTCTTTCCCCGACTTTGCCCACTAGCGGTAGAGTCGCTGCCCCTGTTGCAACGGTGACACCAGGAGTGACTCCAGGCCTCTCCGTAACGCAAATCTTTCGCCCGCAGGCCACGCGGCACCGCCTCGGTACATCGCACCAATCGATATACTTCGCTCGTGCTCACCCGTATCCCGAGTTGACGGAGCAATGGATGTCCAAGGAATATGCCACTATCACGATCTGAAGGGAACTTTCGATGCTCAGAATTGCAGCACGACTGCTGATATGGCTCGCCGGCTTCGGACTTATACCAACGTTTGTTCATGCTCAGAAATCCGCGGATGCCGAAGGGCATCCGTGGTGGCAGCACGCCGTTTTTTACGAGATCTATCCGCGCAGCTTCGCCGACAGCAATGGCGACGGCTATGGCGATTTGAACGGCATCGCCTCAAAGCTGGACTACCTCCACGCGCTGGGCGTAGATGCAATCTGGATTACGCCGTGCTTCCCTTCTCCGCAAGTGGACTTCGGATACGATGTGTCCAACTACGAGGATATTGACAAAACTTACGGCACCCTCGCAGATTTCGATCGTTTGGAAAAGTTGGGTCAGGAGCACGGCGTCAAAATCCTCCTTGATTTCGTGGTGAACCACACTTCCGACCAGCACCCGTGGTTCATCGATTCGCGCTCATCGCGCACCTCACCTAAGCGCGACTGGTACATCTGGCGCGATGGCAAGGGGCCGCACCAGCCTCCGAACAACTGGGTCTCACTCTTTGGCGGACTGGCATGGCAATGGGACGGCAAGACCAGGCAGTATTACTACCACTTCTTTTATCCGCAACAACCTGACTTGAATTGGCGGAATCCAGCGGTGGCCAATGCAATGTACGGGACTTCTGAGTGGTGGTACAAGCGCGGAGTAGCCGGCTTTCGTCTGGACGCTGTGGACACACTCTTTGAAGATCCCAACCTGAAGGACAACCCACTGCGTCCGGGAAGGAATGCTTATGGCGACCCTAATATGGAGAACAAGTACAACGACAATCTACCTGAGGTCCATGACGTGCTAAAGGCGCTGCGCAAGGTCGCCGACCCTTACGGGGCAGTCCTGATTGGCGAAACCTGGACCGACAATGTCGCGCAGTTAAAGCGGTACTACGGCGCGAATCATGACGAACTTCAGATGCCGATGGACCTGATGCTGACCAAGCTCAAGTTTTCTGCGCCGGTGTTCCGCCAGCACATCGCAGCCATCGATGCCTCGGGCGAGTGGCCCACGTACGTCGTCGGCAATCACGACATCGTCCGTTCCTGGAACCGTTACGGCGATGGCCAGCACAACGACCAGATCGCGAAGGACATGGCCGCGATGTATCTCACCTTGCGCGGCACGCCCATCATGTATTACGGCGAAGAGATTGGAATGCAGAACAATAATCCTAAGCGCAGGCAAGACGTGAAGGACCCCATAGGCCGGACAGGGTGGCCCAATGAGATCGGGCGCGACGGGGAGCGCACTCCCATGCAGTGGGATGAGACTGCTAACGCCGGCTTCACGACGGGAACTCCGTGGCTTCCGGTTCCTCCCACCTACATGACGCACAACGTTGCCGACGAAATGAAGGACCCGAACTCGATTCTGAACTGGTACAAGGGGCTGCTGGCGTTGCGACATCACGATAAGGCACTGCTTGACGGCGACTACGTCGCAGTGAACCGGGACGATCCCAACGTGTTGTCGTACCTTCGGCGTTCGCAGGACGATGCGGCCCTGGTCGTGATCAATATGTCAGCGAGTCCGCAGAAAGTGAGTTTTGATCTGACGAAGGAGGGCTTTAGTTCGGGCGCAGTGAAGACCCTGCTGACCACTCAGCCGTCGTTGCACAGCGCTTCTTCCGTCAAGCAGCTTGTACTGGAGCCGTTTGCAGTCTATATCGGTGAGCTGCACAAATAGAGTGCTGCAATTCGCGCGCCGGGACTCGCCGCTCAGCGCGCTAAGGCCGCACCGGTAGCCGCACATCTTGCCGAGTGCGGGAGGCATCGCCGGGGTAAGACGAGAGGATCGGCAGGCGCAGTTCCAACTCGAGGCCGTGCGGTACGACGTTTTTCGCGGAGACGCTGCCGCCATGTGCGAGTGCGGCATTACGCACGATTGCAAGCCCAAGTCCCATCCCGCCTGTGGTAGTTCCGCGCGAATCGTCCACCCGATAAAAGGGCTTGAATAACAGCGGAAGAGCGCTTTCGGGAACTCCGGGACCATTGTCGCGGACGGTAACAAGCGCGGTGCCATCCTCCTGGCTCAATCGGACCTCGACCTTGCCGCCCTGGCCGGAATAAAAGATGGCGTTGCGAACGATGTTTTCAACGGCGCTGCGTAACAGTCCGGCATCGCCATTTACCTCGACGTCATTCTCGCCCTCAAAGGCTATGGTCGCATCGGTGGCAGCGGCCTCAAAGTTGGCGTCATGGAGCACGTCGTCCACGATGTCGTTCAGCGACACCGGTTCGAATCGGGGCTTGTGCTGTCCACTCTCCAGCCGCGCTACGGTAAGAATTTGCTCCAGCAGGGAATCCAGTTGGATGGTGTCTTGCTCGATGCGATCGAGCATCTCCATGCGTTCATCTTTGTCGGCATCGCGTGCCAGGGTTAATGCCAGCCTTATGCGTGCAATGGGTGACCGCAGTTCATGCGATACGCCACTTAACAGGTTCCGTTCACTTTGGATCAGAGTGCGCAACTCGCCCGCCATGGAATCGAAATCGCGAACCAGGTCAGCAATTTCGTCGCGACGATTGCCCAGGTTATCTCCCGCCCGGATGTCGAGGTTCCCGCGTGCTAGTTCGTGGGTTGCGTCGCGCAAGCGTTCGATGGGCTTACTCAAGTAGTGTGCGATCAGGAAACAGATGACGGCCGACAAAACGGTGCCGAGTTTCAAGGTCCACAGGATGTCTCCGGGCACACGTTCCGAGAGTTTGGGGGGAACAAGCTCGGCGATGAGAACGTAGCGTCCCTTGGCTGTCGCGACCGGGGCTGCCAAGACGTTGGCTTCAAAGGAATGATGCAGGCCTTCCGATTTCTCTGCGGCCGCGGCATCGCGAAGAACGCGTTCGGGAATCGCACGTCCCGAAAGTTCGCTGCCGCCCGCATCGACCAGCCAAAACTTCGAGCGATTCTGCAGCGACAGACTTTCGAGTAACGGCGCCAGTCCCTCCTGGCCTTGTAGCTCGTATACTTTTGCCGCATAGTCGGCCAGCACCGGCATTTCGCGGCGTTCCGGCTGGATCCACCATGGATGCTCGGAAGAGATGCGGTAATGAATGCGCAGATACAGCGCCCCCAGCAGGACGGCTTGCGCAAGCCAGAAGGGCAGGAAAATTTTCCAGAACAGGCGCCGGTTCATATCCTGCTCTTCTCCGGCGCTTTTGAGGCCAGAAAATAGCCGGTTCCGCGAATCGGCCGGATCAACTCATCGGTGCCGGGGCACGCCCCCAGCTTCTTGCGCAACCGGCTGACGTGAACATCGACGCTGCGGTCGAATATATTCAACGGCCGCCCCAGAGCCACCTCGGCAATTTGCTCGCGGGTGACAACGCTGCCGGCGTTGCGCAGCAGCAATTCCAGAACATTGAACTCCACAGAAGTGAGATCGACCGACGTGTTCGAACAGGTGACCGTACGCGTTCCGACCGACATGCTGATGTCGCCCACCGTGAGCACTTCGTCGTGATCGGTGCGAGCTGGCGAGGCTGGCACGGGTTCGCGCGTCCTGCGAAATATGGCGCGAATCCTGGCCACCAGCTCGCGAGGGTCGAAAGGCTTGGCCAGATAGTCATCGGCGCCGATTTCAAGGCCAAGGATCCGGTCCACTGCTTCTCCCCTTGCAGTCAACAGAAGCACCGGAACCGACGACTGCAAGCGCAATGACTTGAGCAACTCAAATCCCGTCCCGCCAGGCAGCATCACGTCAAGGATGATCAACTCATGGTCGTTGGATAAAGCGGCGCTCAAGCCCGAGGCTTGATCGTAGGCTGCGTCCACGCGAAAGCCTTCGCCTTCCAGGAAGCGTTTCAGCAGATTCACCAGCCCGTGGTCGTCATCGATGATGAGCAGACGGTTCACCGGATTCATTCTGCTCTTCCCCGCGCGCCCCTGCGGTGAAGAATTGTTTCGGGATGGATTGCTGTCCTTCACAAATCTTAACTTTCCTTCACGGCTGCCCTTACCCCCATCCGGTCTAATAATATGAGCTAATAGTACTGCAACGCACGGGCCGAGTTGCATCTGTGCGGCGAGGGCGAGGGTGATTGCATCTCTCTACAGGGATGGCGTCGCCTTATTCAGGAGGAGTTAGTGAAGACACGAGCATTCTGGGGGCTGGGCCTGACGTTGGCGATTTGCCTGGCCCTTGCGGGCTGCAGTTCACAGCAGGCGAAGGGCGCGAAAGCTAATACCCCGCCGCCGGCGATTCCAGTCGGAGTTGCTACCGTCCAGCAGGGCGATTTTAATGTCTATCTCAACGGACTAGGTTCGGTCGACGCCTTCTATACGGTTTCGCTGAAGACCCGTATCGATGGACAGATCATGGAGGTTAACTTTCGCGAGGGCCAGGACGTGAAGAAGGGCGAGACCCTGCTTGTCATTGATCCGCGTCCCTATGAGGTTGCCCTGGCACAAGCGCAGGCCAACCTGCAGAAAGACGAAGCGCAGTTGACCAACGCCAAAGCGCAATACGAGCGCAACAAGGTGCTCTACGAACAAGGGGTCATCGCCAAGCAGGACCTGGACACCCTGCAAGCGTCGTTCGGCACCTACGAAGGCACCATCGCCTCCGACAAGGCCGCCATTCAGAATGCCCAGCTAAACCTGACCTACTGCTATATCAAGTCTCCCATTGACGGACGTGTCGGACTGCGCCAGGTCGATCCGGGCAATTACGTCACGGCCGCGGGTGGAACCGCCATGCTGGTGATCACGCAGCTTCATCCCATCGCCGTGATATTCACGATTCCCGAAGACCAGTTGCAGCAAGTCCGCGACCACATGCGCCAGGGCGCATTGGAGGTGGACGCCTATAGCAGTGACGACAAGACCAAGCTGTCTACCGGAAAACTGCTGACCATCGACAACCAGATTGATCCGACGACCGGTACCGTTAAGTTGAAGGCGGTCTTCGACAATCCCGACAACAATCTGTGGCCTAGTCAATTCGTCAATGCTCATCTGCTGCTGGAGGTCCGCAAAAACGCGATCACGGTGCCGGCCGCTGCCTTGCAGCGCGGTCCCGACGGCACGTTCGCCTACGTAGTGGATGCCAACAATACAGTGCAGATGAAGGCGCTGCAGGTCGCTCTCACCCAAGGAAGCACGGCTGTGATTACCTCGGGCCTGCAAGCCGGCGACAAAGTAGTCACCGATGGGCAAGAGAAGCTGCAAGTGGGAAGCCGAGTGGCCCCGCAGGCACCCGCCCGTCAGAACCAGAACAGCGGCAATATCGGATCGCAGACATGAGCATCTCGCGGCCATTTATTCTTCGGCCCATTGCTACCTCGCTGCTGATGACGGGGTTGCTGTTAGTGGGCATCGTCGCCTACCGGCAACTACCCATCTCCGCCCTTCCGCAGGTGGACTATCCGACGATACAGGTGGTGACCTTTTACCCGGGCGCCAGTCCCGATGTGACCGCGTCTTCGATCACGGCGCCGCTGGAGCGCCAGTTCGGCGAACTCCCTGGTCTCAGCCAGATGACTTCAAGCAGTTCGTTCGGAGCGTCGGTTGTTACCTTGCAATTCACCCTGGAGGAAAATATTGATGTCGCCGAGCAGGAGGTGCAGGCGGCAATCAATTCTGCGCAGACTTACCTTCCTGCCGATCTGCCGACTCCGCCGATCTACAGCAAGGTTAATCCAGCCGATGCGCCCATCCTGACCCTGGCGATGACCTCTGACAGTATGCCGCTTCCGCAGGTGGAAGATCTGGCGGACACGACCTTCGCACAAAAGATCTCCCAGTTGCCCGGAGTTGGTCTGGTAAGCATCAGCGGTGGGCAAAAGCCCGCGGTCCGCATCATGGCAAACCCAACGGCATTGGCCTCATACGGTATGAGCCTGGAGCAACTGCGCACGGTCATCGCCCAGGTAAATGTCGATCAGGCGAAGGGACAGCTGCAAGACAACCGGCAGGCTTTCACCATCGGCGCGAATGACCAGTTGCTAAGTCCGCAGGGTTACGCCGATACCATCGTGGCCTACAAGAACGGCAATCCGGTGCGCATGTCAGACGTTGCTTCGGTAGTCACGGGCCCGGAGAATGTAAACCAAGCGGCCTGGATGAACAACACGCCGGCGGTCATCCTGAACATTCAGCGGCAGCCTGGCGCCAACATCATCAAGGTTGTGGACAGCATCAAGCTGCGGCTGAAACAGTTGCAATCGAACTTGCCCGCCTCGGTGAAGGTCACGGTCTTGACGGATCGCACTAACACCATCCGCGCCAGCGTCAAGGATGTTCAGTACGAAATGATGCTCACCATCGTGCTGGTGGTGTTGGTCATCTTCATTTTCCTGCGTACGCTGGCTGCGACCGTTATTCCCAGTGTCGCCTTGCCGCTGTCGCTGGTGGGCACTTTCGGGGTGATGTACCTGCTCGGCTATTCCCTCGACAACCTCTCGTTGATGGCCTTGACCATCTCCACCGGCTTCGTGGTTGACGACGCCATTGTGATGATCGAGAACATCGAGCGCTACATTGAAGAAGGCCACACTCCGCTGGAAGCAGCGCTACAGGGTTCCGCACAGATCGGCTTCACCATCGTTTCGTTGACGGTCTCGCTGATCGCCGTGCTCATTCCCCTGCTCTTCATGGGCGACATCGTGGGGCGGCTCTTCCGCGAGTTCGCGGTGACGCTGAGTGTAACCATTCTCTTCTCGGCGATCATTTCGCTGACCCTGACTCCGATGATGTGCTCGCTGCTGCTGCGCCATAAGGACGAGGCGAAGCACGGACGCTTCTACAAATGGTCAGAGCGTGCCTTCAGCAACACCATCGCGTTCTATGGCCGCACGGTGAAGTTCGTCCTGAAGCATCAAACCGTGACTTTGCTGATCACCATCGGGACCCTGGTGGCCACGATTTTTATGTACATCATGGTGCCCAAGGGCTTCTTCCCGGTGCAGGACACGGGCGTGATCATGGGCATTACCGATGCGCCGGAGAGCATTTCCTTTTCTGCCATGTCGGATCGGCAGCGCGAATTGGCGACGGCGATCCTGAAGGACAAGGACGTTCGAGAGCCTCTCCTCGTTTATCGGAGTGGATGGCACCAACACGACGCCCAACAGCGGCCGCATGCAGATCAATCTCAAGGCGAAGGATCAACGCACGGATGACATTACCGCCATTATGCAACGGTTGCAGCAAGAGGTGGCGGGGGTGGAAGGCATCACCCTGTACATGCAGCCAGTGCAGGACCTTACCGTGGAAGACCGTGTAAGCCGCACGCAATATCAGTTCAGCCTGGAAGACGCCGATCCTAACGAGCTGGCATCGTGGACGACGAAGTTAATGGCGAGGTTGAAGACACTGCCGGAGCTGCGCGACATCGCTACCGACCAGCAAAACCTGGCCGCGCAAGCCAATCTGGTAATTGATCGCGCCACCGCATCGCGATTGGGTGTGACTACCAGCGCGATTGACAACACGCTGTATGACGCCTTCGGCCAGCGCCTGGTTTCGATCATGTTCACCCAGTTGAATCAATACCACGTGGTGCTCGAAGTCGATCCCAGCTTCCGTGCCGATCCCGATTCGCTGAAGAATATCTATGTGCCCGCCGGTGGCGGACAAAGTCCCGCAACCCAGGGTGGGAACGCTCCCGTGGCGAACACCCCCAGCACCGGCGTGTTGGGAGCCACCGCGCAGCAGGTGCCGTTGAGCGCGATTGCGCACTTCGAGACCACTACCGGACCTTTGACCATCAATCACCAGGGGCAGTTTCCGGCGGTGACGATTTCTTTCAATCTTGGCAACGGCGCCTCGCTGGGTGAGGCGGTAAAGGCGATTGACGGGGCCGCCGCCGAAATTGGATTGCCGCCAAGTATCCAGGTGGCTTTCCAAGGCACGGCGCGGGCCTTTCAGGCTTCGCTGGCGAATGAAGGGTGGTTGATTCTGGCCGCCATCATTACGGTGTATATCGTGCTGGGAGTTTTGTACGAGAGCTACATTCATCCCATCACCATTCTCTCCACGCTGCCCTCAGCCGGGGTGGGTGCCATCCTGGCCCTGACGTTGTTTCATATGGACCTGGGCGTTATGGCTTTGATCGGTATCATCCTGCTGATCGGCATCGTGAAGAAGAATGCCATCATGATGATCGACTTCGCTCTTGAAGCGGAGCGCAAAGAAGGCAAGAAGCCCGTCGACGCCATTTACGAGGCGTGTTTGTTGCGCTTCCGTCCTATCATGATGACTACCTTCGCGGCCCTATTTGGCGCCGTGCCACTGGCACTGGGATCCGGAACCGGTTCCGAGCTGCGCCGCCCATTGGGCGTGACCATCATCGGTGGCCTCCTGGTCAGCCAGCTGTTGACTCTGTACACCACCCCAGTGGTCTATCTGTGGTTCGATCGGCTGGGGGAAGCGCTGCGGCATTTGCGCGCGCCTAAACCGGCTGAGGCCACCGGAGATTAGGCAATGAACATCTCCGCACCAGCGATCGAGCGCCCGGTTGCAACCACTTTGCTGACCGCAGCTCTACTTCTTGCCGGCGCGCTGGCCTACCTGCAGCTTCCGGTCGCGCCCTTGCCGCAGATCGATTTTCCCGTCATTTCTGTCGGCGCCAGTCTGCCGGGCGCCAGTCCTGAGACCATGGCATCCTCGGTGGCAACTCCACTGGAGCGGCAGTTCGGCCGCATCGCCGGCATCAACCAGATGACCTCGTCGAGCCAACTGGGTTCCACCGGCGTCACCATGCAATTCGACCTGGACCGCAACATTGACGCGGCAGCGCGTGACGTGCAGGCTGCCATCAATGCAGCACGCGGATACCTGCCTGCCGATCTGCCCAGCAACCCGACTTATCGCAAGATCAATCCCGCCGACGCTCCCGTCATGATTCTGGTGTTGACGTCCGACGCGATGACGCAGGACCAGATGTACGACGCGGCCGACTCCATCATGGGCCAGAAGCTGGCGCAGGTTGAGGGCGTTGGCCAGGTATTCGTATGGGGCTCATCGCAGCCTGCGGTACGCATCGAGGCGAATCCTAATCTCCTGAACAAGCTCAATGTCGGCCTGGACGCAGTGCGGGCTGCGGTGGCGGCGCAGAACGTCAATGTCGCCAAAGGGTCTCTTGAAAACGGGAACAAAGTCTGGATGGTCAGGGCCAACGACCAACTCAAGAAAGCGGCGGACTACAGACCAATCGTCGTCGCTTACAGAAACGGCGCCGCGGTCAGGTTGAGCGACGTCGCCGATGTGCAGGACTCCTTCTCCAACATCAACAACGCGGGCAGCTTTAACGGCAAGCCCAGCGTACTGGTAGTCATCTTTCGCCAGCCGGGTGCGAACATGATCGCCACCGCCGATCGTGTGATTGCGGCGCTGCCCTTCCTGAAGGCTTCGCTTCCGGCCAGTATCAACCTGGTGGTTGGCCTCGACCGTACCACGACGGTGCGGGCCTCGGTGGCCGACGTTCAGCGCACCTTGATTATTTCCGTCATCCTGGTGACGCTGGTGGTGTTCGTCTTTCTGCGCGAAGTGCGTGCCACTGTAATTCCCAGCGTAGCCGTGCCGCTGGCCATCGTGGGCACGTTCGGGATCATGTACCTGTGCGGATTTTCCCTGAACAATCTCTCGCTGATGGCGCTCACCATTTCCACGGGATTTGTGGTAGACGATGCCATCGTGGTGCTGGAAAACGTGATGCGCCACGTGGAAGGGGGGATGAAGCCCTACCAGGCTGCCCTGCTGGGCGCACGCGAAATCGGCTTCACTGTAATCTCGATGAGCACTTCTTTGATCGCGGTGTTCATTCCGATTCTGCTGATGGGCGGCATCGTGGGACGGCTGTTCCGCGAATTCGCCGTGACCCTGAGCGCTGCCATTGCAGTGTCGTTGGTGGTCTCTCTGACCACCACGCCCATGCTGTGCGCCCGCTTCCTGAAGCCCCACGACGCCGGCCGTCACGGGTCGTTGTATCGCGTGAGCGAGCGCGGATGGCAGTGGATGACTCGCACCTATCAGACGACGGTAGGCTGGGTACTACGCCACAAGCGATTTACCTTCGCCCTCGCCATCCTCATGGTCGTGGTGAACGTTTGGCTGTATATCATTGTTCCCAAAGGATTTTTCCCGCAGCAAGACACTGGCCGCATGACCGGTACCATCATGGGCGACCAGGACGTTCTCGTTCCAGGACATGAACGCCAAAACCAACCAGTTCATCCGCATTGTGAAGCAGGATCCTGCGATCGAAAACGTTCTGGCTTTCGTAGGCGGCAACGCGGCCCAGAATCAGGGACGTATGTTCGTGACCCTCAAGCCCCTGTCGGTACGCAAGGTCAGCGTGGACCAGGTAATTGCGCGGCTTCGTCCCAAGTTGGCGCACATTCCCGGTGCGACATTGTATTTCCAGGGAGTGCAGGATCTGCAGATCGGCGGACGCCAGTCCAACGCGCAGTTCCAGTACACGCTCTCTGGCGAGAACCTGACAGAACTGTATGAGTGGGCGCCTAAGCTCCTGCAGACGCTCCGCAAGATTCCCCAACTGAAGGACGTGAACAGTGATCAGCAAGTCAGCGGGTTGGAGGAAAATGTAATCGTCGATCGCGACACCGCTTCACGTTTGGGAATTACTCCATCGCAGATTGACAACATTCTCTATGACGCCTTCGGGCAGCGCCAAATTTCCACCATCTACCGGACTTTGAACCAGTACCACGTGGTACTGGAGGTTGATCCTCGCTATCAGCTGACTCCGGATGCCTTGAAGAGCGTGTACGTCATCACCAGTCAGGGCGCACAGGTCCCGCTGTCAGCCTTTGCTCACTTCGGACAGGCGACCACCTCCCTGGCGGTCAACCACCAGGGACAATTTCCAGCGGTAACGATCTCGTTCAACTTGGCTCCGGGCGGGGATTTGGGGACTGCGACGCGGGCCATCTCCGACGCAGAATTGCAGATGCGCATACCGGCGACGATTCACGGCAGCTTCCAGGGAACGGCCGCCGCCTTCCAAGATTCGCTGTCGTCGGAACCCATCTTGCTTCTGGCGGCCCTGTTTGCCGTTTACATCGTGCTCGGAATGCTTTACGAAAGCTTCATCCATCCCTTTACGATTCTTTCCACGCTGCCTTCGGCGGGGACAGGCGCTCTGCTGGCCCTGTTACTCTTCCACATGCAACTCGATGTGATTGCCCTGATTGGCATAATCCTGCTCATTGGCATCGTGAAGAAGAACGCCATCATCATGATTGATTTTGCTTTGGAAGTGGAGCGCACCGGCAAGAGCGCCGAGGAGGCAATCCACGAAGCGGCCCTCATCCGCTTCCGTCCCATCATGATGACCACAATGGCAGCCATGCTGGGCGCAGTCCCGCTGGCGTTTGGTAGAGGAGTTGGTTCTGAGGTCCGCCGCCCACTTGGTATCGCGATCGTCGGCGGACTCATCGTCAGCCAGGCGCTGACCTTGTACACGACGCCCGTCGTCTATCTCTACATGGACCACTTCAAGGACTGGGTGGTACGCCATCTTCCCGGAAGCCGCGGTAGGGTCAAGAAGGAAGAAGTGCCGGTATTCGCAGATTAGCGGCGGCTACGAGGGCGTTCAACACATCAGAGTATTCCGAAAGCAACTGACGAAATCTCACTTCCGCTCAAACGTCACCCAATTGCCACTGTCAGCCAGTTCCAGGCGAAGGCTGCACTGGTTGGGTCCGACATGGGCAAACGATGCGTTGAACTGAGATTCGGGCGAGGGGAGTTCTCCTGATTCCATCGCCACCCGAACCAGGTCCTGGTGTTCGTCGTACTTTCCCGTCAGGTCCGTGCTCTTGGAGATTATTAGCGTCCAGCGCTTCTGGGTAGGGAGCACAAACATCGTATAGGCGCCCACCGGAACTATCTTTCCCCCGATTTCCACGTTTGAATTCGTGAAGAGAGTCAGCGGTTTTCCGCCGGGGGCCCAAGCTTTGCCGTAGGGGATATCGCGTCCACCGAATACCCCTTTCTTCAAGTTGAACGAAATCCTTTGAAACCCTGCCGTTACTTCCCTGTCAGCGTCGAAGCTACAGGAAACGCTAGCAGTTGAAGATGTGTCCTGTGCCAGCCCGGCACAAGTCAAGAATACGGAAATGAAAACAAGGAAGACTGAACTCAGGCGGCTCATTCGTACCTCGGGGGCGAGACGTAAGCTTCCTAAAACTCTTATCATACCGTCAAATATACAGTCGACCCAAGCCAGAAACACGGAACTTCGTATTCTCTGGCGCGCCAGCACCATTTTGGAACGCGTTATTCCTAAGTGCTTGATAAAACTATATCTGCCTTTTTCGCATCTCTCCTTAAGGTATTCCTTGCCCTTAACGGGCACATCTCTACCTGTAACCAGAACAAACGAATAGCCGTCAAACCGATAACGCTGGACGAATGACTCAGGGGAAAAACAACTTCGGGAAGGCTTGGCGCGAGCGCATGTCGGCCTTGCGCAATCTGCCGCCAGTGCTCGCCATCGTATGGCGTTCTGGCCCCCTGGTGGTTACCCTGGGTCTGGTTTTTCGGCTGATTAGCGCCCTACAGCCCCTGGCACTGCTCTATGTCAGCAAGCTGATCATCGATTCCATCGTCACCGTTCTCACGCGGCACCTGCCACTTCCGACCCGGCTGTGGTGGCTGGTGGCAGCCGAGTTCCTCATTGCGGTTCTGGGCAACGTAGTTACCCGCGTCATCGATTACCTCGACTCGCTGCTAGGCGATAAGTACACCCGGCACGTGAGCATTCAGGTAATGAAGCACGCGGCCGAACTCGACGTAATCGCATACGAGGATCCTGTCTTCTACGACCGCTTGGAGCGCGCCCGGGTACAGGCCACCGACCGGCTGGCCATGATTCAAATGCTTGGCCGGCTGATCCAACAAGTCATCACAACCATCACGCTTTCGGCTTCCATCATCTACTTCTCGCCCTGGCTCCTGCTGCTGTTGATTGCGGGTGTTCTTCCAGCCTTCGTCGGCGAAAGCCACTTTGCTTTTCTTGGCTATGCCAAGAATTTTCGCCAGACGCCAGTGCGGCGCCAACTTGATTACCTGCGCGTGCTGGGCGGCAGCAAGGAAGCAGCCAAGGAGTTGAAGCTTTTCGGGCTGAGCAAATTCCTCACGGAACGCTTCACACGGCTCTCCGACCAGGTCTACGAAGAGAACGTTTCGCTATCGAAGCGCAAACTAATGGCGGGCGCTTTGCTGTCGATCGTAGGGTCCCTCGGATACTACGCGGCCTATGTCTATGTAATTTGGAAGACAGTAACCGGAGCGCTCAGTATTGGTTCGCTGTATTTTCTGGCGGGCGCGATTTTGCAGGCCAGCACCAACATCCAGCAGATCTTCTCCACGTTGTCGGGCGTCGCAGACCAGGCGCTCTTTCTGACCGACCTGCTGGCATTTTTTGAGATGCAGCCGACGATCCGCTCCAAGCCCGATGCGCTTCCAGCCCCGCGGCCAGTCATGTGCGGCTTCGAATTTCGTAATGTGTCGTTTGCCTACCCGGGCAGCTCCCGGCTGATCCTGAAGGACCTGAACTTCACATTGCACCCCGGCGAACGCGTGGCGCTTATCGGCGAGAACGGTCAAGGTAAGACGACGATCGTCAAGCTGATTACCCGGCTCTACGACCCCACAGAAGGGCAGGTTTTGCTCGACGGAGTCGATCTGCGCGAGTACAGCCTGGAAGACCTTTACCGTGAAATCGGCGTCATCTTTCAAGATTTCATGCGTTATGAGATGACGGCGCGCGAGAACGTGGCCGTAGGACGCATCGAAGAAATTGAGGACATCGCGGCAATCCAAATGGCTGCCAATAAGAGTCTTGCGGATGAAGTAATTGCCAGACTGGCGGGCAGTTACGAGCAGATGCTGGGACGGCGTTTCGAGACCGGCGTCGATCTCTCGGGTGGTGAGTGGCAAAAGCTGGCACTGGCGAGAGCGTATTTACGCGATGCACAGTTACTTATCCTGGACGAGCCAACCGCCGCGCTCGATGCGCGCAGTGAGTATGCGGTGTTTGAGCGTTTCGCGGAACTGACGGAAGGCAAGATGGCGCTGTTCATCTCGCACCGATTTTCAACGGTGCGGATGGCCGACCGGATTGTGGTGCTCGCCGATGGACAGATTGCGGAAGACGGCAGTCATGAGCAATTGATAGCGCTCGGCGGCTCCTATGCGGAAATGTTTGAAATGCAGGCTTCCAGCTATCGCTGAGAAATTGCCCGGAAAACTTTCACCATGGCCAATAACAACTATCGCGGCGTGCTGACAGAGCTGACGGAAATGACCGACCAGGTGGACGCCACCATGGTCGAAACGCCGTCGCACGACACGGCTCTGTCGGAGCGCGCTCAACAGTGGGCGCGCGGGTTGGTTTGGCTCCCGGCAGTCGACGAATCCACTTATTTCGAGGAACTCCTCAAACGCCTGACCCGCAACCTGGACGCAGTTTTAGCAGCAGTCGACGCCCGCGTTTCGTCCGAACCCAGTGTTTCGGAAGACCTGCACTGGCTGGACGACAACTTGCGCCTGATACGCGCGGTGCAAAGGGAGTTGCAGGAGTCAACCGGTGCCTTGCGGCGAGTTCCCCACGTTCGCACGCCAGACAAAACCATCATGCCACGGGTGATCGCTGCCGCATCGGATTTGCTCCTCTCGGTTGAATACCGTTATTCCGACCACGCCTTTGCTACTTGTGCGGAAGCCTTCCAGACGGTTGCGCCCTTCAACATGCACGAGCTCTCCCTGATCGTGCCCGCTCTGAAACTGGTGCTCCTGGAAGAACTCACGAAACGCACTGAGAAGGCACTGGCAAACGCAGATTCTCCGCAACATATAAGCGAGTTGATCACTAGTTTGCGTCATTTGACCGAAGCTCCATGGAAAGAGTTGCTGGAAAAGTTAATCGCCTTTGAGCGCATACTGGCCGCCGATCCTGCGGGCGCCTACTCGCGTATGGATTTCCAAAGCCGGGAGCTTTACCGGCATACCGTGGCGCATTTCGCCGAACATTCGGACTGTTCGGAGCTGGAAATTGCGCAGCTTGCCGTGGACTTCGCGAGCGATGCGAAGAAGCATCGGGAGTTGGATCCGCGGCTGACGCAACGCAAGTCGCATGTCGGCTATTACCTGATTGGAGAAGGTGCAGACGAACTGCGGCGTCGGGCGGGGGTGCGGCTTCCCTTCGGAGAACGCGTGCAGGCATTTCTACGGCGCCATCCCGAAGAGTTCTATCTTGGCGGGATTGAAATTCTCACGCTGTTGATAGTTCTGGCGATCATGAGCCCGGTTTATAACGCTTTCAATACGTTTTACGGGAGGATTCTCGCCATTCTGTTGCTTCTACTTCCATGCAGCCAAAGCGCAGTGGAGGTAATGAACTATCTCACCACCGCGCTGCTGCATCCTCGAATCCTTCCCAAGCTGGACTTCTGCGAAGGCATTCCAGACGACTGCGTGACTATGGTCGTGGTTCCCACAATTCTGTTGAGTGAGAAGCAGGTCCACCGCCTCGTAGAGGACCTGGAAGTGCGATACCTCGGCAACACCAGTCCAAACTTGCATTTTGCCTTGCTCACCGACTTGCCCGATTCCGCCGAGGCGCCCAATCACGACGATCCCCTGGTGGATCTGTGCCAGCAGTTGATTGGGGAGCTCAACGAAAAATATGCCGCCAACCGGGTCGGCACATTCTCGTTGTTCCATCGGCATCGGGTCTACAACCCGAGTGAGGGCGTCTGGATGGGGTGGGAGCGTAAGCGCGGCAAGTTGCTCGATTTCAATCGGCTCATAAAAGGAACGTATGACAGTTTTCCGGTCAAGGTGGGTGATCTTTCGCTTCTTGGGCGGGTGCGTTTCGTTCTAACCTTGGACTCGGACACCGAGTTGCCACGCGGCACCGCCCATCGTCTGGTGGGGGCCCTGGCTCATCCGTTGAACCAGGCAATCATCGATCCGCGCGCCAACATCGTCACTGCCGGCTATGGGATATTGCAACCGCGCGTGGGCATTAGTGTAACCAGTGCGGCACAGTCCCGGTTGGCGAGCATTTACTCCGGCCAGACTGGGTTCGATATTTACTCGCGGGCCATCTCCGATGTCTATCAGGACCTCAACGGTGAGGGCATCTTCACCGGAAAGGGCATCTACGAGGTTGAGACTCTTTACCAGGTGTTGGAGCATCGCTTTCCCCGCAACGCCCTGCTCAGCCACGATTTGATTGAGGGAGCCTACGCCCGCGCCGGATTAGTCAGCGACGTTGAGGTCATAGACGATTATCCATCACACTATAGCGCCTACAACCGCCGCAAGCATCGTTGGCTACGCGGCGATTGGCAAATTGTGAGCTGGCTGTTCGGGCGAGTGCCGGACGAGAATGGACGTTGTGTTCGCAATCCCATTTCGTTCGTCTCGCGCTGGAAAATTTTCGATAACTTGCGCCGCAGTCTGGTGGAACTGGCGATTTTTCTCCTCCTGGTGCTGGGATGGACGGCGTTGCCGGGCCGGTCGGTCTACTGGACACTGGTCACGATTGCAATTCTCTTCGTTCCACCCTGGTTCGAGTTTGTGTTCGCTGTCACGCGTGGCCTGATGTCACGCCGGCTTGCTCCCATCCGCGAAGCCTTCGTGGGGCTCGGCACCGCTATGGTGAACGAGTTTCTCGCGCTCACATTCCTGGCCCATCAAACACTGTTGTCCGTCGATGCGGTGTTTCGCACCTTCCATCGCCGCATGGTCTCGAGGCAGCGCTTGCTGGAGTGGGAGACGGCGGCCCAGGCCGAGATGGGCACCGGAAAGCGCACATTCGTGGATGTCTTGCTGAACTGGACACCCGTTGTGGCCCTCATTATCGGTGTGATCGTATATTTCTCGCCTCGCCATTCATTCGGAGCGGCGCTACCAATACTCCTGCTTTGGGTATGCAGCAAACCGGTGTCGTCATGGCTAAACCGCTCTCCCCGACAGTCGCAGAAAGCCTCGGACCCTCAAGACCGCCGGTTCTTGCGCCATGCCGCGCTTTACACCTGGCGCTATTTTGCGGCCTATTGCAACCAGGAACACAATTGGCTTGTTCCCGACAACATTCAAGAAGATCCGCCTAAAGTCGCGGCCCGCATATCGCCCACCAATCTGGGATTGCTGTTGAATGCGCGCCAGGTTGCGTGTGAGTTCGGATACCTGACGGTTCCGGAATTCATCACGCAGACGATGGCTACAATGAGTACGGTGATAAATTTGCCGCGCCAGCGCGGCCACTTGTTCAACTGGTATGACACGCGAACGTTGCAGGCGTTGAGCCCGCGCTTCATCTCCACCGTAGATAGCGGGAACCTTGCAGCTTCGTTAATCACGTTGAAAAACGGCAGCATAGGACTGCTCCAGAGGCCGCTGCTCGGTTCTGCTCTGTTCGAGGGATACACCGATCACCTCTGCGTACTGGGAAAGCTGAAAGTGATTTCCAGGCGGGTCGCTCATTCCTTCGAGAAAGACACCGAAACCCCTTGGCTCGATCGTCTGCTTATCGCAGCGGAATTGCCCCAAATCGGAAAGAAGTGTAAGAACGCTGAGGAAGCGCGCTGGTTTGCCAGCCAGGCCACAAATCTTATCGAGCAGATCGAGAAGTCATTCAGCCTATATACCCCGTGGCTGCTTGCAGAATATCAACCGCTACGCGCGGATGCTGCTCTGCAATTACCTGGCAGGGACGATCAAATCTCGCTGGGGCGCTTGCCCAATTTCATCGAACAGTTGCAGGTACGATTGGAAGCTGCACGGGATCGCAATCCCCAGTCTCACGCTTTGACGGGAGCATTGCTGGACCGGCTTCCCGGTGCCCGGTGCCACTGCCTGCAACTAATCGACGATTTACGGCGCATTGCTGCGCTTTGCGACCAGCTCATTTGCGAAATGGATTTCAGTTTCTTGCTCGATCGCCGACGCAAATTGTTATCCATTGGCTACGACGTCGAAGCCGGAAGAGTGCATTCGTCGTGCTACGACCTGCTTGCATCGGAGGCTCGCATAGCAAACTTTGTTGCCGTAGCGAAGGGCGACATTCCCCAGGAGAGCTGGTTTCTGTTGAGTCGTTCCCACGTCGTGGTGGACGGCCGCCCAGTGCTTTTGTCTTGGACCGGTACCATGTTTGAGTACCTGATGCCCGGCCTTTGGATGCGTTCGTATTCCGAGACCCTGCTGGAGCGCAGCCAGGAAGTCGCGGTGCAAGCGCAACAGGCATATGCGGCGCATAAGCGTATCCCCTGGGGAATCTCTGAATCAGCCTTCGCCGAAACCGACGAAGAAGGCAACTACAGCTATCATGCCTTTGGTGTGCCGCAACTGGCGTTGCGACAAGACGAAGACCGGTTGGTCGTGGCTCCTTATGCCACCCTGCTGACGCTTGGGGTGGCCCCTTCCCAGGCCGTCGAGCACTTGCGCTGGATGAACAGGAAAGGCTGGTTCGGCGCCTACGGTTTTTACGAATCCGCTGACTTTACACCTAACCCGCGCCGGAAGTGGCGTCAACGTTACACATTAGTGTGTTCGTGGATGACTCACCACCAGGGCATGATCTTGCTCTCAATTGCCAACTTCCTGAACGGGGGCGTGGTGCAAAACTGGTTTCACCGGGATGCTCGAGTTCAAGCCACCGAGCTTCTGCTGCAGGAACGTCCCGCCCGTCACGTCGTAGCTCCGCGCAAGAACGTACGCCGGACCAAGAACACCCGCCGGTCAAAGGGGAACGGAAATAACGGTGCCAAGTCCGCCCGGAAAGCGGCCTGATTCCCCATTTTTGCGATGGGAAAAAATACCTTGTCTCTCGAGGTGAAGGGGCGCACAATCTTGTTGCTCACAAAATGGAAATCCCGGATAACAGCGTTTACCCAGGACCGAATCGCATCTGGCTGTTTTATAGCGTAATTGTCATAGTATTCGCATATTCCCTCCCGTTTTTGATCAACCATTTTCGCCAAGGACCATTTCTCAACGTCGCGGTTGAGGACGAGAAGATCTACCTGGCGCGCGTAATGGACGCCTACCGTGGCGGCAGCCTCGGCAATCCGTATCTTGCCGAACATCAGGATGCGCCGCGTTTCATGCCTGAGATCGCGGAACGGCTTATCGCCCTCACTGCCCATGCGACGGCACTCGACCCGCTGCTGATTGTGGGCGTCTCGAGAGTTGTGTTTGCGGCTTTGATTTGCGCCTTGCTTTGGAGCCTGGCTCGCGGCCTCGGGATGGGGCCGCGGTTCGCTATGCTGTCTGCACTCCTGCCTTTACTCGCGCCCACCATTTCGTGGATAGGGATGATCAACAGCCGAAGTACAGGTTTTCTCCGCTATTTTCGTGCCGTCAGTCCCGCGTTCTACGTTTTGCTTCTGCTGTTGAGTTTGCGTCTTGTCCTCCTTGCCTGGAAAAAACCTCTCTGGTGGACGGGCTTGCTGGCTGGCGCGAGCCTTGGCCTATTGATCTATGCCAGTCCTTTTTACTATTGGAGCTTCGCTATTGGAGGAGCGATCTGGCTGGCCTTGCAAGAATCAGGCGAGGTACGCGCGAGCATGCTGACCTCGCTTGGAACTGCCTTCGTCATTGGTCTCCCGGTCATCCTGAAGACGGCGTTTCAGGGAGAGATACCCGTCGTACACGAGACGCTCGTTCGCCTCGACTTGTTCACCCCGGGACGGGTGCCTGACGAATTTGTGGTTCGAAGCTTCGTTCTTGCTGTCTTGGTCTTGGCTGCCGTGTGGCTGTGGCGGCGGCGGCTGGGGGACAGCGCGCGATTTCTATTTCCTTTCCTGTGTGTCGGGAGCCTGCTGATGATTCAGAACGTGATCACGGATCGCCATCTGCAAAGCTACCACTGGATCGAGTGTTTGATCCCCGTTTGGTGCCTGGTCGGCGCGGCATTCCTGCAGAGTTACACGCGTTCCTTCCGTCCCTTCTACTCTGCGGCCTTGATTGCAGTTGTGCTGGTGGTAGCGATGATTACGCAGGCGACGGCGTACATGCAATGGGAAGAATTGCGAAAGCAGAATGCTGAATTCTGGGCGCTCGATGGACGCATGCCGCACACCCTGAATTGGCTGAATGAACACACCCCAGCTAACTCGGTGGTCATGGCAGCACCGGACGTCATGGATTCGCTGCCCCTGTTCACTCACAATAAGGTTTACTGGGCCGACTACGCTTCGCAGCATGTAATGCCTGAATCAGAGGTACAGGCCCGGACACAGAGTGCGGAAAGGTGGCGCCCTGATGGAGTAGTCCAGCTTCCCTTCCGCGCCGATTTCTACCTCGGCACCGGGCCGGTCTGTCTCCGCCGCCCGAACGCGAACCAGTTTCTATACCGCGACATCGTTGAGAACACCTGCGTGTTCCCCGTTTCGCGATAGGGCGGTATAAGCCTGGCGTTACCCTCCCATGTGAGGGGATGTCCCGTACAACCTGACAACTTCATGGAGACGTGCTCTACCTTCTGTACCGGGTGGGCACAACCGGCAAAACCTATGGGCTCTAAAATGGTTCATTACGCGCTCGACCCTGGAGTAAGCCGGTTCACGGTCCGTGCATTCGCCAGTGGGATGCTGTCGGCCTTCGGTCACAGCCCTACCTTCGCGATCCGCCAGTATTCAGGAGAGATCCAGTTCAGCCCTGATAGCCCGGAACCGGCCTCGCTGCGACTGGTCGTCAAAGCCTCCTCGCTTGAGGTTGGCGACAACATCAAGGATAAAGACCGCCGCGACATCGAAAGCGAGATGCGCGACAGAGTGCTCGAAGTTGGGAAATATCCCGAGATCGTGTATGCCTGCTCCCGGGTCGTCGTGAACAAAACAGGGGACGACCACCGCACGGTCACACTCAGTGGAGAGCTAACGTTACATGGCGTCACTCGCGGACAATCCGTTACAGCCAGGGTTGCCGTGACGGGGGAAATGTTGCGAGCCTTTGGAGAAACCTCACTGAGGCAGTCTGACTACAACATCAAATTGGTCTCTGCCATGGGCGGCGGGCTGAAAGTGAAGGACGAAGTGAAACTATCGTTCAATCTTGTAGCTCGCAAACAGGCGTGATCAGGCGCACGGGCGCGCTTGCGCCATAGGCCCTGTCTGACACGAGCGCAGGAGGCGCCCGTACTCTGCAGTCAACTCCAGGTCAGCCGGGCCGCCCGCGATGAAGAGTTTTTTGGGACAGGTCGTAATCTGCAAGGATATCCTTAAGTCAATGAGTACATTTCCGCCACTCGTGATCGTCATGGGTCTTATTGCGGTCTTCCTGGGCCTGTTCATTGGGCTCTACCTGTTGCTGACCACAGGACAGAGGCGGACAATGCGCGAAATCCGGAGAGCAGCCGCCGAGCACGGATGGCGATATGGGCTCCGCCACTGGCAAGGAAATCCTACTGCCTTTCGCATCGATGGCCAAACTCCAGGCGGCTTGCCATGGACCATGAAATCCAGCAGTACCCGCGGCTACGATCGGGGATGGTCGGCTACGCTGCTGCTGCGATTCCCAACTCTCGGGGGCAAAATGGATTTTGCAGTGCTGCCCCGCGAACCGCGAGACTATGCCACAAAGCAAGCCGCCGACGGCCTCTCGCAGGGCGCCCAGCAGCGGGTAACGAGTTTTAGCTCTGCAGCTGCAGACGCAGTGGCGTTTCTTCGCGTCGCTCAAGATCGTCCGAGCGGCGTCGCCGCATTCGATGCAGCCTACCAAGTCTCGGCAGTGCCCCAGAGAGTCGTGCACTCGCCTGTCGAGCCTGCCCTCGCGAAACGCATCATGGATTGGCCCAGTGACTCGATCCGTCCGCATTCCATGCTGGCGTGGCGTGATCCCTTCGGACTTGTCCTGGAAGCGCGTCTGCCGGCGCCCGCGAATTGGGCCACCGTTTCGTACCTGCTCGCCCTCGGCGAAGATTTGTGCGGCCGGCTCCCTCCGCCCGAGGGCTCCGCCGCTCCGCGCACGTTCCTGGACCGCGTTATTGCTCGCACGGTGCGATGACGTGACGAGATCGCCGAGTCGGCGAATTACTCGACATCAGCCCTCTAGCGGCGCTAGCCCTTGCGAACAAGGTCATTGCGGATACTTGAGTTGGGCGGCCTGCAGCGCATTCTCGTATTCTTTCTGGCAGTCTGCTTCAGCTTTATCCTGCTTGGCGTGGGCTTGCTTGATGGCTTCAGGAGTCGCTGCATACGCTTCCGTGTTCCCCGGAAGCCGAGTTCCGTTAACTCGCACCCAATTGTTAAACTCCCATTCTGCCGTGGCCTTGCAATCATCCCTGCGCTTGCCTGCGTCGGCTAAGGCTTTGTCCAGAAGACTCTTATTTTTACCCTTGTCAGCCGCTTCACGGGCCCTTTGATTCTCAGCTTGTTCGATTTTTGTCAATCTGGCCTCAACGTCCGCCAATTGTTTACTCAGGTCATCTACGCTCTTCTGACTGGCGCATCCGACGCTGGCGAGCAAAAGCAAAATGAGAATCCCCGAAACTGCTGCTGTGCGAATTGCGTTGTTCACCGCACCTCCCTGACACCACTCTCGTTGCCCGTGAAGAGCATCATTGGCCTTGTCTTTCGTTACGAATTCATAGAGGTTGTCCGTTTACGAGCCGTCGACGAGTATACCTTTTGCAGTCACCATTGCTCCCAATGTCAATGAGAAAGCACACCGGTCTCACTGGGTATTGAAAAGCGGCCTCGCCAGTTCTTCCTGCAACGCCGTCTCCGGGTGCTCCGCCTTCCAGCGCATGGCGGCGGTAATTCGGGTGCGTCCGCTTGGATGATCAAAAAAGATGAACTCTTCAAACGGCCCGGGCTCAAGTTTGCGATATTCTCCCAGCATCAAATCTACGTTGGCCTCTCCATCCGGTTGGCGAGCCGAATTCAGGCCGTACATGTCCGCCTCGAACTCCATGTTGCGGGTGATCGTGTTGGTCACCGGCGTCATGAGAAAGAAATAAACGGACAATCCAATAACCGCCAGCGGCAGCACAGCGACGTCGGTCATCCCCCGAATGCCCCACTTCTCGCCCCAGCGAGCAAGGCCAAAGTTGATGAACCAGTTCAGGAAGGCAAACCCGACTACCATAATGACGCCAAACATGACCAATCCCTTGTACTCGTGGTTGAGAACATAATGGCCCATCTCGTGTCCCATAGTGGTTTCAATCTCCGGAAGGGTGCACCGCTTCAAGAGATTGTCGTTCAGCGAAATT
The DNA here is from genome assembly GCA_963728805.1 of uncultured Acidobacteriaceae bacterium. Taxonomy (GTDB): domain Bacteria; phylum Acidobacteriota; class Terriglobia; order Terriglobales; family Acidobacteriaceae; genus Bog-257. The sequence goes on from CAVSLE010000011.1 coordinate 154,004, forward strand.
CGCTCCGTCCCGGCGAAGCCGCTGACGTTGGCGCTGACCCGGTTCGACTGCCGTGAGGCGTCGAATTCGTAGACGTCGGTGGCAGGAATCCCGTTCGCCCGCGCCATGCTGAGGATCGGGTCCTTGATCCGGGAATCTTGCAACTTCGTGTACTTGTTGAACAAAGGTGAGATATATACCGGTGCGATCAGGCTTACGAACGCCAGGAAAACTATCGCCAATGCCGCTCCCCACACCCACCAGCTTTTTCCCAGCCGCCGCACCAGTCCGAAGAGCGGAACCATCAGAATCGCGCCTAGCACCACGCCAACCGCCAGCCCTACAGCCTGGTCACGCATCCAGGGCCCGAACGTTTGATTCAGGAGCCCATACTTGCGCTCGCGAAAGTAGCTTTCATAAACAGTGAGCGGGAAGGTGAGCACGAACACGACGACAACAAATTGAACCCAGTAAATCGCCGTCTGGAGTGGGCGAAAGCGGGTAATGCGCTCGGCGAAGTCACGCATGCGCGCCGACCATCGGAACCTGAGTAATAGCCACATTACAACCACGGTCGAAAGAAAATCCCACAAGAGGAGCCAATAACCGCCTTCGAAATACGCGTTGGAACGTGCCCGTTCTGCAGGAGGCATCTTCGCCAGATAGGCATCGACGGCTGCGTTGACGTCAAATGATTCTCCCGTTGTAGGCCGACCGGCGACCGGAGCCGCGGTCGCAGGGTTCCCTCCGGCCCCCTGCGCGGTCGCGACGGCCGTGAGCACGGTACACAGCAGAACAAACTGAACAACATATCCCATTACGCGAATCATCTGTCCTCCCCTCGCTGTCGTATACGCGTGGTTATCATCATCGTGATCGCCCCAAATCACCGCGAAGTCTCAAGGCTGAACGCCAAGTTCGGAGTAGATCTCAGCCGGTTCCGTCCTTCACAACCAGAAAACGTTTGTCCATCTGATGCTCGAGGTCGCAGAACCTGTGCCGCGAAGCCTCGGAGATAGTAAGCCGGGAAATGACTTTCATCAGTATTGGCGGAGGCTAGAAGGCAGACACCTCTGCGAGAAATATGGCAGTGACGTAGCGCCCATGGTATTCAGCGACGAAACTACGACCTGCCGACTTTGCCTAGCTCTTCGAAACTGAATCGCTTTTCTATGCCGTCATAGGGCTTGCCGTCAATCTCGACATACGGATAGACAAAATAATTTAGCGGCGGCCCATCTTGCTTAGGAGAAAGAACTATGTCGCGTCCGGTAGAAAACTTGACTCGATTTGCGTCAACGCTCCCAAAAAAGTAGTTCTCCTTTTCCTTGGCTTTCCAGGCTTCGGAGATATCTACCGGAATCCACCCGATTCTTGACGAATAGAACTCGGCCCAGCAGTGATAGCCGGCAATGTCTCCTCTGTCCTTGCTGTCCGGGAGCGGAAATCCTATATCGAAACGGGCTGGAATTCCATCGGCACGAAGCATGCCTATAAAGGGCGAGTGAAAATCTGTGCAATTGCCGTGCTTCGCATCGCAAGCCCACACCGCATCTCCCCTGCCCCAGCCTGTTCCAGTTTTATCGTAGCGGAAAGTAGCAAAAAGATAGTCGTAGGCCGCCTTGGCTTTGGCCACGCTACCTGTCTGTGCGCCCGTCACCTGCTGGGCCAAGGCTTTGATTTTGCCGTCAGTTGGTATAAGTTGATCCGGTTGAACCAAGCGGCTCATCGACACGGGTACCGCCCCCGGCTTGCTGTCTTTGCGCTCGAGCTGCAAGAAATCGCCGCGTGTGTACTCACGTCGTGTCACCTCGTACTCCAGTGTGAACTCAGCCGTGCCCGGAGCGGGATTCCGGAGTTCCGCATACATGATGTGGTTGTCGTACTCCGTCTCGTGCCTCATTTGCGTTGGTCCTGGTGACTTTATGTTAAGAAGTTGTACGGTTTGGTTTTCATCGGTGTGCGCCACCGGGACCCACACGCGTACTACCTTCGTTCCGGTGGGGATATCTTTCACCGAAAAGGAATAACTAAACCGAAACCGGCGCAATTGAGGACTGAATCCGCTCTCTTTCGAAGGAGATGGCTGAGCAATACAGGTGGACACAACGCACGTGACTAGCAGCTTCCAAAACGGCGACATTTTCATAACGCCCCCTCGAGGCTCAACTTGAGATTGGCGGCGATACGTTGACGGGACATCTTAAGCTGTTCTCCCCGTGTCTGGCTAGTGGACGCGCAACAATCCTCGCCGTCAATTGGGTACAACCCCAATGCCGAATGCTCCGTCGTCGTGCTAAGATCACCGAGGCGCAAAGGGCGCATCCGGTCCGCGGAAAGGACAGAAGTCCACCTGATCGTAGCAATTTGTTTTTACGAACTAACTTTCTGCCCCTAAATGCGGACCTCGGGCATACGAAAGGAAGTTCGTCATGCCGGTAAGACGCCTCCCATCGAATCCGAACCTCGATCACCTCAAGTATCAAGCGAAGGACGTGCTGAAGGAGCATAGCGCCCCCACCCTGGAAGTAGCCCAACGGATCAGGGAATTTCACCCGCGTTTCAGTCGGGCCACGGACGCTGAAATCTTCGACGCTCAGCTCAGCCTCAGTGACGCGCAGCTCACAATCGCCCGCGAATATGGATTTCCGAGCTGGGCGAGGCTGAAGCGACACATTAAAAAACCAAGTCTCTCCGATCGATTGGATTTGCCGCACCAACAGCGAATTGAAAATGCAACATTTCGCCGTGCCGTGGAACTCCTCGATGCAGGTGACGTCGCTGGTTTGCGTGCGCACTTGAAGCAATACCCGAATCTCGTGCACCAGCACGTCATTTTCGAAGGCGGAAACTATTTTCAGAATCCAACGCTGTTGGAATTTGTGGCCGAGAATCCGGTTCGCCATGGCATTCTGCCAGAGAATATTGTTCAGATCGCCAAGACCATTCTCGATGCTGGAGTGGAACAATCCGCACTGAACGAGACGCTGATGCTCGTCTCGACTGGGAGTGTACCGCGTGAATGCCGCGCACAACTTCCGTTAATAGATCTTCTGTGTGACTATGGCGCGGATCCCAGCAGCGCTGCGCAAGCAGCCGCATTGCACGGCGAGTTTGAGGCGGTGAATGCCTTGATCGCGTGCGGGGCTCGAATAGACTTGCCGGTGGCAGCGGCCCTGGGGCGCGTTGAGGATGCTCGTCGGATACTTGCGGGTGCCAGCAGTGAGGACCGCCATTTGGCACTCTCTTTGGCGGCGGATTTTGGTCATGTCGAGATCGTTCGATTGTTGCTTGACGCGGGTGAAGATCCGAACCGATACAACCCGGTCGGAGGTCATTCCCACACAACACCCCTCCACCAAGCTGCTGGGGCCGGCCATCACGAAGTCGTCCGGCTCCTGGTCGAACGTGGTGCAAGACCGGATTTGAAAGATATCCTCTGGCGGGCTACCCCGGCCGACTGGGCGAGATACGCAGGCAGGACAGAACTTGAGGCATACCTTAGAGCGCAAAACACTGGAAGCAGGAAGCAGGAGTAAATCAATCCTGTGTAGACGAATAGCAAGAAAAGTATGGTCCCTCCCATGCCATGTGAAGCTCGGCGCAGGAGGGACAATGAAAAATCACACGTTGAGTTGAGGTGCTAATTCACCGTTATATGGACCGGGAGCGAAGGGATACCGTTCGCCACCACGACGAGAGTACTTGGTCCAGTCTCCATCCCTGCAGGTACATCGAAATGCGTGAACGTGGGAACAGAGCCGGTGGCTACCGCCATCGTGTTGTGGTCGTGGGTCTTGGCGTAGAAAACATGTCCGGTGGCGACATTCTTGATCCGCACCAACGGGTAATTTGTGGCGGTCTCATTTTCGTCCCCGTACGCATTAGCTTGTGACAGGCCGTTGAATTGCCGGCCGAAGATGGTGTAGCTCTGACCGCGGACAACGGTGGATGGAAAAATGGAGATGGCCGGCGTCCACGGTTGAATATAGGTTCCGGTAGAGGTATAGACCTCTGAGCCCCCGACAATCACCTCGCCTGTAGGCAGCACCAGCAAACTGCCACCATTGCTGAACAATGTAGGGCTGAAGTTTGTCCCATCGAATTCGTAAAATCTACCCGAGTTGCCCTCCACCAACACCTTGCCATTGGGCAGCAGCGCGGCAAAGTTGTCGCCCGCGTCATCACCATTGGGGAAGTCTGGGCCGGGGACCCAGGTGCCCGGATCGGTAGGGCTGGCCCCGTGATGATAGACCGAGGTATGTCCGGTCGAGGCGCCCAGATGCAAGGCTCCAGTTGCGAACACGGTGCCGTCGGGCCGTAAAATGGCAGGGCCGATTTCACCCGGAGGACAGTACTGGCCTCCTCCATAGTGGAGACAGCCCTCCTCGGGCGGCCCCTGAAGATTCGCAATCGTGCTGCCGTCGGAGATCCATTGCTGCATGGAGGGGATGTATCTTTCCGAGTTGGGATTGTCCAACACATCAGCGGTCAGAACGGTGCCGCCAGGCATAAGAGTCCAGCCCTCTTCCGCATTGAAATCGCTCTTGCCGCTTGATCCCAGTAATGTCCACGTCATGGTGGCCGGGTCCAGTTCCGCCACTTGCATGTCCAATTTGCGGCCGATAAGAAAATGCCCGTTGGGCAACACCAACGACGGCGAGTCTCCGATGTAGTCCCAGCCGGGCGGAGGAGTCAGCGGCGTCCAGGTATTGGCCCTGGGATCGTAAATCGCGCCCAGGTTGGTGAGCACGAAATTGCCAAAGTTGTATTCACCGCCTTCAATCAAAAGCCGGCCATCGGAGAGGACTGCCGAAGCGAAGTAAAGGGGATCGTAATTACTGGGCAGATTGGCGAGTTGGCTCCAGGTTCCATGAACGTAGCTTCCGTTGATATCGGGCGTCAGCTTCCACCAATCGTTCCCATTGCCGCCTTGAAACATCACCGTTCCATCGGTCAGCAAGAAGCCGATCCCGGCTCCGTTGGGGGGCTGATGGGTGAGTGGCGTTAGCGTCTGCGCCGGTGCGAGCAAGGCGGCAACAAGAAAGAATGTGATCACAGCGAGACATAACTTCTTCGTCAAGACAAACCTCTTTCTAATGGGTCGCACTTTGCGACAGGGTTTCGGCAATCCGAACTGCTGTCGGTGGTCGGCGTAGCCCAAGTACGATTCTTCCGTTCGCAATGCGATTCGGTGTTCTCGAAGCGCTCCGCGTCTGTACACGAAATCTCGCTGAAGGCTTCCGAAATTCTGATTTCAAGTACCCGATCCAGGAAGCTTGGATTGCATCTTGTCGAGTGTAATTCAGGATGGTTGGCGATAACAGCCATCTCGTAACCTTAGTGACCTCGGTCGCATGGCATTTGAATGACTCCGCCACCAAAGCGGTACAACCCGTTGAACGAGTTGCAAAGTTCGATAATTGACTTGAGTCTAGAAGCCCCGTCCTGTGCCTTCCTCAACCCGTGCTATCAAAGCAGCGCGTGCCGACGATAAAACCAGGACTTCACAGCCTGCACAACGAAGAGATAGGTCAACGCTAGAAACGCAATTGCCGCCAACAACGATAAGGGCAGTGGTGTGAACCGCAGCAACTTCCCCAAAGGCGTGTACGGCAGCACAGTCGCGACAGTAACGATGGCCAACACACTAATCAACAACGGCCGACTGGGCCGGCTCTTGAGAGGGTTGGCTGCTGTCCGGATCACAAATACCACGAGCGTCTGTGTCGCCAGCGACTCCACAAACCAGCCGGTGTGAAAAAGCGATTCGTTTGTGGAAGCATGAAACACCCAGAGCAGCACCCCGAACGTGAGGAAATCATAGATTGAGCTGATTGGACCGATGATCGCCATGAACTGGCGGATGAATCCAATCTGCCATCGCTTGGGCTTTTGCACCATGGCAGGATCAACGTTGTCGGTGGGGATGCTGACTTGCGAAACATCATAGAGAAAGTTGTTCAACAGTATCTGGCTCGGGAGCATCGGCAAAAATGGCAGGAACAGTGACGCCGCGGCCATGCTGAACATGTTTCCGAAATTCGAGCTCGTGCCCATGATGATGTACTTCATGATGTTGGCAAAGGAGCGCCGCCCCTCCAGCACGCCCTCGTTCACCACCGCAAGATCCTTTTCCAGCAGGATGATTTTGGCAGCGTCCTTAGCCACGTTGACGCCATTCATGACCGAGATCCCAACATCCGCAGTGTGCAGCGACGGAGCATCGTTGATTCCATCGCCCATGTATCCGACGACGTGCCCGCGGGCCTTAAGAGCGAGAATTACCCGGTTCTTTTGTTCGGGGGATACCCGGGCGAATATGGCGCCGTTCTCCGCCTGGTGGGCCACCGCGGCATCGTCCGTCGTATCGAGCTGGTTCCCGACAAGAATGCGGTCTGCATCCAACCCTACGTCGCGGGCTATTTTTTGTGTCACGTACTGGTTGTCGCCCGTCATGACAACCACAGAAATGCCATCCTGTTTCAGTGCCTTCAGAACGGCAAGCACCCCCTCCTTCGGCGGGTCGAGGAATGCCGCGAACCCGACCAGTGTCATCGCATGTTCGGCCGCGGCAGTGTATGCGCCCTGTTTTTCCACCTTGAGCGTTGCTACCCCGAGAACGCGGAACCCATCCGCACTCAGTTTCTTCAGGGTGTTTTCTGCCTCTGCCCGCCGGCTTTCGTCGAACGGTTGAGGAACGCCATCGACGGTCACCGTCTGGCAAATGGAAAAGACACTCTCAGCCTCTCCCTTGGTGATGAGAAGGTGCTCGTCAGCATGTCGCACCACGACGGAAAGGCGCTTGCGGTTGAAGTCGAACGGAATCTCATCCACCTTGTCATATCCCGCAATAGAAGGCGCCTCGTGCTTCAAGATTGCATCGTCAAGGGGACTTTTGATGCCCGCCTCAAAGTGGCTGTTCAGGTAAATGAGTTGCAGGACGTTCCCGTTATCTTTACCTTGGAAATCCACGTGCCGGTCAAGCACGATCTCACCTTCGGTGAGCGTGCCTGTCTTGTCGGTACAGAGAATATCCACGCTGCCGAAATCCTCGATTGCTGACAATTGCTTGACGAGGACCTTCTTCTTCGTCATCCGCCTCGCGCCTTGGGCCAGCGTTACCGTGATGATCATGGGCATCATTTCAGGTGTCATCCCGACAGCAAGCGCGACTGAGAAAAGGAAAGACTCCAGCAGCGGACGATGGAAAATGATGTTCACCAGCAGGACGAAAAGGACAAGCACCATGGTCACCCATGTGAGCATTATTCCGAAGCGGCGTATGCCGCGGCCGAACTCCGTCTCCGGTGGCCGCATCGCCAGACGATTCGCAATTTCACCACAGGCGGTATCTTTTCCGGTGCAGATGATGACCGCGGTGCCAATCCCCGTCTGAACTGCGGTGCCCAGGAAAACGCTGTTGCTCGCGTCCGCGACGCCGTGCTTCTCCTTGGGAAGGTCAGCCACCATCTTCTCTACCGGCAGAGATTCGCCAGTCAGCACTGACTCGCGCACATGCAGGTCCTTTACCTCCAGCAAACGGGCGTCGGCCGGCACCAGGTCTCCTGCGTTGAGCCGGACGATATCTCCCGGCACCAACTGAGCTGTCGGCAGTTCCTGTTCTTGTCCATCCCTTATCACGGCGGCGGTTAGAGCAATCTGCTTTTGAATGTCCTCCACTGCGTGTCGGGCCTGGAATTCCATCAAGAAGTTCAGGAGTACGCTGAACAGTACGATCGCAAGGATGATCAGCCCGCCGACCTGTTCTCCGAGTGCAAGAGATACGCCGCTGGCAATGACAAGGATGACGACGAGAGGATTACGGAAGAAACCCAAGAAACTGAGCAGTGCAGCGAAGCGAGACTCATGGACCAGGCTGTTTGGGCCGTAAAGCCGCAATCGCCGCCGGGCCTCTTCGGTCGTCAGCCCTGCAGGAGTCGCCGGTAGCAGTTCGAACAGCTCGTGCAGCGGCCGATCCCAGAAGCCCTCGGCCGAGATGGTTGGTCTTCCCATCCGCCCTCCAGTAACCGCCAAATTATCCCATGAGCGTTGCTCAGGAATGTATTTCCCGACGATCGGCAGTCAACAGCCTTGTGAAACTTGCATTTCTTTGCCGTGTCCTGAATTGACCGTTCTTTGGTTGGGCGATGTGCAATTATCGATCATGGCTAACAACAGCTCAAAACAAGAATTGGCAAGAGCTACCCTCATCGGGATCAAACAAGAAATGGCGAAACCTCGCATCGCAAAGTCTGCTCGCGGCCTTGAACCTGAACAGCTGAAAGTGTTTCCTTTGAGCGGAAGCGTGTGGCCCGGACTGGCACTTCCATCCCGCCGCCCTCACAGGCTCGTGACGCATCCAGGATCTCTGTAGATTCGGTTTTGTGAATGGCTGCATGCTGATATCTGTGCAGATCTCCCCGTAGAGTAAGTATTCCGGACGAAGCCGGGCACGTTCTATAGATGGTCAATTCTGCTCAGACCGCCAGAAGGCCGAGAGCTTAGAAGAGTGATAGCCGGCAAAGAAGATCTTAATGAAACAACCCTCACTTATCAGACAACCGAGCTGAGGATGCGATATTTTCGCCGGTCTCGGCGTAGAACCGCAATCCTCACCACACGAGGAATGAGGAATATATGAAAACCAGCACGAGAGACGCGATTAAGGGGACCTTCCACGAAGTGAAAGGGACAATCAAAGAACAGGTGGGAAAGGCCACCAATGACCGCGATTTGAAAGCTGAAGGCAAGGCCGAAAAGAACGCAGGCAAAGTTCAACAGCAGATCGGCCATGCTAAAGAGACCGTCGCAAAGTTAAAAGGAAAGCTGGCGGAGATGAAAGCGCGATAGGCCATTAACCAGGGGAATCGCAAGATCAAGCGGCCGTACGACAACACAACCGCAGAGCTATTAAACTTCAACAAGTCGTTCGGAATACGAGCACAGTCAGCCTGTGCTCGTATTCAGCTCCTGGATCATAACAACTCCGAGCTAAGTAAGCTCTCAACCGAACCTTGCCCGGCTGGGCATCTGGGCGGCAAACGCGACGGATCCAGCGGGCATCTGGGGAGCTTCCCGTCACGCGCCGACCGTGGGATTTGTCGCCATAATGGTGTTTTGCATCGGTCAGCGGGTGCTGCCTGCGTTTTCGGGAATGAGACTATTGTTTAGCTCGAGACTGATGTTTGTCGGTCTTGTATTCTGTCCGTGGGATGCTTCGTGCGTGTCGGTGCTGAAGTCTTTGCTTACCAGGAGATACTGCCGGCGGCGTCGGCCTGGCTGCCTTATTCCGCTGTTACTGAACTTGCGGCAGTAACCGCTTTAGCAATCAATTTGATTGTTACGTTTCTGCAGCCTTCGGCGGGCACCCGGTCGGGCAGCGAACTCTGATCGGTTGAACAGAATGGGAGTGATCACAAATGTCTTCCTCATCCTACGGAAAACACGCGAGTGGCGCGATGAGCGGTCAACCTGCCGTTGCCGAGCCTTCATTCGCCGAGAGAGCACACACGTTGATGCACTCGGGCCGCATCGGTAGCCTCTCGACCCTGTCGCGGAAACAGCTAGGGTTCCCCTTCGGATCCTTGATGCCTTACGGGCTGGACGGTCAGGGTCTTCCCATTTTCCTTATCAGCACGATGGCGATGCATACGCAAAATCTGCAAGCGGACCCGCGCGCCAGTCTGTTTGTGACCGAGCCTGAGGCCAGCGGCGACCCGCTCGGTGCATCCAGGGTCACGTTAGTAGGAACGGTTAGCAGAATCCCGGAGCCAGAGCTGGCTGCCGCGCGTACGGTCTATCTGGTGCGTTACCCAGACAGCAGGTACTGGGTCGATTTCGACGATTTCTTCTTTTACCGAATGGCTGTATTGGACGTTTATTACGTAGGTGGCTTCGGAATCATGGGATGGGTAGCTGCCTCGGAGTACTCCCAAGCACAATCCGATCCATTGGCGGAGCATAAGAGCGATATCATGCAGCACATGAATGCCGACCACAAGGACGCGCTCATCCTACTCGCAAAACGGTTTGCCGGCATTGAGGCGCTGAAGGCGGAGATGACCTCGGTCGATCGCCTCGGCTTCCAACTTCGCCTGAAAACGCAGAACGGTATGCGTGGAACTCGCATTGCGTTCTTGCGGGAAGTGAGCGATCAGGCGCAGACCAGAGAAGTGTTCATCGAGATGGTGCAACAAGCTGGTCAAGAGTAAGTCGGCTGGCTTTCGCGGTCGACTCGTCTAGATCCTAACGAGGCGCGACGCTCCTGCACGCTCGGGGCTGAGCCGAACAAGCGATCCGGGACCTATCCAAAAAGGGCACCCTGAGCTGGCAATGAGCCAGGCGTTGGCAGAACGCAATCCGGGTCATCGTTCGCCACTGTGTTAATTCTCATACTTACCGGAAAGCCTCTCATCTTAGCTGCATCGAACGGCACCAGAAAACGGTGCTACACTGGACCGAATAAGCGTGAGGCTTCGCTTGTCCACCTGTCCACATTTATTGCGGTGTAATCCCAACCTCGGCGATGAAGTGAATCGCAACATCGTGCAGTCGGAAATTGAAGGGGGCGTGTTCCTCAACGACCTGCCACCGGCGACTGTGCTGGAGATTCAAACCCAGCACCACTGTTACCTGGTAGCCCTCCAGAGCGACAACGACGCACTTATCTCAGGACATCCCCAGTACTGCCCAGAACCAATCCCGGTGGCCATTGCGGGTTCGACTTGGGGAGGTTCCATGCTAAAACGGCGCTTCGTCGGTCGGGGTATGCACCTGGAGTTTTGTCATCCGGAGTACCAGACACCGATTGTCACGTCACCTATCAGGGAAATCCGAGAACTGCGGACGGAGCAGGTCCGAGATCAATGCGCTGTCGCAGATCGCCGCCGGTGACTTTCCCTTGCACTACCGAGTGCGGCCCCTTCAGAGGTTGGCCCACTGCCCGCAAAGATGAACTCAGGGATGAGATACTGCGTTGCAAAACGAGCATTGTGAGTTGGACGACGTCAACAAACAACCCGCAGGCGGTAGTCGCTCTCGGGCTGAGAGTTGACTCCCTTGTTGAATTACCTGCGGGTTGCTTTATTCAGTTGTCAGGTTAGTATCCATCACTGACCGCAGATGGCTGTCTGTGACTCACGTCACGAGAGAACGTTCAAAGTGGTCAATATTGCACACCTCTGACTTCCGGCTTGCGAGAAGCGTGCCTTTGCCTGAGTCGCGGCTTGAACGCAGCCGCAAGACAAATATCCTTCCCTTTTTCCACAGCAATACGCACCGCTGTTTATAAAGTTTGTGATGCACGTCACGACTATTCCCTTTTTTGTGCTAACGATTCTTCGCAAGAGGCGCTGAGGCTCGCGGGGTGGCGGGCTGCGGTCGCTGTGAACACTTTCTGACGCATTCGCGAAACAGTGAAGCGACTAACCCAGAGTAACGGGCTCTTGCGGTGTAAATGAATCAGACTCGGCCAGATGGAGACATGGTCGTTAATCCTCTGAGCAGCCCACTGCGGCCTCGCGTCGTCTCGTGCCCAGTATTAGCAGAGACACGAGGCTGCATCACTACTCACTTCTACTGTTGCTGAGAAAGAGGGTCAGTGACGATGACCCCTTGTTACTTACGAACGTAACCATCACTTTCAGGGCGGTTGAGGCATTTTCGCAGCAAAGCAGACAGGGGAGCACTTTTCGGTAGCGGACTATTTGGCGGCCTGTCCTGTCTCAAAAGGTGAGGATTGTGGGCAAGTGCCATTCTTAGAGGGTGAGCGCAACCATCAGTGCTGGCGTGCCACCAAAGCAACCTCGTCGAGCCTGTCGTCTGCAGCGACTTCAGCTTTTCGTCCACCGGTCCGCTTGCGGAACTTTGTCTGAAGCTTATCGAGGTATACGTAGTAAACCGGCGTGATGTAGAGCGTTACAATCTGCGAAAAGAGCAGACCACCTACCACCGCTAGGCCCAAGCCTCGCCGTGAATCTGCACTCGCGCCAAAGCCAATCGCAATGGGCAGCGTTCCCATCAGGGCGGCCATTGTGGTCATCATAATTGGCCGGAAGCGGACTAGCGCACCCTGATAAATAGCTTCCTCCGGGCTCTTTCCCTCGTTGCGCTCTGCCTCCAGGGCAAAGTCAATCATCATGATGGCGTTCTTCTTGACGATGCCGATCAACATGATGATCCCGACGAACGAATAGAGATTCAATTCCTGGTGAAAAAGGGTGAGAGTGAGGAGCGCGCCGACGCCGGCTGACGGTAAACCAGACAGAATCGTCAGAGGATGAATGAAGCTCTCATACAGAATTCCAAGAATGATGTAAATCACCAGAATCGCGCCCAGCAGCAACAGGCCCATGCCGGTGAATGAGTTCTGGAAAGCTTGAGCAGTCCCCTGGAAGGTGCGTTGGATATCTGCGGGAAGCACGCGATTGGCCTCGCGCTCGACCAGTCTTGTCGCGTCGCCCAAAGCGGTTCCGGGTTTGAGATTGAAGCTGATGGTGGCAGCCGGCAACTGGCCCAGGTGATTCACCATCAGGGGACCGACGGAAGGCACCAGCTTCGCCACGGTGTCGAGCGGAACCATTTTCCCTGAGCTGGAGCGAACGTAGAGAAGGGAGAGCCGGTCAGGATTGTTCTGATATTCCGGCAGCAATTCTATGATGACGTAGTACTCGTTGTTGGGCGTGTAAATGGTGCTGATCTGGCGGGTACCGTATGCAGAATAGAGAGCGTCGGAAACCTGGGCTGGCGTCAATCCCAGTGCGTACGCTTTATCGTGATCGACTTCTACGCTGAGCTGCGGATTCTGCACCTGCAGGTCGCTGGTCACGTCCTGCAATTGCGGAAGTGCACGGAGAGCACTCTCCAGCTTGGGCGCATCCTGATAAAGCGCCGCCGTGTCGGGCGATTGCAGTGTGTACTGATACTGTGATTTGGTCAGAGTTCCGCCAATACGGATGGTCGGCGGAATCTGCATGAACACATTCAGGCCGGGAATCTGCGATACCTTGGGACGCAGTTCCTGAATGACCTGCATCGCGGTCATGTGGTTGACGCGGTCCTTCTTGTCCTTCAGGCGAAAGAACATACGGCCCTGATTGATGGGGCTGCCGAGGGAAGACATGGTGTTCATGACGTTGGGATCGAAGCGCACGACATCGGCCACCTTCTGCTGCAATTGCATCATGTCCTGAAATGCAATCCCCTGTTGCGCTTCGGTGAACGCGAAGACCAGGCCCTGATCTTCGTCTGGAATAAATCCCGTCTTCGAGATGGTGTACAGATAAAAGGTCATCCCGATCAGAACGAAAGACGCCATCAGGGTTGCGAACTTGTGACGTAAGACCGCCTTGAGACTGTGGTTGTAACCGCGCAACCAGCCATTGAAAATCCGCTCGCCGAGATTGAAGAGTCGTCCGTGCTCCGAGCGCTCCTGGTGACGAAGGAACCGGCTGCAGAGCATCGGAGTCAAGGTCAGCGATACGAATCCCGAAACCAGAATGGCAGCGCCGATCGTGACCGCGAATTCGTGCAGCAAGCGTCCGATGATTCCACCCATGAACAACAGAGGAATAAAGACGGCCGCCAGTGACAGCGTCATGGAGAGAATGGTGAAGCCAATCTCGCCGGCGCCATCACGGGCGGCCTGTAAAGGCCGCTTCCCTGCCTCCATGTGGCGAACAATGTTCTCCAGCATGACGATGGCGTCGTCCACAACAAATCCCACGGACAAGGTCAGTGCCATCAAGGAAAGATTGTCGAGGCTGTAGCCCAGCACGTACATAATCGAAAAGGTGCCTACGATGGACATGGGCAAAGCCAGAGACGGGATGATGGTGGCCGAAACGTTTCGCAGGAAGACGAAGATCACCATGACCACCAGAGCGATGGTCAGCAGCAGGGTGAACTTCACGTCATTGACCGAGGCGCGAATGGAAACCGAGCGGTCATAAAGCGTGTCGATTCGGACCGCGGCAGGAATATGTTCTTCCAGCCGGGGCAGCAGCTTCTGGATGCTGTTTACTACGGCAACGGTGTTGGTCCCCGGCTGCTTTTGAATTGCCAACACGATGGCCCGATTCCCGTTGTACCAACTGGCGGTCTTGTCGTTCTGCACACTGTCAATCACCCGGCCGAGTTCGTTCAGGCGGACCGGCGCGCCGTTCCGATAGGCCACCACCATTGGCGCGAACTGCAGAGCATTCATGCGCTGCCCGTTGGATAGAATCGTGAATGTATGGCTCTGTCCGTAAAGGGTGCCCGTGGGAAGGTTGGTATTTCCCGATTGCAGCGCTGTACTGACCTCGTCAATCCCTATCTGGCGTGAAGCCAGTGCACTGGGATCAAGCTGCGCCCGCAGCGCATATTTCTGTGACCCATAGATCACCACCTGCGCCACACCGTTCACCATGGAGACGTTCTGGGCGATGGTGGTTTCCGCGGCCTCGTCGATGTCCGACAGCTTCATCGTCGGTGAACTCAGCGCCAGATAAAGGATGGGCGAATCGGCAGGATTCACTTTCTGGAAAGTCGGCGGCGTCGGCATCTGCGGAGGCAATTGGCCCCCAGCTGCCGTGATGGCTGCCTGGACGTCCAAGGCAGCTCCATCGAGATTGCGGCTAAGATTGAACTGAATGGTGATACTGGTTTGCCCGAGAGAATTCGTGGACGTCATCGAGTCGATGCCGGCGATTGTCGAGAATTGCTTTTCCAGCGGCGTGGCAACGGAAGAAGCCATGGTGTCAGGACTGGCGCCAGGAAGAGAAGCGCTCACCAAAATGGTGGGAAAGTCAACATTCGGCAGGTCGCTGACGGGCAATAGTTGATAAGCGAAGACCCCGAAGATCAAAATCGCGGCCATGACCAAGGTGGTCATGATGGGCCGCTTGATGAAGATCTCCGAGATACTCACAATCTGCCTCCGGCCGGATCCTTGGCAGCAGAAGAATCCGGCTGAGTTCCTGGCAAGCGGCTCTGCACAACGACTGAAGTATTAGGAGCCACACGCAACTGGCCGTCCACAATCACCTGTTCGCCTGCGTTCAATCCGTCGGAAATTACGGTC
The DNA here is from genome assembly GCA_963728805.1 of uncultured Acidobacteriaceae bacterium. Lineage (GTDB taxonomy): Bacteria > Acidobacteriota > Terriglobia > Terriglobales > Acidobacteriaceae > Bog-257. The sequence goes on from CAVSLE010000011.1 coordinate 169,047, forward strand.
AGGTTCTGATACACTCCCACCGTCTTTACGGGACGCGATTCAGCCGTGCTGTCGGCCCTGACGACATAGACGTATTCGCCTTGCTGTCCGGTTTGAATTGCCTTAGTCGGAACTACGACGGCATTCTTCTGTATCGAGAGCTGCAACGCAACATCCACGAATTGACCCGGCCACAGCCGCCGGTCCTTGTTCTCAAACGTGGCTTTCAGCTTGACCATGCCCGTCGTTGTGTCCACTCCGTTGTCGATGAACGTCAACTGGCCTTCGACCGGAGCATCCGGTTGCCCCTTGGGATAAGCCAGAACCTTGAGCTGCCCGGCGGAGAAGCGCTGTCGCACCCGGTCGAGGTTGGCTTCTGGCACGGAGAAGGTAACGTAGATCGGAGTGACCTGGTTCAGCTGCACCAGGTAGGGCGTATCGTTTGCCTTTACGAGATTGCCCAGGTTGATCATTAATACTCCAGCGCGTGCGTTGATGGGAGCAACGATATCGGTGTACTGCAATTGCACGCGAGCGGCGTCGACGGCGGCCTTGTCGGCGTCTACCGCAGAAGCATCGGCCTTAGCCTGGGCATTCAGCAAGCCGCCCTGTTCATGAGAGACAATGCCCTCTTTTTCCAGACTCGAGTAGCGCTCGGTCTGCATCCGGGAATTTTCTGCCTGCGCCTGGTCGTGCTTCATCTGGCCAATGGCTTTTTCCAAGTCTGCCTGGAAAGGCCGTTTGTCCAGCTGAAACAGCGGCTGGCCCTGGCGTACATCCTCGCCTTCTTTGAAGAAGATTTTCTGGATTTGCCCATTGACTTGGGACCTGATCTGCACGGTCTGGTAGGCTTCGACGTTGCCAATGGCCTTGATCTGAACCGGGATGTCTCGCTGCTCGACATTAGCCACCACCACGGGTGCCGGCGGTCGTCGCGCGGACGTTCCTCCTGCCTGCACTTGGTCCTTGTTCGTGCACCCGGATACCAGGAGAACAGCGGTCAGAGGGAACAACAAAATCGACAAGTTTAATCGCTCGACGGCGTGTTGCATTATGGAAGGCTTTCGCAAGCTTGAGACATACATGAATTCTATATTGACGGGCGGGATCGGTTTTCGTCAGTGACTGCTATCACCGTGAATACTGTGGATCAACCCTGTTATGCCAGCGTTTCATCTAGACCATCTTGCCTGGGTTGCAATGTGGATCATATTCGCCCATTGTGGAGCAACCGCCCGTTTAGCCCTGTCCCGACAGGATGACTTCCGCATTGCCCACCACTCGACCAGAATCGCTGCGTCGGCGGCGCAAGAACACCTGGTTGACGATAGGCTTGTATCCTCGGTCGTAAAAATTGACGATGAGTTCGGGCGATTTCCCACGCTGTCCGGCAGCCAGAGTTTACCAAAGCTCCCGAGTTGAGCTATAGTGCTAAAAACTTGGCGGATAGCTGGCCGATCCAAACGCTGCGAAATGGGAAGGCTCCAGATTCTGGAGCAATGCGTAAAGAGTCATTCGGGAGCAAGGATGGCCCTCACCAGCTACAGACCGATCTCTCTCTTCTTGGCTGCATTCCTGGCAGCTTGGTGCTTGAGCAGTGCAGTTCCGGCCCAGGAAACCACGAGCAAACCCGCGCCTCAAACGTCCTCCGCGCTTCCTGGCGCCACAAGTAGCCACTATGCCGACACCGACATTTGCAAGACTTGCCACCAGGAAGTCTGGGACAAACACTTCGCAAGTACGCCACATGCGGCCTTGCTCAAAGGCGACCAGCATGGATGCCAGGCCTGTCATGGTCCGGCGCAGGCGCACGTCGAAGGCGGAGGCGACGTCACCAAGATCATTCGTTTTGAGAAGCTGAGTCCGGCGGAGACGGCAGCCATCTGTACCAAGTGCCACCAATCCAGCCTGGAGACCCAGAACTTCTCCAAATCCGAACATCTGGCCAACCGCGTCAGTTGCACGTCCTGCCACAGTCCCCACGGATCCAAGGACGTTAACTTCCTGCTGGTGAAACCGCAAACTGAGCTGTGCTACGGATGCCATGCCGCACAGAAGGCCGAGTTTGCCCGGCCGTACCGTCACCGCGTAGACGTCGGAGTCATACAGTGCAGCGACTGTCATAATCCGCACGGCACTCAGACCGGTCACCAGGTGCGAGCCGCCGCCGGTCAATTCGCTGTCTGCACCAAATGCCACACTGATACCATGGGGCCGTTCGTCTTCGAGCACGCCCCAGTGAAAACTGAAGAGGGCTGCCTGTCGTGCCACACGCCGCATGGCTCGACCAATCCACGGCTGCTTCAGGTCAACAACGTCAACTTTCTTTGCCTTCGCTGCCATACCGCCAATATGAACGGAGCGGCTCCTGGCGCACCTTCGTTCCACAACCAGGCCACTAAGTATCAGGCGTGCACAATGTGCCACACGCAAATTCATGGTTCCAACTTTGATCCCTTTTTCTTCCGGTAATGGGGGCATTAAATGGGTTGTCAAAGGAGTCTCGGCGTTTATTCATTTCGGATTGGTCTGATTGTCGTTTGCCTGTTGTTGACGTGTAGCGCATTCGCCCAAAGTTCCACACAGACGCAGGCACCGCCCTCGGCGGCTGCCGGCGCCCCGCCTGCCGGCGAGGAGGGCAAAGAAATCGGCGGCTTTCAGGTGACACAGTCGATTGAGATCGGCGGCCGCATCTCCGAGGTGAACGGCAGCCAGGCGATGTACGACACACTGGTTAATGATCAAACCGGCGCCCGCATCCTGGAGCAATCGCTCACCATGCAATCGCTGACACACGAGGACATTTTCGACACTTTGACGCTCAACAGTTTTGGATGGGGCGGCGATCCTCAGCAGGCAGCGCGCCTGCGCGTATCGAAATACCAGTGGTACACCTTCAGCGGCAGTTATCAGCACATGCAGAACTACTTTGATTACGATTTGTTTGCCAACCCGCTGAACCCGCCTACTGGAGTACCGTTCATTCCGATCCTGAACTCGCCACACGCATATTACAACCGGCAAAATCTATACAACTTCGATCTTGTCGTGCTGCCGATGCACCGGGTTTCCTTTCGTGCAGGCTATAACCGAAACCGATTTGAGGGACCTGCGTTCAGCAGTGTCCATGAAGGTACTGAGGCACTCCTCAACGAGAATACCGACAATACACTCAATGGATATCGCTTCGGAGTGGACTTCCGCGCCACCAAGAAAACCACCCTCAGTTACACGCAACTGTTTCAGTACTATGACGGCGGGACGACTTATGGGCTGAACCCGTTCAATTCGTGGCAGCTTCCGAATGGCACGCCAGTTAGCCTGGGACTCTCCTGGTTCAACAGCGGAAGTCCGTGCGCGAAACCTGTCATCAACGGGTTTGCTAATCCAACGTGCAACGGCTTTTTCGATTACAGCCTGGACCAGCACCTAAACACATTTATCCCGACCGAGCAGTTCAACCTGACCTCATCTTCGCTTAAATGGCTGGACTTCAATGGTCAGTACCAGTACAGCCATGCGCAAATGAACACCCCGTTCACGGAGATTTTCAGTGGCTTAACCAGCCGAACCGCGAGTCTGGGTTCCAACACGACCGGCAGCGAATCCGGCGCCAGGTGGAACTCTGCTTCCGCAGACGTCTCGGCCACCATTCACCTCACCGACAAGCTTCGCCTGGTGGAGACCTTCCGCTTCCGCAATTTCAGTGTCGCGGGCAATTATCTTGATCTTGAAGCCAACTACTTCAACGCCGCCAGCTTCGGCTCAGCCTCGCTGCTGAATCCCGTGGCTACGTTTCCACCGACGCTTCTTTTTCACAGCTCGAGTTCTCCGGCCGACATCATCAACGAGATGACCATCAACATGATCGGGCAGAATTCGAAGCAGAATGACTTTCAGGTGCAATACGACGTGTCGCGCTGGTTTGGAGTGCGCGCTGGGTTCGTGTGGGCGAATAACATCATTCAGCCTGGGAATACTTATCAAGCCGCGTTGGGCGACATTTATTATCCCAATTTGCCCAATCGCGGCAATTGCGTCGGGGTGCCCTTGAACCCGGACGGCAGTTGCACCTTCACCGGAGTCCTCGCACCGTTTGGCAGTCCGACCACCGAGATCAACAATTACTCCGGTGTCGTCGGGGCTTGGTTCCGGAAAGGAAGCACGCTGCATGCGAACCTGAATGCGAAAGTTGGCGGAGCTGACAACTGGATCTACCGCATCGATCCTCTTAAGTCCTTCACCATCTCCGGAAACGTGTCGTACTCACCTCGCCCCTGGCTAATGCTGGGAGCGAACCTTAACTTCCAACAGGCCAAGAACAACACCAGTGACATACAGTACAACCAACACAACTATTCGACAGTGCTGAACGCCATGATCAATCCCAACAAGTACTGGGGACTGGACATGGCTTATAACTACGATGCCATTCAGCAGAACATGTTCCTCTGCTTTGCTGGAACGGTGACCCCGTCGGACACGACGACCTGTGCGGAAGATCCCACGCTGCTGCAGACCTATGGTTTCTATCGCACTCATACTCAGTTCGGTTACTTCGCGTTGACGCTTACTCCCATCCAGCGCGTCACCATGCGCCTGGGATACAACGTCGTCGACAACCAGGGCAACACGACCTCGCTCAATACGCTGTTGCCTTTGGGTCCGCTTTCCTCCACATATCAGTCACCTCTTGCCGCGGTGGATGTCCTCGTCCACAAGGACCTCACCTTCAAAGCTGCCTGGAACTATTACCAGTACGGCGAAGGATCGTTCGTGGGGCCGACCGCCCCGCGCTACTTCCATGCCAACAACACAACGCTTGCGCTGAGGTACGCATTTTAAGGGCACTAGGGGATAGCGGTCGAGTGGTGGGCAATGCGGAAGTCATCCTGTGCCGACAGTGCTAAACGGGCATCGGCAACTGTCCCACAAGCCACACCTTTTGGAACAACCGCCGATGCTCGTCTTGCGCCTTCTTACGGGGTCAGAAATCGTAATTCCCACTGCCAACGGGACATCCCAAGAATGTCGGGTTTATCGACGTGAGGCTTTCATATGCCAGTTTTACGTCCCTACGTGACGCCAGTCACAGACAAAACCCCGGTTTATGGACAATATCAAACCTGCTTGGTAAGATGCGCCCCGTCGGCAGGTTGTTACGATTTGTTCGGCCCCAATCCCTGCCCAGTTTCCCAAACCGTTGTTGACTAAGGAAAAACCATGTTCTCGCTACGAGCGGTCGTTACAACAAGTCTCGCCCTGGGGCTTGTGTTTACGTGCCTTGAAGCAAATGCTCTTCCAGCGGCCCAAGGCCAGAGTGGAGATCAGAAAGCCTTACTCCAGGAGAAGCTGAATTCGCAATTCAAGTTGACCAAATTGACCGCTGACAATAGGGACATCGTCACCGCAGGCTCCGTTCTGGTGTTGCATAAGGACGGACTGCTCATGTTCAGCATCGATACCAAGATCCCCCCTACGAGTACCTACAAAGATGGAAAGCTCTCCATGGGCTTTGGAACCACTTTTGCCACGAATCTTGCGCTAGGACAAGTGCAACCCGGTGCAAACTGCAGCAACGTTCCGCAGCGTAAGTTTGTGGCAGGGGAAAAATTCTGGATTGTCGGCTTCGCGGTCAAGGACGACGGCATCATCTTTGTCGTTTACAGTGATCCATATGAGGATGTTCGCTACTATGGGCAAGTTAAGTTTCCGTTCCAAAAACATTCCATCCCGCCAGTCAATGAAGAGTTGAAGACCATCGCTGACGTGCTGACTGTGCAGCCCGACGACAACGCCGCCGCCAATGCACCGTCGTCGTCACCTAGGCAGGAAGCCACCCCACAGCAGGCGATGGCGCCGATCCCACCACCACCTCCGCCAACCGACGCGCCGCCCGCTGCGCCCAAGACGATTAAGCTGGGCCAGCCCAGGGATCAGGTCGTGGCCATCTTGGGGCCTCCTACAAAGGTGGTTGAGCTGGGCACTAAGGAGATCGATTACTACCCGGACATGAAGGTTACATTTGTCCATAATAAGGTCACGGATGTTCAGTAGCCTCCCTGCGAGTTGCCAGGAAGGAAAGATAAGAGGAGGGTGCTTTGGACAGTTCATTGGTTCGCACCGCTAAGTGTTTCAGCTATCTGGCAATAGTGTTTGTGATACTGAGTTCGGCTTGTCTCACAGCAAATGCCGACGACACTAAGAAGAAGTCTTCGGCGCCGGCGCCAGCGGCGGCTCCATCGCGCCCTGCGCCTGCCCCATCGAGGCCCGCAGCAACGTCTGCCAACCGTGCTCCGACTAGCGGTGGCGCGAGTCATGGTCCAACCACAAGCGGCGCAAGCCATGGTCCAACCACCAGCGGCGCCAGCCACGGCCCAACGACAGGCGCCCCGAGTGCGAGCGGGGCCAGCCACGGCCCGACTACCAGTAACCCCGGAGGAACAAGGACAACTCCAACCACCGGCGGCGCGAGCCATGGCCAGACCACCGGCAAGGCCACTGCGGGCGGGGCGGCCGCCCCGAACGGTACGGGGAGCCATGGGACCACGCCCGGTAAACCTGGGGCAACCGCGGGAGCCCGCCCCATGCCGACGGGGGCTCATGAAACGCAAACAGCGAACGGCAGTGTGGTACGCACCCGCGCCAACGGTACTCGCAGCGATGTGCATGATGCCAAGCGAGGCATGGATGTTCATCATGGGCTGAATGGAAACCGGCGCGTGTCAGTAGAGCGGGCCGACCATTCTCGCATTGTCGCCGAGCGAGGAGGGCGCGGCGGGTATGTTCAGCATCCGTATAGCTACCACGGACATGAATTCGGCCGCCGGAGTTACTACTACAACGGACGCGTCTATGATCGTTATTACCGCGGGTACTACTACGGTGGTCCCGGTGGTTACTACGTGAATGTGTATGCCCCAGCTTATTACTATGGACCCGGTTTCTACGGGTGGGTGTACAACCCGTGGCCCGGGCCGATCGTGTATTCGTGGGGATGGGCGGGTTATCCCTGGTATGGATACTACGGCGGTTATTTTGCGCCGTACCCGGTTTACTCGAGCGCGGCTTTCTGGTTGACCGACTATCATGATTTCGGCATCTCTGGCCGATGCGTATCAAGAGCAGGTGGACGATCAAGTTGCTGCTACACGTTTCGCCGGGGGATCGCCGGTCCTCACTCCGGAAGTGAAGCAGATGATCTCCGATGAGGTGAAGCGCCAGGTTGCCTTGGAGAGTTCCGAGGCGCAGGAGAACGCGCAGAATCAAAGACATTGACCCGGCGTCCAGCGGGATTGCCCGGATGCTGAGCGACAACCAGACGCACGTGTTCATCGCCGGGACTTCTCTGGATCTGGTCGATACCTCCGGTGGGGAGTGCGGGATCAGCCAAGGAGATGTGCTGGAAGTGACATCGGCGCCTCCACCTGGTGCCACCGCAGCAACGGCTGTCGTGCTGTGCAGCAAGGGGGGAAGGGAGTGTTCCAAGTCTGCCCAAGTTTCGGTGGCCTTCCCCGACTTGCAGGACATGCAAAACCACATGCGCGAGACCATCGATCAGGGCCTCGGCGACCTGCAATCAAAACAGGGACAAAGTGGATTGCCTCCGGCGCCGCCTTCTGCCCAAGGCGCCCCAGTACAGTCGGCCTATGTCGCGGCAGCTCCTCCGGCAGATCCGAATGTCGTCGCCGAAATCAAGCAGCAGACAAAAGAGGCGGACCAGGCTGAGCAGGAAGTCGCCAGCGCGGTACCGCCAAGTTCTGCGGGTGTATCGCCTGCTGCGGCATCCGCTCCGGCAAGAATCTCGGAGGGTCAGACAGTGGCTGAAGTGACCGCTGCCCTGGGAGCCCCCAAGAGCGTGGTCAAGCTGGGAACGAAGGAGATCTACGTGTACCAGGATATGAAGGTCACGTTCAAGGGCGGCAAAGTGAGTGACGTTCAGTAGTTCCGGCGCTGCCAGGTTTCGGCTGTCGCCATGTTTCAGATGACCGGATTCTTATACCTCGGCTATGGCCGCAGAGGCGCTTGTTGCCCAAGACAAAGTTCTGAAGCCTCGCCGAGATACTCGCGACCCGGTTGGCAGAAGACGCTGGTTCTTATCAGATGACAGCGGGTGTTTTGTATCGGGCGGCTTCCGGATCTGTAGGCATTTCGTTGACCTGCATCGGAACCGTGATTAACATTCCCACGACAAGTGCCGATGGACCGCGAAACAATCTCGCATTACAAACTACTGGGGAAGCTGGGCTCCGGCGGAATGGGTGTGGTTTACGCCGCTGAAGACGTGAAGCTTGGGCGCAAGGTGGCGCTTAAGTTCCTGTCGGAGGAATGCTCCCGCGATCCGGTTGCACTCCACCGGTTTGAACGCGAAGCAAGGGCAGCCTCGGCCCTTAATCACCCCAATATCTGCACAATTCATGAGATCGACGAGTGTAACGGTTACCGGTTCATTGCGATGGAACTGTTGAAGGGCGTGACCCTTCGAGACCGGATCGCCGGCGAGCCAATGCAGCGCGACCAGTTGCTGGATTTCGCAATTCAAATCATAAGCGGATTAGAAGCGGCGCATTCGGCGGAAATCATCCACCGCGATATCAAACCAGCAAACATATTTGTGACGGAACGCGGTTATGTGAAGCTGCTCGACTTCGGGCTGGCCAAACTCAGTGTCGATACTGGGCAAGCGATGGAAACAGCAGCAGGGACTCTATCCAGTGACGCTGTTGTGAAGGAACAACTGACAATGCCGGGTGTTCCGTTGGGCACTGTGGCCTACATGTCGCCGGAGCAGGCATTGGGAGAACCACTTGATGTGCGCAGCGATCTGTTCTCCTTTGGTACCGTGCTCTATCAGATGGCGACCGGCCGACACGCTTTTATCGGAAACACCTCAGCGGGGACCGTTGATGCCATCCTTCACAAGACTCCTTTGCCGATAGCCAGGTTCAACCCGGAATTGCCCGCAGAGCTGCAATCCGTCATCAATAAGGCGCTTGAAAAAGATCGCAATCTCCGGTATCAATCCGCAGCAGATCTCCGCTGTGACTTGCTGCGCGTCAAGCGCGATTCAGAATCTTCACCTGTTTCGGTCGTGACCCATGATGTGCCACCCAGACCCCTACCTGAGACAGTGCCCAGAGCAGCGGAGTTGGCAACCCCTCCGCCGACGAATAAGGAAATCAACCACACTAAAATAACCCGGGCGTTCGGGGTAGCAGCCCTCGCGCTGGTCGTAGTAGCAATTCCGGTGGTGTGGTGGTGGCGAGTTGCAGTCCATAGATCGGTGGACGCCGACCTAAGAATCCAATCCAATCCCGGAGCACAAGTCACCCTAGACGAGAAGGCGTCGGGTACCGTAGGGCCCGATGGGACAGCCACAGTCAAAGTTTCTCCTGGCAGGCACTCGCTACAGTTGAGCTTGAAAGGATACGAGCCTTATTCCACCAGCATTACGGCAAACAACGGCGAGCGGGAGAGTCTTGTCGCGGCACTCAAGCCGGAATCACCACCACCAGCGCCTCTTGCCAAAGAAGGGAGCTTGTTGGTGCGCAGCAATGTCGCCGGAGCGGAGATCGTGGTCGATGGGCAATCGAGAGGTTTTACAGAGCAAGCCAACCAGGTAATGAAGGTACCGCTGGACCAGGGAACTTACAGGATACAGCTCAAGAAACCTGGTTATAAAGATTCTGCGGAACAGCAAGCGGAAATCATCGCCAACCAGGAAAACCAAGTTGGCTTCATTCTGGTTCCGTCGGTAGACTCGGCATCGAATGCTGTCCTGAAGCCATCCCCTCCCGCGATTGTGTCATTCACTGCCAGCCAGCCGAAGATCACGATGGGGCAGACTGCCAGCCTCAGATGGTCTACTCAAAACACAACTGAAGTTCGAATCGATCCTGGCATAGGCGCCGTTTCGCCTAGCGGAACAAAGGACATCTCACCCGGCCAACCAACCACTTACATCCTGACGGCAAAAGGGCAGGGCGGGCATACGACTACCGCCAAGATATTTCTCGCGGTAGAAGCGAAATTGCCCGAACCTGGAAGCACGACGGCGGCGAGCGGGACTTCGGATTCGCAAGGCATTCAAGAAACCTTGGCCAGATTCAAGGGAGCCTACGATTCAATGGATATCAATGCCCTGCGGCGGGAATGGCCGTCTCTTACCCAGACGCACGCTGATGCAATCAAAACGACTTTCGTAGGATTGAAATCGATCAGGCTGAATGACGCATGCGATGGTTTGCCGACAATTTCTGGCGACGGGGCGAAGTGGACATGCAGAGAGACGATAACCTACGTCATAAAGGAACAGCACCAACTCCCCGCGGTGCGCCATACGATCACTTTTTATTTCAAGAGGGTCGGTCGGAATTGGGTGGTAGATCGTCGAGAAGGGGCTGCGAATGTCAAATCTGCGAGCAACTGACTTGCCCTTGACGATACCGCATGGACGCTCCAACCACCGATGCTATACTCGGACCCCAAAAATCGACATTTCTGCAGAAAGGACGACCCCTATGGGTGGCAAGGTGATGGTTGCATTTCTCTTGGTGTCCTCTTTCGTTCTGTCTGGGTATGCCGTACCACAGGATCAGATTCCCAAACCGAACGTCGAGCAGCAACTAAGAAATCAATATCAACTCACCCGGGTTGGTGCCAATGGCGTGGTCGTTCAAGCTGGGTCTGTCTTGGTCGTACAGCAAGACAACATAAAGGCGAACCCGGCCGCAAATCTGCTCTATTGGTCGAATCTTTATAAGAAAGACGGACATGTTAAGCAACCTGCGATCATGATCAAGAGCGGATCATCGGGAGTTAACAAATCCAGCATCCGGTTCTTCCAGGTCGGAGAGAAGGTTTATATCACCAATATAGAGTTCAAACCCGCAGCCGTAGTATTCAGCTTGCAGTCCTGCGGTGCTTGTAATCCAGCCGCAACCGATCCCAACGACGTTCCCTACAGGGCTGAGCTTTCGTTCCAATTTCAAAAGGGCTTCTTGGACTCTCCTAATTTCGAAGATATCAAAGCGACCATAGGGCAGGTATTTGGCATTGCATCGCCGGTGGAAAATTCGACTGCTGCCGCATCACCAACTTCGACGACAAATGAGCCGACGGGAGAGGTGAAATTCCAGCCGATTCAACCTCCACCCCCTCCGGCAGACGCGCCCCCGCCGCCACCGAAGACAATATCGAAGGGCAATACGAAAGACCAAGTTATTGCAGCCTTCGGCCAGCCAGAGAAAATGGCCAATCTGGGTGCCAAGGAAATCTACTACTACAAGGACCTCAAGGTTACGTTCGTAAACGGCAAGGTTACGGATGTCCAGTGAAGACTAATTAATTCTGGGCGCCTTGCGCTGAACAGAAACCCGTCGCCCAAAAACCTTAAGGTTGGTTGCGGGGGGTGGATTTGAACTTCGCGTTCCCACTGAAATCACGTAAGTTATTGATTATAAGAAGTCGTAAAAACGACAGAACCGCACCTTCAGAGGATAGCTAGCACAAAATTAGCACAAAATAACAAACGAGGTTCACTGGGGTGGGGTCATCGACAGAAAAACTTTGTCAATTGGTTTCCTCATACAGCGCCCCGGAAACGAACGCAACCACTACGAGCCGCCACTCCTTCTGGCGGAGAGGGATGGGATTCGTCCACGGGCAATTTGGCTAAGTTGTAGGCAGTCTGGTAACTTAGCCTTAACATATTGCCTGTAATAGATTTGATGCATCCCTAATCGCGTCCGACGATTCCGTACCTTCCGGCCATTCCGGTCCAAGGCTTCAAGAATGGCTAACAAAAGCTAACAAGTTATTTGTGTGCTGATCTCCGGTTATCCGGTTTATCCCATGACCTCGAAAATGACCAGAACCACTTGTCGCCTTGAGCACGGCAACCCCTTCTCGCCCACTCTTGGGAGTAGCGCGGGTCCCGAACCAGTTGCTCTGCTGAGTCGATCACAGAGTGCGCAATTGTTGCGGGGGATTTGAGCTACCGACCTTTGGGTTAAGAGCGAATTGTCTAACTTAGTTTAACGAGTTGCGCGGAGTGTGAATCGCTGCATCTCATCGCTAATCCTCCCTTAATGCACCCTCGGCCTTCGGGTCAGATTCCCAAAGTCCAAAACATTAATGCGAACTTTGCCCTGCATTTCCGAAAAGTTCCCTAGACTTTATCGAACTTTCGCGCAAGATTTACGATCTTGCTTCCTGGCAATGAGCTAGGTCTGACGCTTGCCGTCGGCCAGGCTATTTGGTGAGACTGGTTCTAGTCTAATTCATCGACGCGCATAAACTCGATGCAATGACTTGCGTCGGGCTGCCGTGGCGACGCCGCGGCCACAAGAAACGCTACGTTTCCCTTCACGGAATGATCGCGCAGCCAAGTGCTGGCGAAATCGCGCCAGTCTTTGGGATCCGCTTCGCGGTGAACTGGCTGAATGCCGTAGGAAAAGAGAAGCCCTTGCATCACTGCGCTGTCGGCTCCGACGGCAACGATCCATACCGCCGGCTTGAAGCGCGAGATCATGCGCGCAGTGTCGCCGCTGCGCGTAGGTACAAAGACGGCAGCACAGGGCGCAGTTTCGAGTGCATGTTCTACTACGACGGCCATAGTTTGTGCTGCCGTTGACGGCTTCTGCGCAATCCCCTTCAGGGCCTTCCGCCACGCGCCCGGACGACTCGACTCGGTAGCAACTGCTATCCTGGCCAGCATCGCGACCGCCTCTTCTGGGTATTGTCCCAGGGCGGATTCGCCGGAGAGCATGACGCAATCGGTTCCGTCAAGGATGGCGTTTGCAACATCGGTGGATTCGGCGCGAGTCGGAAGGCGGTTGGAGACCATGGATTCGAGCATCTGGGTCGCAGTAATGATCGGTTTACCCGCAATGTTTGCTTGAAGGATCAATTGTTTTTGAATTACCGCGATCTCCTCGACCGGCACTTCAACCCCGAGGTCGCCGCGGGCCACCATGATGCCGTCGGCTGCGTGAAGGATATCTTCGTAGTGCTCGACGGCATGAGAGCGCTCGATCTTCGCGATGATGAATGGCTGCTTGCCGGCGGCTAGGGCGGCGGCACGGACCAGGTGGACGTCCTGCGCGCTTTCGACGAAAGATTGACTGACAGCATCCACACCATGCTGAAGGGCGAACTCGAGACAGCGGCGATCGTGCTCCGTGAAGGCACTGATGCCAAGATTGATGCCGGGGAGGTTGAGTCCCTTGCGCGAGCGCAGTTCGCCACCGACAGCGACCTTGCAGTGCACTTGATTGCCCGCGACGAGTTCCACCTGAAGTTGCACCAGTCCATCATTCAGATAAAGCCGGTCGCTTGGTTTCACCACGCGCGGTAGCGGCTCGAAACTCATGGATGCGCGATGGTTGTCACCAATGATGTCTTCGCTGGTCAGCGTGAAGATTTCGCCGATCCGCAACTGGATAGGCTCGGGATTGATCTTCCCGAGACGCATCTTCGGCCCGGGCAAGTCGGCCATTATGGCGACACTTCGTCCGACCTTCTGCGCGGCTGTGCGGATGCGAGAAATCACCTTGCCATGGTGGGTGAATTCCCCATGAGAAAAATTCAACCGAGCGATATCGAGTCCGGCGCGTATCAAACGCTCGAGCATCTCCGGTGAGTCGGAGGCTGGACCGATGGTAGCGACAATCTTCGTCTTGTGTTCCCGGAGCGATGTCATTGGCTCATTTGGCCGGTTTCAGTTTGCTTTCACCTTTGCCGCCTGCCCGCTCCTTAGTTCTTGAATTTGGAATACTGCAGTTCAGAATCAGAGACTGTGGCATTGTGACCCCAAGTCAACGAACGGCGCGTCGGCCATGGACTCGAGCTTCCTCATGGATTAAGCTCCCGGTTTACCTCAACCATTACTTCTAGTACGGCCCCGACGCAGCGGCTTGATCTCCGAAGCAAGTATCTAAAATCCGAGCAGCCAGGACAAATTCGTTTTCCGGCGACACCAGTTTCAGCTTTGCAATAGCCTCGTGCAGCGGGACAAACTCGAGACGCGGCGGTTTCAAAGCCACCATCACACCGTTCATTCCCCGCGACAGGGCGTAGACTGCGCCCGTGCCAAACGTGACCCCGAGATTGCGATCCATTGCCGTTGGGGATCCGCCGCGCAAAAGATGGCCTAGCACCAGACTGCGGCTTTCCTTGCCAGTCTGCTCTTGAAGCTGCGCCGCAACAATTTCGGCAATACCGCCAAGGCGTTCCGCGCGTCCGGCTTCGCGGCTCTTGACGGTAACGCCACCGCCGCTTGGCCTGGCACCTTCCGCCACAACTACAATGGAGTACGGCTTGCCTTCCTCTTGCTTGTGTTTGAGGTGCGCTGCAAGGATTTCGATCGAGTATGGAATTTCCGGGATGAGAATGGCATCGGCCCGTCCGGCGAGCCCAGCGTGAAGCGCAATCCAGCCAGCGTACCGTCCCATGACCTCAACGACCATGATGCGTCGGTGCGACAGTGCCGTGCTGTGCAAGCGGTCAATGCACTCTGTGGCGAAAGATACGGCGGTGTAGAACCCGAATGTCATCGTGGTGGATTCGAGGTCGTTGTCGATCGTCTTGGGCACTCCGACGACGCACAAACCCTTATTGTGCAGTTCATTGGCGATGGTGAGACTGCCATCACCGCCAACCGCAATGAGGGCGTCGATGCCTTTGTCGCGGAACCGCTGAATGAGGTCATTGGAGCAGTCCACTTCGACTTTGCTGCCGTCAGGCCGCTCGACAACCCGATGAAACGGGTTACCACGATTGGTCGTGCCCAGAATGGTGCCACCAAGATGTGAGATCTCTCGAACCGTGGAGCGATGGAGTTCCATGAGACCACCGTTCGGGAAGCGTTCCGGCTCCAGCAAGCCGTCGTAGCCCTCGCGAATGCCGACGATCTCCCAGCCTAATCCCCGGGCTGCATACACCGCACCGTGAATGACAGCGTTCAACCCGGGCGCATCACCGCCGCCGGTGTTGATTGCGATCTTCTTGATAGATTGCAACATTCTTGTTTTCCGATCTTATGAATTCGGGATCACTTTCAGCGTTCACAACCCACGAAAGCGGAAGAGAGGCATCAACTCCCACCGGCAGTCGCCCCTGCGGCTCGATCACCTCGTTCCAGGCGGTGTACGTACCGGCCGACGACCTGACCGATCCGGCCCCGGCCACCACGTTCGCGCACTTGGACGCGACACTCGTTTTGGAACGGTCAATTGCCGAGTTGGGAATCTACCCGGCGGTTGATCCGCTCGCCTCAACGTCGCGGGCTCTCGCGCCGGAAGTTGTCGGCCAGGAACACTACGATGTCGCGCGCGGCGTACAGGGTGTGCTCCAGCGCTACAAGGATCTGCAAGACATCATCTCGATTCTAGGAATGGACGAACTTTCACCCGAGGACAAGACCTCGGTGTTGCGCGCTCGCAAGATTCAGCGCTTCCTGAGTCAACCCTTCAGCGTGGCGACCGTGTTCTCCGGTTTGGAAGGCAAACAAGTCCCGGTGGCCGAAACAGTCCGGGGCTTCAAGGAAATTCTCGAGGGCAAACACGATGCGGTGGCGGAAGGTGACTTCTACATGAAGGGCGGGATTGACGAGGTCAAAGCGAGTTGAAATATGGCCCACACCTTAAGACTTGAAATCGTAACCGCCGAAGGCCCGGTGTACTCCGATGACGTCGAGATGGTTACATTGCCGGGCGTGGCCGGCCAGTTCGGTGTGTACCCAGAACACGTCCCCCTTATGACACAAATGGTGCCGGGCGAAATCATTGTGCGTAAAGACGGTCGCGACACATTTTTTGCGAGCGGCGGAGGACTAATCGAAGTCACAGCCACAAGTGTTTCGCTCCTCACCGATTTAGCGGTTCAAGCCGACAAAATTGACGAAGCTAAAGCCGAAGAAGCCCGGCTACGCGCCGAGGCTCGGCTCAAAGAAAAGCTCTCTGACGAAGAAGTAGCCGCCATCAATGCTTCACTGGCTCGCTCCCTAGTCCAATTGCGCGTCAAACGCCGGAAACGCAAATGATGCAGCGGGGCTGAGAGTGCCGAAGCGAGGTAGGAACCGCGTAGGGCCCGGTCGATACCCGAGACAGTCTTGGCAAGAGTCGCTCCGGCCGAAGGGCGTATCTCATGTAAGAGTAGTGGGAAGGAGGCGCGGCGCTGATATCGCCCCGTTCTGCAATTTCGTCCACTCGCTCAGTAAGCAGCACCGAGTTCGTGTCGGTTGACGACGTCAGGATTTCTCAAGAGCAGAATGTCTTTTCACACATGAAGAATAACTTGCAAATGCCGCTACTGCCTCTACTGCAGGGGACAGCTTGCATCGTCATTATCCTGTGGGGCGCTAGACTTCTATCCGACCTCCTTGGGCCTTTGCTGCTCAGTCTATTGCTTGCATATGCCGTGGCCCCATTTCCCAGGTGGCTTATGCATCGATTCAGGCTCTCGAAAGCCAGAGCGACTGGACTCACAGCAGTAGCGCTATCCGCCACAGGACTGCTAGTCGTAGCGGCGTTGGAATTGGGCGTTGCAGGACTAACAATAAGACTTCCGATCTACGGGCAACGTCTCGCTGGCCTCTACGAACAGGTAACGGTCTTCTTGAGTGCTCACGGAGTTGAGCCCACGAGCCCCTAGCCGTCAAGAATGTGCTCACCCCTGAACGGCTTAGCGAAATCACTGTTTTTCTAGTCCCAGCCGCCGGCGCGATTTTCGCCAAGGGCGCACTGATTCTGCTGGTGGCATTCCTGTTGATTGTGGAGATGTACTGAAGGGAAACTGGGCCCGCTCAGTGAAATCCTGGCGAAGCACGGGTTTCACTCGAGAAAGTACGTTGCCGTCACCGCCAAGACCGCAGGGATTAACGCCCTGCTTAACCTGGCCTTCCTGCTCGCCATGGGCGTTGACGGAGCATTTCTTTGGGTATTCCTGTATTTCTTCCTCGACTTTATCCCCACTCTGGGCTTCTCGATTGCACTCATCCCGCCCACTTTCATAACGCTTCTGATGCAAGGCTGGAAGAGGGCCCTGCTGGTGGGTTGCGGCTTAGTCCTGACGAATCTGATTGTGGACAACCTAATCATGCCTATGTTCGCGAAACGTGAGCTGAGTATCTCTTTCCTCGAAATCACTTTGTCGTTAGTGGGCTGGACGTTCCTCTTCGGCCTGCCCGGCGCCGTTATGGCGATCCCTATGACCTTGGCACTCAAAGAGCTCATTGCGAAGAACTTAGTGCAAAGGGATCTCGCGAAAGAGGCATCAGGATGACTTAGTCGATTTGCGGCTTGAGTTTCTGAAGCTTTGCAATCCACTTGCGCTGGCGCGCCCCGAGTTCGCCGCTCAACCCGCTCGAACAGCGAAGAGCGTGATAAAAGCGAGCGCTGCGGCTAACAGGCTAATTGCCACCTTCTGCGCGGTGCTCTTGCTGACGGAGATTGCCGGGGCCTGTGCTACCATCACGGGTCGCACTCATCTTCTCAAGGAGTCCTCATGCGGAAAACGGTCATATCGCTTGCTGTGGTGATGTTCGTGGTGGTTTCGATGTTGGACCTACATGGCGCCAGTCTGGCGGGGGTGACGCTACCAGACACGGAACAGGTCGGGGGCACAAAGCTGGTGCTCAATGGCCTGGGATTACGAACCAAGTTCATGGTAAAGGTCTACGTTGCGGGGCTTTACCTCGAGCAGAAATCGTCGGATCCCAACGCCATCATCAAAACCGACGCGCCTAAGCGGATCGTCATGAAGTTCGTGCACGATGCCAGCAAGAGCCAAATGGCTGATGCCTTCAAGGAGTCGTTCAAGGACAATTCGCCGGATGCCATGAAGACGATGAAGGCCGACATCGACCGGTTGCTCGATGCTCTTGAGCCCGTCAAGGTGGGCGACCAAATGGTCTTTAGTTACGTCCCGGGCACGGGTACGGCCTTCGCCATCAATGGCCAGGAGAAGCTGACCATTGCCGGTCCCGCCTTCGGCCCAGTGCTTTTCTCGGTTTGGTTTGGGCCGAAGCCGCCCAATGCGGATCTGAAGAAGGGGATGCTCGGGCAATAGAACCAGTGGTGTCAACCGCCGCCTACCCGAAAGCTTGGGGTTTCGACATTCCTTTGTTATCGCAATCAAAGAAGGGATACACATGGACATTCAAAGCATCGTGGCACAACTTAGACAGGAAGCTAGTCGTATCGAGCATGCAATTACAGCTCTCACAGGACTAGGTTCTCAATCCGCACGGCCAGGAAGTCCACCCAAGAAGAGACAAGGTGTGAAGGCAAGCGGACGGAAGCGTCGAACCATGAGTGCATCCGCGCGCGCCAAAATAGCTGCTGCGCAACGTGCCCGCTGGGCCAAACAAAAGGGCAAGTCAGCACTAAAAAAGGGGAAGGCCGTACCGAAAAAGAGTGCTGGCCGCAAGCCGATGGGTGCAGCTACGCGGAAGAAATTGTCGGCAATGATTAAAGCGCGGTGGGCGAAGAGGAGAAAAGCAGCTTAGTTACGCAGGGCTTCATGGCTACCACGGAGCAAACAGATGCCAACGAAGCGGACACCTAAGGAACCAAGCAAAAGCAATATCGGTGGCAGTCGGTTTCTGATTGGTAGAATTTTCTGGTTTGTAGTATGTGGAGTCGGGGTAATAGGCTGCTTCCGATATTTAATTGGCTATGTTCTGGTCGGCAATTACGGCGCAGCGGTTACGGCGGGTGTGCTCGCATTGCTATGCGCGTTTATTTGCTACGCGATGGTGTGCTTTATTTTAGAGCACTACCAGAAATAATAGCGACGGTACCGGCCCTCGCTAGTGAAGCGGTTTGCGAGTACCTCCAGCCGTAGCAACACAGAATTAGATCAATACCAACTCAATCGACAGATGCTGGCCATGTATACAATGCGCATAACCGGCGGTACGAATGACGATTCGATTTCGGTGCGAGAATCTGTTATCGTGTTTCCAAAATCCCGGCAATGGGGCGTACTCAGAGCGTAAACTCCAGGTTCGCTTTGACCCGCTGCTCGGCACCTCGGCCCGGGTTTCTGAGGGCGTGAAGTTGCAAACCGGCGCTGACGCCCCGCTGGACTCATTTTGGGGTGCCGGGTCCGAATTGCCCTTTCTGCGCAGAACGCATCGACAAGGTAACGCCTCGCATCACCACGGAAATCACGCCAGTCGGACGCATTCGGGTCGGCGAGACTGTGCTGTTTCCTAACCTGGTTGTGCTCCGCAATAATTCGATCGGATACTTTTGGCCACAGCTGTAACATTGTTACATCCCACTGGCCTTATGCAGTTGCACTCCCTTCTGCTTTCGGATGTTTCTGATGTCAAAGGGTTCACTGATGTGCGAGGTTATGACGAGGGACAGGTCGTGCCCTTGCCAAATCGAAGGGCGAGCGGGGATAACGGAATGGTGCGTTGCAAGGAATGGCTGAGCGGGAGGCGGCATGAGCCTCCGGTCGGGTAAACTCCCCTCCGTCGGAAGCGAAGAGTTCATTAGGGGATTCCACAGCCCCGATACACCTCTTGATACTATTACGCTAACAAGAGTCCCATGCGGTAAAGACGGGCCAGATTGCTATCCACTTGTGTCGCAATGATATCGTGCGAGACATCCGGAGAGTCTGATGCTACAGCGTCGATCAATGCCTGGCGGTCGCGAGCGCCGTCTAGCAACTGGAGGAATCGCTTGCCCTGTTCATCCTCGATCTTGATATGGGTATGCATCATCGTCGTGACAAAGCCTTCCTGCGCTTCCACCCGGGCCAACCAACTGGCAGTAGGCCGTTTACTGACGCGCTCCGCGAGAGGTAGCTGGTAAGTTCGCAGGTCTAGGAGCGCGCTGGCCGCCAGTTTCAGTACTGCCTGTGACAGGTCGCGAGCCATATTCCCTTGCGGAACCTCGGAATCCGACGATAGGACTACAGAGTGTAGGTCACTGAACCGCTCGCCTCGCGGCCAGATTTTCTCCAAGTGGCGAAGAATTGCAATTGTGATTGGACTGTTTGTCTTGATTGTGCGCACCGCTCGATCATCGGTAAACTCGACGACACCGTTGTCCTGCTCAGCCAACAGCCTCAAGGGAGACGCCACCAGCAAGTGTCGTAGTCGTTCCTGGAGATTATCGCGGCTGAGATGAATCTCACGGTGGCAGAGAAGCGTTTCGCGAAACTTGCTAAACTGCACAAAATCGAGATACTGCTGATAGGCGATCAGGTCTCCTCCGGCGAGTTCGCTCAACCTGGCTAGCTTCTCCGGATCCAATTGAGGTTCAACCATGTGCGCGAGCTTAGCCTCGCTTAGAAACTGCAATCCATGGTCCGCGGCACGCTCGATGAAGTCCGCAAAATAAGTAGGACAGAAATCTGGCGCCAGCTCGTCGTGATAAATAACGTTTTCGCTGCGCATGCACATTTGTTCGACTTCATGCTGAAATGCCATTCGCCAGGGGGTACTCGCGGGCATGGATTCAAGCACGAACTGGAGGAAGGCCTTGCCTTCGTGCACGCGGTCCGCGGATTTCTCGATCCCACGAGTGTGGAACAGCATCATGTCGCGCAGGATCCGGCGCATGTGGCCGCCAGGGTTGACGTTGTAGCTGACGAAAGCCACGCCGTTCGGGCTGAGATTCTGCTTACAAACAGCCAGCAGCTTTTCCTGTACTGGGGTTGGTACCCAGGCGTAAATTCCGTGCGCGATTAGGTAGTCGAACTGGCCGAATTCAAGCTCAATGTCCATTAGGTTCATTTGTACAGCGCGGATGTTCCTGAGGCCCACACGGTCGATCACGCTCCGTGCGCACTCGATCGGTTTCATGGCCAGGTCCACACCGACGAACTCGCTCTCGGGGAGACCGAATGCCATCGGGATCAAGTTGCCGCCCTCGCCACAGCCGATCTCCAAGACTCGGCAATGCTCGACGTCGGGCGAATCCATGCCGAACAGAATGCCCATAACCGCCAACCGGTCAGGATGCGTCTGCAGGTATGCGCGGCTCGGATAAAGAACTCGGTCGTAGGCGTTCGTCGTCGAAGGCATGCCAAGTACGGTAACTCTTTTCAGAGTGCAGCGCACATCAATTAGGGTGATAAGATACTTCGCAAAATGGGGGGGAGGACTTAGCGCGCTCTAGCTCCACGGTGAGCTCCCTGCTCTTTGTAAAGCACAACCTGCGCTAGGCGCGCAAGAAGGAAACTCAGCAAAACCCCTAACCTAAAATACGCGGCTGCACTCCCTGCCGTTTTTCTGCCGCTGATTGAGCACCTTTGTTCTGAGCCTTGGTCCGCGGCGGCAGGTCTGCGGCTTGCCCAATCACCCCTGCGAATCTGGTCCGCTAAGTGGCTGATATCGTGACCTTACAGATTGCGCGGTTCACCTGCCCACAAACACTTCCTTCAGGCAACGGCGCACGTTCTCCTCAAATATCTCTCGAAATATGCCCGACTGGCGAAAGCGCCCGTGCCGGTTCTTGGAAAACGTCGAGTGGTCCGGAATCTCTGCCCCAAAGTCCAGCCGCGTGAACCAGCGATAGGCCAGATGCATTTTTACTTCTTCCAGCAGGCGACGTTCGCTGGTAATCCCGTACAGATAACCAATCAGCAAAAGGCGCAGCAGCACCTCGGGATCAATCGAGGGCCGCCCCGTCGAACTGTAGAAAGGCTTCAGCCGCTCGCGCACGAAGCTCAGATCGACGTAATGATCGATAAGCCGGAGCAAGTGATCTTCGGGAATCTGATCTTCCAAGCGGAAGTAGTAGAACAGCGATTCGGTGCGCTCGTGCTGACCCATCATCGTCTCGTTCCTCCTGAGTGAGGGTTAGCACACCTGTTCGTGCCGACAAACAGGAAAACTCGGGAGGCACCGAGTTTTTCAACAGTCTCACAAGATTTCGGGCAGGCTGCACCAGGGATGCATCGTGGAAGGTTAATCCGATGCTTGCGGAGTGCCCCGCGAGGGCGGCTTCGGAGTGATGGGATGGGTAGCTGCCTCGGAGTACTCCCAAGCGCAATCCGATCCCCTGGCCGAGCACAAGAGTGACATCATGCAGCACATGAATGCCGACCATAAGGATGCGCTCATCCTGCTCGCCAAACGGTTTGCCGGCGTTGAGGCACAAGAGGCGGAGATGACCTCGGTCGATCGTCTCGGCTTCCACCTTCGCCTGAAAACCCAGGACGGTGTGCGCGGAGCCCGCATTGCATTCTTGCGGGAAGTGAGCGATCCGGCACAGACCAGAGAAGTGTTCGTCGAGATGGTGCAGACGGCGCGTCAAGAATAAGTGAGCTTAATGACCACGAACCAAGGGTAAATGGAGCCTTGCGCATGAAAAACTCTGCCAAACCCGATATGAGAGCTCGATTTACGGTCGACAACCGTATGAGGTTCAAAATGGAACAAGCGAAAAGGGTCCGGGCTAACAAAAAGCCCGCAAAGACTGCCAAGGGGCATGGCTTAATGTGCTGCATCCCTTTGGATAATCCACTGCGGGCTAACCTAACTACCGAAATGCAAATATCACGCAACCTCACCATCGTTGTCAGTGACGGAGGTCACGGCGTATGGGTTGTAGTTCTCCTATAGGCATGGCAACTGCATCGACAAGAAAGTGCAATGTCTTAGTATGCTTAGAACTTCTAGTGTATGTTTTGTGTGTTATAAGGTTATAGCGTCGTGTGTGGCAGCCAGAACCTATCTTATAAGAACCCGGAGGCTCTCAAGTGACTCACTCCTGATAACCATCCGGTAACGATCAAGCTTGTAGCTTTTAAGAGAGGAACATGAGGGTGGCGGAGCGGTTCTGGGGCAAAGCGGAAACCCGTCCGGATTGTCCGGCCTGTCTGGCAGCGGGGAGGTGGGTAGTGCCCCAGAATGGTGCAGAAATGAACTTTATTTTGGGGTCGGCGTAACTTTTGGGTATTTTTCTCTATACTAACGTGGGGTCATTTTAGGTACCATATGGTAACTGTCTGTCGCCTAAGTCGCCGTAAATGATGTACCGGTACATAAAAACAACGGTACCCCCGGGTTTGGACTCGACCCCTGTTTTGGCCAGTTACGGAACTTTTCCGGTCCTGGGGCGGCGGGGCGTAAAAGACACTTTCCAACCCTCTAAAACACTCCAAAAATAATACATCTTTCTCATCTTCCAACCTTACCTGCCAGAGCTGCAGAGCCAGTGGGTCTCTGACCACCGGCAAGGCCAGCAGGACCACCATCAGTGTAACCATTTAAATAACAAGTTACCAAAGCCAACAACCTGAGCTTCACCACAACAGCCAAGCAGAACACATCTTCTACTCTAGCTAAGTTCCCATACTTGAATAGACTGTGACTTAGCAGCAACGCCAGACTACCCAGCAAGCAACTCTTAGACTTCAGACTATAAGGTCTTACCATCGGCCAAGCCCAAAGGCTATCAAGGCTAGCTTCTTACTCTACCCTGGAAGCCTACACGCTAGACCCAAGGCACCACCAAGGCCGTGGCCCCAACAGAACTTCTGCCCATCTCGAAGCCGACCCGCTGAAGACCAGGGGGCCCTGTACACCGCCAACCTCGGCCGCGGCGCTAGAGAAAGCCTCTATCCCCGATGAGCACTACCAGATCATCCGCCAGCTGCATCGGGCCATCGCCGGGAAGGCGCTCGACCAGGGCCATGTCCGCCGGCAACCCTCGGCCGCGCGTGAGAGGAAATCTATTTCATTCGCGAAGCACCTAGTGAGAGGTCAGGAAATGACTCCAATTACGGCGATTTAGGCGACAGCTAGTGTCAAGATATAAAAGGACCTGGTCGGAGTACCAGGGGCTGGCTTCTTCCTTGAAGCCGGAGACGGCCGACACGGGCAGGCCCGAGAACTGATCGATGGTGGCCGACGCACGCTGGCCGCTATCGCGGACGAGCGTATTGGCGTAGATAGCGTTCTGGGACAGAAACGCATTCTGGTTGGTGCGGAACTGGGGCCGGATGTCGTCGACATTGGCCACGAAGTTGCCGCCCAGCTTATACACCAGGTCCAGGAGGGCATGGCGATCGAAGTTGACCCAGATGAGGGAGCCGGCGATGCCGCGTTTATTGCGCGAGAACGAACGAGCATCAGCCGAACCCAGCGTATAGATGGGGGCTTTCTCGCGGGTCACGCTATACGACACGGCCTGAACTTCGGCAAACGAGAACTGTCCGATCTGACAACGGATATCAGAACCGGCATAGCTTTGGCACCCAGGTTTCGGCAGGTAGCCTCTACTTCAGATCGGCCCCGCGCCGCCCGGCCGATTTCAAGGAGGTGTTTATGAAATGTACCCGTCGTCGGCGCCATTTTCGTCCCCGCCCTTCTCGCTCACAGATCAATCGCCAGATACGCCGGATGCAGACTCTGCTTAACTTGTTCCGCACTGAGTTCCTGTTGGAAACTCAGCATGAACAACCTCGTCCGGCCCACCTTCGCTTCGTCCATGATCGCATCGGCGAGATCAATGATGAAATCGCCTGGTTGGGACAACAATGATGAAGCGCGCGGCGCTGTACCTGCGCGTTTCGACCCTGGACCAGAATCCCTCGACCCAGCTCTACGATCTGCGGGGACTGGCCCAGCAGCGCGGATTCGAAATCGTACATGAGTACACCGACCACGGATTCAGCGGCGCCCGGGTCCGCCGCCCCGCGCTGGATGAAATGCTAGCCGACGCTCGCCGGGGGCGGTTCGATGTCGTGGTGGTGTGGGCCTGTGATCGCCTGGCGCGTTCGGTGCGCCACTTTCTGGAAGTGTTGGACGAACTCAGCCACCTCAACATCGAGTTCGTCAGCTTCCGCGAGCAACTGGATACGGGCGGCCCGCTGGGCCGCTCACGCTGTCAAATGATTACTGTCGTAAGCGGCGATTACACTCATTGAGAATGGCCGCTCCCGGTCAATGAGTGTAAT
>CAVSLE010000012.1:0-599229 GCA_963728805.1 uncultured Acidobacteriaceae bacterium
GAACAGCGAGATTCAGGCACAGATCGACAAATACGTGACCGAGCAGCGAGCCAAAATCCAGGGCAACAACGAAAAAGTTTCGCGGGAGAAAGAGCGTTTTGCCGGCTGGCGGCTGAAGAAGCAGCAGGAAGAAAAGAAGATCGCTGAGGCGGTTGGGTATTTTGTCAGCGAAAACCCCATCACGACGGGCGCTCTGAATGCGCCGCCGCCCTCGTCGAAGACGGGGCAGCGTTCCTGAACAGGAGGACTTTATGTGGCAACGGTTGACGAGAGTGGTGCGGTCTTTCTTTGGTTTCTTCATCTCGGTGGCGGAAGATCCCGAGATCATTCTTGAGCAGAACATTCGCGACATGAACGATCAGGTGCCGCGGATGAATGAGAGCATCGCCATGGTGAAAGCCAACGTGACGCTGCTGGAGCGAGAAGAGGCGAAATACAAGGACGATATTGCCAGTCTGACTGCGCGGGTGAAAGCTGCGATTCAGGCGAATCGCGACGACATCGCCGGCACCTATGCCGCCCAACTGGAGCAGACCAAGAGCGCTCTGGCCAGAAATCAGGGACAGCTCACGACCGCGCGCGCAGCCTTCGAAAAAGCGATGGCCGTGAAGCAGGCATTTATGCGCGAGAAAGACCGGAAAACGCAGGAGGCGTTGGGCGCAATCGCCGACTACCGCCGTTCCCAGTGGCAGAAAAAGGTCGCTGACGCGATGGAGCAATTCGAGGTTGCCGGGATCAGCCAGACGCACGATGAGATGGTGCGCAAGATTGAGGAGACAACTGCCGTCAACGAGGCCCGCATGGACATGGCGATGAGCAACGTCGACCAGCAGAAGGTCAAGATCGACGACGAAGCTGAAAAACTCCAGGCCAGCGAACTGGTGAAGCAATTCAAGATTGAGATGGGTCTGGCTGCTCCGCAAGCCGCGGCGCCAGCGAGTGCGGAAAAAACCATCGCCGCAAAAGAACCACAACGGACTTCTTAACCGCCGGTCGAAAAGTACCTCGATCGCGAATACATAGGCAGTTGCGATAACACCCGGAGGATAGAGAGTATGGCGGTGAAAATTGAGAGGGGTGGATGGATTCTTATTTTCCTGATCGGCATAGCCCTGGTCGGTTACAGCCTGAATCGCTACGGAATCATCGACTTCGGCAGCTTGATCGGCGGTGGCAAAAGCGCCTCCGGTAGCGGCGCGACGGTGGATGCCACCAAGCCCCTGTTGCTGCCCGCGTCTTCCACGAGCGGCGATGCCGAGGTCAAGGTGCGCGTCAACGTGTGGGTCGGATGCGTCGGCGGCCTGGTGGCAAATGGCGGGCTCGACACGCAGCCGGATTCGATCTACGGCAAAAAAGGACTCAAGGTTTCGTTCAAGATCATCGACGATTGGACGGAGGGGGCGTCCGCACTCGCGACCGATAATGTCGACGTGATGCTGACGACCGCGGACGTCTACGCCAAAGACTATGCGCAGTTCAAGGAAAAGGGATTCGGTTCCCATGCGTTCCTGATGGTGGACTGGTCGCGCGGCGCCGACGGCGTCATCGGCAAGCAGGGAATCAACAGCATCGAGGATCTGGCCGGCAAGAAAGTGGCTTTTGCCCCTTACACTCCCTCGCACTTCTTGTTGTGGAACGGGCTCAAGACTTCCGGGCTCAGTACGGGCCAGCGCAACGAAATCTTCAACCAGGCTGTCCACACGAAGGATGGCATTGAGCCGGCAACTCTTTTTGCCCAGGAAAAAGTTGACGCCGCCGTGGCCTGGGATCCCGATATGAGCGACGCGGTTTCCAAGCGGCCTGGATCGAAGAAGATCTACGATACGAAGATCGCAAACCGCCTGATTGCCGACATTCTGGTCGTGAGTGACAGCTTCTCCGCCAAGCACCCGCAAACCTTGCTGAAGTTTGCCCAGGGCTGGCTCGAAGGCGTTGAGTTCATCAAGACCCAACCGGAACGGGCGTACAACATGATTGGGGCGGTTAAGGATTTCAATATCCCATCCGACCTGGCGAAGACCATGCTCGGCGGCGTGAAGCTGGCGGATTACGCCGATAACCGTTCCTTCATGGGCAGCGCGGGATCGAATGCCGATTATGCCAACATCCTTGGTATGGCCCAGGACATGTACCGGGAACTGCGGATCATTAAACACACGTTTAATCCCGAAGAGAGCCTGGATCGCCGCTACGTCGAGAAATTGGCCGACAACTTCTCCATGGCATCCAGCGAAGCGCCGATCGAATACAAAGAGCCCCCCAGGGGAGCAACGCCCATCGCGACGCAACATCGGTCCATCTACTTCGATCCCAATTCTTCCAGCATGAGCCTCGATTCGCGCGCCATCGTCGATGAACTTGCCGGCACGATGCGGGCTTATGAGAACACCGTCGTCGACATCGATGGCAACACCGACTCGACGGGTGCGCGTGCTTACAACATTCAGCTTTCACACGCGCGGGCAGACGCGGTCAAGAATTACTTGATCGAGAAATACGGTTTCCCTGGGAAACGCCTTCGGACGGCCGGCAACGGTCCGGATAAACCGATCGAAACCAATGCGACACCGGAAGGACGCGAGAAGAATCGGCGAACGGACATCAAGGTCTATGCCAACCCATCGAGCTAACGATAGGTCACGATGAGCGATCGGTTCACCATTCGGAAAGAAGTCCCGCCGTGGGTCCGATGGGCCTCCCCGTTCATCACTTGGGGCGTCATCGTGCTGCTATGGATCGCCTTGCCCTACTGGCAAGGCCCGCACTATTCACTGCTGCCCACGCCCCGCGGAGTAATCCGGTCCTTCGGAATGCTGTGGTCGGAATACGACCTGCTGGGAAACGTATTCATGAGCTGGTGGCGCATCGCCCAGGCATTTTTCTGGTGTGCGGTTGTCGCCATCCCGCTTGGCATTCTGATGTCGAGCTACCGCTGGCTGTTCGAACTCATCAACCCCGTCGCGGCCCCCATGCGGGCCATGCCGCTCACCGCGTTTCTTCCGGCATTCATCGCTCTGTTTGGCATCGACGAAACCGAGAAAATTGCGTTCCTGTGGTTCGGAATGTTTTTTTATTTGTTGGCGGTGGTCGTCGAAGAGGTTAATCGGGTAGACAACGCTCTGCTCGAAACGGCCTACACCCTGGGAGCCAAGCAGCGGAACGCGTTGTGGCTCGTGTTCCGCGCGTCATTCCCGGCGATTTTCTCGTCATTCCGAATCCTCTATGACATCGGCTGGACCTACGTGATCCTGGCGGAGATGTTGAATGCCCGTAAGGGCGTGGGCTACATGGTCGAGGCCGCACGCAAAGTGATGGACTTCGATCGCGTGTACGCCGGAATTATCGCCATCGGCATCGCTGCATTCCTGTTCCGATTTCTGCTGACGTTTTTGGAGGGACTTCTTTTCCCCTGGCGCAAGGCAAGTGCCGCGCTGGCCGGAGGAGGCGCGTCCGTTGCCAGCGCCACCGCACATTTGAAGGCGGTCAAGCGTGGAAGGTAAGAAATCAAAAATAACCGTGCGCAAGGTCAGCCGGTCGTTTATCTCCGCCGACGGCGGCAAAGTTGACGCTCTCGAGAATATCAATTTCGAAATCGAGGATGCGTACTCCCGCGAGGGGCGCGACATAGGAGAATTCCGTGTGCTGCTAGGTCCGTCCGGATGCGGCAAGTCGACTCTGCTGCGTTTGATTGCCGGATTGGATCAACCGGATACCGGCGAGGTCCTGGTCAATGAACAGCCGGTACACGGTCCGGGCAAGGACCGCGGCATGGTGTTTCAGAAATACACTTCGTTCCCCTGGCTGACGGTCGCTGGTAACATAGCCTACGGGATGAAGATCAACGGCGTCCCGGAAAAGCAGCGCAAGGAGACGGTGGCGCAGTTGGTCCAGGACATCGGACTCAGTGGTTTTGAGAACGCCTATCCGGAAACGCTTTCCGGAGGCATGCAGCAGCGCGTGGCGATTGCCCGTACTCTGGCACTGCGCCCGGCGGTCATCCTGATGGATGAACCGTTTGGCGCCCTCGATGCTCAAACCCGCAGCGAGATGCAGCAACTGCTGCTGAAAGTGTGGGACGAAACCGCCAGCACAATCTTGTTTGTCACCCACGATGTGGAGGAGGCAGTTTACCTGGCGGACAGGATCTTTGTCATGAGTGCGCATCCGGGAACGATTATCGAGGACGTTCAGGTACCCTTCGGGCGCCCTCGCGATCTAAGCCTGAAGGAGCGCAATGAGTTTCACGAACTGGCGAACTATGTTCTCGGCCGTTTGCGTCACGCTCCCGGCAGCGGACAGGTGCGGGTGAGTGTGTAAATGGGTCCTCCCGGCTTGCAAGGCATGCGAGAAGAAGATCAGCCCCGCCCTCAAACTCCGCAACAAGACGTCGACTACGTAAAAGAAGCATTCCATTCGCAATACAACTGGATTGCCATGAGCGCCGCCGGCGTTTTTGCCCTGCTCAGCGGCACGTTTCTGCCGATAATTCTTGGTGCGGGACTGGAGATGATCTACCTCGCCATCATTCCCCAGAGTTCCCGTTTTCGACGGCTGATACGGTCCTTGAAATTCGCCGAGGAACAACGAAAACACCAGGAAAAACTGGACGAGATGCTGAAGAACTTGCCCGCCGAAATGGAGAGCCGCTACGTCCAAGCGGCCCAGGTGTGCGCTGCGATCCGTGCTAATTTTGCTCAGTTGTCGAGTGCATCGCAGATCTTTCTGCAGCAGATTGATACCAGCCTTCAGGGATTACTTACCGGCTATGCACGCTTGCTGCTGGCGGCGGCCCAACAACAGCAATACGTGAAGAGCACCGAGCAGGATGGCATCAAGCACGAGATAGCGTCGTTGCAAAAGGCGCTGAGCACCGATCCGCCGAAAGTCCAGGAGATCAACCGGAAGCGCATCGAGATTCTCACCAAGCGCCTGGAGAAGTTCGATAAGATTTCCGAGAACCGCAAGGTCGTCGACGCGCAATGTTCCGCGGTTGAGGATGTACTGATGCTGGTGCGCGATCAATCGGTCACCATGCAGGATCCGCAGCAGGTCACCGAGCGGCTCGACAGTCTTGTAAAAGACGTAGAGCAGACCGAACAGACCGTCCAGCAAGTGGAAGCCATCTTCAGCGACATGTCGCCGGACATGGACGGATTGATGTCGCTGGACAATACCTCAACCTCCCCGAGACCGAACCGTATGCGGATGTCGAACTAGATGCCATCGAATACAACAACGCTGGGGAAGTATCTGGACGCCCTTCCCGCGTGGGCGCGCGAATTCTCCGAGAAATATTATTCGCGTTCGTTCGCGATGTTTGTGCTCTACGGAAATGTGCGCGACTTGGTACCGCTGCGCAGTCAGGAAACCACCAGCTTCGTTCCGCTGGATGAATTCCTCTCCGGCGCGCTCTTCGGCCAGCGCGACGTGGTTCTGCACTATGACCGTGGCGGCCTCAACTTCGGGTCGGCGGACAGCCAGGCCGACTTCCGCCGCGCGCTCGAAGGCTACGACAGCTTTCACGGCACCAGCTACTCGCAAGGGCTGCCACGCAGTCCCGATGCGGTATTGAACCTGCTCGACAACTATCTGCGGCTGCGCATCGCCGACGGCAAGAAAATCGGCCTCGTGATTGATTTCGCCGAGACTATCGCTCCCGCGGGCGATGTGTCCAGCATGGCGGCGGATGATCGCAATGCCTTGGTCATTCTCAAGCGTTGGGCGAGCAATTCCGCTTTTCTGAACGCGGATGTCACCATTTGTCTCATCTCGGAGAATCGCATCGAGCTCAACCCGAGCATCGTTCAGCACCCAGGGGTTTCTTCAATCGGCATTCCGTTGCCGGACTATGCCGATCGACTGGAGTTCATCCGCGCGCAATTGAAAAATCAGGAACTGCCCGCCGGCTCCGAAGTGAACGATGAGTCCCTGGCCACGCTGGGCGCAGGTTTGAAGCGAGTTCAGTTGGAGAGTCTGATCTCCCATGCGGTGCAGAACCGGCAACCACTCACGCTGAAGTTTCTCTCGGACCGCAAGAAGGACTTGATTGAAGCAGAATCCGGCGGTCTATTGGAGTTTGTGCAGAGCCGATTTGATCTGTCATTTGTAGCTGGAAACGACCAGGCCAAACGCAAGCTGCAGGATGCCGCCAAAGCAATCCACGCCGGCAACACCGATGTCCTGCCCATGGGCTACGTAATCTGCGGTCCGGTAGGTACGGGGAAGACTTTCCTCACCACCTGTTTCGCCGGCGAAGTGGGGATTCCGGCGGTGACCCTGAAGAATTTTCGCAGCATGTGGCAAGGGGTCACGGAAGGCAATTTGGAGAGGGTCTTGACCCTGCTGAGAGCGATGAGCCCGATTGCCGTTATCGTGGACGAAGCCGACGCCCAGCTCGGAGACCGCTCCAGTTCCGGCGATAGTGGTGTGGGCAATCGCGTGTTTGCCCAGATCGCGCAGTTTATGGGGAATACCGAACTGCGAGGCAAGGTGATCTGGTTTCTCCTGACTTGCCGTCCTGATCTGTTGCCCGTGGACCTGAAGCGTCAGGGCCGCGCAGAAGAACACATTGCTCTGTTTTATCCCGACACGCAGGAAGAGCGCCTCGCGCTTTTGCGCGCCATGCAGAGGAAGATCGGCATGAAACCTTTCCCGGAGGATGTGGAAGCGTTCTTCCTTGCGCGCGCCGGTAGCCTGTCGGGGGCCGATATTGAGGCCGTACTGGTGCGCAGCCACATGAGGAGCAGCCTGCAAGGCAAGTCCGTCGTAGATACAGAAGACTTGAAGGCAGCCCTGGAAGATTTCATCCCGCCCTACTACCCCACCGAAATCGATCTGCAGAATCTGGTTGCAGTGTTGGAGTGCACCAGCAAAAGCCTGCTACCTCAGAAATACCGCGATGTGGACCGCAGTGACTTGATCCGCCAGACCAATCAACTGCAGGCGTTATCACGACAGAACGCAGACTAGAGTGCGTGCAGGGCCGGGGCACGATTGGCCCAAACGTCCTGCCCCACGCGCGTGTTAAATCACAACTCCATCCATGCGGAAAGCGCGGCGTGTGGGGTTAAATCGTGGAATCGGCTGCGGTTTGATCAGCGGGGCGTTTGCCGCCCAAAAACTGCGGAAATCCCGCTTTTCCCCTGTGCGATAGAAATGCAGCAAATATGCCGCGTCGCAGGCAGTGTAGTTGCAAAACCATTGGTCAATACCGGTTATGCCGATCTCATGGAGCATGGCGAGCCCGAAACACGCGGCCTCTCGTTCGTATGTAATCACGGCGGGAATCAAATCCTCATTCACGGGAGGTCGATACTGCCGGCCAATTGCAAACAACGCCGGGTTCACATTCCACTGGACCGTGTGCCCGAAAAGATGAGCCAGGAGAAACAGACGCTGTTCCGCAGTGACCGCGTAGTCGATATCGATTTCCGCTCCGTCAAGATCTCCGGTCAGCGGATCGGGAATATCTCGAGTCACGACGCGGATTCCGTAGACACTCTCCAGATGCCTCTGGACCCGTGCGGAATATTCGTCGAACGGAGTTTCCATCGATCTATTGTATGCAATGTGGGTGGGGTCCTCCGCAATTTTTCCTGTTGCAAAAAATCTGAAATCATGGCATGTTCAATCATCTTCTACGAAAGGACGCCCACATTGGCGAATTTCACAATTAAAACGCTAAGCGGGCAACCGCGGTCAATATCCTGGCTGGGTTGCTATAGGGCGTCGCTCCGGTCGCGCTAACCGATCTTCGGCGCTCTTTTCCGAAAAACTGAAACTTAGCTGGGTGGCGTAGGCCGCGGTTCCCTCGACTGCAAATCGACTATGCCGCTGCCGCTTGTTCCCCCAGCGTAGCTCACGCGGTCAGTGGTGATTGGGCACGGATACTTCTACGGCGAAACAGTCTTTGGGCTGTGAGGTTCGAAGCCTCGTGGGCGTAAGCCCTGCCGTGACCGCTTGTTCCCTGACCACTATCTTGCGTGGAACGGAGTGCGCAAACGCCTTTGAAGACCGCCGAGAATGAGTTTGGCCGGTGGTGAAGACTACGGTTACTTCGCTCAAGGAAAGCACATGTGTTCCGTTGTCGTTTGTTCCCCGGTCATGAACAGAACGCGTCACGGACAGTCTTGCTCGTGACCCCAGATCAGTTCCGGCCATTGTCCGGTTAGAAGATGAGAGCATGTTGGATTTCTTAAAGCACATATTGAGCAGCCAGAACCAATTTGCTTCTGGCGGCTTGCTGTTGATGATTATCGGCGGCATCAGCGTGTATTTGCGCGCTTTGCCAGAACGGTTTTGGTGGTGGGTCGTCTCCCAGACCACGATGATGATCACAGTAAAGGACGACGACGTGGCATTCGTCTGGGTGAAGGAATGGTTCCGGGAGCAGGAATTCCTGAAGCGAGTCCGCCGAGTGGATCTTGATACCAGTCTTCGAGGCGAAGAACTGGCGTTAATTCCCGCTCCCGGGCGCCATTGGTTCTGGCACGCAAGACGGCCGTTTTGGGTTTGGTTTCACCGCAGCGAAGATACGAAGGGTTGGAGTCAGCGACGAATAGAGTCGCTCACATTTCGAACCATCGGAAGGGATAGGCAGTTTCTGAAGCGGTTTGTGGATGAGATCGTCGCATGTCACAAGAGAAAAGAGAGCATGGTTTCCTTTCTGTATTTGTACGACGATGGCTGGTCAAACGTCCGGGCGTACACTCCGCGTTTGCTGGAATCGGTGATCCTGAAGCCGGGCGAGAAAGAACACCTGGTTCAGGATGTCGAGAGGTTCAAGGCATCGCGGCAACGCTATCGCCGGTTGGGAGTGCCATACCACCGTGGTTATTTGCTGCACGGTCCTCCGGGAACCGGCAAGACATCGCTGGTTTCCGGGCTGGCGGCAAAATTTGGGATGTCGATCTATGCCATCAACTTGACCGAGTTCAACGATCGGACTCTCAAGACGGCTATTAGTGAGGTGCCACAGAACTCAGCGGTCCTGTTTGAAGACATAGATTGCATGAAGACGGGGACTCGCAGACCCGAGCCCGATGACTGGACGGGAAAACAGAGACCTGCCAGCGACAACGAGAAGAACGATCCCGCGGATCGCTTCGGTGTCACGCTTTCAGGATTGCTAAATGTGCTGGATGGTTTTCACACGCCCGAGAATGTGCTGTTTGTGATGACCACTAACAACATGGGAGCGCTTGATCCGGCCTTGTTGAGACCCGGACGCGTCGACTACAAGCTTTTCATGGGAGAAGCCGTAGAGTCGCAGAAGGTCGAACTTTATTGCAAGTTCTTTCCCGACGTAACCGAGATCGAGGCCATAGAGTTTGCCCAGGTGCACTGCGCTGAGACGATGGCGGAGTTTCAAGGCCTACTCTTGGCGTTGGAGCGCCGGGAAGAACGCTTGGATCTGGAGAAAGTACATCGGCGCCACGGAATGCTGGTGTAGAGTTTTCGCCGGTGGTGAAGACGAGGGTTACTTCTTTAATCCGAGGGTTGCGGGTTCGAATCCTGCCGCGGTGCTGCCGCGTAGCTCAAATGGATAGAGCATCGGGAAAATACTGTCGCCGCCGAATTCCCCGGCGAGATTGCAAGCCGTCGCCAATGCGTAGTCAACGAGACTTCCAAGCAAGCACCGACCGGTTGTTCAGTACGACTCTGTGGCGCGACTGGTATGTCGCGGCGCTCTCTCAAGTTCAGGAGGCACTATCCTTTATGGAACCAGATACTAAAGCCAAGTTTCCGGACATGCTAGGCGCCTACCTTCACCTCGCTCAAGATTTCTTCAACCACCCCAATCTCCTTCGTTACGAACTATGTTGCTCCGATGCTGCCCGGCTCCGCTGCGCAGTCGGCTTCCGATAGCGGTAGGTGCGACAGCCCACCGGCGGAACTGTACCAGTCCATGCGGCGGGTGAAATACATAACAGCGGCAATGGCTACGAAGCTGGCAATGGCGCCAACCAACAAGGCTTGATCTTCCAACCCTAGCAACACATAAATGAGACCGTACAGAAGAGCAAAGATGACGGACGCGCGCAGCCCATATTTACGGCTTTCAAATACCCATCCAGCGTAAGTTGAGATGAGAACGACCGTCGCTATGGCAGCGATGGCAAAGGCGGCATCGAAGCCTGTGTGCTCGGCAATGGACAGCAGCAGCAGGTAAAAGACAATCTGCGCAATGCCAACAAGCATATATTGTGCCGGATGGACTCTCTTACCGGTTGATACCTCAAAAAGGAAGTAGGACAGAAATACCAATCCGATAAACAACACAGCATACTTGAGCGACCGGGTCACCGATTGGTAAGGGTCAGCAAGCTCAACAAAGGAGACGCCCATCGCTGTACGTCCCAACCGCGTTATTGTGTCGGCACTTCCTTCCGACGGTACGCCGCGCGCGATGAACGGCACCGACCAGTCCGCCTCAAATCCTTGGGGGGTAATTGTCTGCTTGGCTGGGAGAAAGCCGCCGTTGAAGCCGGGATGCGGCCAATCTCCCTTGACTGCCACTGTGGTTGTCTTGCCAAAGGCGAGAATCGCAAACCGCTGCGCGCCAGAAAACTTCATGACTGCCGTCGCGTCGAACTTCGAATTAGGCTCTGCGATCCCAGCCGCAGGTGCACCAAATAAGCTCAATTGCGTCTCGCTGCCGTGCAGATCGATTCGTAGGCTATCGAGAGTGGCGGCGGGAACAAAGGTTTCCGTTTTGCCGGCGATGGTGATCATTGCATCGGCCTTCGCACCCCGTGCGTCTGAGGCGCCCACCAAGAATTCGGCTCGGCCCCAATCCAGCAACGCACCAGCGGGGGCGTGCGCAGGTACGCCGGTGAGATCGAATGATGCATTGAACGTTATGTCGGAGCCATAGACCGGAACCTTGAACAATGACCGATGACGTACCTCAGTTTTCGTCCCTGCAATGGCCTCGGCGCGAGCCGGAAAGATCACGTAAACCCCCCGTTCCCCGGCCTTAACAGGATTTGCGGGGATGACGTACGGGACGGCAATGACGGGCCCCAGGAAGGTTTGTGCGCCGCCCACTAGTCCACTGACCTCGTTGACAACTTCGGCGGCACGTTGAGTCCTGTCCTCAATGAGGCTCCAGACAAAGAGCGCAGGGATCGTCATCACCACCGCCAATACGCTCACAACCATCAGCTTTAAGCCCATCGAACGGCTGGGAAACGTTGTCTTAATAACGGATGCATCGCTCATGTTCACTCCAATCATGTCATTACCTGTGGTGGAAGCGCGTTTTCCTCGAGTCACGCTCCAACTTTCATTTCGCTAAGAATTTAACCTTGAGCGGCCGCGACCCGGGCGCGATCATCGCGCCCCATCGACAGCGTCGGGGACTGCGCGGCGGGTCCCGGAACGCCACCGAAGCGACGTTCCCTGCGCCTGAATTCCTGCAGTGCCGTCTCCAAATCGGCGGCGTCAAAATCGGGCCACATCTGATCGGTGAAATGCAGCTCGGCGTAGGCAGATTCCCAAAGCAGAAAGTCCGAGAGACGCTTCTCTCCGCCGGTGCGAATCAGCAAATCCACTTCGCCGCACCCTGCGGTCAGCGTCTGAGCGACCATCCGTCCCAACAGTTCTTCCGAAGGCGAACAATCGCGAGGTAGATTTGCGGACGCACCGACGGCGGCGCGCGTAATGGCATCCCGCGAAGAGTAATCTATGGCAACTCGCAAGTGGAGATTGCGGCCTTCGGAGGTTGCCCACTCGGCTCTCTCGATCTCGTGCCGCAGCTGTTTCGACAAACGATCGCGACGGCCGATGACCTCCAGCCGCGTTCCCCGTTGCTTAAGTTTGTCGGGCTCCAGTCGCAGGTAAGCGCGCAGCAGCCAAAAGATGCCCTGCACCTCATCAGCCGGGCGGCGCCAGTTATCGGAGGAAAACGCGTACAGGGTCAAGCCTCTTATGCCCAGATCAGGTGCGCGCTCAACCGTGCGCCGCACAGCGGCAACTCCGGCGCGATGCCCTGCGAGACGGGGCAATCCTCGCCTTGCCGCCCAGCGGCCGTTTCCATCCATGATGATAGCGACGTGTATTCCTTTATGGGCTTCACTTTGCACTGTAAAGCTTATGGGCGCAGATAAGTTACTTTGCACTGTAAAGTTACCTCGCAAAAAAAGGTTCAGGCCTGCGATGGCATCAGGCCCCGTACCAGACTGGGCGCGGACTCATCTTTGGTTATCTTCGCCGCATCTTTTACCACCTGCTCGAGCGTGGACAGGTATTCGAGATAGCGCTTACGGCCTGAAGGCGTGATCCTGCAGACCGTCTGCGGACGATTGCGGTCGTGCCCCTTCACCATCTGCACCATCTTTGCTTCTTCCAGCACACTCAGGTGCCGACTTAGATTGCCGTCGGTGAGAGAGCACAATTGTTTGAGATCGCCGAACGTCAATGCTCTTGGATTTGTGATGAGAGACGTAAGTATGCTGAGGCGAGCGCGCTCATGGATCACCCGATCAAGCCCTTCATACGCAAAACGG
The DNA here is from genome assembly GCA_963728805.1 of uncultured Acidobacteriaceae bacterium. GTDB lineage: Bacteria > Acidobacteriota > Terriglobia > Terriglobales > Acidobacteriaceae > Bog-257. The sequence continues at coordinate 12,510 of CAVSLE010000012.1, forward strand.
CCTTCGCTGGACGACGCCCTAGGTTTCATCGATACTCTCCTGCCTCGTGAAGAGCAGGACTGCCGCGACCAGCAGCTGCCCAACCCCGAACGGAACTCCCATCGCCCACGGAGAGAGCGCCCGGGTATCCCCCAAGGAGAGGCAAATCAAACCTGTAAGCAAATACCAAGCGCCCACCGCGACCATCGGTCGCGGAAGAAAGCGACACGACGAGAAGACGCCCAGGCTGAAAATGATCTGCCATATCCCGGGTAACATCCATAGAGTCGCCGGAGCGCAGCGTACGAGAACAACCGTAATCAACGCGCCTGCGCCCGCCGCCGGCATGAACTGCTCAACCGCCATGCGGATCATTTCTTGCGACAATCCCGAATGCATTCGGCGGGCCCGCGTGTACATCTGCGCCCCAGTCAGGACAGCCGACAGAACGGCGGTAGAGATCCAGACGCTCAGATATATCGAGATTTCATTCGCTGGATTTGATAGCGACAGCGCCTGCCCCACTGCGGCCACAACCGCGAAAGCACCCGTCGTGGCAAGAGTCGCAGGACCGTAACCACGAAACTCGGTACTGCGCGCCATCTGCCTGCGTATGCTGCTGATATCGCCAAGCGCTTTGTGGAGATCATTCATTGGTGCTTCACTTTGCATTGCAAAGTAACTCAAGGAGGATCTCTCTGTCAAGATGGATGAATTGCTGAAGGTTTGACCCACAGCACTGGGATTCACATCCGCATGCGCCAACAACTGGCGAGGATAGTCAACAGGCGATAGAGAATGAAACACGAACAAACGTTACCGGCAGTCTTACCGGCAGTTGGCCTTGCGTGTACTGACAATCAGTGACTTGCAGCGCCGGGAGGCACCTCTAAGTAGTTGGAATCACTGTTAATTTCGGCCCTGAAAAGGCTGGCGTCGGCGGTTCAACTCCGTCCCTGGCCACCATACTTTTCAATTGTTTAGCAGACCAGCCCGAAATTTCACACCTGTGATTTCACGCCTGTGATCGCTCAGTTCACCGCGTTTGACGGCGTCATCATTGCGGTCAGTATTTCATCCTCACGAGCGGCGGACAAAAATCGGTTGGTTGTTGTAGTCCACATCTGCCCACTGCAAACCAAGGCATTCGGAAATGCACAGCCCGTCGCCGCGATGATCATCGTGAGCGTGCGCTCCGGCTGCGGCATTGCAGTCAGGATTTTGAAACCTTGCTCCGGGCTGATGATCCTTGCCTTTGGGTCGCAGTTCGCGATTCAACGGTCCAGGTCTGCCGCACGCCGGCTGCTCTTTGCCTCAATCGTGTATCTTCCATTGTGGCTCGTGCTTAGCGCAACTTTGTGCAATCCTGTCAGGCGGTGACGTAATGCGCGACGCAGGGTTTTTGATAGCCTCAATTTGATGATGTATACGCCGACCAGTCTGGTGTCCAGCTCTCGTCCACGAACGATAGCAGTCGCTCGCTTTGCATGGATAACTCTCTGTTGCAATGTGGCCGTGGTGCTTTGGGGAGCATATGTGAGGGCTACGGGTTCGGGTGCTGGGTGTGGCAACAAGTGGCCGCTCTGCAATGGCAATGTTCTAAGCACAAGCGCCAGGGCGCAGACCATCATTGAATTCACGCACCGCATGACAAGCGGCATTGCGTTATTAATGGTCGCTGCTCTCTTGATCTGGTGCTGGCGAGTGACATCCCGTCGCGACTGGGGCCGTTATTCTGCGATATTCGCCGCTCTCTTCCTGGCAAATGAGGCCCTGTTGGGAGCGGCTCTTGTGCTGTTGGACCATGTGGCCCAGGACAAATCTGGCGGTCGAGTTTTCTTCCTGTGTCTGCATTTTGGCAATACGCTCTTGCTGCTCGCGACGCTCTCGCTCACGGCAGCCTGGTTGTCAAAAGGGGGCGGCAGTTTCACCCTGATCCGAAATCCACGACAAATAGTCGCGGTTGGGACCGGCTTGCTCACAACGATGCTTATCGGAATTACTGGTGCAGTGGCAGCTCTCGGCGATACCCTCTTTCCCGCAACATCCCTACGCTCGTCAGTGATGCGGGACTTTAGTCCCGGGGCCCCCGCGCTCCTCCATTTTCGGCTGCTTCATCCCGTGGTCGCGGTGATTGCTGCAGGGTACATCTTATGGGTTATCGGTAGGACCTCACGCCGGCGGGGGCGTCTCTCGAAACTCGCAATTGGTCTTGTCGTGCTCCTCTCCGCGCAGCTGAGCATCGGGATTTTGAATGTGCTACTTCTCACCCCTATTTGGCTGCAGTTTTTGCACTTATTTGTTGGCGATGTGTTCTGGATAGCGCTCGTGCTTGCGTCCGCCGACTTGGTGCTTGTAAATGCTCACCCAGCCTGCACTGAGGCAACAGTTAGTTCTAACCGCTAAGTCCTGTCCTCATTAGATAAGTCAATCCCGACGAGAGGAAGTTGATCCCTCTCGTAGCGCTCCCCTTAACATACTCTGACTAACTCTGCCAGCATCGCACCGTGAGGAAGCAAGAGCGAGGTAGCTTCCTGCTCTGTGGGCACTCGACTAACCGATCATTTTGCGTTGATCGCCGATGCGGCGCTCGCGTTCGTTTGCGAACCGCTCCACCCCGGCGAAAATCGAATCGGGATCCAGATGCGCCTCCGCGATCACTTCCGCTTCGAGGCCTCCGCTTCTCCAGCAATTGTCGAAGTCGGACGTGAGTGAATACTCGTCCGTCAACGGGCCGAGGTTGCGCAACGGCCACATGCGTCGCGTGCCCGTTGATACCACCATCAAATCGTAGCGGGCCTCGGGCGGCAGCACGGAATCGCGATACGCTTGCGGCTGGCGATCGAACAACTCCTCGCTGATCGCTGCAATCACCTTCACGTTCACACCAGCCGCTTCGAGTTTCGGCAGCACTTTCACCAGATTCACCGTGGAACTCGAGCCTTGCGCGATCACGTAACCGTGGCGCGGCTTGTCGGGCGCGAAATCGCGGATCACGTACAGGCCTTTTGCCGCAGCGCGCAGATCGGGGTCGGCGAAATGGCTGCGGTCCGCAGCCGCGAAGTCGGGACGCGCCACTTCCAGTGTAATGATGCCCACACGCGGATCGCGCGCCGCAATTTCTGCCGCCGCGAAATAGCCGGGCGCCACATCGTTGTAATCCCAAAAGCTCAAATTGATCACTTGACCGCGCGGGAAGAGCTTCCACACTTGCGGCGCGAAGATGCCGAAGTGGGTGCGCGCGTCAGCCGCGGTTTCAGGACCGGAGTGCGCGGCGAGAATATGCAGCACTCCGACGCGGAATTTGCTGTCCTGATTTTGTTGACTCCACACCCGCGCCGGAGTGTACATCAGCGGCGTAAACGCTCCGTAGGTGCCGCTCAAAGCCCAAACCCCGGCGAATTTGTCGGGATCGACGGAGGCGCTTTGACTCACCAGCCCGATGGCGGTGGAAACATTGCCCGCTTCTTCAATGGGCGCTTTCAAGCGCGTGCCCAGCGGATTCTCCGTGGGACTGTAGTGTCCCCACAAACTTCCGTGCTCCACGTTGATTGACTCCGAAAGGTCGGCGGCCACCGTGAAGAATCGTCCTTCCGTGATGTAATTCATCCACTTGATGATTTCGGAAATCGCGCGCCGCGCTCCGGCCACCTCGCCCGGTTTCTTGAACAGCGCAATGCTAACTTGCTTCTCCGCACCGGAAATCGCATTGCGAATCGAGACCTTCTGCTGGTCTTCAGGCAGCGCCGCGACTCGCAGGCGATCGTCGAGGAACGGATCGCTCGTGGCTGAGATGCGCAGTTTCACGTCGTCGCGCACGTTGTCGCCGATTTCCACCAGGCGATCGGCGAGGCGATCACCCAATCCATTGCGATCGAGCAGCGACATCACCACGTCGATGTTCGTCTTGAACTGGATCAATCGCTCGCGATTGTTGCTGACCGGGCCGTTGCGAATTCCTTCGAACTCCAGGCCGTAATGCTTCTCGAACGTCTGCGCCAGCGCGACAAAATACTCCGAGTTCATCTTCAGCGCGTAGGGATGGCTTGGGTAACTGACCAATTGATCGCCGCCGTAACCAGGAATTTTTCCGTCGGCGGCCGCGGGCCAGTAGCCCTTAATCGTTTTGCCGATCGCGACGATGGGACGGCGGTCGTGCGGGTCCACTTCGTCCATGGCTTTCAGCGCCGCGGTCACGTCGCCATAATCGTTACCATTCGACAACGTGAAGACGTTCCATCCATACAACGTCCATTGATTCACCAGATCGTAGACGTCGCAGAACTGCTCGGCGATCACGCCGCCAATCTTGCCGCCAACGAGGCAATCGTCGATGCCCGCGTTGTTGTCGGAAACCATCACCCGCAAACGCTTTCCCACCTGCAGCGCAAGCGCCTGCGTCTTCAACTCCTGCGCGTGACCTTCGGTGAGCGCGAATTCGCCTTCCAGCGCGATCACTTTCGGCGAGTCTGGCGGCGCGCCGGCCACATCCCAGAACGCCGCTTTGCCGGCCGCCGTCGCGATGCCGATGCCCGAAGGTCCGCCATTCACGTCGTTGGTTACGTCGGTGCTTTCGGCATGTCCCGCGAGCGCACGAATGCCGCGGCCTTTCGCCTGCGCGAACAGCGGATGGTCTTCCAAGTCCGTTTCGTGCAGCAGCGTCTTCAGCGCGCCCGCGCTGCGCCGGAATCCCAACGCGTCGACCGGCAGCATCGCGACCTTCGGGTCGACGCGATAACGCGGATCGCCGGTCTGCTGATACTTGCGATACAGTGCTTGGCCCATAATCATCCACAGCGCGTAGCACGTGGGAACCGAGTGGCCCGCCGCCATCATGAATTTGTCGGAGTAAGGATGCTTCGGCCGGCGGTAATCGTAACGCAGTCCGCCGTTTTCAGGACCGCTCAAATGCGCCGCCACATTGTACGGTGTGTATGCCAGCGGTCCGCCGAGATGCCCGGTCTGCGCGTAATTTCCGAGCAGCACCAGGGTCATGCAGGTCATGTATCCAACGTCGTCGAGCAGCGGATCGTACGCCAAAGTTTGCTGCTGGGAGGGAGAAGGAACTACGTGAATGCGAGATGTCATAGATGGTCTCAAAAAGAGTACATCATAATATCAAGGGCAGTTTGGGGAAATCGGGGCCAGCTGCCGGGGCCAAGGGCAAGAAAAGCCCGTCGCGATGAAGAAGCCGCACGGTCACTAAGCTAAATGGAATCAATTAGATAAGCACGGCATAAGCCATCCCTGAACAGGCGGCGTCGGCGGTTCAACTCCGTCCCAGGCCACGCGTAAAATCAACGAGTTTTCGGTGCGACATGCATTGGCGCAGTAAGACGTTGGGAGGACGAGCCAGTGAAGTCCCGCAATCCCCAGACACTGTTACTCCAACCCATGCCGAAAGACACAGTGTCAAGGATTTCGATCTAGACATAGCTTTCGCCCCATGTGCCCTCATGGGATTGATCCAAATGGACGGCTGAGGAATCTAATCACCATGCGCCTACCAAAACGCTTCCTTGGATTCATTGCAATTATTCAGTCCGTTTTTTTCTTGACGCACTATCTGCTCTACAAGACGTGGACATTTTTGCCCGCAGGAAGCGATAGTCGCGGGGCGCTCTGGATCAAACTGGCCCTCGGCTTCTTATCGGTGAGCTTTGTTGCCGCTTCGCTACTTGCCTTTCGATACAACAATGCTGCTGTGCGCGCCTTCTACAGGGCAGCTGCGGTTTGGGTCGGTCTGCTGAGTTTCCTGTTCCTCGCAGCGGTTTCCTGCTGGATTATCTTCGGAGTGGCGCGGCTGACTGGGCTGGACATGAACTTCCATCGGACCGTGGAATGGTTGTTCTGTGCAGCCTTGGTGGCGGGAGTCTATGGCGTTTTCAACTCCAGCTGGACGCGAATCACGCGGACCACCGTGCGGCTGGCGAACTTGCCGGCGTCGTGGCGTGGGCGAAGAGCAGCGCTGATCAGCGATTTGCACCTGGGGCATGTGCGAAACGGCAGTTTTCTGCGGCGCATGGTTGCGAAGATTTTGAAGGAAGAGCCCGACGCGATTTTTATTGCTGGAGACCTGTATGACGGCACGGCCATCGACGCTGGACGAGCGGCCGAGCCATTGAACCAGCTTGTAGCGCCACACGGCGTGTATTTTGTCGCCGGAAACCATGAGCAGTTTGGAGACGACAGCAAATATCTGCATGCGATTGCGGCGGCCGGGGTCCGTGTGCTCAGCAATGAGAAGGTGGAACTGGACGGCTTGCAAGTTATCGGCGTGCCCTACCGGAACGCTACGCAGTACGGGGGCTTTGAGTCCGTGCTACACGGCATCCACCTGGATCGCGATCGCGCCAGCATTCTGCTGACCCACGCGCCCGACCATCCCGAGATCGCCGAGGCCGCCGGCGTTTCCCTGCAGCTGTCCGGGCATACGCACCTTGGGCAGTTCATACCCTGGAGTTGGATGGCACGGCGGATTTACCGGCAGTTTGTGTATGGCTTAAGCCGGATCGGCAAGATGCAGGTTTTCACTTCGAGCGGCGCCGGAACCTGGGGGCCGCCGCTACGGCTGGGATCGAATCCCGAGATCGTAATGCTTGAGTTCCAATAGGGTCTGGCAGCTTTCACCTGCCAGGGAAACGTGGGGGCACGCTCACTTCAACAGGCGCTCAACGTCCTGACGGTAATATCCTCTGGCCGCTCCGCATCAACGACCCACTTTTCGGCCGTCCAAGTCCTTGATGGCTCGAAATGTCCCGGAATGTCCCAAAATGTCTCGCAACGCCTGTTGTCCAAATATTACGGATAATGAAGATATAGATGCGAAACGCTTGAGTGGGTATTTTGCAGCTCGTCTTCAGTTGTTGATGCGGAGCTTTAATCACGGAGAGCAGCTCATGAGCCCAGAGAATGACCAGATCGAACCCTTTATCGACATCGCTGAAGCCGCCGAGTTCTTGCGGCGGAGTCGCAAGACGATCCGGGCTTGGGCTCGCGCAGGCATCATCCCGGCCCATCCTATTGGCACCGGATCAAAGCCTCGTCGCTTATTCTTAAGGTCGGAGCTGGATAAGTGGGTCCGCTCTCAAAAGCCGCCTACTCAGGAGAGCGTATCAGAGCAGGAACCGGCGGAAGGCACGCCATCGATTGGTTGAACTCATTCAAAATCCTTAAGCCAAAACTCCAGCGGACCGCGTTGCTCGTCCTTCACCCGTTGGGCCTCCATCTTGCGTAGCTCAGCCCGGCGTATTTTTCCCGAGATCGTCTTGGGCAGCTCATGGAATTCCAGCTTCCGCACCCGCTTGTAGGCAGCCAGCTTCTGCTTGGCGAAAAGCAAGACCTCACGGGCAATCTCCTCGCTGGGGCGTGCGTCGGCCACAATCGCTATGAAGGCCTTCGGCACATTGGTCCGCAAAGGGTCCGGACTGGGAACGATGGCGACCTCGGCCACTAGGGGATGCTCCATCAAGACGCTTTCCAACTCGAACGGGCTGATGCGATAGTCGGAACTCTTGAACACGTCATCGGCCCGGCCTACGAAGAAGAAGTACCCGTCCTCGTCGATCGAGGCTTGATCTCCCGTGTGGTACAGATCGTTTTCCATCACGCGCCGCGTAAGCTCGGGATCATCCATGTAGCCGGTCATCAGGCCTGTAGGCCGGGGAGCAAGTTTCACGCGACCTCGCCTTCCGGGCACTCTTCGTCGTGCATATCGACCACGCTGATCTGAAATCCGGGAAGCGGCCGGCCCATGCTGCCCGGTTTCACCGGCTGCCCCGGCGAATTGCCGATTAGTGCCGAGGTCTCAGTCTGACCGTAGCCATCGCGAATGGTCAGGCCCCAGGCGTTCGCCACTTGTTCGATCACCTCGGGATTCAGAGGCTCACCTGCGCTGGCCAACTCGCGCAACCCGTGCGGTTTCGGCCCCATGTTTTCGAGAATGATCATGCGCCACACGGTGGGAGGCGCGCACAGCGTCGTCACCCCGACTTCGTCGAGTGCGCGCAGCACACTGGCGGCACGAAATCGGGGCGCATCATAAACAAAAGTCGTCGCCCCGGCATTCCATGGCGCGAAGAAGCAACTCCAGGCATGTTTGGCCCATCCCGGCGAGCTGATGTTCTGATGGATGTCGCTTTCCTGAATGCCGATCCAATACATGGTCGAGAGGTGGCCCACCGGATAACTCTGGTGCGTTTGCAGCACCAGCTTGGCTTTGGCCGTAGTTCCTGACGTGAAATACAGCAGGAACGGATCCTCTGCTTGAGTGGGAATGACCCGGTAGTCGCGAGTCTGTTGCAGGGCGTCATCGTAAGGCGTCCAGCCAGCGGCCTGGCCGCCCACAAGTATGCGTTTGACGTCGGCGTCGGAGGGAATGCGATCGATTGCGCTTTCATCCGTCACCACAATGCGTGCGCCGCTACGCGCCAGTCGATCGCGAATTTCACTTTCGGTGGCCAGAGTTGTGGTCGGGACTACGACCGCACCGATCTTGATGGCCGCCAGCATCAGCTCCCAGATGGCGGCGACGTTGGGAAGACACAGCACCATCCGGTCACCAGGCTCAACCCCCTGGCGTTGTAGAAAGTGCGCCACGCGATCGGAGCGCTCGGCCATCTCCTGATAGCTGAACTTGATCTCGTCCTTACCTTCGCGGCGAAGCCACAAAGCTGTCTTGGTGTTGCCGTGCGCATAGACGTCGAACCAGTCGCGGGCCCAATTGAAGTCGGTCAAATCGGGCCAGCGAAAATCGCGGTAGGCTCTTTCGTAGTCGGTCCGGTGATCGAGCAGAAACTGACGGGCAGCGATGAATTTCTGGGTGGCTGACATCTGTTTTCCCAACCACCCCACACTATATACCGCGCAGGGAGCGGAGGACATTATTCCGGCCCGGCCTTACTTCACCGCGATATTCACCAGCCTGCCCTTGACCACCAGCACCTTCACGACTTCTTTGCCGGCGATGGCGGCTTTGACTTTCTCGTCGGCGAGGGCGAGTTCGCGCACCTGCGTCTCTTCGGCGTCGGCAGGAACGACCATGCGGCTGCGAATCTTGCCATTTACCTGGATGGCGATCTCGACTTCCTCTTCCTTGGCCAGCGCGGGATCATACTGCGGCCAGGGCGCGCGCAACAGTTCGGAACTCTCGCCAAGCATCTCCCACAACTCATGTGCGAGGTACGGCGCGAACGGCGCCAGCATCAGCACCAGTTTGCGTTGCGCATCGGCGACCAGCGACGGCGGGGCTTCTGCCTGCCCGCGTTGAACGCTATCTTCGTAAGAGTACATCTCGTTCAGCAATTCCATGATCGCCGCTATCGAGGTGTTGAAGTGCCAGCGCCCGCCAAAATCTTCGGTCACCCGCCGGATGGTCTGGTGCAACTTGCGCTGCATCTGGCGCGCCGCTGGCGACAATTGTCCGCCATCGCGACTGGCCGATGCCGTTCCGTTCGGCTTCGCATTGCGCGCGACGAAGCGGTACACCCGCGACAAGAATCGGCTGATGCCCTCCACGCCCGCATCCTGCCAATCGAGATCGCGATCGGGCGGCGCGGCGAACAGCGTGTACATGCGCGTCGAGTCCGCGCCATAGCGCGCGACCATGTCGTCGGGCGACACCACATTGCCCAGGCTCTTCGACATCTTGGCTCCGCCCTTGATCACCATTCCCTGGGTGAACAGCCGTTCCGCCGGCTCGGAATTTTTCACCAGGCCCATGTCGCGCATCACCTTGGTCCAGAAGCGCGAATAGATAAGGTGCAGGATGGCATGTTCGACGCCGCCGATGTATTGATCGATGGGAAACCAATATCCCACAGTGTCAGAGTCAAGCGGCTTGCTGTCGAGATCGGGATCGGTGTAGCGATAGAAGTACCAGGACGAATCGACGAAGGTGTCCATGGTGTCGGTCTCGCGCCGCCCCGGGCCGCCGCACTTCGGACATTTCACGTTGACGAATTCCGGCACCTTGGCCAGCGGCGATCCACCCGCCAGAGTGATGTTCACGTTGTCGGGCAGCAACACCGGCAAATCCTTCTCGGGGACGGGCACGATGCCGCAGTCGGGGCAGTAAATCATGGGAATCGGGGTGCCCCAGTAGCGTTGCCGGCTGATACCCCAGTCCTTCAAGCGGTAAGTGACCGTGGCCTTGCCGAAGCTGTGGGCCTCGGCAAACTTCGACATCTTCACAATCGCTTCCTGGCAAGGCATCCCGGTGTATTCACCGGAGTTGATCACCAGGCTGTTTATATCTGTGAAGGGCAAGACCGGCTCGTCGAGCTCACCAACTACAGGGTCTTCTTCGCGGCGCGGCAAGATCACCACGCGAATGTCGAGGTCGTACTTCTTGGCAAACTCGTAGTCGCGCTCGTCGTGCGCCGGGACCGACATGATCGCGCCGGTGCCGTAGTCGAGCAGGACATAGTTCGCCACCCAGATGGGCACGCGCTCGCCGCTGAACGGATTCAGGGCGTAGCGCTCGGTCGAGACGCCATGCTTTTCGATGGCGCCAATGTCGCCAACTTCCTTCGCCTTGCGCTGCTCGGTGATCAGGTCTTCCACCTTGGCGAGCAGGCCGGGATCGTTGGCGATCAAGTCGGTCACCAGGGGATGCTCGGGCGCAAGCTGCAAAGAGGTCGCGCCGTAAATCGTATCCACACGGGTGGTGAAGACGGAGATGGTGTCTCCCGCCGGGCCGGCCGCGCCGTCGAGTTTGAAGTCAACCAGGGTGCCTTCGCTGCGGCCGATCCAGTTGCGCTGCATGGTACGCACCTTCTCCGGCCATCCTTGCAAAGTATCTAAACCATGCAACAGTTCGTCGGCGTATCTGGTGGTGCGCAGGAACCACTGCTCCAACTCGCGCTGCTCGACCGGCGTGTTCTCATGCCGCCAGCAGCAACCGTTGGGCAGCACCTGCTCATTGGCCAGCACCGTGGCGCACTCGCGGACACCAGTTGACTTTGCTCTTCTTGCGATACGCCAGGCCCTGCTCAAAGAACTTGAGGAAGAACCACTGGTTCCAGCGGTAGTACTCGGGCAGGCAGGTGGCGATTTCCTTCGACCAGTCATAGGCAAAGCCGAGGCGCTTCATCTGCGTCTTCATGCTGGCGATATTGCGCAGCGTCCATTCGCGCGGCGGTGTCTGGTTCTGGATGGCCGCGTTCTCGGCGGGAAGCCCGAACGCATCCCATCCCATGGGATGAAGCACGTTGTGGCCCTGCATCCACATGTAACGCGCCAGGGCATCGCCGATGGCATAGTTGCGCACGTGTCCCATGTGCAGCGCGCCCGAGGGATAAGGCAACATCTCCAGCACGTAATACTTCTTGCGCGCGCTGTCGGGGGCTCGGCGCGATAGAGATCGGGATTCTGCGCCCAGCGCTCGAACCACTTTCGCTCGACCACCTGCGGGTCATAGCGGTCCGCGCGGGCGGCAACGCCGCCATCGACGACTTCAGCTTGGGCGTTGGATGACGGCTTCGTGTTCGGCTCTTGGGTTTTGGAGTCGGCCATAAGTGTCTTTTAGATGCGCTTGGGGTAAACCTTGATTTTACATGCGGGCGCCTTGCGGTTGCCTCCAGGCCGGTCACTACCCCAATTGGGTCATTGCACGGTTGTCAGCGGAGGCGGACAATAATCGTGCTTCCCACTTGCGGCCGCAATCGCGGTTCTGCGTCCACGCCACTTGAGCGACTGCTGCCTATCGGAGGAATCATGGATTCCACTGGCCGGATCGTGAAACGCTTATTGATTGCGTGTATATGTTTTGACCTGCTGTCTGTTGTGCAGTTCCCCCTGCCAGTCCGGGGCTGTAATTCCCCAAGGCGGCGCCGGTCACGCAGACAAAGCCAGCTGCTTGATTCTAAGAGCAAAATGGGACCGGCCGACCAAATCACGAGTCACCTATACTCGTTTGGCATCCGTGGGAAACAATTTCAGTATGTCGAAGGCAAATTGCCTGAAGGATTCCCTTTCCATGGTAGATTCACAGACCATGATGTGCGCAACTTGCAGGCGCGGGGTGCTGAGGTAATCGTCCTAAACCCGAACTTCACATCCGCAGAACTGATGCAGGCGAGAGCAGGATTGCAGCGGAAACCGGCGAAGAACCAAATCAGGCCGATGCGCAAGCGACACCTTCACAAGCGCTCACAGGAACTCGACGCCCGCCGCCGCAACGAAACCGGAGCCTGCAGGATTCGATCAACAGGCTTCCGAGAAGGCAGACCCACAAGCAAAGACTCCTCCTGTTTCAAGTCAAATCACCGCGCAAGCTACCCTTCAAATCACCTCGAATCCGTCGGGAGGCGAGATCTCGGTAGACGGCAATTTTGTCGGAGACACTCCTTCAGAACTCGCTGTTGCCGCCGGAGTTCACACGATTGCGATTGCGAAGCATGGTTACAAGCCTTGGGAACGGATGCTTACGGTCTCAGGTGGGAAAGTCTCAGTTGCTGCCGAACTAGAACAGTGATGTCTGAGCTTGAGTATTCCTTAATGCTATTGGCGGAGCAACTCTGAAAACCGACACTGCATGAAGGTGCTCGCGTGATCTGGATCTTCAGCGACGTATCCATATGCAATAACCTGATCGATAGCATGGGTGCTAATGGCTTGCATTATTGCTAAGGCACGGCCAGAGCCGTATTCTAGGTACCACTTGGCTGGATTCTCTGACCGTACCGAAGGACGTAAAACAAGAGGAGCATCTTGAGGAAGCACCCCACCTAAGCTCAACGGCTCGTACCAGTCGGTCTTGCGGTCGGGTCGCCAATCCCTAAGTGCGAGAGTACGTTCAAGTTTACCGAGGTGTGGAGGATAGTCTGGAATAACGTCAGCGACAATGGCGCACTCGCGAAAGTCGTCTAGCGTCAATGCACTGAATGTCCAGGATAAGTATCCCGAGATAATCCCGTGTTTGTACCCGTGCCCTTCGAGCTCTGAGGTCTAGGCCATTGGGGTCTCCCCAAGGCCAGCCGCTGGAATCAGGCAATGAGCGCGACTTCTTGATCGCATCGTACTTGAGGTATGCCTCTACTACCGCACGCCGGGTAACTCCACTCTGCAACTTCCTCATACGCAACCAGGTTTTAACAAAACTGGTCGCAGAAACACAAACCACCTTTAGCCGCCGGGTGCCCCAGGTTCGCGTCCGTCTTCTGGACGCTAACCTGGGCTGAGGAAAGTCCGGGCACGCCCGCCGAACATTTTCAACTCACGATCTTGGGCCGTCCACTCCGATTCTATGCCGTACCGGCAATTTAACGGCGAAACCCCCCGCCAGTCCAAAACATCTAACTCCGGAATGGGGGGCAACACGGTCGCCCCCTTGGGCGCTCACCCATCTGAAGATTGCGCAAATACATACGGTTTACGCTGGACCGCTTTGGCCTGGCGCTTGCACTAGGAAGCAGGAGTGTTTTATGGTCTGCGGAATCACCAAGTCAGCGTGCGCACTTGCCGCCGTTCTCTGGGCAGCTACTCTCGGCCAGGCACAACAACCTAAAACACCGGCGCCACAGACGGCAACCATCACCGGCACGGTGCTGGATGCAACCGGGAGCACGGTGCCGAAGGCGACGATCGTGTTGCAAGGACCCGCGCCAAGCGATCGTCGCTCGCTCGTCACTGGGGATGACGGTTTCTTCAAATTCGACGATATTAATTCCGGGACACGGGTCCGGATCCTCGTCAGTGCATCCGGCCTCACGAATTGGACCTCGAACGAGATCGTTCTCCAACCAGGCCAGTCGTTCATTGTGACTGGCATCAGGCTCACCGTGGCGCCGGTTCAGCAGTCGGTGAATGCAGTTGCCCAGGAGGAAATCGCCACCGAACAGGTCAAAGTTCAGGAGCAGCAGCGCGTCTTTAAGGTCATACCCAATTTCTATGTGACCTACGAGCACAACGCAGCGCCGCTAACCCCGAAACTGAAGTTTCAACTGGCCATGAAGACGCTGACGGACCCGGTCACGATTGTTGGCTTCGGCGTGAACGCCGGGATCTATCAGGCGGTCGGCTACCCCAGTTACGGTCAAGGTGCAGGTGCTTTTGGTCAGCGTCTGGGCGCCACGTTTGCCGGCGGCTACACCAAGATCCTGCTTGGAGACGCGGTGTTTCCCTCTCTGCTGCACCAGGATCCGCGCTACTTCTATCAAGGTACCGGCACAACGAAATCTCGCCTCCTGCACGCGCTGGCAACTCCGTTCATCACAAGAGGCGATAATGGCAATCGACAGGTCAACTATTCGAACATTCTGGGCGACTTGGCATCCGGCGGGATTGCGAATGCCTACTATCCCAGCCAGGACCGTGGCGCAGGAGTGGTCGCCCGCAGTGCACTGATCGGCATCGGCGGCCGTATGGCGCTTGGCATTGTGCAGGAGTTCGTATTGCACAAGTGGACGTCTTCGAAGACGCAGGCGAATGCCAGCGCCACCAATCGACCGTAGCATAGTCCTCAGGGAGCAGCCATTTGGCTTGATATAAGAAAAAGCGTGTCAAGCGACAACGTCTTGCCGGCCTGAGTTCACAGCGGCGAGTTCGTTCCCACGGAACAGCACCAGAAGAGTGGAAATGGAGTAGCTTCAGGCGTTTGAAGCGAAGAATACCTGGTACGAGTCAGTCATCAGGAATCGCCTTGATGATCAGTTATTCCGCTGAGCGAACCCACTAATTCGAAACCCGCGAATGAGTGGGGCACCCGGCCGTCCTTTACGAATCGAACCTTGTCCTGTCGACCTCAGAAGATTCCCTCTTTTTCCAGGTCCTTCACCACCACTTTGACGACGTTGTTGATGGTCTTCTTCGCGGAGCTCGGATTGAAGGTATCGCTGATGCCAGTCCAGACAAGCTCTCCCTCGGGCGTTGCGGTGGCGTAGAGATTGGTTTCGATGCGCACCGTCTTGTCTTCACGCAGATAATCGGGCGTATAGACCTGCCGGTAAGCCATGGGATAGTAGCCGTAGAACGAGTTGTAGTACGGATAAGGAACGGTGTAGCTGTGGCCGGGAATGTAGGTGACCTTGTTGTCCACCCTCACCAACCGGGTGAGGATGACGGCTTCGATGTGGTGCTCGCGGATCTGCGCCTTCAGGTAGTCCAGGTCCATGTTGGCCGAGTCGGGCCGCAGCAGGATGGAATGGCCGGGGATGGCCTCAACGCCGTCGCGCGTAAGTTTTTGGGCCAGCGCGTCTTCGAAGTCGGAGCGAATTGCCGGGTCGTCGCTCATGCCGATGACCAGCACCTTCTTCAAGCGCTGTCCGTGATAGCTGGGATTCTTCACGCTGGCCACCAGCTTGGCCGAGTTGCAGTTTCCGATTGCCGATGCGGTCAGCAGAACGGCAATCACCATCGCGAAAGGTTTCAAGTGTTTCTCCTGGGAGTGCTGTGAATTATTTCTTGCAACCGCTGCTCGCGATTGCAGCAACTGGCGCTAGTGGCGGCAACTTCGCCTCGGGAAGCAGAGCGTTGAACGACGCCAGGTCCTGCTGGTTCAATTGCCGCCAGGTCGCCAGATCTTTGTCGAGTGCATCGCAGTTCTGTTGCACCGCTGCCCGGACGGTTTCCGCGGGACGAATGTCGGCGCTCTCCACACTGGAAATCAGTCTGGCCAAGTCACGGTTCACCGGCCCAAAGCCAGGCGCGGTTCGAGTTCCCTTCTCAAGCGCGTCGATCTTCTTGTCGAGCGCAGCGGCCGCCTGCTTCAGCTCGTCGCCAGTCAGAACTTTCTGCCGCTCGGCCAGGTCCTTGCGCAATGCCGCTGCCTGAAGATAGGCATCGTGGCTCACCTTCATGCCGCGAGTAATGTCTTGCGCCAGGTCGAACTGGTCCACCAGCTCCGATTGCGAAGCATGGACGCGCGGATCAAGCTCAACGGTAAGCGGTTGCCGAAGCGTGTGGCCGGCGGCGCGCAACTCTAACGTGTAGGTTCCGGGTACAACCAACGGTCCCTGCGGCTGCGTACGCGGAGTCTGCCCAGCAATTGCGTGGTCGGGCAAAGTGTATTCGGCGTAGTCCAGCAGCTCGCCGTAGTAGCCATAAGGAAGCGCCAACGGCGGCGGATAGCGAAGGTCCCAGGCGAAGCGATTCATGCCCGCGGCCTTGGGCAAAGTTGCCGGCGCCGCAAACCAGTAGTCGGGAGCATTTGCGGGAAGAAAGTCCGCAGGCTTCACAACACTCGAGAACTGAGCAACCTCGGCGCCTTTGTCGTCGTAGATGGTCAGCGTCAGCTCATCCTTCGGCGCAGCTTTCAGGAAGTAGTCGAGTATGGCGCCGTCTGGCGGGTTCCGCCCCGCGGGAGTTTCGACAGGGTATGGCGTGTCCTCGTAGTCGTCCCATCGCACGCGCCTAGCGGTGGCAGGACGAAACAGGTGAGCATCGCTGGCGACGATCTGCGGGCTGATCTCGCGCAACGGAGTGACGTCGTCCAGTATCCACAAGGCGCGCCCGAACGTAGATATCGCCAGGTCGTCGCCATGCACTTGAAGATCGGTCACCGGAGTCGTGGGCAGATTAAGTTGCAGCGATTGCCAGTGGTCACCATCGTCCCAGGAAACCAGGACGCCGGTGTCGGTTCCGGCATAGAGCAGCCCTTTGCGCTTTGGATCTTCACGCACCACGCGCACCATCTCGCGCTCGGGAAATCCGTTGACGATCTTCTGCCAGGTGCGCCCGTAATCGTGGGTGCGTGCGACGTAGGGAGGTGTGGACTCGCGGGTTGCGCCAGCCGCAACGTAGGCGATGGCAGCATCATGATGCGAAGCTTCCAACGTGAGAATTTGCATAGGCCCGGTCAATCCCGGCGGGGAAACATTTTGCCAGGTTGCACCTGCGTCGCGAGTGAGTTGGACGATGTGGTTGCTGGTGCCCGCCCACATCACACCGGGTTGCACTTGGGAAGGCGACAGCGTCGTGATAGCCGGCGCCGGCTGCTTGTCGGAATCGCGCTTAGGTTCTTCTTGGTTTTCCTTCTCCTTGTAACCGGTCAAGTCGGGGCTGATCGGCTGCCAGCTCAATCCGTGGTCCGAAGTCTTGAGCACGAACTGTGTCCCCAGATAAAGCGTGGACGGGTCTTGCGGCGAGAACGCCAGAGGCGGCATGGATGCGGTGCGATACTTCTCGCCGCGCTCAAATACGACAGCAGTTTGTCCGGTGGCCTTATCGAAGCGGACGACGGAGCCGAACCATCCTCCGCTGTAAACCCAGTTGGGATTGAGCGGATCGGGAGCGATGTAGGCATATTCAAAGCCGCCGATGGAGAACCAATCCTGGGCAAGAATTTCGCCATAACCGCTGCGACTGAGAATACCCGCGGTGCCGCTGTCTTGCTGCGCCGCATAGACGCGATAAGGAAACTCGTTGTCGGTGGAGACGTGGTAGAACTGCCCGGTCGGCTGGTTGTACCAGGAGCTCCAACTCTTGCCGCTATCCACGCTGATGATGGCGCCTTGATCGACTCCTAAGATCATGCGCGCTGAGTTTTGCGGATCGATCCAGAGGACGTGGAAGTCGTCGCCACTGGGAGCGCCGACGTAGGCTTCGAAGGTATGTCCGCCATCGGTGGAGCGATACAGCGATGTTTGTGCCACGTAGAGAACGTCGGGATTTCGCGGATCAACAAATATCCGGCTGAAGTATGCGCTGCCGAGCACACGCGGGTCCCTAGTGGACTGCTGCCAGCTAGCTCCGGCGTCGTCGGAGCGAAAGAACCCTTGCTCCACAATCGCGTAGAGACGACGGCCATTGGTTCCAGGAGCAACCGCGATGCCTGCTCTTCCCCAACCCTTTTCCGGCAGCCCCTTGGTTACGAGAGGACTCCAGGTTGAGCCCGCGTCCGGCGACTTAACGATCTCGGAGGTAGCGGGGACCTCGGCGTCGCCTGTGCCGGACGCCGGCCGGTAAAGAACCGCGTAGAGCGTGCGCGCATCGCTGGGATCGGCACAGAGATCGACCACTCCCAGCGTATCGTCGCGCGTGAGCACCTTGTTCCAGGTTTTTCCGCCATCCGTCGTCTTGAAGATTCCACGGTTGGCTGTCCTTGCCGATGCCGGCAGCGGAAGCCACAGGATCCCAAATCCGATGGAGTTGGTACCCACGACCACAACGTCAGGATTTTCTGGATCGACAACCACCGCCTGGATGTAAGGAACGTCCTGCAAACCGATGTTCTTCCAGGTTCCGCCGCCGTCGTCCGACCGATACATTCCATGCCCGGTGGTCTGCTCACCCGTCCCCACGTAAATCACGTTGGAGTTAGAGGGAGCTACCGCAAGAGCGCCAATGGATGCGACTCGTTCGCTGTCGAAGATCGGGCGCCAGACTTGTCCACTGTTGGTGGTCTTCCAGACGCCGCCGCCCGGGGTTCCGAAATAGTAGGTATCGGAATGTCCTGGTACACCCGCTACAGCGGTGACTCGACCGCCGCGAAAGGGACCAATCAGCCGCCACTGCATGGCCGAAAATTGGCTGCTGTCAATCTCCTGTGCGCGAGCAACGTTAAGTGGCCAAACGGTCAGGACAGCAATCATCAGCAGTAGGCAGCGCAAGGATGGTTCACGCCAGCTTAGAGTATGCAGATTCAGATCTCCTGTTCAGCCAAGACTAGCATGTGTCACGGACCGTCCCATTGAAGGTGCCGGCCCAGAATGCCGATGAAAGAAATGCGATTATTCCCCTTTGGTATGGGGGAGGGTGAATATGTCGCCGCAGGGGGACCACCATTCCAAGGCAGGGGATGGGGGCCCCTTGTCGTATTTAGCAGCAGCGTACCCCCAGGCGCACAAAAAGAGGCTCCAGCCCGTGCGAACGGACTGGAGCCTCCACCTGTGACAGCAGTGCCGGCGGATTACCGCTTCGACTGACCACGCGCCAGCTTCTTCACCTTGCGCTTGGCTGAGCCGCGGGCGTAGGTGCGAGGCGCTTTCGGGGCGGCTTTCTTGCGCGCGGTGCGCTTCACCTTCTTGCGGACTGATTTATCGGTAATGCTCTTGGTATTTGCCATGAATTCTGCGTTCCTTTAATTGACGGGCTTACGCCTTTTCCAATTGGGCGTATTTCTCGACCAGCTTTTTCAAACCGAATCTAGGAAATTGTACCGTAATCTTCGCATCTTCCCCGTCTCCCTCACGTTTGTGCACCGTGCCCTCACCGTATTTCGGATGACGGACGCGTTGCCCGGGCCTGAACCCAGTGCGCCCGGTGGGCTGCGAAATCTCGACTTTGGGCCGCGAAAACTTCTTGCCGCGCGAGGCAAAGAACTCTGCAATGTTGTCGATGGAGTTGTAGGCGGGGCCGCTGTATTGGCTCCGTTGCGGCTTATCGCGACGCTCATAGGCGGGACGTTGGTCCTCATCTTCGTAGGCGTAATGCTTCCCGCTTGAGTAATCGCTGCTGGGAGCGTAGGCAGGCCGTCGCGGCGATCCCAGGTCCTTAAGCAGTTCCTGGGGAACTTCCTCCAGAAACCGCGAGGCCACGCTGGGTTCCGGCATGTCGGTGCCGTAGCGGCGGCGATACCGGGCGCGAGAAAGAACCAGGGTGTGCATGGCGCGAGTCATGCCCACATAGCACAGTCGTCGCTCTTCTTCGATGTCGTCGGGAGTGAGCAGAGTGCGCGAATGGGGAAACAAGCCTTCCTCCAGACCAATGAGAAAGACCAGAGGGAACTCGAGGCCCTTGGCCGCGTGCAAACTCATCAAAGTGACGCGCGATTTCTCGTCGTAATCGTCGGCATCACTGACCAGCGCGGCGTGGTCGAGAAACTCGTTCAGCGTCTCACCCCGATCGCGAGAGTCCATGGCCGCATTCACCAGTTCGTGCAGGTTTTCGATGCGGGCCAGCGCTTCGGGCGAGTCCTCTTGCTCAAGCTGCTTGATGTACCCCGTGCGGTCAATCAGGAACTTCAGCAGTTCAGCCGTCGATGCCGGATCACCGGGCGCGCGGAAGCCTTCCCCCCGCTCTTCGCCTGCTTCAGCGGCCGGCTCCGCGAATGTCTCGGGAGCAAACTCGGTTGCGCCCACAGCTTCCAACTCCGAGGGCGAGAAATCGATGTCGTGCTGCAAATCTTCTTCCATGTCCGCGACTGGCACAGTATCGGCGGCAGACTCGGCGGTTTCGCTTACTCGCTCGCGGAAGGTGCCCAGATGCATGGCACGAGCGTCTTCGATCAACTCCTGAAAACTCTTGAGCGCGGTCAAGGCCCGCAAAGGAAGCAGCCTTCGCCGAAGCACCTCGTTGATGGCGCCCCACATGGAAGTCCCGGCCTCCAGCGCGATACTCTCGATGGTTTCCAGCGTGTTCTTGCCGATTCCGCGGGTCGGCGTGTTGATAACACGTTGCACGGCGATCGAGTCGTCCGGATTCTGAATCACCTTCAGGTACGAAATTAGGTCCTTGATCTCGGCGCGCTCGTAAAAACTGAAGCCTCCCACAACGTGGTAGTTGAGCTGGTAACGGCGCATAGCCTCTTCCACCAGGCGCGATTGCGAGTTGGTACGGTATAGAACTGCGGCTCGCGGGCTTTCTTCCTGGTCGTTAGCCGCTTGCCGAAGGTATTTCGCGATGTAATCGGCCGCGAAAAGGGCCTCATTTTCGCCGTCCGGGGCCTCGTAATACCCTATTTGCGCTCCCCCGCTGCGGGCAGTCCACAGCGTCTTGCCTTTTCGTCTGACATTGTGGGACACAACCGAGGACGCAGCCTGCAAGATGTTCTGTGTGGAGCGGTAGTTCTGCTCCAGACGAATGATCTGCGCCTCGGGGAAGTCCTGCTCAAACTCCAGAATGTTGCGGATGTCAGCGCCTCGCCAGGAATAAATGCTCTGGTCCTCGTCGCCCACGGCGCACACGTTGTGCTGGCTGCCGGCCAACATGAGCATCAGTTCGTATTGCGGGCGGTTGGTGTCTTGATACTCGTCCACTTGGATATAGCGATAGCGGCGGCTGTAGCGCTCGCGCGTCTCGCCCGACGCTTTCAGCACGCGGACGGCATACAGAAGCAGGTCGTCAAAGTCGAGGGCATTCGACTTCGCCAACTCCTGCTTGTAGACCTCGTAAATATGGGCCACGCGCTCGGTTTTGGGATCGCCCGATTGCAGGTAAACCTCCTGCGGATCAAGCATGTGGTTCTTGGCCCAGGATATGCGCCCTAGAACGTTCCGAGGAGTCAACTGCTTGTCGTCGATTCCCAAACGGCGCATCGCGGCCTTCACTACGTTCTGCTGGTCGGCTTCGTCGTAGATGACGAAATCTTTTCGGTAGCCCTGGCCGCCGACCTGCAACACGTCAATGTCGCGCCGCAGAAGGCGCACGCAAAACGAGTGGAAGGTAGAGATCAGCGGCTTGGCCAGCGAGCGGCCGCCCACCAGCGACTCGACGCGGCTGGCCATTTCAGAGGCGGCTTTGTTGGTGAAGGTGACTGCCAGAATGGAATCAGGGGGCACGCCGACGCCTTCAATCAGATGGGCGATGCGATAGGTAATGACGCGGGTCTTGCCGCTGCCCGCCCCCGCGAGGATCAGCACTGGCCCGCTGACCGCCTCGACGGCTTCGCGCTGTTGCGGATTCAAATTGTCGAGATACGACGGCAATGTGGGGACACTCGAAACTAGTTTGGTTTGTTGCTGCTGACGGGAGCGTCCATGGCACGGTGCGCCTTGCACTCGGCGCAGGGACAATGCTCGCGCAGAAACTGCCATGAATAGATGCCATGCTGGTGGCCATCGTTCCATGAGAAGCGAATGGCATACTTGCCCACCGGCTCAACTTCCGTCGGCCGCGCCGCCGCCTTAAACATGGGCAATGCCCCGGCAATGGGCTTGAGCGGATCGCCGGGTTGCCGGCCGTCTTTGGTACGCTCTTCCTCGCACAGGGCGCACGGGCAGGCATCGCGCAGGAAGGGAAAGCTATAGACGCTGCGGTGCCCGTCCTTCCACTCGATGTCCATGCCGGTACCGGTGGTGACGTTGACCTTGCACGATTTCGGAATTGCGACTGGATCCATGATGATGATTGGCTCGCGGTTGCGGGGCCACTCTCTAGTATCGCAGAAAAGCGCAAGCAACAAGGCCCGGATTGTTTTCCGGACCTCGTGCATCACCTCCGTCACTCCTGGCAGTTTTGCCAGAACACTAAAGGCACGTAAGCATGGGACGGGACTTACCGGCGATCGTTGTCCCCCTGACGACGGCGGTCGTTGTCGCGATCCCTGTCATAAGCGTGCCAATAGCCGTTGCGGTCGTACCATCCATTCACTTGACCGCGATACGGAGTTGCGTAGTACCCATTCCCGTAGTAGGGATTGGGCGCGTAATACTGATAGCGGTACCTGTCACCGTCACGATCGCGAGAGTAGCGGTCGTCGCGGTCACGATCTCCGTCGCGACGATGGTCATCCCAGTCTGCCTGCAGCAGCTGGCCGCCCTGGCTCGGATCAAAAACTGCCTGTGTGATCCTCGGGCTCTGCCGATCGTTGACTGCGGTTCGAGTTTGGGCCGCTGAGGTCGTCGCAAGAGTTCCTGCGCTCAGGGCCAGGAGTAGCACGTAATTCAGTTGCTTTTTCATTGGTTGCCTCCCTGTCCCTTTCATTTCCCTTTTGAGGGGCGCTCTGTAATTCGCTTTCGTACTTGCAAACACGGCGTGCGATGAGAAGTTGACGAGCAACTCGCGGGTTCACTCTTCTTAACAGCGTTCTGGAACAATTTGCCGAAAATGGAGTGAGTTACATAGCGAAGCGGAAGAATGTACTCGGAAAACTGAAGGGAAGCTTAAGCGTTTCGAGTGTATTGTTGAACGACGTGTCCATGCGGGCAGAAACTCAGAAAACGTCGCTTGCTCGATCGCATCCCGTTGCGACCATCGCGATTGCACAACTGTTCGGCACCTCGCTCTGGTTCAGCGCAAATAGCGCGGCTCCCGACCTGATGCGTGCCTGGGGCATTGGCATTTCCGGTATAGGACTTCTGACGAATGCAGTTCAGCTTGGGTTCATTCTTGGTACGTCGGTTTTTGCGCTTAGCGGATTGGCCGACCGATTTCCCGCGAGCAGGATCTTTGTGCTCAGTGCGTTCTTAGGGGCGATGTTTAATGCTTGTTTTGCATTTTTCTCCCATGGCTTGCTGAGCGCTGCAATCTTCAGGTTTCTAGTTGGTACCTGCCTGGCAGGCATTTATCCGATCGGCATGAAGTTGATTGTAAGTTGGGCGCCTAGCAGCAAAGGCGCTGCGCTCGCATATCTGGTTGGAATGCTCACATTGGGCACTGCCCTTCCGCAGGGCGTGCGATTTCTGGGAGCAGAATGGAACTGGCAAGCAGTCATCCTTAGCTCTTCCGCGCTTGCGTTGACTGGCGCTCTGCTCATCTTTTTTCTGGGAGACGGTCCCCATCTTGCACGAGCGACGATTATCCGCATGGGAGGCGTTCTTGCCGCGTTCAAATCGGAAGATCTTCGCGCCGCCGCGCTGGGTTACTTTGGGCACATGTGGGAGCTCTACACCTTTTGGACGCTCGTTCCTCTGATTCTCAGCACCGGTCTTCACCTGAAGCTGCAACAGATGAGTATCCCGGGTCTCGCCTTTGTCATCATTGCGATCGGCGCGCTGGGTTGCATCGCCGGCGGGATAATGAGCCGCAGAATAGGGAGTGCGCGCGTCGCTGCCGTGGCACTCGCCGCCTCGGGGCTCTGCTGTTTCATCGTTGCCGTTGGCTGGAGAGAGCTTTCACCGCACGTATTTCTTGCTCTGCTTCTCCTGTGGGGAGCGGCTGTGGTTGCGGACTCCCCTCAGTTTTCAGCTCTATCGGCGCAGGCAGCTCCTTCTAATCTCGTCGGGGGAGTCTTAGCAATTCAGAATTCGGTAGGATTCGCTATCACAATCGTCTCCATAGCGCTCGCTACATCTCTTTTTGCGCGCTTGGGACTGAGCGTGGCCTGGGTCTTACTTCCGGGGCCAATATTGGGATTGATTGGTTTTTACCCGACGTGGGGAAAAAACTTTCGCGGGTCATCGCCCACCCAGAGCTATTCTGATGTCACGGGGAACAGACCTTAAGTTTCTCGGCGCCTGTGGTTAGCCGGCCTTCTACATCACGATTTCATTTACCCTGCGAGTAATGGGATGCTGCATTTCTTCCAGGTCACCCTTCACCAGGTTCAGGCCGTACACGCACGATTCGAACTCGCGCGCCAGTTTGGCGAAGAGCGGTGACAGCCGCGCATATTCGAACTGGTCGAACTTGGAGACGATGTAATAGCTCTCTTTCCCCGCCCGGATGAAATCGATGAAGTTCTCCAGCCGCTGCCGCCGCAAGCGATAGTGATTGACGCTCTCAGGAAACATTCCGGAGAAGAACAGGGTGTAATCGCCAATGTGCTTGCGGACTTGGCGCTCGCGGTCAAACGACGGCGCGGGCCCATAGATGGGATCGGCTTGCAGCAGCATCTCGCCAACGTCGTGCAGCGGACGCCCTCCGGCATCGCAAATCTTGTACAGTTGCTCGCACTGGCAGAATTCGGCAAGAACGTTGACGATGTAATCCTTCACCTCGGGGTCGCGCAGTCCGATGTCGCGGTCGAAGTGCTGGTCAATCAGTTCTGTGAACAACTGCTGCAGCGCGTGCGATTCTGGAATCATGGTTTAGTTTTCGTCCCCTTCGCTTGTACAAACCCACATCTGGAGATGGTGATGCGAGTTGATAGCGCACTTCGCTCCTCGGGCGCAAGCCTTTCTTCGCGTGCACCGTGCCTTCGCGGGTTCCATCTATGGCATTCCCGCGCTTTACGCTGGTCTTCTTCCAGGGGGAGTATGGAGATTTTGAGTGCTGTTTATGCGGGTTTGGTTGCTTCATCTGGCACGAGCAGGTAGGTTCCGAAGGCCCTGCTAGCAGTAAACGCCATTGGATGCCAAAATTCGGGCACTCCGCTGACGTGCCCGCTGGGCGCTTCTTGTGGCACAATGCCCGCTTCGACGGAGGCACAATCATGGAACGGCAGAATATCTCGGGCAACTCTCCTTACGAGCCGATCGTCGGCTTCTCCCGCGCTGTAAGAGTTGGGGCGTTCGTTTCGGTTGCCGGCACCGTCGCTACCGGGCCGGACGGTGAGGTTGTCGGCGGGAGCGACGTGTACGCACAATCGGTGCAAACACTGAAGAACATCGGCCGCGCGCTGCAGCAGGCGGGCGCCAGCTTCCGCGATGTGGTACGCACACGGATGTTTGTGACCGACATCAGCCAGTGGGAGCAGGTCGGGAAGGCGCATGGCGAGATTTTTCGTGACATCCGCCCGGCGGCCACTATGGTTGAGGTATCGAAGCTGATCTCGCCCGAGATGCTGGTCGAGATCGAAGTGGACGCAATCATCGCCTCGGAGTTGAACTAGCAACTAGCAACTAGCAACTAGCAATTAGCATTTGGCATTTGGCGTTTGGCGTTTAGCAGCAAGCAAGCAGCAATTGGGTCCGTCTTGGATCGTTTTGTATCAGGGCACGGCTCAGCCGCGCCGCAACGGGTCAGTATGACTTGGGCTTCAGCCCCTGAGGGATCTGTTTTGAAGAATTCCTTCTTTAGCATCGTTATCCTGCTGTTCTCGGTATCCACGATCGGCCAATCGAACAACGCGACATCGCCGCAGGTCACCGTGATTCGCGCTGGTACGCTGATTGACCCCCGCGCCAACGAACCGAAGCACAATCAGGTGATTGTGGTTCGCGGCGACAAGATTGAGAGCGTCGCCGATGCTGTCTCAGCTCAAGTTCCCGTCGGCGCGAAGATTATTGACCTGTCGAATGCGACTGTCCTGCCCGGCCTGATCGAATCGCACACCCACATTTTTCTCCAGGGAGAGGACCCGGCACTCGGTGGCTATGACATTCAGCTGCTGAAGTTTCCGCTTGCGTACCGCGCGGCACGCGCGACGGTTTCGGCACGGCGTGCTCTGGAGCAGGGCTTCACCACCATCCGCGACATGGAGACCGAGGGTGCAGGCTACGGCGACGTCGGAATCAAGATGGCCGTGGACCAGGGCTACATTCCCGGGCCGCGCATCTTTACCACCACGCGTGGCATATCCACAACTGGCGGCTATCCCCTGGAAGGTTACGCGCCGGAGATCGAGGTGCCTAAAGGCGTTCAGATCATCGACGGGCCGGTGGAGGCGCGCAAGGCGGCACGCGAACAACTGGACCGCGGCGCGGATTGGATCAAGGTTTACATGACGCATCGGTCGTGGAGTGACAAGAGCGGTCACCTGGTCTCCCAGCCCACGCTCACCGTGGAAGAGCTGAAGGCCATCGTGGAAGAAGCCCACGCCTGGGGGCACAAGGTGGCGTGCCACGCCTACAACGGCGAGGGACTGCACCGCGCGCTGGACGGTGGCTGCGATTCTATCGAGCACGGGCTCGGGCTCGACGATGCGGCCATTGCGCAGATGAAGCGGCAAGGCACGTGGTACTGTCCGACCATCGCGATTTACTACAAGGAGTGGGCGCCGGAAAATACGCCCGCCGGGCAGCGCGACCGGGCGCGCGCCGCTGAACATGAACAGTCCTTCAAGAAAGCGTTGCAGGCCGGGATCAAGATTGTCTATGGAACTGATGTGGGCGGGTTCTCCTGGACCGAGCCGATCGTGCAGGATTTCCCGTACATGGTGAAGTTCGGCATGTCGCCGATGGAGGCGATTCGCGCTGCAACGATTAGTCCGGCGGAGATGCTTGGCATGACGGGACAGATCGGCGTCATCGCGCCCGGCGCCTACGCCGACCTGATCGCTGTGTCGGGCGACCCGCTGAAAGACGTCAGCGAACTGGGACGAGTGAAATTCGTGATGCACAACGGGCAGGTGTTTGAAGGCAGCAATTAGCAGTTAGCCGTTAGCTTTTAGCTCTGGCATTCGCGACTAACTTCCTCGCGGTTTGCTGTCGAAATCAAGTGTGGTCCTAATGCACGCATCGCGCACAACGCCTTCTGCTAAAGGCTAATTGCTAAAGGCTAAGAGCCAACAGCTATCTCGTCACTTCCAGTCCAATCCCCTGCCCGTCATAAACCCGCTGGCCGGCTGCTGGCATGGTGCGTACTACGGTGCGGCTAGTGGAAGCTGGGGCAACCGGAGGAGCCGGTGCGGCCGGAGGAGCTGGAGGAACCGCGGAAGGGGTTTCGCCCGGCCGGGGCCGGCTGGCTGTGGATGCTGGCGACGTGCAGCCCGGCTCCGACAATCGCGTTGACCGCGTCATCCTCGCTGCGTCCGACCAGGTCGGGCATGACAAAAGAGTTGCGCTCCTGCGGCGCGGCCACCAGCACGCTGATCTTCGGCGCGGATACATTGGTCGCATTGGCCGGCGGACTCTGCGCCACGATCTGATCTGGCGGGCCACCCGGAATGGTTGCGCTGGCGATGCTTCCAAGCTCCAGACCGCGCCGGTGAATATTAATCTCCGCGACGCGCTCGCTGCCTCCGACGAGATTGGGGATGACCATGCGCTGGGGCCCCATGCTTTCGGCGACGCGCACCCGCCAACCCCGTCGCACCTCTGCTCCCGGCTGGGGCGCTTGCGACATGATGCGGCCCTCCGGAACGTCGGTGCTGAAGAAGCGATCTTCGCGGTCCAGCACCAGTCCATGGTCTGCGAGCAATCGCTCCGCCTGCACCGGAGCCATGCCAATCACCTTGGGAATGGTGGTCTGGCGGCCATGAATGGCGAAGCGCA
Organism: uncultured Acidobacteriaceae bacterium; assembly: GCA_963728805.1. GTDB lineage: Bacteria > Acidobacteriota > Terriglobia > Terriglobales > Acidobacteriaceae > Bog-257. Next base: position 40,181 of record CAVSLE010000012.1, read on the forward strand.
TCGCCGTGAGTGCCGACGCCATAAACACTACGATCAGCACCAGCACGCGCACCAGATAGCGAAAGAAGCGGCGCATTAGTGGGCCTCGGTATCGCCCGCGGCAGGCTGGGGTGGTTCGGTCTTGCGGGCGACGGCGTTGGGCGCTGTCGGCGGAGGCGCAGCGAAGTCTTCCGTCTCGCGCCCTTGCAGCGCCACTCGCATAAAATCCATCCAGATCGGCAACGCCGCAGCCGCGCCAGTCTCCTTGTTGCCCAGAGTTTTCTTCTCGTCGAAACCAACCCATACGCCACAGGTCAGCGACGGTGAAAAGCCAACGAACCACGCATCCGTGAAATCGTTGGTGGTCCCCGTTTTCCCGCCCAGCGGGTGTTTGAGTTTGTTGGCGGCAGCGCCAGTTCCGTGCAACACCACCTCACGCAACATGCTGGTCATGATGCGCGCCGTGCGCGCGCTCACCACGTCCTTCACCTCAGGATAATTCTCCTCCAGCACCCGCCCGTCGTAGTCGGTGACCTTGCGAATGTAGCGAGGCATCACCCGCACTCCATCGTTGGGAAAGGTGGTGAATGCGGCCGTCTGTTCGGCCAGGGTGATGTCGGCCGCGCCCAGCGCCACCGGCAGATACGCGGGCATGGGCGAGGTGATGCCGAACTTGCGGGCGTACTCGATGACCGTCTTGATGCCGCCAACCCGCTCGGTTACTTTCAGCGCGGGGATGTTGCGCGACTCGGCAAGTGCATGCCGAAAGGTAATAACCCCCTCGAACTTGCCATCATAATTGTGCGGCGTGTAGGGGCCTGACGGCGTACTGAACGTCACCGGAGCATCGAGCACCGTGTCGTCGGGGGTGAGTCCTTGATCGATCGCTGCGGTGTACACGTACGGCTTGAACGACGAACCCACCTGGCGTTCGGCTTGGACGGCGCGGTTGAACTTTGACTGTTCGAAGTCGCGTCCGCCGACCATGGCCTTCACGTCGCCAGTGGAGTTGTCCAGCGCCAGCAGTGCGCCTTGCACTCCCGATTCCTGTTCCAGCGATACCCGGCTGTCGCGGCCATTCAGCGCAATGATTTTTACGTACACCAGATCGCCACGAGTCAAAAACTGTTGCGGCGAAGTGTGGCGTGTCCACTTGATCTCAAGCGGTCCGAGATGGCCGAGATAGCTGCCGAATTTCACGGTCGCCGACTGCGGGTCCACTTCGGTCACCAGGGCGTGAAGATAACTGTCGGGCGCCATGGTTTCATCCCAATCCACATGATGGTAAGTTGCCAGTGAGTCGCCGTTGGCCACTACGTTCAGCAGGTTCCCCTTCCACCCGTGGCGCCGCTCGTAGGTCGCCAGACCGTCGCGCACAGCTTGCTGGGCGGCCTTCTGCATCTCCAGGTTCAGCGAGGTGTAAACCCGCAGCCCCGCTTCGTGAACTTCCTCGGTTCCATATTTCTTCTCCAGATACTGGCGAATTTCTTCCACAAAGTACGGAGCTATATCGTTGGGTTCGATCTGCACATTCAGCTTAAGCGGTGCACTCTTGACGCGTTGCGCTTCGGCTGCGGTTATCTTGCCGTCCTCCAGCATGTTGTTGATCACCAGGTTCCGGCGGCGCAGCGCGCGCTCAGGATTGTTGATCGGCGAATAGGCGTTCGGGGCCTTGGGGAGTCCCGCCAGGACGGCCGCTTCCTCCAGGGTGAGGTCCTTGGCCTTCTTGTTGAAGTAGAAGTTCGCGCCCGCCTCAAAGCCGTATACGCCGTGGCCGAGATAGATCTGGTTGGCGTACAACGTAAAGATTTGCGGCTTGGTAAAGCGCCGCTCAATCTGGATGGCCAGCATCACTTCCTGGATCTTGCGCCGGAAATTGCGGTCAGGCGAAAGAAACAGGTTGCGCGACAGTTGCATGGTAAGGGTCGAGGCGCCCTGCGCCCGGCTATCGAGCAGGATGTCGCGCCACGCCGCGCCGAACACCCGCCAGACATCCACGCCCCAATGCCGTTCGAATTCCTTGTCCTCGGTCGAGATCAGGGCATCGCGCAGTACCTTGGGGAAATCGTTGTAGCTGTCAATGACGCGGCGTTGCAGCGAAAACTGGCCGACCACCCGCTCCTGATCGTCGTAGAGCTGGGTTATCGTGCTGGGCCGGAACGTCTCTAATTCGGTCACCTGGGGCAGGTCGGTGGAATAGACCAAAAGCAGTCCGGAAAGCGCTCCCACCACGGCTGCCACTGCGATCAAGAGGACGAAAAGAGCGTTGCCGACAAACCTGCGCCCGCCACTGTGCGCTTCCGCCGGGGGCGTGGTGACGATCGAGGGCTCTTCTAGCATCGCGCTTCATGGTCCGAGCTACGCACAGAATAGCATTGAAAAGCGCTGCGAACCGTGGCGGAATTGGCACCTCTCGTGATTCGAACCAGGTGGCGCGCTCATCCAACATTTAGCCTCAGCGAGCGCAAATGGCGGATGACGAAATGTCGTAAGCTGAAGGCTGATAGCCGGCAACTGACAGCGATGGTCCTCAACGTCTTTAATCTCGGTCTGGTGCCCTACGAAATCGCGCTGCAACTACAGCGCACGCTGATGGATCTGCGCAAAGCCAGCCGTGTCGAAAATACCCTTCTGCTACTGGAGCACCCGCCCGTAATCACCTTGGGCCGCAACGCGCAGGTCTCCAACGTGCTCGCGTCGCCCGAGTTCCTGGCCCAGCGCGGGGTGGAGTTGTTCGACATAGACCGCGGCGGCGACGTGACTTTCCATGGTCCCGGACAACTGGTCGCCTATCCCATCTTCGACTTGCGTAGCTTTGAGCCGAAGCTGGGCGCGGTGGAATTCGTTCGGCGGCTGGAAGAAGTGCTGATCCGCACCTGCGGTGATTTCGGCATCGCCACGCAGCGAATTAAAGGGCTGACCGGGGTTTGGACTTATGCGCTGCGCAACAAGCCCGAGGCGAAGATCGCTGCTCTCGGTGTACACATCTCGCGTGGCGTAACCACGCACGGCTTCGCACTGAACGTCGGTACCGATCTGGATTTCTTCTCGCTCATCGTGCCGTGCGGTCTTACCAATAAGCCAGTAACTTCCATGGAGCGGGAGTTGCAAAAGAGTTTGACGTTGGAAGAGGTGGCAACAGCGGTGTCGCGCAACTTTGGAAAGGTGTTTCACTCACAGATGCTGTGGCTGGAATCGCTCGACGACCTGCTGGCGCAGGCTACTGTGGCGAAGCCTGAACCGGCGGCTTCTCCGGCGAATCAGGACACGCCGGCACGGCCGCCGAAGGAACTGCGCGAGCTGCACGGCGATGGCGGGGAATTGGCGTAGCAGCAAATTCTCCTCCAGAACGAAAGGAATGAAAGTGTCACTAATCTACTGAACGAGCCTTGACGGGATGCGCTCATTGTGCCTAAACTAAGGCTGGCTAGGTAGGGCTGCGTTCTTCGCGGCTCGCTGGGTTTGTCCCGCCTGGCTATTATTTTTGTTGTTTACAAACTCCAAATGCATCTGCTCTATGTTGATGAGTCAGGAAACCCGGACGGCGTCGAGGACAAGTACTTTGTCCTTGGGGTATTGCCGTATTTGAACGCGAAGTTTACTGGATCAATGACGAAGTAAACAAACTCGCGGAGACTCACTTCCCAGCCGGTGACGTTGAGTTCCACGCACAAGCAATTTCTTCGCACCAAGAAGAGCCATGGCATTCGTGCCCAACGGTGCAACGAAATAAAATCATTGATTGTTTGTGCAACATTATCAGCTCTCGTCACGTAACCTTGTTCGGAAAAGCTCTTGAAAAGGCCACGACAAAATCCGGTAGCACGTGCCTTTGAAGAGATTAACCTCTGCGATTTGTTCCTAAGCCGCCTTCACGCGCAGGGGGATACGCAACGCGTTCGGACTATTAGTCCGGCGGAAAAAGAGTCAATTTTGAAAATGGGCTTTAGCCCTGGGCCTTCTCGATGCCCGGCGCTAAAGCGCGTGATAAAAGCCAAACTATTCCCCCGCATAAATGCGGGGGCTTCCACCAAGAAGCGCCTGCCGGTACTTGGAGAGAGTTCTCCAGCAGCCTGTTCAGCCATGCCAGGGTGAACAATGAAGAGCGAAAAGCTGAATGGCCAAGAGCAGCCTTCCCTAACTTGCCTCGCCCGCCCCCTCCATTTATCGTTCTTCTGAACCCTATGGCTCACAAGAAGCACTCTCATTCCAGCGCTGCGCAGAAAACGCCGGGCAAGGTCCCACTCGCAGCGGCGTCGAAAGCGCCGAAAACGCCACCACCTGTCGAGCAGGCTGACGGCTCCCCCAGGCCGACCAAGACATCTCCCCCTACCCGGCGCGATGACGACTCTGCCTCGTCGATGCTGCGGTCCTACAACATTCCCGACTACCGCCTTGAGCGTCCCGAGTTTCGCATTTTCATGTGCGGCGACGGATCCAACCTGGAATACCGCACGGAAGGCGACCTGAGCGCTGCGGCCCCGCCCATCCGCGATTCCAAATACCTGTCACGCGAGCAGTGCATCGCCCTCTATCGCTGGATGCTGCTGAACCGCCGCATGGAAGTCGCCCTGGAAAATCTCTACAAGCAAGGCAAGGTGGTAGGCGGCGTTTATTTCGGACTGGGCCAGGAAGGCTGCTCCTGCGCTTCCGCACTCGCGCTCGGGCCCGATGACTGGATGGGGCCGATGATCCGTAATCAGGGAGCGATGCTGGTGCGCGGCTTCAGCGCGCGCGACATCATGCGGCAGTACATGGCCAAGGGCGACTCGCCCACCTGGGGGCGCGACGCTTCCTCGCACTTCGGTGACTTTCAGCGGCGCAATGTGTGCGCGCCGATCTCCATGCTGGGTGAACTGATCGGCGTAATGGCGGGCGTCTGCCTGGGGGCGCGCTTGCAGGGAAAGAATGTCGCCGGCCTCACGTACGTCGGCGATGGCGGGCAATCGACCGGGGTCACGTATGAGAGTTTGAACTTCGCGGCGGTTCAAAAGCTGGGATTGGTGTTGGTGGTCGAGAACAACTTGTGGGGCTACTCCACTCCCAGTGACATGCAGTTTTGTGTGAAGGACCTGGCGGAGCGCGCCATTGCGTATGGGATTCCCGGAGTGATTGTGGATGGCACCGACCCCTGCCAGGTTTACGACGCAACTTACGAGGCGTGCGAACGTGCCTATCGTGGCGAGGGACCCACACTGATCGAGGCCAAGATGATGCGCATGAAAGGACACGCCATTCATGACGCCGCACAGTACGTGCCCGCCACGCTGTTCGAGTACTGGCGCAACCGCGATCCCATCGCGCGCTTTGAGAACTACCTCACCAATGTGAAGCACTGGCTCACGGCGGAAGACAATCACAAGCTGATCGAAGACGTGGAGCGTGAACTTGAGGCCGATCGTGAAGCGGCCGTCGCCTCGCCCATGCCCGACCCGGAGACCGACAAGACGCATCAGGCGGTTTACTGTGACCCGTCATGTCACCAGATCAAACCGAAATATGGTCCGGTAGTCGCGAAGCCCCGCGAGCATGGATCGACTGGGCAGAAAGCAGTCGAGGCGGCAGTGCATTTGAAGTGAACCGCCGCAATCCAATGCGCAAGCACATCATTGGTCTTCTCGAAATCATTTTGTATCAGGGCACGGCTTCCCGAATAGCTCGCCATCTAGCGGTAGACTTCGCCCCGGTGGCCGATCCTGACCACCGTGACAACCAATCTCTTCTGTACGACCGTATAGATCACGCGGTAGTCACCCGCGCGTATCCGCCAAAACCCTTCATCGCCCGCTAGTTTCTTGCAACCGGCAGGATACGGGTTTTCTGCCAGGGCTTCTATTGCTTTAGAGATTCGGGCTCGGTTGGAAGGGGCAATGTGTCGCAACGCTTTAAGTGCCGAAGGGCGGAACTCGACGGAGTATCCCATCGCATTCAGAGGTTCAACTCTTTCTTAACCTGCGACCAGGGAATACTCTTTCCTTTTTCTTTCATTGCCTTGCGCGCCTCGGCGAGATCAATCTCATCCTCAAGGCGTTCTAACCGCTTTAGGTCTTCAATGGGCACAACTGCAGCTACGGGCTTCTTTCTGCGGTGCACGATGGTGCGCTCGCCCGCATATTGGGCGCGATTGACGAGATCGGCAAATCGGGCCCGGGCGGTGCTGGTGGTAAGCTTGATGGACATATCGTACAAATTGTACATATTGTACAACTGATGTCAAATGCCGTCTCGCTCACCAACATGCCTCTGAATGAAAAAGGTTTGTTTAGGGGAGCGCTGAGCCTCTAGTATCTTCGCCCACTTTTTACGGCGCTCGCCACCCCTGAGCCCCAATCGTTCCTGCTAAACTGAATCAGCAATTTCTCCAGCTTGACTGATAAAAATTAATGAGCACTCCGGTTTATAAACGCATCCTCCTGAAGATCTCCGGTGAGGCCCTGGCCGCCGGGCAGGGCTTTGGTGTGGACAATACCCGCGTCCACGAGATTGCCGCCGAAATCGCCGAGGTGCATCGCCTGGGAATCGAAATCGCGATCGTGGTCGGCGGCGGCAACTTCTTTCGCGGCGTGGCCGAGCAAGCCAAACTGATGGACCGGGTCTCCGCCGATCACATGGGAATGTTGGCCACGGTCATCAATGCGCTGGCGCTGCAGGATGCGCTGGAGAAGCAGAATGTTTTCACCCGGGTAATGACCGCCATCGAGATGAACCAGGTGGCCGAGCCTTTCATTCGGCGGCGCGCCATCCGCCACCTCGAAAAAGGCCGCGTGGTGGTATTCGCCGGCGGCACCGGCAACCCTTATTTTTCAACCGATACCGCGGCTTCTCTGCGCGCCATGGAGATCAAGGCCGACGTCATCCTGAAGGCCACCAAGGTTGACGGTATCTACTCCGACGATCCGGTGATGGTGAAGGACGCCACCATGTTCGACGAGATCAGCTACATGGACGTGCTGCGCCTCGGACTGCGCGTCATGGATGCCACCGCCATCGCGCTCTGCCGCGAGAACAACCTGCCAATTGTGATCTTCAACCTGAATCAGCGGGGCAACATTGAGCGCGTGGTAATGGGGGAGCGCGTCGGCTCGTTGGTGAATCAGGGATAACCCTATGCCGGTAACAGCCCCGGGTAGCTGAAGTGGCACGCATTTGAGAGCTTCATTCTTCAAAACCAGATCGTGGTCGCGTTACAATCAGTCCGGTTCCCCGGAAAGTACTTTATGGCTGAGCAAGGCTATAAGCCATCGGAGAGGGTTCCGGTCTCAGGGGTGTATCGAGTCGAACACAACGGTCATCGCGTCGAGCACGATGTCACCATGCTCGAAGGCGAGACGTTCCCGGCATGTTCGGTTTGCGAGGGAGCGGTGCGGTTCACTCTGAAGCATTGCGCGAACGGCATTCGGCACGATCCGGACTTTTCCGGCCGCTGAGTGATTGTTGCTTTGGGGTTAGGGCGTGGCGTCTTTTTGCCTCGAACGAAAAACGCGCTTCCCAAAGCTCGTAATTTGGGCTAACGTCGTATCCAACAGCAAGCAAAACTGGTTAGCCGAGGGTTTTCCCATGGCTTTTTCTGCTGGTGGGTCGAAGGTACGCTTCGCTTCTGCCGCCACTTCAGCACCGCAGCGCAAGTCCAAGTTTCAAGTACAGGCCGATAGCACCAAGAGTTCGGGGCATACTGGGCCGCGGCGTGACGGTCGCCGTTATCGCCCCGGTGATACCATCCGGCAGTCTGGCATCTACGAAGTTATTCATGACCGCGAACATCGGGAAGTTCACGAAGCGGTGATGATCGTCGGTGAACATTTCCCCGACTGCGAAACCTGCAAAGACAAAGTTCGCTTCCGCCTTGTTCGCACCGCTCCCTACATTTTTCAAGACGAAGACTTCGAAGCTGACGCGTAGGCTGCCATCAGCCGTCAGCTGTCAGCCGTCAGCTATTAACCACGGCAAAAGAAATGTCCGCCAGGGCCGGGGAAAGGGCAAGCAGCGCAGATAGACCTGCCTTCCTCCGTTCCAATGAACTTTCCTCCCTTCCAATGAAAAGCAGATTCCTGTATGAGTGTGTTCCAAGCTGATGGCTGATGGCTGGCAGCTGAGGTTTATAATCAAACGTTTCTGAGTTCATCCGGAGGCGAACCGCGTATGGCACAAGTTTCGATGGCGGCAATTCCCGCGCTGAAGGACAGCTTTGTTCAGCTCAAGACCCGCATGGACAAGGCGGTGGAGGACTTCCGCAAGGAGATGGCTGCGACCCGCACGGGCCGCGCCTCGGTGCACATGCTGGACGGCGTCACCGTGGATGCCTACGGCTCGCAGATGCCGCTCAACCAGCTCGCCAACGTCAGCGCCCCAGAGCCGCAACTGATCACGGTTCAGTCCTGGGACGTCAGCCTGATCGGCGCGATTGAAAAAGCCATTCGCAGTGCCGACCTGGGGCTGAACCCAATGAATGACGGCAAGTTGATCCGGGTGCCAGTGCCGGCGCTCACCGAAGATCGCCGCAAGGAGATGGTGAAGCACCTGCACAAAGTGCTCGAAGAGCATCGCACCGCCGTCCGCAACATCCGCCGCGATGGCAACGACTTCATCAAGAAGGCGATGAAGGACAAAAAGATTACCGAGGACGAAGAGCGTGGCGCGCTGGAACAGATGCAGAAGTTGACCGACGACGAAATCAAGAAGATGGAAGAACTGTCCAAGGGCAAAGAGAAGGAAGTGATGTCGCTCTAGTCGCTCCGACGGGAGGCGAATCTGCGATGCTGCTCGACCTTGGCGATCTCCGCATTCGTTCCTGGCAGAGGGACGACCTCGACGCGCTGCTGCGCTACGCCAACAATCCTAAGATTGCATCCAATCTGCGCGATCAATTCCCTCACCCCTACACGCGGCGCGATGGCATCGACTACTTGAACCACGTGCGGGAAATGGACATTCCGACTTCGTTCGCCGTGGAGCATGACGGCGAGGCCATCGGCGGCATCGGATTCAAGCTGGGCACCGACATTGCGCGGCTCAGCGCGGAGATGGGCTACTGGCTGGGTGAGCCATACTGGGGACGAGGCTTGATGACCCGAGCGGTGCAAGCTGCGTCAGATTGGGCACTGGACCACTACAAACTGACCCGGGTGTTCGCCATGGTCTTCTCCCACAATGTGGGATCGATACGTGTCCTGGAGAAGGCGGGCTTTGAACGCGAAGGAACCATGCGGCGCAGCGCCGTCAAGAACGGTGTGGTCCTTGATCAGGTGCTCTACGCCAAGGTGCGGTGAGACAGTTTCAAGTTTCAAGTCTCAAGTCTCAAGTTTCGAGCTTCAAGTTTCGAGATTACGGCTTCAGATTTTTGCGCAGAAACCCCTCAGCACGACCGGTATCCGGCGGCCTTTCCCGGTGCTACTCTGTCTTGAAACTTGAAGCTGGAGACTCGAAACCTCTTCTTCCTTCCTGCCGCCTCAACCGAGGTGGTTGGATCGGCGCCCTCCCAGGTCTGATCTGACGTTGGTCCGTACACCGAAGGCACCGGCCGGTTCAGCAGGCGCAAATACACTGTGAGCTGCGTGCGGTGATGGCAAGTGTGCAGCACGCGGCGCCAGAACACCCAGATTCGCTGGCGAGAGAGTCCGAAGAAGGGCACATCCTGCATCCACCAGTCGGCGGTCTGCGTCCCGAAGAATGCCAGTCGCGGCCGTGCCAACTGCTCCTTGCGCTGAACGTATGCACCCAGTTCCTGCGTCTTGGGGAGCACATCGGCTGGGGGCGGTTCGGGCGTGCCCACAAATTCGCCAAAAAAACGCCGTTCCGAGAGTAGTTCATGCTTCAGAATGTCAGCCACGGTGGACGATTTAGGATGCGGGCGAAAATTCAGGTCCTCTTGCGCAAAGCACCGCCAGACCGAGATGACCTTGTCGGTCTCACTGGCGTAGGTGTCCAACAGATGCTGGAAGAGTGGATTGCTGGCGCGCGGAACATCCTGTGCAGGAATGGCAACGAAGTCGTAGTGCATGAGGGGGCCTCACATAAGCAGTTTCACATCTGCACCGCTGAACTCGCATTATTCGTGAACCTGGAGGTGCCATCAACAAGAAGTCTGGCATTGTTTGCAGCCATTGGGTCCTTCGACTCCCCGCTGGGCTCGTCGCTCAGGATGACACTCTAAACTCCTACGGTCATGAATAATCCAGCTGAAGCGGTACTCCACCCTGAACATAAGTGCAAAACTGCTTTGGTTGGCACGATTGCGGCAAACAAAAAGGGCGCGACTGGCGCGCCCTTAGATCAAACAGAAGCTGACATCCTAATTTTCCTTGCACTTCTTCCTCAGCACATACTGCTGCAGCTTGCCTTGTTTTTCCAGCGCGCTCAGACTATCGAGCAAAGGATACTTCGCCGTGGGATCAAAGCGCTGAATGGCGCGATAGGCCCGCAGCGTTCCAGCCAGTCCCGCTGCCTGAATGGCGGCCGCGTTCTTTTCTTCCGGATGCTGCAACAGAAATGCGGCCTGCGAGTAAATGACCTGCATCCGCAACTGGTTGGAATATGTGTTGTTCACTTTGTCGAGGGACTGCAACTCCTTGCAGCAGGCATTGACGGTGAAGTCAGGGACTCCCACGATCCACTCGGTCAGCCACATTCTCTTTTCCAGGCTGTCTTTCGCCAGCGGATTATCTTCCAGACTGCGCACATACTCGATGGCGCGCTTTCGTTCTTCTGGTGTGGAAGGGCCTCGCGTCTTGGCGGCGGCAGGAAGCGTCGCCGCGGTGCTGAGGACGATCAGGACTGCCAAAATCTTGCTTACCATAATGCCTTCTCCCCTTGAAGTGCTCGGGCGGGCCAGATGGGTGTTGAGATCATACTCCGACGGGGGGTAGCGGTGGCAAGTGGGAACTGAATTCGTCAACCGGTCAGGCTGCAATTCGTCCCTCTCCAATAGCGTTTTGTCCCAACCGTACCCGCTTGAGGGCTGCGGGACGCGCGACACGCGCTGTTTCGCCATGTTCGTGGGATAATCTCTCAAGCGGTTTGCCGTATGAAACAAGTAGTCCACGCTGCCTGTCCCCACGATTGTCCCGACGCTTGCGCCGTGCTCATCACGATCGAAGATGGACGCGCTACCCGGATCCAGGGTGATCCCCAGCATCCCATCACTCGCGGTTTTCTGTGTGCGAAGGTTGCGAAATATCTTGACCGTGTCTATTCACCGGACCGCGTCCTCTATCCCATGCGGAGAGTGTCACCAAAAGGCACACACGGCGATGGCGTTTTCCAACGCATCAGCTGGGACGAAGCGCTTGACCAGATAGCTGGCCGCCTGAACCGCATCAGCGCCGAACATGGGCCCGAGGCAATCCTGCCCTATTCCTACGGCGGCAATATCGGCGTGCTTTCCAATGCCTCCATGGATCGCCGGTTCTTCCATCGTCTGGGGGCATCGCAACTGCACCGCAGCATCTGTTCGCAGACCGGCGGCGATGCCATTATTTCGATCTATGGCCGCAAGATCGGGACTGAACCCGAACAATTCCGGCACTCGAAATACATCATCGCCTGGGCTGCCAACATTCACGGCAACAATGTTCATCTGTGGCCGTTCATCGACGAGGCGCGGCGCAACGGCGCCAAGCTGGTGGTGATCGATCCCTATCGCACACGCACCGCCGGCCTCGCCGATTGGCACATCGCGATCAATCCCGGCACAGATGTCGCCCTTGCTCTGGGGTTGCTGCACGTTATCGTTCGCGACGGACTGCATGACCGGGACTATATCGCGCGTTATGCCGAAGGTTTTGACGAACTGGAGAAGCGGCTCCCGGAGTACACGCCTGAGCGGGTCGCGCAATGGACCGGCGTCTCCCGCGAGAACATCGAGCGCCTGGCACGCGAGTACGCCACCACTCGTCCGGCGGCAATCCGCCTGAACTACGGCATCCAGCGTTCGCAGAATGGAGGCGCTGCGGTCCGGGCAGTGTGTATGCTGCCGGTGATCACGGGTTCGTGGAAGGAGGTCGGCGGCGGGCTGCAACTTTCCACCAGTGGCGGCTTCGGGCTCGATCGGGCCGCGATGGAGCGGCAGGATCTGATGCAGCGGAGTCCGCTGGGACGCCCGGCGCGCACCATAAATATGGTGCAACTCGGCAAGGTCCTGACCGAACTCGACGATCCGCCAATCAAAGCGTTGATGGTTTACAACTCAAATCCCGCCGCAGTTTGCCCAGATCAGAACCTGGTCAGGCGAGGGCTGAAGCGCGAGGACCTGTTCACAGTGGTTCACGAGCAGTTCTTCACCGACACCACCGATTTTGCCGACCTGGTTTTGCCGGCCACGACTTTCTTCGAGCACAAGGACCTCGTCCAAGCGTACGGCCACTACTACCTGCAGGTCTCGCAGCCGGCAATCGCCCCGCTGGGTGAGTGCAAATCCAATGTTGAGTACTTTCGCGAACTTGCTCTGCGCATGGGATTCGAGGATGAGTGTTTCCGCGAACCTGTCGACAGCATGATCAACGCGGCTTTGCAGTCGGGCGCGCCGCAACTAAAAGGCATCACCCGGCAGCGTCTGGAGAACGATCCCTACGTGCGTTTGAATTTGCACGGAGATGTAAGCGACCATCCCTGGCTGCCCTTCGCAAACGGCTTCGACACGCCAAACCGAAAGGCCCGAATCTTTGACCCGGCATTGATCGCGCAGGGCATGGACCCTGTGGCCTCGTTTGTCCCGCCGGAGGAGTCGCGGCAGCGGCCGGGGACGCAGCAGTTCCCACTGGAGCTGCTGGCTCGAAAGGCCGACAACTTCCTGAACTCCACCTTCGTCAACCTCCCCAGCCTGCAGCAGATGGAGCGGCAGCATGAGTTGGAGATCAGCCGTGCCGATGCGAAGTGCCGCGGTATCGCCGACGGCGATCGTGTCCGCGTCTATAACCAACGAGGCGAGATTTTTCTGCATGCCCGGGTTGACGGTACGGTGGCAGCCGGCGTGGTCGGGGCGCGATTGGGTTGGGCAAAGTCGTCCCAGGCCGGTCTCAACATTAATGTCTTGACGTCTGACCGACTCAACGATCTGGGTGGTGGTGCTACGTTCTATTCCACCCTGGTGCAGGTCGAGCGCGTTCCCGAAACTTCGCACTACAGCGAGGGTTAGGGTTGCCATCCGCCGGCACAAACCGGCGGTGAGTTTCCGAACCAGAACAGCCGTACCGTATAATTGCGCTTTCATTAACCCGTACTGAGGTTTCGTCATTTCTTGCCATGTTCAGGTAAGACCCGCAGTCCTGTTTACTCGCGGGACGCGCTACTGTGCCACAGCGATCAGTCTGTTTTTCGCTTGCTTTCTTTTTGCAGGCTCGTGCGCGGCGCAACAGGGCGTGATCGAGAGCATCGTTATCCAGGGCAATCGCCGGATTCCGGCGGAAACCATCCGGGCGCGAATGTTCACCAAGGCGGGTGACGTTTACGACCAGGCGGCCCTGGAGCGCGACTTTAATTCCCTGTGGAACACGGGCTATTTCGATGATCTGCGCATCGAGCGGGAGGCATCCGCCAAGGGCTGGATCATTCACGTTTACGTCAAGGAAAAGCCCACCATCCGCGAGATCAAGTACGTGGGTTTGAGTTCGGCATCCCAGAGTGACGTCCTCGACAAATTCAAGGAGCGCAAGGTCGGACTTACCCAGGAAAGCCAGTACGATCCCACCAAGGTAAAGCACGCCGAAGTGGTCATCAAGGAATTGCTGGCTTCGCACGGACGTCAGTTCGCCACCGTGCGTTCGGAAGTGCGCCCCATCCCTCCCGCAGCCGTGGCCCTTACCTTCGTGGTGAAGGAAGGTCCCAAGGTGAAGGTGGGAAAGATCACCTTTGAAGGCAACAAGGCCATCGGTTCGCGCGAGTTGCGCAGTGCGATGAAGAACCTAAAGCCCATTGGTATTCCTCATTCGATCTTCCTGGAAAATCTGTTTGCCCGCACCTACGATTCCACCAAGCTGAGCGAGGACGCCGAACGCGTCCGTTATTACTACCAGACGAAGGGCTACTTCAAGGCCCTGGTTGCCGATCCCAAGACGCAGATCCACGACACCAGCGGCTTCCGTTGGTATTGGCCGATCAAGTCGACCCCCGGTAAGGCCGTCGATATCACTTTGCCGGTCGAAGAAGGCCAGCGTTACCGTCTGAAGGAGATCACCTTCAGCGGCAACAAGGCGGTGACCAATACGGCCGGCCTGCGCGCCCTCTTCAAGATCAAAGACGGTGACGTTTTCGACACCGAGGCCGTACGCAAGGGATTGGAAGGTCTGCGCAAGGCGTACGCCGCCCTCGGCTACATCAACTTCACCCCCGTTCCGAACACCGAAGCGGACGATGAAAAGCGACTCATCAGCCTGCGCATTGATGTGGACGAAGGCAAGCAATTCTTTGTTCGCCGTATCGAATTCCAGGGCAATACGACCACCCGCGACAAGGTCATTCGCCGCCAACTGGCGCTGGAGGAAGGCCAGGTTTACAACGGCAACTTGTGGGAGTTGAGTTTGCTGCGCTTAAACCAGTTGCAGTACTTCGAAGTGCTGAAGCCCGAGCAGGATTCCGAGATCAAGCAGAACGTACAGGATTCCACGGTTGACATCACCTTGAAGGTCCGGGAAAAGGGCAAGAACAGCATCGGCCTCACCGGCGGCGTCAGCGGCCTGTCGGGTGGGTTCATCGGCCTCAACTACACCACCAACAACCTGTTCGGCAAAGGCGAGAGCCTGTCGCTCCAGTTCCAGATCGGCCAGTACCAGAAGAATGAAACTCTCGCCTTCACCCAGCCTTACCTGTTTGACAAGCCGTTGCAGTTTGGCTGGACGGTGTACCACAACAGCTATAACTACAATCAGGCGGCGCTCACTTCCATCCAGGTTAACCAGCAAATTACGCTGCCGCAAAGTTATCAGGCCCTGCTGCAGAATTTCACCCAGACGAGTACAGGCGCCACCACTAGCCTGAGCTATCCCATCAAGCGCTCGTTCAAGCGCATTGGCATCACCTATTCGTTCGACGACTCCTCGGTGCAGACGTTCAGCACAGCCTCTGCAGATTATTTCCAGGCCCTGGCCTTCCGCGGCATCTCCGGCCCCAATGCGTTGAGCGGCATCATCACCAGTAAGGTTGTGCCGAATTTCTCCTACAACAAAATCGATAACCCTCAACGTCCCCATACCGGCTCCAGTTTGTACTTCGCCACCGAGTTTGCAGGTCTCGGCGGCAACGTAAAATACATCAAGCCAACGGCTGAGTTTAAGAAATTTATTCCTGTCAACAAGGGCCGCAACACTTTTGGTTTCCGGGTTTTGGGCTCGTGGATCTCCGGTTACGGAAGCCAGGTGGCTCCGCCCTTTGACCGCTTCTATATGGGCGGCGATACCGATGTTCGCGGCTTCGACGTTCGCGCCATCTCCCCCGTGGCCTTCTTCCCCACTACCGTGACCATTCCCTTGCAGAATCCCGACGGAACCATTGTTCCTCTGGATCCGACGAATCCACGACGCGGGCCGTGGGCCATCAACATTCCCGTAGAACAGATCATCTTTCCCGGTGGCGACACCAACCTGGTCAATAACCTCGAATACCGCATTCCCATCGTGGGGCCAGTCACGATCGCCGCTTTTGTGGATACAGGATTTGACTTCATCTCCAACCCATCGCAACTGCGGGTTGCCGGACCTCAGATCACTCTCCTGCAAACCACGGTTTTTGGCTGCCCAGCCATAACTTCCACCTTCACCTGCGCCGGTGGATCGACCATTCCGTTCACCCCAGAACTCAAGGTGGTCTCGGGCACCAATTACCAGCCGCGGATGTCAACCGGACTGGAGTTGCAGGTAATCATGCCGGTGGTGAATGCACCTTTCCGCATCTACTACGCTTACAATCCAATGCGCATTGACGAGACGATTAGTTCACCGTCGCCCATCACCCGCGGCATGTTCCCCCCCGGAGCCGCCGGGGATTTCACTTACCTTCAAGCGACTTCGACCTACCAACCAGGCTATCTGCTGCGTGAGCCGCGCAAGACGTTCCGCTTCACCGTCGCCACTACGTTCTAGGCTCGACCTTCGGTGCTGAGGGGCTTGACCGACTCTGTTTGGCAGCAATCGGCCTCTGGGTTTGACGCTGACAAGCAGGCTTCCCTATAATCTAAGGTATCCGCACCGCCGAATCTTCCGGCCGGAGAATCAGCCAGGCTGCTGTCTGAGCAAGTCAGTTCATCCTCCGGTTGTCCAGAGCAGTTCGCAGCAGGATCGCGTTCGCCGCTGGAACATCTGAGGAATTCCCGGAGCAGTTCAAGGAGTTACATCACCTAATGAAGCGTACGCTCGCAAGCGCCACCGTGCTTGCTATTGTTCTGACGATATCGGCACTGGCCCAAACCGGGTCGACTGCGCCGGGTGGGGCCGCCACTCCCGCTCATCCAGCAGCCACCTCTGTACCCACGGGCACTTCTGGCGGCGCCAAAGTCGGCATTGTTAACATTCAGGCAGCCATCGTAAGCACCAATGAAGGCGCTCGCGATTTCGAAGCTCTGCAAAAGAAGTTCGAACCGCGCCGCACCGAGCTGCAGAACCTCAACACCGAAGTGGACAACCTGAAAAAGCAGCTCAGCACCCAGGGCGACAAGATGAACGAGGACGCCCGCGCCAACCTGGTGAAGTCCATCGAGACCAAGCAGAAGAGTCTGCAGCGCTCGGCGGAGGATGCCCAGAACGAATTTCAGGCGCAACAGAATGAGATTGCCTCGCGCATCCTGCAGAAGATGGCGCCTGTGATCGAGACCTATGCCAAGTCCAATGGATACGGCCTGCTGCTGGATTCTTCGCAAGCCTGGCCGCAGGGACCGCTCCTCTGGGCAACGGAATCGGTAGATTTGACCAAGACCATCGTGGATGCCTACAACGCCCAGTCGGGGATTGCTCCGCCGCCAAGGCCGGCATCAACCACCGCGCCCAAGCCGGCAGCGACCACGCCAGCTGCGACCAAGCCCACGACGCCCGCGACCAAGCCAGCCACGTCTGGCACGAAGCCGCCGCAGTAGTCTGCTTTGCTCACGAAGGCCGCTCCCGGTGGAGCGGCCTTCGCTTATTGGTTTGGACCCCCTGGCGAGTCTCCACCGGCGGTCAGATATTACGGCTTCGCCATCAGCCGGTACCTTTCCCGGGTTACCTTCCGCGGGCCGTGACTGCATCTCGCGAATTCCTCAGGTCTGTGGAAAACTTTGTGGAATACGGGCCGATCCCTGCCGCAGGCCGTGTTCTTTCAGCTACTTACCCGTCTTTGCCCAGCTTCTGATGCATATTTAACCAGCAGAAAAATCAGGCGGTTAGCACATATGTAAATATTCTGTGAGTAAATTCTGGCAAAATGCGCTACTGGCTGGCATGTCAGAGGTTTTGCACAAATTTCTAAGATTTGAGATAGGGGTAACCGAGCCGGAATTACCGTTAGGAGAAGCCCACGTTTGACTGCTTAATCTTCCCCAACCCTGAGGACGGCTAGAAAAGCCTCTTGCGGGATGTCGACTCTGCCAATCCGTTTCATGCGCTTCTTGCCTTCTTTTTGCTTTTCCAGCAACTTGCGCTTGCGGCTGATGTCGCCGCCGTAACACTTGGCGATTACGTTCTTGCGCAGCGCAGCGACTGTTTCGCGCGAAATTATTTTGGCGCCAATCGCTGCCTGGATGGCAACTTCGAACATCTGCCGGGGAATCAGTTGCCTCATCTTGGAAACCAGCGCCTTGCCGCGCTCATAGGCAAAATCGCGGTGCACGATGATCGAAAGCGCGTCCACCGGATCGCCCGAAACCAGAATGTCGAGCTTCACCATGGGGGACGCCCAGCTACCCGCGAGGTGATAGTCGAGCGAAGCATAGCCACGCGAAATGGTCTTCAGCCGATCGTAGAAGTCGAGCACGATCTCGTTCAACGGCAGCTCATAGCTCAACATCACGCGCGTCGAGCTTACGTACTCGAAGCCTTTCTGCTTACCGCGCTTGTCTTCCACCAGCTTTAGAATTCCCCCGACGTATTCCTCGTTGGTCAAGATGGTGGCCAGGATTACCGGCTCTTCGATCTTGGCAATTTCGCTGGGATCGGGCCAGCGCGCCGGATTGTCCACCTCGATCACGCTGCCATCGGTCAGCGTGATCTTGTAGCGCACACCGGGAGCGGTGGTGATCAGGTCGAGATTGTACTCGCGTTCCAGCCTCTCCTGAATGATCTCCATGTGCAGCAGGCCCAGGAAGCCGCACCGGAAGCCAAAGCCCAGCGCTACCGAACTCTCCGGCTCGAAGAAGAAAGATGAATCGTTGAGCCGCAATTTCTCCAGCGCCTCGCGCAGCAGGGTGTGCTCATGCGCATCCACCGTGTACAGCCCGGCGAAAACCATGGGCTTCAGCTCCTCGAAGCCCGGCAACGGCTCGATGGCGGGATGATGATCGTCGGTAATGGTGTCGCCGATCTTGCAATCGGCAACGGTCTTGATGGTGGCGGTCAGGAAACCGACTTCGCCAGCGGTCAACTGCTCTATCTCGATTGCTTTCGGCGTTAGAACGCCCAGCGTCTCCACATCGAAGGTGCGGCCATTGGACATCAGGCGAATGCGCTGGCCCTTGTACAGCGTGCCCTGGATAATGCGCGCCAGCACCACCACGCCGCGATACGAATCGAACCAGGAATCGAAGATGAGCGCCTGCAATTGATTGCTACCCCGTCCCTTGGGTGGGGGAATGAGTTTCACCACCGCCTCCAGCACCTCAGGCACGCCCACGCCTGTCTTGGCGCTGATGGCCAGCGCGTGCGAGGCATCCAGGCCCACAGCGCTTTCGATCATCTCCTTGGTGCGCTCGATGTCGGCACTGGGTAAATCAATCTTGTTGATGACGGGAATGATCTCCAGCCCATTGTTGATGGCGATGTAGGCGTTCGCCAGAGTTTGCGCTTCCACACCCTGCGACGCATCCACTACCAGCAACGCGCCTTCGCAGGAGGCCAGCGAGCGCGACACCTCATAGCTGAAATCCACGTGGCCCGGAGTATCGATCAGATTTAGCTGGTAGGTCTTCCCGTCCGCCGCCGGATACATCATGCGCACCGAATGGGCCTTGATGGTAATGCCGCGTTCCCGCTCCAGGTCCATGGCGTCGAGCACCTGCGCCTGCATCTCCCGTGCCGTCAGCGAGCCGGTCAGCTCCAGCAGGCGGTCGGCAAGCGTGCTCTTGCCATGATCAATGTGGGCGATGATCGCGAAATTTCGGATGAGGGATGGATCCATGCAAGATAGCTGAGCGCTACCTTGATTCTACAGGAGAAAACACACGTCCCACGGAGCACTGGAGTATCGAGCGACCCATCTTGGGTGCCCCGTTCTAGCCGTCTTCTGGCTAGGGCGGGGCTGTTCGCGAGCGTGCAGCCCAAGCCCGAAGGGCGAAACAAATTTAGCCCAGGACGTAAGTCCTGGGTAAATCGCCAAGAATAATGCAAGCTCCTTCAGGGGCGGTACCAAATACCCACGGCTTCGGAGATTTTCATCGAACCCACACTCGCACAGCGTAGCCGTCTTCCTCCGAGGCCATCGCTTCGCGCCAACCGTTTTCAACTTCGGGCAACGACATGCCGCGCTCTAGCGCCGCCTGCACCATGATTTTCGGATCCGTCGCTGGGACATGCATCGTCAGCACGCCGTCATCGTATTGCGTATCGGCGGTCCTTTCACCGTTGGTCACGTGTTGCTTGCGTAGTTGCAGCAGTTGCCGATACCAATCCAGCATCTCGCGGTTTTCCGGCGCAGTTGCCCACGTCAACTTCGAGCGAAGAAATGTCTCCGGGTCTTCCGGGTCGGGCACCTGGCTGAAGTCGAAGTCTTTGAACTCGCTACGGCGGCCCTGGCTGACCGCTTTCCTCAGCTCCGCATCCTCGAAGTCGGCGAAGAACTGGAAGGGCGCTTTCTCCTGGTACTCCTCCCCCATGAATAACAGCGGAGTGTGCGGGGCCAACAGCAGCAGCGCCACCGTCAGCTTGAGTGTTCCACGTGGAACTATCACGCTAAGTCGTTCGCCCTTAGCGCGATTGCCGACCTGATCGTGATTTTGCAGGCTGATCACATTCGCCGGCAGAGGCACATCCTGCGCGCTCGTTCCCCGCGGAGCATTCCAGAACGAGTAGTGCTGGCCCTGGAAAACGTATCCTTCGCGCAGCGCGCGAGCGATCTGCTCGGGCTGACCAAAACCCTGGTAGTAGCCTTGGCGCTCACCGGTGAAGTACGCGTGCACGGCATGATGAAAGTCATCGCTCCACAACGCG
The DNA here is from genome assembly GCA_963728805.1 of uncultured Acidobacteriaceae bacterium. Classification (GTDB taxonomy): domain Bacteria; phylum Acidobacteriota; class Terriglobia; order Terriglobales; family Acidobacteriaceae; genus Bog-257. Next base: position 60,475 of record CAVSLE010000012.1, read on the forward strand.
TTCAGTCCATAGCCACCATCGCGTGGCGCTCGTGTGTAGCGCGAATCGTTCTCGTCGGTCTCGGCAATGATGTTGACGGTCCGCCTCGATTCGCGCGCCAGGGCCTGCACCCGCTCCTGAATCTCGGCCAGGATGTGTTTCGGCGAATCGTCTTTGATGGTCTGCACCGCATCCAGTCGCAGTCCGTCGAGGTGATACTCGCCAATCCAGTACAGCGCGTTCTCCACGACGTAGCGGCGCACATGCTCGCAGCCCGCGGCATCGTAGTTCACGGCCTCTCCCCACGGTGTCTTGTGGTGCGCGGTGAAGTAAGGACCGAAGTTGCGCAGGTAATTGCCTTCCGGTCCGAGATGGTTGTAAACCACGTCGAGGATCATCGCCAGGCCGATGCGATGCGCGGCGTCGATGAAGCGCTTGAATGCCTCGGGCCCGCCATAGCTGGCCTGCACGGCATAGGGCGACACGCCGTCGTATCCCCAATCGCGCACTCCCGGGAAAGCCGAAACCGGCATCACCTCGACCACCGTAACGCCCAACTGCTTCAGGTATTCGAGCTTCGCGATGGCACTGTCGAAGGTGCCGTCCGGCGTGAAGGTCCCAACGTGCAGTTCGTACATGACGTAATCACGCAGGGCAAGACCGTGCCATCCATCATCGGTCCAGTGGAACCCGGCAGGATCGACAATCTCGGTGGGGCCGTGCACGCCTTCGGGAAGAAAGCGTGAAACGGGATCGGGAATCGGCGGCCCGCCGTCGAGAACATAGGCGTACCGATCACCAGCGGCAGCAGCAGCCGTGGCGACGAAATCTTCCCCGTCGCGTCGCATCGGGATGTTTTGCGGCTTTGCGCCTGTGCGCGCCAGGCGTAGCGAAATCCCGTTCGGAATCGGCGCCCAGACGCGAAACTCGGCTTCCTTGCCGCGCAGGTTAGCGCCGTAAGAAAAGGTCTGATTCGCTGTGGCCACGCAACATCAGACGTGCGCAGACATCGATGGGATGCTTTCGATTGCGTTCGCTGGATAGAATCAAGATGCATGACTCTGATTCTGGCTTCCGCTTCGCCACGCCGCGCCGAACTGCTGCGCAACGCCGCGATTCCTTTCACAGTTGAGCCGGCCCACGTTCCCGAGCAGCCCGCCGCCCACGAGAAGTCCGCAGACTACGCGCAACGCCTGGCCCGCGACAAGGCGCGCGCGGTTTTCGCTCGCCATCCGCAAAGCGCGGTGCTTGGCGCAGACACGGTCGTCGTGGTGGACGAGCATCTGCTGGAGAAACCTACCGACCAGGCTGACGCCGCGCGCATGTTGCGTCTGCTCTCAGGACGAACTCACCAGGTGATCACGGGGGTGTGCTTGTTGGCTCCCGGGTTTGAGCAGACGGAATCCGAGACCACGCAGGTTGTCTTCAGCCAGCTCTCGGAGCGCGAGATCGCCGCTTACGTCGCCAGCGGCGAGCCCATGGACAAAGCCGGCGCTTACGCCATCCAGGGCATGGCCTCGCGCTGGGTGGAACGCATCGCAGGTTGCTACTTCAATGTGGTGGGATTGCCGGTGCCGAGGGTGTATCGCATGTTGCGCGCCGCCGAAATGACTACCGGTCTGACGCTACTTTGAGGGATGGCGATCAACGCCATACGCCGGAAGTGATGATCGGAAATTTCAGGCGTCTCGATGGCGCAAAGAAGCCGGCACAATCTTTGACTATGACTTCTTGTCTTCGTTTGAGGTCGGGTTCGTGGGCGGGTTGTAGTCGCATTTGTCGCCGCGTTGTTGTCGTTCATCGACGACTTGAAGTTGCGAATGCCTTCGCCCAAGCCTTTGCCCAGTTCTCCCAGTTTTTTTGGACCGAAGATGAGCAGGGCAATAGCTACGATGACCAGCAGCTCGGGCAAGCCAAGCTTTCCACCAAACATAAATCCTCCGGTCAGACAGCCCTTTTTCGGCCAGGGGAACTGGATGACGGGCTTCTGCCCAGATTCTAGGCTTTCGCGCGGGTCGCGTCAAAACATCCTGGTGCGAACTCTGATGCCTATTCAATGGCCTCGATCAACCCGGCCAGCAAGGCTGCTCGGCGGGGCAGTTCGGCGGCGACAATCGATTCGTGCGTGGCGTGGGCGCCTTCGCCAACCGCGCCCAGGCCGTCGAGCGTCGGAATTCCAATTCCGCCGGTGAAGTTGCCATCCGAGCCGCCGCCCACCGCAATCTCCGCTAAAGGAAAGCCCAACGAGCGGGCGATCTTTCGCGCCAACTCGTAACAGGGCGACCACCTGTTTCGTCCGCTCCATGGGCGGGCGATTGATGCCGCCCTCGATCTCCATCCTGCACTTCGGATTCACCGGTCGCAGGCCGCGAACCTTGCGTTCCATCACCGCGCCATCGGCTTTTTTCGCGATGCGAAGGTCCACCTCCGCAGCAGCCTCCGCAGCGATGACGTTGGTGCGCGTACCTCCGTGGACGGCGCCAACATTGAGGGTAACGCCACGTTTCAGGTCGGTCAGCTGCGAGATGGCCAGGATTTGGTGCGCCAGCTCCAGGATCGCGCTCTGGCCCTTTTCAAAGTCGAGCCCAGCATGCGCCGCCTTTCCCGTAATCTTCACGAGGAACGACCCAACACCTTTGCGCGCGGTCTTCAGGGCGCCTCCGGGACCGGACGGCTCGCAGACCAGGACCGCACAACATTGACGCGCGATCTTCTCGGTGAGAGCGCGCGAGCTGTCGCTGCCTCCTTCTTCGTCGGAAACCAGCAGCACCGTCACCGGGCGAGGCAATTCACGTCGAACTTCGTGCACTGCCCAAAGGGCAAACATCATCTGGGCAATGCCGCTCTTCATGTCAAAGACACCGGGGCCGTAGAGCCGCCCTTTCTCCTCGCGCCACGGCATCGCCTGAAGTGTCCCGAGGTCGTACACGGTATCGAAGTGGCCAAGCAGCATCACCGGCTTGCGCCCTTTGGCGCCCGGGAAGTTCACCTGCAGGTGGTCGCCAGCTGAGCGTTGGCGATGAACTGTGACGCGGCCACCCAGGCACTCGAACTGTGTCGCCAGGTATGAGCACAGCTCGTCGCAGGCCTGTTTGTCCTGCGTAGGCGATTCGCGCAGCACTATCTCGCGCACGCTGGCCACGATTTCGCTTTGGCGCGCCGTCAGCCAACGCAGTACTTCACCGTAATCCAAGTTCTCGCCGGCCTGTCGGTTTCGCCATATTCTTCTGCCGCTCCTGCGCGCTGCAATATCCGCGCTGCTCCGGAATGTATAATCGTGACTTTTACGGGACTAATGAATGAGTGAATCCGTGAATTCTGCGCCCGGCGGCGGTGACAACCTCACGCTCAACATCCAGGACATCCTGCGCATCCTGCCGCACCGCTTTCCGTTCCTGCTGGTTGACCGCATCGTCCATCTCACACGCACCAAGCGGATCGTCGCAATCAAGAACGTTACCATCAACGAACCGTTCTTTGCAGGACACTTTCCCGATCACCCCATCATGCCCGGCGTGCTGGTGGTGGAAGCCATGGCCCAGGCCGGCGGCGTGCTGCTGTTGACCGAATTTCCCGATCGCGCCGAGAAGCTGTTGTTGTTCACCGGCATCGAGCGCGCCCGGTTCCGGCGGCCGGTTATACCCGGAGACCAGCTGCGCATCGAGGTGGACGTACTGGCGTGGCGCGGCACCGCAGGCCGCATGCAAGGCAAAGCTTATGTCGGCGACAAGCTGGCCTGCGAAGCCATCGTGACCTGCCGACTGTTGAACCGTCCCAAACCAGCGGAAGCTGCCCCAGAGCTGGCTCCCGCAGTCGAGCAAACGTAACTTCCAGATGAACATTCATGCGACGGCCATCGTCGATTCCTCCGCAAAAATTCCTGCATCCTGCAGTATCGGGCCCTATTGCACCGTGGGTGCAGGCGTGGAGTTGGGCGAAAACTGTCAGTTGGTTTCGCATGTCGCATTGGGCGGGCCCAGCCGCTTCGGCAGCGACAACAAGATTTATCCTTTCGCCGCGCTCGGGATGGATCCGCAGGACATCACCTACGCGGGCGAGCCGACGCGGCTGGAAGTTGGCGACCATAATGTGATCCGCGAATATGTCACCATCACGCGCGGCACCGCGAAAGGCGGCGGGGTGACCCGCATCGGCAGCCATATTTTGATCATGGCCTACACTCACATTGGGCACGATTGCTTCATCGGCGATCATGCCATGCTGGTCAACGCTGCCACCCTGGCCGGGCACGTAACGGTGGAGGAGTGGGCCGTGGTGGGCGCGCTGTGCCCGGTGCACCAGTATGTTCGGGTGGGCGCACACGCCTACGTCGGTGGCGGAACGACGCTGACGCGAGATGTGCTGCCCTATTCCATGACCAGCGCCGAACGCGACACCCACGCGTACATGCTGAATAAGGTGGGCCTGCAGCGCCGGGGGTTTTCGCACGAGCGCATCGCCCGCCTGCATCATGCCTTCAAGGTTTTGCTGGCGTCCAAGCTGAATACGTCGCAGGCGCTGGAGAAGCTGCGCTCGGAAGGCGCACAGGGCGACGATGTGGAGGCACTGCTGAAATTTGTGGAGAGCTCGGAACGGGGAATCATTAAGTAGGCAGGAAGGCCGCGCCTTCACCTCATGTCGGATTCACGGCAAAAAATCGGGCTCATCGCCGGCAACGGCAAGTTTCCGCTGCTGGTGCTGGATGCTGCCCGCTCGCAAGGCATGCAGGTGGTCGTCGCCGCCATCAAGGAAGAGACCTCGCCCGAAATCGAGCGACGCGGGGCCACCGCCGTTCACTGGCTATCGTTGGGGGAGCTATCGCGGCTGATCGACACCTTCAAACAGGAAGGCGTGACCCGCGCCATCATGGCCGGACAGGTCAAGCATAAGCAGATCTTCAGCAGCATCAAGCCTGACTGGAAGCTGGCCAAGCTTCTGCTTTCGCTGACTACCCGCAACACCGATTCGCTGATCGGAGCGATCAGCAAAGTTCTGGGAGAGGAAGGGATCACGCTGATGAATTCCACGGCGCTGCTGGAACCCATGCTTGCCGGCGAAGGAGTTTTGACGCGGCGCGGGCCGACCGACTCCGAGCAAACCAACATCACTTATGGACGGGCGGTCGCGCACCATCTCTCGCGCTTCGACATAGGCCAGACGGTGGTGATCGCCGAGGCCGCATGCGTTGCCGTGGAAGCCATGGAGGGAACCGACGCAACTATCCTCCGCGCCGGCGAGATCATGCAGTCGCCGTCGCTGGGCAAAGCGCCATCGACCTTGAGCCGCGCCCTGACCGTGGTCAAGGTCGCCAAGCCGAACCAGGACATGCGCTTCGACGTGCCGGTGGTCGGCCTGAAAACCATCGAGACCATGAAGCAGGCGGGCGCAACCTGCCTTGCGCTCGACGCTGGGCGATGCCTGTTGTTGGATCGAGAAGCCTTGTTGTCTGCAGCCAATGACGTAGAAATATGTGTCGTCGCCGAGACAGCGGTCAGCCACATCCCTCATCACAGCGTGTAGAGACTTTCGCCGGCCGGGCCAAACAGCTGTTAAATTCACGAGGATACGTCGCCATGCCCTCCAAGATACGCAAGCCCAAACCATTTCGCGCGGCATCGGCGGTCAAGGCCGCGGCCCGTCACGCGATCGGAACTCCTCCGCCGACTCGTGCTGAGCCCGCCAGCAAAAAGCGAAAACTCAAGGCCGACAAACACAAGCCAACCCTGAACAAGCTTCTCGACGAAGCTGGCGAATAGTCATCCTCTACAATCTTGATTGGAGTTCTTGCCGGGATGATACGGCAAGTCTCCACCGGCCCCCTTGAGCAACCAAGCAATCACCGCGCTTCTCCGAAGTAGCTGCCTGCTGGGGCTTGCCTGCTTAATGTGTTGCGGCGCCCAGGGGCAATCTTCATCCCAGAGGCCGCAGCCTGACCAACAGACCCCGATGAACATGCCTATGCAGGCGGACTCGATGCAGCACATGGATCACGATATGGACACGGCGCGCGACTTCCTGATGCGCGAATCGTCCGGCACCTCGTTTCAGCCTTCAGCGTGGCCGATGCCGATGGTGATGACCAGCGCCGGTCAGTGGCGCTTGATGTGGATGGCACAGGCATTCCTGGTGGACACGCAGCAGAGCGGTCCGCTGGGCGCGGACAAGTTTTATTCCACCAATTGGGGCATGCTTAGCGCGCTGCACCAGCTCGGCGGCGGCGACCTCGTGCTACGCACCATGCTCAGCCTGGAACCCGCAACAGTCAGCGGCGAATTCTATCCACTGCTGTTTCAGACAGGCGAGACCGCTTACGGCAAGCCCATTGTCAACGGCCAGCACCCGCACGACCTGGTCATGGAGTTGAGCGTGCAATACGCGCGCAAGCTCGGTCAGCACGCAGTTTGGGACCTTTACTATGCGCCGGTCGGCGACCCGGCATTGGGGCCAGTCGCCTATCCTCATCGAGCGTCGGCAATGGAAATTCCTCAGAGTACGCTCGGCCATCACTGGGAAGACTCGACGCACATTCTCTACAACGTGGTCACCGCCGGAATGTCATACAAGACGGTGCGGTTGGAGGCATCCGGCTTTCACGGCGCTGAGCCAGACGAGAACCGCTGGAACATCGACTTTGGGCCGATGAATTCCTATTCCGCGCGGCTCACGGTCACGCCGACCGCCAGATGGCTGGCGCAAGTTTTCAGCCAGTCATCTTGTCCACCCCGAGGCGCTGGAGCCGGGGAGCATTGTGCGCACGACGGCTTCGGTGGAATACATTGTTCCGCGTCCGCACGGCAATGCGTGGGCGACGACGCTGCTGTGGGGACGCAACGGAAAGCAGGCAGTGCATTATGGCACCAATGCCGTGTTGGCGGAGACGGTCGTGCCATTCAGGGAGAAAAACTTCATCAGCGGACGCTACGAATGGTCGCAGCGTGACGAATTGTTCGCCAATGATCCCGCGCTGGCGCAGCAGCTATTCGAACAAACCGGCAGTCGCTGGTTCGATATCAGCGCTTACACGATCGGCTACACACGCGACCTCGGGATCTTTCACAACCTGGAGACGGGACTGGGCGCAAATGTCTCGCTGTACGGTTTACCCGACGCCATCAAGCCCTACTATGGGGACCATCCGCTGGGTGTGAATGTTTATCTGCGGCTGAGGCTGAAAGAAAATCGGTGAAGTAAAGCGGCCGTGGATCATTCACTCAAAGCTAAAAGCTAAAGGCTAAGAGCTAAAGGCTGCACCTTCCAGCGGCACCTCGACCACCATGCGCGTGCCTTGCCCAGGGCCGCTTTGGGGAGTAATGGTCCCACCGTAGGCTTGGATCAGCGCTTTGGAGATGGCGAGACCCAGACCGTATCCCCCGGTGTCGCGCGCGCGTGAGCTGTCGCCGCGATGAAAGCGCTCAAACAAGTGTGCCAGTTCCGATTCCGGGATCCCCGGACCGTTATCTTCGACCTCGACATAACCGCGCCCGCCACTGGAGCGCGCGCGAAGTTGCACGTTCCCGCCGTCCTGGCTGAAGCGGATGGCATTCTCGAGCAGGTTGGACCAAACCAGCTCCAGATCTTCGGCATCGGCACGCATGGGCATGGGACCGTCACTGACGAAATGGATGGTAACGCCGCGTTCGCGTGCGACAGGCGCCAGCCGCTCCAGCGCACTCTCGCAGGTAGTGGCCACTTCCACCGCTTCCAGATCGCGGCGCGCGCTGCCCGCCGCCCACTGTTCGGCGCGAGCCAGGCGGAGCATAGAATGCATCAGTTGTTCCAGGCGCGCCATGTCTTCGAGCGCTTGCTCCAGTCCGGCGCGGTATTCGTCGGCCGCGCGCGGCCGTTGCAGCAGAGATTGCAAAGTCGACTTCAGGATTGCCACCGGGGTCTTCAGCTCATGAGCGGCGTTGGCCAGGAATTCGCGCTGCTGGGTAAACGCGCGATGCAGTCCTTCCAGCATGGCGGTCATGGCATGGGTGAGCGGCGCCAGTTCCGTGGTGCTCAAAGCTGCTTCGCTGGGATTCAGCTGCCAGTTTGAGGTATTGACCAAGGCGGCGCTAGCGGCCAGCTCGGCAAGAGGGCGCAGGCCTCGACGCAAGCCGAAAACCGCAATGCCCACAGTGACCAGCAATAGCAGGCCGCTGCCGGCGGCAATGTAAATTCCGGTGTACGCGACTGCTCGTGTCATCTGGTCGGTGGGCGCGCGCATAGGTTACGGTCAACACATCGGTGGAAGGCGCATCGCCTTCGCGGTCGAGCACCGGAACATTCTCCAGCCGCACCGCGCGATAGCGGATTCCATCCACCGTGAAGGTCGTGTGTTGCCGGTCCTTCTTCGGAATCGCTTGCAAATCCTGCGGCCAATTGTGAGACCGGGCAAGAACATGTCCATCGCCGGTGGTCACCTGGTACAAGTCGGGATGTTGCTTCTCCAGAGGAGGAGGAACCAGGTCGTCCTCGAAGATCAAGGTGGGATGCTCTTCTTCGGAGTAGCGCACCAGCGCGGCGACGCTCATAGCGCGCCCATGCAGGCCGGCGTCGAATGCGTTTCGTAACTGGCGCCGGGTGAAATACACCGCTACCGAAACGATGCCGACGGCCAGTAGCAACTGCGAGATCACTACCGCTGCGATTAACCGGCGCTGAATCGAGGTTTGACGCATATTATCCGCGAAGCATGTATCCCTGTCCGCGCAGGGTATGAATCAGCTTGCTGTCTCCGGTGTCTTCCAGTTTACGGCGCAGGCCGGAGACATAAACTTCGATGACATTGCTGAACCGTTCCCAGTTGAAGTCATACAGATGTTCGAGCAACTCTGTCTTGGGTACCACGGCGCCCGGGCGGTGCGCCAGATATTCGAGAACGCGGTACTCCATGGCGGTGAGGCTGACGAGTTTTCCTTTGCGCCGCACCGAGAGATCAGCGGTGTTGATCTCCAGATCGCCGACCTTCAATAACGCTGCGCTCTGTCCCTTGCCGCGCCGGATCAGGGCTTTGGCGCGAGCCATCAGCTCTCCCAGGTCAAACGGCTTGGAAATATAATCGTCTGCCCCTGCGTTCAACAGGGCCACGATCGACTCCTTCTCGTCGCGCGCGGTCAAAACCAGCACCGGGACCGCCGAACCACCGCTGCGCATGCGTTGCAGCACAGCCAGGCCGTCGAGTTTGGGCAGCATCAGGTCGAGAATCACCAGGTCGTACGGGTTTGACTCAGCCATGTACGCGCCCTCTTCGCCGTCGAGTGCGACATCCACGGCATAGCCAGCGCTCTCGCGCAGACTGCGCGCGACATTCTCTGCCAACCGGGCCTCGTCTTCGATAATCAACACCCGCATGGTTTCTATCCTATGCCAACGTAGACCAGGGAAGCTGAAGATAGCCTTAAGAAGCGCCTGCCCGCGTTCAGCTTGCGTTAAGGTGCGTTCCAGCATCCTATTTTGAGTTGCTCGTGAGGGAGCCGTGTACATGAGCCAGAAGATTGTCGCGGTCATCGCGTGCGTGGTGCTTGCTGCGATCGCATCGCTTGCGCAAGCCACTTCACCCTCTCAGCCCGCCTCGCCAGGCACAGCCAATGCACAAGTGCCAGCCGCTACAGTTTCGCTGACCCTTGCCGATGCTTTGGCGCGGGCCAAAGCCAACAGTCCGCAATTCCAGGCCGCGCTCACGCAACTAGGAATCGCTCGCGAAGACCGCGTGCAGGCGCGTGCGACGCTGCTGCCCGGCGTGGACTATAACAACCAGTTCCTCTACACCGAAGGCAATGGCACTCCGTCGGGACGATTCATTGCCAACAACGGGCCGCACGAGTACATCAGCCAGGGGGCAGTACAGCAGGTGGTTGGATTGGGGCAAGTCGCAGACTACCGGCGCACGGCCGCGGCCCAAGCTGTGGCCCGAGCCAAAGCCGAAATCGCCGCTCGCGGCTTGACCGTCACCGTGGTACGGGCGTTCTACGGATTGCTGGCCGCGCGGGGAAAAACGCAGAGCACCCAGGCGGCCGCTGACGAGGCCCAGCGCTTCCTCGACAACAGCCGCAAACTGGAGCAGGGCGGAGAAGTGGCCCACTCCGACGTCATCAAGGCACAGCTCCAGGCCAACGATCAGCAGCGCGCTTTTCAGGATGCGAAACTTGGCGAAGAGAATGCGCGGCTGACCCTAGCCGTCTTGCTGTTCCCGAATTTCTTTCAGGACTTCTCGCTGGTGGATGATCTTGCGGCTGCGCCCGTGTTGCCTGCGATGGCCGAGGTGCAACAGATGGCGCAGCAGAACAATCCCGAATTGAGCGCCGCCTTCGCCGCGCTCGAAGCCGCCAACCACGAAGTTTGGGTCGCACGGGCGGGCCATCTGCCGACGCTGGTGCTCGATTACTTCTACGGCATTGACGCGAACCATTTTGCCACCAGCACAGACAACATCCGCAACCTCGGCTACTCGGCCACTGCCACGCTCAACATTCCGGTATGGCACTGGGGCGCGATTGAGAGCAAGGTGAAACAGGCCGAACTACAACGCCACCAGGCGCAAGTGGAGCTGAGTGCGGCACAGAGGCAGGCAATTGCCGATCTGCAATCGTTCTACTTGGAAGCCGACACCGCGCGTGCGCAACTGGACACGCTACGCAGCTCCACTGACCTTGCGGCCGATAGCCTGCGGCTAACCAATCTGCGTTACCAGGCGGGAGAGGCCATCGCACTGGAAGTGGTGGACGCGCAGAACACGCTTACGCAGGCCCGTAATAATTATCGCGATGGTGAGGCCCGCTACCACGTTGCCATCGCCAACTTGCAGACCCTGACAGGGGCGTTCTGATCATGAAAGCTCAACGCGTCCTTCACAGAATGGCGTCGCTATTGCCGCTCATCCTTGTTTCCGCGATGCTGGTTTCCTGCTCGAATAAGCCAGAGGAAACAGAGCCAGTGGTCACGGTGCAGACCGCGGTCGCGCAACGCGGCGCAATCCAGCAGATTATCAGCGCCGAAGCCGTGCTATTTCCGCGCGACCAGGCGGCCATCACTCCGAAAGTGGTCGCACCGGTGAGAGCGTTTTACGTGAATCGCGGTAGCCGCGTGCATCGCGGACAAGTCCTCGCCGTCCTCGAAAACCGCGATCTCGCTGCTGCCGAAGTCGAGAACAAAGGGACCTACGAACAAGCGCAGGCGACTTACGGGCTCGAAACCTCGTCCGCTTTGCCGGAGGAGTGGCAGAAGGCCGAATTCGATTTGAAGACGGCGAAGGAAGCCTACGATGCGGCGCAGAAGGTTTATGACAGCCGCAGCGTTCTGTTCCAGCAGGGCGCTCTACCGCGCAAGCAGCTGGACGAATCGGCGGTCGCGCTGATCCAGGCCAAAGCGCAATACGAACTTGCGGAGAAGCATTACTCCGCCCTGCAAGCGGCGGGCAAGCAGCAGCAGATGAAGGCGGCCCAGGGACAGCTTACTTCGGCCAAAGGGAAATACGAAGGCGCCGCGGCGCAGCTTGCTTACACCGAGATTCGCAGCCCAATCGATGGGGTGGTCACCGACCGCCCCAGCTATCCGGGTGAGACGCCTCCGCCCGGGGTTCCGCTCCTGACCATCATGGATACTTCGTCAGTGACGGCGCGCGCACACATTCCCCAGAGCGATGCAGCCACACTGAAGCCCGGAGACGCTGCCACCCTTACTGCGCCGGGAGAGGCCGCCGTAAAGGGTAATGTCACGCTGGTGAGTCCGGCGCTCGACCCCAACAGCACCACGGTCGAAGTTTGGATCGGGGCCGTAAATCCCGACGGGCGGCTGCGTCCGGGCACGACCGTCAACGTCCAAATGATTGCGCAAACCTTAAACGACGCCATTGTTGTGCCAGTGTCGGCACTGCTGAAGACCCCGGAAGGTCAAACCACCGTGATGATCGTCAAGGATGATCGCGCCCATCAAGTATCGGTCGAGACCGGCATTCGCCAGGGCGATCGCGTGCAGATCACCAAAGGATTGAGCGGCGGCGAAGCAGTCATTGTGACTGGCGCTTACGGATTGCCTGACAAGACGAAAGTGAAAGTTGTGGAACCCGCGACGCCGGCGCCTTCCGAGAATTCTGATTCAAGAAAAGGCGACGCCAGGGATTGATTTTGCGCATGAATTGGAAATCCACGCTCCAGCGCTTGCGCACCGGTGGCCCGGCCGACGACCGCTATTGGTTCACTCGTTACGCGAAATCGCTGATCTTTCTCATCCTGGTGCTGATGATGGCCGGAGCTTATCTGGCCTTCACGATTCCGATTTCGGTTTTTCCCACCACCGATTTTCCGCGCATTGTGATCGGCGTCGACAACGGGGTGATGCCGATCGACCAGATGATGGTGACCATCACGCGGCCCATCGAGGAGTCGGTGAACAGCGTGCCGGGATTACAGCAGGTGCGCTCCATCACCGGTCGCGGCTCGGCGGAAGTGGACCTGTTCTTCGACTGGCGCGTGGATATGGTCACCACGCTTCAACTGGTGGATGCGGCGCTCGGGAACATTCGCACCCAATTGCCTTCGTCTGCCGTCATTCAAACCCACCGCCTGAACTTCTCCAGCTTCCCTATCATTGGATACAGCCTCACGTCCGATACCGTCCCGCAGACGCAGCTCTGGACAATAGCAACCTATGATCTGAAGCCGCGCCTCAACCGACTGGATGGCGTCGCCACCGTGGTGGTGCAGGGTGGGCAGGAGCCGGAGTTCACTATCACTCCTGATCCCGCCAAGTTGCTGACGGCCAGTGTGACCGTCAGCGATATTCTCGACGCGGTACGGCGGACCAACCTCATCGATTCGCCCGGCCTGATGCAGGAGAACCATCAGCTTTATCTCGCGCTGGTGGATGGCCAGGTAAAAGATCCGGCGCAACTTTCGCAAATCGTAATCAAAGCCACGCCAGCCGGAATTCCCATCCGGGTCGGCGATGTGGCCGCGGTTGCACCCGGAGTGAAGCCGGTGTACACCGTCGTGACCGCCAACGGAAAGCCCGCGGTGCTAGTCAACATCAACCGCCAGCCTGACAGCAATACGGTGGCAGTCGCCGATGAGGTCCACGCCGAGATCGACACCATCCGGCAATCGCTGCCTCCGGGGATCCAGATCCAACCGTTCTACGATCAATCGCAACTGGTGACCGAATCCATCAAGAGTGTGCGTGACGCCATTCTGATCGGCCTGGTGCTGGCGTGCATCATCATGGTCCTGTTCCTGCGCGACTGGGGGGCCTCGGCGGTCGCGGCGCTGGTTATTCCGGCCACCGTGATGATCACTTTCATCGCACTGAAAGCGCTGAACCAGAGCTTCAACCTGATGACGCTGGGTGGACTGGCGGCGGCTGTGGGACTGGTAATTGACGATGCCATTGTGGTCGTGGAGAACATCGCGCTGCACCGCGCCGCCGGGCAAGGCCGGGTGGAAGCGGTGCACAGCGCGCTAAGCGAAATCACCGCCCCCTTGGTCGGCTCCACCATTACCCCGATTGTGGTGTTCGTTCCGCTGATCGCGATCGCGGGCGTCACCGGAGTATTCTTTCGCGCACTCGCTGTCACCGTGGGTGTTTCGCTGCTCACCTCGCTGGGTCTTGCTCTCTCGTGGACCCCCACCTTGAGCCAGTACTTCATTCACCGCAAGGATGGCGAAGCCTTACCCCGCAACGATCTCAGCGAGAAAGATAAATTGCTCGCCGCCGAAGAAGCGGCCCTGGGTGGACACTTCCGCCGTGTGGTCGAGTTTTACGAACGCTGGCTGCGCTTCGCTCTGGATCGCCCCAAGTGGATTGCAATCTTCTCTGCGGTGCTGGTGATTGCGTCCTTCTTCTGCTACAAGGCGCTCGGCTCAGACTTGCTGCCGGCGATGGACGAAGGCGGCTTCGTGCTTGACTATCTCACTCCCGCGGGCACTTCGCTGGAGGAAACCAACCGCATGATCAGCCGCATCGAACGCTTGCTTCGCCAGGTCCCCGAGGTCGAGAGTTTCTCGCGACGCACCGGTCTGGAGCTCGGTCTGGCTGCAGTTACCGAAGCAAACCGCGGCGATTTTGCGGTGAAACTGAAAAGCAAGCGCAGCCGTAGCGTGGACGAAATCACCGAGGAGTTGCGGGTGCAAATCAACCAACAAGAACCCGCCGTTGCGGTCGAGTTCGTACAGGTATTGCAAGACATGATCGGCGATCTGTCGAACGCGCCGGAACCGATCCAGATCAAGCTGTTCTCGCCCGATGTCGGCTTGCTGGCCCAGTGGGCCCCTCGCATTGGCGAGTCCATTCAGAAAGTGACCGGGGTAGTGGACGTGCTGAACGGAATTGAAAACACCATCAGCGGTCCGGCTACCGTTTTCCGAGTTGATCCGACAGTGGCGGCGCGCGCCGGGTTCACTCCGGAAGAAGTTGCGGTCGATGCCTCGGCCATTCTCGGGGGCGAACCGGCCGCGACGCCCGTGATCACCCAAGACATCGCCCACACCATTCGCGTACGTTACCCTGACGCCAACCGCAGCGATTTGGCGGCGATGAGTAATACGCTCCTCAACAGCGCCAGTGGGCACACTGCGACATTAGGCACACTGGCCAACATTACGCAGTTGCCGGGGCAGACGGAGATTCGCCGCGAGAACCTGCAGCGCGATGTGGCCGTTACCGCACGCCTGGAAGGACGCGACCTGGGCAGCGGTGTCGCGGCCGTGCAGAAGGTGGTCAACGATCTGCATGTGCCGTCGTCCATCCGAATCATCTACGGAGGAACCTACGCGGAGCAGCAACAGTCGTTTCACGACCTGGTGCTGGTGCTGGTGCTGGCCATCCTCCTGGTGTTTCTGGTGCTGTTGTTTGAATTTCGTACTCTGGCAGCGCCGGTGGCAATTCTGGCGTCGGCGTTGCTGTCGACGTCGGGCGTATTTCTTGCGTTGCTCATAACTCGTACGACCTTCAACATCGCGTCGTTCATGGGGCTTATCATGGTGATCGGCATTGTGGCCAAGAATGGCATTCTGCTGCTTGACGCCGACCAGCGCTTTCGCCTTGCAGGTTACTCTGCGCACGACGCCATGATCCAGGCCGGCCGCCGCCGTTTGCGCCCCATTGTGATGACGGCCATGGCCGCCGTCGCCGGCATGCTGCCCTTGGCGCTGGCCTTGGGCGCTGGTTCGCAGATGCTGCAACCGCTGGCCATCGCGGTAATCGGAGGCATCACCATTTCGATGGTGCTCTCGCTGATCATCACTCCCGCGGTCCATTTTTACTTGAGTCACGAAAACAGCTCTACAAGACAATTGAAAGAGGAGAAACAATGAAACGGATTTTCGCACTGTTGCTGGCAGCCACTCTTCTGGCCGCCATTCCGGCGTTCGCACAGAAACAATACAAGGTGGTCAACACCGTCAAACTGGGCGGCGAAGGCGGATGGGACTATCTCATTTACGACAAGGACGGGCAGCGCCTGTTCATCACGCGGGGAAGCCACGTGATGGTGGTCGATGCCAAAACCCTGAAGGTGACCGGAGACATTCCCGGTCTGTCCGGCATTCACGGTGTCGCGCTGGCGCCGGAGTCGGGCCGCGGCTTTGTCAGCAACGGCGGAGACAACACCGTCACCGTCTTCGATTTGAAGACGCTCAACAAACTGGATAGCGTGAAGGTCGGCGATCGTCCGGACGCGATCATCTATGATCCGTTCACCAAGCATGTCTTCACCTTCAACGCGCGCAGCAAGGATTCGACCGCGGTGGACGCTGCCAGCGGCAAAGTGGCGGGTACCGTTCCAGTTGGCGGCAAGCCGGAGTTTGCCGCCAGCGACGGCAAGGGGAAGGTTTACAACAACGTTGAAGACAAGAGCGAGATCGTCCAAATCGATGCCACCAAGCTCACGGTGCTGAATCACTGGTCATTGGATCCATGCAAGGAGCCCAGCGCGCTGGCATTCGACGTGGCGCATCACCGCCTCTTCGCCGGGTGCGACAACAAGATGATGGCTGTAGTGAACACCGATACCGGCAAAGTGGTCACCACCGTGCCCATTGGTGAAGGTGTAGATGCCGGCACGTTCAATCCCAATACGCAGGAAGTTTTCATGTCCTGCGGTGAAGGCGTTCTGACTGTTATTCACGAAGACAGTCCCGACAAGTACTCGGTCACGCAGAATGTGCCCACCGCCAAAGGCGCGCGCACCATGGCGATGGACAACGACAGCAACACCGCCTATCTGGTGACCGCCGAGCGCGTAGCGACGCCGCCCCCTCCGGGACAAAGACCGGCGATGGTACCGGGGAGCTTCCAGTTGATTGTTGTGAAAGCGGAGTAACAGACCTCACGGATGTCATCCTAAGCGAACGCACCGAATCGGAGGAGCCCTATCGCTACAGAAGTAGAATTGTCATCCTGAGCAAGCGCCCGCAAAGAATTTCTGACCGGCCTCTGCCGTGGGTCGCGCTCGCTCCTCGCTCAGGATGACAAGTTATCTCCTCTTGCTCACGAATGATCCGGGTTAATGCCCCTAGTGGCTCTCCTTCTTTGCGCTGGGAGGAAGCAGGTTGTTCAGCCGCAGATACATCGCGGCTGCGCTGTAGTGGTCGCCCCAGCCGGCAACCAGATGGATGAGCGCCGCAGCTCGCGTGCTTGTATGTCCCGAAGCGGACGCCACCGCCTGCCCGAGAGTCGTATCGTCAACTTTGGCGAGCGCCTGTTCGCAGTAGGCGAACGAATCCTTCATCGCCTTGGTCAGCACGTCCTTCGAATCGCTTTCGTTGAGCTTCACGTCTCGCTCCGGCTCGCCGGCGATTAACGGGCACAGAGAATTATTGGACTCAGTCACGTGTATGACCAGGTGCGCGAACGTTATCTGCGGCGGCGTCGGGCGGTAACTGTACTTGTCGGCAGGCATTTCTTCGGCGGCACCGATCAGGTTCTTCGATTGGCGCTCTTCCATTTGTCGAACGCTGCTGACGACCGGATTGCTGGTCGCGCCCGCTGGCGCCTTGGACTGTGCAACTGCGGCAGTGGCCAGTGCCCCTAGCAGAGATGCGATGATTACGCGTTTCATGTCTCCCCCCACTCACAAAGATGGAGAAAAGCATACCGCATTTGGGGGCTGGGCGGGTCAGGGAATGGTTCGATCTGAATAGATCAGTCGCCCGCACCGTGCTGCATCAATCGCAGCAACTCCATCCCTGCCCGCTCAGCATCGCCATGCTTGAAATCTTTCTGCAGGAGGATGGTCGATGCCCTGGGCGCCAGTGACTTCAGCGAAGCCGCAGTGCTGTCGGCAGGCCGGGAAGAGCTGTCCGGACCGAGGACGATGTAGTCAACTTTCGCGGCGCTCAAAAGCGTCTTGGCGTCGTGCATGCGGCAAGTGGACAACACCTCGTATCCATGATGCTGCAGCAGAGTTCGTACAAAGGCACACAGGTCCGGCGATTGGTCCACGAAGAGGACCACCGGACCAACCTTGACGCCGAGGGGGTGGGAGAGAGCAGGGTCTTTGAGAAACGAGACGATGGCTTCTTCTTCCGAATCGTAGATGCTAAAGATGGTTGTGAGTTTGGTCAGTTGCAACAGGTTTACCAGGAACGGTGGAGGGGCGGCCAGGCGCAGGTCGCCGCCACGGTTTCGGGAGTGCGACAGGAAGCGCACCAGCAAACCCATGCCAGTGCTGTCCACCCGCGTCACCTCGCCAGACTGCACCACGATACGCGAAGACTCAAGCAGGCCGCGGTTGATGCACGCCTCCAGGATGAGAATTTCTTCGCCGGTAACGATTCTTCCGGCGCACTTGATCACAAACACTCTGCCGCAATGGCGTGAATCCAGAGACAGTGACATGCGTATTTCCCTTACCCTGAGTTGCGTGTCCTGAGAACTATCATTTTTGAGCGCGACAGAAATCAGTGGCAAACACTCTATCACCCATCAGGGGATGCTTCGAGGACTTTGCTTTTCTGTCGCGATGGCCGGCGCATCCCCACAGGAAGATCAGGTTCAGGAAGGAGGAGTTTGCGGCTGAGTTTCGGCGCTGGCGGGCTGATTGGTGGATGCGAGCTGATACGACTTTGCGGGCGCCTGCTTTTCCTCCAGTTCGATTTTCAGCATCTCGCTTTCGAGCTGGCGCTTGAAATCGTTACTCATCTGGCGAAATTGAATCACGTATTTGGCGATCTGCCGGGCGATCTCCGGTAGCTTCTTGGGACCGAAGATCACCAGCGCCAATAACAGAATGAACAGGGTATCGGGCATGAGAAAAAAGCTCTAGCCGCACATCGCTGGAAACAGGGTCCCCGCTAAGGCTTTTTTTCATCCGCTTTGCCGGCGGCATCATCTTTCGCGTTCATGGAGTCTTTGAAACCCCTGATTCCCTCACCCAGACTTTTGCCGAGTTCCGGCAGCTTCTTTGGTCCAAACACCAGCAAGGCAATGAAAAGAATAACCAGCAGGTGCATGGGCTGAAACAAATTATCGAGCATAGACAACTCCTCTCATAAGCATACCGTAATCCCGGAAGGTCTGCTGACCCAGGCAACCCGTCACCAGGGCCGGTGAGCGCCGTCACCGGCGGTTTGCGCTAACGTTTCGCGGTCAGAGATGCCCGAAGATCGATGGCTTGTTTGCCATCGAGAGTGATGCCGGTGGTGGGCATCGCGTTCAAGTCGGCCGAACTGGGGGCCATCAGCGACCAAACGAACAGCACTCTGTGGTGCAGGGTCGCATACATGACCTGCGACCAGCGCTGAACCAACTCATTGTTGGACGCACTTGAGGCAACCGTCCCATGGAACACCATGAAGATACGGTCGGAGATGGAAACCATTTCGTCCGAGCCGATCTCGCCAAATTCGGAGAGCACTTCCAGGCTGGCCCAGACGTTATCCAAGGCAGTCTTGTCGTTCAGGGAAGACGGAACTCGCATCACCAGGCAAGAAGGGTCGAGTGCCCGCAAGGTGATCGTGGGCCTGGCTCCCCGGTGGGCGGCATCGCTGGGGCCGGGTTGCGCGATTCGCAGCAAAGTCCTGGAGCAGGCGTGCAGGAATTCATGTTCGCGCGTGGCGGTGGCATCGCGGGGCGGGTCGTCGTTAGCTTCAGCCGGAACAACCTCCCAACCCTTGGGAAACTCGTACTGCAAGCCCAGGTCGGGATTACGATACGTCGCGCCGCTTATCCCGCCCGGCGGAATGCTCTGCAGCGCCGGCTTGTCGTTAACCGCCGCACTGGCGAGCGAGGTGGGCACGGTGGGCCCCATGTAGAACGTCGCCCTCGGGCCTCACCGGTTTGCCATCCGCGGTAGTGAGCTTGCCGTCGTCTTGAATGCAATAGAAGCGTGCCGCATTTATTGCTTTCTTGGACTTCCGCAGAAAATCCTGATCGTTGGAAGCCACCAGGATTTTGAGGTTGTAATTTTTGATTCGCGTCCAATAGAGCGCGGCGTAATTTGCGCCCTTATGATGCTCCGAAGAATGGAAACGCCCGGTGCTGCGCACCATATATTCCGGAATGGGGTAACGAAGTGTTCTTCCCTGCTGGCTGCCGGAAGATCGCCCAGTCGTCCCATTCCCGCTGTTGCTGCTCCGGGGTCATCGCTTCTAAACCCGGACGTGGCTCGATGGCCTTGATCGTGATGGTCCCGGCATGGGTTGCATTCTCGAACTGAAGGGCCAGCAACGCGTGCTGTCGCTCCGGCATCAGCGGCAGCATGATGAGATGGCCCTGCGCGGCAATGGGCAGATCGAAAGCGAAGCCGAAGTAGTCACTGGTGTACGTCGTATTGGAAAGGTGGCCGTTTTCCGGGAGCAAGGCCTCGTCGGCTGCATGAGGGCTTGGAGGTTTGGGCGGAGCGTCAGGGTCTTCCGGAAGGGTGCATTGCGCCTGTGTGGTGGCGACGAAACAAAGCAGTAAGGCGACGGCGAACCCGAAGGCCTTGAGTCTGCGGCCTAGGCCAAGCGCTGCTGGGATACGAATGGGCATTCCGGCGACCAACCCTCGTCCGGGGAGTACTCCAGGGTGGGGAATTGGGTCATCATGGCAGCATTTTCGAGGTTGTGCAAGTCAGGAAGAGCGGCAGTGGCTGGCGCCATACGCGGCTGCACCCGGAAATCTATTCGACGCCACTTGCGCGGACAAGGAAAAAGCGTGGGGAATCGCTGGTTCGCCTCTTCCCCACGCCGGGTAGATGATTTCGCTTGCGGCTATTGGGTGCAGCTGGCGCTAACCATCTTCAACTGCGACACACTTAAGTCGCCGTATTTGCCCCCGCCAGACTCCGTTTTCTCGCTTTCCTCAGTCTTGGCTTCATCGGCTTTGGATCCCATCATTTCGTGTCCCGAAACGCTGACCGTGTGGTTCACATGTTCGGCAAGGTCAACTGTTTTGCTGTTGAGTTCCCAGGTTTTACCGTCCTGGCTGGTGATGTAATAGCCACCCGTCTCGCTGCCCTTCTTCAGGCAACCGGTGACATTGATCATGTGGTGATTACTCATGGTGTTCTGGCCCATTCCAGACGGGTTATTCTGCATGTTGTCTTGCCCGAACAGCAGAAGCGGGCAAAGACAGAGAAACGCAACCGCAGCTAAACCGGAAAAGGATTTTGCCAAGCGCGTCATAGAGATGCTCCTTTCGCTAAACATAGATGCGGAACAATGGCGTGGGGTGTACCGTGGCTTTCGCAAGTGACGTACAGTTCCAGAGGATGGCGCAGCCGCCCGGACTACTTTATGATGCCTCGCAGACCGGATTCACCATGAAAGTTCTGATCATCGCCGCGGTGCTTATTGTGATCTGCCTGCTGCTTTTTTTTCAGCCGGGCGGCTATCTGGTGGTCAACAACGCCGAGAAATCGGATGCGATCGTAATGCTTGCGGGCGACCAGGTTGACTTGCGTTACTTGCGGGGACTGGAGTTGCTTCGCGCCGGCTATGGCCAGCATTTTCTGGTGGATGCGGGCGCGGGTCAGGTCTATGGCCAGTCTTATCTGGACCTGGCAGCAAATTTCATAGCCCATACGGCCGGCGACAATGCCTCCCAGGTCAGCATTTGTGTTGTCCAAGGTGACTCGACCAAGGAAGAGGCGCCGCAAGTGGGAGAATGTCTGGCGAGGTTGAAGCCGCCGCCGCGTTCGGTGGTTTTGGTGACAGACGATTACCACACCCGGCGTGCACTTTCCATCTTCCGCCAGCGCTTGCCCCAAATTCACTGGACCGCAGGCGCGGTTCGCAATGACTTTCTATTTGGGCAGCCCTGGTGGAAAAATCGCGAATGGGCCAAAACCTATCTGACCGAAAATGAGAAGTTACTGTGGTGGGAATTGTGGGACCGATGGCGAAAGTGAATGCCTACATTCTGGGGCGTGCTGCGTCGCCGAGGAAATAACTCGCTAAAATCCTTCATCGGTATATAGTGGGGCGTTAGCAACGAAAAAGGGAAATCCGCAATAATGAACCCCGGGAAGCGCACTTTCACTCAGGCCATGCGCCCAACAAAATTCCTCAAGATTGTTTACTCGCCCCTCTGGATGGTCCTGATCGGGCTGGCCGTGCGCGTCCTCTGCATAGTGATTGCGCACACCTACCGCAGTATCGACATGGACCATAATGGCTCAATCAATGAAATGGAGCGAATCGCCTACTCGCTGGCCAAGGGCGCTGGCTTCAGCACTCCTTACGTGGTCGATACCGGCCCTTCCGCCTGGACCCCTCCTCTTTATCCCTGGCTCACTTCACTGGCCTTTCGTGTCTTCGGCATCTATTCGTCTGCCTCCGGCTTCGCCATGTTGTTGTTCAATAGTATTTGGGCAGCCCTAACCAGTTGGACCATCTATCGCATCGCTCGACGCGTGTTCAACGAAACTACGGCGGTGTGGTCAGGATGGGTTTGGGCGTTTCTGCCCTACAGCCTGAGGTGGTCGGTGACGTTTGTCTGGGAAACAAGCCTCACCGCATTCCTGCTTAGTCTGTTGGTCATGCTCACGCTGGAGATGGAAGACAACGACGGCCTGTGGTGGTGGACCGGGTATGGGCTGCTGTGGGGAATTGCCGCCCTGACCAATACGGCCGTGATTTCGTTCCTGCCCGTCTCCGGCTTCTGGCTCGCCTACCATTTGCATCGTCACGGCAAACGCACCGTCGCACCTGTGTTGTTGAGCGCGGTGGTTTTTTGTCTGGCACTTACGCCCTGGCTGGTACGCAATTACTCGGTCTTTGGCGAACCGGTTTTCATACGCGACAACTTTGGCAACGAATTCCGCGCCGGCAACAATCCAGCAGCCCAGGGTTGGATGGTGTCAACTTACCACGTCGGCTACAACCCCTATCTCTTGGACCGATTCCAGCAGATAGGCGAACCGGGGATCAATGCCGCACAACTTCACGAGGCGAAAGTATGGATTGCCCAGAATCCGAAACGGTTCCTGGTCCTGTGTTTCCGCAGGTTTATTTTCTTTTGGGCTGGAATTCCCCGATCCTATGCGGGTCTTCCTCGGACTGGTATGGACCGGGTGAAAAACCTGATCTTTCTGGCCTGTTCGTTACTGTCCCTTGGCGGACTGGTTCTTGCCGTTAAGAGGCGCGTGCACGCTGCCTTCCTGTTTTCCGCGCTGGTGATCGTGTACCCATTGATTTACTACCTCACTTTTCCCACGCCCCGGTATCGGCATTCCATCGAGCCGGAACTAACAATGTTCGCAGTGTTTCTAGTTTCGTCTTTTGTTGCCCGCTGGCGGAGAGGCCAAACAAACGTTGGCCATCGGGAGCGCGAGGCTGCAGGGGTTGCTGCATCCTGAGTCGTTGGCTGGCGTCGCAGCGTGTAATCACCAAACAATTCGGGTAGGAATCAATACTTGCATCTGCTATAGATGACACTGCCTGGAAATCTGTACTCTGTAGCGACGAATTCCCCACCTGGGTTCAAAGGTGAGACTCTGCTACGCGCTGACCGCGGTGGTAGGGACTGTGATTTGGTCTTTGCTGGACCTTAACCGTCCAAACTAAGAAGCTGCTTTTCTCGAATTAGCCTGGTACGGCTCCAAGCTACAAAACCCGTCCGGCTCTTCCGGCGACAAGTAACGGTGCTTCGTAGTCTGTAGTGCCACGCCATAGGTACCCTCTTCCACGGACTTGGCCTCGACTCGCACAACGCTTCCGTAAAAGCGCACCCGCCAGGGAGCGGGGCGTGCGTCAGCTCGGGAGGAAAGGTCAGAACGTACTCGACGGGTTCATCCGGAGGTAATGCCACCTTGCTGGCAAAGTACGCGCCGCCGGCACTGACGTTGACGGTCTCGCCAAGAATGCGCCGGTCGGAAGCATGCGGGTGCAGGAGAATAGAACAATGCATCGCAAAACGGAGGGTCCGCCTTCGTTCGCCACTACGGGGCGAGATCGCTGGCATGTCCAATTCCATTGCAACAAGGTACCACAGGACCGGGCCGCAGTTTCGGCTCCGATTGTGGAAAAGGCGACCTATGAAGATGGCCCTATCCAGCTTGCCGGGGACGGATATCGTATTGACGAATCTTGTAGAGCAGCGCCTTGTAGCTGATGTTCAACTGAGTGGCGGCCCGTTTGCGGTTCCACGCCGTTTCCTCCAGCACTTGGGCGATGACTTCCATCTCGGCGCCATTCTTTAGATTGCGGACCATTTCTTTCAGGTCGGGCGAGGTTTGCGGTGCCTTTTCTTCCATGCGCACCACGACTCCGGTGTGGGGATCTCGCGAGGTGCCCTGTTGCAATTCGGAGATTGCAACCGCCTCATCGCCCAGCACGAGGTAGCGCTTGACGAAATTTTCCAGCTCGCGGATGTTGCCCGGCCAGGGATAGTTCTCGCATGATTCCACCAGCTGCGGCGAGACGTTCAGGGGCGCGCAGGCGTAGCGGTCGGCCAGGTGGATCATGAAATGCCGCAAAATCATTGGAATTTCTTCGCGCCGCTCGCGCAACGATGGCATGCGCAGAACGAAGCTGTTCAGGCGGTAGTAGAGGTCTTCGCGGAACGCTTTTTGCGCGATAGCTTGCGGCATGTTGATGTTCGTGGCCGCCAGCACGCGCACATCCACTTTCACGGTATTACGCCCGCCCAATCGCGAAAACTGGCCATCTTGTAAAACCTGGAGCAGCTTGGCCTGCAGGGCCGAAGACATCTCTCCGATTTCATCCAGCAGCAGCGTGCCCTTGTTGCAAAGCTCGAATTTACCGGGCTTGGACTTGACGGCGCCGGTAAAAGCCCCCGGCTCATAACCGAACAACTCGCTCTCCAGCAGTTCGCTGGGCATAGCGGCGCAATTCACCTTCAAAAAAGTGCGGTGCGAGCGATCGGAATACTTGTGAATCAGGTGGGCCAACACTTCCTTGCCGGTACCGCTTTCGCCGAGCAGCAATACCGGGAAATCGAAGCGCGCCACTTGCATCGCCTGGGCGCGAAGCTGGCGCATTTGCGGGGTAGCGGAGAAGAAGAAGACGCCTTCGCTTACTTCGATGGCTTCCCCGGCGCCGGGCCCTCCCGGTTCCATGTTTTCCAAACAGAAGCGCAGAACCTCGCTCATTTCTTCCTTCTGCACTGGTTTGGAAAGATAATCCTGAGCGCCGAGACGCATGGCCTGCGCCACCTTGCGGGTATCGCGAACACAGGACAGCATGACTACCTTGGTCGAAGGACGGACCTCGCGAATGCGCTGTAAGGTCTCCAATCCATCGGCCCCGGGCATGACCATGTCGAGCAGCACCAGGTCAGGATTGGCCCGTTGTACCTTTTCGACCGCTTCGATCCCGTTGCATGCCGTTGTGACCTTATACGAATCCAGTTCCAGAACGGTCTGGAGATACCGCAACATGCTCGGTTCGTCGTCAACCACCAGGATATGGCCTGCGCTCATCGATCCTCCGCAACGTGTTTGGATGAGGGATTCAGCAAAAGCAGAAAAGAAAACTTGCTACCATTACCGGGCTCGCTCTCGACCCATATTTTCCCGCCCGCGGCCTGTACCAAGCGGCGCGCGATGGCCAGTCCCAGACCATATCCTTCCGTCCGCACTCCCTTGCGCGTCAGACGGAAGTACTCATCAAAGACTTCCTGCTGGAATTCCGGGGCAATGCCCGGCCCGGTGTCGGACACCGAAATGCGACAGCAATTCGGCTCATGGATGGTGCGCCGGCGCCGATCTACCTCAGGCCGGCGATCAACCGTCCGCCGGTCCCAGAAATATGGCTCCAGGTGCAACCATACCGTCCCCGACCCATGTGTGTACTTCAGAGCATTGTCCAGCAGATTGGAAACCACGTGCTGCACTTTGTAGTAGTCGAAGGGGAACGAGCGCAGCCGGTCGTCAGGCAGGAAATAGAACGCGATAGCCTTGTCCTGGAAGCGTTGCGCCCAAACCTCGGCGATCTCGCGGACACAGGCATTGATGTCGCCCACTTCGTACTGCATCTCGAAACGGTCGACTTTGAGGGAAGTGTAGGTGAGCAGGTTCTGGATGAAGTTGGAAAGACGCGCACCATTGGCTTGCATCTCGGTAAGCACTTCAACTTGCCGTGGATTCAATGGTCCGAGCTTCTGCGCCAGCAGCAGGTGCAGGTAGCCGCCCATGATGGCGAGCGGGGTCTTCAGCTCGTGGGCGGCCGAAGCCAGCGCATCGCGGCAACAGCTGCAATGTTCATCGCCTAACAGCTCGATCCTGTGTTTCACCGGTGACATCTTGGCTGATGGCACAGGAATAGCGTCCTTGGCTTCCCTAGGCAGCGACAATCGTCTCCCCGTTTCTTCTGTCAGATCCCCCGAAGTTAGCTCCATAACGTATTCTCGGCAAAAATGGCCACAGAGTTAAAAGTGTTTGTCCAGTCCTCGGGGAATAGAGTAGAAGCACTCTACAAGGGGGAGACCTGATATTACCGCAAAGCGCAGAGTTGTCAATAAAATTTCCCATAAATTGTGTAGAAAGTGCAAGATAGTTACCTTTTTGGGAATAGATTTGCACTTAGCGGAGGCATTCTTGTTCTCTCGAACCGCAATACATTGCAATCTTCACTCCCCGCGGCGGGCAATTCGTTTCTCTATATCCATAACAAACAGAAAGGATTGAAGCCTTATTTCAGCAGCGTAAAGTTTGGCTGTTGAGGTGCGTACTATTCTGGGATAGATAACAGGAGAGGGAAGTGCGTCGAACCGCATCCGTCGCCGAGCGCCGCGACTGGGACCGGCTGCCTATCTCCATCCCGTTTTTTGTTCGCGGAAGCAACGCCGACGGCGAAGAATTCCTGGAGTTTGCTACGGCGCTGAACCTGTCTGCAGGCGGTCTGCTGCTGGCAGCCCGGCGTTACCTTGAGCCCGGCACCCACATCTCCCTGGAAGTTCCTGTCACTCTGCTGAACAAGGCCAACCTCCCACGATCCGTATCGCAACTGCACGCCACCGTGTTGCGCTGCACCGCTGACCGCCAATACTTCCTGCTTGGCCTGGAATTCGAAGAGCCCCTGCTGAACCAGCAGCTTGGCTTGGAGTCAACCAGGTCCCGCTCGGCAGGGAAAGAGAGTTCCTCAAAGTGAAAATGTTTTCACACTCTCAAGCGCAATATATTTCTTTTTGAGCCTTTCTGAATTATTTTCGAGACAAGTTTTGCATATATAAGCTACAGTAAATAAACCACGTTAAAAACAAAGTGCGCATTCTTTTGCGATGTGCACGAACTTGGCGCGACAAATGCAATTCTTTGGTACGCCGATACCTTCTTATGACGCGAGGACACGTGATGCCATTGCTGGCAGGCTCCAACAACGAAAGCGCGATCACGGTCCAACAACTTCCGCCCGAACCGGTGATCTTTGGGCAGACACCAGCGATGCGCGATGTGCGGCAAAAGCTGGAGCGTGTGGCTGGCGCGAATCTTTCGGTGCTGATCTCGGGCGAAAGCGGTACCGGGAAAGACATCATCGCCAGGCTGCTTCATCTGTACTCGCCGTGGGCAAATGGTCCCTTTGTCAAGGTGAACTGTCCGGCAATCCCTGGGACCTTGCTGGAAAGCGAACTGTTCGGTTACGAAAAAGGCGCGTTCACCGGAGCCTACAATCCCAAGCCCGGACGGGTCGAAATGGCGCACCGGGGCACTCTGTTTCTGGACGAAATCGCAGAACTGGATGCGGTGTTACAGGCCAAGCTTCTGCAACTTCTCCAGGACGGCCAATTCAGCCGGATAGGTGCGCAGGAGGACAAAAAGGTCGAGGTGCGGGTGGTGTGCGCTACTAACCGTGAATTGCACGAGGAGATCGAGCACGGGAACTTCCGGCCGGACCTGTTTTACCGCATCGCCACCATGACGATTCATTTGCCGCCATTGCGCGAACGGGCAATCGATCTGCCGGTCATCAGCGATTACCTGCTGCAGTACTACAACGAGAAACTCAATGGCCGGGTTATGATGGTGCGACCTGCGCTGATGGCCAAAATGCAGCGTTACTCGTGGCCAGGCAACATCCGCCAGCTCGAGAACCTGATCAAGCGCTACGTGGTCATGGGCACCGAAGACGTTATCTTAAGCGAACTGCTCCAGCCCAATGAACGCGATGCGGTTAACAGCCTGATGCTGGATGGACCGGTTTCTCTCAAGAAATTAACCCGGCAGACCGTCCGCAAATTGGAAGCACGTATTATTCTTAATGCGCTTCATGCTAATAACTGGAACCGAAAGAAGGCGGCGCGCTCGCTCGATATCAGCTATCGCGCTTTGCTCTATAAGCTCAAGGAAGTAGGGATCCCGCAGCGGCGTTCCAGCTCCGCGAGCAAACACGAAGAAGACGATAAGGCCGAGTAATTAGGACCGAGGGGGAGTCATGTATTCGCAAACACGGGCATTTGGAAGTCGCGCTATCTTAACCCTGGCCTTGCTGGTTCTGCTGGCTGGCTGGGCGCACACCGCGTCGGGGCAGAGCACAGGCAGTGCCGCCACCCCGGATAAGCCGGTCATTCCGGCCGCCGAGTCTCCTAAGGACGTGGCCAACGCCGCGCAGCCTGCGGCTGCCGACACGCTTCCGCCGCGGGTTTCACAAGTCCGGCCCGATAGCTACATTATTGGCTCCGAGGATGTGCTGTCGATCAACGTGTGGAAAGAGTCGGAGATGTCGAGGACGGTCCCGGTTCGTCCCGACGGAATGATCTCGCTGCCCTTGCTGGGTGAGATCAAGGCGAAAGGGCTGACTCCGGTTCAACTGGAAGAGCAGATCACCGACTTGCTGAAGAAGATTATGTCTGATCCCCAGGTGACGGTGATTGTCACTCAGGTGAACAGCCTGACCTTTAACGTTATGGGCCAGGTCATGCGGCCGGGATACTTCCCGATCACTCGCCCGCTCACCGTGCTGGATGCCATAGCACTCTGCGGCGGCTTCAGGGATTTCGCAAAGCAGAAGAAGATCTACGTGCTGCGTACCGGCCCCGATGGGAAACAGTTGCGGTACAAGTTCAACTACAAAGAAGTTATTAAGGGCAAGAACATGGCTCAGAACATCGAGCTTCACCCGCACGATACCCTGGTCATTCCGTGAACGCGAAAGACGCGAAAAGTAGAAGGAGGAGGCTATGAAAAGTCAACTCGGCCTATCTCTGGTGATTTTGGCGGTTCTGTCAGTGCCGCCTGCCTGGTCGCAAACTGGCGGCGATCAGTCGCCCAGCGGCGGCGACCAGTCGCAAAGCGGTTCTACGAGTCAGTCGCCTAGCGGTTCTATGAACCAGCGCTTAGGCGGTACTACAGATCAGAGCGGTTCGGGGGACCAGTCGCCGTCATCCACTGGCCCGCAGGTGGCTTACACCCATCCCGAACAGCTGCCTCCATTGACGTTGCTTAACGAAGTTACAGCGAACACCGGTATCAGGCTCAGCGCGCAGACTGGATTGTTGACGAACTACGCCTCGTATGGCGGCTCGAGTAGTAGTTACTGGCAGACCCTAGGCTCGATTGGAGGCGCCGTTCACATAACCCAGATTCGTCCCACCTTGATGTGGGACCTCCGCTACACCGGCGGAATTTCGTTAAGTGAACTGACGATACCGGGTGCTACGAATTACATAACACTGAATCAGAACGGGGGGGCCAAAATCATCTGGCAAATCAGCAAGCGCTGGCAGTTGTCGGTGAACGATGCGTACATTTACACCAACGACCCCTTCGAGCCGTACTTGACCCTTGATGGTGTGCCCACTTTTAACAACCCCAACCCAGTCATCTACATACCTCAGGCGATCACTGAGGGGAACGTGGGTACGGCTAATCTGACCTATATACTGGGCGCCGCACGATAGCCTCAATTTTACGGGGGGCGAAAGCTTTCAACGCTTTATCAACACTACTTTGTCGGCCAACAACTCGTACACCTACTCAGCGTCAGTCAGCTTATGAGCATTATTTCTCGGCGAGGCTCGCGGCTGGCGCCGCTTATAGCTTCACCGCTTTGGATTACGGACATGGCCTGTCGCGCTCTGGAATTCGAGGCGATAACCGGGTTCGTTAGCTATCAGTTGACCCCCAGTATCTACGTAAGCGGGTTTGTCGGTCCAGAGTACACAGCCAGCAAGGACATCGTTCCACAATTCTGTTTCCCGGGTTTTGGCTGCTTCGGTTATCACGAAGTGCACCAGGCCGAGTGGAACGTAGCCGAAGGTGGGACTTTCGGTTGGTTGAGGACGAAGAACGCATTCCGCGCAGGATACAGGCATCAAAATAGCAATGGCGGTGGTCTCCTCGGTACGGTAAGCCTGTACCAGATGACCGCCACCTACCGGCGGGCCCTTTCCCCGCGCTGGAATTTGCTCTACCGGCGTTTCGTACAACAACAGCCTGTCCATATCGCAATACCACGCCAACGAGTTTCTTAAAGCGTTGCAAGGCACGGTGAGTTTTAGCCGGAACATCTCGCAGGCATGGAATGCAACTATCTATTACGCTGTGATTCACGAGAACCAAAATTACTACACACCACCCCCACAACGCTGGGCACAAATGGTGTCGGAATTTCGCTCCGGTACTCCTGGGGCCACTCACTTGGAAGGTGATTCATGATGGAAGAATTTGATGATCAGAAATCAACGCAGGGTATCGACGAGTATTGGGCCTTGGTGGTCCGCCGCAAGTGGTGGATTCTGGGACCCCTTTTCTTCGGATGGCTCCTTGTCTTTGCCTCATCTTGGGTTTTGCCCGCAAAGTATGCCTCGGAGAGCGTGGTGCTGATCGAGCCCGCCAAAGTCCCGAAGGACCTGGTGGCGCCAAACGTTCAAGTCGACCTAGCGGACCGGGTGCAGAGTATGAGCACGCAGGTGCTGAGCCGTACGCGTCTGCTCACCCTCATCAGCAAATTTAACCTCTATCCCGGCTACGCCTATTCGCCTGATGAGCAGGTGGAAAAGATGCGCGATGACGTTAAGTTCGAGTTGATTCAGGCTCCTTCGGCCAACGGCAAGCCAGGAACTAGTCGCCTTCAGGCTGACTTATAAGGCTCCCGACGCCGCCATTGCTCAAAAGGTGAACACGGCCTTGACCTCGTTCTTCGTTGACGAGAACGTGCGCGCCAGCCAGGAGCAGTCGGAAGCCACCACGCATTTCCTGGATTCGCAGGTGCGGGCGCTGGGTCAGACCTTGGCCGATGATGAGGCCAGGCTGCGCGAATATGAGACCCAGCATGATGGGTCCTTGCCTCAGCAATTGCAAAGCAATCTTTCAATCCTTAGTGGCATTCAATCGCAGCTAAATGCCGCCCAATCCACCCATGAAAGAGCCTTGCAGCAGCAGCAGTATCTGAGCTCGCTGGAGAAACAATACGAGACCATGGGCGATACGCCCGAAACTCCCAGCAGCCTCGACAACCAGCTTGAGAGCGCCCGCGCGCAATTGGCCGACCTACGCGCCCGCTACACCGACGACCATCCCGATATCCGAAAACTGAAGGAAACCATCGCCGGTCTGGAAAAGCTGAAGAAGGAAATGGGCGCTGAGGCGAAGGAGAAGATCGAAACCAACACCGCCAGTGTCGCCCAGGTTCAGGCCATGACGCCGCGCATACAACTGCAGAACCAAATCAAGATCGAACAAGATGGAGATCCAAACATCCACCGAGCAAATCCAGCGTCTGGAGCAGGCTGGTCAGATGTATCAGGCGCGCCTGAATGCCACCCCGGCGGTGGAAGCGGAGATGACGGACATGATGCGCGATTTTGGCAACTTGAAAAAGGAATACCTCGAGTTGCTGTCGAAGAAGCAGAACTCCGCGCTGGCCACCAGTCTTGAGAACCAGCAACAGGGCGCACAGTTCCGGGTGATCGATCCGCCCAGTCTGCCTGACAAGCCGGCGTTTCCCGATCGCTTCAAGTTTTCGCTGGCTGCCATCGGCGCCGGTTTGGCCTTCGCGGTATTGTTCGGATTCGGCTCGGAGATCCTTGATGATCGTATCCGCAGCGAACAAGCCCTCAACGAAGCTGTCAGTTTGCCGATCCTGGTGGACATTCCGGCGCTGCCGACCCCGGCGGAACTTCGCGCCGCTCGCTGGAAACCATGGCTGGCGGTGGCGGCCACCGTACTGGTGGTCATCCTGCTTCCCTCGGGCGTGGCTTACGCCTATTTTTGGTGATCGTGAATGTATAAACAATTCTTTGGGTTGACGCGCAATCCCTTTGAGATTAGCCCCGACCCATTTTTTTATCATCCGACGCCGCGTCACAATGAAGCTCTGGCCAACCTGCACTACGGGGTGGGCCGCAGAAAAGGCTTCATCGTGATCACCGGCGAGGTCGGCACGGGCAAGACCCTGCTGGTCCGTTGCCTGCTGACGGAGCTGCGCAAGAACAACATCGCTTTCGGCTACGTTTTTAATCCGTTGCTGCCGGTGGTGGAGTTCTTCCAGTACATCATGGCCGACCTGGGGCTGCCCTACGCGGGGCGCACCAAGACGGAGATGCTGCTTGACCTGAACCGCTACCTTATCCAGCGCCACGCCCGCGGCCTGATCACGGCGCTAGTGGTAGACGAGGCGCAGGCTTTGCGGCACGAACTGCTGGAGGAGATCAGGCTGCTGACCAATCTGGAGACGTCGCAGCAGAAGTTGCTGCAGATCGTTCTGATGGGTCAGCCGGAGCTGGAGATCATGCTTGACTCTCCCGAGTTGCGGCAACTGAAGCAGCGGGTCTCGCTGCGCTGTCAATTGCAGCCGCTGGACGAAGCCCAGACCCGGGCCTATGTGCTGTCCCGTCTGGAGCGCGCTGGCGCGCCGGCCGAGCCGCCGATTTTTTCCGACGAGGCGTTGCGCAAGGTCCACGAGTATTCCGGCGGCATTCCGCGCATCATCAACAATCTTTGCGAGAACTCCATGGTGAGCGCCTTTTCTAATGAACAGCGGACGGTAACTCCCGAGATGATCACGGAAGTGGCCACAGATTTCCGCCTGACCGGCCCGTCACTGCCGGAAGAAGTTCCGCTGCCGATGAATGCGCGCGAGGAGAACGGCGAGAGCTTACTGCGCTCGTTGTTCCGCCTCCTGCGCACCATGGATAACCAGACTTTAGAGACCGAGAAAGCCATACCCACCACCGTTGGGAGGAGAAATTAGCCATGAGTCGAGTGTACGAAGCGTTACAGAAGTCCCAAGTTGAAAACCCCAGTGCCTCGCCCTTGGTTTCAGGCCGGCCAGAAGCTTCGTCTGGCGAGGCCACTGCGGTTGCCGTTGCCGCCGGCGTCCCCGTCGGCACACACATGGAAGCGACGTGGTTGAAGGTCCCGGCCGACCGCGTCCTGCACCCTGCGCCCACCCCCGAGCAGCGCCTGGTGGCGCTGGCTGATCCCAACAGTCAGGGAGCGGAGATGTTCCGGGTACTGGCGACCCGCCTGGCGCACATGCAGAACAAGCGGCGGCTGCAGAAGCTGCTCATCACCAGTTCGGTGGGCGACGAGGGCAAGTCGGTGGTGGCGGTCAACCTGGCTTTGACCCTGGCGCGGCGTCACAATGCGCGCACCCTGCTGATCGAAGCCGATCTCCGCCGGCCCAGCGCCAGTGGTCTGCTGACCACATCGTCATTACGCGGCATTTCGGAGTGGGATGCGGGCAAATTAGCGCTGGAGGATTCGCTGTACCAGGTCAGCGACCTGCCGTTGTGGTTTCTTTCCGCGGGCCACGGCATGGAAGAACCGCTGCCTCTTCTCGAGTCCGACCGCTTCGCCAAGATGCTGGACACCATTTCGTCAACCTTCGACTGGGTGTTGCTCGATGCCACACCTATGTTGCCCATGGCCGATGCGACTTCGCTTTCACGACTCTGCGATGGTGTGCTGGTCGTGGTGCGCGAAGGCTTTACCCGGCGTAAGGTCCTGGATAAAGCGCTGGAGTCGATCGAGAAGCCCAAACTTCTGGGCGTAGTCTTCAACCAAGCCTCCATGTTGAACATTGATTACGACCGCTACTACGGCGGCGGCAACAACAACTCATCCGGCAAGTCGAAGAAGGAAGCCAAGAAAGAAGCCAACAAGGAAGCGGACAAGGTAACAGCGGCGTCGGCATGATTCGTCTGTTCAATGCCTATTTCCCCACCCGCACACTGTTGCTCACGGTGACCGAGGTCGTTCTCGTCACCTTGGGCTTCGTGCTGGCGGTGGAATTTTGGGCAGGAACGGCCTCTGACGCCAGCATTTATCTGCTCTACGAAAACGGCCTGGGTCGGATCGGCCTGGTGGTCGCGGTCTTCCTCATCCTGATGTACTACTTCGATCTCTACGATTCCTTCGTGCTGGCCAACCGGCGAGAGGTGGTCACCCGCCTGGTGGGCGTCCTGGGCTGTGCCTTCGTCGCCTTGGCGGTGCTCTACTACGTGTTTCCCGAGGTCAGCCTGGGTGGCAGCACCCTGTGGGTAGGCGTGGGTATTGTCGGCATCGCCGTTCCCACCTGGCGCCGGCTTTTTTTTGTGCTCAACCGCTCCGCGCGTTTTTCTGAGAGGGCCATCGTTTATGGTGACGGGCCTCTGGCGGGGCCGCTGATGGCAGAAATCTCCAACCGCGCCGAACTGGGCGTTCGGATCGTGGGTTTCGTCGGGCAGAACGCGCCCTCGGTCCCCGGAATTCCTCTATGTGATGGCAACATCGAAGAGCTGGTTCTTGAGCGGAACGTGCAGCGCGTGCTGGTGACCATGGGGGACCGCCGCGGCAAACTGCAAGTGGAAGAGTTGCTCAAGCTCAAGGCGCGGGGCGTGTACATCCAGGATGGGCCCGAATACTACGAGAGCGTTACCGGCAAGATTCCGTTGGAGTCGCTGCGTCTGAGCTGGCTGCTGTTTTCGCCTGGCTTTCACGTGCGCACCGCCCTGCGGATCTACAAGCGTTTGTTTTCGTTCGCCCTCGGCTCGCTGGCCATCCTGCTGACTTCCCCGCTGATGCTGTTGGCTGCCATCGCTATTCGTCTCGACTCGCCGGGTCCGGCGATTTTTCGTCAGAAGCGGGTTGGCGAACACGGCCGTATGTTCACGGTTTATAAGTTTCGCTCCATGTACGAAGGGTCGGATAAAGAGCAGTTGAAGCCGGCCGAGCATGGGGACGCTCGCGTCACCGGGGTGGGCAGATGGCTACGCCGCACCCGCATCGACGAATTGCCGCAGTTGTTCAATATAGTCAAAGGCGACATGGCGTTCGTCGGACCGCGGCCCTTCGTTCCCGAGCAGGAAGAAGAGTGCGCGCAGCAGATTCCGTTCTATAAAGAGCGTTGGCTGGTGAAGCCCGGCGCTACGGGATGGGCGCAGATCAACCGTGGCTATAACGCGACCCTGGAAGACAACCGCGAGAAGCTGGCCTACGACCTGTTCTACATCAAGAACGTTTCCTTTGGACTCGACCTCTACATCATGTTTGCGACCGTCAAGATTCTGCTGCTGGGACGGGGAGGACGGTAGGTTCCTCCACGGCACCGACGATACCTTCGGGGGCGAATCCTGAAATAATGGCTGTAGAGTAATGCCCAAGGACGGATGGCCAGGCACGACCGCTGATGCGCCATCAGCACGAACTTGGTATTACGCGATTTGCGCTGTGACGCTGCGAAATTAAGGAGAGGGCTGTCTTATGAAGAAGGCCTTAATTACCGGAATTTCCGGCCAGGACGGCAGCTACCTTGCCGAATACCTGCTTGAACTTGGATACAGGGTGTATGGCATAGTGCGCCGCGAGACGGCGACCATGCGCTGGCTCAATCCTATCCAGGACAAGATCGAAATCCTGTACGCCGACATGCGCGACAACGCCTCCCTGGAGGTCGCCTTTGCCAAGGCCTCGCCAGACGAAGTCTATAACCTTGCGGGACAGGTTTTCGTCCCTACCAGCTGGCAGATTCCTGCCGAGACTTTCGACATCAATGTTGGCGGTTTGGCGCGGTTGCTGAATATCATCGAGCGCCAGAGACCGGACACGCGCTTGTATCAGGCTTCCAGTTCGGAGATGTATGGCAATCTGAACGGCTTGCGCGATGAGCAGACCGCGCTGGCTCCCACCTCGCCTTATGGAGTTTCCAAAACTGCCGCTCACCGTTTGTGCGGTGTCTATCGCGAGCGTGGAGTCTTCGTTGTCGGCGGCATTCTGTTTAATCATGAGTCCCCGCGACGCGGCCCGGAGATGGTGACCCGCAAGATCACGCTGGCCGCGGCCGATTGGGCGCAGGGCAAGAAGAGCAAACTGAAGCTGGGCAACATGCAGGCCCGTCGCGATTGGGGATACGCCGGCGATTACGTCCGCGCCATGCACGCCATGCTGCAGCAGGAGAAGCCCAACGATTACGTTATCGCCACCGGCGAATCGCACAGCGTTTACGAATTTGTGGTCGAAGTGCTGCAATGCCTCGACCTGGTCCCTTCCGGCCGCAACCTTGCCGAAGTGGTGAATGAATACGTCGAAGTGGACCCCAAGCTGTTTCGTACCGGTGAAATTCATGACCTGCGGGGCAACTCCAGCCAGGCCCGGCAGGCCTTGAACTGGAATCCCGATGTGGATTTCAAAGGCCTGGTGCGCATGATGGTCGAGTCCGATGCCTTGGGACGAGGGGAACCGCGCTTGGCAAAAGCGCAGTTCGCTCGCAGCTGAGAAGCGACTTTGTTTCATCTCGGCGAACGACAACCTGCGGAGCAGTGTGCCGCAAAGAACACACGTTAAGCGTCCCAATCAATCTCGCGACAGCCATGCGTGAGTGATCTAACTTTGGCGGCAAGAGCAGGGAAACAGCCGGAAAAGAAATATGTTTCGTTTACTATTCAGCTGGGCATGGAAGTGTGCCGTAGCCCTAATACTGCTGCTGTCGTTAGCCGTCCTCAATAACAACTACTCGCTACGCCAGATGCCTCGTGGCGAGTTTCGCGCCCGACTTGACCGTTCGGTGGAAGCCTCTACGAACTGGATGTCTGGACACCCTGAAATCCTCGGGAATCCTGCTTTAATGTTCATGGTCGCTGACATGGAGAAGATGTCGGGTGATCCGCGTCTGCGCCAGATGTTGGACCAATATCTCCGCAGTAAATACATAACTGATCCTCACAGAGTGTATGGCCGGTTTGGCCCCGTTTGGGCCCACATGGTTGATCCACAGGCTCCGGTTCCAATGATGAATCTGACCCATGAACCGGATCAGGACATGAATGAAATGCTGTGGGACGCCTACGCCGTCGCCCCTGACAGGATAGTGATCAGTTATACTCAACACGAAAACATGTTTTCTCCCACGAAATATTACTGGGGGAGGAGAAGTCATCAGCTTCTCGCTCTAGTTATGTACCGCTACTACAACGGGGGTTCGGAGGAACTAGATAGCACCATCAACCATTTGTCTAAGGAGGTCGCGAGAGATGCGCATTTTGACTTTCGTGTAGGCGACTCTTATGTGCAAAGAAATGCGTTCGTTCTTGGGGCGAAGCGAACTGACCTCATCCGATCTCGCTGGATAGAACGTGTCTTAGATTATCAGCGACAAGATGGCTCCTGGGCATATTGCTGGTATGGCTGGTGTCGGGGAATTCTTGAATTTAGATTTGGGGAGGTTGGCCCCGATCACTCTACTGTTCAGGCGGCATGGGCTCTGTACATGCTGAAGTACCAGTTTCCACAATGGGTCGACCAGCACTACAGGTAGTCCAACCTACACTCCCTCCGTAAAGTTCGCCTGAACCGCCAGTGACCAACGACTCCGCTGCAAGGAACATGAATCCATGTCTCTGTCAGTCATCGTACCTTTGTTCAACAAGGCAGCCTACATACGCCGTGCACTGGATTCGATTGCGCATCAAACATTTGGCGATTTCGAGGTCATCATAGTAGATGATGGGTCGACCGACGAAAGCGACATGATCGCTTGTTCCTATCCAGATGCCCGCTTCCGTGTCGTGCGTCAAGAAAATCAGGGTCCGGGTGCAGCGCGCAACACAGGCATCACTGAATCCACAGGCGAACTAATCGCATTCCTCGATGCAGACGACGAATGGCTACCACATCACCTTGAGACGGCAGTAAGAGCTTTCGATCAGCACCGCTCGAGACTGGCGTCTTTCACTGCCGGCTACATCGAGTTCCCGGCAGAAGTATCGACTGCGTCAATGTGGCATCGACGCGGTATCAAAGATGGACTAGTTGCAATTGATGCATCGACTCGACCAGAGCTTCTGCACTACATGTTGGCCTACATGTCTAGTTGCTCAACCGTGACACGAAGGGAAGCTTTGCGTAAATGGGGGGGGTTCTTCGAGCACCGATGCACGTTTGGTGAGGATTCCTTTCTCTGGCTGAAGATTCTATTGAACGAGCCTGTCCTTTTTGATCTGCGGCCATCTGTGCGCTTTCACCGTGAGGCTGGAAATCTTAGCCAGAATCTCCGGGGTCGCCAGACCTGTTGAGCCTTTACTTTCCAATACCGATGAAATGGAGCGGGACTGCCCGCAAAACTTGCTTCCCCTCTTGCACCGGTTCTTCAGCGTGCGTGCCTTCAAAACCGCGTGCGTCTTGGGTTACTGGGGTAAGTGGCGAGAAGCGCGATCGATCCGTGCCAGTTTCCGGTCCCCAGGAGACTTCCGGTTACGTTACTACTCGAGTTCTTGGATATGTTCCACACCGATGGGAGCAGGGTTGGGAGCAGTGGCTAGACGGTTGTTAGAAAATGGAAGAAGTTAGGGCGCTAACTCGCTCCCGCCGGCCATAAATGGATTACTTTCGCTTCAGTACGGCGATGATATTGGAGTTTAACCTCCCCCCGAAGCTAATGTCAACCCTTTCTGGACAAAACATTCAGCCCATCCAACAGGCCCGAGTCGATCGAAGATACGGCTTGAACCGACCATATTGAGTTCTTCAACTTCAAAGCCGGTTTCCCTAGCGAGTCGTCCGACACGACCATGACTATTCAGCGTATAGTAGGCTGGAAATACGTCCTCCGCTTCTCTATGTTCCAGTACCTTGATGATGGATTTCTTAAGGCCATCCGGGACCACGTGACCTAGAAAAATCAGCCAAAAAAGATAGTTAGGGGTATGAAAGAGGAAACGGCCACTCGGCCGTAGGACCCTATATATGTCCGACAAGAAGCTCTGCGGGTTTTTAATGTGCTCGACAACCATGTTCGCTGTCACCAGGTCGAATGTTTCCGGCTTGAAAGGAAGTGCACCACCCAGTGCTTTGACACGATAGGTCAGCAGCGGATGGTCCTTGATTCTTTCATCCACGTCCACCCCGGCAAGGAAGGCAGCCGACCTGACCAACTGTTCCTGTTCAGTTTGCGGCATGGCCCAATCGGGTAGAATCTGATATCCGCAACCCACGTCAAGCCATCGGATGCCTGGATGTACATAGCGCTGAAGAGTGCGTCCGTAAAGCACTTGGGGATGCGTCAAATCCAGGTGAATCGCTCTGGCGATTGCGAGTTTTCCATTCACCCAATTCATTAGTCTGGTTGGGATCTCAACCTAAAGAAGCAGTCAATGACTCGTAGAATTGTTCAAGCTGGCGAATCGTCTTGCTGACCTCGAAGTGTTCAGTGCAGCGTTGAAAGCCTGCCAGTCCCATCTGTGCCCGCAGGTCTTCGTTGCGCAGCAAGTGAATCAGCGGCTTGGTAAAGGCCTCTGGTGTCCGTTCCCGAACAAGGTATCCGGTCTCGCCATCGACGATGGCGTCGCGGTTCCCTCCTACATCCGTAGCCACGACCGGCAAGCCTGCCGCCATGTACTCCATTACAGCGTTGGAAAAACCCTCACTGAAGGAGGTTAGACACGCGATGCACATTCGGGAGAGATAGTCCATGATCTTTCCTTCTCCCCGGGTGAAAAACACGCGGTCCTGCAAACCCAGTTCAACTACCAATTGGCAGAGTTCCTGGTATAACTCGCCATGACCTGCGACGAGGAATACAGACATCATCAAACTCCTGCGCGACAATTTTTGCCGCCCGCAGAAACAAAGGAATGTCTTTCACGGGACGAAGATTTGCGACCATCCCTATTATCCGGCAGTTTCGAGGAATCCCAAGCCTCTCGCTAGCCGATGCATCACCTAGTCCCAGATTAAACACTGTCATATCCAGCCCTTGATACACAACCGCAACCTTTTCCGGGTCCAAACCCTCCGTCTCAACGGCAACGCGCTTCGCTTCTTGCGAATTGGCCATCACGGCATTGGTGCGCAGATTTAAGAGGCGAAAGATCGTGCGCAATGCCGGCGTGTACCAGTACCCAATGTTCAACCGACTGGTAACCACAATGCGAGACGAGGCCAACAACGTCAGCACCGCGAACATGGCGGTCTTATTCATGTGGGCGTGCACGATCTGAATGCGATGACGATTGAGGTATTGCCGGAACCTTGCTGCTTGCCGGATTCCGCTCCATGAGTTCACGCTCGCGGTAGGAAAAACAGCGGTCTGGTAACAACCCGTCAGCCCACTCAATTGAGGACTAGTCTCCAGGCAGCAGACATGAACTTCAAACTTGTTCTGGTCGAGCCTCTTGGCGGTTTCCACGACCTGCCGCTCCGTGCCGGCATCATTGCCCACGGTGTCGCACAACAGGCAAACGCGGATGCGATTCCCGGCAGCCTCTACGCCGGCTTCCGATTTTGTCCCCATTCCCGAGACTTCCCCTTAGCAATTCGAACCACCCCGCGTTGGACCGTTTCCGACCGAGCGGAAGAAATCCAGAGTTTCCTGGTCGTACCAATCCAGCGAGCCATAGCGTTCCG
The DNA here is from genome assembly GCA_963728805.1 of uncultured Acidobacteriaceae bacterium. Taxonomy (GTDB): domain Bacteria; phylum Acidobacteriota; class Terriglobia; order Terriglobales; family Acidobacteriaceae; genus Bog-257. Next base: position 100,631 of record CAVSLE010000012.1, read on the forward strand.
GGTGAGAGTTCAGTTCGAGGTGCAAATAACCTCCGCTGCGAAGATGCGACAGAGCATCATCTACAAAGAATCGCCACTCTGATGCGCCCCACTCGTCCAGTTGGCGATGGCGATTGAAACAAATCCAGAACGAAGTGATGGCGTCGAGATCGCCATACGGGATCGACATCGGAACAAATCGCTCGATCAACAGCGGAGAGACGTATCGATCGCACGCCAGTGCCGCCAGCGTCTCGCTGTAGACCCGGTTCTCAACCTCGGACAAGATGTTGGCGGGAGCGTCGATTCCATAACACTGATGCCCGCAGGCCCGCGCCGCCGCCAGAAAATACCCCGGACCGCAACCAACATCGAGAATTTGCAGGGGAGTTGAGGTTTGCAAAGACAGTGCGCCTATTCTGGCCACATTGAACGGGATCCAGTAACCGTAGTCAGCATATTTTGCTGCACAGGCGGGATCTCGCTCGAGAACCGGCGCAATTTCGCGGGCCAGTCTCTCGACCCGCGGCAGATCGGTGTTGTCACAGACTTGCGAAGGCAGACGACACAGCTTTACAGAACCATGCTGACCGATGCGCGCCCAAACCTTGGCGATGTGCACCGGGCGGCCAGCAGATCTGGGAGATACCAGCGACCGGGTGATCAGGCCAAACAAAGAACGGGGCCGGGAACTGGCATGGGCCTCCGTCATCGAGGATTTTCCGAGGCCTGCAGTCTCGCCAACCTGGCATCTCTCGCGGCGGCCGCCTGAAACGTTGTTGAAATTGCGATAATGACAAGAACTATTCCACCGTACGCGATGCTTAAGAAGAAGGCACCCACCGCAGTAATAATCATCGACATCTGTGTGAAGAGTGCTGCGCGCCGGATAGATGCATCCGGATACCTATTCCTGATAGGGGACAAACCTCGATAAGCGCCAAAAAGTGCGATGACGAACAAGACAAGGCCGATGAGGCCGGTCTCACTTGAAAGTTCTGCGTAGCTGTTATGGGTGTAGTGCCACATCCCCCTGTGGCCCTCTTCGCCCGCCTGTTCAGCCTCGGCGTCAATAAACTCACCGGGCCCGACCCCAAACAGCGGGTGCTCCGCCGTTAATAGCATAGCTCGGAGCAGGAGCTGTTTTCGGGCTTCGGCTGATCCGGCAGCTTCAGCCGACTCGGCTGAATGGGCCTGGAAAAATGTCGTAAATCGCTCAATAATTCTCGATGGCAAGTAGGATAGTCCCAGTGCCAGAAGAACGACACCAGCGATAATCACAATCATTCTTTGCTTGACTGACGCAAAGATGAGGTACAGGAGCAAAGCCGCCGCCAGAGCGAGCAGCCCCATCCTTGATCCGGTCCGCGCCGCTCCCGCGAACATAGGTAGCATCAACGACATCATCAGTACTTTCTTGATCCCAGTCTTCCTTGAAACTGAGAACCAGACAAAAGGGAGACCGACGAGTATGTAGAGGCAGAGAAAGTTGGCATCCGCCAAAGTGTTGGTTTTTCCACCGAGTCCCAAGCGAAAGTCTTGTACTCGGCCTGGGCCAACTTTACCTCCGCCCATAAGCAGGGCCAAGACTCCCACGGCAGCCATGGCCAGCCCCACTGTCCACATTACTCGGAAGCAATCGGGGACATCTTGGATGAATGCCGCCATGAAAACAACCAGGGCAAAAGCCTGTAGCGCCACCAGAAATACTGTAAAGCTACCACCTCTCCACACGCTGAATGGTACGCAGATCGCAATCCAGGCAGTGAATGCGATCAGGACTTTGCCGAGCGGCATCCGTAAGATGGCTGTCGAGCGCTGGGTCATGATCATGCCAATCAGCAAGATAGGCTGCAGAATCAGGCCAATACGGAGATAGGGGATGAGCTCCATAATTCGGCTGCAATAGAAAAAGAGGTACACCAGCAACACAAAGTGAAAAGGCTTGTAAAGCTTTGACCGGGAAGACCGCCGGACCGTCCGGGGCCGTTGCTCCGATGGGGGGCTGACAACATCTACTGTGCTCGAATCTGGATAGGCCTCATATTCGCCGGTTGCCGTCGGCATCATTCCTGGACCCTGAAACGTGGACATATTCACCTGGCTTACTCCCTGGAATTCGGACATAGTTCTTTAATGGCTCGTGCGGGATTGCCTACAGCGACAACCTGACTTTCGATTGGCCGAACCACAACCGCGCCGGCGCCGATGGTGGTGCCAAATCCAACCGGAGCCATTATGATAGCCGATGCCCCAATCCAGCAATCGGCACCGATCTCGATTACTTCAAAGTCTGCTTCGGAGGCCCCGCCAATCTGGCCCGACTCCGCCCTCCGGTGTTGGCGCCGCCCGCTCAGGACTTGGACCTGGGAGGCAATTTGCGTCCGCTCCCCAATCGAGCACCGTCCCAAAATGCAGTATGATCCAATGTAAACTCCAGATCCAAGCACGACGTTGGGATGAGCGAAAAACGAACCGAACGACACCCGGCTATATAAAGAGCACTGTTTCAGAGTCAGCTTATAAAATGCAATTCGAACATAGTCGCCGATAACGCCGGGAACCAGGGCACAGGCATGTGCCCCGAGCGAAAAGGTCGGGGGGAAACGGCCAAATCCGGCGATCGCGGCCAGGGGCAAGGCAAGCGCCAGGAAGACGACGTGTAGGCAATTCTTAGCAATTTTCTTCATTCCCAGGCATGCAGACCGCTGGCTGAATCAGGCCACCAGTGTAACATTCCCGACGGAGTTGTTCGAGCCATTAGATCCATGCAAGACTGATCGGGAAAGGGTTCCCAAGTCCTTTAATATGTGCGTGTTGTATTCTCGCGCGAGGTTATGGCGAGGCGGTACGCGGAGCGGAACCGGACAGGAGCAAGATGCCTGGGCACAAATTTAAGATCGAACGTGGTCAAGTAACCACACTCCTAAAAACGACGTTTTCCCTAGCATCTATATTCCTACGAAAACGACTTCCCCTATTCAATGGCCTTATTGTATCGGTTGCGATTGTGGCTCTCGTCGTCGTCTTACTGGCGCACGCCGGATCGTTCCTGATTCTGAACGCTCCCGAGCACGCGGACGCTATGCTGGTCCTGGCGGCGGCCGAAGGCTCATATTGGCATGCCGTCAAATTGCAAAAACAAGGCTATGCGGAGAGGATCTTGGTGGATGCAAGTGTAACCCGGACGGTGTACGGAAAAGCCGAAGTCGACCTGGTTACTGAGTTCCTGGACCGGACTCCCTCGCGGCTGGTTGAGGTGTGTCCTATCTTTCAGGATTCCACCTTGGGTGAAGCTGCAGATGTCAATCGCTGCCTGTCCCCGCTAAACATATCCTCCGTGTTGATTGTCACATCAGACTTTCACACCCGCATGGCTCTGTCGATCTTTCAAAAGCGTCTGCCGCAATACCGCTGGTCGGTTGCTGCCGCGTCAGCTCCGTATCATTATGCCGATCAGTGGTGGAAACATCGGGCCTGGGCCAAAACCGTTCTCGACGAATGGGAACAATACGCGTGGTGGGAACTGGTTGACCGGTGGAGGGCAGACCTTGTGCTGAAGTAGGCGTTTCTAATTTTGTCATCCCGCCCGAGCCACCGCGGCGGGTAGACAGGAGGGACCTGCCTCGGCCGTTAGATTTTCAGATGTCAGGCGATTCAGCTTTTGCAACTAACGCAAGACGCGCTTCTACTAGCCACTATCCACTAATCACTCTCAAGTGTTTTGCGGTAGAACTCCACCAGCGATCGTTTGTAGGCGGCGGGGCTGAAATCGGATTCGGCCCGCAGACGTGCCGCCGCTCCCAGCCGCAGGCGCATCTCCGGATCAGTCAGGATTCGCACAATGGCGCTCGCCATTGCATCGGGGTTTCGCGCTGGAACCATCAAGCCCGTAACGCCGTCCTCCAGAATTTCGGGAACACCTCCCACCTCGGTTGCCCCGATCGGCAGACCCGCCGCCATTCCCTCCAGCACGACGTTGGGAGAGCCTTCTGTATGGGAGGGTACGGCCAGGAGTGTGGCAATGCTGAAATACGGCTTGGTGTCTCTTTGGAAGCCCGCCAGACGTTAACTTTGCTTCGATGCCAAGTTGCGCTGCCAACCGGGTCAGCGACTCGCGCTCCGGGCCCTCGCCGACCACCACGACGCGAAAATCGGGGACACCCTTGGTCTTGCTGAGCACGGCGACCGCCTTCAGCAAATCCGCAAACGCCTTCTCATGGGAAAGCCGCCCGACCGCGAGGATCACGGCTTCGTCGTGCAGGCCGAGACCGTGCCGAAGCTCCTGTACCTGTTCTAAGGGCGGAGATACGAACGGCTTCACGGAATTGTGCAGCACGGTAATCTTGTCGCGGGCGATCCCGCGCCGTGCCAGCGTGTCGGCAAATGGGCCGCAGACGGTAACCACGCGATAGGCGCCGCGCAGCGACCAGCGGTCCAGTTGGCTGTAGCTTCGGTCAAGCAAGTTGGTTGCGGTGTAGCCGTGGTTCCACGCTATCCAGCGGCACTTTTTGTGCAAGCCGAGCATGCGCACCAGGAAATGCGACTTCACATTTCGCGATTCCAGAATGTCGGGCTGATATTCGGCAACCATCTGCCGCAACTGGGGAAAGACCTTGATGTCCCAGCGCCGGCGCTCGGCGATAGTGACCACCGAAAGTCCGGCGTTTTTGGCAGCGACCGCCAGAGCGCTCTCGTTCGAGCCTCGCTGATAGGTCGCAACGATGACTTCAACAGGCGGCAGGCCGCGCTCGGGAAAGGTCGCCAGTTTGCCGAATTCGATCAAATTGCGTGAGGGGCCGGTGACGGTCGCGCTTTCGATCAAGGTGAGTACCCGAATGCTTTGCCGGGTCACGGTGTCTCCAGAAACGGCAACAGACGAGCGAAGGAAAGGATGCAGGTTCGGCAACAATGCGACAGTATACGCGACCACTGCGCCGCGCAAGTTTAAGGCGATGCCGGCGTGCTTGCCGGTTCCGCGGCCGTCTTGTTTATGTTCTTCACCACTACCCGCGCCGGGTTCCCCATGGCAACCGAGTAGGCCGGAATATCGTTGACTACCACGCTGTTCACTCCGATGATTGCGCCCTCGCCGACCGTGACCCCTTTCATGATGAACGAGTTTTGCCCGATCCAGGCATAACGCCCGATGCGCACCGGCTTGATCTCGTCCACCGGGGCGGGAAGATCAGCGATACGCGCCATGGCATCTCTCGGGTGTGCGTCGCTGTCCATAAACCTGACGCCCGACGCAATATTCACATCATCCTCAATCACGATCTCTTTGTTCACCACGAACACAACATCATGGCCAATGTCCACACGGTTGCCAAACACTAGCCTCGGTTCATCGCACTGGCGCCCGCTGAAAATACCGACTTTGCCAAAAAAATTGACGTCGTCCCCAATTACTATGCTCGCGTGCCCGGCCACGAAGGGCATGCGCCAGACGCGGAAGCGCTTGCCTACCGACGCACATCGGCCGCGAAACAGCGGCTCGTAGAAGAAGTAACTCAATGTCCAGCGCAGTCCCTGCATAAACATGTGTTGAGCGTTATATCCGAAGCGCAGCAGCGGGTTGAAAAACTTGGGTACAGGCAGGGTACTCGATACGACGCCGCGACCCACGTCGCGCAGCCGGCGATAGAAGGGGGTCTCGCCTCGCCGGATTTTAAGCATCACCGAACTCATCGCGGATGGCGCCTCAAATGGGTTGCCCTCTCCATAATACGGCGAAAAGAATCTGCTCTCGACTGTGTGCCCCTGCGCTAAGAAGACTCGGGAAATTCCAGTACGGTTAAACCTGGTTGAACCTCTCCGCGCAAGCAATCCACCAACTTCGCCGCTACTCTCCCAGGCGGTTCGGCATTTTGCCTTCCCATGGGCGTATTAGTCATTTCCGTCAAGAGCTTGTTGGGACGGACAATGATGGTCTGGACACGAGGGTACTGCAGGGCCGCGACTTCGGCCAGACCCTCGATGGCTTTCTTGGCGGCAACATATTGAGGCCACTCCTTGACTGGCCGTTGGGTCGCTGTAGAGGACACGATCACCGCCCGGCCGCCGCTTGCATCCAGCATCTCCATAAACACGCACAGCGGGTTCAGCACCAGGGCGGTTGCCTGTTGCAGATATGCCTGGATACGCTCAATAGCGTTGGACTCCATCCGCAGGGAATTGATTGCGGGGAATGCGTTACAGATGAGCAAATCCAGCTTGCCATGCTGCTTCTGGATGGCATCGCGAACGGTGCGAAGCCACGCGGCATCGACAGCGCTTCCCGAGAAAGTGGTGACGCCATTTTCAGCGTCAGGACTTCGTGATGTGGTGACCACAGTGCATCCATGTGCAACCAGGCAGCGAGTAATCTCTGCGCCCAAGCCCCGGTTGCCGCCGATGACCAGCGCAACTTTGCCAGCTAAATCTTGCGAAAGTGGTTGCGGAAGCTCCGTCGCTGCGTTGCCGCGAGTGTCGAGCAATGGCCTGACGAAAGAAATGCATTCCGCTTTGACGACCTCGCTTTTGGCGTCTTTCAGAGCTGCCTGGCACCGCACCTGCCCCAGGCGCGGATCGACTATGGTGACAACGGCCTCATAGTCGAGAACTTCACAGGCGTCGCAATTGGCGTGGTAATCGCTGAAGTCGAGCGAGAGCCGGAAGAACAGTGCGGAGCGGCCCGGCAAATCCATGCCCGTGAAATAACTACTCCAGAGAAGTGTCTGCACCAGTGACGTCGGCGCCGAAACTGCCCAGCGTTGGCGGAGGCGAACAACCGCTGTCGGATCGCAGTGATATCGCCCCGAGACCCGCAGGCCAGGTTGGATTTCTTCTTCTGTTCGGAAAACGGGCTCAGAGATCTCCCAACAACTGTGAGTTTGGCAGACTCCAGCCGAAGGCGTGCCCTTCGCTGGCGATGAATCCCTCGCGAGCGTCACAGTCACAACCGGCAGCCCGCCGTCCATCAGTCGCACGCAGAATGGCTGGCCTTCAATCCGTTGGACCGCATAGTCAACCCCGCAGAACATGGGCCGTTGAAAGTCGGCCACCAGCTTTGCGACTCGCATGTCGGGCGGAAAATGGATGTGACCGAGACTAGCGAGCGCGCCAAGAGCGCCATAAACCACGCGCTCTCCATACACCGTACGCGAGGCGTAGTCCGTTGAGCAATGGATTGGGTTGCGGTCACCCGAGGCATCGCGAAAGAGATCCAGATCCTCTGGGGTGAAGCGGACTATAGTCACGGGATGGGCCACGGAAGCATTATGCACGTGAAGTGAGCAATGTCAGTCGAACAAAATTGCAGGCGAGAGTTTCGGATCAGGCCACCTGCAACCGTTTCTGGAGATAGGCATGGACCTTCTCGAAGGAATCCAAGTCAGCCAAATCGTCCAAATCCATTTGCAGGGCGAACTCGTCCTCGATCACGTTCATCATGGTGATCGCCGCAACCGAGTCCCAGGCGGCGACTGTCTGCTGCGACGCCGACGGAATGTCGGCTTCCCTCAAGTCCGGAAACACGACCTGGAAGCAACCAGCCAGCCGCTTTCCCGTATCATCCATGGGCTTCTGCCCTCCTCAACTCGCGCACCGCGTGATAGAGCGGCGGGCACCAGCCGTCAAACTGTGTCCGGCTCACGCGCAACTGCGGCGCAGGCGGCTCGCCGGCGACGGCTGCGAAAAACTCCTGCAGGGGGCCGTTCTTGGCGGTGGAGACAAAGTCGAACTCAATCTCCTCGGCGCCAGTGCTCGCGAACAACATCTTAAGCGTGTGCTGTTCGATGCGGCGCGCAAAAGCGCGACAACTCATGACCCAGCTTTCAATCGCCAGACGTTTTCCGTGGACCGCTCCGGCCACCACGGCGATGGTTCCCAGAGGCCCAAACTTGTCTTCGTAGCTCACCGCGAGGACGAACGCACCGGGCTGAGACGTCAACCTGCGCCAGTCGGCTTCGGTGTACCGTCTTCCATTCAGATTGAATTGGTTCGTTTTGTTCACCAATTCCAGGACCCGAGGTTCGGCAGCACTGCCAAAATCAAACGTTATTACCGCCTCAGCCTGCGCCAGAAAGCTCTCGGGAGTGGCCGCTGCGGCGGCCTGTACACGGAAGGCGGCGCCCCGGCGGATGCTCTCCAGCCGCAGGGCATCGTCGGAGGAAAGCCGCTCCTTACCGCAGGCATCTCGCAACTGCCGCAACATCGCCAGACTAGCCGCGTAATCGTTCCTGGGAAACAGAACGCATTCAATGCCGGGGTGAGCAGCGGCAACCTCGGCCAACTCCATCGGGCTATCATCCACAAAGATGACGCTGTCGGCGGCGATGTTCCACGTCTCCAAGATGCGCGATACACTGCCCGACTTTGCGTTCCAGTGCACTTCGACAGGGAACACTTGTTCTGGGCGAAGCAGCAGATCTTCCCGCTCGAACACCTGCTGCACTACCTTGGGATCGTTCTTGCTGGCGATGCCTACCAGGGTGCCATGTTCGGAAAGAGAAGCCAGCAGCTTCTGATACAGGCCATGCAGATGGCTGTGGCTGGCGATGTCCCAGGACACATTTTCCGGGCCTATTTCCCCGGCGATTCCGCTCCAAAGCGTGTCGTCCAGGTCGGAAATGATGCCCTTCTTCGGAACGGGAGGAACCAGCGCCATCGCGAGTTGAGACGCGACTACGTCGGCATGCGACGTGGTGTAGGGCAGGCCGGTTTGCAGGTGGCTCTTCAGATCAAAGCCGGAGCCCGGCGGCGACGCTTCCAGCAACCGCCGCATATTAACCACAGTTATTCGCGCCGATTGCGCGACATCCGCAGCGAAGCGCAATATTTCGCTTTCCAGATGCAGTTCGTGTTCGGAAGCCTGCCATCCCGGCGTGTGAAACAGTGGGGGCAGCGGAAGAGTAGGAAGCGACAGCGCGACCCGCACTCCGGAAGGGACGCGAGCAATCGCGGCGGCAATGCGGTCGAGCATGGCCTGCGCGTTAGCTACGATGTCGGTGGCTGCGCCTCTTCCCCAACTGCCGGCACTGCGGAAATCAAGCCTCGCATCTAAATTCGGACCATTCCAGCGCGACCGCAATACCATCGATAGCCGAGTCGCCAGGCCGCTCCAGCGTTTCGGCAAGAGTTCCATATAGGCCCGGCGTCACCACTACCTTGCGATTGGGCAGCGACTGCTGCAGGTGGGCCGATAGAAACGTTTGCAGGTGAAGAGGCGTAAAGCCGCAGGCCAGAACCACGGAAAACGGCCGCGCATCCGCGGGAGCGCTCTGGGTGATTTTCAGTGCCTCGGTAATCTTCACGAAATCTTCGCCTTGCTCGACAAAATAAAATTTTACAGGCCGTTGTGTCAGGCAAAACCACCGGAAACTCAATCAAAACGACTATATGCAATCGACTACGACGCACGCAAGGCGCGGAGGGGCTGTTTTTTCAAGTCAATCTGTGCGGTCAAGGCGGTTGTCCCGTGGCTTGGTTTCAATTGCACAAGTTGGATCACGGGATGGCCCGTATAGTAGCCGGTCGGCTTCATTTCACGCAAAAACCCTACAACGTTCGCCGGCTGAGCATTCCAGCGAGGCCAAGAACTCCAGAACCGAACAAGATGATGCTGCCCGGCTCCGGCGTCGTGCCGGTATCGGGGGTGCCGACGATGTTGAACGATTCAGAAGGTATGCACCCCTGGCCGTCTCGAATGCAGTTCGTCCACGCCGTAGAAGGGCCGCCATTCTCGTCCCAGTACACGGGATCGCCGCTGGGCACGGCTGCGTTCTGCAAGGTCAGCCAATAGGACTGGGGAGGACCACCGCTCACATGAAGATCCAGTCCGGTAGCGGAGACATCCCAGATGTCGTAGCCATACCGGTTGGTGAACATGAACGACAAACTCAGGTTAGAACCCGAAGCCGTCCCACTCCCGAGATCGGAGCAGAACATGCACGACCCCACAGCCCAATCGACGGAAGACAAGATATCGCCCGGGAGGAGCCAGACTGCGAAGTTAAAACCCTGAACAGTCGATGGGAGAACTGATCGTGAACGAGTCGGTCACCGAATAGCCAAAGTTGATGGTCCAGCCATCGACCATGCAACCCTCGATGTCGCAAATCCCGTTGACGGGGCCATTCTTATACAGGGTGTCGGCATGAGCGAGTACGCGGAAATGTCAAGCAGGAAGCCAGCAGCATAAGACCGGCGATGCGCATTTGCATAGTAGTGTTCCCCCCGGCGCCTCCAAGCATAAGCCCATCGTCAATTCCCTTTGGTGCCGTCCATTCAAGACAATCGATCCGCCTCCGTCGGCTTACGCGTAGTTGGTTGCAAGTAGAGGAACTGGCTTACTGGATGGCCATGATTATGGTAGCTAGCTGTTCGGCCTGGTATGCAGCATTGAAGTTGTTCTGAAACCAAGCGCTGCACGAGGTGGGCACACTGGGTAGCCGGAGGAAGCCCAAGAGCTTGTGATCTACAGTCTCCATCTCGTCGTCGGTGTAGATGCACACGTAAGGGACCCCTGCCTTTTCTAGTATCTGTTCCACTGCGGACCGTTGCGGCACAAGTGCCAGAATGGGCCGACCGATGCAAATATATTCAAAAAGTTTGCCGGGGATCTGAATGCTACTCTGGGGCTGAACCAGCAACAAACCGTCGGCTTCCTCCAGCATCCCCTGCGATTCTCTTCTTGGCACCGCCGGCCGCAACTCCAACCAACCGTCTCGTCCCCCCTCGTCGTAGAGCACAGGATTCAATCCAGTTTTCGCATTCACGGCCCCCAGCAGGAGGATGCGGACCGAAGAAGCCTCAGGTATGCCTGTCTTGCGCAACCGTGCAAGCGATTCAATGAGAAAATCCGGGTTCCTTCCATGATAGAGCGCTCCGGCATGAACGATGACTTTCTGATTGCGCGGGGGCAATTTCCTTGCAGTGGGCGCGTCGTCGGGATCAAAGCCATTGCAGATCACATGCAATCTCCGCTGAGCATCCGGATAACGATTACGCCATACCGCGGCTGCACCTTCCGCATTTGCCACAACTACGCTAGCGCTGCGAAATACCAGAGCTTCCAAAAAGCGATTCCAGAAACGCGCATATCTCGGCAGGAGTCCAACCCCCACACCGATGCCAATAGGATCCCGAAAATCGGCGATCCAGGGAATCCGCTCTCTCCACCGTACGATGAGGCCGGCCACAAGAACTCCAAGAGGTGGGTACGTCGACACCAGGACAAATCTATCCTGAGGATGATCACGCAAGATCCGGTGGCAGCGGGCAGCTACCTCAACCGACCACAGGATGCCAATATGACCGGGGAACATGAGCTTACGAATCAGCAACTCTATCCGCGCCTTAAGGGAAAGCCTCTGCTTCGTCGATCCTTCCCAGATGGGACGCAATTGATCAGCTACATACATAATCTCGGCAGAACATTCCTCTTCCGGTTTAGTCGCGGTGATGATATGGCACTCGTATCCCATTTGCTTTAGGTACTTGTAAAAGCGAAATGGCCGAAATCCGCCGATCTCCTGTGCCGGAGGAAAATGATAGGCGATCATAATCACACGGGGCTTTGCCTTTTGCATTTCGAATCAACTGTAATGTAAAGGGCGGATTTCTCGAATCAGAAAGAGCGCTCGAAACCTAACACAGTCTTCTATTCTGGCGAACTATTCGCGAAAAACAACGTTGCTGGCTAGTCCGTGCGGAGGCACCAACCAACCAGCTATAGCTTACGTGCAGAAATCAGGTATACGGAGGCCAGGCAACGCAACAGTGTGATTGAACACAAAGGCTCCAATGCCGCCGCCACGCGTTCATTAAGGGTTGAAGAACGATTGAAGGGGAAAACAAAAAAATTCGAATAATAATCCCGCCCTGGCTCAAATGCATAATCCCTTAGCAGCGTCCGAAAGCTCCACGGCACGCAAAGTTTCGCCGAAAAGGAGAACTGATGTTGCCAGCGCAGAACCAGGGCGCGTCAACCGCTTAACAGTTCGCCATAGCGGTATAACTGTAATGCTTGCCAACCGCTCGCCAAGTTCACATTGACTGATCCGGCTCGGAATGGCAAATATTGCTAAACCACCCGGCCGCAGTACGCGATGAATCTCTTGCACGGCTGCGCGGTAATCTGGCAGGAACTCAAACACACCAAGACAGATGACATGATCCATCGACTGATCCAGGAACGGAAGCTGGTCTGCGTCTGCCAGGCAGAAGGCCACCTGGGGGTCGCTAGCAAAGCGCGAATGTGCAAATTCCAGCATACGGGGCGAAATATCCACACCAACAACCGAGAAACCGCGGGCCCGCAATTCAGGAATATCGCCACCCGCTGCACAACCGATGTCCAGGATCCGTCCACTCTTCCCAGCGAGCATCGAAAGTACTATCGCCAGCTGCGCCTGAAAGTAACGCGTGCGCTCGCGCTCGGTGGCATAGTGGTCTGCCCATCGCTCGAATATGTCGCATACTTGATCCTTTTCGTCCGTTAGTTGCATTGGTTGCGGCATCTAGATCCCGTCAAAATCTCCGATCGTGAGATGCCATCCACTTGATGGCAGATCGCCAATACTGAAGCCTTTATCCAGAAAGCGCATGGCCACGTGCAGGTGGGGCTTGTAGGCCAAAGGACACACTCGCCGTAAGAGTCGCGCACCTGCAGATATTGCGCCGGCTTGGAGCGTCCAGGTGTGTACTGAATGCACGCCGTCGGCAAGCATCGCGTCCATAGCAGTCCTCAGCAGCGCCGCCGCCGCTCCCATATCCTCCGCCTCTGTGAAAAAGTCTACGATGTGACCAATGCGTTCCGCGGGGCTGACCAAGCTTACGAGGTATCCGGCAGTATGGTCTCCCCGGTGCGCGATCCACAGTTGGTACCTAGTCGGACAATTCACATAGCGCCAGTTCAAGTACTTGTTATCTCTCACCAACGCGAACGAGTATCCTCGTCGGACACTTTCCCAGAACTCATCCATCTCAGACAACGACCCGGCCAGCCGTTGGACACTTACCGAACTGTCAGACGAAGGCAAAACTAACCGACGGGCGATCCAATCCACTCCGAGGATACGGCTCACTCTGGGCGATAGACCAACCTTGCGGTAAATCAGGCCGCTGGGAGCAACGTAGCGTCGTGCGCCGAGCTTCTGTGTTTCAACGAACGACAGGCCCTTCGCCAGGACTGCGAAAGAAATCTCGTTTGGGCGGACATATACGAATCCGGCCCCGCGATTGCCCGCCTCATTGCACACAAACTGAATCAGCCTCGAGAAAAGGCCTCTTTTGCGATATTCACTGTCGGTTATGAAATCTCCCAACTCGAACGCTAGGACAGCTTTAGAGTTAACCTCAATGCGTTTCGGGGTGCCAGCCACTATACTTACAACCCGGTTTCCCTTTACAGCCACGCCGACTGCGGCGTCACCGGTTGGATTGGAGAAATATTTCCAGCGACAGAAATCAGCGGCAGTTTTCCCTGGGAAGCGTTCTGGAAATAGTGGCCCGGCAACCTGCGGTAGCAGGCGCCCGATCTCGTGTAAGTCTTCCGGACGCGCTAACCGCATTTCCATGCTTGTTTCGATGGCCATCAACCCTTTTCTTTGGCACAAGCGGCACGTTTGTGTTCCATTTGAGACTCCAGGGCAGTTGCGTATCAAATTCTACAGCCAGCTATGTGCGAAATGCTGCCACGTGATTCTGGAATTGACGAAAGGACAACTCAGCTGCACAGGGAACTCGTTTCAACATGAACGGATCGTCACCCTCAAGCACCTGCCCTCGAATCGTAGTTACTGAAGTTTCATATCCGGCGTCGCTCACGATTTTGATGATCGAGGACGAGAAATCTTGGGGTTGTCCGTTGGGATACGCAAAATGCAACACCGACTTATCCAGTTCGGCCTCGATTTTGTTTTTTGATCCCACGATTTCTTCGTACAACTGGGCCTGCTCTTCCACTTGTGTAAGGATTGGGTGAGTTACGGAGTGAGCTCCAAATTCGACTTTGTTGCGGGCCATGAGTCTGACCTCGTCCCAGCTCAAAGCTACCCATTCCGCTGGGGCTTCGTCCGGAAGCTGAACGCCCAGAGACAACTCCAGATTCTTCAGGCAAAGCGAAAGATACTTATTCGGAGAGGCTTTCATCCGCTCCATGTATTGCTCCGCCAATGCTAGTCGCTGTTCCTTGCTGCCGAGCACCGTTGAGTTGCGGGCCCCTTCGGCGTCGGAGGACAGGCCCTGGGAAGAGGGTGGATTTGGGAGATCTACTTCTTGCTGTCGGGACGTGAGGAACGTGTACGCCACACGATCAAACCAGAACCACCCGCGAGTGTCCAATGGCTGCGTCGCGAGATATACAGTTACTGGGAGGTCGAACTTGGCAAGAACCGGATAGGCGTAACGATAGAAACTAGCGTGTCCGTCGTCCACGGTAATCACTACAGACCACTCCGGCAAAGGATCGCCATTGCGCAGGAGCTGAGACAACCGCCCTAAGGAGATGACCTGGTAATGCTTCCGAAGATAGCCGCATTGGCTTTCCAGCATTGCCAGGTCTGCCGGGAACTTGTGGTACATCAGAATCGTCACGCCCTTTCGGCGCAGCCATCGAGTTGCCTGTATCCCGCCATAACGATAAAAAAGCTGACGAGAAACCTGCCGATGCCACATTTAGGAGTCTCCCATATTGCTTTTATCCGATCTGGCGCACATTGTAAACTTATGGGTAATCGACGGTCATCCTAGCAGGCCGTGGTGCAAGTCTAGATTCGTAGCAACAAACTTTTGAAGTATCCACAGATTTTGTTCGTAGAATCGGCGCATGGCGATGGGGACACGCAAACAGCGGGAGAAGCAAGAGGGGATATGGATCGCGCGCACGGAGTTGGCAGCCGCGCCGGGACATCCCTTTTACCAGAAGCGGAATGAATTGCTGGAGGCCGAGCGCTTCGACGAGTTCGTCGAGGGTCGGTGCGCGAAGTTCTACGCCGCCAAGTTACGGACGGCGCTCACCGACGCCGGGGATCTACTTTCGCTCGCTGCTGATCGGGTATTTCGAAGGCATGGGGGCGGAGCGCGGCATTGCTTGGCGGCTGGCGGACTCACTGGCGCTGCGGCGTTTTGTGGGCATTGGGTTGGACGAGAACACGCCGGACCACTCAACGATATCGCGCACGCGGCGGTTGATCGATGTGGACACCCATCGCGAAGTATTCCGCTGGGTGCTGGGTGTTCTGGCCGATCGTGGACTGCTGAAGGGGCATCGGATCGCCATCGATGCCACGACGCTGGAAGCCAACGCGGCAATGCGCTCGATCATACGGCGCGACACGGGAGAGAGTTACGAGGAGTTTCTGCGAGGATTGGCGAAGGCCTCGGGCATCGAAACGCCGACGTGGGAAGACCTGCTGAGACTGGACCGCAAGCGCAAGAAGCGCACGTCGAACCAGGAGTGGAAGAGCCCAGCGGACGAGGACGCGCGGATCGCGAAGATGAAGGATGCGCGTACCCACTTGGCGTACAAGGCGGAGCACGCGGTCGATCTGGACACGGGCGGCGCGGTGGTGGCAGTCACGTTGCCAGGTGCGGATAAGGGCGACACGACAACCTTGGACGCAACGCTCTGCGAGGCCGGCATGGCGCTGGCGGAATTGGCCGGGCGCGAAGCAGAGTTGCGGCCTGACCATGAGCCCAAGGTGAACGTCAACGGGATCGAAGAGTTAGTTGCCGATAAGGGCTATCACAGCGGCGCCGTCCTCCAGCGGGTAAAGAGTTACCAGGTAAGCAGCTACATTCCGGAGAAGCAGCAAAAGGGGCGGCGTAAATGGCAAGGCAAGGCGGAAGAACAGCAAGCAGTCTACGAGAACCGGCGGCGGGTGCGAAGCGAGTACGGCAAGAGCTTACTGCGGCGACGTGGCGAGTTGGTGGAACGCAGCTTTGCGCATTGCTACGAAACCGGCGGCCTGCGGCGCTGCCACCTACGCGGACGGGACAATATTTTAAAGCGGCAGTTGGTTCATGTCGGAGCGTTCAACCTGAGCCTGATCCTGCGCCAGCTGCTGGGTGCGGGCACGCCGCGAGAGCTGAGAAACCGCTCCGGCCAGCCAGTTCTGAGCTTACTTTTGTTGCGCTGGTACGGAAATGGTCAGCCACGATGCCGCAGCAGCCGCATTTCCGCGCCGGTTGCCAAGTACGTCGCAAAATCGCGTACCCGGCTGCGCCGCCCGCTTTGCCGAAAATCAGCTCCTTCCACCACGGACTGCTAGGGAGGCGATACCATCGCTCTGCTTCATGCCAAGTTGCGCATTGTTTTTCGAACCTCTCAGAATGGCATCTGGGTTGGGTATAGTCCTCCCTCTCCGATAGCGGAACATTGAATGCATTACATAATTAGTCAGCGGCCGGATCAGGTACAATGGCGCAGGAAATCCAACACCGGTTCTTCTGTGCATCCGCTGTGAGAACTCCACCAATACCAATCCGACTGGCACTTGTTGCCGGCGCCCGTCCCAATTTCATGAAGGTTGCGCCACTGATGAAGGCGCTTTCCAACGACACCGAGTTCCAATTGTCGCTGATCCACACCGGCCAGCACTATGACGACAATATGTCGGGCCAGTTTTTCCGTGACCTTGGGATTGCCGAACCCCAGTACTACCTGAAGGTAGGCTCCGGCAGCCATGCCCAGCAGGTGGCGGAAATCATGAAGCGGATTGAGCCCGTGTTCGAAGAGTTGCGCCCCACGGCGGTAATCGTGGTGGGGGATGTGAACTCGACCGCTGCAGCCGCGCTGGTGGCAAAGAAGATTGGTATCGACGTTGTTCACGTAGAGGCTGGCTTGCGTAGCTTCGATCGCTCTATGCCGGAAGAGATCAATCGCATTGTCACCGATTCCATTGCTGACGTTTTCCTCGTTACCGAGGAGAGCGGACGCACCAACCTTTTGCGGGAAGGGATTGCTGGCGAGCGAATTCACCTTGTGGGAAATCTTATGATCGATTCGTTGCTTCAACATCTCGAGCGCGCCCGTGCTTCCGAGATCGCGGATCGACTCGGTGTCCGCGGTAAGCCCTATGGATTGATTACGCTTCACCGGCCGGGAAATGTTGACGATGCCAACAGTCTAAGCGAAATCCTGGGTGCGTTGTTTGTTATCGCGGAGTCTCTGCCCTTGGTCTGGCCCATACATCCCCGTACGAGATCACGTCTGCAAAGCAGCAGAATTGAGCTTTCATCCGGGATTCGGGTCTTAGAACCGCTTGGTTATTTGGATTTTTTGGCTCTCGAGGCTGGCAGTTCGATTGTGCTTACCGATTCGGGCGGAATTCAGGAGGAAACGACCGTCCTGGGGGTGAACTGTCTTACGCTACGCGACAACACGGAGCGGCCAGCTACGCTCCAGTTTGGCACCAATCGCTTAGCTGGCACGCGCAAAGCCACTATTTTGAGCGCATGGGAGGAAGTCCAAAGGTCCCCGCGGGTAAACCAGGTTCCTCCACTGTGGGATGGGCAAGCGGGGCCGCGCTGCCGTGAGGTTCTTCGTCTCCTATACTCAAAACGCATCTTCACGGAAGGTGCGGAGACCCTTTGGCAACAACATCTTTCTGATCTTTAATGCTCCGTGAAGAATCACACCCCAATCAGCCTCGCGATTTGCCGAGTCGCGTGTTCGGGTTCGGTCGATTTTCAATTCTGTCGACGGAGGACAAGATTCCGCGTGACGGACATCCAGAAATACCGGGAAAGCGAAACAGAAAAGACCCGAACTGCCGACCTGTTTCGACTACTGCCCCGCGGTAGGTCATCTGTTCTCGACATTGGCGCCCGGGATGGTCATTTTTCAAGACTGCTAACGGAATACTTCGACTTGGTGACGGCACTCGACTTGGAAAGGCCTCCGTTCGATTATCCGCGGGTAACCACGGTTGCAGGCGATGTTACCAAGCTGCAGTTTCCCGATTCATCATTTGACTGCGTCTTCTGTGCGGAGGTCCTGGAACACATTCCGGATGTCGAACAGCCTTACCGCGAAATTGCCCGCGTGACTCGGCACGAAATCGTTATCGGCGTTCCTTATCAGCAGGAAAGCCGGGTGGGACGCACTACTTGTCGAAAATGTGGGGGGCGGAATCCGCCGTAGGCACATGTGAACACGTTTGGCGAACAAAGTCTCATTTAGCTCTTTCCGCAGCTTGAGCAAAAAGCAAAATCGTTCGTTGGGACTTCGACATCTGCTACGAATCCCGTTTCAACCCTACTGATGGACCTGGCCGGCAATCCCTGGGGAAGCTGCGACCAGGAAGAGCCATGCATCCACTGCGGAGCGAAGTTGCTTGCACCGGTCCAACCGCCATCTATCCTCTCCAGAGTCTTCCGGACTGGCTATACGATGAATGTGATCCAATCATGGATTACTTCGACGCATGGGAACTGGATACATGTCGTGTTTTCCAAAGCCGGAAACCACTGATCAATTCGGTGCCGCTGGCGGCTTGCCGACCGGGAGGTTCCTACATCGTGGTCCATTGCTCCAGTAAATGAGTATGACCTAAGCGAGGAGAGCACTACCGCGGAAATCGGGTCGCCTGGCAAAACTACGTTGGATGTGACGCCCGGTTAGGTGAGGTCGCTTCAATGCGATTGCGAAGCCGGCTTGTCTCCCGATCTCCATTGCCGCACGCGGGCTCGAACATACGGACCGAGGTCGCGCCACCAGGCGCCGCTCCAATCGATAGCAGGATGGGAGAGCGTCCGAGGTCGCCTGGCCTGCAGATAATATTCACGAGCGCGAGCATGGTCGCCCAGTTCGTCGTAAGCATGACCCAGGTTGGCCAGCACTTGGGCATTGTTTGGGTCATCGAGGGCTAGAAACTTCTCGTAATATGATATGGCCTGTCTCTGGTTTCCGCGCTGATGTTCAGTCAAAGCAATGTTCAAGTTAATGACCGCTTCCCGCGGATTACTTTCCGCCGCCCGGTACAAATGCATTAACGCCTCCTCCGTGTGTCCCTGTTGCTGGAGGGCCACGCCCAGGCGTTCGTCAGCCACATAATTGTGATGGGTAACTTCCAGGGTGTGTGTCCACAGCGTGATTCGGTCACTCCAAAATGCGACCTGGCGGTAAGTGATGGCGGCGAGGCCCAGCAGTACCACAATGCTGGCGACCGACACCAGGACCCACGGAAGATGGCGTCGCTTCGCCCAATCCGCCACACCCCAACAGACGATCATGAACAGTCCGAGAAAAGAGATGTAGGCATAGCGATCAGCCAGTGCTTCCAAATCCGGTTGTGTCACCAGGCCGATCATGGGAAACAGAGTACCCAGAAACCATAACCACCCCACTAAGAGATAGCGATGGCGCCGGGCCGCGACCACCACCGCAGTGATCGTCAACAAGAGCACAGATGCTCCGAGCACTTCTAACCAGGTCAGAGAGGTGCCTCGATAGAGATATTCCAGGGCCAACGGGTGTGGCCAAAGCGCTTTTCCTACATATTGAGCGTAGGCAACAACAGCATTCGCTAATCGAGTGGCGAGGGTGAAGTGCCATCGCGGAGGCCCTGGCACGTGTTGAGCCACTACGGTCAACACCGCATCGACCGCCGCGATTACGAACAGGGGCACTTTCTCCTTTACCAACGCGGAAAAGGTCCCCGGCGGGAAGACCTCATCGGTGGCCGTGTCTACCGAGGCTTCCGGCACAGTCGGGAGCATCCGGCGCAGAGGCCAGTAGTCCCACAGCAGCAGAACAAACGGGAGGGTAATTACCTGTGGCTTGGCGAGTAGTCCCAATCCATACAGCAAAGCCACGACCGCCATGCGACGGCGTCCGGGCTGGCGCGCATACCAGCGGTACGCTCCCAGTGCCAGCAGGAAGAACAGCGTGCTGAGCATGGTCTTGCGCTCGGAGATCCAGGCCACGTTCTCAACCTGGATGGGATGCAGCGCAAACAGGGCCGCCACCATGAAGCTGCGCCCGGTAAAACCGGTGGCCCGCTTCAGCACCCAGAACAGCAGCAGCGCGTTCAGCGCGTGCAGCATGACGTTAACGTCGTGGTGCCGTCCGGCATTCAGCCCAAACATCCGCACATCAAGGTCGTGAGAAAAGAAGGTCAGCGGATCGTAATTGAGGACGAAGGAATGAGTGAACGCCCACTCGACGGTTGACAGGCTGAGTGGCTCGAGAACATGGGTGTTCTCGGTCACATAGAGGTTGTCATCGATGTCGATGAAAGGGTAGTGGTGCACGGGATAGTAAAGTGCAAGTGTGGAAAACAGCAGCAGCAGGCTCAGCAGCACGGTCTGGGTGTCTGCAAGAGCGCCCCATCGATTCTGGAGCAACGACGCTTTTTCCCTTACCGGGCCCGCAGAAACCACGCTTCACTCCTGCTGCGCAGAATATATCCGTGATAAAGCACGTGGCCGTATGATAGCCCAATGCTGTTAGTCACGGCCTTTGGAAAGCACAGCAAAACGGAGCGTCAACAACCAGTGGGGAACGAACCGAACCAGCGGGTGGCCGGCGATCGTCGCGAACTGATCATTCACCTGGCCGTGCTGATTGGGATAGGCCGGGTGGTCACGTGGCCGACGCTGATCTACAGCGCTCCCGATCACTCGCATGATCCCCTTGACCAGGTGACCTGCCCCCATCATCCGCTTAGTGATCTTACAACTCAACCAGCAGTAGCCGGCGCTGTGGGAAAGTGAGAAACGCCCACGGCGTTTTCCAAGCGGGCGTAGTCCGCGCCTTTTCCATAGCTCGCCTTTTCCGCCCACTCCGCGAACTCGCTGGGCGTGCGATAGCCCAGACTGCTGTGAGGCCTTTGCTCGTTGTAGTCCCGGCGCCAATCACCAATCTTTCTTCGGGTATCAAACAAGTTTCTGAAACCAACTCACTCGTAGGCATTCCGCTCGTAGTTTCCCATGAAAGCTCTCCACCGGCGCGTTCTGCGTCGGCTTGCCGGGTTGAATATGCAGTCAGTGAGCGCCGGGTTTGCGGGCTGCTGTCGATGGTGGTTAGCAGCCATCGTTATCAGTCGAGCCGGTTGGCGCGGGAGAAGCCGCGCTTCGGCTAGTAGACCGGAGGAGGGACGCGGGCTGGTTGCGGGAGCAGTACGCAGGGCGAACGATCCGGGTGCTGAGCGGTAGATGCTTTTACCAGAGAATGTCTGGCGCTGGAGGTGGACACCAGCTTCGCCAGCCGACAGGTGACGCGGGTGCTGGAGGAGATCGTCGCTGGACGAGGCAAGCCGCAATCGATTCGCTGTGACAACGGCCCGGAGCTGAGCAGCCGGCATTTTCTAGCTTGGTTGTTTGGAGCAGCAGATCGAACTGGTGCTGCAGCCAGCACATCATGCGCGAAGTCCAAGGCCCATTCCTGGTTGGCCGCCGTGTGCCGCCGTAACGGAACACCTGCACGTACACAGTGTTTTCGCTTCTTCCGCGCAAGCGCAGACCGGCCTCCCGATACACCCGGTACACTCGCTTGTGGTTCGCCACCTCACCTCACCGCCCCGCCGCAACAGCACTTGCAGCCGCCTATAGAGCTCAGCCCGTTTTTTGCGATCACCGCTTTCAGCATCTCCCGGTCGAGGCTCACATCCGCCACCAGCTTTTTCAACCGCCCGTTCTCGTCTTCCAACTGCCGTAGACGCTGTGCTTCATTCACTTCCAGGCCGCCGTACTTTGCCTTCCACGCGTAGATCGCGTGTTTTCTGACGCCTACCTTCCACCGAGGGTACCGATCGCCCTGCCGAAACCGGGTGGCGAGCTGAAAACATACAGCATGCCGCCAAACGGGTTGGGGTTTAAGATGCCAGGGTAACCATAACGGGGCTCGCGTCCAAACACCACATTCACTGGCGAACGCTGGCAACTGACGAATCAGGCAATATGTCGAAGCCTCAACGGCTGCCCCACTAACCGGCCACCACCTCCCTGGCGTGGGCTCATCCAGTCGCGAAAGTAGAGCTGATGAGACCCCCCGCCGCCCTACACATACCAGCCGGTCTTGATGATTGAAAGCCCTGGCGGAGTCGCGGTTTCAGCCGATTTAGCTCTGGGAAAGCCGCATTCTATGGCCTACCCTGGCTAAGGAATTTCGCCCAAAGTGGTAACCAAAGTCATAACTTTACGAGGTTACTTTAGTGCCTCAACAGGCCAGTTCTAACTAGGTATTGCCGCCGTGAAACCACATACTTGAATTAGTGAATCCCCAAGAGATAGCTATTTTGCCTTTTTATCAAAGAGGCCCTCTTAAGCTGCGAAAGCAGTCTCTCGCGGTCTCCATACTACGTTATTTCCGATCGGCAGCAGCTGACGCCCACATTGCCATACATCGTCGGTGGGGTTGTTCCCGCGGAGTATCGAATCTGGCTTTGGTTGAAATTACAAGGGAGATTTCCCGGATGAAATATAAGTACCCCGCGCTTGCCTTCTTCATGATTTTTGTCTTTACCGGCGCCGTTTGGGCCCAAAAACCCCAAGGCTGCATAATTACCTCCGATACCACCCCTCCAGTTGTTAACGCCGGAAGCACGCACGCGTTCACGGCCAGTTGCCCGAATCCAAACTGGAGTGTCAGCGGGCCGGGATCTATCAATCCTTCCACAGGTGTATACACGGCCCCGGAAACCGTATGGGCTCAAGACGTATCTCGCGGTTGGCAATTGCTTCCAATTAACAATGCATACAAGCTCCCAATCAACACGTTGCCGGTTGATAGTCGTTCATCTTATTGGATGCAGCGGGTTGCCGACAATGGGCCGACTTCGCCGTCCTACCATACCTTCAAACTAAATCAGCCTGGGCTGATGGGCTTCTATGACAACGTAGTCAATAACTCGACACCCGCCCAGCGGATGCACTTCTATTATTGGGGCGATTCCGATCCGTGGCAGGACACGCTCTGGCCTATACCCCTGCCGCCCAACGTAAATATGCAGAGCTGGCTGGTCACAAGACATTGCGGCGAATCTGGACATGCACATCTTTTCCATCAATAGCCAAACTGGTGACGATGCAGAGATGTATAAGTTATATCCAGACTACCAGACCGCAGTTATTACGCCTGGAAATCCAACCTCCATCGCCTACACGACACACACCATTCGCACTCTCCAGAATCCGCTGCGAGTTTACATCAGCGGCATTACGGGCGGCTGCTCGATTCTGAATGGCAACTATCTGGCAACCGTTGTTTCGCAGACTCCGGGTACAGGAGGAACGCTGACTGTGCCGGTAAACACCACAGGGTTAACCTGCTCCAGCGGAACGCCAGATCGTATCCAGCACTTCGGTGAACTGTCGTCTATGCAACTCCGCGGGTGGTCAGCACTGGTTCCCGTACTCCAACGCCATCACCGGAGGAACCGATGCGGGTGGCTCTCCGCTTAGTGCGACGTCGGTCCACACGGAGGAATGGTGGAACGTCGTACAGCAGAACATTCTCGATCCGGCCTGTAATTGCGTTACCCTGGGACACGCCATACGCACAGACCTGAGCAACTCCTACATATCACCCCGTAACATATGGCCCGCCATTATGGGGAACCAAGTTACGGGTGGACACCCTAACATGCAACTAGTCAGCGCCGTTACCGGCGCGACGACGACCTTTACGGTCTCCAACATAGGCTGCGGTGGGCAATCCTGCCTAACATTCCAGTTGCCGTGCTCTGGTTACACCTATACGGTTGGCTGCACGTTTCACATAATGATCGGCAATTACAACCCCTATACCGGGACATGGACCGTAGCAAATGGAAACTGGCTGGCCACTGCGGTTGACAATACGCACTTCACCATTCCACTCAACTCCACGGGATTTCCGGCGCTTCCCTACAATGGCACGTTCATCTTCGACTGGCTGCCGTATGGATCACATATCAGACTAAAGTCGTCTTTTGATGTAAATGGATTTTGCAGTAACAATTCACTAAGCGATAAATGTCCCTATGAAAAGGCCATTCTCAACACGCTTCAGGTCTACGGCTTGGTGCTCCTCGATGGCACCGTGCCTAGCGACAATTGGGACTCCGGCATCGAAAGCAGCGAGTTCGACCCTGACCAACTGACGGACGCAGCGGTTGACTTACGCCATAATTCCCGCTTCCAGCATATCGAGCAGTACCTTGAAGTCGCGGATATGACCGGCCAGCAAATTGATTTCACATCGTACACAATTCCATCCAACCGAATAGGCATGACTGCGCACAACCGCGTGACCGTGACCCTGAGCAGCCCTGGATCCAACCCTGCTTCCATTGACGTGCAGCTGCTGGGGACTGCGGTGGGAACGGATCGAGAGCGTATCAGCATGGTGGCGGGTACCACTTACCAGATAAATTCGTGGGTGACAGGAAATGACGACAACACCGCCACCTACACAATGTCTCCGCCGGTATCAGGAGCTACCGTTTCGCCGACCGGCTTAATTACTGCACCATCCTCTCTGCCTGCAGTGGCCAAAACTACAGTTATTATCACCAGTGTTGCCGACAGTACCGCGAATGCATATATTGATGTTTATTTCATTCCTGTATCGCCAGATGGTTCGATCCGCCTAAATTTTGGGCAGCACTCCACAAGCTATACGGACCATCTCGGCAACATTTGGTGGGGCCAGGTCGTAAATCGCAATTTCAATACCAGCTTACGAGATCGGCGACGGCGTTGGCTTTGCATACCTGAACGGATCTTGGTGGGTAAATTACTCTCTCTGGACCGGAACAACTGACGCCCAATTGTATGCGCAAAGCACTTCGGCAGAGAATGATACCAACCTGACCATCGTGGTACCCAATGCCTCATATAACCTAACTCTTTACGGAGAGTCAGGATATAAAATAACCGCTCCCGGTCATAACGTCTATGACGTTGAAATAAATGGGACAGTGGTGTCAAGCTACAACGATGGCTATCGTATTAGCTGGCGGCCAGTATAAAGGTTATACGTCACAATATCGCGCCACGGTCTCTAACGGACTTCTGCAATTTAACGGGAGAATTCGGCAATATGATTTGAATGGCTTTGGTATGTCGCTAAGTTCTCTGCTCATCTCTCCAGGAGGTCGCTAGAGCAATACTACAACGCGTCTTCGTAATCGTCGGCTTTGGTGACTCCCACTACGCGGGACATCTTCAACCCGGGGAAGCAATTTGAGCGGCTTCCCCGGGAGTTTCACCGCGGAACCTTGGCTCCATCTTTCAATTCAACCGCGATCTCAACGTGAGTGAGCCAGTGACCTGCCCCTAATTTCCGCACGGGTGATAACACAATTCTTCAACAATATGCGTAGGATGTCTACCCGCTTCTCTTGCTCGACTGGATCCTTATTTTTCCTATAGAGTAAATACAGCGGTGAGGTCGGGAACCGCCACATTTCGGTTTTGGCGCGTTTGCGTGGGATGCTGTCGCAAACCGGTTGCAAATGCGCAACGCGCCATCCTGATTTGCTGTTAAAGTGTGGGAGAGATTCTTAAGTGACGGTTTTTGTTCGAGCCTTTCGTGTTGCTGCAGTATGTGCATTGCCGGTCTTGCTGTTCATCTCTCGTGCTTCGGCGAGCACTGGACGTTCACGCGAGATCACCAACATTCATTTCGAGAACGTCACCCAGACAACGGTTGAGGTTGTGTGGAACACCGTGCACCCCAGCACATCTCAGGTACTGATTGCCCGTGACACCAACTATGAACCGGAGCGCTGGGCCCCAGCCACTGCCGATGCGGCGCTGGTCACCACGCATCGCGTCACCGTGGACCATCTGCTTCCCTACAATCAGCCGGCCGGCGACGGTCAGTATTACATCTATGTCGCGTCCGTCGACTCTCATGGAGAGATGTCCACTGCGCCTGGGCCGCAGACTGGTGACGGGAAGAATCCCTTGCTCTCCATGCGGACCCTACCTACCGACGCGTCCGCTGCACCGAGTTTTAAGCTTTATACTCTCGGGCCGAATGAGGTCTTCGCCGGCAGCGACATGTACTTTCTAGTGCAGCCCGTACTGATCTCCGGACCTGTGGGCAAGCTCTACATCTACAACCAGCACGGGTACAACAACGGAAGTGACGGTGTGGTGAAGCATGAGGGAGCCAATGGTAACAAGGGCAACCCTGACACCATCAGCGTGCACTTTTCGTGCACTTGGAGCAATCCTACCGCGTTGGACAGCGGCGAGCAGAGCTTTGACCGCCTGCGGAATCTTGGCTTCTGTAACAATGAAAACAATAATGATCACGATCTGACGTTCCGTCTTCGGACACAGTCGAATACAATTCCCGGTAAGTACTCAGTAACCTTCAGCCTCGAAAGCAACGGCCAGCAGCAGACGGCAACCTATGAATTTACTGTTCTGCCGGCGCCCACGGCCCCTCGGCGTCCGCAGCTTACGATCACGAAGATTCCCGGTCTATCAACGTGGGAGAAGCAGATGGTCGAGCTGGGCGACAAGTGGTGTGCCTATCGCGATCAACAGAACGCTGCCGGCAACTTCGTGGACAACTGGGGATGGAGTGGCGACGCCTGGTTCTACGATGGAGGCCGGGTATTCGAGAGCATCGATTCCTATACCGCTGCAGCGGGACACGCAAATCACGCTCATTGGCAGCACTGTGCCTTGACCATTCTCGCCCCCTACGCGAACTACCAGATTGCCAATAACGGCGCCATTGCAGGCTACTCGATGTTTACCTACGGAATGGCGATGAACTACCTGCGAACCCATTCCCAGGTAATGCGGCAGGCGATCAATGTGCTGGCGACGGTCAGCCCGCAGCATGTTGCCTGTGGCGCCGTGGACATTTGGGGAATTCGCGAGAACGCGTACCGAAGTAACGTCTGGATGTCGAACGAGATGCTTGGCGCTCCCCGATCGCCCCTGCTCCAGCGCAATATCGACAAGCTCATGGGCAATCTGAACATTTTCGCGAATGGACAGTTTGGTTCGGTGCATCCTTTCATGATTGGTTTGGGAATGGATACGCTTATCCACTGGTACGAACTCAATCTGGCCGAGGGGCATCCCGATTATCGGGTTCTCCCGGTGATCAAAGAAGCCTTGGACCGGTTGTGGCGAGACAACTGGCTTCCCGGACAAAAGATGCTGGATTACAACCGTCTACACCTGCCGCCTAGACGCAATCCGTGCATGACTGCGCTGAATAACCTTGTGTCAGTCAGTTATGCGTGGTATTGGCTGCAAACGGGCGATCCAGTCGAGCTGGATCGCGGCGACCTGCTATTCGCACACGCGTTCGACTCGCCTGGCGGTTATGGTTCGAGCGGAAAACAATTCGCCAGTAGTATGAGTTCAGCTTCGACTTCGTGCGCTACCGCCAAGGATTGGCGGGTTCGACTGTGACTCCCGAGAATAATCCATTCTCCGGGCCCTATGCTGATACTGACCCTCCCATCAGCGAGAAGGTAAATTGCGACCGCAACTATTATCCAGGCTGCAAGCCGGGAACCATCGGGAGCACCACCGCGACCATCTTTTGGAACACCTACAAGCCGGCCACCACACAGCTCATATATGGAAAGACCACCGCCTATGGGCAGAATTCGGACCTCGATAAAACAATGGTTCTGTCGCACACTGTGAACCTGACCCATCTGCAGCCGGGTACCACCTACCATTTCCGCACCAAGTCGGTGGACAGCGCAGGTAATGTAGGTTCCATGCACGACTTGAGCTTTACCACGTTGTCGGGGGAGACCTCTGGATCGCAAGCGCCACAGGACCAGATACGTTAGCTTATTGCTACGCTTGGCAAGGTCGGGTGCGTGGATGATCGTGAAACGACTATAAGAGGAAATGGCCATGCGGGAAGAGGGGTATGCCCAGCCGAATGGGGCCAGCACGCTTCCGGGGCGCGGACTGGAGAGCAATGGAGGTCCCGGAGCAGCATCATGCCGTCGAAGGCCTCACTTGAGAGAAGAAATAGGTTGCTTTTCAAGGGGACCGGAAGCATAATCGCTCGCTGGGACAGAATGGAAATCCCGGGTTAGAGCAGGGGGAATCACCTTACAATGACATCTGGATGTATCAGACAGGCCCAGGCGATGCTTTCGCAGGGTGCCGCCCTGAACGACGGTCAAACCTGTCGCTGAATTGCGCCTAGGCCCATGGAACTAAGTCTCCTCGATCTCAAGTTCGTCGCCATTCTGGCTTTAGTGGCTGCCGGGCGTAAATTTTGCCCGGTGCGGTATTACCCACAATACGGCGTAGCCGTAAGCGCTCTCCTAGTCGGTATCGCCTCGGTTCGAACCTTAGCAGCCATCGTCCTCATAACTCTCCTCTATTTATATCCAGTTCACCTTTTATGGCGGTACTTCCGGACCCGCAAAAGGAAGTATGCCAGGCTGATCCTGGGTCTGAGCATCGCGGGCCTTGTCCTACTGCTGTTTGGATTTAAAGTTTACCGCCAATTCAAGGTCCCGTTCTTTGGGGGCCTCTGGGAGAGTGATCGGATACTCGCGTTGGTCGGATTTTCCTACTTTGTCCTCCGCGCGATCAATTTCTTACACATTCAATCGATCTTGGACGTGGACGAGCGGACTCCCTGGGGTCTCCTGTTCTTTATGCTGTTTCCACCCACAATCACGAGCGGCCCGATTCAGAAGTATCAGGACTTCGCGGCGCAGATCAGAGCTCCGTTGCCCTTGACTTCCTCGCTGATTGCCCAATCGGTTTATCGCATCACTCGGGGATACTTCCGAAAAGCTGTGCTCGCCTATGTTTTGGATCAACTGGTCAAGCGACTCCTTGGATTGCCCACCTTGAACGCATACGGCAGTTTGGCGATAATAGTTTTGCTGTACCTCTATTTTTATTTCGACTTTGCCGGATATTCGGACGTGGCCATAGGTTTCGGGGGCCTAATGGGAATCCGTGTGCCGGAGAATTTCAGGAGCCCATTTCGCGCAACCTCGGTCAGCGAGTTCTGGCGTCACTGGCACATCACTTTAGTGGACTGGTTCCGGGACAACGTCTTTATTCCTCTTGGGGGCATGCGATCGGGGAAATTATATGCCGCGTGCCTGGCACTGGTGATCATGGTACTGTGCGGAATGTGGCATGATTTGACCATCGCATTTATTTTATGGGGTTGCTGGCACGGGATGTTGTTGTTCCTTGAGGCGATCACCGGCTCCAAGCCTATGCCACCGTCGCAACGCCATGGACCACGTTACTGGTCCAGAGTTCTCTGGACGAACGCACGCGTGGCGTTCGGAGGATTGCTTTTTCTTCCCAGCATGAAGTCGACGCTGGCTGTAATTGCGGGATTGGGTAAATGGTATTGATAAGAAAACTCTGGCACGATCATCGGGTGTTCTTCCTGACGCTCCGGTGGGCTTTCATGTCTGCCGCAATATTCTGGTCAATCGCGTACCGATTGGGAGCCCAGGCGTCCAAACTGCCTCAATTCATCTATGTCAACTTCTAATGCAGCCACGGCAACAGCGGCTGAGCAGAGCAGTCTCACCTGCGCCGAAGTTACGGTACCTCGTAATGGCAGTCCTTGCAGTGTGGATCCTGTCGATTCCCTGTGCGGAGATCATCTTCCGTCTGCTCGGCGAACGCACAACTACGGACTTAATTGGGCTTTATCAGAGCTTTGGACAAGAACGGCGGCTACAAGCTGTCGCCGAACGTTCGGGCCGACGCTGATACCCTGGTGGGCCGCTTTTCTGTACTTACAGACGATCTTGGGCTCCGCTGTGGTAAGGAGGATCTCCAGCGACGCTCTGTCGCCGGAACCAGCCACATTGTCATTCTGGGCGATTCGCAGGCATACGGAGAAGGTCTCGATTACGAGGACACGGTTGTTGGGCAACTGGCCTCGCTCGCTAGCGAGCGGGGGTTCATTGTGAACAATGCCGCCGTGGGTGGTCATTACCTGGAAAATCAGTTTGAATTGGCCCGCTGGCTTGATGACGAGGGTGTGCAACCCAAGCACATCATCGTGCTGCTCACCCCGTACCTTATCGCGACGGCCGGGCACTACAACCACGTTTTCGTGGGCCCCGATGGAGTATTGTACGACAAGGAGTCTGCTTCCCGGCATCATCTCACCCGTTGGTTAAAGAGGCACACTGTCGTATACGCAAGAGTGAGGAACGCCGTTACTAGCCTCCGTCCTGCCCCTAAAGTGATTTGACGCCGGGCGTGGTCAAGTTCTACAGCAAGGCCGACGAGCCGGGATATCAAGAACGAGTGTTGCAGTTCCTCACGCGCCTATCTGCTTGGTGTGCTGAACGACATATAACCCTTATGCTCGTCTACACTCCTGGTGTAGTCGAGTTCAAATTTGATCCGGTCGTCCAAGCCGGGCGTTCGATTGGGATTGACGTAGACCGGGACGTTCCGTATAGGGCTGCACGCTCGGCAGCCACGATGCTTAACATACCAATCCAGGACCCCCGGCCAGTCATTGAATGCGAGATGCTCGACAACCATCCGTTAGCGCTGAGCGATCAGGCGCACTACAGCGCACCCGTATCTACCAGCGTCGCGCGCAACATTTGGGAAGCTTTCAAGGGGGGTGCTCCGGTGGCGCAATGTGCATCGCCCTCTCATCCACAACCAGTGGCCAGCCATTATTGAAACGGTGACCGATATGGAAATTGCACAAACTCAAGCTATTGAAACCCTGCGAGACTTTATCCGGCAGCGATACAATGTCCCGATCGACGATGCGGATTTTAATGATGATGTTCACCTCTTCGATTACGGGTATGTCGATTCTTTTGGAGCCGTCGATCTCATTGCATTCGTCGAAAGTACATTTCGACATCAAGATAAGCCAGTCTGATCTGGTGGCATATCCCTTAAATACCATTCGGGAGATCGCAGGCTTCGCGCTTCAAAGGAGAAAGGCAAACGGAATATGACCATCGACTTGGAACAATTGGACGCGGATTATCTGGCACAGGTGCGTTACGCGCTGGCCTTCATCTCCGAGGACGTCGTCTCATACGATATCGACGCGGCTGCCAAAAAAATCAAGATCGAACTCAAGCCTGATGCCGACGAAGCAGAAGTGCGGGCACGGGTCGGCGAGGTTCTCTCCCGCTACGATCAAACCCAGTTCGGAATGAAGTCGGTTGTTGATTTTGAGCAAAAACGCGATCTGCCGGCGTGTGATGCCTGGGCCGGCATGCTGGAACGGCGGTGGGCCACTCCCGTGGGTGACGGACACGTCGTCCTGCGAGGACCTGCAGCGCTTCTAATGGCACTCATCGATCAAAAAGTTGAGTCTATCTTTGCGGCAGAGTTCGGGGCCGAGTTAGAATACTTCCCCTCCACCATCAAATCAGAAACTCTCCACAGATGTAATCATTTCACCTCGTTTCCGGAACACATGGACTTTGTCGCCCACCTCAAGCAGGACCTAGGGGTGCTAAAGCATTTCTCCGATACCTGTCGGGACAAAGGGTGGTCGCCTGAACTGCACGAGGGCACCATGAGCCGGAGCGACCTTGCTATCAGCCCGTCCTGCTGCTACCACGCATACGAAGCCATGGAAGGATGGGAGCTCGAAAAGCCTGGCCGTTGCATCACCGCAACTCTACACTGTCATCGTTACGAGGGCGCCAACCATAAGTACATGAGTCGTCTTCGTGCCTTCACCATGCGTGAGGTCGTGTGGGTGGGTCATCCTGCCTTCATCATCGCAAGCCGTGCACGAGCGGAACAACTGATCATCCAATGGGCGAAAGATTGGGAACTAAGCTGCAGTTTTGAAACCGCTAATGACATGTTCTTTACAGACGATTACGCGGTAAAGGCATCGTTCCAGCGCCAGCAGCAGGGGAAGAAGGAGTTGCGCCTTGATGTTCCATGGGAAGGCGGATCGATTAGTTGTTTCTCCTCCAATTTTCACTCGACGACTTTCGGCAAAGCCTTCGGCATCAGCGTGGCCGGCCGCCCCGCAACCAGCGGGTGCATCGCTTGGGGGTATGAACGGTGGGTTTATGCAATCCTCAGCCAGTTCGGCCTTAAACTGGAGGAATGGCCCGCCGGACTCAGGAGCGACTACGAACACTTTGTCATGGCTCGCCATGCCATCCTTCCGGCACGTGCGGCTACAACAGAATGACCAGGACTGTCACTATCGAGCCACTGGCGACGGCGGACTTTCCCATTGTGGCGCAATGGCTGTCGGTCCCGGAAACCAACCAGTGGCTAAGCAGCGATTGGAGGGGTCGCACCGTTGATCCGACACTGATCGGGGTAGCGGTGCGTAACCGAAAGAACCGCTTCTACCTAGTTCGCTGCGACGGACAGGCGTGCGGGCTTGTGGCTCTCGCTGACCTTGATCTGGCCGACCGGATCGCCATGATTTGGTACGTCATGGGAAACAAAAATGCGCAAGGTCGGGGAATCACGACTTCAGCAGTGCGTGAACTTATCCACGCAGCATTTAATGAGATGCAACTGGAATCCGTTCATGCCTGGGTCATGGAAGACAATACGGCTTCTGCTCGCGTACTTGAAAAAGCAGGATTTCAAGAGGCCGGCAGGTTGCGTTCCGCCGCTTCTCATAACGGCAAGCGGGTGGATCGGATCTACTTTGACAAGACGCGTTTTGATGTTGATCTTACTTAGAGCCGGCGCAGAATGTAGGCTGGGGGCTGTTCGGGATCAGCGGAATGAGATCCCCCGGCTGGCATAGACTGGGTCGCGGGACCTGAAAACTCTGGACCACCTCAAAACCCAGTCGGGCTGGTACGGTCCGCAAGGTATCGCGCGACCCTTCGGAAAGCCGGACGGGACGAGCCGTTCAAGACGACCGCCAATTCCAACAGCACGGGCGGTTTGCGCCATAACAGAAGTGCCAGATATACAATAACGCCGAGCACAACTGTGCTGACTAAATCGAATCCAGGATTCTGGATCCTCAGGTGACGCAGTCCTTGCAGCCACGCTTCGGTTGCGGCAGCCATCGCGAGGCTTATCCATATCGTAGGCCAGAGAGTTTGTAGGAACCTCTTCCCCGACAGTTGAATGAGTCGGAACGGGATCAGGAAACCTGGAACCATAAGCAGTAGCCAGACAAACGCGTAACACCCCGCCACTCCCATGATGCCCCAGCGCAAGCCTAGCGCAAATGATCCAACATACATCACGCTGGCAAACATCGACCAGCGCAAGAGAATGTCAG
Organism: uncultured Acidobacteriaceae bacterium; assembly: GCA_963728805.1. Lineage (GTDB taxonomy): Bacteria > Acidobacteriota > Terriglobia > Terriglobales > Acidobacteriaceae > Bog-257. The sequence goes on from CAVSLE010000012.1 coordinate 133,773, forward strand.
GCCTCCCTTGGGTGTTGTAGATCAAGCCGATCGTTGTGTAGATTGATTGGGCCGCCCCCAAGGGAGCAAAAACGATCAACAGCCCAGCTACCGGCATCCATCGCGCTCCAAGAAAAACGCGGACGAAAGGCTGCGCAGTCACTGCGAGGCCAAGCATCAACGGGAAGGTGAGTAGTCCGATCAGCCTACAGGTACGCAGATATGCGGCACGAAAGCGCTCGCGGTCGTCCTGAATCTTGGACAATGCCGGATAGACGACCTGAGCGACCACCGAAGCGAAGTTCTGGATGGGATAGGTCATCAGCATATACCCCATCTGGTAAAACCCCAGAGGCACGCTCCCCAGAAACTTGCCAACCAAAAGGTTATCGGCATTGCGTGAGAAATAATTCAGGACATTGAACCCGCTCAGATTTAGGCCGAAGGAAACCATATGCCGAGCACCACCTGGACGGAAAGTCGCTTTGAGCCGAAACGGCGAGGCAATCCATATCGCCAGGGTCGCTACCGTGGTGGTTGCAATAGACCCACCGACCAGGCTCCAGACCTTGCCTCCAGCGAGCGCAACCGTAATAGCCACCACGGTTCCGCTGATAGCACCCAGGGTCTGCGCTAATGCCACCTTGCGGAAAGCCATTTCTCGATTCAGCATCGATAACGGCACGACACCGATCGTACCCACAAAGAACCCGATGGAAAGGAACTGCAGTACAGTCGCAACTTGCGGTTCATGGAAGAAACGTGCTGCCGGCCACGAAACGGCGATCATGATCAGTGCGGTGAGGATACCCAAACCGCAAGTGAGCCAGAAGACAGTCGCGGCCAAATCCTCCGAAACCTCGCGTTCTCGCACTAGGGCAGTGCCTATGCCCGCGTCACGAACCGTCTCCAATAAGGCGATAATTACGACGGCCATCGCCACCAGACCGTAGGCCGAGGGCGGGACTTTGCGCGCCAGAACCGACACTGATCCGACTTGTAGCAGTTGGCGGGCTATCTGGAAGAGACTGATCCAGGCGACGCCAGAAGCGGTCTTGTGAGTGAGCGTATGACTGTCGTTGGCAATTCCGCCTGACGACTTGTCATTGCCATGGCCTTGGATCATATTGGAAACCGGTTCGCTCATTGATGGCCGTTTTTCGACAAGACTAAATGTAGCTCTTTTTCAGGAGATGGAGTGAACGACGATTGGGTCCAATTAACATGAACCCAAAGTTGCGAACAAATGCTTGACAGGAAGGAGTGCTGATTCGAAGTAACCCATCTTAGTCCGCAGCAAACGCACGACTCGTCCTGCTCATATTTTCCGCAAGATTTCCAGCCATATCGATTGGCATTGTGAATTGGGGCTTCCTCAAAGCCGCACGAATCTCCCGACGGAGTGTGTTTTGAGGCTTAGTCCAGATAAACGTCCTGCAGATCGGTTACCTTTTAAGGCCCCAATCTTGGCTGTCATCCTCAACTCTCGCGTCTCCATCTTAATCTTAGCTAAGCGAAATCTCCTATGTTGCCCAAAAAGGAACCCCTATCTTATATCAATAAAAGTTCTTGACATCCTGACCCAGCGTCAACTATACACGCAATCAACCAGTAAAATTATTTCTTGGCCAGATCCTTGTGAGTGCGAAACCACCATCGCACAGCGATCTAGGAGTGCCTATTGCCAAAAGTTTGCTTTCTGCTAGACCACCATCGGTCCAACAACATGCCCAACATTCAGTTCAAAGCCTCCCCGGGCCAAGGACGCTTAGGTGAAGAGGCGGCGCGGCGCCCTTTCTGTTACATGCCCCATCACCTGATGACGTGACTACGGTCACTTACGGGTATGCCATAAGATGACACGCTCAATGCTGCACATGGAGACAGAATGAAACGACTTTTAATTATCGTAATCTTACTGTGTACCACGACACATGCGCTCACGTTCAACCGTAGTATTGGGACGGGGTTGGCCAGCAATGCAAACAATTGGAGACCGGCGTCGCGCCTTGCGGATCGGGTGGCGATGGTGTGTTTGTAGTGGTGCAGACGCTAATTGTTAATGATTGCGCCAGCATGGGCGCGACAACAGGCATAAATGGCCTTCGAATTGAAGCTGGTGGTTCCCTCTGTTCTTATGATGGCATCAATACAAGTATGTGCGGCAACACTTCTACTCAGGGGGCCCAGGCTATTTACTTTAACTCTACCGGCACGAATCCCATCGGCGGAGGCTCTGTAACGAATCCAGGCTCCGATGCCACCGCGTTCGGTCTTTTCATCAGTTACGGTACTTTTCAGTTTCTCGGCGATGCTAACGACCAATTGACATTGACACCATTTAACACAAGCTATCCGATTTACGTCGTCCATGAGTTAAACGCCTATAGTGGCGGGATCGGAATAGGTTCTCGTGGAGAAACTGGAGGCGCCTTTCAAAACATTCACGGAGGGGTCCTCACTTGCCGTTACTGTAAGTTTGTCAACGTCGGAAGTCCCGCGTTTCCAGCCACGATGGAAGGACTAGCTTACGAGTTACGAGCGGCAGAAATAACTCCCACCTCGTCGCTGGATATTGAGCACTACGAGTTTGATTCGCCATACGAGTTTACTATCGGGAACAATCCCGCCGGCGTATTCAACAACAACTGGACAATGACCAACGGTTGGTTCAACGGATGTACGGGACAATTCTTATTTAATATAACGAATGTCTATGGCGGCGGCTTCAGCATTACTAACTTCACAGAAACAGGCTGTACTAAAACGGGGCAAACAGCCAAGTTTGTTTACAGGCCGGCAACCCTCACTTGGAGTGGCAATGTTACGGTGGGCGCGACTGACGGCAGCATCCAGCGCGGCCAGTTGCTCATCCAAAGTGGTGGTGCAATTGGTGGTCCGTTGACGATCAACAACAACGCAGTTCTGAATGCGGAAGGCGTGGTCACCCCCTCATCAGATGCTTTCGATGTTCGCTTTGCGGCCAACGACTCTACCTCTACCATCAGCGGAAATATAGCCTGGGGAACTTATGAGCCGTTTCACTTTATTAACCCTCTCAGCACCAGTGGCCCGTTGCTGAGCAACAATTGGGGAGCGCAATGGAAGGAGGCTGCACCCGGGCAGGGGGTTTTTGAATCTGCAGGATGCTACTTCAATCTCAAAAACAATATCGCTATTATTGAAAATGACCATGGCAATATACCCATGCTCCTATACTCTTCCACCTGTCCGTCCTCTGCCGTATTCAAAGTGGACAACATGACCCTGTATTTTGCTTCTCCGGGCAATGGAAATTCCTCGGGAGTAAATTTTGGAGACACAGGAGGCACCTCGACAACCGTGGCGTCGCCGAGCTGGTTTCGGTCTAGCATCATTTACGGAGCCTTCAGCGGATATGTAAATAACACAGCCAACCAATACTCTACATCTGGCATGTATGGGGTTGGTCCCAGCAACAATCTGGTTTATGGATCTCATTCAGGCCGAGACTACTGCGGAGCGGGGACAAATTGCACTACCCACGGAACGGGCGTGGGATATGACAATGGTTCCGTTTATCATCCAAATCTAGCCGCCTACGGCGACCTGGACGATACTACAAACCCGTCATTTGTTGACCCAACCCGCCGTCCAACGGGCTACAGTAGACACTGCGGCGGCCTGGGGACAATTTCCGATCTAGGTATCCAATACTCCCTCAGAGATGGCTTGGGCGCAGCTTACAATAATTGCTATGACATTACGAAAATGCTTCTGTGGCTGCAAACAGGATTTGCTCCGCGGAATCAGCAACTCAATCAGGCAGGATATAACCGTACGTATGTGGGGGCGGTTCCCGTCCTACCTGGCATACATACCACGATGCAATAAGATCCAAAACAATAATAGAGAGGCCTGTAAGAAAATTGGCGCGATGAGGGTCGCCTCGCGAGCATCCGGGTCTTTATCCATGCAACTTCTTTCACGGTGCTGCTCGGCCAGCAACCGTTGAAGGCCAACCTGCGACGCCTTTTTACGCGAATCGAGTTACTGCGAACTGTGCTTGGGAACAAGGGGAGAGAGTCGTCAACCTGCATGGCCCCAAAACCATTTTTTGCGGTAACACCGTTATACCCGATACTCTTGGAGTTAGAGCCCCCGCGCTGCGTGCTGAATTCGCCGAGAAACTGCGTTATTGTCAGCGTAGCGCATGACTCGCTTTCTGCGTGAAAAAACTCTCGGATATAATTTTCTCAACCAAGGAGCCTCAGTGACCTCTGCTGTTTCGACACCGACGATGGCGGCACAATCCCGCCCCGGCCAGGGTTGGCTTGGTTGGATCGAGACACGGACATGGCTGCTGGGCCTTCTGCTGGTGGTTGCGACCCTCGCGCTTTATTATCCGGTACACCATCATCCGTTCGTCAACTACGACGACTCAGTTTACGTCACTGAAAATCCGCACGTGCAATCGGGTTTGGACTGGGACACGGTCAAGTGGGCGTTCACCACCTATGATGCCGGCAATTGGCATCCATTGACCTGGCTCTCGCACACCTTGGATTGCCAGCTATTTGAGCTGAATCCCGCAGGACACCACGACGTAAACCTGCTGCTTGCACGTGCTCAACGTCGTACTGTTGTTCTGGGTGCTGCAACAGGCGACCGGTTTTGCGGGCCGCAGCTTCATGGTTGCTGCGTTATTTGCCCTACACCCGATTAATGTCCAAACCGTGGCTTGGGTGGCCGAACGCAAGAACGTCCTCAGCATGCTGTTTTTCCTGCTAGCCCTGGGTGCCTATACCTGGTATGCGCGCCGGCCTGGAGTCGGACGCTACGCCGTCGTCGCCCTGCTGTTTGTGCTCGGGTTGATGGCCAAGCCCCAGGTGATCACCCTGCCTTTCGTTCTGCTGCTGTGGGATTACTGGCCCTTGCGTCGCATGTCTCTGCCCGGTCTGGGGCCTTCGTCCGGAGAAGGTCCGCCGCTTGTCCCCGCAAAGAGCTTCTACTCTCTGCTGGAGGAAAAGTTCCCCCTGTTGGCCATTGCCGGCGTGAACGCTTACATCACCATGCAAGCCCAAGGCAGGGGCGGCGCCAGAAATTATTTCCCCCGCCTGGTCCGGATAGACAACGCCATAGTTTGCTACGCGCGATACGTGGGAAAGGCGGTGTGGCCGTCGCGTCTGGCGCTTTTTTACCCCCATCCCGGCACTTCTATCAAGACATCACACGTGCTCGCGGCGCTGGTTTTACTTGCTGGCCGTCACCGCGCTGGTTGTCGTCCAATGGCGCCGCCGTTATCTCGCAATGGGGTGGCTTTGGTTTGTAGGCACCCTGGTCCCCATGATTGGGTTGATCCAGGTGGGCGTGCAGGCGATGGCCGATCGCTACGCCTATCTGCCCTTTGTCGGTTTGTTCATCATGATTTGCTGGGGCGTGGCGGAATGGTCAGAGCAACGGCACATCTCTCCCACTTGGCTCGCGTCTGTGAGTGTCGCGGTGTTGCTGGCGCTGACGGTGACGGCCCGTGTACAGCTCGACCACTGGACCGACAATATCACTCTGTGGTCCCATACTTTGCAGGTCACCGAATCTAATTACATAGCCGAGAACAGTCTTGCGGTGTCTCTGGAGGACGCGGGCAGACCGGACGAGGCCATTGCCCACATCCGGGCGGCTCTGGCGATCAGACCTGAGGATGCCGCCAGCAACCTCAACATGGCTGAGTACGACCGGCGGCGCGGGAATTTGATTGCGTGCATCGAGCGCTGCAAGCGAGTGCCAGCCATGACGCAGTTGGCAGGAGAAAAGGCGGCAGCCTACTCCAAGATGGCTTTGGCCTACCACGTCCTCGGAGACAAAGCACAAGAACGGGAATGCCTCGAACAAGCGACAAAAATCCAAAACGGACAATAAGGTCCTTCTGGCTGAAAACTTGTCAGAATTTGATCTGCGAGAGTGGGAGAAAGAGTGACTTCGGTTGACGTGACCCCAAAGGCGACAACGCAAGCCCATCCCGGCACGGCCCATGGGATCGAGAAGTACACCTGGGCCCTCGGACTTCTGCTCGTGGTTGCGACAGTTGCGTTGTATTACCCGGTTAGCGGTCATCCTTTCGTCAATTACGACGACAACGTGTATGTATCCGACAATGCTCAGGTCAAGTCCGGGCTGAACTTGGACACGGTGCAGTGGGCGTTCACTACCACCGAGGCGGGCAACTGGCATCCGCTCACCTGGCTATCGCACGCCTTCGATTATCAGCTTTTTCAGGCAGATCCCGCCGGCCATCACAACACCAATCTGCTGCTGCATGTCTTAAACGCGCTGCTGCTGTTCTGGGTGTTGCGGGAGGCCACCGGCTTTACCGGCCGCAGTTGGATGGTGGCCGCATTGTTTGCCTTGCATCCCGTCAACGTCGAATCGGTGGCGTGGATTTCCGAGCGCAAGAACCTGCTGAGCATGCTGTTTTTCCTGCTCGCGCTCGGGGCTTACCGCTGGTATGTGCGCAAGCCTCGAACCAGCCGCTATGCGGTGGTTGCCGGGGTCTTCGCGCTCGGGTTGATGGCCAAGCCTCAGATCATTACCCTGCCGTTCGTGCTGCTGCTTTGGGATTATTGGCCGCTGCGCCGGATGGTAATTGCCCCTGGTTCGACGGCCGTCGATTCGGCGGGTGATTCCCCGCTCGCACCCCGAAGTCTTTCCTGGCTGATAGCGGAGAAGCTCCCCTTGCTCGCCTTGTGCGGAGCCAGCGCGCTTATCACCATGAGAGCGCAGCAGGCCGCAGGGGCAATGCACACCGTGAAGAACTCGTTCCCGTTCTCGATCCGTCTGGGCAACGCGATTGTCTGCTATGCCCGGTATATCGGAAAGGCGTTCTGGCCATCGCATCTGGCGCTCATCTATCCCCATCCGGGCACGTCTCTGGAAATCTGGCAGGTATTCGCGGCATTGGTCCTTTTGCTGGCCATCACCGCGCTCGTACTGAGAGAGCGGCGCCGCCGCTATCTGCTGGTCGGGTGGCTCTGGTTCCTGGGGACCCTGGTGCCCATGATCGGCCTGGTGCAAGTGGGCGAACAGGCCATGGCCGACCGCTACGCGTATTTGCCTTTCATCGGCTTATTCATCATGGTCTGCTGGGGAGTGGCGGACTGGGCAGGGCAAAGGAAGGTCCCTGCCGCAGTGCTGGCCGGCGCCAGCGCAGTGGTCCTGGCGGCGCTCAGCGTAGTGGCTTATCGTCAGCTCTGCTATTGGGGCGACAACGTCATCTTGTGGACGCACATCATCGAGGTCACCCCTCCCAACTACATCGCCCAGGACGACCTGGGTGGGGCATTTCTGAACGAAGGGCAACTAGAGGAGGCGATGAAGCACTTCCGGGCGGCTGCCGAGATCTATCCTCTCGACCCGTTCAGCAACCTGAACCTCGCCATTTATGCGCAACAGCACAGTGATCCGCAACAGGCCATCGCCCGATCGAAGACTGTTCTCGACCGCTCGCCCAGTCCCAGGCTGAGATCCAAGGCATACACCACGATGGGGCTTGCCTATCGCGAACTGGGAAACCAGGAAGAATCGCAGAAGGCCCTGGAGGCGGCCCAGCGCGGAAACCCCGTAATAAACGCGACTGTCGTCTGAAGCGGAGTTCGCCCGCCATGATCCGCATATCTTGGGTCTGGCGGGCGCCAGTCGAAGGACCCGCTCATACACTGCAGCAAGTCAAAAGTTCTGGAGACTTGCAACCGCACTAAAGGTCTGCGATTAGGTACATCGTCACCTTCAATCCGTTTACTCGACAAGTCCCGAGACTGCTTGAGTCAATAGGGGTTCTTCGGACTCCTCGCTGAAGCCGTGCTCTAGGATGACACGCCAGAAGTTAGTCTTAGAGTTCCCCAAACACTTCGGCGGTGAAGGCCTGCAATTGAGCACCATGCTGCCACGCGTCTGGCGGAAGCCCCGCTTTCATGCAGGTCTGTGCGAGAAAGGTCTCGCAGTCCCAGTTCCACTCGACGGGAACCTGCGGCAACAGTAATCCGCGGCGATTGCCTTGGGTGACGACGAGTCCATGTTGGCCGACGATGACCTCTTCGGGCCGAATAGGCTGCAAAGGTGACAGCACGCTGATCTCGATCTTCAGTTGTGGCGTCTCCGCCGGCGTCACCGGCGGGAAACGAGGGTCCTCCAAAGCTGCGGCCCTGGCCGCCTCCGCAACTGTCCCATAAAGGGACTGGGCGGGCAGCACATATCCGATACATCCGCGCAGTTTGCTTTGCAGATGCAAAGTGACGAAGGCCCCGCGTCCTTCGGCCAGGTGAGGCGTCGGCGAAGCCGCCTCAACGCTGCGCCCTTCCAGCGCCAACTCAATCGAGCGATGGGCCAGCCGCAGAAGGAGTTCTCGCTCTTCCTGGGAGTACTCGCACGATTGCACCGAGATGGCGGTGCCTGGTTCTTCAGAGGACGGGGACATCGTTGCGTTTCCTGCGCCGGCTCAGCACAAATGAACGCCGCTTGCGGCGCTTTTCGGCATGGCGGTCGATCTTCCTCCAGAAGCCCACGAAGTAATCGATGGCAGACAGCAGCGACAGGCCCACCATCAGCCAGATCGACAACAGCGCGATGGGATGCACCGGCAGGTTCAGGAAGTACCAGGGAAGATGCGTCCAATGGTGATCGATGATCGCCGCCACCACGGAGACGATCTGCACCAGCATCTTGGTCTTGCCCAGCTCGCTCGCCTGGATGGTAAAGCCTTCCGACGCTGCAATGGATCGCAAGCCGCTCACCAGGAACTCGCGCCCAATGATGATGACGGCCATCCACGCCGGCACGGTTCGCGGATTGAATTGCACCAGAGTGATGAAGGCGGCTGCAATCAGTAACTTATCGGCCACCGGGTCGAGCAGCATGCCCATGGTGGTTACCTGGGCGCGCTTGCGGGCGAGATAGCCGTCAATGGCATCCGTCAGGGAAGCCGCAATGAAGACAAACGACGCCAGCAGTTCGCGGTCGCCGTTGGTAGAGCTGAAGCGGCTGCTGGACAAGATCCAAATCAGGACCGGGATGCTGAAGATCCGGGTGAGCGTGATGTAGTTCGGGAGGTTCACAAAAGAGAGTTGCCACACGACGGCGCTGGCTGCCGACGCAACAGCCGATTATCCTCCACTGCTTAGATTGAATGCAATTAGAGAAAAGTGGCCAATGAAAGTGCTGATTGCGGCACTACTGTCTGTACTAGCGCATCGCGTCTTCCACTTCGCTCAACCAGTCAGGCCGCTTCAACACCTCGCGGGGCTTGGGGCCATCTGCCGCGCCCACGAGTCCATCCCGCTCCATCAGGTCAATCAGATGGGCGGCGCGTCCGTAGCCGATGCGCAGACGGCGCTGCAGCAGAGAAGTGGACGCCTTCCCGTATTCCAGCACGATGCGCACGGCGTCCTGGTAAAGCTCGTCGTTATCGTCCTCGGCAGCCCCTTCCACGCCCGAAGCGCCGCTGCCGCTTTCGCCGTCTTCACGCGGAGCTTGCAGGAAGTGCTCCTGGTACTGGGCCTCGCCCTGTGCGCGCCAGAACTCGACCACTGCGGCAATTTCCTTCTCCGTCACCAGAGGGGCATGCAAGCGATGCACACGGGCCGATCCGTTAGGCAGGTAGAGCATGTCGCCGCGGCCTAGCAGGGCCTCAGCGCCATTGGCATCGAGAATGGTACGCGAGTCTATCTTGGTGGCCACCCGGAACGACATCCGGGCGGGGAAATTGGCTTTGATCAAGCCGGTAATGACGTCCACGGAAGGCCGTTGCGTCGCCAGTATCAGATGGATGCCCACCGCGCGTGCCATTTGTGCCAGACGCGTGATAGAAGCTTCCACGTTTTGCCCGTCGAGCATCATCAGGTCGGCCAACTCATCGATGATGATGACGATGTAAGGCAGGGGATGCGCCTCGCTGCCATCTTCAAACAGGTTGGGAGTGCTGTTGTCGAAGAGGCGGTTGTACTGGTCGATGTTGCGCACGCCCTTCTCAGCCAGCACCTTCAGCCGCCGCTCCATCTCGCGCACCGCGTTGCGCAGGGCATTCGACGCCAGTTTGGGCTCGGTGATGATGGGCGTGTAGAGGTGTGGCACGCCTTCATAGTTGCCCAGCTCGAGCCGCTTCGGATCCACCAGGATCAGCCGCACCTGCTCAGGTGTGGCCTTGTACAAGATCGACATGATGAACGCGTTGATCGCCACGCTCTTGCCCGAACCGGTGGAACCAGCGATGAGCAGGTGGGGCATGGTGTTGAGCTCGGAGGTCACGATGCGCCCATTGATGTCTTTGCCCATCGCCAGGGTGATTTTCGACTTCGATCCCAGGAACTCCTGGGCTTCCACCACCTCGCGCAGCCAGATGGTTTCGCGCTCGTGGTTTGGCACCTGAATGCCCACCGTGGATTTTCCCGACATGCGTTCGATCAGAATGCTCTCAGCGCGCAGCGCCAGGCAGAGATCATCACAAAGGCTGGTGACGCGGCTGTACTTGATGCCGGCCTCGGGCTTGAACTCGAACGTCGTGACCACCGGGCCGGGATTGATCTGCACCACCTGCCCGCGGACATCGAACTCGGCGCATTTTTCGGCCAGGACTTGCGCCAGGTTCTTCAGTTCCAGTTCGTTGATGGCGCTGTGCTCGTCTGGGCGGCGCAGCAGGGCGGTTGACGGAAGTTTGTAGCTACCGGTAACGCGCGGCATGGTGGTTTTTCCGTGCTGTGTGCTATCGGCGCGCGAGGTGACGGCAATGTCACCGGGAGTGGATCCGAGGTCGTCGGCCTCTGGCTGGGGCGCTTCGCCGCCAAAGGTGCGCTCGATGCCGCTCTTCGCTCCATTTGCCGGCTGGGCAGGCTGCGGCACCGGAGGGACCATTCCTGCGACCGCTGACGTTGCCGGGACGTCGACATCCAGCACTGCCACCCGCTTGGGAACCAGTTGGGCGGTGACCACCGGTTTGGCATTGGCAGCGGCTGCGCGCTTCTTCTCAAGGTCCTTGGCTGCCTTCTTGCGGGCGCGCTCCATTCGCCAGTCGGCGAAGCGGTCGAGCGCCGCATAGGCGAATGCGAAGCGCGTTTGTGACCAGATCTGGAGGGCTCCAAAGGAGAAGGCCGTCGAAAGATACAGAGCGACCGCGATCACCGCCAGGCAAACCAGATAGGCGCCGACCAGGTTGAAGTAGTGAATGAGCGCGTCGGCTACAATCCGGCCTAAAAGTCCCTCGGAAGGAATAACTCCCTTCCAGCGAATGTTCCAGGGCAACAGGCCTATGAACCCGGAAAGAAAGGTCAACAACCCAGCCGCACCCACCATCTTGACGTAGGGCGCAGTGATGGGCCGCGAACGAAACCATCGCATCGAGTAGAGGCCCAGAAAAACCGGGATCAGAAATACCGCGACCCCAAACAGTTGCAGCCCCAGATCGCTGACCATGGCCCCGACCACACCGACCCAGTTATGGGCGGGGTGGGAAGCGGGAGGACTTGACGCCGTGTTTAAGGATGGATCCAGCGGCGAATACGATACGAGTGCGAGGACAAGGAGGACCGCGAAGACCAACATCAGGAAGCCGATCAGCTCATTGAGCCGCCGGTTGGCCGTCGGAGTAAAAGCGCGCGAAGCAATTGTCATGTGGGCGTTCGGACGCGCCGCGAAACCACGTCGTTTGCGAGGACTCATGCCGCCTGCTCCGTCCAGCGCAGGCACACATTTACGTCCAATCCGCCGCAAACCAAAAAGCGTGATGCCGGGAATCGACCGATGCGGGCTCCCCAATCTTTCAGCGATTGGAGACCAGATACGCCAGAGCCAAATAATTATCCCAAGAAAGCGCGCTAGTATGACGAAAAATAGAAGCCCAAGGGTTGGCGAGTAGTATCCCTCTTGCCATGCGGCTCGAGGGACCTAACTCTATCCGGAAAAGTGCCCGAAATATCCCAAAAGCAGCACAAGGACGCCAAATAGGATGCGGTATGCAACGAAGACGGTCAGCGTTTTGGTTTGCAGATATCGGATAAACCACGCAATGGTGGCGTATCCCACCACGGCCGAGACCAGCATACCGACAGCGAACCCGGTTGCCATACCCGGTGGGAGCCCTTCCTTCATCACGTGATGCAGCTTCAGCAGCGCGGCGCCCGCGATGATAGGCGTGGAAAGCAAAAAGCTGAATCGGGCTGCGGCTTCGCGCGTGAAGTTGCGGAACAGACCGCCGGTGATCGTGATACCGGAGCGAGAGACGCCAGGAACGACTGCAAAAGCCTGCAAAACACCCACCGTCATGGCATCGGCCAAGGTGATCTGGGGCAGAGGCTTCTGGAAGCGGCCCATGCGCTCAGCCAGCCACATGACCAGGGCAACGACGATGAGCATGGTAGCCACCAGCGCGGGCGTGCGAAAGGTGGTCTCAATATGCTTCTCCAGCAACGCGCCGGCGAGCGCGGCTGGTAGGGTTGCCGCAATCATGTACCACAGCAGTCGCCGCTCACGGCGCTGCTCTTCGGGGGTCAAGTCTCGCAGGTTGTCGCTGGTTTCGGAAAAGCGGACTACCTTTCCGCCGAAGGCTGCGCGCAGGATCTGTATCCAGGTGCGCCAAAAGTAAAACAAGATGGCGAAAAGTGTGCCCGCGTGCAGCGCCACGTCAAAGGTCAGCCCGGGGTCGCTCCAGTTCGCCCACCCTAGCCGCGTAACCAGCCAGGGGATGAGTGCCAGATGAGCGGTGCTGGAGACGGGAAGGAATTCCGTGAGTCCCTGCACGATGCCAAGGACAATCGCTTCAAGAATAGGCAAACTATTCCACCATGTTCCCAAATGTGGGGATTTTGTTCTGCACCATGTATATCAGACGCTCGGCGCGGCTGGACCAATCTTCGTCATTAGGATATTGCGACATCAGTTTCCTGGCGATGCCGATGGCGCGCGCACCGGAATCATCCGCCTTCTTTGCCTGATTGTCGGTCTGGTAAATCACGATCAGCGCAGAGTAACGCCACGCCGACTTGTAAAGCGCCTCGGCGGCCTTGGGCGACTGGGGATGCTCTTCGGCATACTTCAGATACATCTCGCCTTCCTTCTCAGGACACTTGGCTTGCGCCTCCCATTCGCCACACAGTTTGTTGTCGAGCAGGTGATAGGCGGCCAGATCGGCCCACTTGGTGCGCGGAAATTTCTTGATTACCTGCTTCATGTGCGCCTCGTCGATGGGGACGTGCAGTGCAGGATCGCGCACTTTTGACGAGGGACGGGTGGCCTGGTCTGCCGACTCGATTTCCCAGCGGATGTCGGCGCTACGATAGAGCGCTTCTCCGGCCAGCGGGGAGGTGGGAAAATATTCCGCGATGCGTGCATAAATTCGCATCGCATCCTGCGCCGCTCCACGACGCCCGCCTCGCCGGCTGGCTTCCATCTCGGAATCGAAAGCCTCGCCGAACAGGGCCTTGTCGCCATCGGGAGTAGCGGTCGTGATCACTCCCTTGTCCACAATCCACCCGGTGACATTACGGGCGTTCTCCTCGTCTTCAGCGTCGAACTCGACGCTCTTGCTGACGTCCACCGTACCCACGGCGTGGATCCAACCCGGTGTGCGCTCGAGGATGGCAACTTCACGGCCGCGGCCTATGTTTGACAACTTTGCCGAGGACGTTTCAGGAGAAATGTAAATGATGCCTTCGCGCAGCATGATGCCGCGTTCGGCCGCGAACACTGAAAGCGAAAAAAACAGCAGTACACCTGCAACGAAAACGCAACCTTGTGAACGTTTGTAAAGCACCCAATCACTCCCAAGCCAGTTGCTAGTAGCTAGTTGCTAATTGCTAGTGGCTAATTGCCAGTTGCTAGTTGCTATCTTCCATCAACACCTGGGCCAGCAAGTGCGGCTCCACGTTTCCGCCGCTGACTACCGCGACCACTTTCTCCGACTCGGGGAACTGGTCGCCATGATAAAGCCAGGCCGCGAAGGTGACCGCCCCACTGGGTTCGGCGACAATGCGCCCGTTCAGAAGAATCCGCCGCATCGCGGTGCGGATTTCATTTTCTGTCACACTAATTATGTCATCGACGAATTCTCGCATATGCTCGAAGTTCAGTCGCCCAACCGATTGCGTACGTAGCCCGTCAGCCAGCGTGCTGGAAACTCGCTCGGCGGCCAATTCCACAATCTCGCCCTTGCGGAAGCTTTGCTGCGCATCATTAGCGAGCTCGGGCTCGACGCCAATCACTTTCGCTTTGGAGCCGCTCAGTTTCAGCGCGGCGGAAACTCCACTGATCAGCCCACCTCCGCCCACGGGCACCAGTACGAGGTCAACGTCGGGACAGTCTTCCAGTATTTCCAGCCCAACAGTGCCCTGCCCTGCGATAATCTGCTCGTCATTGTATGGGGGCACGATCATGTAGCCATGCTGGCGCGCCAGTTCTTCGGCCTTCTGCATGCGCTCGGCGCTGGCCGGACCAACCGTCACAATCTCCGCTCCCAGTGCGGCAGTGCTGTCCATCTTGATTTTGGGCGCATTGCGCGGCATCACGATGATTGCTTTGACGCCCAGGGCGCGCGCCGCGTAAGCAACTCCCTGCGCGTGATTCCCGCTGGAATACGAGATAACCCCGCGCTGCCGTTCTTGTTCTGTGAACGACGCGATCTTGTTGTACGCGCCGCGCAGCTTGAACGACCCGATTGGCTGAAGACTCTCGGCCTTCACCCATAAGCGCCCGGGCATCGATTCGTCAGCGAATTTCGCATCGGCAGCCGCATCCAGCCTGCGGGCGGGCGGAAAGTAGCGAATGAGCGGCGTGCGCACCGCTATGCCGCGCAGCCTGTTGTGCGCCAGTTTGATTTGTTGGAGACTCACCATGCCTGAGTCAGTGCTCCACCGTCGTCGCAGATGCGAGCCATTGGCCGGCCGGTACGTGCATTGCGTCCTGGCCGTCGCCGGCATTTCGCGCTTCCTGGATCATCAATGCCATCCAGTGTACAAGCGCCAGCCGATCACGCAACTTCACTTTGACGCCGAAGTCCACATGACCAATCGCAGGGCTGATAAGCGCGTCCACTAAATATTTCTTCGGAACTTCACGCTGCAGCCACAACATTTCTGTCGGCGGGATGATTACGTCGTCGGAGCCGTGCAACAACAAGACCGGAACCTGCAGCGACTGAAGGTGCCCCGCTGGAGAGGCTGCAGCCAATTCCTCCCGACGCTTGTCGATTTCAGCAAGAATCGCAGGCGCGAAGCTGGCCCGTTCTTTGTGGTAAATGCGCTGCATAACGTCCTGATCGCCGGAGGTCATGGTGCCGGTCAGCACTTCGGAAGCTTTTCCATCTTCGGCGAGCAGCAACTTGAGGGCTTGCCGCGCCGCGGGGACATCTTGCGGGGCGAAAAAATCCTGCGGCTCGTCGTAGACGACGATCAGCGGCCCGTACTCATGCGGCTGCAAATGCTCAACTGATCCATCTGGCCGGACCGCGTCACCGGTCGCAAAGAAGCGCAGAACATTGGCAAGATCGTAGTACCCGCCAAGCGAAGCCACCCATGCGATCGACGGCGAGAATTGCGGGTCGCTGGCGGCCAGCAACGACAACCCGCCGGAAAAGCTGATTGCCAGTATGCCGACTTTCGGTATATTGAGCTCTTGCGCGAAACTGCGTGCAGCCGTGCCGATGAGCTCCGCCGATTCGCCTTCCACGCGATAGTCGGCGACGCCCGAAACCTGCGGCGTCATCACAAAAAATCCGCTCGCCGCCACCGCCCGGGCGGAATCCACTAGCCGAGCATCGTCAATCCCCAGTCTGTGCATGCCGTGAATAATGACGATTCCGGGCGCGAAGCTGACTCCGCGCGGCGTGTACACGTGCGCAGCAATCGGCATGCCTCGAAAGGTGAATGTGGAGTCGTGCACATCAACCGGATGGACTTCATAGTTGGCCAGCCATCCCGTGGCCTTCGGATCAGAAATGCGCTGTAGCAGAGAAGCCGCCTGCAGATGGTCGTTGGCAAGCGGATAAAGAAGAATGACGACAATAGGAAGCAACAGCAGAAGCCATGCGAGGAAGCGCGCCTTATGCGATGGATTACGGTCTTGCCAGGGGACGGTGGTCATTCGAAACCACGGCGGTATATCAAATTTCCAGAATTACCGGCATGATCAGCGGCCGGCGCGAAGTGTTTTTTACGATGAAGCGTTTCAGGTCCTGGCGAATTTTTTCCTTGATCATGCCGTAGTCACCCTTCTCTTCATCGCTGGAGGACTCGAGAGTGTTCATCACCGCTTGCCGCGCCTGATCGAGGAAACCATCCTCGTTGGTATTACCCGAGAAGCCGCGCATCACGATTTCCGGCGGCGTCTCCACCTTGCCCGTCAGCTTATTGATGGCGATGATGGGCAACACAATGCCGTCTTCGCTGAGGTGACGGCGATCGCGAATGACCAGATCTTCCACCACATCGCCCATGGAATTGGAATCGATGCAGACGCGCCCCACCGCAATCCGTCCCGCCTTGCGCGCGCCCAGTCTCGTCGAATTCCAGAATGTCGCCGCTCTCGATCATCATGACCTTGCCGACCGAGTTGTGCATGGCGCCGGCCATTTCGGCGTGCAACTTGAGCTGGCGATATTCGCCATGGATGGGAATAAAATATTGCGGCTTTACCAGATTGATGATGAGCTTCAGCTCTTCCTGGCTGGCGTGTCCGCTGACGTGCACTGGCGGCGACGAGCCATCGTCGTAGATGACGTGGGCGTCGCGGCGGAACAGATGGTCCACCACCCGGTAGATCGCTTTCTCATTGCCGGGAATAATGCGCGACGAGAGCACCACGGTGTCACCCGGCTGAATGCGCGCGTGCTTGTGATTGTCAACCGCCGCTCGCGACAGGGCCGACATGGGCTCGCCTTGCGTGCCGCTGATGAGCACACACACTTTTTCCGGCGGGAAATCGCGAATCTGGGCGGGATGAATCAGCAGTCCCTCTGGCGCGTCAATGTAGCCGAGGTCCTGCGCGATCTCCGCCGACTCCGTCATGGAGCGGCCGACTATTGAAACCTTGCGGCCATTTTCAAAGGCCTGCTCCATGGTCAGCTTGATGCGGTGGATGGAAGACGAGAAACAGGTGATGAACAGGCGGCGCTCGGCGCGCGAGAAGATCTCCTGGAACCGCGCCCGCACCGCACGTTCGCTCGGCGTGTAGCCGCGGCGCTCCACATTGGTTGAGTCCTGAAACAGCGCCAGCACCCCTTCCTTGCCATATTCCGCAAAGGAATGCAGATCGAACAGACGATTGTCCGTCGGCGTGGGATCGACTTTGAAGTCGCCCGTGTGGATTATGGTGCCGAGCGGCGTGTGAATAGCCAACGCGACGCAATCCACCAGGCTGTGCGTGACCTGAATGGGATTGATGGTGAACGGTCCCACCTTGAAGCGCTCGCCAGGCCTGATCTCGTTGAGCACGGCATCATCCAATTGACCATGCTCTTCCAGTTTGCCTTCCACATAGGCCAGGGTGAATTCGGTGCCGTAGACTGGAACGTTCAGCTCCGACAGTATCCAAGGCAGTGCGCCGATGTGATCTTCGTGGCCATGGGTGAGAACAATGGCGCGGACATGAGCGCGATTTTCGATCAGGTAGGTAATATCGGGGACAACGATGTCCACGCCCAGCAACTCAGCTTCGGGGAACATGAGCCCGGCGTCGATGACGATGATGTCGTCGCCCCAGCGAATGGCCATGCAATTCATGCCGAATTCGCCGAGTCCGCCCAGCGGTACAACCTGGAGTTTTCCTATTGGCATCTGCAACTTTCGATGCTAGCACAGGAACGCCGGGCAAGGTTCCCAGGGCAAGAGCCGCCAAGCAGGGCAAGCGCTTATACTTGAGTTTGACAACATGACAAACCGGACAAACAAATCGTGGATGAGGCGGGGCGTGGAGAGTGCCGTGCGCGGCGCCTTCATGAAAGCCTACTCCACCGTCAAAGTGAATCCCGACAAGTATCTCGAACAACTGCGCATAGCGTATGACCTGCCAGCCCTGACCTATGAGGGCGTGTATTCGGTGGATCCAGGCATATTGGACCACATCGCGGAACAGACCGTTCGTGCGCACACGCGTTTGGCCACCGTCGAAGGCGCCGGCCTCGGTATGGGCGGCATGTTCACGGTGCTGCCCGATCTCGGCATCCTGTCGGCAATCACTTTGCGCATGATCCAGAAGCTCAGCCTCATTTACGGCTTCCCGTATAACACCGAGGAGGAAGAGGCTGAACTGTGGGTTGCCGCGGCCAGCGCCGCGGGGGTGGACATCAGCCGCGAACTACTGGAGAAGCAGTTCGTTTCCAAGTTTGTTCCCCGGGTCATTCAGCGGATCGCTGTGAAGGCCAGCGCGGAAATCGTGGAGAAGTGGACCGCGAGGCTCATTCCGCTAATCAGCTCGGCAATCGGGGCGGGGCTGAACCATTACTTTGTGAAGGTCTGGGGCGAGCGTGCCATCGGACACTTTCGCCAGAAGCATCTGCAAATGCGAGCGCAGCAAATCAACAGCAGAGTCCGGCCTCCGGCCCTTCCAGCGAGATAATTTTCGCCACACTAAGCATTACTGCAACACCGCTTCCTTAACTGTCGGCGAGGGCACTTCCGTGCCGAATTCGCCTTCCCATTTTGCCATCACCACCGAAGCCAGGCAGTTGCCTAGCACGTTGACTGCGGTGCGGCCCATGTCGAGAATTGGATCGATCCCGAGAAGTAGAAGCACCGCCTCGCTTGGCAAACCGAGGGAAGCGGCCGTCGCCATCAGGACGACGAAAGAGCCTCGCGAGACGCCCGCAATCCCTTTGCTGGTCAGCATGAGAGTCAGCATCATCATGAGCTGCTGTCCCAGCGAAAGATGAATGCCCGCGGCCTGGGCAACGAAGATCGCCGCCACAGAAAGATACAGCGAACCTCCATCCATGTTGAAGCTGTAGCCGGTGGGGATGACGAAGGCCACGATTTGTCGTGGAACGCCGATAGCTTCCATTGCCTCGATGGCGCGAGGCAGGGCAGCCTCAGAACTGGTGGTGGCAAAGGCGATGGTGACCGGCTCAGTCACGGCCCGAACGAACGCCCGTAGCGGGACTCGGAACATCATGGCGACCGGCAGCAGGACAGCCAGAATAAATACGATTAGTGCGGTATAAAACGTCAAGAGAAGCTTCAACAGACTGCCCAGCGCGGCAATCCCGGTATGTCCCACAGTGTAGGCCACCGCCGCGCCGACACCGAGTGGGGCCATGTACATGACGAGGTTGGTGAACTTGAACATCACCTCGCTCAGACTCTCGCAGAACGCCAGCATGGGCCGGCGCTTTTGCTCGTTAATCATGGCCAGGGCCACGGCAAAAATCAGACTGAAGACGACGACCTCAAGCACCGCGCCATCCGCCACCGACTTCGCAATGTTTTCGGGAAAGATATGCAGGATGGTGTCTTGCGCGCTCAGCTTAGTGACCGGAACCGTCTCGGTTGCGGGAGTGGCCGGCAACTGCACACCGACCCCGGCCCGGCTGATGTTGATGGCGGCCAGTCCGAGGAAGATAGCGACAGTAGTGACAATTTCAAAGTAGATGATCGAGCGAAGAGCCAGCCGGCCAACCTGCCGCAGATTCGAGTGGCCTGCGATTCCGACCACGAGCGTTCCGAAGATCAAAGGCGCGATGATTGTCTTGATGAGGCGCAGAAAAATCAGCGCCAGCACTCGCAGGTTATTAGCGACGTTGGGGAAATCGTGTCCGACAGCCGCTCCCAGCAGCATCGCGATAAAGATCCACGCGGTCAGCGTGCGCCTGAGACAGCCATAAACCACCAAGGAGGCGAGCGCGGCCCAGCGCAGTATGGCAACAAGCAGCGTCGTTTGTCCGTCAAAGCGCCAAAACAACAGGGCAGCCAGCGCAATGATGGCGGCGGTCAGAAGGGCAATGTTCTGGCGTTGCTTGGTGGATTGGACCATGGATCGCGATTCATCCTGAGTTGTCATCACGAACGGCCTTCAGGCCGTGAAGGATCTGCTGTTTTCCGGGCTTCGTTCCAACGTGAGAAAAAGCAGATTCCTCGCTCCGCTCGTAATGACAAACTCATACGTGAACCTAAAGGCCGCCTCTGGCCTACCGCAATATGTCCTCGAGTTCCACACCTCGGTCGGTGCGCTCATCACGATATTTCACAATCACGGGAGTGTAGAGCGACAACCCCCACTCGGCGGCCTTGCCTTTGGTGATGGCGCGCGAGCCAGGCACGACAACAGCACCCTCCGGCACACGCAGTGGTTCCGTCGAGGTCGCGCGGTAGATCTCGCCGCGCACAGTGTCAAACAAGGGCGTGGACCGCGTCAGTATCACGCCGGCTCCCAGCACGGCGCGCGCCCCGACTTGCGTGCCTTCATAGACGCCGCAGTTTCCGCCCATCAGCACGTCATCTTCGATGATGACGGGCGATGCGTTGATCGGCTCCAGCACGCCACCGACCTGCGCTGCGGCGCTGATGTGTACCCGCTTCCCCACCTGGGCGCAGGAACCGACCAGGGCGTGCGAATCGATCATTGCGCCTTCATCAACATAGGCGCCGACGTTGATGAACATGGGCGGCATGCAAATGACCGAGGGCGCAACGTAAGCTCCAGCGCGCACCGATGAGCCGCCGGGGACAATGCGCACCAGGTCGCTGGCGGCAAAGGTGCGAATCGGATAGGTATCCTTGTCAACGAAGGAGAGCACGTGCGGGTCCCCGCTCTCCGCCAGCTTGCCGATGCGAAAACCCAGCAGGATGCCTTGCTTCACCCACTCATTGGTGCGCCAGCGGCCTTCCGCCTTTTCCGCGGCGCGAATGGTCCCCGCCGTCAGCGCATCGCGGAAGCGCGAAAAGGCCTCGCCAGCTTCGGGGATTCCGGCTGCTTGCGCTCCCATCGCATAGAGAGACTCGATTTGAAGCTGCAGATCGCGCATGGCGGGCAGTATATCTGTTAGGTGGCGGCTACTCCAATCAACGGCACCGTGAGCGGCGAATAACCGCAATACCCCTCGACTCCGCTCCGCTGCGCTCGGGATGACAAATTCAAGGGACAATGCAAAACGCCATCCCGTGGGATGGCGTTTGCGGTTAGCAGGGTTGAAATCAGGCTGCGGCCTTGACGATCCGCATGCCGTAGAACGACTTCCATACGAAGGTGAACGACACCAGGAAGAAGACGACAGCCAGTATGTGGCTTAGGCCCGCTCCCTGCGTCGCAGTCAATTGCACCGCCAGCTCAACCGCCAGCAACCCGAACAGCGTGGTGAACTTGATGATCGGATTCATGGCCACCGACGAGGTGTCCTTGAAGGGATCGCCCACGGTGTCGCCAATTACGGTGGCATCGTGCAGTGGGGTGCCTTTCTGCTTCAGTTCTACCTCCACAATCTTCTTGGCATTGTCCCAGGCAGCGCCGGCGTTGGCCATGAACATAGCCTGATACAAGCCAAACGCTGCGATGGAGATGAGATAACCAATGAAGAAGAACGGCTCCACAAACGCGAAGGAGAGGGTCACGAAGAACACCGCAATGAAGATGTTGAACATGCCCTTCTGCGCGTATTTAGTGCAGATCTCGACCACCTTCTTGCTGTCGCTCACCGAAGCCTTCTCCGAGCCTTCCAGATGGATGTTGGCCTTGATGAACTCGACCGCGCGATAGGCGCCGGTGGTGACCGCCTGGGTGGAAGCGCCGGTAAACCAGTAGATGATGGCGCCCCCGCTGATCAGGCCTAGAACAAACGGCGCATGCAGCAGCGATAGTTTGCCCACGTTCTCTGACAGGCCCTTAGTGAGCGCCATGATGATGGAGAAAATCATGGTGGTTGCACCCACAACCGCGGTGCCGATGAGCACCGGTTTTGCCGTGGCTTTGAAGGTGTTGCCGGCACCATCGTTCTCTTCCAGAAGGTGCTTGGCGCGCTCGAAGTTCACGCTGATGTTGTAGTCTTTCTGCAACTCGCCCTTGATGTTCGGAATAGTTTCAATCAGCGACAGCTCGTACACCGACTGCGCGTTGTCGGTCACCGGACCGTAGGAGTCCACGGCGATGGTGACCGGCCCCATGCCGAGGAAGCCGAAGGCGACCAGGCCGAAGGCGAATACTGCGGGAGCCAGCATCAGCTCACCCAGCCCGAACTGGCTGACGTAGGACCCTATTGCCATCAGGCTGACCATGGTAAAGCCGAGGTAGTAGCAGGAGAAATTGCCGGCCACGAAGCCCGACAGGATGCCGAGCGAAGCGCCGCCTTCATCGGCCGAGGTCACCACCTCGCGCACGTGGCGCGAAGTAACCGAGGTGAAGACCTTCACCAGTTCAGGAATCACAGCGCCGGCCAGCGTTCCGCAGGAGATGATCGTTGCCAGCTTCCACCATTGTGTCTGATCGCCTCCCAGGATTGGCACGATTAGATAAGACACGATATAGGTGAGAACAATGGAGATGATCGAAGTGAGCCACACCAGCGAGGTAAGAGGTGCTTCGAAGTTCATCTGGTCGGCGTTGCCGTAGCGGGCTTTGGCAACTGCTTCGTTCAGGAAATAAGCCACGGTGCTGGAGACCAGCATCATGATACGCATGATGAAAATCCAAACCAGCAACTGCACCTGGACTTTGGGGTCTCTCACAGCCAGCAGGATGAACGTGATCAGCGCCACGCCGGTTACGCCGTAAGTCTCGAAGCCGTCGGCGCTGGGACCAACCGAGTCGCCGGCATTGTCACCGGTACAGTCGGCGATAACGCCGGGATTGCGTGCATCGTCTTCCTTGATCTTGAAGACGATCTTCATCAGGTCGGAACCGATGTCGGCAATCTTGGTGAAGATACCGCCCGCGATACGCAGCGCAGCCGCTCCTAACGATTCGCCGATGGCGAAACCGATGAAGCATTGGCCGGCGTAATCACCCGGCACAAACAACAGTATGCAGAGCATGATGAGCAGCTCGACGGAGATCAGCATCATGCCAATGCTCATGCCGGCCTTCAGCGGAATCGCATATATGGGATACGGCTTGCCGCGCAATCCGGCGAAGGCGGTGCGGGAGTTGGCGAAGGTATTAACGCGAATACCGAACCATGCCACCCCATAACTGCCAGCGATGCCGATAAGACTGAAGCAGAGAATGATGATCACTCGCCCTATATCGAACTTCAGCAGCACGCCGAAGTACAGGATGATAATCACCGCTATAAAACTCTCAAGGATGAGGATGAACTTGCCTTGCGTGATCAGGTAGGTCTTGCAGGTCTCGTAAATCAGTTCGGAGATTTCCCGCATCGAGCGGTGGACCGGCAAGTTCTTGAGTTGCATGTAAATTGCCAATCCGAACAGCAGTCCGAAGAAGCAGAAGAGGATGCCGATCAGCAGTATCTTGTGGCCATCCATGCCGAGGAAGTTAACCGAGGACAGATCGGGGAGCTTTAGGCTGGCTTCTCCAGCAGCCTCGGGTTGGGCGAAAGCCGCCGTCGCGCTCAGCATTAAGACGGTAAGGGTCGCACTCAGCAGCCTGATCGGGCTTCTGAAATGGACGTTCGCAGGTGACAGCCGCCGCAGGGCAGCGAGCCAGGTGTGCATATGATTCCTCCGATGGGCGCCGCCCGTTTCGCCGGGACGCACCCGTAAAATGACATTAAGATTGTTGCGCTCTCCTGCCCTAAATCGCAGGCAGCGTTTCCACGAGATCGATGACCACCATCAGATCAGGCGCACAGATTTCTAGCTTGCGTCTTCACAGATCGCCAGAAAACCTATGCATTGGACCTGCTGGAATCCCGGAAACGCGCTTCCACTTCAAGACAGAAGTGTTGAGGCTTGGCCGCGTCGGGAACACTTGCACCGATTCATGTGCACATTTCGGGCACACAAAGGGCGCAGCACAAAAGGCGAGATTTTTGTAACATGCCGAGCAAAGTGGGGTCAATGACCCCTAGGTCAAAGAGCGCAGGCTTGCCCGCCAACTTCATACGCAAGTTGCTATGCCGTCAGGACTTAAGGAAGACCGACTCGGCCGGGGCATGGGCGTGCCGCTTGGGCGGAGTGCGTAATTGCTCGCGATTGAAGGACGCACCGCAGGTCCCGCAGTGCCATTGCATTCGCGCAATCGGCATGGAGTTGACCGCCTGTTGAGGCTGCCACACTTTCGACAACTCGCCGCTACAGCTAGGGCAGATCATGATGGCGGGGTTTCGTTGCTGCTGACGGGGAGAATTGCGACCGTTGATGCCAGGATGCCTTCCTCGCTCAGGCCAAGGACTTTACGTGCGTGTTGCTTCGCCTTTTCTTCGGTGCGAAACCGTTTGGGGTGATGGGGCTTGGGAGTCCCGGCCGGAAACTCAACTCGATAGTAAGTCATACCTTATTGTCTCACTTATCGAGGTCGAATGCCGCTAATTCGGCGACCGGGGCTTCCTCACAAGGAACTGCCCTGCTGGCACCTCCTTGCCCTACTGCGGGCCAGCCACCGCGCGGCGATATGCGATTACGTTCCGAGCATGTTCTTCCATGGTGCGGGCGAAACGATGATGGCCATTGTTGTCGCTGACGAAGTACAGGAAATCGCTTTGCGCGGGATGCAGCGCCGCCTGCAAAGAGGCGATGCCCGGATTGGCGATGGGGCCGGGAGGCAGCCCGGGATACTTGTAGGTGTTATACCGAGAATCGAATTGCAAGTCGGACTGATAGATGGTGCCGCGATAACGTCCGGCCAGCAGGGCTGCGTAAATCACACTGGGATCGGCTCCCAGCGCCATGTTCTTGGCCAGCCGGTTGTAGTACACGCTGGCCACCAAGGGCCGCTCTTCCGGCACCGCGGTTTCCTTCTCCACGATGGAGGCCATGGTCACGACGCGATGTGGGTCAGCATTACCCAGCAGCCCGACTTTTTGCGCTTCCCGCCGAAACCGATGCACCATCGCCGCTACCAGATCATGAGCTGTGTCGATGCGCGTGAACTGATAGGTGTCAGGAAAGAGATATCCCTCCAGCGACTGCGCATTGGGATCAATCTCGCGCAGGAGAAATAAGTCACCCCTGGCCGCGGTGAGAAAATCGGCCGCCGTCCCCAGGCCTGCCTGCTCGACCACGCCGGCGATGTCGAACATGTTATAGCCTTCGGGGATGACGACGGTGCGCGCATAAACGTCGCCGCGCACCAGTCGCCGCCATACCCGCATAGCGTTGGCAGGTTCATCGAACTTGTACTCGCCGGCCTTGAGGGTCTTCAATCCTTCGGCGTATTGCAGCATTAGGAACGCCGCAGAGCTGCGAATGACGCCTTCGCGCTGCAAATCCTGGGCAATATGGCGCGTGCTCCAGCCCGGACGAAGCAGTACGAACTTGGTCTCTGAGGGTTTCAAGGGCAGCAGGGCCGCCCATGCAAACCACACTGCAAACGCCAGCACCACCGCCGCGACGAGTTTGAAAAACGTCCGCATGGGATACAGCAGTTTAGATGAAAACTAGCGGCTGTGCGCTGCACCGCAGACAAGCAGCGCAGGCCAGAACTCATCGACTCACGCTTGACACCTGTTTTTCGGCGTCATACGCTGAAGGCATGGAAGTGGATTTCACTCCGGATATGCAAGCTAAACTCACCCGGCTTGCCGCCGAGCAGGGCCGGGACACGAAGGCAATCGTGCGAGAGGCGGTAGAGCGCTTCGTGGACTACGATGAATGGTTTCTGCGGGAGGTTGGGAAAGGCTTGGCCGCCGCCGACCGGGGCGAGTTCGTTGAACACGACGACATAAGCAAGCTCATTGATAGCCGATATCCCGGCTGATGCGTATCCGCTGGACAGAACCCTCAGCGCGCGATCTTACCCACCACTGTTTTTCCGGAATTCCAGAAATGATTGCAGAATCAGCACTGCCGCCAGTTGGTCCACTACCTCCGCCCGGCGGTGAGTGCTCATTTCGGTTTCACGCAACAGGCGATTGGCCTCGACTGAAGTCAGCCGCTCGTCAAACAGGTGCACTGGCAGCTTGAACTTGCGGCGTAATTCTTCCGCGAAGACCTGCACCTTGTCGGACTGAATGCCCTCGCTCCCGCTCATGCGCAGCGGCAGTCCCATCACCAGTTCAGCGATGTTGAATTGCTTGATCACGCGCCGCAGGTGGTCCAGGTCGTTGCGCTTGTTGCTGCGGCGTAAAGTCGGCAGGCCCTGGGCCGTGACTCCCAGCTCGTCACTTACCGCCAGGCCGATGTTGCGCGCGCCGAAATCCAACGCCAGGATGCGGCGAGGTTGATCAACTGGCTGCGCTGTCGTAAAAGTATTTCCCATCTGCGGCACAGCAAAAGTATCATGTTCCGAATCTGGGAGTTATGCGAGTACCATAGGCGAAATGCCAGAAAAGCTGCTGGACAATCTGGAGCCTCAAGGGACGCAGGCCCCCGATCCCGACGTGGATAAGAACGCGGCTGGCGAACCTTCGTCGATTCCGCAGGTATCGATCAATCGCTCCACCGTCGCCGAGTTGGAGCGTCGCCGTATTCTGCGCCTCCAGGCATCGGCATTGCTCATCCTTGCGATGGGCGCCGTCCTGACCATGCTGTATTTTGCCAAGCTGATCCTGGTGGTTATTCTGGTTTCCATCTTGATCGCTTTCGTCCTCGCTCCTCTCGTTGACTTTCTCGTACGGTTTGACATACCGAATGCCCTGGCATCTCTGATAGCCGTGCTGCTGCTGGTGACCGCTGGGGGCGCAGCCACTTATCTCTCCTACAACCGGGCTCTGTCGTTCATGCAGGAGCTGCCGCAGTACAAGGTCAGGATTCAACAGATGATGGGAGGGTTGCGGGAGGAAGCCGAACAGATTCAGCGGACCACCGAGACCATGTTGCCTTCCTCGGAAGCGGACAAGAAAACTGTAACCGTTCGGCAATCGAGTGACTGGACCGACATGGTCAGCAGGAATGCCAGCTCGGTATCGGAGATGGTGCTGACCATCACCTTCGTACCTTTTCTGGTTTTCTTCATGCTGAGCTGGCAGGACCACGTGCGCTCGGCTTCGGTGATGTTGTTCAGTATGGAAAACCGCAATACCGCTTACGTCATGCTGGGTCTGATTGCGCGCATGATCCGCTCGTTCATTGTGGGTAACTTCATCATTGGCATCTTCCTGAGTGTGTGCAGCATTGCCATTTTCGGAATGCTGGGCCTGCCCTACTTCTACTTCCTCGGGGCCATCAGCGGATTCCTTAGCCTGATTCCTTACCTCGGTGTTCTGCTGGCCATCATTCCGCCGCTCATCGCCGACCTTGGGCACCTGACAACGGCCACATTCCTCATCGTGGTCGCCGCTGTCTTGGGGCTGCACTTGGTTGGCATGAACGTTCTCTATCCCAAGATCCTGGGCAAGCGCCTGCAGCTGAACCCGCTGGCGGTCACCATCTCCCTGCTTTTCTGGGGATGGCTGTGGGGCGCGATGGGGCTGATCCTAGCGGTGCCGCTCATGGGCGCCGTCAAGATTATCTGCGACCACATCGAGCGACTGCGGCCGTACGGCGCCTGGCTGGGAGAATAGAGCGAGGGTTGGTGAGGTAGGGTCCTGTTATTGCCAATTATGATGTTGCCGCACACTCAGAATACGGTTTATTGCACATAATAAAATTTTTATCCGTTGTGCTCCTTTCTGTCATTGTGGTGACTGCCCCGATACGCGCTGGTGCCAATTCGTGCTCGGCAAAGCGAATCACGACCAAGCGGGTATGCGGTGTCGTGTTAGATGGTACCGCTGTCCCACTCCAAGGTGCGACTGTTCAGATTGTTTCAGCAGATGGGAAACCGTTATCCGAATCGGTCGTCACCAACCCGGATGGACAATTCTCGTTACCGGATGCACCCGAGGGGGAGTCCGACCTATTTGTCAGTGCAGAGAAGCACGACACAATTCGCTGGCCGCTGAGGGTGATAGGAAAGCAGAAGAAAAGTGTCTGCCAGCGGCCGCTTAACATTCACTTGGCTTGGTATTCGGGTTGGGGTTGCGGCAGTTGGGTTACTGCGAAATGAGTTCCTGAACCAAGCGCGGATGCGTTGTTAACGAGAACGCATTATAAAAGGGCGCCCCTTGGGATAGGTTGTGAGTGTGAAGCTCATCGCCTACGAAAGGAGCACCCTGGTGACTAGCGAAAAGTATATTGGGCTGGATGTTCATCAAGCAACGATCTCGGTAGCGGTTATGGATGCCAGCGGCAAGCTGGTGATGGAATCGATTCTGGAAACCAAAGCCTCAACCCTGCTGCAGTTCCTGGCCGGGCTGCGGGGCAACTTGTCGGTGACCTTTGAAGAAGGAACCTGGGCGGCCTGGCTGTACGATGTGCTAAAACCTCACGTCACTCATCTGGTGGTTTGCAACCCGCGTAAAAACGCTCTTTTGAAAACGGGTAGCAAGAGCGACCGCATCGACGCCCGTAAACTGGCCGAGCTACTGCGCGGCAATCATCTGAAGCCGGTGTACCACGGCGAGACGGGAGTGCGGATGCTGCGCGAGCTAGCCCGAAGCTATCTGACCCTCATGGAGGATCAGATCCGAGTGATGAACCGGCTGAAAGCGCTCTATCGCAGCTGGGGAATTGCCTGTGCGGGACGTGACGTTTACTACACCCGCCATCGGGCAGAGTGGTTGGAGAAGCTGCGGGAACCGGGGGTTCGCCGCCGTGCCGCACGGCTGTATGAGCAACTGGATGCGATGCAACGCTTGCGCCGACTAGCCCGACACGATCTGTTGCTGGAAAGTCGCAAGCATTCCATCAGCAGCAAGCTGCGACAGATTCCGTACGTAGGACCGATCCGGGCGGCGCTGCTGATTGCCTTGCTGCAAACTCCACACCGGTTTCGCACCAAGCGGCAACTGTGGGCCTATAGCGGACTGGCCTTGGAGATTCACACCAGCGGAGACTATGGCTACCCTGATGGCCAACTGCGCCGCTCAAAGAAGGTGGTTTCCATTCGCGGGCTGAACAAGGACCACAACCATGATCTGAAAGGTCTGTTCAAAGCTACCGCCACCATGGCGAGCATGCGTCCTGGGCCGTTCCACGAGTTCTACCTGGGACTAGTGGCCAAAGGCATGAAGCCAGCTATGGCTCGTCTCACGCTGGCGCGAAAGATTGCAGCGATTACGCTGACACTTTGGAAGAAGGGAGAAAGCTTCGACGCGGAGAAACTAAAACAGCAAGCAGCTTGAGCGTCTGTGCCGAAAAGCCTCTGCCTTTCCGCCGATCTTGCGGACGACGAGCAGCCGGTTCTGGAGAGACGCTCGGGTTCGAGGGTGAGTATGAGAATGGCCTGTAGGCATGGTGCCTCCGGCACCCAGCCTCTGTGATAACCCTATGCCCCCTCGGACAACCCGAAAAAGCCGTAGGCCACGAGCCTCAGATAGAACCATGGTTGACACCGTACAACCGGAACGCTTGCTAAGTTTCACAAACCGATTGGCGTCGTCGCAGCGCATATAAGCCATGCCGAAAAGCGAAGAGGTGAGGTCCGTACCCGGACAGAACGTGTCGCCCAGCGCACAGGGGCTGGAAGTCAAGGAAATCTCCTCTCCTTCCGGTCGTGGGAGAAGTGTTTCTCTTGACATTCCCCTTTATAGAACTGGCCATTTCACCAGCAAATGGGGTTTACCCCAATCTTGCACCAATCCTGCAATTGATAATCTCGCGCGACTGGACGACCATACGGGGCTTGTACGCCTATCTGAAGATGCGTGCTGACCGCATCTCGCAAGCTCCCCGGTCCTAGCCTTCCTTATCCCCCCGCGATGGCCCCGATGATGAGAAAAGGCTCCTTGCCCGACGCGACGGCATCGGGCAGCGGTGTGTCCGGCGAATCGTGCGAAAGGTCCTCTTCGCAGGCGAAGAAGCGCAGGAACGGCCGGCGCTGTTGCGTGACGTGGTCGCGGATGGTGCCGCGCAAAACGGGGTATTGGGCCTCGAGCGCGTCGAGGACCGAGCGCTGCGTGACTCGGCCCTCGACCTCAAGTTCTAGCTCGCTGCCGACTTTTGCCAGCGTCCGCAGATGTTGCGGCAATACGACGCGGATCATGGCAGTGTCTGTACCTCAACCGAAAGCACCGCCGGAAGATCGCGCACGATGGGGGCCCAGTTGTCGCCGGCGTCCGCCGACGCGTACACCTGCCCGCCGGTAGTGCCAAAATAAATGCCGCAGGAATCCAGCGAATCCACGGCCATGGCGTCGCGCAATACGTTCACGTAACAGTTGCTTTGCGGCAGCCCTTTGGTGAGCGCCTCCCACTCATTTCCGCCGGTGCGGCTGCGATACACGCGCAGCTTGCCCTCGGGCGGAAAGTGCTCCCCATCACTCTTGATGGGGACAACGTAGATGGTCTCCGGTTCGTGCGCATGCACGTCGATGACGAAGCCGAAGTCGGTGGGCAGGTTGCCGCTGACTTCGTGCCACAAGTCGCCGGCATTGTCACTGCGCATGACGTCCCAGTGCTTCTGCATGAACAGCACGCCCGGGCGCGACGGGTGCATCGCCACGTGGTGGACGCAGTGCCCGATCTCGGCCGTCGGATCGGGGATGTATTGCGAACGCAGCCCCTGATTGATCGGCTTCCACGTTTTGCCGCCGTCGTCGGTACGGAAGGCGCCAGCGGCTGAGATGGCAATGTAGATCCGGCCCGGATCGCTGGGATCGAGAATGATGGTGTGCAGGCACATTCCACCGGCGCCGGGCTGCCACTTCGGTCCTGTGCCGTGGCCGCGCAATCCGGGAAGTTCGTGCCAACTCTTTCCGCCGTCAGTCGAGCGGAACAGGGCCGCATCTTCAACGCCTGCGTAAACCGTGTCGGGATCGGTGAGCGACGGTTCGAGATGCCACACGCGCTTGAACACCCACGGTTTCTGCGTGCCGTCGTACCATTGGTGCGTGGTCAGGGGTTTGCCGGTTTCGGGAGAACTGTCGTAAACGAATTTATTGGCTGCGGGCGGCGGCATCGCGCCAGGCACGGGCATCTTTTCGCCGCCGGGCGCCTCCCAAGTTTTTCCGCCGTCATCGGAGCGCTGGATCATCTGCCCGTACCAGCCGCTGGTCTGCGATGCATACAACCGGTTCGGATCAACCGGCGATCCCTTGATGTGATAAAGCTCCCAGCCCGCGAAATACGGACCGCTGACGTCCCACTTCTCGCGCTTGCCGTCCGACTCCAGGATAAATGCGCCCTTGCGTGTTCCCACTAGGACTCGTACTTTGCTCATCCTCTTTCCCTTCCTTTTTCGGTTCCTACCCGCGCCGCGGGTGGTGACATTGTATCGACGATTGAAGCGGCAGAAAGACGACATCCCCAATAGAAAAATTATGCCGCAGCGGTCCTGCTTATTTCTGCGACTGACAATATTAGCTGACCCACATATTGATTGCCTATGGGAGGACAATCCGGTCTGTTCAGCCTTTACGCTTCCGCCGATTTGGGTTCTATGCCCGTCGCCGTTAGAATCAAACGTTGACATTCATGCCGCCGTGGGCGGGAAAGAGGAGTTCTGGATGGCACACATGGTGAAGTGCGTAAAGATGGGCCGTGAAATGGAAGGTCTGGACGAGCCGCCATTCGATGGTGAACTCGGGCAACGCATCTACAACAACGTTTCCAAGCTGGCGTGGGAGCAGTGGCAGGAGCACATGAAGATGCTGCTCAACGAATATCGCCTGCAACCCTGGAAGAAAGAACACCAGGAATTTATCGTGCAGCAGATGGACGCCTACTTCTTCGGCGAAGGCGCGGAGAAGCCCAAGGAGTACGTTCCCCCAACGCAGTAAACCACTCGTCCGTCGTCAGGGTGGCGTGCAAGCGAAAACCCTCAGCCATGAAAGCTCCCGGCAAATCCGAGCTGTTTCGCCTGCTGCCGTCGCTCGACGAACTGTTGCGCGTTCCTGCGATCGACGCCCTGGTTCGGCACGCAGGCCGAAGCGCGACCATCGTATCAACCCGCGAGGTGCTGGAGCAATTGCGCGCCGACATCGCGGCCGGCAAGCTCGATGAGGCGCAGATCAGATCGCGGCTCGATGAATTACCGGGGAGTGTTGATCAAAGGTTACAGCAGTCGCTGGCCTTTTCACTGCGCCCGGTCATCAACGCGACCGGCGTCATCCTGCACACCAATCTCGGGCGTGCGCCTCTCAGCCAGGCGGCACTGGAACACATAGCCGAGGTTTCGCAAGGGTATTCCAACCTCGAATTCGATCTCAGCACCGGTGAGCGAGGCAGCCGCGACGTTCACCTGGACCACCTTTTTGCGAGACTGCTGAACACTGCGGAGCGAGAAGTCTCGACCATCGTCGTCAATAACAATGCCGCCGCGGTGCTGCTGGCACTGAACTCGCTGGCCGAGGGCGGGGAGGTGCTGGTTTCGCGAGGCGAACTGGTCGAGATTGGCGGCTCGTTTCGTATTCCCGATGTCATGGCGAAGTCGGGTGCGGTGCTACGCGAAGTCGGGACCACCAATCGCACGCGAATTGCCGACTATGAGGGCGCAATCTCTGAGCGGACCAAGCTGCTTCTGCGCGTTCATCGCTCCAATTTTCAGATCGTCGGCTTCACTGAGCAGCCGTCACTGGGGGAATTGGTTGCGCTCGGACGCAAGCACAACATTCCGGTGATGGAAGACCTCGGGAGTGGGGAGATCTTCGACTTGCGCAATGTCGGGGTAAGCGGCGAGCCCATGATCGCCGACAGCCTGCGCGCCGGGGCGGACATTGTGACCTATAGCGGAGACAAGCTCCTGGGAGGACCGCAGGCAGGCATGATCAGCGGCGATCGCGCCCTGCTGGCGAAGCTGCGCGCTAACCCACTGTTCCGCGCCTTGCGGGTGGACAAGATGTTCTATGCCGCGCTCGAAGCGACGCTGCTCGCATATCTCCGCGAGGACTATGATTCGATTCCGGCCTTGCGCATGATGCGCGTCTCCAAAAACGAGCTGGAGCAACGCGCACAACAGTTAGCGGACCGGTTGAGTGCGAGCTGCCCCAGCTTGCAGATCGAAGTTGTCGAGTCGCGTTCGGTGCTGGGTGGTGGCGCTGCTCCGGGATCGACATTGCCAACCCGCGTGCTTGCCGTGAAAAGCGGCAGTCAAAACGCAGATGAACTTTGCGAGCGGCTCCGCCAGTGGGGGACGCCGATTATCGCGCGCGTGGAAGAGGGACGTGTGCTGCTCGATCTGCGCACCGTCGAGCCCGAACAGGAAGAGGCCATCGTCGCCGCCCTGGAGAGCGTGTCGCAGTAAGTGGCAACGGTCTACACCATCGGGCATTCCACCCGCAGCTTGGACGAGCTTGTGGCCGCGCTTGAAGCGCACGGCATTCGAACCCTGGTAGATATCCGTTCATTTCCCATGTCGCGCCGAATGCCGCATTTCAATCGCGAGTCGCTCGAAGTCGAATTGCCGGCGCATGGCATTGCCTATGTCTGGATGAAGGAACTGGGAGGGCGGCGCAAGAAGATCCTCAAGGACTCTCCGAACACCGGCCTGCGCAACGATTCGTTCCGCAACTACGCCGATCACATGCTGACGGAGGAATTCGCGCGAGCAGTCGAGCGATTGCTGGAAATCGCCGCCGACAGCAACACGGCCATTATGTGCGCCGAGCGAGTGTACTTCCAATGCCATCGCATGCTGGTAAGCGATTATCTAACGGCCCACGGCCACATGGTGCTGCACATTGACGACGATAAGCGCCCCTTGCGCGAGCACAAGTTGATGGCGGAAGCACGGCTGGTGGATGGGCGGTTGCTGTACAACGCGCAGGAGCTGTTCTGAAGTACGCTCTTCGCTGTTCGCCATTCGCTCTTCGCTAATTCAAGATCAGGTCTCTCCGGTCGGACTAAAGTCTTCGGTCCGGTGACAGCCGAGAAGAAAGTGGAATGCCCCTGCTGCGACGCTCGACGGGCAAAATGCCAATTGCTAACTGCCATCTTGCGCGTAGCGAAAAGCGAACTGCGGCTTCTTGCACTCCTCGGTTGATTGCCGCTACCCTAAGACTCGCGTATGAAACAGGCCGTCTTCCGCGAACGCAACAAGAGGTACTATCGCGTTCTGCACGCTCCCATTTGGATATGGGTCTTCTGGGTCCTTCCGGGATATCCGCTCACCTACGACCTTTACACGCATGGACCGGACCGCCGCCATTGGATTTGGCTGGCCATGGTGGTTGCCGGAGTAGCGTGGCGCGGCTTCAAAGGGCGTATCCCCGGTTGTGAGCCGGCGCCGTACATCACGCACTACGGCGTGCATCAGCCTAACCTGCCGTACCGCGTGGTGTGCTACACCGCCGCGTGGATCGACATCATTGTGCCCTACACGCTGAACCTCATCGGGTTGATCGTGGCTTCTATCAATGGCCGCTGGCTGCTGCACGATCTGTATCGCTACGGCTACTACCCGCTGGCGCTCGCCGTGGTGCTGGCGACGGTCTTCGACTGGATCCCGCGCGCCAAACGCGACACCGTAGGCGAGGGGGCTGAGCGGGCCTGGTTCTACGTCGCTATCTGGACAGTCGTGCCGACCCAGGTCATCAATTGGGCCGCATGGCGCTTTGGTAAATACATGGACTTGGCGCCGCTTCCGCTCGCCCGTCTTCGGTTGGCGATCTGCCTGCTCTCGACGGCCCTCTTCCTGATGTTGGGCTACGCGGCGAAGCTACCACGCACTCAGCGGCACTATGAAGGTGTGGCCGCGGCGGGAGTGTGACCCCACTTGCGTGTGAACTAGAACTGGCTCGATCCGGAACCTGGCGGCGGAGTATTCGCGCCCGGCAATGGAGCCGGAGTAAGCCCCATAAACGTCGTCCCCAGAAACTTTCCCTGAGCGCTGAAGTTCCAGGTGAACAGCGCCGTACCGGCGTGAGCGCACGCGTGACAGCCATTAATCAGGGGATAGCCCAGGATGAACTGCAATCCATTGTTAGGGCCCTGCTGCGTATTGGGCCACGTGGTTCCATCGCGATCGCCCGGCCACACACCGACCTTGGGAAACTGATTCAGCAGGTCGTGAAATTGAAAGCTCTGTTCCATTCCCTTTTGATCGAGCAACTTAATATCTTCGGCATTCACAATGGCGGGCGTACCGTTCACCAGCAGCAGGCCATTATTGGTGTTTGCGCGCAAGGGATAAACGATCCAGGCGACATCCACGGGGCCGACGGCGTTGAATCCGCTCATGATGCCCACGTCGCCTCCATTCTGGCGGTAGAGCATCTTCGTAAAGGCCACTGCGGCGGCAGGCGCTCCCGCCTTCGGCATCTGGGCAATAAGACAGTCGCCAAAGCTTCGCGGCTGAGCAGACTTATCGCAGGCGGTGTGGGCGTTGGCGATGAAGGTGGCTGGCATTTGCCAGACTGCCGAGGTGCCGACCTTCGTTGCAGTGGTCTTACTCGTCGGGTTCTGCGCAATTCCCGAACCGAGCAAAGCGGCAATCGTGGCGAACAGCAGTACTCTCCGCATCGGGCGGCCTCCAACCGAGGGTAATTGTATTAGAGGAACGTACCGCAGAGGCCAAGGAAGTAAAAAAGGCGGCCATTTGGCCGCCTTTTGTCGATCCTCAGCCCGGGAGCTTAGAGGACCTGTACGTTCTCAGCCTGCCAACCCTTAGGCCCTTTGACTACGTTGAACGAGACAGCCTGGCCTTCCTGTAAGCTGCGAAAACCGTTGGTCTGAATCGCAGAATAGTGAACAAAAACGTCTTCCCCATTCTGACGGCTGATAAAGCCGTAGCCCTTCGCGTCATTGAACCACTTAACCGTTCCTTGTTCCATGGTGATACAAGTTCCTTCAATATTGATGTAGCTGCAATTCGATCGGGATGTGAAGCGGCAGGGAGTGCGGTAAAGCAGGAACTGCTGCGTACAACGTCGATCAATCGAGCACCTTCATAATACCAGCCAACCCCGCAAAGCCAAAGCATTTCCTGTCGCCCAGCACCTCGGTGGCCCTCAAGCAAAATGACAAAATCCATTATTCTCAATATGTTAGTTTGTTGGAAACGGTGCAACTGCATGATCGTCGGAACCGGCATCGACATCGCGGACGTGGATCGCATAAAGGCCTCGATCGAGCGCTTTGGCCGGCGCTTCCTGGAACGGGTATTCACCACCGACGAAATCCGCTATTGCGAATCCAAGGCCAATAAGGCAGAGCGCTACGCCGGACGATTTGCCGCCAAGGAAGCCGCCATGAAGGCCATCGGTACCGGATGGAGCCGGGGCGTCACGTGGCACGATGTCGAAGTCAGGCGCTTCCCTGGTGGACGGCCCACAATGGCCTTTCATGGAAAAGCGGGTGAGTTTCTGCAAAAGCTCGGGGCGGTCCGCGCTCACCTTTCGATCACTCATACTGAGCGGCAGGCAATGGCCCAGGTCATACTGGAATCCGATGAAGGCCTGAAGGCCTGACAGTTTCAGATAATCTGTCAGCTTCGGGTCAGCGAGCCTCTAACGGACAACTGCTAAATCCCGACGCTATCAGCTACAATCACCCTTCTTATTACCATGTTGCGCTTTTCGACAGCCGGTGAGTCGCACGGAGAAGCTCTGGTAGCGCTGCTCTCGGGGATGCCCGCCGGAGTGTCGGTCGATCTGGAATTCGTGAACCGCGAACTCTGGCGAAGGCAGCAGGGGTATGGTCGCGGCGGGCGCATGCGCATCGAACGCGACCAGGCGCACATACTTAGCGGAGTACGTCATGGTAAGACGATCGGCTCGCCCATCGCCATGCTGCTGCCCAACAACGACTGGCAGAACTGGACGGAGGCGCTGCCGGTCGAAGCGGGCGATCCGGCCAAGCACAAGCGCGTGGCTTCGCCTCGGCCGGGACACGCCGACCTCGCCGGGGCTGTGAAGTACAACTTCTCGGAGGCGCGCTATGTGCTGGAACGGGCTTCGGCACGCGAGTCGGCGGCGCGAGTTGCTGCCGGAGCTGTCGCCAAACTCCTGCTGCGCGAACTTGGCATCGAGGTACTGAGTCACGTGATCGCCGTCGGCAGTGTTTATCTGGAAACGCCCGTCGATTGGGAATCAATCCGCGCGGTAGCGGCGAAAGAAGAGATACTGCTCAGTTGCGCCGACCCTGACATCGAGGCACGCATGAAAGGACAGGTGGACGTCGCCCTGCGCACCGGAGATTCTGTTGGCGGGATTTTTGAAGTGGTGGCTCACAACGTACCGCCTGGACTTGGCACCTATGCGAATTGGGACGAACGTCTGGATGCGCAACTCGCCGCCGCGCTGATGTCGCTGCAAGCTGTAAAGGCTGTGGAGATCGGAGATGCGGTGCGCAGCGCCGCTTCCCTTGGCTCGACGGTGCATGATGAGATAGGCTACGAGCGCGGGCCGAAGAGTAAATTCACCGGCTTTACCCGGCGATCCAATCATGCAGGAGGTCTGGAGGGTGGGGTCTCCAACGGGGAAGAGATTCGCCTGCGCGGCTACTTGAAACCGATCTCCACCCTGCGACGCCCCTTGGGCTCTGTGGACTTCGCGACGCGTGAGCCCGTAAAGGCCGCCTACGAACGATCGGACGTGTGCGTGGTTCCTGCTGCAGGGGTGGCAGGTGAGGCGATGGTCGCACTGACCCTGGCCCGGTGCGCTCTGGAGAAGTTTGGCGGCGATTCCCTGCTGGAAGTGCAAAGAAATTTCGAAGGCTACTGCCAACAGTTGCGAAACTTCTAATGGTCTACCCAATCGTGAAATTCGGGGACCCGGTGTTGGAGAAACCGGCAGCCCCCATCACCGAATTCGACGATGCCCTGAAGAAACTTGTCGAAGACATGTTTGAGAGCATGTACGCGGCCCATGGCGTCGGTCTGGCGGCTCCGCAGATCGGCATCAGCAAGCGGGTCGCGGTGATTGACGTCAGCTTCAAGGAGGATCCTAACGCCAGGATTGTGCTGGTGAATCCTGAGATCATCCACACCGAAGGGCGAATCACTTCCAATGAAGGCTGCCTGAGCCTGCCTGAATTCCGCGAGAAGGTAACGCGGCCGCGCTCGGTCACCGCGCGAGGGCAAAATCTGGAAGGTAAAACCATCGAGGTGAGTGGGGAAGAATTACTGGCGCGTGCGCTGGTGCACGAAACCGACCATCTCAACGGCAAGCTCTACATCAGCCACATCAGCGCTCTGAAGCGCGACATGATGAAGCGCAAGATCCGCAAACTGGCCAAGCAGGGCGAATGGTAAAGAAGCAACTAGCAATCAGCAACTAGAACCTATCTCATAAATACGAACCACACTAAGTAATTGTGGTGCAGTGGATTTACAGGCACATCGGTAGGTATGGAACTCACCGATGCGCAGTGGGAAGTGCTGAAACCGCTGGTTGAGCCCAAGACACCCGGTTTGCGACGGGGTCGGCCATGGGCGGATACCCGAAGCGTGCTGGAAGGCGTGCTTTGGATCTTACGAACCGGAGCGCAATGGGCCGAGCTGCCGCGCGCCAAGTTTCCGCCGTACCAGACGTGCCACCGCCGCTTCCAGCAATGGGTCGGCGAGGGCACGCTGGTCGAGGTGCTGCGCGCTTTGGCGAAGGACCTGCTGGCACGCGGGCAGTTGGACTTGGCCGAGACCTTCATCGACGCCACCTTTGCGGGGGCGAAAAAGGGGGCGGTGCAGTTGGTCCAACACGCCGCGGCAAAGGGACCAAGATCATGGCAATTGCGGAGCGCCATGGTCTTCCTGTCGCCGCCTGGATTGGAAGCGCTTCGCCACATGAAACTCGCTTCGTCGAAGCCACCGTCGAGCAACGCTTCACGGCGGCGGCCCCCGAGCGCATGATCGGCGATCGCGCCTATGACAGCGATCCGCTGGACGAGCGGCTGCAACAGCACCACGGCGTCCAGTTGATCGCGCCGCACAAAGTAAACCGCCGCAAGCCCCAGACGCAGGACGGGCGCAAGCTGCGGAGATATTGCCGGCGCTGGAAGATCGAGAGACTGTTTGCCTGGTTGCATAACTTTCGTCGGCTGGTCACCCGTTGGGAGTATCACGAGGCCAACTTCCTCGGGCTCGTCCAGCTTGGTTGCATCCTCATTTTGATGAGGAGGTATTTATGAGATGGCTTCTAGCAACTAGTGTCCTGAATCAGAAACCTTGTCGCGATTTCGAAAGGCCTAAGGATTAGCAGCTAATTGCTAGCTGCTAATTGCTAACTATGATGGACCTGGTATTCTGTGGGACCCCACCATTCGCGGTGCCCACGCTGGAGAAACTGGTGGCCGCCGGCTTCCGGGTGAAGCTGGTCGCGACCCAACCCGACCGTCCCAGCGGACGCGGCATGCAACTGGCGGAATCGCCGGTGAAACGGACCGCGCTCAGCCTCGGCCTCCCGCTCGCCCAACCTGAAAAGATCAAGAACAACGCCGAATTTCGCGCGCAGTTGGAAAGCATAGCGCCGCAAGCGATCATCGTGGTCGGCTACGGCCGCATCATTCCGCAATGGATGATCGAACTGCCAAAGCTCGGCAATATTAATCTTCATGCCTCGCTGTTACCCAAATATCGTGGAGCTGCCCCCATTCAATGGGCGATTGCGATGGGAGAGAGTGTCACCGGGGTGACCACCATGCGCATCGATGCCGGCCTGGACACTGGCGACATTCTGCTACAGGCCGAAGAACAGATCTTGCCTGAGGATAGTGCACCCACTCTGGCCACGCGGCTGGCACAGATGGGCGCCCACCTCATGCTCACCACCCTGGCCGGCCTGAAGGGCGGGACTCTGATTCCGCATCCGCAGAACAATGCCGAGGCCACGCTCGCTCCCATCCTTAAGCGGCAAGACGGGCTTATTGATTTCTCGCGCGCCGCCATGGACGCGTGGAACCGCTTGCGCGGATTTCAACCATGGCCGGGAGCCTTTACCAGCTTCCGCAACAAAATGCTGCACGTCCACTCAGCAATACCGGTTGCCACGGTTGAAATCACGCAGGCGGGTCGCTTCGCCATCGATAATGATCGTTTGCTGATGGGCTTCGCGAACGGTACTGCTCTGGAGATCCAGGAACTGCAAGTAGAAGGCAAGAGGCGAATGAGCGCCCACGATTTCATCAATGGCTATCAGCCGCGGAGCGATGAAGTTCTAGGGAGTTAGGGGGCGCGATTGGCATCATGCCTGGCTTCAGCGCGCGATTGAAAGAGTCCGAATCGTGGGACTAGGCTCTGGTTTTCGCGCGATGTGGTTTAACCGTCGAAGGCGAGGGCGCCACGGGAATTTTGCCGAGGCGGATCGCCCGCAAAAACTCCTCGTAGTCTTTGGTGCTCTGGTCGGCGTAGGCGACGCCGAATTCGACTATCGCATTATCGAACTTGTCGCTGTTGCCTAGATATCCTGAAATCGCGCACGAATCGCCCGAGCGAGCGTGCCCCTTGGAAAGCAATTCGCCACAAACGCGCCCGTACTGCACAAGTCCGCTGCCTTCCAGATCTTCGTTCTCGATGGCGGCCTTGTGATCGCGTAACTGGCGAACCAGGAAGTCGCGGCCCGCAATGCTCGTCCATCCCAGGAAAATGTCAGATTGCACCTGCATGGCGCGTTGCCCCTCGGCCGTGCGCTGCCCCTGATTCATGGAAGCCCGGCTTTCGGGAAGGTATGGCGCATACACAGAGGCGTCTTCTTCTTTTAACTGAATGAATACGGGATCGCTGATCGTGCGGCCGAACAGGAGAACCACGTAGTCGCGTACGCCGACGCTGCCGGTTCCTACCACACGGAAAGCCACATCCTCGACGTGGTACTCGGCACACCAGTGTTGGCGTTCCGGCAGCAGGGTTTCAACATAGCTGCGCAAGCCTGCAAGGACCTTCGCCACGGTCCGGCGTGGCAGGTGAAATTGCAGGGGCTTGTACAGGCGAAAGCGATACTTCCCGTCGTGTCGCACAGTCAAGCGATCGAGGTTGTGCCTGGGCGTTGACCGTTCCGCTTTACGCAAGGCGGCGAGTACCGGCGAGACATTGAGGTGACGGAACACCTGATAACGGGCCACTTCGAGCATCGGCATCTCGCAGAACAGATGCATCGATTCACGATAGCTGCGCGCAAATGCCAGCACCGCCTCCCTGCAATTTTTTTCTACATTCTTAGCTTCGCGGCCGGCCAGCATAAGGCTCGCGGCCATGCGCTTTACGTCCCATTCCCAAGGCCCACGAATGGTCTCGTCGAAGTCGTTGATGTCGAAGATCAGCCGCCCATCCACGCCGGCATAAGCTCCCAGGTTGCGAACATGCGCGTCGCCGCAGATTTGCGAGTGAATGCCGGTGTTTGGCAGCGTGGCGAGGTCCGCGGCCATCAGCGGAACCGCACCGCGATAGAAACCGAAAGGCGAAGCTGCCATGCGTGCAAACTTAATGGGCAAGAGCTTGGAAATTCGCCCGCGCTGTGCTTTGCGCAGCAAATCCACAACCTCAAAGTCGCGGTTCTTGGGACTCCAGTCGCCCTGACCGACACGGCTGCATACGTCGCGACGAGACTGGCCGAACTTTCGCCGCTCCTCGTGAATGGATAGTCTGGCTTTCTTTCTGGGCATCGAACTGAGCATCATACCGCGAATGCTGCGTGCAACCGAATCTATGAGCAACCGCGGCCTGCTACCGGTTTGCCGGCCATCATTTTTAGGCGCAGCCGAAGGCCCCTTCGGGGCATCTGTGCAACCTGCACGCCAACATGAAAGAGGTTCGCAGTGAAAATCGCATTTATTGGATTAGGCAATATGGGGAGCCACATGGTCCGTCACCTGCTTCGCGCCGGACATGACGTTACGGTGTGGAACCGAACCCTGTCGAAAGCAGACCCACTCCGCACGGAAGGCGCCAAGGTGGGCAAATCGGCGGGCGAAACCGTAAAAGACGCGGAAACCGTCATCACCATGCTAGCCGATGATCGCGCTGTTGAATCGGCTGTGCTGCATTCGGGAGGAGTAATAGACAATCTGCCGCGCGGCGCGACGCACATCTCGATGAGCACCATCAGCGTCGCACTGTCTCAAAAGCTGGCCCAAGAGCACAGCAAACACGGTCAGCAGTACCTCGCCGCTCCCGTGTTTGGACGCCCCGAAGCGGCGGAGGCAGGAAAGTTGTTTGTGGTGGCGGCGGGCGACAAATCTGCCCTGGAACGCTGCCAGCCGTTGCTGGAGTTGCTGGGACAACGTGTGTTCGTCATTGGTGACAAACCGGAAATGGCGAACGTGGTAAAGCTGAGCGGCAACTTCCTGATTGCTTCAGTGATCGAGTCGCTGGGAGAGACCGTCGCGCTCACCCGCAAGTACGGCATCGATCCACACAGCTTTGTGGAAGTCTTGACCGACTCCCTGTTCGCCGCACCGGTATATAGGACCTATGGCGCGATTATTGCCGAGGAAAAATATCAGCCTGCGGGCTTCAAGCTGCGACTGGGGCTCAAAGATATTCGCCTGGCCTTGGCAGCAGCTGAAGCGGTGGATGCGCCTCTGCCCTTCGCCAGTGTGCTGCGAGATCACATGCTGAGCGCCATCGGCCACGGCATGGAAGACATGGACTGGAGTTCGACAGCTAAACTGGCGGCGGAACATGCCGGGTTGAAGTGAGTGCCCCGGGAGTCAGGATACAGCGATTACTTTGATGTTGTAGTATTTTGACCAGAGGCAAATGTGATTCGACCTCAGTCCAATCGTGCGCAAGAACGTCTGGCCCTGAGCACCTATGTCAAGTTGATGCGCGCCGCCAACTCGGCCCGCAACTACGCTTCCCAGGGTCTCAGTGACGCCAACCTGACCCTGACTCAGTTCGCCGTTCTGGAAGCCCTTTATCATTTGGGCCCGATGTCGCTGTCGGACATTGCCCGGAAAGTTCTGACCACCGGCGGGAACTTGACGATGGTAGTGGGCAATCTGGAGAAGCGAGGCTTGGCCCACCGTCAGAGGTGTCCGGAGGACAAGCGGGTCTTGATCGTGGCACTAACAAGCAAAGGAAAAACACTCTTGCGTGACATTTTTCCAAAGCATGCTGCGGCGATTGTCGAATTTTTGAGCGTGCTCGGTCCAGAACAGCAGAAACGCCTGGGTGACCTCTGCCGGAAGTTGGGGAAACAACCGGAGTACTCCTCCTGACCACCGTTGCCGGCCCTTGAATCTTCTTTAATGTTAAAGCATCTTAGACATAGAGATTCAGGAGGAGCATCATGATCACCATCAGGCCGTCTGAAGAGCGCGGACACAACAACCACGGCTGGCTGGACACACATTTCACTTTCTCATTCGCCGATTACTTCGACCCCAGGCACATGGGTTTTCGCGACTTGCGCGTCATTAATGAAGACTGGATCAGCGCCGGAAAGGGTTTTGGAATGCATCCCCACCGTGACATGGAAATTATCACCTACATCATCGAGGGCGAACTGAACCATCGCGACAGCACCGGACGCGGCGCTGTTATCAAGCGGAATGACGTGCAGCGCATGTCGGCCGGCACCGGCGTCATGCACAGCGAGGTCAATCAGTCCAAGAATCCGGTCCACCTGTTACAGATTTGGATCTTGCCTGAGGCGGAAGGCCTGAAGCCCAGCTATGAAGACCGCACTTTTCCGGCGGAAGAGAAACGCAACCAGTTGCGGCTGATTGCGTCGCACGACGGGCGCGAGGGTTCGACCACCATCAACCAGAACACCAGCGTGTATGCTTCCCTGCTTGAAAGCGGAAAGAAAGTTGAAGTGGACCTGGCG
Organism: uncultured Acidobacteriaceae bacterium; assembly: GCA_963728805.1. Taxonomy (GTDB): domain Bacteria; phylum Acidobacteriota; class Terriglobia; order Terriglobales; family Acidobacteriaceae; genus Bog-257. Next base: position 177,483 of record CAVSLE010000012.1, read on the forward strand.
CCGGGACGGCATGCCTGGGTGCAGTTGGTCAGCGGGGAACTCGACGTGAACGGCGCCAGGCTGGCGAAGGGCGATGGCGCGGCGGTCAGTGGCGAAACCAAGCTGCAACTGACCAGCGCCGCCACCAACGGCGAAGCGGAGTTCTTGCTGTTCGATCTCGCGTAATTCCGGTGCGGCGTGTTGCGGCGAAACTGTCGCAGGACGCCGCTCGCAATTACTATCTTCCCGTGGCCGGCCGAAAACCACAACCCAATCACGACAGATCTGGCGGGCTGGCCTGGATCGGCGACACCCTCCGGAGTCGAGGCCTATTTGGCGCCCTGCGCTGGTATGCGGCAGGCGCTGTCGAGTTCTTGCGCGATCTCACGCCGGCACGTCGCAAGTCGCGGTATGGCGACATCGATTATGACTTCGAGCATGGCGTGGACACGACGTGGGCGAACGTACGCCTGCGCACCCGTCTTCGCGAGTTACTCTCTGGAGGGCAGTATCAGCCCACAGAACCCGTCCTGTTTCACGAAATTCTCAATTGTCTTCCCCTGGCCGTCGATGGCTTCACATTCATCGACCTCGGCTCAGGCAAGGGAAGAACGCTGCTAATGGCATCAGAGTATCCCTTCCTGCGAATCATCGGCGTGGAATTGCTTGCGGAATTAGATGAAGTCGCTCAGCAGAACATTGCGCGGTATCGAAGTGAGCGGCAAGAGTGTTTCGCTATCGAGTCACATACCGGCGACGCCCGTTGTTTTGAATTTCCTCGCGAGACCGTTGTGCTTTATCTGTTCAATCCTTTTCCGGAATATGTGCTCCGCGACGTGCTGGCAAACCTGCATCGCTCTATCATGGCGTTTCCGCGCGAGGTTTATGTGATTTATCACAACCTGGAGCACGAAAATGTCTTCGCCGAACAAGCATGGTTGCGTCCGATCGTGCGCACGTCACAGTTCGCGATCTTCGAAGCGGCGACCCCGATGTGACATTGCTAATCGGCTACACGGGAAAGCGCGACCAATAGTGGCTCTTCGTTCTGTTCTCCCCAGGGCGGCAGCAGTTTTACCAAAACTCCCAGGATGACAAATGGCAGGAGCGTCAACACAATTGCGGTCAACAATCCTTCGCGAGTGGCGAAAGCCATCTTGTAGGTGGTATAGCCAAGAAAACTCTTGGAGAATAGTTGCCCGCCGATGACCACGTTCCAGCGCATGGCGAAAATGCCAATCATGGTCAAACAACCAGCGACCACGTAAATCTGTTTGCGCACTTTGTCCGCGAGCTTCACCACCTGGGTTACGCCAATCAGCAAAATTGGGAGGAGGGTACCTAACAGGATTTGGATCACTACTTGCGAAAGAAACAAACGGGTGTGGACCATGAAATCGAGGCTGCGGAACGATTCGTCGGCCTCGTAGATGCGATGGATCAGGTCCAGCATCTCCAAACTGAAATCGATGATGAAGGTGTAGAACAGATACTTCGCCACTGTATCCACGCAGCTCATGTCTATGGGTTCGCGGCGCAGCCGGCACATCAGCATGTAAAGCAACATCACAACGGCGATGCCTGAGACCATCGCGGAGAAAAGAAATACTACCGGCATCAGCGGCGACGACCACCACGGATTGGCCTTCACCGAACCAAAGATAAAGCCGACATAGCCGTGCAAGAGAAAGGCGGAGGGAATGCCGATCACGGTGACCACCCAGCCTACTCTCTCGTCAATATGCAGAGAACGCTCGCTGATGTTGCTGGAGCCCAGCGTCAGCACCCGATACACCAACCGCTTCCACCCTGTGGCGCTTTGCGACATCACCACGATGTCGCGCCGATAGTCGAGCCAGATTTCAACCACCAGCACTGCCAGCAGGTACCACAAGTACACAAACCCGAACATCGCCATTGCGGAGGAGCGGTGGGGGGTGAGATACATCTCGAACGAACGCTCTGGATGTCCCAAATGTAGCTGCAACGGCAGAGGCGCGACGATGAGGAAAGCAAGCGCCGTCAGCAGGGCCAACCGATACGTGGGCTTCACGGCCTTGACCATGAACACCCGCTCCAGCGATGCCAGAATGAACGCGCCAGCCACCAGCCCGGTGAGGAATGGGTAAAGCACGATCAGCACGCTCCACTGGAGTTCCACTTCGTTCGGATACATGAAGCCATCAATGGGAATCTGCAACAGAAACTCCTTATCGCACTGAGCCATCCAGGCCGTTGTAAAACAGCTTTGGGCGGGTGGCCAGGTAAGGCTTTAAAACCTGCACACTGTGAGTTTTCAAAAACTCATGAATCGGATCGTTGGGATTTTTCAGGTCCGCAAGCTGGCGGGCACCGGTCGGACAGTTTTCGCAGCAAGCGGTGGTGAGTCCTTTCGTGATCCGGTGATAGCACAGCGTACATTTCTGGGCGGTCTCCTTCTTGGGATCAACGAAACGGCAACCGTATGGGCAAGCCTGTACGCAATAGCGGCAGCCGAGACAGTATTTCTGGTCCACCAGCACCACCCCGTCAGGACTGACAAAAGTCGCGCCCACCGGGCACACCTGAGTGCACGGCGAGTCCGCGCAGTGATTGCACATCTTGGGGACGAAGAAATTTTTGCCGCCACTTAATGTAGAAGGCGGAAATCCGTTCTTGCCGCCGTCGGGCGAATCTACCTTGGGATTCTCAATGTCATAGTCGGTGACGTGATAGCGCTCGACCCAGGTTCGGAAATAGCCGTCGGGAACATGGTTCTCCATCTGGCAGGCGCGGACACAACTGCCGCAGCCGATGCACTTGGTGATGTCCACCAACATGCCCCACCAATGCTCTGTCATGTTGTAGTTGGGCGAAGCCTCAGGCGTTCCCGCCAGAATGCTCTTCCAGGCGACTGCGGCGGCAGGCAACAGAATGAGTAGCTGTCGGCGAGTCATGCTCATTGGCTGCCTCCTGCAACCGCGCTAATGGCGGGACTGTGTGGCTGGTGGCAGGTGTCGCACGGGGCCCCGCCTGAGTGCTCGGCGGAGACGACCTGGGGAAAGCTCTTCGGCTTGGCAAGGTTAGCCTCGTGGCACCGAACGCAAAGCACGGCGGTATCCAATTTCGCTGGCTGCACTGAGCCAGGGTCGTCGGCGTGGTTGGCGAGGGGCCCATGGCACGACTCGCAGGCAACTCGCTTATGCACGCCCTTGCTCTTCACTTCGAGAATGTCGGCATGGCAGCTTTCGCAGACTTCATGGCCGGCATAGGAAACCGGCAGCGTTGCGGAGTCCTTGATTGCGTTCCCGCGATAATGTCCGTACTGGCCAAAACTAGTGGGGACCAGAAAGCCGCGCAACACCAGAAATAAAATGCCCCCCGCCATGAATACCGATGCCAAACGGAAGAGATGACCTGTATCCTTGAAAGCTTTCATGGCTGGATTCGCAACCACCGGTTCTGATAATCGTCACTGATCGTGCTGGTGACTCGATGCATTTCCGCCTTGTTCATGCTCGTTCCTGGGATGCTAGGGGTTTCCTGAGCTGCTGATAGATATATGAGATGAGGACAGACCCAGGCGGCTGTGCTTTGGGTCACACAGGGACGTGAGGTTGCTCACTGGTGGCGTGTCGGCGTGAAAAGATGGCCCCCGGCCAGGCAGAGCTGTCCCGCTTGCCATCAAGAAAGGTCGGATGCGTCCCGCAACTCCTCTACATTCCCGGTCCGGTTGGGTAAGCGGGCAGGTCCGGCGGCCGTGGCGGCAACTTCATGGGGCGCGCATTCATCTCCTGCATAACCATGTCGATCGCCTTTTCCAACTGGGGATCATGTCCTGCCATGACTAGGTCGGGGCGGTTGTCGATCACAATGTCCGGCTCCACGCCGCGGTTCTCGACAAGCCACTTGCTATCGAGTCCATACATCGAAAACTCCGGCCGGGTGATGTATCCGCCGTCCATCAGGTCGATCTCGCCGCGAATTCCGCGCACACCACCCCAGGTTCGCTCGCCGATAAGCGGGCCCAGCTTGTAATACTTGAAGTAGTAGCTGAAGAAATCGCCATCCGACGCCGCGTAATGGTTGGTGATGCAAGCCATGTGCCCGTAGAAGACGTTGGTCGGAATGGTGTCGGATGCCCAGTTGCGCGCTGAATCCATGCCGGAAAGTACCCGGCGCAGCCGCTCGAAGATGATCTGATCGACGAAGCCGCCACCGTTGTAGCGCACGTCGAAGATCATTCCTTCTTTGCGAATTTGCGGGAAATATTGCTTGACGAAAGCATTCAGCCCGGCGGCACTCATGTCTGGCAGGTAAACATACCCGATACGGCCGCCGCTGGCCTGCTCTACCTTGCGGCGGTTGGTCTCAATCCAGTTCAGTTCATGCAGACCGAGTTCGTTGGGAATGGGTCTCACTACCACATTGTGGGAGCCGTCCACAGTAGGTTTGCTGTTTACGGTCAGAGTTACCGCCTGATTGACGGTGTTGATGAACAACTCGTCAGGGTTCTGAGGGATCCGCAGCTGACGGCCGTTGACTGCCAGCAGATAGTCACCTTCCTTGACTATCACTCCAGGCTCGGTCAGGGGCGAACGCAGATTTCCGTTCCAGTTCTCACCCGGATATATCTTGAGGATCCGGTACATTCCGCTGCTTATGTCAGGCGCAAAGTCGGCGCCCAGCAATCCCACATTGACGGCGTCAATGTCGGGATAGTCTCCCCCGCCCACGTAGGTATGGGAGTTGGACAGCTCTCCAATCAGTTCGCCGAGAACGTAGGTGAGGCTCAGACGATCGGCCACATAGGGCATCAGCTGCGCGTATTTCTCGCGCTGCTGCTCCCAGTTGACGCCATTCATTGAGGCTTCGAAGAAATAGTCGCGTTCCTGGCGCCACACTTCGTTAAATATCTGTTTCCACTCGGCAGCCGGGTCCACCTGCATGCTCATGCTGTCGAGTTTCAGCGCCCCATCGCCAACCTTCGCCAGCGGGTTCTTTTCGGCGCCGTGGCCGTCTCCATCACCGGAAGGTACCTTGGCGTCGATGATGCCGTACATGTGCGGACCGCCGCCGCCTTCCTCCGACCCTTCTTGCGGCCCCGACTTCGGGGCGGCATAGAGAATCTTCTTTCCGTCAAAGGACAGCGCGTACTGATCGGCACCCTCCAGCAGCACATGATCTTTCCGCTCTTTCAGGTCGAAGGCGTGGAGCGCAGGTTGTTCTCCCGGCAAAGGCCCCGAAAGCCCTTGCACGGGCGATGTAACGTAGAAGATCAACCCCTTGGCGGCAGACAGGTTTTGCAGATTCCCCGGCGGAATCGGCAACGCCACGATGCGATTCTGAATGCCCTCCAGATCCACACGGAAGTTCTTCAGCGGTGGCCGTGTTCCGGGTTTCTGCTCCGCCGAGGCCACTTCAGATTTTGTCTTCTCCTCACTGGCTTCAGTCGGTATAGCCGGAGACTTCGTCTTCGCCTTGGCTGTCTCCGGCGGTTTTGCCGATGGCTTCTGGCTGCCCGGAACCGGCGGCAGCAGAACATCAGGAGGCTGCGTGCCTGCAACTTCATCGCTCAAAACGGGAAGTGGTGAAGGCTCATCCGCGCGCAAGGTGGCGATATAAACCCGGCCCGCTTTGGGGTTGGCAAACTCCATATCGTAGACACCCAGCACCTCGTTGAAGTCGCGGTTGGACAAGAAATAGAGATACTTGCCTTCGGGATCGAAGTAGGGCGCTGCGCTATCGCTGGCGCTAGTCGTCACCGGCGTACTCTTGCGGTCCTCGAGGTTGTAGAGATAGATCACATGGTTGTGGTTTTCTGATGTCTTGGCGTACGTGACCCAACGGCTGTCGGGAGACCAGTTGTAATCGTTGATGTCGTCGTATTGCCCCTTATCAATGAGGACGGGGTTTTTCTCCTGGACGTCAACATAGAAGAGGCGCGCTTCTTTGTCGGCAAACACCAGCTTCCGACTGTCGGGCGACCAGACCGGCGGCAAGCGAAACATCTTGCCGTCTGACGTGATTCTGACTTCCTGCCCAAGCCCGTCCTGCGGCGTCATGTACAGCTCGTCTTCGCCCGTTCGGTCCGAGATGTATGCCACCCAACGTCCGTCCGGCGACCACACTGCGTATTTCTCGCGAATTCCTGGCGTCCGCGTCAGGTCGCGGATGCTGCCTTCCTTGGCCGGAACGGTGAAGACATCGCCCCGCGCGGTGAACACAGCTCGCTTGCCGTCAGGTGAGATGTCGAAGGCGCTGATCAGCTTGCTGACGTTCGTCCAATGTGGGCGAGTTCGTTCGCGGTCGCCCGGCAGATAAATCGTCAGCTTGCGGGGCTGTTGTGTGATGCAGGTCGAAGAGGTACAGGAACCCGCCATTTTCGAAGACGATCTCGTCGGGGCCCAGGCTGGGCCAGTTCACATCAAACTCTGTAAAGCGGGTAAGCTGTTTGATCTCGCGCGTATTCAGGTTATAGCTGTACAAGTTGAGGCGGTGCTCAGGGCCGCGATCGGAATCGAAGTAGATGAGATCGCCGCGCCACATGGGAAATGTGTCGGTCCAATCCTCGTGGGGCACAGTGTCGATGGCATGGCTCTTGAGGTCATAGATCGTGATGTCCTGCGCCATGCCGCCCTGGTAACGCTTCCAGGTGCGGAAGTTCCGGAAGATGCGGTTGTAGGCGATGCGATTACCGTCAGGCGAATACGAAGTAAGGCCGCCTTTATCGAGCGGCAGCGGCTCGGCAAGTCCGCCATCGATACTCACGCTATACAGCCGGCCGAACCAGTCGTTAAAGGTGTCGCGACGGGTAAGAAAGACGATGCGCTTGCCGTCTGGCGTCCAGGTAATGACCTGGTTATGAAAGCCCATGCGTTCGTTTAGGTGGCCGCCTCCCGGATTGAAGGTCAGCTGTTTCGGCTCGCCGCCGTCGGAAGGCATGACATAGACGTTGTAGTTGCCATCGTACTGAGCGGTAAACGCGATCCACTTACCGTCGGGTGAGAACTTGGCAAAAAGTTCCTGCCCGGGATGGCTAGTGATACGGCGCGCAACCCCGCCGTCCTTGGCAACCAGCCAAATATCGCCTCCATAGCTGAAGGCGATTTTGTCCTTGTAGACATCCGGAAAACGCATCAGTCGGCCTTCAGGAATTGTTTGCGCGGCACTAAGTGCGGTCACCGTGAGTAAGAGAGCGATGATTGCGTTTTTCATCCAGGACATCAGCTGGCCTCCAAATGTATGAGAACCGCAAATTGTATAGAAAGGAACGCGCCAAAACCAATCCGGGCGCGGAGATTGCGCGAGGTCGGCATCGCCACCTCAAGGAACAATCGGCCGGTTCTGCTACGATTTGAACGAACGACAAGTAGTGAATCATCGCGATTCGGCCTTTGGCCCGAAGGCCAGGCAGGTCGGGTCGTTAATCCATGGGAATGCTCAAGCAGGATTTTCGTTATGGCCTGCGCATGCTGCGCAAGAGCCGTGGCTTCACCGCCGTCGCGGTGATCACCCTGGCATTGGCGATCGGCGCCAATACGGCGATCTTTTCGGTCTTATATCCAGCGTTGTTGCGCCCTCTGCCGTACCAACAACCTGACAGATTGGTGACGTTGGGCGAGAATCGCCGGGCGTCCTGCTGCAGCGAAACGTCGTCCTACCCCGATTATCTGGACTGGAAACACACTGCGAAAAGCTTCGCATCTTTGGCTGGCTTTTCCGACGATAGTTTTGTCCTGACTGGGAATGGCGATCCCAAAACCATTTATAGCGCGATGGTGACGCCAGAGTTCTTCTCGACCCTGGGTATCAAGCCGCTGCTGGGCCGCGATTTTGTTGCGGGAGAAGACCTGCGCGAGAGTTCGGGACCTCCGGTGGCGATCCTGCGTTACGATTTCTGGCGAAGCGACTTTGCGGCCGATCCCCATGTCATTGGGCGCACCATCCATCTGGATAATAAGCCGGTCACGGTGGTCGGTGTTCTGCCGCGCGACTTTGAATTTGCGCCGGCGGGGGCGGCACGAATCTGGGTCCCCCTGTACGCCACCCCATACACCGCCTCCGCCCGAAACCTGCGTTGGCTCAGCGTGATTGGACGTCTTGCGCCGGGAGTCACTCCGGAACAGGCGCGCGCAGAAATGGAAGGTATTTCTGCGCAACTGGCCAAGGAATATTCCAGGGAAGATGCTTCGGTCTCCGTGACCGTGGGAAGCCTGCGGGACGAAATTCTCGGCAACGTTCGGCCCCTCCTGCTGATCTTGTTTGGCGCGGTGAGCTTTGTGCTCCTGATCGCCTGCGCCAACGTTGCCAACTTGTTGATGACTCGTTCCATCGATCGGCGCCGGGAATTTGCCGTGCGTACGGCACTGGGCGCCAGACGCCTCCATTTGCTGGCCCAACTGCTCACCGAGAGCTTGCTGCTTTCGGCGCTGGGGGCGATTCTCGGCGTGGTGGGAGCGGTTGTAGGTGTGCGGTTGCTAGTCGGAGCAATCCCCGAGGCGCAGCTTCAAACGATGCCATTCCTGGGAGACGCCGGCATCAATCTCCCGGTTCTGGGTTTCGTCTGTGGTATGACCGTGCTTACGGCGATTCTTTTCGGATTGGGACCGGGTTTTGCCGTATCGCAAACCTCGTTGAGCGAGGTGTTAAAGGATGAATCGCGAGGTGGAACCAGCGGCGCACATGCGCGTCTTCGCAATGTGGTGGTGATCGGCGAAATCGCTATTTCAATGGCGCTGCTGATCGGCGGCGGATTAATGCTGCAAAGCCTTCGCAAACTGTTAAAGCAAGACCCGGGGTTTAGTGCGCAACACATCCTGACTTTCGGCGTTGACCTTCCGGGTGCATCCTACCCGAGGTCCCCAGAGTGGCCGTTCGCCAATCCCAGTGGCCAGCGCTTCGAGCATGAGTTCGTCGATCGGCTACGCAACGTTGCCGGAGTGCAAGGGGTGTCGGCGGTAAGTGGACTGCCTGCCACTGGAAATCGCTTCCGGAATCGGTTTGTGGTCGAAGGCAGGCCGGCCCGGGAAGGTCTGGAAGAGTCCTGCATTAGCCGGCGCGTGGGAACGGACTACTTCACGGTAATGAAAATCCCTCTCATCGCTGGCCGGCTGTTCACTGAGTCGGACGGGATCAACGCTCCTCCGGTCGCGGTTGTCAACCAGGCCTGGGCGAAGCGTTACTCCGGCGGGCAGGACCCGATCGGGCAGCGCCTGCGGCTCACCTTTTCGCCTAATGAACCGTTCCGTCAGATTGTCGGCATCATTGGAGATGTGGCTGAAGATAACCTTACCGACCCACCGTCGCCCGCCATGTACTTCCCGCTGGACCAGGATTCAGCATTCGCCATCTTCCTCGGCTACGTCGTCCGAAGCCAACAAGACCCGGCAGGCCTGGTCGGTTCGGTGCGGGCCGTACTGCGCGGACTGGATCCACAGCTCGCGATTGTGGATCCGCGGTCGATGGAACAGATTGTCAATCAGTCCCCGGCGGTGTTCCTGCGACGCTATCCGTTTTATCTGATTGGCAGTTTCGCCATATTAGCTGTAGTTCTGGCGATTATCGGGCTCTACGGATTAATTTCATACTCGGTTGCGGGGCGCACGCGAGAGATCGGTATTCGCCTGGCACTGGGCGCACGACGTGAGGACATTCTGCGGCTCATTCTTCGTCAAGGTGTGATCACCACCGTCATTGGGGTTTGCATCGGCCTGATCGCAGGGCTGGCATCGACGCGAGTGATGGCGACTTTGCTTTATGGTATCAACCTGGGTGATTGGATCGTTTTCGCCGGTGTTGCCGCTTTTCTGGCGGCAATCGCCATTGCTGCATCGTATATTCCCGCTCGAAGAGCAACCCAGGTGGATCCCATGGTTACCTTGCGCAACGAGTAAACTCCCTCAGCTGGTGTAGGCTTGTTCAAAATTTCCGGGGCGCGACAACTTCTCTCCCCGTCGGCTACACTGAATCCTTACCTGAATGGTTGATCTGTCAATAGCGAGTGGCAACCTCGAATTGCACGTGCGGGGAGCCGACAAACTCTGGGCGTTGAAGAGTTCTCTTGAAATCCCGCTGCAACACATTGCCGGGATTCGAGCTGATCCGTCCGTTGCCCAGGGTTGGTGGCACGGCATCAGAATGCCGGGCACTAACATTCCCGGAGTGCTGACCGCCGGGACGTTTTATCAACACGGCAAGCGGGTCTTTTGGGATATACACAACCCCGAAAACACGGTCGTCATTGAATTGCGGGACGAGCGCTACGATGAGCTGATCGTGGAGGTCGGCGATCCTCAGTTAACTGTCGAACGGCTCAGGGCTGCTCTTCCCAACGTCAACGAAGCGAAATCATAAGATACAAAGATTGACTATGGCATGGTTTAAGCGAGAACACGGCGAGCTCGATACTTCGGGCGAGAAGCGCGTGAAGACCGAGGGCCTGTGGGTCAAGTGCGACCAATGCCGCCAGATTATCTGGAAAAAAGATCTTGACCAGAATTTCCATGTCTGCCCGAAATGCCAGCGGCACTTTCGCATTGATGCCCGCACCCGGCTCTCGTACCTGCTCGACGACGGCAAATACGAGACGACAGACGGGAACATTGTCTCCACCGATCCGCTGAAGTTTACCGACCTCAAGCCCTACGCCGATCGCCTGAAGCGCTCGCAGCGCGATACCGGCCTCAACGATGCCGTCATCAATGCGCGCGGCAAGCTTAACGGCAAGCCGGTCATAGTAAGCGCTATGGAATACGCCTTCATCGGCGGCTCCATGGGGGCCGTCGTAGGAGAGATGATCACTCGCGCCATCGAGAAAGCCACCTCGGACAAGGTACCGCTGATAGTAGTTTCTGCCTCCGGCGGCGCGCGCATGATGGAGGGCGTTGTCAGCCTCATGCAGCTGGCGAAAATCTCGGCCGCGCTGGCCCGTATGGACGACGCCAAGGTGCCCTACATTTCTGTGATGACAGACCCCACCACCGGCGGCGTGACCGCTTCCTTTGCCATGCTGGGCGACTTAAACATCGCTGAGCCTGGCGCCCTGATTGGATTTGCCGGCCCGCGCGTGATCGAGCAGACCATCCGCCAGAAGTTGCCTGAAGGCTTCCAGCGCAGCGAATTCCTGCTGCAACACGGCATGCTCGACGCCGTGGTGCATCGTCGCGAACTGAAGAACTACATCGCGCGTGCGCTGGATTTCATGACCGTGCCCGCGTAGTACCTGCCTTCACACCATCGCTAGCTCCAGCAGCGCCGCCCGCATCGTAGAATCGAATTCATGAAAGCCGTCGTCGTCGCCCGTTCCGGAGGTCCCGAAGTTCTCGAGGTACGCGACGTTCCCGATCCGCAGCCAAAGCCCGGCGAGGTGCTGGTGCGCGTGGAAGCGGTGGGCGTCAATTTTGCCGATACCATGTCAACCCGCGGGTCTTACAGCGGCACGCCTCCGCCGCCATTTGTTTCCGGGCGTGAATTTGCCGGAGTGGTCGAGGGTACCGGCGAGCGCGTCATGGGCTATACCCAATACGGCGCCGCCGCCGAGAAGATCGCCATGAAACCTGAGTTACTGTGGCCCCAGCCCAAAGGCTGGACTTCGGAGCAGTCGGCCGCATTTCCGGTAGCCTTCCTGACGGCTTATCTGGCCTATTGGAAGGCCGGACTCACATCGGACGCGATGGAGCCGGTCTTGCGCCACGATCAGCAGCAGCGTCGTGTGCTGATCCATGCCGCCGCCGGTGGGGTGGGCACGGCCGCCATCCAGATTGGAAAGTTGCTGAGTATCGAGACTTATGGCACCTCGTCGTCTCAGGAAAAACTTGACCGGGTGAAGAAGCTCGGGCTGGACCACGGCATCAACTACCGCGAGACCGACTACGAGCAGAGCGTGCGCGAGCTAACCAACGGCGAGGGCGTGGATGCGGTTTTCGAGATGCTGGGCGGCGAACACACGGCCAAAAGCCTGCGCTGCTGCCGGCCGTTTGGGAGGATCATCATTTATGGCACCGCTACCGGACAGCGGCAGCAGTTCGATGCGGGCGTCATGATGGCCAGGAGTCTCAGCGCGCACGGACTGTGGCTCAGCGTACTGGCCAAGGACCACCAACTGATCACGCGCTCTTTACAAGCCATGCAGCCGTGGATTGAACAGGGTAAATTGCATCCCGAAATCGGGCATGTCCTGCCGATGGAGCAGGCGGGCGAGGCCCATCGTCTCATGCTGCAGCGCGCCAACTACGGGAAAATCGTGCTGAAGATCGGATGAACTTCCACGCACTCACATTTGGGTGCCCCGTTCTGACCTTCTTTTGGCTAGAGCAGGTAGTTCCAACTCGGCTCGCACCTCCCAGAGTCGCATCGCCGATGGTACGCTGGGACATGTTCCTCGCGTCTCTAACTGGCTTTGCCGCGGGCACGCTGTGCACGGTGGCGTATCTTCCGCAGGCCTTGCACTCATTCCGCAGCAAGTCCGTCGGCGATCTTTCGCTGCTGATGCTGATCAGCCTCAACCTGGGGCTGCTGCTGTGGGTCGGCTACGGCTTCATGATCCACTCCCTGCCCATCATCCTGCCGAATGCCGTGACTTTCTTTCTCAGCGCGCCTCTGCTGGCGATGAAGCTGCGCTACCGGGAAAGCGAAGGCCATGATCGGTGAAATTCGGAGGAATTTTCTCTGTTCACAGGCCACCGGCAAGAGAACCCTGCATCTAAATTTGCCGTGACTGGAAAACGGCTGCTAAAGCGATTTCTGGCGGTGTTCCTGATGGTGCTGGGGTTCCTCGTCTTCCTCAACGCTGTGCAAGCGAACGCGACGACAGTAGCGGTGGATAGTGGTCGGTGGTTAGTGGATAGTAAAAGCGGAGTTCACCACCGGCCAGCGCCAGGAATCCGCCTTTGTCCATGATCACCCAAACCAGCAGATCCCTCGCTTCGCTCGTGATGACAAATCAAACGCATCTGGTTAACCACTGAACACTAGCCACTGGCCATTAGCCACCGAATCCTATCCCCTGATCTGCTTGGCAAAGAAGTAGGCCGTCAGCGTGAAGCCGATCACAATGACGATGGCCCGCACGTGCTCCGGTTTGGTCTTGCGCGCGAAGAAGGCACCGAAGTAGCCACCGGCGATGGCGCCAATAATCATGAGTATCGCCTGCGGCCAATACACCACGTGCGGCGTCAGAATGAAAAGGATCGTGGCCACGCCGTTGGAAACCGTTGTCAGCCAGGCCTTGAGCGCATTCATGGTGTGAATGTGGTCCATGCCCAGCAAGGCCAGCATGGCAAGCAGCAGAATACCGCCTCCCGCACCGAAGTATCCCAGATAGAAGGCAATGAATATCTGAAGGAAAATTCCGCGGCCGGTAGCAAACTCGTGATGTTCTCCGTGCTCGGCCCGCTGCCGCACCCAGCGCGTAATCCGTCCACTCATCATGAAAATCAGGGTGGCAATCAAGAGTAGCCACGGCACCAGAATCATGAAGGTTTTAGGTGGTGTTTTGAGCAACACCCAGGCGCCAAGAACGCCTCCGAGAATGCCGGTGATGGTAAGCGGCACCAGGACGCGCCGCGGCAGACTGCGAAACTCGTGGCGATAGGCCCAAACGCTGGCGGGTTGCCCTGGCCAAAGCGCGACCGTGTTGGTGGCATTGGCGTTGATTGGCGGGATGCCCACGAACAACAGCATGGGAAAGGAAACGAAGCTGCCTCCTCCGGCCACCGAATTCATGGCGCCGGCCAGCAGGGCCGCGAAAAATAGAATGGTCCCGTGGGCAATGTGCATAGGACAGAGAAAATCGATAGTATCAGCCGCCTTCCCCATTATGGCACTCTCACCAGAGCGCGGGTCGCCGGACCCGCATGGACCGTGGCTTTGCGCGCCCGACCTGTGGAAAAACCGCATAAAATATGGCGAAAATGCTTTCCCCCCGAATGACGTTGGTGTTAACATACGCTCAACTTGAGCATTTTTACCGCTCAAATTTTCAAGGAGGATTTACTAATGGCAACAGGCATGACCAAGACCCAGCTCGTCCGCCACATGGCCGAGAAGATGGAACTGAACAACAAACAGGCTGCCGCGTTCCTCGAGTCGCTCGCGGAAGTGGCAATCAAAGAGACCAAGAAGAACGGCGTGTTCGTGGTACCGGGTCTGGGCCGTCTCGTGAAGTCGAATCGCAAGGCGCGCATGGGTCGCAATCCGCAAACCGGGGAAGCGATCAAGATTCCTGCCAAGGTTGTGGTGAAGTTCCGGGTGGCCAAGGCCGCGAAAGACTCCATCGCTCCCAAAAAATAGCGTTCCTCTTTCCTGAAGCGAAGGCCGGCTGCGTGCCGGCCTTTTGCATTGACCATCCCGCTTGACAAGTGTTAAGCTACAGGCTACAGCGACGACGGTGAAGATACGGAGCTTCTCCCATAAGGGCCTGAAAATGCTCTACGCGGAGGACTGCATAAAGGCTGTGCCACCGGGCACGGCGGACAAGCTCCGCAAGATGCTGGCCTTCCTCGATGAAATGGGAGACCCAGATGAATTGCACGCGGTAGCGGTGTGGAAGGCGCACACCCTGACAGGCGATCGCAAGGGTACATGGAGCCTCAGCGTCACCCGAAACCCGCGTCTGACGTTCCGCATCGACACCGCAGAGCACGAAATCTGCGACGTAAACCTGGAAGACTACCACTAGGACGGAAGGAGCCGACGCCATGCCGACGAAGAACCCGCCCCATCCCGGAGATTTCATCCGGTCGGAGATTATTGTCCCAGCCGGCCTGTCAGTCACCGCCGCGGCGGAAGCGCTCCGTGTTTCCAGGCCCGCACTCTCCAGCCTGCTCAACGGCAAGGCCGGCCTTTCGGGAGACATGGCACTGCGCATGGAAAAGGCGTTTGGAGTGAAGATGGATACGCTCATGAGGATGCAATCCTCATACGATATCGCGCAAGCCCGCAAGCGCGAGAAGCAAATCCATGTGCGCCGCATTCGCCAGTTGGCTGACGCTCACGCGTAATCCACCCACCTAAACGCGAGAACAACCCCGCGTCAGCAGCGCGGCCGGTGCCGCTAATCTTCCCTCCGTCACATGCCCATGTGCGCCGCGTCACTGATCCCCGGTGACAAGGCGGCTCACAATTATCTTGTCAGACATGTTCTTCCTTGCCGCAGGTGAGTTATGTTGACGTTCGCTTTGTTTCCTATCGCTCTATTTTTCCTTGGCGCAGTCCTGGTTACCGGTCTGCCCGTGGCTCTAAGTCTTCAAAGCTACTACCAGAACCGCGGCCGGAAGACGGCAATCTGTCCCGACTCGGGACAGCCGGTCGCCATCGAAGTCGACGATGAATACGCGTTCTGGACCGCTCTGCGCGGTCAGGAGCATTCCCGGCTGAAGTCGTGCACGCGCTGGCCAGAGAAGGTCGATTGTGGCCAGGAATGCCTGGCGCAAGTCAATCCCTCTCCAGAGAATGTGGACCGGCTGCTGAGCAAATGGTATGAAGGCAAGAGCTGTGCAATTTGCGAACGCAGCCTTTCTGCATCGGATTGGAGACGCAGCCGGCTGGCGCTTCTCAACGAGCAGCACAAGCTGTTCGAATTGCGCCACATGCATCTCGACGAACTGCAGTCAACCCTGCAGCACATGCGGCCGCTGTGCTGGAACTGCCACCAGGAAGAACGCGCACGGCAGGTCGCTCCGTCGCGGTTCTTCAAAGGTGATCGCCACGGTCTTAGCCCGGCCGTCGGGGAATAGGATCTGAGATTTGTCGTAGGGGCGGCGGGGGTTAGTTCCTGCCGCAATGCCACTCGTCAGCAGAGGGGAACCCGCTCCGGTTCCCCTTTTTATTTTGGAAATGGCTTTCGCTTTCTCTCCTTCCCGGCACTCACTCGCTGACGTGGAGAGTACAATCCGCAATGGGCTTGGAGAGAATACCGATGAAACGTCTGGCGATACCAATCATGATGGTGCTTGCGCTCAGCAGTGCCGGCTGGTCGCAGACCTCATCGCGACAGCCGACAGCGAACCAGCCCGTGAAGAAATCCCCGATGGCCGGTTACGCCGGCACATGGGTCGGAAATTTTGAGGAGCGCCCGTGGCTGACCGTGCAGTTGGCGCTGCAGGGCCAAGCGCTGTCCGGGTTTTTACGCCGCGCGCATGACCTGAAGTTCAACGATGCCGGAGAACTCAAGAGCGTGGGCGACACCGATGTCACGGAGGTGATCACGGAAGCCTCCTTGAATGGTGATGGATTGTTGTTGACGGCGAAGAATCCCGACAGCAACGAGACTGATCGCTTCACCATGCGGCTGACCGGCGAAACCTCCGCCGAACTCAAAATGAGCGCGATGTCGATGCCGCCGGGGATGCCAAAACTGAAACCGTGGAAGCTGACCAGGGCTACCGCGCCCAGCACCCCTGCGGCGCGCTAGTACTTCGACTGGGAACGCTCGCTCACGATGACAATCTGCGTTCGACTGAGTCAATCGAACTGGTACACTGCTACCGATTACGATGACGCCTCTCATACTACGCATTCTTGGCGCAGTCGCAGAACTGGGTAGTGCGGTGTTGTGTTGGTTCCTGGGAAGCACCCTGGCGTCGCCCTTACGTCAAGGCAGGTTGTTTGCGCAGAACAAGGCGCAATACGCCTTACTGGCCTTTCTGTTGGTGCCCGCGCTGATTATGGCGGTCGTAGCCCTCTTCTGGGTCCCGCCTCGTGTCTCGGGAGGCGGCCCGCTGCCCGAGGGCAAACGCTGGCGGGTGGTTCTGGTGCTGATCCTGCTGGCGGCCTTCCTGATCGGGTTGGCGCGCTAGGTTTCGGCCTTCACATTAGGGTTCATAAACGAGTGATGTAGTCCCGCCTGACACCGTTCCGCTTCGGCAGACTTAAGGGGAGGAAACGGTAAAAACTCCCGCCACCACTCGTTGCACCTGCCCGGAGACGAGGCTATCGCCTGAGTGATCAGGAGAAGGGAGTCGCGTTCCAGACCTGAAGTTGGATTCGCCAAGACTGCCCTAGGGATGCAAGGAATTACCACGGTTCGTTTTGGGGATTGTCATCAGGAGGGGAGCGAGGAATCTGCTTTTTGCTTGGCACTGGAATGGCCGCTGAGGAAAAAGCAGATCCCTCACGACTAAAGGCCGTTCGTGATGACAAAAAAATGAAGAGCTTACCGGCGCACCTTAATGGTGCGCCCCTTGTGGAACTGACTGTCCAGCCTTTCAGTACGAGTAACCGTCCGGTTGCGAGACTGCGCCCACTTCAATTTCCGTGTCCACGTAATCGCGACCGGCTTTCATGGCCTGGCGGTCCAGTTCAAGCAGCTTCGGATTTTTCACCGTCGCCTCCAGCACCGAAATGGCCGACTCGGCGGGCAAACACTCGGTCTCTTCCAGCAGGGCCGCGAGCATGACCACGTTGGCTACCTTTGCCGAACCTAAACGGTCGGCAATTTCCGAGGCCGGCACGCACACCACCCGCGCCTGTGGCGCACTGAAGCCCACCGGCAACTCAGTGTTGTTGTAAAGGATCAGTCCACCGGAAACCACGCTGGCCGCGAACTTATGCAACGACAGTTCGTTCATCGCAATCAGTACTTCGGGTTGCGAGATAAGCGGTGAGCCGATGCGCTCATGCGACAGCGAGACATGACAGTGCGCGCTGCCGCTGCGCATCTCCGGACCGTACGATGGCAGCCAACTCACTTCCATGTGCTCGCGCAGACCCATTTGCGCCAGCAACTGTCCCATCAGCAGGATGCCCTGGCCGCCAAAGCCGGCAATTTTCACCGTCAGGTCACGGGTGTGATGGCGACGTGGGGCTGCGATTTCGCCCACGCTCTCCTCCACTTCCAGCGCTTCGGCAACCGTCTTTACCGGGATGTTCGGGCCCGCCGGCAATTCCGGCTTGCGGTCGCGGAATACGCCAAGCGGGAACACTTTCATCAGGGTCTCACCGACCCATTTGCGAGCTACGACCGGATCCATCTTCATGATAGTCGGGCACGGCGAAAGGATCTCGACCAGCGAGAAGCCGCCGCCGTTCTTCTGGATCTCCAGGGCCTTCTTCACGGCGCGCTTGGCTTTCATGATGTTTTTCATGTCGCTCAGCGCGACCCGTTCAATGTAGGTCGGGCGTCTCCAGCGCGGCCAACAGTTCGCACACATGCAGCGGCAGGCCTTCGTTGCTGGCGCGGCGCCCGAAAGGCGCGGTGGTACACACCTGCCCCATCAGCGAGGTGGGCGCCATTTGTCCTCCGGTCATGCCATAGACCGAATTGTTAACAAAGAATACGGAGATGTTCTCGCCACGATTGGCGGCGTGCACAATTTCGGCCGTGCCAATGGCTGCCAGGTCGCCATCGCCCTGGTATGACATCACGATTGACTCAGGATGCGAGCGCTTTAGCGCAGTCGCCGCGGCGGGGGCGCGCCCATGTGCGACCTGCACATTGCCTACGTCGAAGTAATAGTAAGCGAAGACCGAGCAGCCCACGGGACTTACCAGGATGCTTCGGTCCTGAAGGCCGAGATCGGTAAGCGCTTCGGCGATCAGCTTATGGACGATGCCGTGTCCGCAACCCGGGCAGTAATGCGTCTGCTGTTGAAGCTCACCTTTGCGTTCGTACTTGTCGTAGAACGCCGGCGATTTCTCATGGATAACTTCGTAGCCGTTCACAATTCCTCCTACGTCCTACACCAAGGCTGACATACGCGAGAACACCTGCGCGGTAATCTCTTCCGCCGAGGGCACATTGCCGCCGGCACGTCCATAGAACTCTACTGGCACGGTACCGTTAAGCGTCAACTTCACGTCTTCCAGCATCATTCCGGTGTTCAGTTCAACCACCATTACCGACTTCACGTGCTCCGCCGTTTTGCGAAGCTCGCGCGACGGATATGGCCACAGCGTAATGGGGCGGAACAGACCAGCCTTCAGCCCCTGCGCTCGCAATTGGTCCACAGTAGAACGCAGTACGCGCGAGACGATGCCGAAACCGATCAGCAACACGTCTGCGTCCTCGGTCAAATACTCTTCGCAGCGGGTCTCGAGCTCCTGCGCCAGTTGGTACTTAGCTTCCAGCTTGTTAACATGCGCTTCCAGCACATCCGATTCGAGGAAGATCGAGGTGACCACGTTCTTCTTCGTCTCGGCGGTCCCCTTGACCGCCCAGTCTTTCTCCGGCTGCTCAATATTGCGCATCTTGATGTCCAGTGGCTCCATCATCTGGCCGACGTAGCCGTCGGTCATGATCATCACCGGATTGCGGTAGCGATCGGCAAGATCGAAGGCCAGCACGGTCAGGTCGAACATCTCCTGCACCGACGACGGCGCCAGCACGATATTGCGATAGCAACCGTGGCCGCCTCCCTTCACGATGCAGAAGTAGTCGCTTTGCTCGGGGGCAATGTTGCCCAGTCCCGGTCCGCCGCGCACTACGTCAACAATGACGCACGGCAACTCAGCCCCCGCGATGTAGGAAATGCCTTCCTGCATCAGGCTCAGTCCAGGGCCCGACGAGGCGCTCATCACACGCATACCGGCCGACGAGGCGCCGTAAACCATGTTGATCGCCGACACTTCGCTTTCCGCCTGCAAGAACGTGCCCCCGACTTCCGGTATCAGGAGGGCGGCGTATTCCGCGATTTCGCTGGCGGGAGTGA
Organism: uncultured Acidobacteriaceae bacterium; assembly: GCA_963728805.1. Lineage (GTDB taxonomy): Bacteria > Acidobacteriota > Terriglobia > Terriglobales > Acidobacteriaceae > Bog-257. The sequence goes on from CAVSLE010000012.1 coordinate 197,090, forward strand.
TGGGATATCCGTAGAAAGCCCGGCAGCCGGCCAGCACCGCGCCTTTAACGATGGCGACATTGCCCTTACAGAGTTGCCTCACGGCTCACCTCCTGGTTTTTCGGAACGGCCACAGTTGCTGCTTTGACCGGAATCAGGCGTTCCACCGTGATGGCTCCCGGCTCAGGGCAGCAGTAGAAACAGGCCCCACAGCCAGTGCAGTCCTCGCCGGTGTATTGCGCCGGATGCACGCCATATTTACTAAGCTCCGGGGCCAGCACCAGGCACTCGGGCGGGCACGACTCCACACACAGGCCACAACCTTTGCATTCTTCCGGATCGATGATCACATTACCGCGCGGTTGCGATGACATTTCTTGCGCTCCTTACCCTCTTACTTCCGTTGTGCAAGCGTTGCGCTGGAACCAGCGCTGGCGCTCGCAATAGTCTTGTAGCTCGTCACGAAACTTGGGATGTGCCACCTCAATGAGCGACTCGGCCCGTTGGCGAATGGTCCGTCCATGCAGATAGGCAATGCCGTATTCGGTGACCACGTAGTGCACGTCGGCCCGCGTGGTCAAAACGCCGGCGCCATCGGTCAGGCGGGGAACGATCCGCGACACCGTGTCGTTCCTGGCCGTCGACGGCAGCGCGATGATCGGCTTGCCGTATTTCGAGCGCGCCGCTCCGCGAATGAAATCAAGTTGCCCGCCAAAGCCGCTGTAGAATTGCGACCCGATCGACTCGGCGCACACCTGGCCCGTCAGGTCCACCTCGATGGCCGAGTTGATGGCCACCATGCGGTCATTCTGCGCGATGCGGAAGGGATCGTTGGTGTAAGCCGACGGATGAAACTCGAAGATGGGATTTTCGTCGATGAACTCGAACAGTTTCCGGGTGCCCAGCACAAAGCCAAGAATCACCTTGCGCGGCTTCCAGTTTTTGCGCTGGCCGTTGATGACTCCCGCCTCGATCAGCGGAATTGCATTGTCGGAGAGCAGCTCGGTGTGGACGCCGAGGTCCTTGCGGTCCATCAAATTGGGCAGGACTGCATCAGGAATACCGCCTATTCCACACTGTAGGACAGCGCCATCTTCGATCAACGTCGCCACCCGTGTGCCGATGGCCCGAAACAGCTCCGAGCTGGGCTGCACCTTCAATTCGCACAGCGGCCGCGAGAGCTCCACGATGGCGTCGATTTCGTTAACGTGAATGAAGCTGTCGCCGTAGGTGCGGGGCATGTTGGCATTCACCTGCGCGACCACATAGTGAGCGCACTTTGCGGCAGTCAGCGTGCACTCCACTCCGACGCCAAAGCTGCAGTAGCCATGGGAGTCGGGCGGCGACACCTGGATGAAGGCGACATCAATCGGCATCTCGCCGCTTTCAAATAATGCCTCCACTTCGCCGAGAAAGATGGGAGTGTAGTCAGCGCGGCCATCATTTACGGCCCCGCGCACATTGCCTCCAACGAACAGGGCGTTGTGACGAAAGTGGGCCGCCATGTCGGGCGCGCAGTACGGCGATGCGCCCATGGTGAGCAGGTGCATGACCTCTACATCCTTTACGAAGGGCGCGCGTCCGATCAGGGCTTCGACCAAGGCCTCTGGCTCGGCGCAGCCGGGATGGATGTACACCCGCATTCCCGACTCCACGCAAGATACCGCCTCATGCGCCGTAACCAGCTTGCTGCGGTATTGATCAGTCCAGGACATAGAGCCTCGCTAAGCCGACACCGTTTCCGATTTCACTGAGTAGCCGGCGGTGGCACGCTCGTGCCCAAGCGCGGCGTAGTAGATGGCGAGGTTAAAAAACTTGTCCAGCATTTCCAGCAGTTCCATCTCGCCGAAAATCTCTGCCGGATGCTCCAGTTCGGCGTGTTTTTGCATGTAATCCCAAAGGTTCTCGCGGACCAGGCAAATCATCCAAACTACTTGACTGGCGGGCACACCCTGCGCCGCGCGCTGTGCCCCGACTTCGAGGTAACGGCTTTCGATATCCGCCTCGGTTTTGCCCAGAAGCCACTCGCCGAGATGGCGATACACTTCATACACTTTTTCGGTTAGCTCACTGTCAGGAACGTTGGCGTAGGCGGTGCACTTATCGGACTGGCGATAGCGGTTGTGCAGGCTGCGGGCCAGCCCGTCGGAATGGCTCTCGATCAGCTTTACTAGTCGGTATGCAAGCAACATGGCAGACCTCTCTCCCTCGGCCTACGGTCGCATAAGGAAGGGTGCGACATTTCAGCTCCGGCCCCTCACTGTTACACGTAAGTGTCGTCTCTGGGGTGCCCGGAGAGCCGTGATTGCTATCACTTGCAAGTGTGACTGATGTCACCCGGGGAATTGGAGATGGCGCAAACCAGCCAGTTTGGGCTAAGGCAATTTGGCTGAAAGGAAGCACGTTAGCGCAGCTAGACGCGTGGTTTGTGGTTAACGCCTTGCCTTCTTCGGCCGGCCTCCCGAACGTCCATTGTTCCGGGAAGCTGCCGCTTTGGCCACGCTCTTGGATCGTCCTCCAAGTGTGCCGAGTTGGGCAGCCATCCAGCGCTTCGAGCCGAACACACCTTCGAGCAAGGCTGGCAGGTAAACGTCGGCATCCAGGTTCGGAAAATGAAGGCCAAAGCCAGACGGCGTAATCTCGATAGTTTCGAGTTGCGCGGCTGCGGCTTTCTCCAGCCCTTGCACCGAACCAGGAAAAAACGTCACGTCCAAATCCGAGCTGAGGCTAACCACGACCCGTCCACTCTTGGGGTCGTAGCGAGCCATAATCGCTGAAGGGATACGCTTGCGCCGTCTCTTGGCACGCTCAGTCGCTGCTTCGAATTCATCAAGCCCTGCCATGGATTCTCTCCCAATCTCTGCACAATTGCGACACTTCAGTTGCCAACATCGCTCTGATGCGGGCGACGTCCCGACGCGAATACCCGTAATTCTCTCGTAACGCCACCGGACCTCTTGGACAATTCAGTTGGAACACGGCCTCACAACCCGATCCGATGACGTGGATGTGTGCCGGGCGATGATCGTTCGGGTAAATCACGACCCTGTAACCGAGCCACCTTAAGACGGTTGGCACAATGGATTGATCTTATCATAACCTAAGAGCTTGGGTTTTATTCTCCGCCTTCCCTTGAAACTGATAGCTGATGCCCGATGGCCACCGCTGAAAAGAGCCCAACGCGTTACAGCGGCCCCCATGACATTTGTCATCCCCTCTCGCTGACAATCCACACTACCGCCTGGTCGTGGGATGCCCGATGATCGCCAATGTGGCCGTGAACGATGGCGCCACGGGAGCCAACCATGTCAACCGCTTTAGCCGAAATGCCGCGTAGCACCACAGCCTTCCGTGCAGCTGGTGTTGCCAAATGCCGCAATCTAAAGAAAACCTACGGAGAGGTCATCGCACTGCGCGATTTGAATCTCGAGATTCACGCCGGCGAATTGCTGGCCCTGCTCGGTCCCAACGGTGCAGGCAAAACCACGCTGGTGCGAATGCTGCTGGGACTGGCGCGTCCCGACTCGGGAAGCGTTTCGGTGCTGGGATCCGACCCTCATCTTGGTCATGTACAGACTCGCGTCGGAGCCATGCTTCAGGTTGGGCGCGTGCCTGAGACGCTTAAAGTGCGCGAACACATTGATTTGTTTTCGTCCTACTATCCAGCGCCTTTGCCCATCGCAGAGACGCTGAAGATTGCGGGGCTCGAAGAAATCAAGGAGCGTCCCTACGGGGAGCTTTCAGGCGGCCAGAAGCAGCGGGTGCTGTTTGGTATTGCGCTTTGTGGCAATCCCGACTTGCTTTTTCTGGATGAGCCCACGGTTGGCCTGGACGTGGAGGCGCGCCGCCTGATGTGGACCCAAATTCGCACTCTCATCGGGCGTGGCAAGACGGTGCTGCTCACCACCCATTACCTGAACGAAGCGGACGCCCTGGCCGATCGCATTCTCGTGCTCGATAAGGGAGCGATCGTGGCTGAGGGCACGCCCGCCGAAATCAAGGCGCGAGCCATGGGCAAACAGATCCGCTGCACCAGCCGCCTATCGCTGGAAGAAGTCCGGCAGATTTCGGGCGTGCTAAGTGCCAAGGCGGACCGCAACGCGTTTGAGCTGCAAGTGAATGTCGCCGAACCAGTGGTGCGTGAATTGTTGCAGCGCGATTCGTGGCTGGGCGATCTGGAAGTTACCAACGCGGGCCTGGAAGAGGCTTTCCTGGCGCTGACGCAGAACCATGGCACCGATGCCTCGAAAGGAAGGAACTAACATGGCTTCCACCACGTTTCCCGCAACTCTCACTTTGACGCGCCGCTCGCCGGCAAGGACCGTCGCGCTTTTCTACAAGGAAGCGAAGTACGAGCTGTTAAAGAACGTGCGCATTCCGGTATACGCGATTTCGACAGTCGCATTTCCGCTGATGTTCTACGTACTGTTCGGCATCGTGCTGGGATCGGGAAGCCCGGCAAACCGGCATGAAGGCGCGGTCTACATGCTGGCCACCATGGGATGCTTCGGGGTAATGGCGACATCGTTGTTTGGTTTCGGGGTGAACCTCGCCATCGAGCGTGGGCAGGGCTGGCTGCAAGTGAAGCGGGCCTCTCCGATGCCGATCGCTGCTTATTTTTTCGCCAAGCTCTTCTCGGCAGTGGTATTCAGCACGGTGATCATGCTTCTGCTGCTCGCGGTCGGGACGGCGTTCGGCGGCGTGCGCTTGCCGCTGCCCACGGCCGCTCGACTGGTCGGGATTCTGGTGGCGGGTTCGATTCCGTTTTGCGCGATGGGGCTGGCGATCGGATACTTCGCGAAACCGAACTCCGCTCCCGCCGTCGTCAACCTGATTTATTTGCCGATGGCGTTCTGCTCTGGGCTTTGGATTCCGCTGTTCATGCTGCCGCACGGATTGCGGGCGTTCGCTAATTTCCTACCCGCCTTCCACATGAGCCAGCTTGCACTGAACGTGGTCGGCATGGGGATATTACCGGCGTCCACGTGGCAGCACGTCGAGGGACTGTTGTCGTTCACCTTGATTTGCCTGGGATTGGCAGCCTGGGGATACTGGCGGGATGAAGGCAAGTTGTATGGGTGAAAAGGCAGTGGCTAGTGACGGGTGGTTAGTGGCTTGGGGTTAGGGGCTTGGAGCCAGGGCACGGATTGAGTCGTGAGCCAACGGGTCCGACACGTTTAGGGCTTCACGGATTTGTATCAGGGCACGGCTTTTAGCCGTGCCGCAACGGATCCAATAACGATGGGGGCTTCAGCCCCTGGACGGAGGGTGATCATGAAAAGCACAGTGGCACAATGGATTCTCTGGGCCGTGGCTATGGTTATCTTTACAGCGCTCACTCTCAGCAGCCACTGGAATTGGCTGAGCGTGACTATTCCCGCTGTGGCCGTAGTCTGGTACACGGTTGTGCCCAAGACCCGTTCCAGACAACAATAGGGATGAGCAAACGATGACTACGCTGCGCGCAATCTGGTGGAAGCTTTATCCAAGCGACGACCGCCGTGGTTGGATGCCGTTGTTCTGGCTACCATTCATGGTCTGGTTCTTCGTCGATCCAGCATGGAGGCATGCTGGGCCGCTGCTGTGGATTGGCAACACTCTGTACGGCATCTTTTTCATTTGGCTGTATCTTTATGCGTTTTCCCGTCCCGAGCCGCGAAAGCTCTTTGCCGTCGCTGCGATGTTCGTGATGGCGGCGGCGCTGATTCCCTTCCACCATGGCGCAATCAGCTGCCTGCTCGTTTATGCGATCGCGGCGGGTGGATTCACCACCAGTCTTCGCCGGGTGCTTGGCCTGGTTGCGCTGGATCTCACCCTCCTCGGCGTGTACGCATACAAGCTGCATTTGCCGGTGGAAGTTTGGGGCTCCATGCTGCTACTGATCGTCCTGGTGGGAATGGTCAACCATTTCGGAGCAGTCTCGCATTGCGCGTCGGCAAAACTGCAACTGGCGCAGGACGAGATCGAACATCTCGCCAAGGTCGCCGAGCGGGAACGCATTGCACGCGACCTGCACGATCTGCTGGGACACACGTTGTCGCTCATCACTTTGAAGGCCGAGTTGGCGCGCAAGCTGGTGGACCGCGATCCGCAACAGGCCAAGCAGGAGATGCTGGACGTGGAGCACACTTCGCGCGCCGCACTGGCCGATGTGCGCGAAGCCATCAGTGGATATCGCGGGCCGGGACTAGCCGCTGAGCTGCTGCGCGCCCGCCGGACTCTTCAAACTGCGGGCATCACCGTGGACTGCGAGGCTGCGGAGGTGCCGCTCAGTCCTGCGCAGGAGACCGTACTGGCTCTGGCGCTTCGCGAAGCCGTGACCAACGTAGTGCGCCACGCCCAGGCGCAAACCTGCAGCGTCCGCCTGGGACGCGACCAGCAGCTTTGTACCCTGGAGATTGCCGACAACGGATCGGGCAACGATAGTCCGGAGGGCAACGGTTTGCGAGGCATGCGCGAGCGGCTGGAAGCAATCGGCGGCTCACTCCAGCGCCAGACCGCAGCCGGCACTCGCCTGGTAATTCATTTGCCTCTCGCGCCCATGGCCTCAGTTCTGCGAAACTGAGGGCATGCCCGGCGCCAAGCGCGACAAAATCAGAGTAGTCCTCGCCGAAGACCAGGCCATGGTTCTGGGCGCGCTCGCCGCGCTACTGGAGATGGAAGATGACATCGAGGTCATCGCCCGCGCCGGCTCCGGCGACGAAGCCCTGCGCACCGTGCAGCAAACCCGGCCCGACGTGTTCATTACCGACATCGAAATGCCTAGCTTGACGGGGTTGGAGGTTGCTGCCGAACTGAAACGTCGCGGTGTGCCGGTCCGCGTCATAATCCTTACTACGTTCGCCCGCGCTGGATACCTGCGCCGCGCTCTCGACGCAGGAGCTTCCGGTTATCTCTTGAAAGACATGCCCGCGGAGCAACTCGCCGATGCGGTGCGCCGGGTGCATGGCGGACTGCGGGTCATCGATCCGCAACTCGCCGCCGAGGCCTGGACCGACGAGCCCGATCCGCTCACCGAACGCGAGCGTCAAGTATTGCGCCTCGCGGGAGAAGGCAAAGCCAGCTCCGAAATCGCCACGGACTTGAATTTGTCGGAAGGCACCGTGCGCAATTACTTGTCGGAAGCCATCAGCAAGCTCGGCGCTACCAACCGGATTGAGGCCGCCCGCATCGCCCGCGCCAAGGGCTGGTTGTAGCCGCTTCACCCTGATTGACGCCCCACTGAACGGCCGCACTACCGACCTTTCGCTTCCGGAACGCCCTCACGCCGTGTGCTTAATAAGCAGAACCTCATTCCCCACTTCGCTGTACATCAATTCGTCCACGATGCCCTGCGCTAGCAGAATGCCATATCCGCCAGGGCGCATGCCCAACTCGTCTCGATGCTCGATGTGGGCGGCAGGATCGTCGGGAGCGTTTGCCACGGCGGCGTGAGCAATGGCGTCGCGGCGGAAGCCCGAACCTGGATCGCGCACGTAGAAAACAATCGTCCGCTCGGTGCGCACCGCCGACACCTCCACCACCTTATGCCGATTGAACGCTGCTCCATGTTCCATGGCATTCAGCAGGATCTCGCGGAAGGCCATCATCACGTCATTGCGGGTGTCCTCCGGCAATTCCGAGCACAGTTCGCGCAAGAAGCTCACCACCCGCTCGGCCGTTAACATGCGGCAGTTGGCACGTAACGAAACCCAGTGCGGTTGCGCTGACAGAACCTCAATGTCAGTACGCCAGTCGGCATCCGAAAGCGCCTCTGCTGCGAAGCGAGCAATCTCCTCTGCTTCAAACGGGGCGCCCATGCAGACGAAGACCCGAGCTTTCAGCGTCGCTATGACCTCCTCCGGCGTGGCATGCGGCGCCAGAACGATGGTCTTGACGCCGGGCCGGATTTCGCGCACCTCTTCGATCAGAGCCAGGTCTTCCTCAATGGTGGTGTCAGGGTCAGTGATGAGTACATCGAACGACTGGTGTCGCAAGCGGCGGATTGCCGCCGCCCCTCCGTGCGCGTGTTCGGTGGGACACTGTTTGTCGGCGAGGGCCTGCAGGACGGAACGGGTCGTCTCCGAGTCTTTGCCGATGAGGAGAACTTTGCTCATGGGTGGCTCCTGGTTCTGGCTTTCTATAATAACGGCGACCCCTCCGCTAGCGCAGTTTAGTAATTGCTGGGTCCGGGTAGAGCGGGCCTTCAGGCCCGCGTTGCGGCTGCCATACATTCACCGAGTCGGCTTTCAGCCGACGACAGACCCCTGCCGCCGGCTGAAGCCGGCTCAGTTGGGAACGGACCAGTTTACGCGGCGCTGAAGCGCCGCACTACCCGGACACACCAAGAGCAAAACAGCTCTAGGACAATCAATTCCAGTCACCGTCCACGGCCCAAGAAAAACGCCCCGGAGCAGGAGGTGCTCTCCGGGGCGTTTTCTTCTGACTGCAGCTACGTCAGGAAAAACTCTCGCGTGATCTTGGTCCATTGCTCGTCCGGCATGGTGCTGGCGAGATCGTCGATGGCGACTCCGCCGTCCTGGGCCAGGGCGCCCAACGCGCTGGGCATGACTCGCTGCAACCGCATCGAGGACTCTTCCGTCCACCACCGCGCCAGTGCGCCACCCAGCAGGTTGCGGAAGTTGGTCTTGGCATCGGGAGACTGCACGGTTACCAGCCAGCCTTCGCCGTAGGGGTCCTTGGTCGCCAGACCCGGATCGTTGACTACAGCCTCGTTGATATCGGCCACGCTGCCTTCGATGGGCGAAACCATGTCAACTTTGACGCCGTTGCGCACGATGCTCCATACCTTTTGTCCCTGGCGGATCCACTGGCCGCGTTGCGGAAGCACGATGTGCTCGAGCTTGCCGGTCAGCTTGGAGGCGAAATCGTCGATGCCGATTCGCACCAGGTTCGGGCTCTCGCTCAACGCCCAGGTGTGTCCGGGGTGGTAGCGAAGATTGTCGGGGACCGAGAAGCCGCCCACCATGCTCGGCCTCAACCGCGCGGCGGCCGTGTCTTGCTTGCGCATTGCCGGTGCTACCTGAAGTACAGGGTGCTTCGCTTTCGAGTAGAAGAAATCGATGGTTAGGAAGATTGCGAACATCATGAGAACCAGAAGAACTGTCATAACCGCCTCCTGCCTCGCATCCGAGGGCTTCTTGCTCTGCCAGCGCTTCGGTGCTTTGCGCTTGACACCTTTCTTAAGGCATTCGGCATTCCAAACCGGCGAGTGAGGAGAATCGTTGCTAGGAGGGCCTGCAAGTGGCTAGTTCAGTACGAGTTGCGCAGGCCTGTTGCGAATCTCCTCGATACCAACATTGCATTTTTCACCTGCGTAATTGTGGCGTTTTGCAACGAGAAAATCCGTGAATGCCACCTTCAACGCTAGCTTCTGTTCTCATATAACCAGCGGAACCAGCGGGTTAGCTTGCATTGGAGACAGTCGAGGAGCAGTGTTGCAATCTTCATCGCGGTGATGCACTCCGCAACACCGGAGAGGAGAAAAGCAGCAGTGCGAACAACGAATTTTGCCCTGAAAGCAAAATAAATCTTTACCGGCGGGTACGTAACACCCCTCGCGGTCGAATCTGTGCGCTTTGCCACTCGGCTGATAGTCCGGAGAAGGAAGGCATTGGAGTGCCGCTAGAGTGCCTCAAGGAATTCATCGGTTAGTTGTCAGGGGTCGCTGCGCACAGGCATCGACATACGGACAGCAGCTACGCTTTCGATTGAGACGCGGCTGGGTACGACTGAGATCCAATCGAGGCGGGTAATCAGCAATTTCAAACCGACAATTGCCGGACGGCTGGCGAGGCGCCATTGTGATTCATCTGCCGCAAAGTAGCTTCCCATCTTTGCTGCGTCCCACGGGTAAAGCCAAACCTCGGAGACGCGGTTTGGTTCGACAAGAAAGGGCAAGCGCCGCTGCGATCCATCGGCGAATGTGATCTGCAAGGAGACTTGCGAAGGTTTGCGTATTCTCCACCAGGCTGAGTAGGTTACCAGGAGGCGAAGCTGCAGGAAGTCTGCGCCGCCGGTTGGCCACTGGATCGGCCCCAGATCAACGGCGCTATTGCGATGGGTGATGGCTATCTCACCAGAGGCATTGCCCAGCGTCTGCTGGCTGAAGGTCAGCCTCGAATCGCGAGTTTCGTCGCGCGCCAGCCCGAGCACGCCGTTGGCTGGACTGCCGGCAAAACGGTAATGTCGCAGCAGATAGAACCACGGCTCCGGACTGCGGGTGAAATTGGGAATGCCGTCTACGCCTTGGCTGAGGACGCCATCGGGAAAGTAAAGTCCGAAGAGCGGATCCGACCTTCGCAGTCCGGCTAACTCGATACTGGTGAGGTATTCTCCGCTGACCAGATAACTTTGCATCACCCCACCCGCAACCACGCGCCGCGAAGTCAGGCCGAACGCGGTCTCGTAAGGAAACACGAGAATGGGAGCGCCGGGGTCCGTGTGCTGATCGACATATGCCGAAACTGACGACAGAAGTTGGCTGTCGGCGGTGCGGAAGCAAGCCTGATCAAATGCGCGAAAACCGTCGGGGCAGGCCAGGGTAGGATTTTGTATTTCTCTCCACTTCGCTAGCAGGCCGCTGGGAGTGAAGGCCGGCTCAGGATGGGCGACCAGCAAGGTTCCGGCAACGGCGATGCCTACCAGAAGGCCCGAAATCAGAGGGGCCGAGGGCCGCCCGGCCACCAGGATTGCGCCGGCGAGGAAAACCATGGGGAAGATCGCCAGCCGCACGTGACCCCAGTCGGAGCGCACCAGTCCGCTTTGCAGCATAAGAAATGCGAAACCGAATCCGGCGAGCAGGAAAGCTGGGCGCCGCGTCCAACTGCGGCTGTCAGCTTCACGCCACCTCCAAGCCAGGCCAAAAACGACGACACCCATCGCCAGGGTGGAAAGAACCAGGCGCTTGCCGGCTTTCGGCATCCCCGAGGGCACAAGCCAGCGATAGGAAGTGGCCACTGTGAAGCTGGAATGCCAGAACTTGAAATTGAGCGGAGAGGCCATGGCGGCGTTGGTCGCCAACATCAGGACTGCAAAGCTTGCGCCTGCCAGGGCAAGGAAACACATCAGCCTAAAACCCGCTCCGGGGAGGCTCCGCTTCACTGCGCAGGTTGCGGCCACCGACAGCAACAGCGACGCCACAGCAGACAGCCCGGCGTCTGCGGAAAGCAGGAAGCACACGATACAAACGGCTCCGGCTGCAAGCCCGGGCAGAACGCGGATCCGGGTGTCGGACGCCATAACATCCGCGAGTCTTAAGAAGCCCAGAAAGACCACGATGGCAACGGAGGCGCGCAAATCTGGCCGCGACAAGAAGACCACGGCCAGCAGCACGAATAGCCGCCGCTTCCACGCACTGGCCTCATGCAAAAGTAGCCAGGCGCTGAAGAAGGTGGCGAGAATTGTGACGAACCACGGCAGCGTGTACCAGGTGGCATAGACCGTCCCTGTCGAAATCCCCAGCCAGCGCGACGGTGCACTGGAAAGCCATTGGAAGAGCGGTCCGTAAGTAAATGTCACATCCCGACCGAACCAAATTCCGGTCGCTGCCTTGTAGCTGGTATCGAGAAGCCAGGAGCCATCGAGCAAGTCGAGTGGCGGGGCGATGAAAAGCGCTCGATGGCGAAACACAATCGCGGGAGTGGTAGCCGCCAGCAGAAGCAATAGCAAGCACCAATCCAGAAAAGGTGGTATCGGTGCGGAGCGGCGTAGAAAGAATTTCTTCATGCCCGACTAGCTGATTAGAGCGCTCTAGCTTTCCTGTCGAAGTACCAGAACTCATTCTGGCCATAATACAGTTACGGCACGGCGCTCCCTTTTCTTGCCGGTAACCATCTAAATAACTGGGTGCCGGGTGGGGCAAAGGAGAGAATTCGGATCGTCATCCAGTTACATTTTATTGATTTGACTCTGTCCCAATTCGGGGATACGCTAGCGGCCAATGAGAGTTGTTTTCTGTTTGGGTAATCTTCCGGGCTCGATCCCTACCACTGCACAGCATCCCCATGCATCCCAATGTCAGGCCAATCGCTGCGACCGGCGTGCAAGCGCTTTGGGGTCCCGTTACAAACGGAGGCTGACTTCCGACTCTAAATGAAAAAGAACATCGAAATAAGCCCGAATATCGAAACCCTATTTGGTACCCGAGACGAAAACCTGCGCCTGCTGGAAGATGGACTGAACGTCGCCATCGCCATGCGACCCGATTCCATCGAGATTGAGGGAGCGGCCGGCGATGTGGGCCGGGCACAACAGGTATTTAGCGACTACCAGCACCTGTTACGTAATGGTTTCACCTTCGTGAACGGCGACCTGGGCGCCATGATCCGCGTCCTGACGTCGGACCCGACCGCCACCTTGCGCGGATTGGCGGAGGCTGGCAAACAGCGGTCATTTGGCAAACGCAGCGTGCAGCCCAAGAGCATTAACCAACGCCGCTACCTCGAGGCCATTGAAAACAGCGACATGGTATTCGGCGTGGGACCGGCGGGAACCGGAAAGACATACCTGGCGGTAGCGATGGGGATCGCGGCGCTGATGTCGAAGCGCGTGAATCGCATCGTGCTGGCGCGGCCTGCCGTCGAAGCCGGCGAACGCCTGGGCTTCCTGCCCGGGACCTTGCAGGAAAAGGTTGATCCTTACCTTCGTCCTTTGTATGACGCTTTGTACGACATGCTCGAACCCGACAAGGTGGACCGCTACCTGGAAAAGAACATCATTGAGATTGCTCCCATTGCTTTCATGCGGGGCCGCACTCTCAACGATGCGTTTGTCATTCTGGATGAAGCACAGAACACCACGTCTGAGCAGATGAAGATGTTCGTGACCAGGCTGGGCTTCAATTCCAAGGCGGTCATCACCGGCAACGTCACCCAGATCGACCTGCCGAACGCCAGCCGCAGCGGAATGGTGGAGGCGGTTGAGATCCTGCGCAATGTGGAAGGCATCCGCTTCTGTTACTTCGACGAGGGAGACGTGGTGCGCCATCACCTGGTGCAGCGGATCATCCGGGCATACGATGATCACAAAGGCCGCAACGAGCAGTTGACGCTATCGCTGGAAATCAAGAACGGTAACGGGTTCGCGACGGCGCGCAGCACTGATGGACGGGTGCATACCACCAGCGTCGAGCCGGAAACTTCGCTGGCGGAGATGCCTGCGGCTGAGCCACCTCCGTCGCCACAAAATCGCGTTTCCGAGTAAATTCTTGCTACCATGATATGGGAGGGCTGAACGTGCCCTCCCATTTGTACTTGAAACGGAAGTGATCATTCTGGAGCACGAAATCGAAGGGACCAGCGCGCGGGCGCTCAGCCTGTTTGCCGCCAAAGCTCAACGAGCGGTCGGGTTGCGCGGCGAAGTCAACATTCGCGTTGCCTCCAGTCGTGAACTGCAAGAGCTGAACCAGCGCTTTCGTAAGAAGAACCAGCCCACCGATGTTCTGTCGTTCCCGTCGGAAACGCCCAGGCTGGTCGGCGACATCGCCATCTCAGGCGAGATTGCCGCCCGCAATGCCGCCGAAATGGGCCATTCAGCGCAATTTGAGCTGCAGGTCCTTATCCTGCACGGATTACTGCATCTGGCCGGTTACGACCACGAAACCGATGATGGCGAGATGCGAACTCGCGAAAATACCCTGCGTCGCAAACTGGGGTTGCCGGTCGGATTGATCGAGCGCGCCCACGACAACCCGCTGAAGCGCCCGCCTCGGCGAAAGCCATCCCGCAAGTCTGCCGGCTCCCACAGCCGTGGAGGCGGCCGATGAGCCTGCTGTTATCCATCCTTCTGGTGGTTTTGATGGCATTACTGGCCCTGGTGTCCTACGTGGACCGGCTTTACGCCGAGATGGGAAAGTTCTTGGGGCGAGAGTTCCAGGAGAACATCGACGCTTACGAACATTACGTCGAGCCCAGGCTGCATGTCAGCCGCGAGCGGGCTGCTCTCTCGATGGCGGTGCTGACCCAGATGTGCATGGCCAGCATCGGCGTGCTTATCGGCTACGTGCTGTTCATGGAAAAGCGCTGGGTCGTGCTGGATCTGGTGCAGGCGGCGGTGAGCTTGATCTTCATCATCGTCATCTTCAACCGTTTGCTGCCGTACCTGTTTTTCGTGCGCACCCGGGGCGAGTGGCTGGTGCGCTGGGTCCCGGTTTTGCGAGTGGTAATTTACCTTGCCGTGCCGGTGACCTTGATCCTCAGCTTTGCATTGTCGGTGGCATCGCTCTCCAAGGAGCATACCGGGCAGCAGCCCGAGCATCCGTCCGAGGCGGTGGATGCGCTGATTGAGGCCGGTCAGGAAGAAGGCATTCTGGAGGAGAGCGACCGCGATCTTATCCAGTCGGTGGTCGAATTCGGCGACAAGACGGTGCGCGAGGTAATGAGGCCCCGGCCCGAGATCGTCGCCGTCCCCATTAACACGACCATTGAAGAATTTACCGAGCTGGTAAAGAGTCACCCCTATTCGCGCATACCGGTGTACGAAGGCGATATCGACCACATCAAAGGCATCGTGTACGCCAAGGACCTTTTACAGGTGCTCGACACCGACGCGCGCACGAAAACCGTGCGCGACTTGATGAAGCCTGATGTGTACTTTGTCCCCGAGACCAAACGAGGCAGCGAGTTGATGCGCGAAATGCAGCGCGACAACATTCGCATGGCCATTGTCATCGACGAGTACGGCGGAGTTGCCGGGCTGGTCACCATCGAGGACCTGGTGGAGGAGATAGTCGGCGAGATCCGCGACGAGCACGAAAAGGCCGAGATCGTGAAGGAGAGCGACTCCTCGTACATTTTCAACGGCAACACCGATGTGGACCTGCTTGAAAAATTACTGGGCGTCCGCCCCGACGAGAAGGAAGCAACCACCATTGCCGGGCTGGTAAGCGAACTCGCCGGACACATACCCAAAGCGGGGGAAGTCTTCGAGGAAAACGGACTACGTTTTGAGGTGCTGGAGTCCACCGAACGCCGCGTCAATCGCGTGCGCGTCAGCCTGCAGACCAGTTCTGCCCCCAGCCAGGTCCGAAGCTGATGGCATTTCGCTCCGGTTTCGTCTCCATCATCGGTCGCCCCAACGCCGGCAAGTCCACTCTGCTGAATGCGCTGGTCGGCGAAAAGCTCGCCATCGTGACCCGCAAGCCACAAACCACGCGCAATCGCATTCAGGGCATCATCAACGTCGAGCGCAAGGCCAAGCGCCCGGCGGGACAAATCATTCTGGTTGATACTCCGGGAGTTCACAAGCCCATCAACTCGTTGAACCGGCGCATGATGAAGGAAGTGTACGACGCGCTGGAGGGCTGCAATCTGCTGCTGCTGATCGTGGATGCAACGGCCAAATTCGGCACCGGCGACAAGTTCGTGCTCGACATTGTGA
Source organism: uncultured Acidobacteriaceae bacterium (assembly GCA_963728805.1). GTDB lineage: Bacteria > Acidobacteriota > Terriglobia > Terriglobales > Acidobacteriaceae > Bog-257. The sequence goes on from CAVSLE010000012.1 coordinate 212,447, forward strand.
AGAAGAGCGGCCAGCCCTGTTTCCTGCTGCTGAACAAAATCGACGCGCTCGACAAACAAAAGCTGCTGCCGCTTATTGCGGAGTATAAGGAGCGGCACGAATTTTCCGAAGTGATTCCGATTTCAGCGATGAAGCGCGAAGGCCTCGACGCGTTGTTGAATTCGGTGATGAAGGCGCTGCCGGAAGGGCCGCATTACTTTCCCAAAGACCAGATTACCGACCAGCCCGAGCATTTTCTGGTGGCGGAGTTGATTCGCGAGCAGGTGCTGCTGGCAACCGAGCAGGAAGTGCCCTATGCGACGACGGTGCTGATTGACCAGTACGAAGAAGGCGCTAGACTGACGCGTATTGCGGCCACCATTTACTGTGAGCGTGAAGGGCAGAAGGCGATCCTGATCGGCAAACAGGGCTCGACGTTGAAGAGAATCGGGACCGCGGCGCGACTGCAAATTCAGGGCCTGCTCAACACCAAAGTTTTTCTGGAGCTTTTCGTGAAGGTGCGCGCCGGCTGGCGCGATTCGCGCGACTTCGTGCAGGAAACCGACTGGCGTACCCAGTTGCAGAGCATGTCCATGCCCGAGGAAAACGAAGAACCCGAACCCTAGGGTAGCGGCAGGGTGCCCCACTCATTCGCGGTTTTCGAATGAGTGGGAGGATGTGATCTTCAACACCGCGGGTCCGGGTGCCCCAGAGGAAGGTTCGGACTCGCTCACCGAACATTTTCAACTCAGGATCTCGGCCAGGTTAGCTCAACGATGGGGTGCCTGGGGCATCAGGCAACTGGTGCGAGGGATAGATCAGTGGCCTTCCAAATTCTTGAGCCGGTCTGATAGAGACTCGACTTCCGCGTCCATCGCCCGCAGAGCTGCTGCGTGGCTCCGCTGACGCAATTCGACAGGGGACGCCCACTTGTGAAACTCGGTCAGCAGAATGGTCTCGACCTTCTCAAGTTGTTCCCTGATCCACTGCTTGTCTTCGTCGGTTAGCACACGCCAATTATAGGACAGCAATGCCAGTTAACTGCAAACTATTCCAATCCGGCAAGTGATTGCGATTCCCACATAAAGTTGTTTCGATTAGTTGCTCCCGGCAGCGTCATGACCACCCGATAAGCCGCAGATCCTTCGACTCGGGATGACAACAAGAAAATATTAGCGTGGAGACTCGGCCGTCTTCTCCGCCTTGGCTTTTTTGGCGGCGATGGCCTTGTCCACCCACTCATCGGCAGCTTTGAGGTCGGCCTTGCGGGCGTCGGGCTGGTCGCACTCATATTCGGCGCGTTCGCGGTACAGCAGATTCATGTAGGCCATGGCATCGTCGTCGTCGGGCTTGAGCTGAAGCGCCTTCTCCAGCGATTGAATTCCATCCTCAACGTAATGCTGGCTCTGCGTCCGTAACGACGCACATGCCGCCGGGTCACTGATCATTGCGCTGTCGCTCAAGTGCATGTCTTCGCGCATCTTGATGCGCGGCGGATAGGCGAGCGTCCAGTCGATGGTGCCCATCGCAAAATAATTGTGCGCGTCATCGGGGTCGAGCTCGATGGCCTTCATGTAATATTCGCGAGCGTCATCCCAGCGCTTCAAATTGAGACTCAGGGAAGCGATCGAAACCACCGCCCGGTGGCGCTCTTCACCGGTTGGGTCGCCTTTAAGAGCGGCCTTGAACTCGCTGATTGCCTGGGTCGCGATCTCGGTATTGGCCGCGGACTCGTCGCCAGGGTTGTACTGCTGGGCGTAGGAAGTGGCCAGAAGCACACGCGCGTGGGTAGAGGCTGGATCGAGCTTGAGAGCGGCCTGAAAGTGCTCGGCGGCGCGCTGGTAGTTAGAAAATTTGTAGGCCAGAATGCCCGCCCGGATTTCATCGGCGGCGGATGTGTCTTGTGCGAAAACCAGCGTGGAGCCGGCGATTGCCAGGATCGTGACGAAGGCGAGGGTGAGGCGCGCGCGTCCGCGCCGTGACCTTCCCGCCGCACTCCGAAACCAGTAATTGTTAGCATTCGTTAGCATTGGTAATCTCTGCACTTTATCGCTGCAAGGGCCTGGGCCTCGGCACTGTCGCTGGCCGGCAACGCAGATCCTTCGACTACGCACCCGCCCGACCCGCCAAAGGAGGCGGGTCGGAAATGCTGCGCGGGCGCTCCGCTCAGGATGACATCTCCAAGTTTACTGATAATCCATTTAAGGAGCCGCACTAGCCACTAGCCACTACCCACTACCCACTGTCCCCTATTCTTTCACCGCAATGCCCAGCGCTTTCATCTTGCGATACATGTGGCTGCGTTCCAGTCCCAAAACCTCCGCTGTACGACTTACGCTGCCATGATTTTCATCCAGCTTCTTCAGGATGTAGTCGCGTTCGTAAGCGGCACGCGCCTGGTGCAGGCTGGAGAAATCGCCCATCGTGCGGCGGCCACTCTCTCGGTAAACCAGGGTGGGCAGGTGTTTGCGCTCCAGCTTGCTCACGGTTGGATTCATGATCACGATGCGCTCGATCAGGTTGCGCAACTCGCGAACGTTGCCCGGCCACGAATAACGCATCAGGACATCGAGGGCGTCGTCGGCGATCTCTTTGGGACGGCGATTGTAGGTCTGGGAAAACTCCTTCAGGAAATAGCGCGCGATCTGCGGAACGTCTTCTTTGCGTTCGCGCAACGGCGGCACGTAGAACGGGATTACGTTCAGCCGGTAGAAGAGATCTTCGCGAAAGTTCCCCTTGGAGATTTCCTCTTCCAGGTCCTTGTTGGTGGCGGCGATGACGCGGGCATCCACCGTGATCAGCTCTTCCTCGCCAACCGGCGCAAAACGCCCTTCATCCAGTGTGCGCAGGACCTTGGACTGGGTTTTCAGGCTCATATCGCCGACTTCGTCGAGGAACAGCGTTCCCCCGTCGGCCTTTTGAAATTTGCCTTCTTTGTCGGCGGCAGCACCGGAGAACGCGCCTTTGCGATGTCCGAACAGCTCGCTTTCGATGAGGTCTTCAGGAATCGCTGCGCAGTTGAGCTCCACAAACATGGCCTCTTTGCGGAGGCTCTGCGCGTGGATGGCGCGCGCCGCCAGTTCCTTGCCCGTGCCCGACTCGCCATAAATCAGTACGCGCCCGTTAGTCGGCGCCATCAGCGCGATTTGCTGGCGCAGCGCTTTCATGGGGATGCTGTCGCCGACAATGACGCTGCGTACCTGGAACTGTTTCTTGTATTCCAGGTTCTCGCTGCGCAAGCGTTTGGCATCGATAGCGTTCTTCAGAACGATCAGGGTGCGCTCAATGGACAGGGGCTTCTCGAGGAAATCGAAGGCGCCAAGCTTGGTGGCCCGCACGGCGGTCTCGATGTTTCCGTGTCCCGAAATCATAATGATTTCAGGATGGTCGTCGTGCTCGATCAACTTTTCCAGAGTTTCCAGGCCGTCAATGCCGGGCAGCCAGATATCGAGCAGCACGACGTCCACCGACTTATGGCGGAGAGTGTCGATGCACTCCTCCCCGCTTCCCGCCAGTAGCGTTTTGTAGCCCTCATCCTCCAGCACGCCCTGCAGCGAGCTGCGGATTTGGGACTCGTCATCCACGATCAGAATGGTTTGCATTTTGCTGGCCAGCCGCCGCGGCCATGTCCTGGGCCAAAGGCAACTCTACGATGAACCTGGCACCCACGGGAGAATTCTCTTCCACACGAATCGACCCATGATGATCTTCCACAATGCGGCTGACAATGGCGAGACCGAGCCCCGTCCCGCGCCTCTTGGTGGAGAAATAAGGTAGAAAAAGTTTCTCTTTCACCTCGGAGGTGACGCCATGTCCGGTGTCGGCGACCACGATTTCGACCGAGTCGCGCTCACCCACGAGCGCGGTGGAAATGTGGATTTCCTTCAGCAACGAGCCCTGCATCGCTTCCGCGGCATTGTCCACCAGGTTGGCGATGGCGCGCTTCATGGCGTCGGGATCGGCCTGCACCGGCGGCAAGTCAGGCGCGAGGAATCTCTGCACTCGAATGCCGTCGAGCCTGCCATCGAACATGGCCAGCGCCTGGTTGACGATGCTGTTGATGGAGGAGGGTTGTGGCTTCGACGCTGGGAAGCGGGCGAGGGCCGAGAACTCATCCACCAGGGTGCGCACGGTTTCCACCGAGGAGCCGATGGTTTCAGAGCATTGCCGGATGACGTTGAGCGAGGCCGCATCCGGAGGCGTCCCGCGTTCGAGGTGGCGGCGAATGCGCTCGGCCGACAACGCAATCGGGGTGAGCGGGTTCTTGATTTCGTGGGCAATGCGGCGGGCCACCTCGCGCCAGGCAGTCTGCTTCTGCGCCCGCAACAGATCAGTAAGGTCCTCAAACACCACCACGTACCCCATCCGCTCGCGCGGGCCATCGCTGGCTGGCAAGGGCGGATCGAGCGAGGCCACGGTCACCGCTACGTTCAGGTTCACCCGCGAGGTAACGATTTCCATCTGGCTGGTCGTGCTTCCCATGCGGTCGGCTTTGCGCAACAGGTGTTCCAGATCAGACACAGCTTCGGCGGGAAACAGGTCGTGCAGGGTTTGCCCCGAATCAGGCGAGTCGTCGTCGAGCCGGAGCAAGCGCCGTGCCGCCCGGTTGGAATGAAGAATGTGACGCGAGGCATCCAGCGAAAACACAGCCGAAGGAACGCTCTCCAGAATGGTCTCAATGTGACGGGTACGCTGCTCCAGCTGTACGTTGACATCGGCCAGGTCGCGCCGTGAGGCTTCAATATTTCCCCGGCTGGCTTCCAGGTCGGCAGCCATGTGGTTGAACGATTCCACCAGTTGTCCGATTTCGTTGCCGGCCTGCACGTCCACCCGGTAATCGAGACGGCCGCGGGAGATTTCGTGGGTGGCTTCGGCCAGCGCGACCAGGGGCCGGGTCACCATCTTCGACAGGTACAGGGCCAGCCAGGTGGAGGCGAAGAGCACGGCGACCGTCAGCAGCAACAGAAAACCCATATAGGTGCGGCGCAATCGTCGCCGTTGCACGCGCAGCTCGCTGTATTGTTGCTGGCTGCGTTCCACGTCACGCAGTGTGGCCGAATAATTTGCCGGCAAGGGCATGGCCACCAGGATTTGGCCATTCGGCGCCACCCGGGCCCTTCCCAGGACATAAGTTTCGCCGAGAACGTCAAACGATTTTGACTCCCCCGGCGCTGCCTGCTTCAAGGGCAGGTTGTGGCGCAGCAGAGGCCACGCTTCGGGAGCATGAAAGCTGGCTTCGGCACGATCGTCAACCACGGCAAAGGCGAAGCCGCCTTGCAGGGTGATTTCGCTGCGACGGAATTCATCCATGACCAGGCTGAAGTTTCCCGTCTGGAACGACTTCTGGGCGTCGGGACTTGAGGCAATGCGCTGCGCCTCCACCCGGGCATTGGTGGCGGCGTATTCCGTCAGCAGGGAAATGATGACGTTGGTGCGGTACTGCACCTCTTCTACGGGCCGGGAGAACCACTTCTCGATGGAGCGATTGATAAGACCGTAGGAGAACAGAAACAGAAAAATTACCGGCCCCAGCGAGAGCAGTAAAGCTCCCAGGACCATGCGGCTGCGAAACTTGGAACCGAGAACGCCTGTCTTGCGTTCGGCATAGAGCCGCAGCAGGGTGCGCAACAAGACGAAGGTGAGCGCGATGAATAACAGAAAAATCAGCGCCGAAACCGCAGCAAAGATGAGCGTCTCTTCGCTGGTATCCGGCTGCAGGAAGGTCAGTTTGAAGGTGGCTTGCGCGAAGATAACGGCAAAGAGAAAGAAGGTGCAAATCGAAAGGGCGACGAGGGCGGGCGTACGATTTCGTTTTATCGGGGGACGAGTTGGAGGCGTAAACGGCAACATTAACAGCCAACGTTCTGCCGCGCCCGAATCATGTATGCGAGGTTAGAAGACCAGACCCGAGGTTTCGGCAGATGGCTTCATTATATCCGGGAGCCGCTCCGGGCCGGGTTGAGATCAGGCCCGCTGGCCGGCATGCACTGGAACTGGCCTGCGATTGCGCCTGACCAGCCAGACCACCAGGGCCACGATCAGGAACACCGGCAGGAGAGGAACCAGGACTACAGCAATCAAGATGGGTGCGCCAGACTGCACACTGACATCACCCTTCACGACCGCGTTGGGATGTCGCGATAAGTGCCCGCCGACTGTGACCACATCCTCGGAGACCAACGAATTCTCGCCTAAAAGCGCCCCTCCGCCGACCGCCACCACACTGCCCTTCACGTTTCCATTGACCGCGATGCTTCCGCCAATGGCAACCACATCTCCGCAAGTACCTTCCATTCGAATCGAGCAGCCGATGCAAACCAGGTCGCCTACGTTTTCGTTTTCGCCCACCACGATGTTTTGCCCAATGTGAACCTGGTCTCCATCGCGAGCCTGAAGCATCCCAGGCGTTAGCGTGACAAACAGTAGAGCGGCTGCCAGCAACCATTGCGCACGATGAAGCATGATTTCAACTCCTCGGCCGGACGACCTGGGTAGAGTAATCCCTGGGAAATTAGAACACAAACCCTGTAGGGTGTTACGCGCCAAACGTCGCCACGGTTCCACAAAAGAAAGGCCGCACCCGTGAGGTGCGGCCAAAGTGAATCGAGTCGCCGGTTGATTCGAAGCGCTCGCGCGCCTCAAACGCCGGGGTTAGAAGTTGACGCGGAACCCGAACTCCATCTGCCGGGGAGAGGTAGTACTGAACTGACCGGGCAGCACACCCCATGAACCCTGACTGCTGGTGTCGAGGAAATCACCGGGGCCGGGATCCTGGAAGACCACATGGTTGAAGATGTTGGTTAAGACAATCTGCGCTTCGAAGTTGACCCGCTCTGTAATCATGAACTGCTTCTTCATGCTGAAGTCCACGTTCCAGTACGGGAGGCCGCGTACGACGCCGAAGCCGCCATCATGGGTATCCAAACCCAGAATCGGCTGCCGGACGTCGTTAAAAGCGGCTGTGGGGTTGGCAAACAGGTTGGGTAGCTGCCCAGGCGTGTAATGTACTCCGACGCTCGGGAAGCCTGGCATCGGGATCGCGTTCTCCGAAACGCCGTAGCCAAAGAAGTTGACGGAGTCGCCCTCGCCGAATGCCTGTCCGCCGCCGTTGATGGTGCCCAGGGTGATCGGCAGGCCGCTGCCCGCAGTGATGACTGGTGCGAATGTCCAGCCGCCCAAGAGGTGCCCGGCAACGCCGTGCTGCCCCTTATAGTAGGACGGCTGATACACGAAGAACGTGTTAAAGACGATGGGGCGGTCAAACGCCTGCAAACCATAACCAGTGCGCAGGTTGAAGGGATCGGGAGCAGTAGCCGCACTGGTTGCCTGGACTTCGGCGCCCGTGCCCAGCGCCCTGGACCACGTAAAGTTGGACTGCATGGTCAGGCCATGCCAGTCCGACATCTTGACGCTGAAGAAGCCGGCATTGTAGTTGCCATAGCCGATGCTGGCGTTTACTCCGACACCGCTACTGAGTTGACCAGTGCTGTTCAGCATGGTAGCCGGGAAGTTGAACCCTGGAGCGGTCCCCCCAGTATCCAGGTCGCTCCACAGGCTCCATACACTAGCGTTGGTGAGGTTGCAGGTCGCGAGTTTGCACCCACCATTCACGTCGAACCCCTCATGGGCCACCAAGGCCTGTGTGCAGTTGGCAAAGCCGTTGCAATAACCTGTACCTGCCAAGGCCGTCTCAAAGAACGCTTGGGGGGTTACCGCCGCTGCATTCCCCGCACACCCGCCTCCGCGCAGCCCATTGACGCCGCCGCAGTATTGCAGCACCACGTTGGCGTAGGCCTTGTCGAAGCGCTGGCCGCCCAGTGTCATCATGTAGGGCACGGCATTGATGTTGATGGGCAGGTACTCATTGTGGATTTTGCGCCCAATGTATCCCATCTCCATGCTTATCTTGCGCGATATCTGGTGCTGGAAGGTAAGGTCGAACGAGTCCACGACATTGGGCCGGAAGTTGGGATCTAAGGCCTCGCCGGCTCCAGCTTCAGCATTTCCGCCAACACCAGGGAAGAAAGGCTGTGGGAGGGTCTGACTGGGAGGCGTTCCTAGCGGGGCCACCAAGCCGTCGACGCCAACACGGAAAGCAGTGGTGGGGGTAGTGTCTGACCCGCCGCACACGCCACTAATTTGTGGCCCTTTGCACTGTACCGGCTGAATAAGGCCGGTACCGAGCAAGGGCACCAGAACCAGATCGACTCCGTTCAACCGACCGTAGATTCGGCTGTAACCAGCACGGAACACCGAATTGCCGTCACCGAAGACGTCGAAGGCGCCGGCTACTCGGGGACTGAATTCCTTGTAATAAGGATTGTAGGGATACTTGGGATGACCGGCCACGTTGCCGATCAGGGCAAACCCAACTTCGGGGTTGTAAACCTGTCCGGCCAGCGCGGCGGATTGCCGGTTGTTCATGTAGTTTTGCAGAACAATCGGCTTATCGGCAGAATCCACCAACTCCACCTGTTTTCCGTTCGCTTCCGTCGGTGGCATCTCCAGGGTCCATCCCAAGCCGTAGGTCAAGGTAAACCTCGGCGTCATGCGCCATGTGTCGCTGAAGTACAGGTTGTAGTAGGGAATGGTGCTCTTGTCATAGGCAGGCGTAAGCGGCGGATTTAAGGTCAGGTCGCTGCCTGTACGAGTGTAGGCAATCTGCGAGATGGACACAATGCCCAGCGAAGCTGCGTAGTCGCGACCGAAGGTGTTACCAGCAATTGGAATGCCGCTAATGCCGGCGCCGGCGGTCGTGCCCAGTTGGTACACCGGGTAGTAGTTAATGCCACCGCCGTTGTCGGTACGCTGATGGTAGTTCCAGTTGTGTTGATACTGACCGCCGAACTGGAACATGTGCTTGCCGTGCAGCGTGGTCACGTCATCCTTGAACATATTGTCGTGGCCATCCCAGAAGCGGGTACGCGTCTGCTGCGTGTTCACGTTATAAGGGGTGAGGGCTTGTGTAGCCGTCTCGCCGAACGGTTCCAGCGCTCCGCCCAAACCGGGGAACTGTACCGGGTCTCCGGCGGTGCTCCACGACCAGAAGTTACGCAGGTAGCTGTAGTGGAAATCATTGGTAGTGTTAGTGCTGATGTTGGTGGTCAACCCCGCCACCAGATACCAGGGCGTTTGCGGACGGTTGGACAGAGCGGCCGGTACACCCAGCGTGTCGCCTGGGAAGAAGCCGCCGATGTCAACCTGGTCTGTAGTGGCGCGGGTCAGGTGGTAGTAGCGATAGCTCGACATGAAGTGCCACTTGTCGCCAAAGTCGTGGTCAAGGCGGGCAACTCCAAAATTATCGTCTTGGGGAATGGTCACATTCCCTCTAAATCCCTGAATGTTCACGCCATCGCAGCGGCTGAGACCGCAGTCCGAGCCCAGTTCATTCGGCATCGGTAAGTACTTGTTCCACATCTGCTGCACCAGGGGATTGATTCCAATGCCGCGAGGATCCAGGGCTGGCGAGGATAGATTGTAGGTTACCCCTCCGAAGGTGAGTAAGCCGTTGCGCATGTCCGCCGACGGAACCGCTCTTTCCACCGTGGTGGAGTTGGGCCAGCGGAAGCCTTGATAGTTGGCAAAGAAGTAGGTCTTTCCACCCAGCATTTTGGGTAGAATCGGGCCGCCAGCCGCCGCGCCAAAGCGGTTGTAATGATAGTCGGCATTGGGCACCCCGTTTAAGTTATTCTGCCAGGTATTGGCGTTGAAATTGTTGTCCAGATAGTACTCGTAAACCGTTCCGTGCCAAGTGCTGGTGCCGCGCTTGGTGACTACTTGCACCTGTGCGCCTGAGGAGCTGTTGAAGTCGGCGCCCTGCAGGGCAGAACTGACCTTGAACTCCTCCACGCTGTCGGCCGGAGTCGGCATGACACCCGTGGGACCACCAGCCACACCGTTACTCTGGTTGGAAATGCCTCCCGTCGGGTCACCGGCAAAGCTGGGCGTGTACACGCTCATGCTGCCGTCCATGTCATTGGTATTGTTTCCGCCGTCGAGCGAGAAGCTGCTCTGGTCCACCACGGTTCCGGCCACGCTTCCATCCGGGCTGATGCCCGGTTGCAGGGTGACGAAGGTGCTGACGTCGCGTCCCAGGCTAGGGAGCGAGTCCAAGGCCACACCGGTGACGGTGTTGCCGATGGTGGCGTTCATGGTCTGCAACTCGACACCGGTCGCCGCTACTTCGACCGTCTGCGACGCTGCGCCCACCGACAGGACGGCATTGGCCGTAACCGGCGAGCCGACACTCACCTGCTGGTTAGAAATGACAAACTTACTGAACCCGGACTTGACAACCGTAATGTTGTACAACCCTGAGGGCAAACTGACAAAAGTGTACTGTCCGGCAGAGTTGGAGGTGGTGGTCCTCTCCTCTTTCGTGCCGTTGTCAATCATCGTGACCGTGGCACCTGGCACGACCGCACCGGTTTTGTCCGTCACCACTCCACTGACTTGTCCGGCTGAAGCGACCTGTGCCCCCGCAGGGACCGCGCTCGCCAGTAGCAGGATTGTGACCATCAGGACTAATGTTGAAAACCACAAACGGGAAGGGCGTCCGAGTCGTGTCATCTTTCTTCCTCCAGAAGTTGACTTGCGTCTGACATCTGACTGCGCGGAATTCTAAGTCGTAAAATGCCGCATGAAAGAGAATCCTAACGACGGAACGGCGCTTGCTTTGCTCGGATCGTAATTCTTGCCCCGATATAACCCAAATCCAAGTCGGAGCGAGGGTATGAATTGGGCACGATAGGAGCATTCGATCAGCCAAACCGTAACGGCTCATCTAAGTCCCTTTGAATGTTTAATATTCACCGCAACAGCGGGCAGCGAGATTACAAAATTTTGAATTATTTAGGCAAAGAGATATTGATTTTCATAGAAGATATCGATCGGACGGCACTAGTCCCAGGGGTCACCAGAACTTGCTGAAGTCAGGTTTCCGCTTCTCCGCAAACGCGTTGAGCGCTTCGCGGCTCTCCGGCGAATCCAGCCGCTCGGAGATGACGGCCACCTCCTCCCGGATGGCGCGATCAACCTCCGCCTTGTAGGTACGCCTGAGTAGTTCTTTGCAGGCGCGCAGTGCGGCGGGAGGTTTTTCCGCCAGATTTTGCGCCGCATTCGCCGCGGTCGGCAGCAGCTCTGCCAAGGGGACGACAGCGTTCACCAAGCCCAATTCATGGGCCCGTTGGGCCGTAAACGGAGCGGCCAGCATCAGCAATTCGGCAGCTCGCTGGTGGCCGACCAGCAGCGGCAACAGTACGGTGGAACCGGCTTCCGGGACGATGCCCAGGTTGATGAATGGCATCAGGAACCTGGTGTCGTCTGCTGCATAGACAAGATCGCAATGCAGCAAGATCGTGGTACCGACTCCCACCGTCGCCCCGTGTACAGCCGCGACAACCGGCTTTCTTGCGTTGACCACTGCGCGTATGAAGCGAACGGCCGGCGGTAGGTCTTGTCCCTTCCACGGCCTTTGCAGGAAATCGACCAGGTCATTGCCTGCGGTGAACGCCTCGCCCGCGCCATGCAAGAGTATGACGCGGACCTCGGGGTCGGCTTCCGCCTTACCCAACTCGTTCGCAAGCGCCTCGTACATCTCCGCAGTCAGAGCATTTTTCTTTTCTGGGCGATTAATGGTTATGCGTCGGACGGCGCCATCACTTTGGATTTGAATGTGGCTCATGGCGTAATTCTACCGGGCGAGGTCAAAAAGCTCACACCCAGACATCAGATCTCGCAGTGAGAATTGGGCATTGCAGGGGAAGCCGCGCCAGTCGCAGCAAAGTTAGAGAATTAGCGGGGCATCCACACCGCGCTGTCGGCCATAGCCGGACGCGCGGCGCGTCCACGGCTGCGGTGGTCCCCGACCTTCGCTGGTACCTGGTTTCTCGCATCCACCGATGCGGTCTGCAAACCAACCTCTCGCGACGTGAGGATGTGCGTGCCCATCAGGCGAACGTCAGCCACGGCTTTGGTTGCCAACTGTGTCCAGATGCCCTGCACTGCGCCGTAGTTGATGGTGACGTGAAGGTTTTTGAGCCACCAGGATGGGTTCTTTGCGGGTGCACCATCAACGCGGCGGATTTGGAAGCTGGTCGTGTCCACCCACGCCTTGCCCCTCAGCAAATCGGGTTCGTTCCGCTTCGGCGTCAGTTGCAGCACGTAGCAATCATGGCCGTCGACAGACTCTCGTCCCAGAAGCGCGAACTGATAATTGCGGGCGGTAATTTCGTGTGCCTCAGCGTGACTGGCCATCTGCGACTCATGCTCAAGTACTTTACGTACGATATCGGTGCCACGATCGCTGCCTTCAACCTTGCGCAGCGTATAGTCCTTTTGCGACGGGGGAATGAAATTGATTTCTGCTAATACCTGGGAGCTGGCCTTCGAGCTTTTATCACCGGAGAGCTGATACTCGCGTGACACCGTGTAGGGAACAGAGTGGTCCCGGGCCTGAGCATGTGCCTGCTCCATTCTTGCGACAATGTCGTCCACCGAAGAATTACGCGATTGGCCCCACGAAGTCACTGACATCGCAGTGGCAAGTGCTGCAAAAAGGAGGGTCCGAGTTATGAACAATTGCGTCATCGCCAGTGACCCCGAGTCTAGTAACTTCTCGGTTACCTCGGTTAGAAGCAACTCGGCTGCCACTTGATGCCTGTCAGTTAGGGAATGTGCGTCCTCGCCGGCTCAACGACTTGCGCGGCCCAAGACCGTGCGCAGGCGAAGGCGCGGCCTTCAAAAGGAACCAACGGAGAGCATTATTTTCTAGGGGCCTTTGGAAAGTGGCACACGGGTACTCATGTGGGGCGCCGATGTACTCAAACGTGTAGGGACCGCGCCAGGGGCCGAAGCGGCTACGCTGGTCGCGCCACTTCGCGATAGACCTGGAGCATGCGTCGCACACTGGCGTCCCACGAGAACTTTTCGCACTGCTGGATTCCGCGCGCCGTTAACCTGTCGCGCACGCTTCGGTCGAGCAGCACGCGGTGCAGCGCTTTCATGATTTCGAACACGTTCTCTGGATTCACCATGACGGCGGCATTGCCTACTACTTCCGGAATGGAGGAAGTGTTGCTGGTGACCACCGGGGTGCCGTGCGCCATGGCTTCCAGCGGCGGCAGCCCGAAGCCCTCATACAACGACGGAAACACAAAAATCTTTGCTTGGTCGTAGAAGATACGCAGCACCTCGATGGGCACAAAGCCGAGAAAGCGCACATCGTTCTGCACCCGTCCCTTCACCACCGCGCGGCGCAGGTCGGGATGCTTGGAGACTTCATCGCCAATGATAATCAGCTTCAGGTCCTCAAACTGATTTTCCTTCAGCAACTCGGTCTTGAGCGCGGAAAACGCCTCGATGATGCGCACCACGTTCTTGTGTGGACTGATGCGTCCGGCGTAAAGCAGGAAGGGATAGTTCACCTGATAACGCTCGGCGATAAACTCGCGCTCCGCCACGCTGGCATGTCCCAGACGGAAACGTTCGTCGATGGCGTTGTAGATGACCTCAATCTTTTCCGGCTTAACCTGAAACAGGCGCTCGGTGTCTTTCTTGGAGAAATTGGAGACTGCGAAGATGCGCGCGGCGCGATGCAGCACCCGCTTGGTGAACCTGAAATGCAGATCTCGTTTCAGCGTGGAATGGCTGTTCACGCGGTACAGGTGATCGAACAGATCATGCACCGTGACCACATAGGGACAGGGAATGCCCTGCGGCTTCCAGAACAGGTGTGGCACATGCAACAGATTGCAGTGGAAGCGCTTCAGCAGGCGATGCAGTTCAAAGTAGCTGGAGAGCGAGAACTCGTTGGGTTGTGCCGGCAGCGTCTTGAAATTTGCCGGCAGGCCTTCCGTCCCGGGAAGCTTTCCGGGAATGCCGATCAGGAAATATTCGTTCTCCTGGTCAAGACGGGCGAGGGTGCGAATGGCATTGCGCGTATAGGTCCCCACACCAAATTCGTTAATGCGCCGGATGTCGATGGCAATTCGCACTAACCCAAGTGTAAACCGGGGAAAGAGGGTGCAGCCCCATTTAGCCGAACTCAGGGGTGAATTGAAGAGTGCACTTAAGATTATCCGCCAGGTGTGGACGTCAACAGGCCCATTTGAAATATATGGTGCCCCACCTTAAGCTTCCAACATGAGCATCAGCACACCACAGACATCACGGCTGACAAGGGAACGCGGCGTATGGGTATTTCGCTGTGGGAAAAAACTGTCTGCCGCCGATACCAATAAAGCATTCCGCAAGATTCGCCGGGAGCGCGACCGCCGGAACCGCGAACAGAGCCAGTAGGCTTCTCTGGCCGCCAGCCTTACGCCTTCACCGCCTCCGCGTGCTTCGCTCTCCGCGACGCATATAACGGAAACGCCTCCGCCAGTTCCAGCACTTCGCGGCGAATGCGCGTCAGCACGTTCTTGTCAGTGCGGTTGTGCAGCGCCTCGGAGATCCACTTGCCCACCTGGCGCATCTCGGGTTCTTTCATGCCGCGGGTGGTGAGCGCGGGACTCCCGATGCGGATGCCGCTCGGCTTCATCGGGGGATTGGTGTCAAAAGGTATCGCGTTCTTGTTGACCGTTATACCGGCATCGTGCAGCGCATTCTCGGCGTCGCTACCGAGCATGCCTTTGGCGAAGACATCCACCAACATGAGGTGGGTGTCGGTGCCGCCGGAGATAATATGGAAGCCCTCGTCGGCCAAAGTTTGTGCCAGCACCTTCGCGTTGGCCACAACCTGCCGCGCATAGTCTTTGAAGCTGGGCTGCAGGGCCTCGCGAAAGCACACAGCTTTGGCGGCGATGATGTGCACCAGCGGGCCGCCTTGCATGCCGGGAAATACCACCTTGTCGATTGCCGCGGCGTATTCCGCCTTCGACAGAATCATTCCGGCGCGCGGACCGCGCAGGGTCTTGTGCGTGGTGGTAGTGACGATGTGGGCGTGCGGCACCGGCGAAGGGTGCGCTCCCCCGGCAACCAGTCCGGCGAAGTGCGCCATGTCAACCAGGTAGAGCGCGCCGACTTTGTCGGCAATCTGGCGCATGCGCGCGAAGTCAATAAACCGCGGATAGGCGCTACCCCCGCCGATGATGAGCTTGGGCTGCTCGCGCTCCGCGATTTTCTCCAAGTCGTCATAGTCAATAGTTTCGGTCTCTTTGGTGACGCCGTAGGGAACAATCTTGTACGTCTTGCCGGAAAAATTCAGCGGATGCCCGTGCGTGAGATGACCACCATGCGCGAGGTTCAATCCCAGAATAGTGTCACCGGGCTTGATGACCGCGGCGTAAGCGGCCATGTTGGCGGTCGATCCCGAGTGGGGCTGCACGTTGGCGTGCTCGGCGCCGAAGAGCTGCTTAGCGCGATCGCGCGCCAGGTTCTCCACCACGTCGGTAAATTCGCATCCTCCGTAATAACGCTTGCCGGGATAGCCTTCGGCATATTTGTTGGTAAAGACCGAGCCGGCCGCTTCCAGCACGGCCTCGCTGACAAAATTTTCCGAAGCGATCAACTCCAGACCTTCGTGCTGACGGCGTTCTTCATTCTCAATCGCCTGCGCGATGTCCGGATCAACTTCGGCCAGCGGGCGTTCCATTGGATTTATTTTCATGATTGCGTCCTTCCCTTGTGTCTTTACTTCAATCTCAATGAGTCCTAAAAACCTTAAGCCATAGAGTTTGTCATCACGAGCGCAGCGAGGGATCTACTTTTTGCGTAATGCTGATGAAAGCAGATTCCTCGCGTCAAAATCGGGCGCTCGTAATGACAAGTCATAGATTTATCCTGGCAGATGAGGCATTACGTCTTCGCCGGCTGTCCCTCGTCCTCGCGCTCGATGGCCGTGATCTTCTCCACGCGCCGCTCGTGCCGGCCGCCCGCAAACGTGGTAGCCAGCCATATATCAATGATCTTGAAAGCTGTGTCCTGGTCGATGACCGAGGCTCCCAGCGTGAGCACATTGGCGTCATTGTGTTCGCGCGAGCGCTCGGCTTCAAACTCAGTATCAACTTTGGCGGCGCGGATGCCGGGGACCTTGTTGGCGGCGATCGACATGCCAATCCCGGTGCTACACACCAGGATGCCGAGATCGGCCCCGTGCGCGGCGACCTCTTCGGCCACCTTCCGCGCGAAGTCAGGATAGTCGCACGAGACGGTCGAATCCGTACCGCGATCGTCCACTGCGACGTTTTGAGCAGACAGCTTCTGCTTGATTTTCTCTTTCAGCTCGAAGCCGGCGTGGTCCGATCCCAGTGCAATCTTCATCGCCAACATTGTAGCGCGGGGGAGCCCGGAAAGCCCTGTTCACCACGGAGAACACGGGGAGCACGGGGAAACAAAGGACGATGAACCACAGAGACACAGAGGCACGGAGAAAGAAAAAGAGGAATAAAGAAAACGAAAAAGAGAAATAATACGGAAAGAAAATTAATTTCTCCTACGGGAAGGAAAAAAATAGAATTTGTTTTCTCCGTGCGCCCCGTGTTCTCCGTGGTGAAAAATTCCCGTACGAATTCTTGATTCTTCTCTGTGTTTCTGTGCCTCTGTGGTGAAGACTCTACGCGGCAAACGCTTTGGCCAGAAAGCGTGAGATGTGCCAGGCGTCCATGTACTTGTAAGGGCTTTCGCCGAGAGAGTAGTGTCCGCACGGCAACGCCTTGATGGTGGTGTCAAGCCCGCGGCGCAGGAATTCGCCCGCCGTCTGGGCGGAGAACTCCGGCAGGAACGTCAGATCGTAGCGGCCATAGATCATCAGCGACTTCTTCGGCCAGCGCTCAAACTTGTCGAAGTACACGATGGGGCTGATCGACAGCCAGACCTGGCGCAGCTCGTCCTGCGTCAGCACGCTTTCGATCCCCTGACGGATGTGGCGCGTCGATTGTCCCGTCCACGTAACGTCGCCGAACGATGTCGAAGCGTGGTTGAAGACATTGACGCTGATGCGAGGGTCGTGGGCAGCCGCGATGAACGCGTAACAGGAACCAAGGCTGGTTCCCACCAGGCCAAGCCGGGTGTAGCCGCGCTGTTGCAGCCAATCGAGGCAGCAACGAATGTCGATGATGCCTTGCCGCGTGGCGTCGATGGTGCGCCCGATATTGGCGGAGACCGCGTAATCAGCGCGCGTGAGTCCCGCCGGGCGGCGGATGTCGTGGTACGGCATACTCATGCGCAAGGCCGAAATGCCCAGCAAATTGAAGATGAGGCATAACGCATTCTGGCTTACGCCGTCGGCGTTCCACTGTGGAATCACGATTACGGCACGCCGCCCCCGCGCCGGAAACCAGCGTGCGTTCATGCAGTTGTTCTCGGGATAGGGCGAATCCACCGGCGAGGTGAAGCGCAGGAAGGTGCCCAGTTCGTCTTTCAGGTGTTTCTTGGGAGCTTCGCTGCCGGTGTGAAACAGTTCGACCTTGCGTTTTTCCAGGCGGAAATCCGATGGGACCTTGTACGCGTAGAACTGGTCACTGTTAGCGACAATGTGATCGTTGGCGGCCGTCCAGTAGTCCAGCATTGCGGCTTTGTCGCTCTCCTGCTGAGGCGGTGGGAAGGTCTCCAGGGTGGGCCAGCGTGCCCATTCCGAACCCCATTCGAAGGGACGCACTACGCGATTGTTGTCGCGCGAGGTCATGCGCGCTTCCCAATCGTGCATCCAGCGGCGGTAACGTTCTCGCATCTGTAGGAACTATAGACGAAACGGTGACGGAACCCCATGTAAAGTCAATGAATCTGCGGCGTTCTGCACTGAATGGCACTGTGCGCGGGTCGAGGGGAGCAGTTGATTTTCGGCGATATTTTAAACATTGGCAGGGATACGGGCTTGGTGTATGCTTCCCGCGCAATCCCAAATAGACATTTTTCGACCACGAGAGTGGCCTTCAAAGGAGCAATAGAATGCCAACAATTGCGTCTGCGTCGTTAATGCTGCAACAGGATTCTACCGCTGCCGCCGGTGGTGTTATGGCAGCCCTCTTCGGAAGCACCATGCTTATGATCATCCTGGCCATGGTGGCAGTGGCCATCATCGGTATGTGGAAGGTCTTTGTGAAGGCCGGGCAGCCGGGATGGGCGTGCATCATTCCCATCTACAACGTCTACATCCTCTTGCAAATTGCCGGCAGGCCGGCGTGGTGGCTCATACTGTATTTCGTTCCCCTGGCCAACGTCATCGTTGGAGTCATCGTGGCCATGGATATCGCGAAGGCATTTGGTCAGAGCCCGGTGTTCGGAATCGTTCTGTTGTTTCTGCTGGCCGGCATTGGCTATCTGATTCTCGGCTTCGGAAGCGCTCGCTACCTGGGCCCGCCAAATCAACAGGCGCGAGCGGCAATCGCATAGCGAGTCGGTTTGTATCAGGGCATGGCTTCAGCCATGCCGAAATAGTTCCTTTCTCGGTCGGGCTTCAGCCCCTGTCCTCAGCGGCTTAAAAAGCCCTGATTCGTGCTGTGCGTTGTTCGGCACGACTAAAAAGTCGTGCCCTGATACAAACCTGGCCTGAGGCTGTTTCATGGGATGAGGTACAGTTCGGTTAGCCTTGGTAGTCATTCCCTGCCGCCAGATTCTCAAACCGCGTATACCGCTTGATGAACGCCATCCTGAGGGTGTCGGTGGGACCGTTGCGTTGTTTGGCGACGATGAGTTCGGCAATGCCGTCGAGGTCGGGATCGTCTTTCTTGTACATCTCTTCGCGGAAGATGAAGGCCACCACGTCGGCGTCCTGCTCGATGGAGCCTGACTCGCGCAGGTCGGAAAGCTGCGGCCGATGATCGCCGCCCCGGCTCTCGGGAGCGCGGCTCAACTGCGACAGTGCGACCACCGGCACTTTCAACTCCTTGGCCAGCGCCTTCAGCCCGCGCGAGATGGCCGAGACCTCCTGCGTCCGGTTCTCAAAGCGCTTGCCGCCAATGGGCACTGCCGACATGAGCTGCAGGTAATCCACAATCAGCAGATCGAGACCTTCCGTCTGGCGCAGGCGGCGGGCCTTGGCGCGCATCTCGCTCACGGAAATGCCCGGGGTGTCGTCAATGAACAGCTTGGAGTGCATCAGTTCTTCTGTGGCCTTGGTCAGCTTGCGTATGTCGTCCTTGGAACGAAATCCCTGACGCAACGCCTGGGAATCCACCTGGGCGTGCGAAGCCAGCATGCGCATCAGCAACGCCTCGCGCGACATTTCCAGCGAGAACACACCCACGACTTTGCCGTCCTGCACCGCCGCGTTCTCGGCGATGTTCATGGCAAACGCGGTTTTGCCGACTGAGGGACGCGCGGCAATAATGATCAGGTCGGAAGCTTGAAGCCCGCTGGTCAGCTTGTCGAACAGGGTGTAGTGGGTCTCGAGTCCGGTGATCTCCTGGCCGCGGTCAAGCAACTCCTCCAGCGAGCCGAACGAACCTTTGATGATGGACGGGATGTTCATAAACCCCTGTCCAATGCGGTTCTCGGAGAGCTGGAAGATGGCCTGCTCGGCCCGCCCCAGCACCTCCTCGGCCTCGTCGGAGTGCTCGATGGCTTCGGCGATGGCGTTCTGCGCCAAGTTGATAAGGCCGCGCAGCAGCGCCTTGTTGCGCACGATGTGGACGTAGTGCTCGATCGAGGGCCGGTCGGGCACGCCATCGATCAGCGACGACAGATACGCCACCCCGCCGATGGCTTCCACTTCTTTGCGGCGGTCAAGCTCCTCGACCAGCGTAATCATGTCCACCGGACGGCCCGACTCCTGCAAGTCGCGCATGCGCGAGTACACCCGACGATGCGCGTCGAGGGAAAAATCGTCGGGCGTGAGATGTTCAGCGGCTTGATCGTAGAGGGAGTTGTCGAGCAGGATCGCGCCCAGGATTGAGCGCTCGGCCTCCATGCTGACGGGCAGGCCGCGTTCCAGACTGTAGTCGGTGGTTGCCATCTCTCGCTAGATAAATTTAGTCACTGCTGCGGACGCTGGCAATGCCGAATCAGGTTCGACGCGGCGTCGACAACAGATTTCGTTCGAAAAGCTGTGTGCGGTTGTGGATTACGGAGAGGAATCTCTGCGGGAGGAATTTCTGGAAGGATTCCGCGAACAGCGGGGTGCCTCCGCTCGGCCGCCACGGCAGGGGCTGAAGCCCAAATCAGTGGCGAGTCTGTCGCGGCTCGTCTGGAGACGTGCCCTGATATAAAACGATCGATCAGAAGAATTCCAGCCACTGGCAACTGACTACTGCCGACTGACAACTGCCAACTGGCAACTGGCAACTGCCAACTTCTCCACAGGCGTTAATCACTTTGTTACTACCGCGAACCGCAGCTTCCAGTTATGCTCGCGGCTATGGCTGTGTCGATTACGGTGCTGGCGAGCGGGAGTGCAGGCAACTGCACGGTCGTCTCCAGTTGCGGCACGCGGCTACTGATTGACGCCGGCCTCTCCTGCCGCGAAATTCTGCGGCGCATGATGCTGTGCGGAGAAGACTGGCACACCATCGACGCCATCCTGATCACGCATGAGCACAGCGACCACGTCGGCGGACTGCGGGTGCTGGCCAAGCGGCTGAAGGTACCCGTCTACATCACCGGCGAAACCTATCAGGCGTACCAGAAATTTACCCGCGACTGCAACGGCAAACGCGTCACCCTGGAGCG
The DNA here is from genome assembly GCA_963728805.1 of uncultured Acidobacteriaceae bacterium. Taxonomy (GTDB): domain Bacteria; phylum Acidobacteriota; class Terriglobia; order Terriglobales; family Acidobacteriaceae; genus Bog-257. The sequence continues at coordinate 233,030 of CAVSLE010000012.1, forward strand.
CGTAGAGCTATTCCGCTCCGGCCACGCCTTCGAGATTGGCGACATCACGGTGAAACCGTTCACCATTCCTCACGACGCCGTGGACCCGGTGGGATTCACCTTCCGCAGCGCCGGCATCAAAGTCGGCGTCTGTACCGACCTTGGTTACATGCCCCCCAATGTGCGCGACAACCTGCGTGGCTGCCACGTGCTGATGATCGAGTCGAACCACGATCTGGAGATGCTGCGCGGCGGCCCTTATCCCTGGAGCGTCAAGCAGCGCGTGATGAGCCAGGTTGGGCATCTCTCCAATGGCAAACTCGCGGAATTCCTTACCGGCGACTATGATGGAAGTGCCGAGTTCCTCATTCTGGCGCATCTTTCGGAGCAGAATAATCATCCGGAGATCGCCCGGATGACAGCCGAGCGTGCCTTGGGCCAGCAACGCAGCCTGTTGCATAACAAACTGCTGCTCGCAGCACAGCATGAGCCGCTGCCTGCGGTCCGACTGTAGTTTCCGCCCTGCGTGCCCGCTGCGGCGGGGCAGGGTTCGGCGGGATTAGATGACACCATGCACTGACCGCGTCATCGGCAAAATCCTTGCCGGATGGCGCTACGACATCTCTGGTCTCGCTCCCGAAATGCGCGGTGACTACGAGGCGCACCTGGCGGAGTGTGAGTTCTGCCGCTCGCGTCAGCGCCTGCATCGCGGCATCGACATCGGGCTCATGGCGCTGGCATCGATCTCAATGTTCGTCTTCCTGCTCGCTTATGGCGTGATTCGCCACTTCAAACCCACACACGCGTTTCTGCTGGAGATCGGCGCGCTGGGCGGCTTCCTGCTCTCCATGTTGCTGTGGTTGCTGGTCGCCGTCGCGACCCCGGCTCCGCTGGTGGTGAAAGACGCCGCTCTGACTGGCGCCCGCCTGGGACTGGAAAAGCTCCCCGAAGAGATTCGCGATCGCATTCCTGAGGACCTGAAGCTGAAGATTTCGGGGCAGAGTTAGAGGAAAGCAATCCGCTCTCAGCTATCAGCTATCAGCTATCAGCCATCAGTTCAATTCGTCTTTGCCTCCGACATCGGCGGAATCGGAAGCGCATCCTCGATCAGACTATCTACCACCCTCACAGCGAACGCAGAAAGTTGAGCAGGTCCTGCTTCTCGTTCTCGCTGAGATGGCGATAGCGCAAGACCACTCCGCCGGCCTCGGAGCCGGGGCTGGCGTGCTGCTCGATGGCTTGCACAAGGTCCTGCGTGCGCCCGTCATGAAGGAAGAAGATGCGTTGTCCCAATCCCCACAGCGGAGCCGTACGAAACTCATCTGGACCGGCGTTGCCCTGGACAATGTCGTCAGCCAGTCCCGCGCCCATGTGGTGCACCAGTAGGTCGGAATACAGCTTGGCTTCGGTATTGCTGAGCGCGCGGCCAAAGTACGACACCGTGGTCCTCATGCTGGGGGTGTGGCAGAGGGCGCACCCGACGGCGGAAAACAGGTTACGACCGTGCTGCACCGAGGGCGAACATCCGGGGCCTTCGCAGGCGGGCGTGGGCTGGTCGAGATAGCGCATGAAGGTGGTGAACTGCACCACATCGCTGGGCACGGTGGGCCCATCGTGGCCTTGGTCCATATTGGTGATGTCTTCCGGCGTGGGATTGAACAGGCAGTTTGTCGGCAGCGGCGTGGGAGCGAAACCGCGCTCGTTGGGAAAGACCTCGTTGCTCACGCCCATCTCAACGTTGTAGGCCTCGGCGGCGAACAGTTGCAACGACTTGTTCTGCGCCTTCCAGCCGAAGCGCGAGATGGTCCCGTCGTTGGGATTGCGATTGGGATGGCCGCTAATGCCCAGCGCACGCTTCCGCGCGCTATCGGACTGCAGGTTGGCCTCGATAGTCGCCTCGGGAATGTTCTCGATCAGGCCCGCCCCGAACAGCGGCGTAGGGATGCGAAGGCTGAGGTTGTTCAGCTCCTCCATCTGTTGAAAGTCGGGCTGCGCTAGCTGGCAGGTCTGTAGATGTCCGGTCATGCCCATGACGCTGGTGGCATCAACGCGGCCTTGAATGGTGAACACGTTGTGCACGCCGCCATCACGCTGGTGGCTGAGGACGCCGGCGGAAGCAAGAAAGTACTTGAAGCGCGGTTCCCGCACCGGGCCATCTTCCGTGACGAAGAAGGGGATCATGTTGGTGGCGCCGTCCAGGTTGGCGACGGCAACTTGCGGATTCGGCCCTAAGAAAGGAAACGCGTGCCGGCTGGGGCTGGAGCCACCGGTTGCCGGCTGGGCGTGGCAGTTGGCGCATTGATTGGAATTGAATCCCGGCCCTAAGCCTCTGCCGTTTTCTCCCGCCACGGTTCCGCTGACCGAGTCGATCTCGAGGAAGCGGCCCATCCCATCCTCAAAAAAGCTTTGCTGGGTGGGAGTCAGGCCTGACACCGGCCCGCCTGCGCTGACCGGAGCACCGCGAGGTCCAGGATCGCGGGCCATAAACTCAGCCTCGAGATTGGCCTGAACGGTCAGCCCCGCGAAAATCAGCACGGCCACCACGAAAAATGCGAGCGCGAATCGTGAGTCTTTCATATGGATTGGTAGTGCAACGTGCACTCATGGGCGAATTTGAAAAGGTATCAGAAGCAAGGTGAGCGGAGAAGAAAAAAGCACAGGCTTTCCGCAACGTGCAGCGAATTCCTAGTGCGCCAGCCAAATTCTCATGGCATGGCAGCCGTGACCCGGCTCATCGCGGGTCGGCGACGTTCTCTGCCGCCGTGGTCAACTTGTAGTTCTGATAGCGGATGGTAAGGATGGCCTTGCCACCCATCCGGACGTCGGTGACCGTGCGGTTCAGCGCCGGCAAGTAGAAGCCGTCAACTTTTTGATATTCGTGATCGATCGCGGTGCGCTTGGTCCAGAATGAGGGATTTTTTCCGGGTTGCGCCTCAATCCGCGTCACCGCAAAGTCGGTCGCATCAATCCACACCGTCCCGCGGTACAGATACTTACTGTCACGCAAGGGTGCAACCTGCATGACGTACCGCGGCCGACCGTCGCCCGGCGCACAACCCAGCAGGGAGAAAGCATAATTAGCGGTGGTAACGGCAACCGCCGCACGGTTGGCATCGTCGGCCCCGGATTCTTTTTCCGAGTCCAGCAGCCGGTGCAGGACACGGTTAAGCAGCAGCTTGGAACCAGATTCGGATTCAATCGTGAACTGCTTCGTGCCCGGCGCGGTGTAGGAAACCTTCACCTGCATCTCAGCGGTGAGCGGCGAAGGAAAGCCGGTGTAGTGCAACTGGTAGTTCCGCGTCGCCTGAAAACTTAGCAAATCCTTGGCGCGCGCCGCGTTTCGGCTGGTCAGCCGCGCGACTACATCGGCGCCGGCAAGGTTGTTCGCGGCTGGGCAGGGTATGGGGGGAGCAGTGATCTCGGCCGTGGCAATTCCCGCGAGGAAGAGGATTACGACCGACAGTGCATGACGGACTAAAGTTTGAATTGATGCCACCCTCGAACCAGATTTACTAGCCACTAGCCACTAGCCACTAACCACCGGCCTCACATCTCCCACAGGCAACGTCCCTCGCGGTACATGGAGATCAGGCCGTCCTCGCTGATTTTCAGCACGGTGCCAAAGCGTGAAGCGGCGATGGCGGCGGTGGTGCGTCCGCCTTCGACTGGACGATTGATGGCCTCTTCGCTGGACTGATGGTGAAGGATGGCGCCAAAGGCCAGCAGGTTGGCCTGCGAAGTGAGCACCACGGCGCCGTCGATGCGGGCAATGTTCTCCAGTACCGTAGGAGGGAAGTCGAAGATGCTCTTGTCGCGCAGCAGATAATGCAACTGGTCCTTGCTGGAAATTCCGCCCAATACAGGTTCGTGATTCATGTGCTCAAGTAGATCGGGCTGCGACACGAGGGTCCGCGCCGAATCAGGATCGTCGAGCACCACAAACAGCGCGCCGCGACGGCTTTCGGTAAGGTTCAGGGCCACCGTAAACAGGCGCTCCGCCAGCTCCGTGTGACCGATGGCGTTCTTCCACATTTCGTAACGATAACGGGCATCCACTAGCCGCCACTTCCCGTCGAGAAAACGAAAGACAGGCACTCCATCGGAATAGATTTTGACCTCGCCGTTGGGCGACAGAATGAGGCAGATGTGTCCGCCACACAACGTGGCGCGGCAGTGATCGCGATACCGGGTCGAGGTCGGCACCGGCAACGGCATGTCGCGATAGGGCTCGGCCCACTCGTGAACGTCGATCAGTTCCGACAGCAGGCCATCGCGGTCAACCAGGGCGAGGGTCTGCAATCCATCGCACAAGCGATGAAAGCTGCGGATGCTGGTGAGTTCGTGCGAATAGCGCATGGCCCAGTCCGGAGTTTGCGGCGGCTCATGACAGGGCTCGGGCATGGAGCCGAACAACAACACTCCGGTGGCAATGCGGCGGTTCTCGTAGGTGCTCATGCTGCTCGCGCGTAACACCTCGATGGCGTCGGCAATGCGGTCGGGCACGCCGGCAACTGCTTCACCACTGGTGTGCGGCGAGGGATCGAGGAAAGCCGAGACGAAGCGGTCCTCGGGCAGTCCCCGAAAGAGCTGAAAACTTTGTGCCGCCAGCGCCTGGTTGGTGATGAGCTGATAGCGCGCGGAGAGCACCATGCCAATGCTGCGCAGCAGCCGCCGTTCATGGTCCGACAGATTCGAACTGGCGGTCAGCGAGTAGCCCTCGCCCATCCATTCGAACTCCACCTGACCACCGCTGGGCACCGCGCCCAGCAGCCCTGGCATCCGCTCCTGTCCGCCCGCCAAGCGTTCCAGCGTCGCTCCGGGAAAGAAATAACGAATGCCATTCTCCATCAGGTCGCCGTAGAGGCCACTGATGAAACGGGTGCGATTTTCCAGCGAGCGAAAGGTGAGTGGAGATTTCATCGCCAGCTAAAGCTTACATCAAATTAACGGCTGATTCTGGTCTCCAAGGGGACGTTTGGCCAGGGGGTTGAACGGAATTGGGGTAAGGGTTTCTAAGGTGGTTAAAATAGATAGCTGCCGGGCCTGTAAGCCGAATTCTGTGTGCCGCCGAAGCGGCACGACGGTCATTCCTCTGGGCCGCGCATTACTGTACGGCTCTAGCGACCTACCCGGAAGTTGTGACGCGCCGAGCCGGCACGTGCATCCGCCGAAGCGGACGCTCCTCCCCTATTTGGTCTTGCTCCGTGTGGGGTTTTCCCTGCCACCATCATTACTGACGGCGCGGTGCGCTCTTACCGCACCTTTTCACCCTTACCCCGCCCAATTTGCTCATCCCGGCCATAATCGTCTGACGACCGAATCGATCGCAGGGGATTACGCCTCGACGAGTAAATTGGACGGGGCGGTATATTTTCTGTGGCACTTTCCGTCAACGACGCTTCAACGTCGCCGCCCGGACGTTATCCGGCACACTGCTCTGTAGAGTTCGGACTTTCCTCTGTCTGCCCGCGCAACCTGATCTCCCGCCGAGGCGAGCCGCCGAAGCGGACGACCAGTGTTCGCGGGCCGGCAGCGACCGTCCGGCCCAGCAGCTAACAAACCAATTATAGATGTTCGCGAAAACAGGCGTGACCCCTGATCTGAAGGTGCGAGCGTAGCGAGTCGAAGGACCCCTATAGCGGGCTCCCCCAGCGCAGGTTCATCGAACGCCGAGACAATGTGTCGGCGCTTGAAGTCTTCGACGTCAATCACTGGTACTTTGGCCAATAACAGAATAGGATTTACGCTAGCGGTCTCAGGCTCGACTGGAGTCACGTTGTGCGCGCTTGCTTCGCATTCCTCGTCACCACAGAAATCTTCCCTTACGCGACCAGCATTTGCCGTCGAATTGCTGTCGCCCGGCATTCAGCTATCGCGCGACGGTGTCCCGGAGAGGGGAAGCAGCCATGAGAACCAAGTTCCCGGCCACTATCGTGACCTTGCTGACGCTGGTGCTGTCGGGTATGGCAATGTTTGCTCAACAGGCCACGACTCCCGCGCCGGCTGCGCAGTCAAGCCCGGCGACGAGCAGCTCAACCGCGCCGCAATCTTCGTCGTCCAATCCGCCTGCCGCGCCACCAACAATCAGCGCGAATGCACCGGAAATGTCTTCGCGGGAAGACACCTCGACCACCTTCAAAGTAAAGGTCAGCCTGGTGGAAGTACGGGTGGTGGTCCGCGATGCCCAGGGAAACGTTGTGCGCAACCTGCGGCAAGAGGATTTCCAGCTAACCGACAACGGCAAGCCCCAGGCTATCGCGAAATTCTCCGTGGTGCAAGCACCCGCGAAGCCAGCGACGGGCGGGGAGCCCATCGGCGACACTGCTCCCGGACTGCCGCTGCGTTACGTTCTGTTCCTGTTTGACGACATTCATCTGAAGTATGCCGACTTGGCGATGGTGAGAGATGCGGCTTCGCGCAATCTGCGAACCATGCAGCCCACCGACCGGGTTGCCATCTTTACTACCTCCGCCCAGACAGAACACGACTTCACCGACGACCGCGACCAGCTGCAAGATACCCTGAACCAGCTGCGCCCGCACCCGGTCAGCGGCTCTGGGATGCAGGAATGCCCCGACGTTTCGTACTACATGGCGGACCTGATACTGAACAAGAATGACAACCAGGCAATGCAAGTGGCCTCCCGCAACGCCATCGCTTGCTTGCATATCCCGGTATCAGCTCCGAACCCCGTGCAAGCCGAGGTTACGGCGGCCATTGCGGTAAGGGGGGCTGCCACCACCGTGCTCGCAACCGGGAACCATGAAGTCCAGGTTTCCCTGGCGGCGTTGCAGAGCGCCGTGCGAAGAATGGCCGCCATGCCCGGCCAGCGCAGCATTATTCTGGTCTCGCCGGGTTTTTATAACCCTGACCAACTGCAGGCGCAGACGGAAATTGCGGACCGCGCACTGCACTTGGGTATCATCATCAACGCGATGGATGCGCGGGGCCTGTACACTTTAACCCCCGACGCCAGCATCGCCGGAACCTTGAACGCCGACAACGAGGGAGTGAATGCGCAGTACGTTCATCAGGAAGCGTCAGCAAATTCCGAAGTGATGATGGACCTGACGAATGCCACCGGAGGCACCTTCATCCAGAACAGCAACGACTTTGACCACGGTTTCCAGCGATTGGCTACGCCACCGGATTACTCGTATTTGCTTGCCTTTTCCCCGCAGGACCTGAAACTCGATGGCCGCTTTCATAATCTGAAGGTCACGGTCAAAGGGCAAAAGGTGAATATCCAGGCCCGCAAAGGCTACTTTGCTCCCAAACAGGCGGCCGATGCGGTCGAGCAGGCCAAGCAGCAGATACAGGAAGAGGTTTTTTCGCAGGAAGAGTTGCACGATCTTCCGGTCGAGTTGCACACCCAGTTTTTTAAGACCAGCGGCGACGATGCCAGGCTCTCAGTCGTGGTCAAGCTCGACGTGCAGCACCTGCACTATCGCAAAGTGGACGGCCGCAACAACAACAGTGTGGTCGTGGTTTCCGCATTGTTCGACCGTAACGGCAATTTTGTCGGCGGCAATCAGAAGACGCTGGAGATGCATTGGAAAGACGAGACCCTGGGCAGCAAGCTGGCTTCCGGTGTGACCTTGAAAAGCAGCTTCGACGTGAAGCCCGGCAGCTACATGGTGCGGCTGGTGGTACGTGATGAAGAAGGACAATTAACGGCGCAAAACGGCGCCATCGAAATTCCGTAAGTGCTGTGCATACGGAGGGGTCATATGAAAACGCGTCGCTTGTGGCTGGCAGCATTGATCGTAGCCATCGCCGGCATGTGCTTAACCTTGGTAAACATGACGATGCTGGCACAGGCTCCGCAGGCGCAGCCCCAGGCCCAACCAGGGCCGGAGCAGAAGCAGGCCTCGCCCCCCACCGAGAACGCCCCTCCGGTATTCAAGGCAGAAACCCGTCTGGTGCTGGTGGATACCGTCGTCACCGATAAAAGTGGAAACTACATCAGCGGCCTGACTGCCAAGGACTTCAAAGTTTGGGAAGACGACAAGCCGCAGCAGATCAAGACTTTCTCGTCCGAATCCGGGTCCACAGCTCCCTCTGACAGTCATCGGCATTACCTGGTGCTGCTGTTTGACAACTCCAGCATGGATTTCAGTGATCAGGCCCGGGCGCGCGAGGCGGCTGCGAAGTTTGTCGAAGCCAACGCCGGGCCCGACCGCTATATGGCGATCATGAATTTCGGCGGCACATTGAACGTGGCCTTGAATTTCACCGCCGACGCCCAGCGGTTAAAGCAAGTGGTGCGCAACGTGAAGTTTTCCAGTGTGTCGCAGCAGGCGCCGCAGGAAGTTGCGTCGCTGGGCGCGCCCCACCTGGGAAATGCCGAAGCAAACTTTGCAGCCCGCACCCTGCTGCTGGCCTTGCGCAATGTCGCCAAGAACCTGGCTTCGGTGCCCGGACGAAAGAGCCTGGTCCTGCTGACCGCAGGCTTGTCCATCACGCCCGGCGATCCCGATTACTTGGAACAGCAGTCTGAACTGATGGCGGCAATTAACACCTGTAACAAGTCGAATGTCGCCGTCTACCCGATTGATGTCCGGGGCTTGACCACTGGGGTCACAGCGGCGCCAGGCTCGGCGCGCCTGGAGACACTTCCTCCCGAGTTGCCGGCGCGTCTGGTGACCGCAACCCTTGATTATTCGGCAGAGGACCAGGAGCAGCCCGCGCATCTGGTTTACGTGCAGCACGGAGGCGGCGGGGGAGGACACGGTGGTGGCGGAGGAGGAACCGGCGGGGGTGGCTCGCATGGGGGCGGCACTGGCGGGGGCGGCACCCATGGCGGAGGCACGGGCGGTGGCGGCAATCGGGGCGGGGGCGGCAACGCCTCCGTCAATACTCCGCAGCTTTACAACCCATACAATCAGGCCCAACAACTGATTCCCACCATTCCCAGTGTCGTCGCCAACCAGCAGGTCCTGTATCAACTGGCGCAAGGGACGGGCGGTTTCATCATCGTCAATTCCAATGATTTGCTTGGCGGCATGCAGAAGATCGCCCGGGAGCAAACCGAGTACTACGTGCTGGGGTACGCGCCGCCTGTGTCGGAGGAGGGCGCCTGTCACACGCTGAAGGTGAAGGTCGAACGCAGCGGAACCACCTCCCGCTGGCGCAGCGGATACTGCAATGTGAAACCCACCGACGCGCTCGCGGGCAAGCCCGAAGAAAAGCAGATGGAGAACCGCCTTACCGGTTCGCAGCCGGGAACCATCTCGGCCTCCATGCTGGCGCCTTTCTTCTACACTTCGGCGGACACGGCGCGGGTGAACCTGGCAATTGAGATCCCGCCTAATACCGTGAAGTTCGAAAAGCAGAACGGAAAATTGCACGGCGCCATCAATATAGTTGGCATCGCCTACAAGCTGGATGGAACGGTGGCGGCGCGCTTTAGCGACACCCTCAGCCTCACCTTCGAGGACAAGAAGGAAGCGGAGGAATTCAATTCCAAGCCGGCCCATTACGACACCCAATTCGATGTTGCCTCGGGTCATTACAACCTGAAGGTGGTGTTCAATCCCCACGGCGCCGACAGCTTTGCGAAACTGGAAATGCCGCTGGTAATCGAACCCTACGACGGCAAGCAATTCGCCCTGAGTGCGGTGGCGCTGAGCAAGGAGATCCATCCGGTTTCGCAAATGGGCGAGCGCCTGGATGCGGCGTTGCTCGAGGACCGCACTCCGTTAGTGACCCAGGGAGTGCAGTTGGTGCCTTCCGGAAGCGATCAGTTCAAGAAGACCGATCGCGCTGGATTTTATGTAGAAATCTACGATTCTCTTCTAACCAGCGACAAGCCTCCCAAAGTCGGGATCAAGATGGCGGTCATCGACCGCAAGACCGGCGAGAAGAAGATTGAAACTGCGGATGCGGCCAAAGACGCGAAACCAGGAAATGCGCTGGTTCCGGTGGGACTGAAGCTGCCCGTGGATACGCTTCCGCCGGGATCGTATCAGCTTCAGCTGACCGCCATGGACACCGCCGGCAACACCTCGCAGGTACGCACCGCCGACTTCGAAGTGCAGTAGCCAGAAGCGAGTCAGAAACAGGTGCCCCATCCAAGCTTCCTTTGCTTAGATGGGGATTTTGATTTAACCGCACGACGTTGAATCCACCCTACCGGTACATTGTCGGATAAGCTTTTGGCCGCTCACCGCCGCTGTACACCATCTTGGCAAGGTGCACGGTGTATTCCGGCTTCGACACTAGCGAGGTCAGGCTGAAAACTCGATAACCGTCTCCGCTGATTTCGGCGCGGCGGAACAGGCCCGGTTCCGTCTCTGTTACCTCACGGTTCCCGTGGACCTCATCGAGAAATAGCTGCGCCGACTTTTGATCAGCCTGACCGTGTTCGCTGGCCGTCGTCAGGGAATCGGCAGCATACGACCGGATGAGCTTTTGCCAATATTTCTCCAGCAGTTCGGTGTTGGCGAAAACGTCGGCCCACAGGATGCGGCCATTGATGGCGACCACCACGCCCTTGGCGTTTTCCTTCTTCAACTCGCGCAGCATCGCGTCGTAATCGGCAGCGACGGATTCAACCTTCCGCTGCACGTCGGGATTCTGCATGGCCTTGGCATAGGAGGTGGACGCCTGCATGGTAGGGCGGGCCTGCGGGACGGCTGCGGCCATACCGGAAAGCGCCGAGCCCACCTCGGCCCACACCTTTTGCTGATTGCGGTCGGCCATCGCCGGAGTGCGCACGCTGGGCTGCGCCATCTGCGATTTCATCGAGCCGAAGTGATCTGATGATGCCACCCAGCGTCCCGGCTCAACGCAGAACACCGACAGATCTATAGGCCCGGATTTCGGCGGGACAATGCGGTCCACGCCGATCACCCGGTCCTGCTTGCCTCCGGTCACCACCTCGCCGGCGAGCAACAGCAAGGGATGGTCGGAGTTGTTGAGCAGCACCAGTCGGTTCACCTCGGCACCCGATTGGCGCGGCGGCGAACCCGGGCGCACCAATCCCTGAACCGATCCCGCCTCGGTCACCACAACGGTGCCCGAGCGCAGTCCTTCATCGAGAGTCAGCAGGTGGCCAGTGTCGTTCTCCGCCCCTCCGACCACGGGAAAGATGCTGAGGTTTCCTTTCGTAACGGGTGACAGGACATGCAGTTCCGAATGTGCAGGGTTTCCGGCGGCAGCGAACGTTGTCGCCAGCATGGCCGAAGCAAACGACGCCAGGATTCTGAAATTCACGGTTGACCTCCGAAGGCGCTGAAGCGTCTCTTCTAACCAGAGAACGCAGAACAGTGTTCTTCTTGCACACGAATTGATACGATTCGCCTGATGGCCTCCGCTCCGGCTTCGGCTTCACTCAATCCGCAGGTGGTTGCGACAATCCGGGCATACTGTGCGCAACACTGCGAGAGTTGCGGCGCGGCGCAGTTTGGTTTGTCAGCGGCCGAGCTGGCGGAGATGGTCGCGGAAGTCGTGGCGCAATGGAATAAAGCCGCCTCGGAGATCGCGACCCGCGATTTTCTGGCAAGCTTGCGGCTGGAAGAGTTGGTGTTGGCGCGTGCCTGCGCCGCCGGCGACAATCACGCCTGGGAGGTCTTCCTCACTCGTTATCGGGCTACGCTTTACGAATCGGCCTACAAGATCGCGCAGGAAGAAAGCACGGCCCGGGCTCTGGCCGACTCGCTGTATGCGGCGCTCTATGGGGTGGACGCTAAAGGACAGCAGCGGACTTCCAAACTCCGCTCCTATCAGGGACGGGGTTCGTTGCAGGGATGGCTGCGGACCGTAGTCGCTCAGGAATACGTCAACCTGTACCGGGCCACCCGCCGCGAGACCAGCCTCGACGCGGCCTTGGATGAAGGGCAACAATTCGAGGCCGGGGAATCGGATGTCAGCGTCGCTGACCCGCGCGCCGAGACCGCTGCTGCGGAGGAACTGGGGGCACTGAGCGCCGAAGAGCGGTTCCTGCTGGCGGCCTACTATCTTGACCGCCGCACTCTGGCGGAAATTGCCAAACTGCAAGGAGTACACGAGTCCACCATCAGCCGCAAGCTGGAACGCGTGACCTCGAGTTTGCGCAAACGCATTCGCAAACGCATGATTGAGTCGGGAATGTCTCCGCGACAGGCGGACGAAGCCATGCAGGATGTGGATGTTCGCGACCTGCGCGTGCCCGTGCGCGAAACTTTAAGGCAAGGAACGGAAGATTTGTCGTTCTATAAAGAGAATAGCGGAAACCAGGAATGAACCAGGGAATTCCCAAGCCACTGCGAAACGCGCTGACCCGGCACGGGCCAAGCGACGTGCATCCATCGCCCGACGTGCTTACGTCGTTCATGGAGCGCACCTTGCCTGCCGGGGAGAACGAGGTGGTGACGCACCATCTGGCGCAGTGCGCGGAGTGCCGCGAGATCGTGTTCCTGGCCAGCAGTGCGGCAGAAGATGAGGTTCCACACGTTGAGGATCTGGTGGCTGCTGCGGCTTCGGGTCGAGCGGCCGCCATGCCCGCCTATGCCGCCATGCGGCGCCCGGATCCTGCGCAGACGGAGACGCCGCGCTCTAAATGGACCGTTGGGACTCGCTGGGTCGTGGCGGTTGCAGCCGCGGTGGTGCTGGTCTCCGGAGGGCTGGTCGTGCAGTCGTGGCGGGCTACCAGCGGAAACCAGCCGGCGGCGGTTACGGTGGCCAGCAATCGTCCTCCTGCGCCTGCAAGTCCCCCGGTGGAGAAAACTGCGCCGACTTCAAACTCACAAAACGCTGCCGGCAAGGCTCCCGCTCCCGAAAAATCGCTCGCCAAAGCTGTGCCGCAGCCGACGCCGACCGTGCATGCGAAAAAGGCCCCTGCACAAACTACCGAGGTAGGCAGTGCGGCCGATCAGGCGTCGTCCGCGCCCGCGCCAGCCCCAGAAAATGCTGCGAAAGCGAAAAGCTCCGATGCGATCGCCGCTCTTGGCGGGATGAACAGCGCGATGGTCCCCCAGGGTCGCCCTCAGAGCCCACTTGCGGAGAGTGCACCCGCACAGCGAGCTCAATCCCCACAGCAAAATAAATTCACGCTGCAAGATAAACCCGCGCAGCAAAGTGCATCCACTCAAGCGCCGCAGCTAGAGCAACGCGCCCCGGCTTTGTTCGGCAAACCAGCGGCGGCCGGAATGCATGCGGTAAGCGCGGTGCAGGCGCAATGGCGCATTGGCGCCAACGGCCACCTGGAGCGCTCGCTGGCTGCAAACCAATGGAGTCGCGTGCTCGACGACCAATCTGTTACCTTTCATGCGGTGGCGGTCATTGGAAGCGACGTATGGGCTGGCGGCAACGGCGGCGCCCTCTTCCATTCGTCCGACGGCGGAGAACATTGGAGCAAAGTTTCGTTCGGTGTGAATTCCAAGGTTGAGACTGGCGCCATCGTGTCCATTCGCTTTGACGATGTGCAACACGGAACTGTCGCATCCGACAGTGGAACTGGCTGGACGACGACGGATGGTGGAGTCACCTGGACAACAAAATGATTGCGGCGGAACGGTCCGTCGAATCGAGTTCGGCCGAGACCGGGGTGAAGACGCTGCTGGCGCTGGCGGTTGCCGCCTACCTCGCTCAGGCAGGCGTCGCGATTGCAACCGGCCGGCACCTGTTCGGCGACGGCTCGTGGCTGCTGCTTAGACTGCTGGCTGAAAACCACGTTACCCACCTAAACCACAATACCTGGAACGATTTTTTTGTCGGACGCCTCGGCGCCTTCAGCTACCAACAACTTCCCACGCTGCTGGCGGCGCGCCTGGGCGTTCGAAGCCTGAGCGTCCTGTCGGTCATCTTCGGCGTGACGCTGTTTTCGTTCAAGCCGCTCAGCCTTCTGCTCTGTTACCGGTTCGCCCGCGACAAACGCTACCTGCTTTTCCCGCTGCTCTCGCTTTTTGCCGGGACGATGAACAGTGAAGGCTACCTGATCTCCGAAACTCATTTGATGAGCGCATTGTTCTGGGCAGCTCTGTTTGGACTGCTCTATCAGCGCCAGTACCGGTGGTTTGATATCGCCGCGATGCTCGCCGTCTCGGCCCCGCTCATTCTGTGTTACGAGACCATGGTGGTATTTGGACTCGTGCTGATCGGGGCTTGCATCTACCGGTGGAAAGCCATCGCAACCCGCCCGCCAGAGAAATGGCTGACCGTCGTCCTCGGCATTTGGTACAGCCTGGGAACCATCTTCGCTCTGCTGGCGATCATTTTCCCTCGCGATCCGACGCAGCGCGCGGATTTTTTCAAAGGCCTGTTGTTCGTATTTCATTACCGCCATGTTGGCGCGCGAGTCTCGTGCGCCGTCCTGGTCCTGTGCGTGCTGGTCGTGATGGTCCCCGCCATCCATAAGAAGACGCTCAATCTGCTGGTAGTACTTGCCATCGCTTGCTCGCTGGTGATTCCAGTTTTCATCCTCATCCATCCGGAGTTGACCAGCCTTGACGATCAGGTTGCCGCCAGGACAATGAATGCCACGGTTCCACTGCTGCTGGCCGGCGCCTTTCTGGCCGTGTATTTCGGCCTGGTGCAACTGGACGCGAGGAAATATGGGCGACTGTTTGTGATGGTCGCGGCCTTAGGTATCTGCCAATCGGCCTGGAGCCTGGTTGCCAGTTCGCAATGGTCGATCATGGTGAGGGTGCTGCGCTCTGAATTGCGGACCCGGACCGGGCCCGTGCCCTTCCAAGACACTCTGCTGTCGCGGGCCACGTTGGGCGGACAGCCGATAAAAGCGATGCACGCACAGTGGCCCTTGATGCCGTTGAGCATTGTCTATGCCGACCAGGGAAAGGTGCGGGCCATGGTATTGCCGCAGAGCACCTTCTTTTACCCGTTTGATCCTTACATTCTTTCGGCATTGCCGCACCTGGAGCGCTTCAACATTGACTACAGCCCGTATTTGGCTGCCCTGCCCAAGACCGCGCCTTACGAACTCGGGCAGTGGATCGACTTCAGCGAGAACGGTAACGCGCTCCCTTACCAAACCGGCGGCTGGTGGCCACCAGAGGCGTGGGGAACATGGACCACAGAACAAGCTGGCCTCACCGTCGACCTTGGCGGAGCGGCGAAGTCGGACCTGACGATGGAAGCTGTCGCCGTGGCGTTCTTGAACGAAAAAAACCCGGCAGTTGATGTGCACGTGCTAGTGAACGGCATACCAGCCGGCGAGTTTAACCTGCGATTCAAAAAGGGCACACCGGAGTTCGGGACATACCGGGTAGTGCTGAGCCAAAAGGTACTGAACAAAGCGTATCCCGCCGTCATTCGATTTCGGGTGACCGGATCAACCTCGGCCAGCGGGGCGAATGCGGGTGGCGACGCGCGCATGCTCGGAGTGGCGGTGCAGCGCTTGCGTTTGTTGCCGCAGTAATCGCGAGAAAAGACGCCGTGTTGCCGTCCTCGATATAATTCCACCGCCATGGGCCCCGCGTCCTTCTTTCGCCGGTGGTTCGATTGGGAGTACGGCGCGGCAGACCGTCTGCTTCCGCGCTGGATCTTTCTGCGGGCCCTCGGGCTGATTTATTTTTCAGCCTTCTTCTCTCTGATATTTCAAATCCGCGGACTCATCGGCGCACAAGGCATTCTGCCGTCGAACGAATACCTCGAGGCCGTGGCGCACCAGTTCGGGGTGGTCCGCTTCTGGTTTGCGCCAACCCTGCTATGGTGGTCCACCGGCCCGCACATGCTCGACGCAATCTGTTGGGTCGGGATGATCGCCTCGCTGCTGGTCGTCTTCAACATCTGGCCGCGCGCCACACTCTTCATCAGCTTTGTGTGCTTTCTTTCATTCGTAAGCGCTGCCCAGGATTTCTCCGGCTATCAATCCGATGGCATGCTGCTGGAGGCGGGATTCATTTCACTGTTTTTCGCGCCACCGGGATTTCTTCCCGGCCTGGGCAGAGAGCACCCAGCTTCGCGCGCCAGCCTCTTTTTGCTGCAATGGGAGTGGTTCCGCATCTACTTCGAGTCGGGCGTGGTGAAGCTGGCCAGCGGCGATCCCGAGTGGCGAAATTTCACCGCGATGGACGAGTACTACCAGAACGGCCCGCTGCCCACATGGCTCGGCTGGTACGTGCAGCACCTACCACACTGGTTCCACGCCTTCGCTACTGGGGCTACGCTGGTGCTCGAACTCGGCATCGTGTTCATGCTGTTTCTGCCGCGGCGCTGGCGCATCGTGTGCTTCTTCATCGTTACCGCCTGGCAGATTCCGGTGATCCTCACCGCCAACTACACCTTCCTGAACTATCTGGTGCTGGTGCTTGGATTTTTGCTACTGGACGATCCATTCTTGCTGCGAATCATGCCGGAGCGGTGGCGCGCCTATATCGTTTCTCGGACCGGCGTTCCCCCGGAGAAAAATGTGGAGCCGCAAGATGCCGACTCTCCCCTTCCGCAGCAGAAGTCCTCTGGACCTTTGCAAGCGCTGCGGCTGTCGCTGGTCAGCGTGATGCTGATCTGGATCTTCTACTCCACCACGGCGCAGATGCTGTGGATTGTCTTTCCCCGGCTGCCGCTGCCGATCTCGCCGGTCGCGGCGCTTGAACCCTTTCGCATCGCCAATCGCTACGGGCTGTTTGCGGTGATGACGCGCGGCCGCTACGAGATCGAATTCCAGGGCTCGAATGATGGGCAAACCTGGGTGGCTTATCCCTTCCGCTACAAGCCGCAGGACGCTGGTAAGTGGCCGGGCATTTATGCGCCCTACCAGCCGCGCTTCGATTGGAACCTGTGGTTTGCGTCGCTGGGCTCGTGGCGCGAGAACATGATCGTGCCCAGCAGCGAAGAGCGTCTGCTGGCCGGCTCCCCCGATGTGCTGGCGCTGTTTGCCGAAAACCCGTTTCCTCAGGCCCCGCCGCAACAGCTTCGCGCCGTGCTTTGGCAATATTGGTTCACCACGATGGAGGAGAAGCGCGCCACTGGAATGTGGTGGAAGCGCAAGCTGATCGGGCTGTACGCTCCGGTGCTGGAACGCACCCCAGATGGCAAAGTCACGGTTGTGGAATGGCCGGAGCCGCTGCCGCCGCGGCAGTAAGCCCGTTTTTTTCGAAACGCATCCTATCCAGTGAATCTCGACGTGTGATGAGGAGATGGCAATGCCTGCCAAGAAGAAAACTAACCGCTGGGTAAAGACCGTGACCACCGATTCCACTCATCCGCCTGAGGGCCTGTTCACCAAAAGGGCAGCCACAATTGCAAAATCTCTGGCTTCGAAGAAGGTTTCTCCCAAAGGACCAGCCTCGGGGATGCGGATGCTGACGTACTTCATCAACCGCGCAGGACACAATCTGAGTGCCTCCCGGCGGGCCGAGTTGGAGAAAGCAAAATCGCTGCTTTCGAAGCGCGTGGCGCAACACAAGGAAGCGAAAGAGCACCGAACCGCCGCTTGAAGTGGTTGTTCGTTTCAAATCTGCTCTAAACTATTCCTATGCCTGCGACGCCACGACGAGCCGCTGTGATCGGCGCGGGTCCCAATGGTCTTGCGGCAGCCATTGTTCTCGCCCAGGCGGGCTTGCAAGTGGATGTGTTCGAGGCCGAGTCGCAGCCCGGCGGCGGCGCGCGCACCATGGCGCTCACCTTGCCCGGCTTCCTCCACGACTTCGGTTCCGCAGTGTATCCGATGGCTGCGGGCTCGCCATTCTTCACGTCTCTGCCTTTGCGTGACCACGGATTGGAGTGGATCCACTCACCGGCCCCGTTGGCGCATCCGCTCGACGACGGTACCGCGGTAATGTTGGAGCGCGATCTTGGCGGCGCCGAAGTTGCGCTGGGTGAAGATGGCAAGCAGTGGCGCAGGCTGATGGGTCCGTTTGCCGAGCATTGGACCGAACTGGCTCGCGAGACGCTTCGTCCCGTCTGTTTGTTCCCTCGACATCCCGTCTTGATGGCGCATTTGGGGCTGGTCGGATTTCCATCCGCAATTACGGTTGCCGAACATTGGCTTCGCAGCGCCCGGGCCAAGGCGCTCTTCGCCGGACTCGCCGCCCATTCTGTTCTTGCCCTCGACGAACCACTGAGCGCCTCCTTCGGAGTCGTGCTGGGCGCGGCCGCCCATGCCGTGGGGTGGCCAGTTCCGCGCGGTGGCGCGCAATCCATCACCACTGCGCTGTGCGGACACCTCGCCAGCCTGGGAGGCACGCTTCACCCTTCCACGCGCATTGAGAACCTCGCCGCGCTGGATAAAGATAAGTATGAGGTCACCCTCTGCGATGTCACTCCGCGCCAGTTGCTCGCGATGACCGGCGAACGGCTGTCCCCGGCCTACCGGCGTCAACTGGAGAAGTACACCTACGGTCCCGCCGTTTTCAAAGTTGACTATGCCTTGTCGGAACCGATTCCGTGGAAAGCTGCCGAATGTTTACGCGCTGCAACCGTGCATTTGGGGGGCACGCTGGAAGAGATTGCCGCGTCGGAAGAAGCGATGCGGCATGGACACCATGCCGAGCGCCCGTTTGTCTTGCTGGCACAGCCGAGCTTGTTCGATCCCACGCGCGCTCCGCAGGGAAAACATACCGCTTGGACGTATTGTCACGTGCCTAACGGCTCGCAGTTCGACATGCTCGACCGTCTGGAGGCGCAAATCGAACGGTTCGCGCCGGGATTCCGAGATTGCATTCTGGCGCGGCGGGTCCTAACTCCGGCATCGCTGGAAAGCATGGATGCCAATCTGGTTGGTGGAGACATCGGTGGGGGAGCGATGAATCTGCGCCAGTTCCTTTTTCGCCCGACGCGGCGGCACTACGCCACTTCTGCCAACGATATCTATCTCTGCTCGTCTTCCACTCCACCTGGCGGCGGTGTGCATGGAATGTGTGGCTATAATGCCGCGCGATTGGCGCTGTCGCGGATGTGACTAGAGCGGTTCCACAATAGATGTATCCGGTTTGTACGGGTAGTGCGGCGCTTCAGCGCCGCGCTTCGCAGCGCCCAAACGCCCGCACTACCCGTTTGGGCGGAAATATCAGTTCTGGAACTGC
Organism: uncultured Acidobacteriaceae bacterium; assembly: GCA_963728805.1. GTDB lineage: Bacteria > Acidobacteriota > Terriglobia > Terriglobales > Acidobacteriaceae > Bog-257. Next base: position 251,974 of record CAVSLE010000012.1, read on the forward strand.
CCTAGTCTTTGGGAAAGCCGTCGAGTCTCGCCAAGTCCACCGAGTCCTCGAACTCGATTGCGAAAAGTTCGCGCAGGCGTTGCCGCACTTCCTCGTGGGAGCTGAGCACGCTTTCCTCGCGACCGTCTCCGGTGGTGACGATCAGCCGCCCGTTGGCCAAGGTTACACGGCCACCGGGCGTTGCCATGCTGCAAATCCAACGTTTGGTGAAGCCAGACTCGGGTGAAGTCTGGTGGAACGTCGACATCTTTTCGTACTCACTAAGCTGTCGCGGCACGTCGCGAAAAATGTAAAGCGGCACCGTGCCTTTGTCATCCTCGCGCTGCAACTGCCACTCGTCGCCAAAGGGCGCCACCAGATAGCGGTGCCCATTCACCTGATCGGCCCCGCCAGCGCGAAACACGATGGGATCGACGAACGAGTCCCCGAATCCCACATCCACCAGCCAGGGATCTTCCAGATCAACCCGCAGCAGCATGTGATCGAACTCCGGGCCGAAGCCGCCATCGTCGCGACGCACTCGCGCCGAGAGCATTTGGACGCGAAAGCCCAAGGCGATTAACAGTTCGCCAAAAAGCCCATTCAGTTCGTAGCAATAGCCGCCGCGACGCCGCCGCACAATCTTGTCATAGAGCGAAGCGCTATCAAGCCGGATGGGCGTCTTCAGCGCAATGTCGAGATTTTCGAAGGGAACGGTAAACAGATGCTGGCGGTGCAGGCCGCGCAACACGGCCGCCGAGGGCTGGCGCGGACCGTCGTACGCAATGCGGCGCAAATACTGCTCGACATCCATCACTACACGGGCAGCTCGCCTTGCAGCCAGCCAGCCTCCTGCAATTTCGGTTCGGCGGTCAAGTCAAGAACCAGGTTCTCCAGGACCAATCGCTTGCTGGGCGGATTGGAGCGCAGCGCCAGGTCGGCCCGGGCCACGCGGCGGATGGCACTGGTCAGTTCGCGACGCGACTTGTAGCGCCGCGCCTGCCGGATGATGTCTTCCGCAGCGAACGGCGGTATGCGAAAACCTTGCCACAGGACCTGCCACAGGGCGCGCGAGTCGCGCACATTGCGTTCCAATATCACCAGCATCTGGCGGAAGGTGCGCGCCAGCATGTACAGGTGGCCGATGGCTGCCTCATCGCCGTCGCCGGTACTGAGGATAGCGTCGAGTACGCCCAGGGCCCGGGCGCGGTCGCGGGCCGAGATGGCATCGGTTAATTCGTAAAACGAGCGCTGCTTGGCCGCCAACACCAGGGTCTCAACATCGCCCAGGGTAATCCGTTTCTTGTCGCCGACAAAGAGGACCAGCTTCTCCAGTTCGTTGGCGACCATCATCATGTCGCCTCCGAGTGAGTCCACCAATTCGCGCGCGGCGTCGCTGTCCAGCTTTACGTCCTCGGCACTGGCGGTTTCCATCGCCCATTTCACGGCGTCGCCTTCGTCCACGCGGGCAAATTCGAGTACGTTGCAATACTCGCCCAGGGTTTCGCGGATGCGCTCGTAGCGATCTTTGTCGGTCAAGTCCATGCGGCGCACGTCGGTAGGAATGTTAATGTGATCGGCCACGAAGATGAGCAGCGCGTCAGGGTTAGGGTCCTTGAAATAGTCTTCGATGGCGCCGAATTCGTGGTCGTGCTTGCCCCTCCCGTAAAGGTTTTTGACCCCGCGAATGAAGAAAACCTGGAAGGGCGACATGAGAGATGGCGTGCGGGCCTGATCGAGAATGTGTTGCAGTTCCACCTCGTTCAGGTCCATGTCATAGACACTGAGTTCCCGCACCTCGACCGGAACCAGATGTTGCAAGATGGCGTCACGGCAACGCTTGCGAAAAAACGCCTCATCTCCGATGAAGACATACCCCGGCGCAACTTTCCGCGCCTTCACGTCGGCGACGAAACGGTCCGAAGCAGCGAAGCTGCGCACCTAGTACGCCTCCAGGATGTCGCTCACCAGAGACTTGGCAAAACTGTTGGCAATGCGGCCCAAGGCCGGCTCCTCTTCCTCGAAAAAACTAGGGGCATCCCGCGAAACCTGGTACTGCTCGCGGTAAAGATAGTAGGGATTCTCCCACAGTACCTTCCCTTTTCTTGTGACCAGTGACGCCTTCATCGTCAAGGCGACCATCCCCGAGGAGATGCGCCCCGTGGCCGGGTCGTAAGTCATGGGACTTATGCTGGCAGCCGTGACGATTCCGTTCAGGGTGGCATCGGCGGAGCCATCCGCATTGGTGGTCACAATGCGGTAATTGGTCCGGTCATGTAATTCGCGAATGACATCTTCCGTGATGGTTTGTTCGATGCGGTAGATCGAGGTTGAATTCACGAAGGCCGGCACGTACAGAGTGTGCAGGTTGCTGGGCAGGCGAACCGCCTGGCCGCCGGTGTGGTAACCGCAACCCCCGGAGGCGAGCAGCAGCACGGCGATACCGATCAGCATGGTCTGGCGAACAACTCGAAATGCGGTCACTGAACAGTCCCTCGCGGACGGGCGGCGATCATGCTCTCGGCACATTCCACTGCAGTCAGAGCCGCGATCCGCAGATTGTCGGATGCAGCCCACAGCCAGAATCCGGCGGGCTGTTGCGCATCCCGACGCGCAAACACCTGGATTTGCTCCTGTCCCGCGGCATTGACGTTGCTCGGCGATTCCTCGCCACTCTGCAGCAGATCGACGTGATCGCCGGAAAGCGCTGCCGTCAACTCTTCCGTCTGGGCCGCTTGCTCCAACTCAAGATAAAGCGAGAAGCCATGGCCGTGGAAGATGGGTGCTTGCAGAAGCATCAGGGAAGGCATGGCCAATTGCTCACCCACTAGTTTGTGGAAGTGCTGCCGAATACGGTTTTCCACGGAATTCAGCGAGGATACCGCTTTTTCTCCGTAACGATCAATCAAATTGAAGGCCACTTGCGCGTCGAATACGGTCTTCGGCAGTTGCTGGAAGGAGAGCAAGTTTACGGTCTGCTCGTGCAATTCGTCCATGCCGCGCTTCCCGTACTCCGAAGCGGGCTGGAAGACGGTAGCGACGGCGCGCGCGAGCTTGCCAACTTTCTGCGCACGAAGCATCAATAGCGCCAGCACAATGGCGGCGGGATGGGCCGTAGCCACCGGCACCGGGGTGAAGTCCACCCGCGGACCAAGGCCCAGTTCGCGCTCAATCCAAGGTGCGCGCAGCAGCACGCCCTTCTCGTTCTCCAACCCATAAGAGAGGTCGATAATGTCGCTGCCTGCCTTGCGCGCCATGGGCAAGGTGTTTCGCGTGAAGATTTCATCACCGGCAAAGAAGGTGAAATCCACGTTCTCCAGGTGTTCGGGAAGCACGCTCTGGATGAAGGTGGGTTCTTCGCCGACTGCCTCCAGTTGGCCAAGCGACTCATCGTCGTCGAGCAGACGGATGTCGGTCGCCGGGAAATTGCGGTCGCTGAGGACGTCCTTCAACTCCCGCCCCTTCAAGGTGCCGGCGCCTATGATCGCTACACGAAACATAGCGCCTCAATGTCGTCGGCCGGCGAAAACACCAGCGGCGCGGTTTGGCTCATTCTCATCAAGCGTGCGAAGCCTCGTCTTGACGCGGAGGCGGCGGCGCCGGGGGCCGCCGGAATACAAAGGAAAGCCGGGCCAGCACCCCTGACAGGATATAGACCAGCGCCAGCAGGAACAGTACATATTGGGACGAAAACCAGATCAGCCCGATGACGGCGCCCATCACGATGAGCCAGCGGAAATTCTGAGGCTGGCGAAAGTTGATTCCCTTCAAGCTAAAGAAGCGCCAGGTGCTGACCATGAGGAACGCGATGGCAAATATGAAGACGCTCCAGCCGATGGAAAGCCACCAATACTGCAACGGATTCCCCTGCACCAGGTGGACTACGGCCACAACCGCTCCCGCGGCCGCCGGAATTGGCATTCCGACGAAATACTTGCGTCCGGGGCGGCCGGGATTCGAGGGCTGGGGATTCGTCTGGATGTTGAACCGGGCCAGACGCGATGCGCCGGCCAGCAGAAACACAAAAGTTGCGATCGCTCCCAACTGAATCACCCGGGCTCGAATGTCGGGATCGCCGGCCAGCGGCAGCATGCGGAATCCCCACATCCACGCCAGGATGGCGGGCGCCACGCCGAATGCAATCACGTCAGCCATGGAGTCCAGTTCTCCGCCAAAAGCGCTGGCGGTGTTGGTCAGTCGGGCTATGCCGCCGTCGAAAAAATCGAACACAATGGCAAAGCCGATCGCCTTGGCAGCGTGATCGAAGTGCCACGGATCGGCCGCGGTACCCTGGATGGCTTGCGAGATGGCGTAATACCCAGCGGCTATGTTGCCGGCCGTGAACACGGAAGGCAGAAGGTACAGTCCCCTCCGCGTGCGCCGGGTTTCGGGCAAATCACTTTGCCGTCGCATAGGCTGGTCGCTCATCGCACCTCCGCCACGTCCTGCCGGGAGCTTAGGCTTGGTTGCGCGACAGCCCGACGCTCGGCCATGGCCAGGACCGTGGAGCCGCCCTTCACATGGTCGCCCACACGCACCCTCATCTCGGCTTCAGCCGCGAAAATCACGTCCGTACGAGATCCGAACTTGATCATTCCAACCCGCTCGCCGCGCGCCACACGATCGCCCACCTTCTTGGTGAACACAATCCGGCGGGCCAGCAGACCGGCAATTTGCTTAAACATCACGGCGCCGGAATCTCCTTGGATGGTGACGATGTTCTGCTCGTTCTCTTCGGCTGAAATGGCTCCCATGGCATTGCCAAACTTTCCCTTGCGGTACTTCACATCGGTGATGACCCCCGCAACCGGGGAGCGATTGACGTGGACGTCGAATACGTTCAGGAAAATGCTGATTCGGGTCCGAGGCTCGCCATTCTCCTGGATCGTTGAGACATCTGTCACTTTGCCGTCGGCGGGAGAAACGATGGCGCCGTCCGCCGCCGGAATCTGACGCTCGGGGTCCCGAAAAAACCACAGAAAAAATGCTGCCAGCAGCAACGGAATGACCGCCAACGCGGGCACGGTCAACCATCCCACCAGCACCGCCACCGCGATAAAAGCCAGTCCGTAATAGATTCCGTCGCGAACCATGGGTTTCTAGATTATAGAGCCTAGGTGTGCGGCGCGGGGTGGGCTGCCTAGCGCCTATCACGAAGCACTGTTGCGGATAGAGGCTCACCGCGAATCTCGATAGGGTGGAAATCCAAGTCGAGATCTTCACGTTGCCCGAAAGTAATGGATTGGCTGTCGGTCGTTCGGGGGGGCTCCAGGCGCAGTTGGTTCCGTTCTTTCATCTTTAACCCTACGACAGTTCGTGCAGGGGATACAGCTAGGGCGGGGCGACAAAGAATCCGGTCTTTACCGCCGCGGGAACGGGCTTAAGGCTGACTAAACGACCAGGTGGCCGGTGCGGAACTTCTGTTCCAGACTTTCCATCTGATCTTTCAGGCGGAGCTTCAACTTCTTGAGCCGCACTTCCTCGAGCTTTTCATCTTCAGAAAGATATTTTTTCTGGATTAAATTATCGAGGCGCTGCGAATATTGCGAGTGCTCATCCGCCAGGCGGCGGAATTCATCGTTACTTGCAAGAAGCTGATCGCGTACCTGAGTTGCCATTCAATGAACCTCCGGAGTGTTGCAGACCAAAAAGCTAGCACATGGCTTATTCGGCTTCAAGTTGGAATTGTCGCAGATTTGTAATAGAAAAACACAATAACAATGCGTCTTCTTCGGGCTGATGGTAATAGTTGCTGCGCCGCCCATTCTGGCTAAACCCAAGCTTTTCATAGACTCGGCGCGCCGCCAGGTTCGATTCTCGCACCTCCAATAGCACGGAAGTGGCGTCTGCGGACCTGGCTAGCAACAGCAGCTCTCGAATTATTTTGATGCCCACACCCTGCCGGCGTTTTTCTGCGGCGACCACCACATTTTCAATTTCCCATTCGGCGGTAGCGCAACGCGCGATGACGAAGCCGATCACGCGGCCATCGTCCTCCTCCGGTGTTGCCACCAGCGCGACCCGCCGTGGAGCTTCCGCGGCGAACAGCGCGTCGTATTCGTGCCCGGTCCAATGCGCTGCGCTCTCGGCCTGCCCCTCGAGCGCACGTATAGAAGGCACATCGGCAGCAGTGGCGGGACGGATTAGCACTTGTTCTTCTTCGCCGCCGAGAATAGCTCCGCGTCGGAGCGGCGGATGTAGTTGACGTCGACGGTGACCGGATCGGCCGTTTCTCCCGCCACCAACTTGCGCAGGCCGATGCGGCCAATCTCGCCGGCATCAACCGTCGCGACCAATGTGACTCTGCAGTTTGCGGCTTGCAAGAGTTCGGCAACTTTCCCGTCCACGGTGAGAAGCGCACCGCCGCCATCCGTGCCCGTCGTAGCCTGCGCTGCGAATTCGTCCACTTTAGCAATGTACTCGCGAGCCGGCGTCGCGCGGCCGGAAGCCATGCGGTATTCGCCTACGTAGATCTCACCGCGGCCTGCATCCAAAATGGCGGTTGTCTTTTCGCCCTCTTGTCCGTGCGTCAGCACAAGCATCTCCAGCATGGAGACCGTCGCCAGCGGCTTGCGCAGCACTTCGCAAAGCCCTTTCACCGTGGACAGACCAACCCGCAGCCCGGTAAACGAGCCGGGACCGGAGACGACGACAAAGCCATCGACGTCACTCTTGGTGAGATTGCTCTGCTGAAGCGCTTCTGCGATTCGCGGCAGCAATTGCGCCGAGTAAGTTCCGCCCTCGAGCGAGGTGAGTTGCAGAACTTCAAAACTATCGCCGTCACCCCGGCACAGCGCGATGCTTCCCTTGCGGCCCGACGTATCAATTGAGACGATCAGCATTTCAGACGCCCAGGGGAGCGTCTTCCACCAGTTCCAGCAGCACTCCGCCCGCGCTGGAAGGGTGAACGAAAACGTAGAGATGCCCGCCCGCGCCGATCTTGATGTCGTCCGACACCAGGCGCGTTCCCGAAGATTTCAGCCGCTCGACGGTGCCAGACAGATCATCGACGTGCAGCGCGACGTGATGCAGTCCCTCGCCGCGTTTGGCGAGAAACTTTCCGATGGGCGAGTCAGGCGAAGTCGGTTCCAGCAACTCGATACGACTTTCGCCGAGCGGTACCATGGCCAGCCGCACCTTCTCGGCTTCCACGGTCTCTTCCGGCATGACTTCAAGCCCGAGCTTCTCGTAGAACTTGCGGGCCTGGGCCAGCGACTTCACCGCGATACCGAGATGATCGATTTGATTCATTCTGGCTTCCCCAAATTGTCGATGATCTTCTCTACCAGAGAATACGGGTCGCGCTTATGTTCGGCAACTTCGGCAGCGTAGCGCGTGGCCTCGCCTTCGCTGAGGTAATACGCCAGCACCCGCTGGAAAAGCGCGTCGCGCAACATCTCGGCGATGCGTTCGCGCCAGTTGTCGATGCGGCGGGTGAGAGCGCGGCCGTCCTGCTCCAGATAAGCGCGATACTGCTCGATGGCCGCCAGCAATTCGGGGACGCCGATCCCGCTACTGGCCACGGTCTTCACGATGGGAGGCGTCCAATGGTCCTTGCGCATGGCCAGCGTCTGCATGGCGCGAATCTCGCGCTCCACCCGTTCGGCGCCATCGCGGTCCGACTTGTTGATGACGAAGATGTCGGCGATCTCCATGATGCCGGCCTTGATGGTCTGCACATCGTCGCCCATGCCGGGCACCAGCACGACCACCGTCACATCCGCCAGGCGCACGATGTCCACTTCGTCCTGGCCGACGCCGACCGTCTCGATCATGACGATGTCGCGGCCGCTGGCGTCGAGCACGGTCGCGGCATCGGCCGTGGTGCTGGCCAGGCCGCCAAGCGAACCGCGCGTGGCCATGCTGCGAATGTAAATGCCGGGATCGGCGTGGTGCGATTGCATGCGGATGCGATCGCCCAGAATTGCGCCGCCACTGAACGGGCTGGTGGGATCGACCGCGACGATGCCGATCGTCTTTCCCTGCTTGCGATACGCGTGCGCGACTTGATCGACCAGCGTGCTCTTGCCGGCGCCGGGCGAGCCCGTCATACCCAGCAGGAGGGCCTTGCCACTGTAGGGAAACAGCGCCTTCAGCAGTTCGGTGGATTGCGCGCCGTGGTCTTCGACGATGGAGATGCCACGCGCCAAAGCCCGAGGCTCACCCTCGCGAATTCGCCGCACAAGTTCCTGGATGTGACTGTTCGAGGTCAAGGATTGGGTACCAATAGACAAGATTACCAGCGCAGCGCGGCGAATTTCCGCACGCGGAGCACTCGACGACCTAGTTATCCGGGATGCACAGGAAGCCATGCTCAGGTACGGTCTTGTCGTAGCTCTTTCCGTCGAGGATGTAGGAGACTTTCAGGGTTTTGGCAATGTTTGGAGCAGGATCTGGCCCAAGTTCCTCATTGTTAACTTCAACCTGTAGCGTTCCGTTGTAAATTCTCGCTCTTAAAACATCCGCAACGTCGTTCCAGTTGTCGTCTACGCCGTATTTTGCGGATCGAATAACTAGACGATCTCGCATCGGTGAGAAACCCGGTTCCGCGCCTTGACGAACAACCGCCGATCCGGCTGTTGCATTGAACATGTCTCCTATTCTCTTCTTGAGCCGCATGTAGGGTCCCGCTCCCTGCTGTTTTCGACAGACGGCGTGAAAGAACAACGTAAGACACAGACTAGCCAGCACCATCAGGCCCAACACGAGGGCCCAAATGACCGGACTCATTCTCTTGCTTTGAACTGCTTGGTCAAAGTCAACAGAACCCCACAGACCCGCAAGTCCTATCACAGCACTCAAAAACCAAGCTAGGCAAAAGTTCCTCCACTGCTGAGCAGCGTTGGCTCCTTCGCCGTCGCACAACGTCAAGAATTCTTCTTGCCTTAGCGGGTAAGCTTGCTCGCTCGGCCGCGGCGTAACCACCGTACCGCCGCCAGTCGAATACTGGAGGATGGGATCTCGACCGTTTTCATCATCCGCCTGTGGAATTGGCTGCGTCATAGCTGGATGTTCAGTACATGAAGGTTATGTAACACCGTATTACCACAGTTCTTACAGCTCAAGGCTAAGGTAGGTATGTATGACGGCGAACCGCTGGGGAACGCGACGAACGGCGCAGGATAGCCGGATACGAGTGCTTCCGGCGAAGCAATGATCCTAATTAGATCTGCATTCCAATTGTTCGTATTGCAGCGTTGACAACGGTCATTAACCGCGCCTCGTCTCTGCAACTCTTTCATCACGCGGTCAATCGCAGCGATAAACCGAGGGTCTGTGCCCCTTTGATCCAACTCGCTCATTGCGCTTTTTCTCCAGAACTACGTGGAAAGTCTATGGCTGGCACCCAGAAAAGGCAATCGGCGGGTCGCCAGGTCAAGCTCTAGTGGACGAAGTCTATTCAAACCTAGGTGCCCCGTTCTAGCGTGATTTTGGCTGTGGCGGGGTCGTTGCGTTCGAGGCCACGACGCCAACCGTCCTACGCCGCAACTGCCTTCGCCGCGCGGGCCGCCGGACGCGAACGCTGCAGTTCCTGCACTTGCAGCACGATGTCTGCCAGGACGATGGAGAAAGCAATACACATATACACCACGGTCTCGATGGCCGCAGGACCCACATTCTCCAAGCCGGTCAGGCCCAAGACCACGCGCGCTCCCACAAAGACCCCGGGGCCCACGGCAAAGCTGCGGGTCATCCACTGGCGGTGCTGCTGCACCTTTCGCTTCAAGATGAACCCAAAAGCGATACCGGTGGTCAGCATCCACAGGCCGCCGTGCGTCACGGCTATCATGCTGAAAAAGCGCGGAGCTCCCAGCCGCTCTTGTAGTGCCGCGATATAGATCCCGAGCGGACCGGCAATGAACGCGCCCGCAACGTAAATCCTACCCGACACACGATGCAGTTTCGCATAGCGCTGGCGGAGGCGGTCGGAGAACTGCATGGGGGCAAGCACAAACGCGCACGCACCGGCTATCCCATGCGGTAACAGCCACCACTTAAACGGCTGGTAGTGCTGCCACACCGGAGCGTTCGAATTCACCAGGAAGCTCTCGTTGTGGAACAGGACATAGGCCACCATCAGCCCAAACAGTCCCACCAGCAGATACTTCAGTTTGAACGAGGACACAGGCTTTACCGTCACCGACGCAGTTGACATGACACGATCCTGGTGGAGATTGAAATGATTGATCGATCACTATACACAGCTATTTTGCGGGCACCTACAATATTCGCACCCCCCAATTCGTCTACATGGGCAGATGAAGGAAGCGGCGAGCCTGGAGCGAATGAGTCTCGAACAGGACCGGCGGATCTCCGAGGTGGTCAAGCAGGAGCAGTCCCGGCTGCGCAACTTCATTCGCCGGCGTGTGCCTGACCCGCGCGACGCGGAAGACATTCTGCAGGAGGTCTTTTATGAGCTGGTGGAAGCCAACCGCCTGCTGATGCCGATCGAGCATGTGACCGGATGGCTTTTCCGGGTGGCGCGCAACCGCATCACCGACCTGTTCCGCAAGAAGAAGCCGGAGAGCTTCAGCGATGCCGCCGTGGCCAACGACGAGGAAGAACTGCTGCGATTGGAAGACCTGCTGCCTTCACCCGATGCCGGGCCGGATGCGGTTTACGCCCGCAACGTGCTGCTGGATGAGCTGGAGTTTGCGCTCGACGAGCTGCCCGATGAGCAGCGCGAGGTGTTTGTGGCGCACGAACTGGAAGGACGCAGCTTCAAACAGATGTCCGCCGAAAGCGGCGTCAGCGTGAATACCCTGCTGTCGCGCAAACGCTATGCGGTGCTGCATCTGCGCCAGCGATTGCAAAGCATTTACGACGAATTTACGAAAGCATGAGGGGCTGAACATGAGACCGAAAGTGAAAAGAATACTGATGATTGCGCCGCTGGCGATTGTGGGGATTCTGCTGTTTATCTTCGTTGGCGGCGAGATCGTGCTGCATCTGTGGAACTGGCTGCTGCCGCCGTTGTTCGGCTGGCGCCAGATCACGTTCTGGCAGGCGATTGGACTTCTGGTGCTGTGCCGCATTCTGTTCGGGGGCGTCAGCGGCCGCGGGATGCACCGCTCCTACTCTGGGCGTCGCATGGCCGAGCGCTGGCAGGGTATGACGCCGGAGGAGCGCGAAAAATTCCGCCAGGGCTGGCGAGGACGTTGCGGCGGATTCGATCCGCCGGCGAGCGAGAGCAAGGCGTAGGAACACCTGCCGGTTGGGATTGGTGCGCTTGGGCTTCCCAAAAGGGGATAAGCCTCAGTCCCCGCCGAAGAGGTCGTTCGCTCGCCATCCACCAAAATGCCGAAGAGACCGGCCTATCTGTACCGGCACCGGGTAGTTCTTAAGCGCTCCCAACCTGCATCGATCAGGCCCCTTGATGGCCGCTGGGTCTCGACACATCTGGGCAATTGTTTTGCGTTGAACTGGAGAGGACAATTCTTACAGCTTAAGAGCAAACAGTCGCACACATCCACCCATACCGCGACCAGCGGAGCGAGCGAGAATGACAAGGACCGGCGATTTCTAAGGGTCAATCCCATCCTCTGCCGCCAACAGAGAGAAAGGAAAGTCGCATTTACCAGTTCGAGTTAGCCAGTGCTGGCGCGATGTAGGCGCATGGCCATGAAAGGCTGGCATCGAAATGGGAGTCCAACACACCATCGAACTCCACGAAATTTTCGCAGACTTGGTAAGGTACATCCCAGTTGCTGTCGCTTTGATCGTCGCCGCGGTTTTCACCGCGTTGATACTTGCTTCACGCTATCCCAGTGGTCGTTCTTCGTTCAATTCATCAGAGGATGCTCACGGGGGCAGTAAGCCCCGTTGGTGGCTCGTGGTGCGTCCGGCAGCCTTCCCTTCAGTCAATCAGAAATGGAAACATTTCCGAGTTGTTCATTCTCATACGGGCAAGTAGTGTGCCTGGAGGCCTGAGCGCAAACCTCCACTTTCACACTCATATCGAAAAACCTTCGGCTCGACGGGCGTAGCTGAAGGGTAACCGGTTCAAGGCCAGCGTGAGTGTTGCCGAAGAAGGAAAGGAAGGTTGTAAATGCCTGACACTATCGAACCAGAGGCAACAGTCGTGCGAGAGCAACCAGCTCGACGTGGGTCCGACAAGCCACATTCGTTCAAGCCAACCTATCGCTTTCGTACCTGCCGGATTTGCGGTCTTCCTCGAAGCCATAAAGTGCATGACGCAGCCGACAACCGACGCGCGCAAGCGCCACAGGATGCCTGCCGCTAGACGGCAAGGATGCCGCCGCTAACAACACGCTGCAGTAGGCATTTCTGGTGCCGGGAGGGGGGGTCGAACCCCCACGGGGTGATAAGCCCCGGCGGATTTTGAGTCCGCTGCGTCTGCCAGTTCCGCCATCCCGGCTTAATTGGAAAATCGCGACAAATTTAGTTTAGCAGCTTCGCATTTTACAACTGCGCCAGCGCCGCGGATCGCGACATTTGGTGCCGTGCAACCCGAGCGGTGCAAAATTGCAATTACGAGGGCCATCTCCAATGTTTTCAGCCATTTGACTGTACTCCTAGATTGGGCACGAGCACCCCTGGAAATCACGCGTTGGACGCATTTCCGCTTGACATTTCCACAGGCGGGCGTAGCATAGAAACATCACCTCCGATCCATTTCAGGATCGAATGGGCTCGAGGCCAAGGAAATGTCACCGCTCCTTGGCAACGGGCCCATTTAATTTGTGCGCCGCTTGTGTTCGATACCCGACACAGGCCGACCGCCTTCTCAGCACACCAGAAACGTTTCAGCCGGACCCTGAACTCCAGCGCCGCAAGCTTTCAGCCATCCCTGCAATTCCGCCAACGCTCTTTCACACACCATTGCGTGACGCTGTTTCTTGTCGCGGATGCGGCGGCAGGTGGCTTCGTCGAGCGGCATCAGCAGGTCGAAGGTGATATTGGCGGGCTGGAAATGTTTGGCTTCGGCATGGCAAATGTAATTCACCAGTGCGCCGAAAGCGGTGGCGCGCGGAGGAGCGATAGGCCCAACTTCCCGAACCAGCGCGCACGCTTGCATGCCCGCAAGCAATCCTGTTGCGATCGACTCCACATAGCCCTCGACACCGGAGATCTGCCCCGCGAACAACACATTGGGATGCTGCTTCATCTGCAAAGTTTCGCCCAATAGCGTGGGACTGTTGATATACGTGTTGCGGTGAATTTGTCCGTAGCGCATAAACTTCGCATTCTCCAGGCCGGGAATGAGTCGCAGGATGCGCGCCTGCTCGCCAAACTTGAGATGGTTCTGGAAGCCGACCAGATTGTAGGAATCGGCGCGCAGATTTTCCTGCCGCAACTGCACCACTGCGTAAGGGGTGTGGCCGGTGCGGGGATCGCGCAAGCCTACCGGCTTCATCGGCCCGAAGCGCAGGGTGTCGCGTCCTCGGCGCGCAATCTCCTCGATGGGCAGGCAGCTCTCAAAGTAGTTCAGGTTTTCCCAATCCTTGGAGTCAACCGAATGCGCTTCCAGCAGCGCGTCGAGGAAGCGGTCATATTCTTCCCTGGTCATCGGGCAGTTGATGTAGTCAGCGGTGCCCTTGTCGTAGCGCGCCGCCATATACACGCGCGTCATGTCGATGGAATCAGCTTCGACGATGGGACTGATGGAATCGTAGAAATACAATTGCTGGCTGCCGCTCAAGCGGAGAACTTCACGCGTCAGGGCATCCGAGGTGAGCGGTCCGGTCGCCACAATTGTGATCGCCGCATTCTCGTCGATGGCAGTGACCTCTTCGCGCACCACGCGGATGAGGGGTTCGCGCTCGATAGCAGTGGTTACCGCTTGAGAAAATTTGTCGCGGTCCACGGCGAGCGCGTGCCCGGCCGGGACCGCGGTTTGGCGCGCGATGTCCATCAGCAGCGAACCGGCGCGGCGCATCTCCTCTTTCAGCAACCACGGCGCGGTGTTCTCCGTGTCGGACTTCAGCGAATTGGAGCAGACCAGCTCTGCGAAGTTTGCACTCTGGTGGGCGGGCGTCGAGCGCGCCGGCCGCATCTCGAACAACTCCACGGCGACGCCACGGCGGGCGCATTGCCACGCTGCTTCCGAGCCGGCAAGACCGGCGCCGATAATGCGAATGGGATTGGGCATTCAGGTAAGACTGATGGTAATGGAAGATGCCCGGGCGCGGAAACGCGCAACAGAAAAGCCGGGGCGCACCCGAAGATGCGCCCCTTCAAAAGATCCGCCGCTTTTTTCCGCAGCCGGTTACGGCGTGAACTTCACGCTGATCTGAGTTTCAGCCTCGACTGGTTGCCCGTCGAGGTAATAGGGCTTGTAGTGCCACTGTTTCACCGCGTCCACGGCCGCCTGGGTCAGCAGGGGAGGGCCGCTTAACGCGTGCAGGTTTCGCACAGTTCCGTCCTTGCCAATCAGGGCCTGCAAGATCACGGTTCCCTGAACGTGCGCCTGTTTCGCCGCCGCCGGATACCGAGGCGTGACCTGATGCATCAGCAGACCCTGGGCCACGCCCGAGGAGACCGTTATCTTGGGTGCAAGCTGGGGCTGCGCCGTCGGAATGCTACTGATCACGGTGCTTGGAACTTTGCCTTGCAAACCAGTCAACGGCGGGGCTTCGACCGCGCCGGCGTCAGTCGTAGGTTGTACGGTCCTCGGCGTGTTTTTCGCGACCGTCATTGGCTGCAACACCGTAGTGTCGGGCTTGCTGGCCGGCTGGGTTTCAGTACCAGGGGCGCCTGGCTTGGCGGGAGTGGCGGGCTGATTCGTCTTGGACTTGTCGGCCGTCAACTTCGGGTCCGTAGCCACAACGGGTTGATCCAGGGGCTTGGCCGCTTGTGTAAGATCAGGAGCCTTGCTCTCGGCGGCGCTAACTGAGTTGGCGCTAACCCGGTTCCGGTGCGATCTCCACAATACGGCTCCCAGCACAGCAAGTACCAGAATCGCCGCCACCGCTATTACCAACCGCTGGTTTCCTTTCCACACCTCTTCCGCCTGGGTCCTGATGTTGGAAATGAACGCCGGGGTCTCGCGGGGAGTATCACGCATGACCTCTGCGGCAGCAGCCGGTTCGTAGGGAAGGCCAGCGAATGCTGGTGTGGGATTGGTTTCGCGGAAGGCTTCCGTGCGTACAGTTGGAGGGTCTAGACGGTGATCGAAGCGACGGACCGGGACAGGGTCCTTCGGGCGGACCGTACTAATCGGTCGGACCGGCTCCTGCACTGGCTCCGGTAGAACTTCCTCTTCGGGGGGCGCGACGACAACATCGTTTGTCGCGATCGTTTCCGGCTCCAGAACCGTTTGCGATGTCTCAAGCGATGGCGACATCTGCGGCACACGGCGCCACTTGTTGGACTTCCTTGCCTTCAGTTTAATGGGGATGGGTCCCGACGACACCAGCGTCTCTTCAAACCCGCTGGCTTCCATCCTGGACGGCTCGGGCTGCGGCGCATCAGTAGGCTTGGGTTCTACCACTGCCGGCAACGGAGTCTCCGGAGAAGGAGTATGCGACCCGGCAGCTTTCCACATGTCGGGTTCAAGGCTGGCAATGAAATCGTCGAGGTGCGCGAATCCATCGCGAAGCGTCTGAAGTGATTCAGCGTCTTCCGGCTCTTTCAAGCCACATGCCCACTTGATCCACTGATCTGCTTCGGGGCCCGGCAGAGTTTGCGGAGCATCCGTTCCCCCGGCCTGCGACCGCAATTCCTCGATAGCCTGGTCGCGCAGCTGGTTCATCTGACTTACACGGAATGCCCGATGGTGCACGATACTGCCGTGCTCCAACTCGGTGGCGAGAGCCAAAAGACGGGCGCGCGAATTCCTCTGCCTTTCCTCTTCAAGCAATGCTTCCTGTTCGGCCCGGCTTTGCTCGGCGGGATCGGGCACCACCCACATGCCGGGCTCCAGATTGGCAATAAAATCGTCGAGAGGTGCAAAACCATTCCGCAGAGTCTGAAGCGATTCAGAATCCTCCGGTTCTTTCAAGGCACAGGCCCAGTCGACCCACTGGGATGGTTCCGGGCCAGGCAAAGGTCCGGGTGTGCCGCCGACAGCCGCCTGCGACCGCAGATCGTTGATCGCTTGATCGCGGAGCTGATTCAGTTCGGTTACACGCAGCGCACGACGGTGGACGATGCTGCCGCGTTCCAACTCGGTGGCCAGAGCCAAAAGATGGACGCGCCGTTCCTCGAGAGTCCTTACCTCTACAATTTGGCGTATTGTCTCAATGTGCGCATCGAGTTCTGCCCGGTTCTGCCATGTGGCGTCAGGCAGTTCCGACGACACCAGTTCACGTACTCTGCGAGCGGATTCTACGGCCCGGTTGAGCTGCTCGATGACTTCGGGAAGGTCAATGAGTACGGCGGCATCGAGCCTTCCCAAGGTTTCTGAGGGGAGAGTTAAAGATTCGTCCAGAGACACAAGCGCAGGCGGCCAGGGTGAATTCATGTCAAGCTCCTAAACCGGACTCCTAGACAGGAGTTTCCGTTTTCACTACCCACATGTCAGGCTCCAGATTGGCAACAAACTCGTCCAGGTGCGCAAACCCGTCACGAAGAGTTTGTAGCGATTGAGCATCTTCCGGTTCTTTCAGGCAACACGCCCACTCGAGCCATTCGTCGGCTTCAGGACCAGGCAGAGTTGTTGGCGCTCCCTTTACTCCGGCCTGGGCCTTTAATTCGACGATCGCCTGGTCGCGTAACTGATTCAGTTGATTTACACGGACTGCTCTACGGTGCACAATGCTGCCGCGCTCCAACTCAGTGGCAAGACCCAGAAGACGGTTGCGCAATTGCTCGATATTCCTTGCCTCGACACGTCGTTCGATCTTCTCCAGGAGGGCATCCAGTTCCTGCTTACTCTGCCAGGAGGCATCCGGCAGCTCCGCCAATATCAGGGCGCGCAGGTTGCGAGACGACTCTGCGGCCATCTTGAGTTCCTCGATAACATCTGCGAGGTCAACCGATTTGGCAGCCCTGAGTTTGTCTACGCTTTCCGACAGAAGGGACAGATTGTCGTTCAGAGAGGAAATTGTGGAAGGCCAGAGTGAAATCATGGAAAAGCTCCTAAGACGGGAATCTCCCGTTTTGGCTCACAACAGCAAAGTATTATGCCACCGTAAGGGGTTATTGTCAGTGATATAGTGCACAGATATTGTGCAAACCTATTGGCATCCGTCCCGACGTGCTTGACGGTATACCGAGGGCTTCGCACCGTCCATGACCCGGCGCGCAGACGATTGACTTTCGCCGCGCTCCCAAGCCACGATGCCACTATACTCCTTGATTATCGAAGGAGATAGGTTTTTCCGATCTCGTTGCCCTGACTCGTCCTCGGTTTGACCCGCGATTCTCCTGCCTGTTAGACTGGATTTTTCCCCACCTTCTAACACACCGGATAAGGACTTTCGTGCGCAGTTACACTCGACATCAGCTTAAGCAGGACTCGTTCAGGACCTCAACCACCGAAACCATTTCGTGGGCAGTAGAGCACCGCTCCAAGGTAACCGCGGCTGTGGTTACTATAGTGCTGATCGTTGCACTGCTCATCGGCGGTTGGGCCTACATAAACTACCGCGATCAGCAAGCCAGCAGCGAATTGGCTGGAGCCATTCAAAAATACGACGCTCCCATTCGCCCTGCCGGCACACCTGCATCGCCGGAGATGTTGAGTTTTGCTTCCATCCAGGAACGCGCCAAGGCCAGCAATGCCGACTTTACCCACGTGGCCGACAAGTACTCCTTCACCCAGTCCGGACGAGTGGCCCGCTACTTCGCGGGTATAACGCTGCATGAGATGGGCGACAACGCCGGCGCGGAGAAGGACCTGACAGACGTGGCCGACAGCCGTTACCATGAGATCGCCAGCCTGGCCAAGCTGGCACTGGCTTCCATC
The DNA here is from genome assembly GCA_963728805.1 of uncultured Acidobacteriaceae bacterium. Classification (GTDB taxonomy): domain Bacteria; phylum Acidobacteriota; class Terriglobia; order Terriglobales; family Acidobacteriaceae; genus Bog-257. Next base: position 269,825 of record CAVSLE010000012.1, read on the forward strand.
TACCACGACACCAACCGCGATCCCCAGGCCATAGAAATCTATAAGCAGCTTGCCGATCATCCAACGCTTTCCGTGGGCAAGAGCACAGCCCAATTCCTGTTGGCCTCACTCTATGCGGAAAACAATCAGCCCGACCAGGCCCGCACGCTGTATCAGCAGATGCAGAAAGAGAACCCCTCCAGCGCGGCGGCACAAATCGCGGCCCAGCGATTACAAGCCCTCAAGTAGAAGCACAATTACCGTGGATTTGTCATTCTGCGCGGAGCGGGATCGCAGAGGGTGCCCCAGTCAAGCTTGATTTTGCTTGGCCGGGGATTTTCGTTTTACGGCGCGAAGTAGCTGGAGATGTCGAGGATCAACTGCGTGATCCCAGATGCGTAAGCATCGACCTTTCCATTTGTGCTGGGCACGATTGCCATGTTGGAGGAGATGGATCCGTCCAGCGCGTTCAGAGTCGAAACCACAGGCCGGTTGGCGCCGTCGGGCCACAGCGTCAGATAGCCCAGTTCGCCTTGCGGCACAACGCTGGCGTTGAAGACATACGCTTGCGCCGCGCTGGAGGCGGCACACCCCGCGTCCACCACATCCACTGGAGGGCTCAGCGTTCCGTTGAAGGGCTGGCCCGTGCCGACATGGCGGGTGTCGAGGACCCGGCAAGGCGACATGCCGTACAGCGACAGGCCACCCGTTCCCGCCGCTGCGAAGTAGCCGTTGATGTCGATGACTACGTCGGTGTCGTTGGTTGGGTAAACCGAGACATCGCCGCTAGTGCCCGCAGTTACGATCGCGGCATTGGCAATGATCTGGCCAGGAATGTCGTTCAACGTGGAAACCGTAGGCCGAGTTTCACCCGTCGGCCAAACTGTCATGTAGAACAGCGAGCCATGGGGAACGACCGAGAAGTTCAGCGAGTATGCGGCGACGCCGCTCGATGGAATGTTGCAGGTCGTGGCGGCATTCAATATCGGGAAGGCGCGTTCCTGGCCGCCGGTGAGGGACGGCGGCCCCAGGCCCGGCGGATAGGTATCGTGACGCGTGTCGGCGACGCGGCAGGGCGTCAGAGGATAGAACGCCAGCGTGGAACCAGACACCGGCGCGAAGTAGCCGTTGACATCGAGAATCACATTGGTCGTGTTGCTGGCATACACGCTGAGGAATCCGAAGGCGATGCCCGCCGGAATGATCGCCGCGTTGGCCTTGATGCGGCCATCCAGCGAGTTCAACGTGGAAGCCAAAGGCTGCGGCTGCCCCGCGGGCCACACCGTCAGGTAGCCCAGCGGTCCGTTCGGAACCACCGCGACGTTCAGCGAATAGGCGGCTGCGGAAGGCAGGGTTCCACAGGCGCCCTGGCTCGAAACCGAGAAGGTGTGGAAAGTACCGCCTTGAATCGGACCGCCGCCACCGTACTCCGGCCGGGTATCGATAGCGCGGCAGGGCTGAGTGAGCGGAACAAACTGGTAAGGAGTGACCCTAGACAAACTAAAGACGGTCCCGCAGCCCCAAGGAGCGTTACACTTCAAGTCGCCGCCTAGGGATGCTGTCCCGTACAACAGTCCGTCGGCGCCTTGCACCAGCCCGCTTTCCGGCCCTTCACCATCAGTGCACCCAGTTCTCAAACAAAAGCTGTGGAGCGAGGTCAAGATTCCGGTTGGGGTAATGCGGAAGACCGTGCCGGTATCGGCCTGCCCGCCAAAGTAGGTTGTCCCATAGAAATTGCCGTCGGTGGCTTGCACCAGTCCGGCATCAGGTTCGGCGCCGTCCGTCCCGGCGAAATTGTACAGCGTGGTCAGCGTACCGCTGGGGGTAATCTTAAAGACCGTGCCACAGCCTCCGTTGGGACAGTTGTTGTTGGCCCCGCCGTTTGACGTAGTGCCGTAAAAGTTCCCGTCGGTGGCCTGCACCAATCCGGCTATAGGCTGCGCTCCGTCTGCACCGGTGAAGCGGTGCAGCGTGGTCAGCGTACCGGTTGGGGTGATTTTGAAGATCGTGCCACAGCCACCGGAGTTACACTTGCTAAGGTCCCCTCCAAGATAAGTTGGCCCATAGAAGTTCCCGTCGCTGGCTTGCACCAGGCCGCCTTCGGTGCCACGGCCATCCGGACCGGAGAAGCTGTGCAGCGTGGTCAGCACACCGGTTGGGCTGATCTTAAAGAAGGTACCTTGGTTGTAGGCCCCGCCATCTGCGGTCGTGCCGTAGAAATTCCCGTCGCTGGCTTGCACCAGCCCGCCTAGGGGGGTCCAGCCGTCCGCACCGTTGAAGATGTGCAGCGTGACTAGCGTGCCGCTCGGGGAAACCTTAAAAACACTTCCGGGGCCATCGCAGGTTAGGAAATCGGCAACTAAGAAAGTCGCGCCGTGGAAGCTCCCGGTGCTGCAAGGGGTCATGCCGTAGAAGTTCCCATCGCTGCCTTGCACTAACCGGCCGGGGCTTATGCCTTCTGAACCCGAGAAGCTGTAAATCACGGTCAGCACGCCGCTTGGAGTCATCTTGAAGATCGTGCCACAGCCATAGGAGCTGCAAGTGCTAAGGTCGCCCCCGAGTGAGGTTGTCCCGTAGAAATTCCCGTCGGTCGCCTGCGTAAGGGACGCGTAGGGTTGAAGACCGTTGGTTCCGGCAAAGCTCGCCAGCGTAGTGAAGGTTTGTGCAGACGACGTAATTGCGGTCACGGCACAACACGCAAACACCATGCAGATCAATGTCGGCAAGCTAAGTTTCCGGGTAGCGGGCATTAGTGACCTCCGGTATCGGTTCGCTGATATGCGCTCGAAGGTGCACCTGGCGGGCACAACTCTCGCAAGCAAATTTTAGAATCCAGCCACTTAAGTTTCAGTGACCGTCATCACAGTGGGCGATGTACGCAAACGTGCGGACTTGTGGTGCACCGCCGCCCTCCTATTCGAGACGCAGCTGGGTGCCCCATCCAAGCTGATTGTGCTTGGTTGGGGATTTTCGTTTTACGGCGCGAAGTAGCTGGAAATGTCCAGGATCAACTGCGTGGTCCCGATCCGTAACCATCGACCTTTCCGTTGCTGCTGGGCAGCGTTGCATATCTCCGCTTGCGTGGGTTCCTATGCCCGCGAGTAAACTGTAATTCGCATGACCTTGTTCGAAGCCCAACCGTATGATCCGGCGCACGCCCGCAAGAAGCGCCAGTTGATCTTCGCCATCATCGGGGCCGTCATCGTCATTGGCACCTTGTGGTGGATGTTCCGCTTCTGGCCGCAAGAGCATGCGGTGGACCAGTTCTTCGATGCGCTGCAGCAACAGAGCTACGAGAAAGCCTACGGCGTCTGGATGCGCGATCCGAACTGGAAGCAGCACGCTGAGCGGTATGCGCGTTATCCCTACAACGACTTTCTCAAGGACTGGGGACCGGGCGGGGAATGGGGCATCATCAAGAGCCATCACATTGATGGCGCAGCCGTGCCCAAGGGTTACAGTGGTTCGCCGTTTGCCACCGCCAGCGGAGTGGTGGTGGTGGTCACGGTCAACGACCGGGTCGGCGACAAGGCGCACATTTGGGTGCAGAATGATGATAAGACCCTGGGCTTCTCGCCATACTGAACGGCGGCGATTCGCCTGGGGTCATGCCTGATTGCGCCTGCTGATTAGTTTCAATTTCTGGAAAAGGTCCACCATGTCTGCCCGAAGAGGTCCATTCATCGTAGCCGCATACATTCCCTGCCATACCTGTAATTACCCGTGCGTCATCACCCAGAAGTTCGATCACGATCCGACCCATGAAGAACTGGACCGTCACGTCTTTCATGCCAGTTGCGACAACTGCGGTGAGCGCCAGACGCGCGTCGGCCGCGACGCTTTCAAACGCACCATCGTCGAGTGGGAGCTGGAAATACGCGCGCCGCGGCGTGACGAATTGCCGCCGTCAGAGTAACCTCGCTCCGCGGCATCCTTGAGGGCCGATGGCTGCGAGTTAATCCGGCTTGGGCGACGCCACGCTGAGGTGGTTCAGCGTCTTCTGCAGCGAGGCCTCGTCTTCCACATTCACGCAGCTGCGCGAGCGGTCAATCTGGCGGAGGAGTCCGCAGAGGACTTTGCCGGGGCCAACCTCGACAAAGTTATGCACGCCGAGCGCCGCCAACTCGCGCATGGATTTGTCCCACTGCACCGTGCCCGTCACCTGGCGTATGAGCGCCGCGCGCGCCGCTTCGCCGGTCGTGACCAGGCTGGCATCCACGTTGCACATCACCGGCACCGCGGGCGGGTGAAACGTCAAAGCGCGCAAGTCCTGCCGCCAGCCGGTCCTGCGCCGGCTGCATCAGCGCGCAATGAAAGGGTGCGCTCACCGGAAGCATGATGGCGCGCTTGGCTCCGCGATGTTTGGCCAGCTCGGTGGCGCGCTCGACGGCCGCTTTGCTGCCGGATATGACCGTCTGATCGGGCGAATTCAGGTTCGCCGCCTGGCAGATCTCCGTATGCGCCGCCTCTTCACATACCTGTTGCACCTTCTCGCTCGACAGCGCCAGGATGGCAGCCATTGCGCCCACCCCGACGGGTACTGCCTCCTGCATGTACTTGCCTCGATTGCGGACGGTGCGCACCGCATCCGCGAACGACAGGGTGCCGGCCGCCACGTGTGCCGAATACTCTCCCAGGCTGTGTCCGGCGACATAGGAAGGAATGATGGCTTTGGACTGAAGCACCCGCCACGCCGCGACCGACACCGTCAGAATCGCCGGTTGCGTGATCTCCGTCATCTTGAGTTGGTCTTCGGGACCTTCGAAGCATAGTTGCGAAAGTTTGTAACCGAGAGCATCGTCGGCCTCGTCGAAGGTTTCCTTCGCCACCGGATACAGAGCGGCGAGTTCCTTGCCCATTCCGACCGCTTGCGAACCTTGTCCGGGAAAAAGAAATGCAATGGGAGAAAAGTGAGGGGTCGTCATGTTTGCTTAGCGCGTACGAGCCAGGCATTAGTGTGACCGCCATTTAAGCTTTCGGCAAGCGCAAATGTCCGGGGAAGCGCCAAAACTCGTCAGGGCGATTGCGGAGAAGGCGTATCTCCATACCTCCATTCGCGGAATTGCTCGCGAAGAAACGGACCGAGGTCGCGCCACCAGGCGCCGTGCCAATCGATAGCAGGACGCGGAACCGTGCTAGCCCGCCTGGCCTCCAGATAATATTCCTCTGCGCGAGCATGGTCGCCCAGTTCGTCGTAAGCATGACCCAGGTTGGCCAGCACCTGCGGATTGGTCGGATCATCGGGCGAGATGGCCAGCACCTTCTCATAGAGCGGAATGGCCAGCCTCTGGTTTCCGCGCTTATGTTCGATGAAAGCGATTTTCAGAATGATGTCGTGATTCTGCGGAGGCGGACTCTCTTCCGCCGCCCGGTGCAAATGCATTAACGCCGCCTCCGTTTGTCCCTGTTGCCGGAGGGCCACGCCCAGGCGCGCGTCAGCCACATAATTGTGATGGGTAACTTCCAGGGTGTGTGTCCACAGCGTGATTCGGTCACTCCAGAATGCAACCTGGCGGTGAGTCATAGCGGCGAGGACCAGCAGCACCACAATGCTGGCGGCCGGCAGAAGGGCCCGCGGAAGATGGCGTCGCTTCGCCCAATCCGCCACACCCCAACAGACGATCAGGAACAGTCCGAGAAAAGAGATGTAGGCATAGCGATCAGCCAGCGCTTCCAAATCCGGTTGTGTCACCAGGCCGATCATGGGAAACAGAGTACCCAGAAACCATAACCACCCCACTAAGAGATAGCGTTGGCGCCGGGCCGCGACCACCGCCGCAGTGATCGTCAATAAGAGCAGAGACGCTCCCAGCACTTCGAACCACGTCAGGGAGTTGCCTCGATAGAGGTACTCGAGGGCCAGTGGGGTCGGCCAAAGCGCTTTTCCTACATATTGAGCGTAGGCAACAATAGCGTTCGCTAATCGAGTGGCGAACGTGAAGTGCCACCGCGGAGGCCCTGGCACATGTTGAGCCACTACGGTCAGCACCGCATCGACCGCCGCGATTACGAACAGGGGCACTTTCTCCTTTAGCAACGCGGAAAAGGTCCTCGGCGGGAAGACCTCGTCGGTGGCCGTGTCTGCCGTGGCTTCCGGCTCCGTTGGAAGCATCCGGCGCAAGGGCCAGTAGTCCCATAGCAGCAGAACAAACGGGAGAGTAATCACCTGTGGCTTGCCGAGTAGTCCCAATCCATACAGAAAAGCCACGACCGCCATGCGGCGGCGCCCGGGCTGGCGCGCATACCAACGATAAGCTCCCAGCGCCAGCAGGAAAAACAGAGTGCTGAGCATCGTCTTGCGCTCGGAGATCCAGGCCACGTTCTCAACCTGGATGGGATGCAGCGCAAACAGCGCCGCCACCATGAAGCTGCGCCCGGTGAAACCTGTGGCCCGCTTCAGCACCCAGAACAGCAGCAGAGCGTTCAGCGCGTGCAGGATGACGTTTACGTCATGGTGCCGTCCGGCGTTCAGCCCAAACATCCGCACATCGAGGTTGTGAGAAAAGAAGGTCAGCGGATCGTAATTGAGGACGAAGGAATGAGTGAACGCCCACTCGACGGTTGACAAGCTGAGTGGCTCGAGAACATGGGCGTTCTCGGTCACATAAAGGTTGTCATCGATGTCGATGAAAGGGTAGCGGTGCACCGGATAGTAAAGTGCAAGCGTGGAAACCAGTAGCAGCAGGCTGAGCAGCAAGGTCTGGGTGTCTGCGAAAGCGCCCCATCGATTCTGGAGCATCGACGCTTTTTCCCTTACCGGGCCCGCAGAAACCACGCTTCACTCCTGCTGCGCAGAGTATATCCGAGATGAAGCACCTGGCCGTATGATAGCCCAATGCCGTTAGTCGCGGCCTTTGAAAGCACAGTAAAACGGAGCGTCAACAACCAGTGGGGAACGAACGGAATCAGCGGGCGAGCAGGCGGTCGTCGCGAACTGATCATTCACTTGGCAGTGCTGATTGGGATATGCCTGGCGGTCACGTGGCCGACGCTGATCTACGGCGCTCCCGATCACTCGCATGATGGTATTTATCATGCAGTGTGGGCGCAGCAGTTTTCGAGCCAGTTTTGGCAAGGCGATTTGTATCCCCGTTGGTTTACCGATGTCAACGGGGGCTTCGGGGGACCGTCAGGGTTTTTCTATCCGCCATTAGCCAGCTACGGGGCCTGTCTGTTCTGGCCTTTGGTGGCGGCGCGCAACTCCGGGGCTTGGCTGGTTGCCGGATACTCACTGGCGTTGGCCGCGATTTTATCGGGAATCACGGCGTACCTGTGGTTGCGATCGCTCACCCGGCCAGGAAGCGCGCTGCTGGGGGCGGTGGTTTATGTGATTGCGCCCTATCACCTGGCCATTGATCTCTGTCAGCGAGGCGCCTCAGCGGAGTTTTGGGTATTTGCGTGGCTGCCTCTGGTCATGTTGTCGGCCGAAGGCCTGATGCGGCGGTCCAGGTGGGCGATCCCGGGAGCGGCGGTGGGTTATGGGTTGGCGATTCTATCTCATCCCACCGTGACGCTGTGCTTTACGCCGGTCCCCCTGGCCTACTTATTTTGCTTCAGCGCAAGCAAGGAGCGTCTGCGCGCAACGGCAACGTTCATTGCGGCATTACTGCTCGGTGTGGGCCTCAGTGCAATCTACTTATTTCCCGCGATGCTGGACCAGAATAAGTCCTATTTCTCCATGTACACATCGGGTTCGGCCGACTATCACCGAAACTGGCTGTGGCAAAACACTGGCGAACTAGCTGACATGGGCCGCTATTTGTACCGCACCTTCGCAAGGACTCCACAGCTGATTTTCTGGGAGACCGTTCTTAAAATGCAGTTCCTGTTAGTCACATTAGCGACGCTCCCAGCCATCGTAGGGTTGTTTTTCCTGATTCGCCGCTTTGAGCAAGCAGGCCGGTTGCGTGGTATCGCCCTGTTCTACACGGCCATGGCGCTTCTCTATTCTTTTCTCATGATTAAAACCAGCGGGTTCATCTGGGAAGTGGTCCCGCTACTGAAGAATTTGCAATTCCCCTTTCGCTTGAATGTCATCCTGGTAGTTTGCGTAGCGGCGCTCGCGTCTCTGGCTGGTCCCTACCTATTACAATCCCGCACCCGCGCGATCACGTTGTTTCTGGCCCTGATTGTCATGGTATGGCTAGGCGCTGATTTTTGGGTTTTCACCCGTGCGTTCTCCGCTTTGCGATCGGCTTCGCATCAGGGCGAGGAACGAGTTCCCCAATGGATTCACGCGCAAATGGATCCTCCTGAGATGTGGCCGAAACCTGCGAACGTGTTCATGAACCCGAACATGACCGCATTGAAAGACTTTGTGGCTTTTGATCGGTTTGTGTTGGCGCATCCACCCAAGGCGACGCAGCTTGAGGCATTCTCGACCGGCATAGCCAGCGGTACGGCCCAGGTCGAAAGCTGGAAACCGCGGTACATAGTCCTCAAGATCGACGCCGCGCGCGATTCCGAGCTTACGCTCAACTATTTTTACTACGCAGGATGGCAGGGGCGGATCGAGGGCGCCGTCAACCTTCTTACGGTAAGTCCATCACCTGATGGTCTGATCCAGGTGAATGTTCCGCAAGGAAATTACGATCTGGTCCTTGAGCTTCCCAGGGATCGGCCGGAACGCGCGGGCATCATCACTTCGCTGCTCTCGCTCCTGCTGCTGGGCGGTGTGGTGATTTGGAACCTGCGGAGAAATTGGACGGATCGTACGGCTTTGACCGCCTGAAGCGGGAAAGCTACACCACGCTTCGGCCAAGCGGACCGGCGGTGGCTGCGTCGGTGACGTGATTGCTCAGGTTTTTGCCGGCAGCGGCAATGCGCTCCTGAATCACGTCGTTCAGTTGGCTGTTGGCAAACTCCATGGCCACGCGCACCGCATTTTTAATGGCGTTCGAGTTCGATGATCCATGGCTGACGATGCACACGCCCTTCAGCCCCAACAGCGGAGCGCCGCCGTATTCGGAATAGTCGAGGCGCTTCTTGAAATCGGCAAAGGCCTTGCGCGACAGCAGGTAGCCGACCTGGCTGCTGATGGTGGCTTGCAGCGATTGCTTCAGCAGGAAGCGCACCGTCTCGACCATGCCCTCGGAGATCTTCAGCGCCACATTGCCGACAAAGCCGTCGCACACCAGCACGTCAGCCTTCCCGTTGTACAGATCGCGGCCTTCGACGTTGCCCACAAAGTTCAGCGGCAGCTCGCGAATCAGCTTGTAGGCCTCGCGGGTAAGTTCGTTGCCTTTGCTCTCTTCCTCGCCGATGGAAAGCAAACCTACACGCGGATGCTCGGCGCTGGGAAAGGTCCCGCGAAAAATGCTGCGGAAATAGATGTCGCCCATGATGGCGAACTGCTGCAGATTTTGCGGCTTGGAATCGACATTGGCGCCAACGTCGATGAGGATGGTGGCCGTGCCTTGCGCAGTGGGAAATACTGCGGCCAGCGCGGGACGGTCCACCCCGGGGATGGCCCCCAAAACCATTTTGGCCGTCGCCATGGCCGCACCGGTGTTGCCGGCGGTAACGAAACCGGCGGCCTTGCCGTCGCGCACCAGGCGAAGCCCGACACGCAGCGACGAATCGCGCTTGCTGCGCATGGCCTGCACCGCTTTCTCCTGCATGCCGATGACTTCGCGGGCGTTGACGATGCGAATGGCGAGCCTGCGCCAGAAGGGGTGCAGGTCGAGCTCGGCGCGAACCACGTCTTCTTTTCCCACCAGCAGGACTTCCACGTCATAGTGACGTGCGGCGAGAATGGCGCCTTCCACTTCTGGTTTGGGCGCGCGGTCCGAGCCCATGGCGTCAAGAGCGATGGTGGTTGGCATGCTTGCCTGTCAGTTGCAAATTTTGGTGACCGTCAGCTCAAGGACGGAGTCCAGCTTCTATCGGCGCGAGCGTGCGCTGCTGCAGCTTACGCCCAGGTTTGGCGGGAAAAGGATACCACCGCCGCGCTAGCTGTCGCTCTCGGCGACCTCGATGACCTCGCGCCCCTTATAGTAACCGCACTTTGGGCAGGTGCGATGCGGCAATTTGCGCTCGTGACAGTTGGGGCACTCGGACAACGACTGCGCCGTCAGATGATCGTGGGAGCGGCGTTTGGATGTGCGCGCCTGAGAATGACGTCGTTTCGGATTAGGCATTCAGAACCTCGTAAAAAGGACCGCCCGGCCAAACCGCGCGATCAGAACTTTAAGTTTGCAGCTTCTTCTTGATTTCGCTCAGCGCTTCCCACCGCGGGTCGCTGACATGTTGTTCGCAATGGCATTGCTCGACGTTCAGGTTTGCGCCGCAATGCGGGCACAATCCCCGGCAATCCTCGCGGCACAGCGCCCGGACCGGCGTGGCCAGCAGTACCTGCTCGCGTAGCGCATCTTCCAGCAAAAGGCCTTCGCCTTGATAATACCCGATCTCGGTCTCCGCCTCGGTAATCGCCACCTCATCGGCCCGGCGATCCACCCCTAACGGCCGGTAGATCAGGTCGAAGACCCAGTTCACTTCCTCGCCGACCGGCTCCAGGCAGCGCGCACAACTGAACTCCAGGCGCGCCTCCACCTTGCCCACCAGCCGGATGTCTTCCACATTCTGGTGGTGCCCGCGATGCTCCACGATCAGCTCGGCGCGGCCCGCACTGTGCAACGGGCCAATCTGCCGGAAGTCGGGACCAAACTCGATGGCGCCGGGCTGATAGTTTTCGTTGAACTCCAAATTATGGAGTTCCAGATCCCGAACCCGAATCAGCATAGCCACACCCGCCTAAGAAAACGCCCAGAATAGCCCTTCACTCCGGCCGGAACCGGGTCTGGCAGGCCAAGCTCCTGACGGGAAACGCTGGCAGGTACAGACGGGCGGGAACGTTCTTAAGGCAAACATCAAGGATAAATTCATGAGAAGGCAGTGTCAAGGCGGGGCCCACCCACCAACTGCTCAATAAACTGCTTTCGCCGTAGCCGACCCACTACCTGACGCGGGGACAGTTGCTGGTGCCGATGTTGCCACAGTCATTCCTTCCCCTCCCATCGCGCTTTGGCAGCAATCCTGGCAATCGCACTTCTCCGCTCGGAGCTAAGTTTGGCGGCCCGCGCCTTGCCGCCCTTTAGTCCACCGCGCCGGCCCAGGGCCACCGCCGCCGGATTCTTGCCGTTGAGGTCAAGACCTGCAGTCTGGCGCACCATTTCCGCGGCAATCTGATTTACATATTCTTTGCTTGACCGCTTTTGCATACAACCAACATCACCCGCAATCCTGGAAAATTTATCGGCTCAGCGAAGTCCGAGCCTTTCTTTCTGCACCTTCAATTCACTCATGCGGGTGTATGCCTTCCGAAGGTTGTCGGCAATCTCGAAACACTTCTCCCATTCCTTCATGGTTTGCAGGACCTTTTCCGGCAGATATTCCGTGGCCACTCCGTGGTGCGGCTGGCCCTTGCGAAATATTTTTTCGGTAGGCCGGGTTTTCATTAACTCTCCGAAGCTAGTGATCCGCTCCCCGATTCTTCTGGCCTCCACTTCAAGGGCGCCGACTTCATTTTCGGTTTCCTGGTATTCCAGCAAGACCCGGGCCTTCAGCTCTCTTTCCGGGCTCATGAAGTCGCCTCCGGGCGAATTGTACTCCGCCATCTTTGAGCGCTCTGGCATGCTCATCGTTCCCTACCTTGGCCGGGGTACTCCCCCAAGCTTCCTTTCGTTGGGTGGTAGTGCTTCAGATCATGACCGCTCCCATAGGTGATTTCCCGATCTCTTTCATTCTGCCACTGGACTGTATGATCCCAAACAAGAATTCTGGCCTGAAAAGCACTAATGTAAGGGGTATATTGGGCGGCAAGGTTACCTAACGTCCGTGATTCGGGCCCGCCTCCATCTAAATCGACCGATTTCAGCAGCCAGCCGCCGCTGCAGCCACCATTGTCCCAACACTATGTCGGCTCTTCTGCTTTCGACCAAATGCTTTTGGGTCGGCAGCGAACCAGAAGATCTCCGTCCAGACATCCTCAAAGATTTCTTCCTTAAATCGGGGCGACGACTTGAGAGAATCGTAGGCTAGGTAGGTGCGAGGCGGTTTCCTATCCGGCGTGGCCGGATCTGGTGGGGCATGTCTCAACCGGTAGTGCCCGACGATGTCCAAGTGATCGGCGAGGACGAGCGTACTCTTGACCCCGGGCCACAGCATGGAGACCGTGTTGACAATACCGTCGTTGTCCCAAAGTTCCAGTGGCTCAACCGGCGCTGGTCCGAGCACTCTGCCGACCGTGCCAGCCAGCTTCTGCCACCCCAGTGGCCCGCCGGCGCATGCCCGGTAGCAGAACCGATAAGAAATGTCGGTAGCGGCACTCGAGCCATAGCCTGGCGCAATGCCAAGGCAATCGCACGGATTTGTCAGATTGAACTCGGGTGCTGGACATCCGGAGGGCGTAGAGAAACGAAACGGGCGGCCTCCTACCGTCACATACGACAAGGTTTGGATCCGTGGGCGATTCCAGAGATCCAATTCGGCCTTGCGCTCTCGATCGTTGAAGTGCGCCGGGCTCTTCTCGTCTCCCTGAGGCTCGGAGGCGAGATCGTTGATGACCCGGAAGTCTGAAGCCATCTGGTGAAAATATAGTTCGAGTTCCGATGCGGCTTCCTGGGCTGCGGCGATGCACGTGGGATTCGACCCGCAAGCATGGTCATTGGCTTCGGTCAGGGCGTCGCGCAATGCCAGAAATATGTTTGCCCTGGTGAAAGCGGCAGCATTGCCTGCGATTCCGGCTTCGATCTGATCCAGCAAATACACCTGCGAACCCGCGAAGGCAGCCCGCAGATCGGCGATCGCGGTCTTACGCAGGACGGAGTGGGAGCACACCCAATCCGCAATGTTGGTGCCCCAATGGGGAACGGAGAGAAATACGACCCTCCTTAGGCAGTGGCGGATTTTCCGCACTTCCACCTTCGCTCCGCCATCAACCGGGATCTCCCCATCTCCCAGCTTATGCAAGTCCAAAACGAGCTGACGGATATCGAGACCACCGGTCGAGTGGCCTACCAGAACAACCTCATCATTCTCGAGAATCTCGCCCCGAGCCATGCGTGTGGCAAGGTAGTTCCGCAATCGTGCTGCGCGGGTCACGACCGCTGCGGTTGGAAGATTATCGAAGTAGCGAAGTACTACCGGCAATGGACCATTGCTGCGCTGCCATTGTTGAAACAGCGGCGTAATACCTGCATAGTATTGGACGCGTCCAAGTGCGTCGAAGCCGCCAAATCCTGGTACAAGCACGATGTGGCAGCGTTTGCAGGCAGCAGAATCGTTTCCGTTAGGCATAGTTCAGCGCCTCTCGATCGCCAACTAAGATTGCACGCTTTTTCGTTTCCATTTGTCAGTGATTCACGCCGAGCCTCGATGTGATAACCGGAAAAACCTAACGTCGCATTGCGGTAACGGCGCCTTCACCTTGCGCCCAAGTCATCAGCCTGCATATACTTGGAAGGTTTGCCCGCCGATGCTGGATGCGTGTCGAGGAAGCGTCCACCGAATCGACCCGCAAGACGCCCGCAATAATTCGGAGAAATCTTATGGCTACCGCACATACTCTTGAGCAGGAAAGTAATCCCTGGGAACAACAGGCTGCGCGCTTCAACCTGGCAGCCGAAAAACTGAAACTCGATGAAGGCCTGTGGCGAGTTTTGCAGCAGCCCAACCGCGAGATCATCGTCCACATCCCGGTCAACATGGACAACGGACAACTGGAAGTGTTCACCGGCTACCGGGTGCAGCACTCCATTGCGCGCGGTCCTGCCAAGGGCGGCGTGCGCTATTCGCCCGATGTGACACTCGACGAAGTGCGCGCTCTGGCTAGCTGGATGACGTGGAAGTGCGCGGTGGTGAATATCCCCTTCGGCGGTGCCAAGGGCGGCATCATCTGCGATCCCAAAAACATGTCGCGCGGCGAACTGGAGCGCATGACCCGCCGCTACACCTCGGAGCTGATCGAGTTTATCGGCCCGGAGAAGGACGTTCCCGCACCCGACGTCAACACCAATGAGCAGACCATGGCGTGGATGATGGACACCTACTCCATGCACATGCGGCAGACGGTGACGGCGGTGGTGACCGGCAAGCCGCTGAACATGGGCGGGTCGCGCGGCCGGCGCGAAGCCACCGGCCGCGGCGTGATGATCATCTGCGACGAATCCATCAAGAAGAACAACATGACCCGCGAGAACACTCGCGTGATCATTCAGGGCTTCGGCAACGTCGGCTCGAACGCCGCGCTGCTCATGCATCAAGCGGGATACAAAGTAATCGGCATCGGCGAATGGGATGGCGGTTTGTACAACAGCAAAGGCATCGACATTGCGGCGCTGTGGGAATATCGCCAGAAAGAAGGCACCATCCACGGCTTCAAGGGAGCTGAGCGTGCCGACACCGAAGAGCTGCTGATCACCGATTGTGAAATCCTGATTCCGGCGGCCACGGAGAACGTGATCAACTCGGGCAATGCCGACAAGGTGAAGGCGAAGATCTTGGTCGAAGGCGCCAACGGCCCCACGACGGCCGCCGCCGATGACGTCCTCAGCGATAAGCATGTCTTTGTGATGCCCGACATTCTGGCCAATGCCGGCGGCGTTACGGCCTCGTATTTCGAGTGGGTGCAGGACCGCCAGGGCTACTTCTGGAAAGAGTCGGTGGTCAACGAACAGTTGGAGCACATCATGGTCTCATCGTTCGAGGATGTGGTCCGCTACGCCGAGGCCCACCACGTGAATAACCGCATCGCGGCGTACATGCTGGCCATCGATCGAGTGGCCTACACCATCAAGCAACGCGGCATTTACGCGTAGATCGTTTTGAAGGGGCGCACCTTTGAGGGGCGCCGTTACACTCTTTACCTTTGTCATTACGAGCGCCCGGTTTTGGCGCGAGGAATCTGCTTTTCAAGGAACGAACAAAAGCAGATTCTCGCTTCGCTCGTAATGACAATTCCCAGGGCGTCCGAATGGGCACGGCTTTTCACCCCGAGGAACCTGCTTTTCCGTGAAGGCAAACCTCGAACTAACCAATCCTGCTGCACATGCATCGCACCTAGGGCTCTCGGTATAAATCTCAACTAGCGGAGGAAATATGGGCATTCTCTGGTGGATTATCGTAGGTCTGATCGCCGGATGGATCACCGGCAAACTCATGAAGGGCTCCGGCTATGGTGCCCTGATGGACATCGTTGTCGGCATCATCGGCGCCGTCATCGGTGGCTTCCTGATGAGCAAGCTTGGCATGGCCGCGCAAGGTGGGATGATCTACACCATCGTCGTTGCGGTGATTGGTGCGGTGGTTCTGACCTTGATTGTCAGGCTGATTACCGGGCGAAGGTGATTGGCTCAGGATGACACGCTTTAATCCTTGTTCACTAGGCAGCGCTTCTCATCCGGCTGCGCTGATAGAAGAACGACACGGCCAGCAGGATCGCGCCCAAAACAATGAACGCCGCAATGCGGTATCCGCGCTCCAGCGTGCTGATGTCAACCAGAAACACCTTCAGCACGGTCATCGACAGCAGAATGATGGCCTGCCAGCGCAAAAACGCCGAGCGTTTCCAGAAGCCGGCCAGCATCAGGCCGCTGCCGTAAACCATCCACACCGCGGAATAGGCGAAGTCGCGGACCGTCATGATGCTATGCCGCTCCTGGTACGAATTAGCCAGAGCCAGTTGCTGCTGAAAGTAGCTCATCACCTCGAAGTGGAGGGCAACCAGCGCCAGCACATTAATCCCGACGATGGCTGCTGCGGCCCACTGGCGATTGTCGCCGCCCGCTTCGTTCTGGACGAAGTAAGCGAGCAAAGCCAGAGCTCCGATCGCCAGCAGGTACAGTCCAAATCGCGGGTTGATCAGCAGTGGCTCGTGGCCGAAAGAGTCCACCACGAGCAGGCGGAAGATGCCGAGAGCAAACGCCCCCATGCCGAGAATGCGCAGCAGCCTGCTCCCGCTGCGATGCGCTGCCCAAAACAGCGCGCCCGCTTCGACGATCCAGCCCAGCGTGTTCCAGTAGCTGTCCAGCTTGAGCGGAATGGCAATGGTGAGAAAGCCGACGCCAAGCGCAAGGTACAACGGTCCAAAGAATGGGTGGGCGCCCGCTTCGCGCGCCTGCAGCGCGCGCATGAGAACGAAGAACAACGCCGCCACCCCCACCGTGAGCCAGGCCAGTTCAAAGCGGAAGTGCTCGTACATCATCGAGTAGCTGGCCGCGAAGTAGGCACTGGCATTCAGCAGCGCCAGCGCCACCATGACGTTTGGGTGCCGCTTTTCGTCCGCTTTGCGTCCCAGGAATGGCGCTGCTGCGAACAACAGGAAGAACAAGCTGGCAAAGACCAACGTGGTGACGAGTTGTTCCTCCGTGTAATAACTGGAGGCCCAAGCTGCGAACAGCAACGTCGTGCCCATGAAGCTGGCCAGCAACAGCCGTTGCCAGCCGCGGACGGCGACCACCCACACCGTGCCCAGGTCAAGCAGCGCCACGTAGCAGAACAACACCACCTCATGGTTTTGGTTGGTGGAGACCAGAACTGGAGTGAGAAATCCTCCGGCCAGCGCGAAGGCGGCCAGCAGGCCGGAATTCTGCGTCAACGACATGGCCACCGACCCGGCGGTCACCAACACCATAGCAAAGAATGCCACCGGAGCCGACACCAGGTGATAGAACTGGAAGCCTGCCCATAACGACAAGTAGAGCGCACCTATGCCGATGGCCTTCAGGGAGTACGCGAACGCCAGGAAGGCGCGCGCCCGAAAGCGTTCGCTCCACCAGATAAGTCCGACACCTGCCACCAGCCCGATGGCAACGCGCGTGCCCGGGCCGATCCAGTCGTTCTCGATGGCGAGCTTCAGGAAATACGACAGACCGACCAGCACGGCAACGATGCCGATGCGGTTCAGCCATTGGCCGCCGATGCGGGCTTCAAGCGAGACGCCGGCCCGCGGTGAGGGAGTGGGGACCGGCGGAATACGCGGCGGCTCACGTAAATCGGGTGGCGGCGGCCCGAAAACTTCACTCGGTGCAGGCGGCGTCTGGGCCACCCCATGCGGCAGTTCGGGCTGCGGGACTTCGATGGGCGCAGTCGTGATTTTTGCTGCGCCAGTCTGGGTGACGATACCGGCACGGAACAATTGCTCCAGGCGATAGACCCGCTGCGTGAGCGCCGCCACCTGCTGTCTCAATTGTTGGAGTTCTTCGGATTGCCGCGAATCCGTCACGTTGTGGCACCAATAACTGCGCTTACCATACGCGAAAGTCAAAACCGGGGCAAAGCGGGGGAATCGGCTCCAGAAGCTGAATTATTCATCCGCGGTTATTGGTAAGCGCACGTCCTTCTCGAGTGTCATCCTGAGCGACGGGTTCGCCGCGCGGCGACCTCGCCCAGGATGACACCTTGGAAGAGCCCTTCCACCTGGGGCCAGAAAACAAAAATCTTCCGGGCTTCGATTGATGCTAAGTAAGCGCTCGCCTTGGAATTCCGGGCTTGGCGGCCCCGTTCGAATCCACCCGCCCAGACTCGAAACCTCTTTCTCTCGCCAATTGATTGACCTGACGCGTTTTTGCTTGACCAAGCGGGGCAGCTTTCCCTATGCTTGCCAGCGTCGAGCAGAGCCTCTGCCCGGCAACCAATACACTCGGACGCGGCAAGTATGCGCTTACTCTCGTCTGCCTTATTCGCGGGAGCGGCCAGTTCCATAGGTCTCGAGTGGAGTGAAAATGTTCGCGGAGTCGCTCCTAGCAATACCCCGCCGGACTTCGGAAAAAACACCTCATCTAACTGAGGATGGCAGAGCCTTGCTCGCTCTGTAAGATCCAGCCCACTAGTTCCCCCAATTGATGACCCCCATTCATGCGTTCCCATCGCACGTTTCAATACCAAGCTAGAGGTTAGAAGATTGTGAAAAAAACAGCGGGAAGAAGTGTCACGGAAGTGCGTATCATCGAGGCCGCTGTCCAGCTCTTCTCGCGCCAGGGGTATAAGGGTACCAGCACGCGCGAGATCGCCCATTTGGCCGAGGTGAATGAAGCCACCCTGTTTCGCTGCTTCGTGCGCAAAGCCGACCTTTTCTGGGTGGCGGCCGAGTCGCGCCTGAACCGGCTGAAGTTGGGACGAGAGCTGCAGCAGGGACTGGCAACTGATCTGGATCCAGACATCATTGTTCCCATGCTGGTGACATTCGTGGTGGAGAACATGTCGCAGCATCCCGAACTGATGCGGCTTTTATACGTTGCCGGCTTTGAACTGCCGGGAGGAGCCGACCGGATGTTCCGTGAGCATCTGGGCCCCATTTTCGATGCGGTGAACGCCTACTTCGGCAGATGTGCGGCCCGCGGCATAATTCGCGATCTGGAACCCACGATTGCCACACTCGGGCTGGCTGGCGCGGTGAGCGCGCACCAAAACCTGCACTACCTGTTTACCGGGCGCGAATTGCCGTGGGACGCTTGCAATGCGGCCCCCGCCTACGCTCGATTCTGGCTCAACGCGTTGCGCCATCCGGCTCCGGCGCCCGAGGTTGTCAACAGCAGCGGCTAGACTACGAATTGTCTTTACGAGCGCCCGCTTTTACCACTTTGTACCCGACCCAACCTGGGTCTTGGGGAGATTGAGATTGAGAGCTCTTTCGAATCAGAAGGCAGATTTGCAAAACTACTGGAAGCTTGCCGGGATACTGGCATTGTTCGCGACCGTGATGACGATTGCGCCGGGCACCATCGCGCAGGACCGGCCCAACCCGCCGGTGGGTCAGACTTCACCGCCAACCCAGATGCCGGCCGAAGGACAAACACCGCCCTGCACGGTAACTGCTCCCTGCCCGCCCAGCATCGTGCTTGACGACACCAGGACTGCGCCAGCAACTGCAAATCCGCAAACCGGGAATCCGCCCAACGAGACGGCGCCCCGGGAGATGCGGCCCGCGCCCAGGGCTGCAACCAAGCCCGTCGAGCTCACCGACTTTCAGCAGATGGTGGTTTCTTCTCTGGGAAAGTCGCTGCCCATTTACGGGCTGAGTCTGTTTGAGAACGTGCCCAGCACATTCGCTCCGGTAGACCGTGTCCCGGTCACGGCGGATTACGTTATCGGTCCGGGCGACGAGTTGTTGATACGGGCCTGGGGACAGATTGACCTGGATGTCCACACCCGCGTCGATCGCAATGGCAGCATCTTTGTCCCCAAGGTTGGAAACCTGAACATTGCCGGGCTGAAGTACGCCCAGATCGAGGAGTTTCTCAAGTCGCACATCGGACGCATCTACCAAAATTTCGATCTCAACGTGAGTATGGGCGAGCTGCGCTCGATTGACATTTACGTGGTAGGTCAAGCGCGCCGTCCGGGACGTTACACGGTTAGCTCCTTAAGCACGGTGACTAATGCAATCTTTGCCTCAGGCGGACCGTCGCCCACCGGGTCGATGCGCCACATCCAACTGAAGCGCGGTTCTACCGTTATCACCGACTTTGACCTCTACGATTTATTGCTCAACGGCGACAAGAGCAAAGACGTGATTCTGCTGCCCGAAGATGTGATCTACGTGGCCCCGGTCGGGCCGCAGGCTGCCATGGGTGGACAAGTCAATGTGCCTTCCATTTATGAGCTCAAAGGGGCAACCGACTTGGCCGAAGCGCTGCGCCTGGCTGGCGGGCTGTCCACCACGGCATCGGGCGGCAAAGTCTTTGTGGAACATATTCAAGACCGCAAGATGCACAGCGTGGAGCAGGTAAGCCTGGACGACGCCGGCCTGGCCCATCCCATTCAGGATGGCGATGTGGTGAATGTGACCCTGGTGTCTCCGCGCTTTGAAAATGCCGTGACCTTGCGCGGCAACGTCGCTCAACCGGGCCGCTATCCGTGGCATGAGGGCATGCGCGTCGGCGATTTGATTCCCAACCGCGAGTTTCTCATCACCGCGGAATACTGGAAGCAGCAGAATGCTGTGGCCCTGCAGGCGCAGGAAAGCAAAGGCCGGGTCAGCAGTACCACCAACGAGGTCAGGCGCAACGCCCCGGAGATCAACTGGGATTATGCCGTCGTGCAGCGCATGAGCACGCAGGACCTTTCGACGCAGCTGTTGCCCTTCAACCTGGGCAAAGCCATTCTTAACCATGACGACGCCAGCAATCTGGTACTGCAGCCTGGCGACATCGTCACCGTTTTCTCGCAAGCCGATCTGCGGGTTCCCGAAAACAAACAGACCAAGCTGGTACGACTGGATGGGGAGTTTGAAGCCGCCGGGATCTACCGGGCACAGCCGGGCCAGAGGTTGCGCGATCTGGTGTTGCAGGCGGGAGGGCTCACCCCTTCGGCCTATCTTTATGGGGCCGAGTTCAAGCGTGAGTCGGCGCGCGTCGAGCAACAAGCACGGCTGGACATGATGATTGCCCAGACCGAACAACAGGTCGCCCGGCAGACGGCGCAGATGGCACAAAACGCCAGGAGCTCCGATGAGGTGATTGCTGCCAGGGCGGTGGTGGAGACCCAACGCACCAGTCTCGATAAGCTTCGCCAACTGCGGGCCGACGGCCGCATCGTTTTGAACTTGCACCCCAACGACCAGGCCGTAGATACAATTCCGGATATCACAATTGAGGACGGCGACCAGTTCTTCGTGCCCAGCCGTCCCATCGTGGTCAATGTCGTCGGCGACGTTTACAACCAGGGGTCCTTCATTCAACAATCCGGCAAAACGGTTTCGAATTACTTGCGGAGTGCCGGAGGCCCCACCCGCGATGCGGACAAGGGCAGGATTTTCGTGGTCCGCGCCAATGGTGCGGTGGTCAGCAAAGATGCGGCTTCGCACTTCTGGTCGGGAGGATTTGACAGCATGGTGCTGATGCCAGGCGATAGCGTCGTGGTTCCCGAGCAGACCAACAAAGGCAGTCTGCTACGCGGGGTAAAAGACTGGTCGCAAGTGCTGGCGAACTTTGGATTGGCCGCAGCGGCGATCAACGTACTGAAATGATTGCGACCAATTAAATTGTCATTACGAGCGTAGCGAGGAATCTGCTTTTGTCTGCGCCTGGTCGAAGGACGGGAAAACAGCAGATCCCTCACGGCCAAAGCCGTTCGTGATGACAACTCAAAATGGTGAGCTGGACATTATGCAGCCCTCAATCGCTGAATTCGTCTTAAGCCGGAGTTGTTACTTATGATGGAAAGCTCGAGAGTATCGGAAGCACACGCCTCCAGCAGCGCCGGAGTTTACGATCGCGACGTCATGTCGAACCAGCCGCCCGCAGTCGAGGGGCCGGGACAGGTCGATACGATTGCCGTATTGCAGGTGTTGGCCAACCACAAGAAGCAAATCTTGAAAATCACGCTGGCGGCTGCCGTGTTGGCCGCTATCGTTGCGCTGCTGCTTCCCACGATGTACACCGCCACCACCACCGTCTTGCCGCCGCAGCAAAATCAATCGACTGCGACTGCCATGCTGGGCCAGCTCGGGGCCATTGCCGGGCTTGGTTCGATGGACCTGGGATTGAAGAACCCTGATGATCTGTTCGTGGCCATGCTGCACAGCCGCAGCATTGAAGACAGCCTGATCGACCGCTTTGACCTGCGCCGGGCGTACTCGGTGAAAGAGTATGGGCAAGCGCGCAGCACACTCTCAAGTCGCAGCGACATCGTTGCCGAAAAAGAAGGACTGATTTCCATCTCGGTTACTGACACCGACCCCAAGCGGGCCGCAGACCTGGCGAATGCGTACGTCGATATGCTGCATGAGTTGAACGGTAATCTGGCGATTACAGAAGCCGGCCAGCGACGCGTGTTCTATCAGCACCAGCTCGACAGCGAACGCGAAGCCCTGGCCCAGGCGGAAGTGGCCTTGCAGCAGGTGGAGGAAAAGAGCGGACTGGTGCAGCCCGACGCCCAAGGGCGGGCGATCGTTACGGCGGTGGCCGATATGCGCGCCCAGGTGGCCATTCGCGAGGTGCGACTGCAGGCCATGCGCTCCTACGCCACGGCAAGTAACCCGGATGTGGAACGCGCGCAGCAGGAACTGGCCGGATTGCGGGCGCAATTGGCAAAGCTGGAAGGCAAAGGCATTCTCGGAAACGGCAACTTGCAAGTGCCGACTCGCCAGTTGCCGGCGGTTGAGTTGGAGTATCTCCGCCAGTTGCGCGACGTCAAATACCACGAAGCGCTCTACGAATTTCTGGGCAAGCAACTCGAGGCCTCGCGCATCGACGAAGCCAAGGATGCCATCCTGGTGCAAGTGGTCGATAAAGCCGTCATACCGGAAAGGAAGTCCGGTCCCCACCGGGGGCTCATCGTGCTGGTCACCGCCGTAGTCGCTTTCCTGCTGTCTTGTCTGGCGGTGCTTTTGATGGAGACGCTGAGGCGCAAACAGGAGGACCCCAGTGAACGCGCTCGTCTGGCGCGGCTACGGCAGGCGTTGAAATTCTCGTCCCGGCCCTCATGAGTACTGCGACGCAATCCATTTCGGCGTTTGTGCCGGCATCCCAGCCCATACCGGCAGCCGCTTTTGAGGTATTGGGATACCTGGGAGTAGTCGCGATGGCGACGCTGGGTTTCCTGCTGGGCTGGCTTCAGCCCAACGGGGCAGCCGTCCTGGTGACTCTTCTCCTGGTCTCGCTGTTGGTTCTTTCCTGGAAACACTTCAACCAGGGGCGGCATCCGTGTTTTCTTTTTCTGGGCACACTGATGCTGTTTCAGGGAGGAAGGCTGTTGTCCTACTGTGTGGGAGGTGTGCCTTCTCCCCTCAGAGTAAACAGCGCGACGCTTCTCCCTTTCGACATATCGCGCGATGAAGCCGGCATTGTTCTGCTCTGCGTGGCGCTTTCGGCGCTGTGTATTTATGCCCCGTGCCGCTGGAATTATCAGAAGGTCGCGCCTCCCGCGGATGCCCCGGTCCGGCGATACCTTCCATACCTCTACCTCTTGTTCTATGCGACTTTGCCTGTACAACTTTATAAAAACTACAAGTACTACGAATCCGTACAGCAACATGGCGGCTATGTTTCTTTCTTCGTGAACCATGCCGCCATCGCTTCCAGCGTGCCCCTCCTGGCCCGCGCCATTGTGCTTATCAGTTTTCCGGCGTTCGTGGCAATCTTCGTTTTCGAACGAAGGCGGAAGTATCTCTACCTCGTGACCTTCTTGTATTTCGCCACCGCTTCACTGGTTCTGCTGTTGGGATCGCGCGGCAGCGTTTTTGCGATGGTACTGACGCTCTGGTATGTAGCTGGCATTAAATCGTCGAAGCGTAGCAGAATCCTCATCCTGGCCACACTGGCATCAATGCTCATGCTGGTGGGAGCGATCGTGCAGAGCTTGCGGGAGGATTCGGAGAGTCTCTCGGACTTCGCCATTGCTCCCGTCGAGCTTGTCACGGGCCAGGGCAACTCGCTGGGGGTCACTGAGGTTGCCGTCAAGTACCGGGAAGTGTTTGCCCCCTTCGCAACTTCCTACCTGTGGAACGAGCTCAAAAACGCTTTTGTCGCAAATGACACCAGGAACTACTCTCGGGGCAGGGCCCTGGGCTTCGATATTTCTGTATTTCTCAACCCGGTGGCATTTTCGCGTGGCTACGGAACGGGCGGGTCGTATATCGGCGAAGCCTACGTTATCGGCGGCCTTTCCGGCGTGGTAGTCATCTCACTCCTGATCGGATTTGGCCTTCATCTGCTCCATCATTTCAGCCGCACAGCACTCGCTTTGTTCGTGGTGGCCATGATTCTGCCGGACATTATGATGATGCCACGAGGAGGCCTCCTTGATTGGCTGTCCGTATTTGCGAGGAGTGCCATCTCTATTTTTCTGCTCGCTTTAGGGTGGTGGATGTACCGCCTGGTGAACCTGCACCCAGCAAATATGGCGCGAGCCGCAGCCGCGGGCCCGGATCAGGCCCGATGATATCGTTAGTCGTAGCAACGGTGAATCGGGTCACCGAACTCGAGCGCTTGCTCGCCAGCCTGGATAGACAGTCCTGCAAGGATTTTGAGGTCATCGTGGTTGACCAGAACCCTGATGACCGTTTAGTGCCGTTGCTACGCCGCCATAACAGGCTCACCGTTCGTCATCTACGTTCGGGGCGTGGACTTTCGCGGGCGCGAAATGTGGGCCTGGTCGTGGCTGAAGGCGACATAATCGGTTTTCCCGATGACGACTGCTGGTACCCGGAGCAACTGCTTGCCAGGGTTACGGAATGGTTTGCAGCGCATGCTGAATTCGGAGGGTTGTTCACCAATTTGCGTGACGCAGGCAATGAATCGGTCGGGCCCACACGGCCGGCTAGAACCTGCCGTTGCACGAAGGAAAACCTTTGGCATTGCGGTCTTTCGCCCTGCGCGTTTCTGCGGCGTCAGATCACGGATGCTATCGGGCCTTTCAATGAGAAAATTGGCGTTGGCGCGGCATCCCGGTACCAGTCCGGTGAAGAGACCGACTACTTTCTTCGCCCTCTCGGCCTTGGAGTGGAGATGTGCTACGAACCCTCCATCACGGTCCACCATCCTTCTCTTCATTTGCCCGAACGGCCCTACCGAACCACCTACACCTATGCTTTGGGAGCGGGATACATACTGCGGCTCCACGATTATCCATGGCGTTACGTGAGCAAACGTATTATCCGCTCATTCGGGGGAGCCGCGGTCAACCTATGTAAAGGTAACTTCCGTGTGGCCTATCCGTATCTGCTGCGCACTGCCGGGCAACTGCGCGGTTACATCCTCGGACCGAGGGACCTTTCCCGTCATGCAGAATAGGACGACGTGGAGTAGGGTCGGCTTTCTGCTCGTCGTCAGTTAGCTTTCACATCAGTGGTTCGACGGTTAAATCATGGCGAAGGCAACTGACGGAGACATGAAGGCTTCCTTGCGTCACCTGGCTCGCCAAGTGTTCGACTTTGGATCGGGCGAGGCGGTATCGCGCCTCTGCGGTATCGTCACTCTTCTGTTCTTGGCGCACCGGTACGGCGTACTGGTGGTGGGCGTCTATGCTCTGGCCCAGAGCATGCTGGGATACTCCTACCCGATTATCGACTTTGGATTGCGGCATGTGGGGGCGCGGCTCGTGGCCCAATATCCGCAAGCTGCGGCGGAAATCAAGGGTCAGGTGCAGAGACGGCGGATGATGATGGCAGCCGTCCTCTTACCGTTCCTGCTGATCTACGCCGCTGCGACCAAACTGCCCACCGAAGCAAAAATCTTCCTGTTTGCGTTTGCGGCGATCGGCTCTCTGTACGCAGTTTCGCTGGACTGGATGGCTTGGGGACGGGAACATCTGCGCCTGGTCAGCTTCGGCAGGGCGGCGGTTCCGGCCAGCATATTGGTGTGCCTGTTTTTGGCGAGGAACTCCGGCCGGGTCCTGTGGTGGCTGGTGCTGGGGAATGCCATCGGCAACGGGCTGCAAGCGGCCATCTTCTGGACGTGGTGGAAAAGGCACCGGCCAGAGCGTGAGGAGCAGATTTCCCTGGCCGTGATTCGCCAGTCCCTGGCGTGGCGGCGCACCAGCGTCATGGGGGTGGCATGGCTGTGCAACGTCGCCTTCAATACCATTGACATGCTGATGCTGGGTATCATGTCCAACCCTCAGCAGGTGGGACTCTACGCAGCCGCTTACCGGGTGGTGAATCAAGTCCTCGTCACCTACTATTTGCTGACACAGGTCCTCTATCCACAACTGGCGCGGCAAGACCGGGGGCAGCGGGTCCGCATGTTGAGGCCGCAAATTCTGTTGCTCCTGCTGGCTGCCGGAATTGCCATCGCCGCATTACTGGCGGTTTGGCGCCAGCCGGTGCTGACGGTCCTGTTCGGACAGCAATTCCTGCCGGCATCTGTGCTGCTGCTGTTGCTGGCATGGGCGATACCGATGGACTTTGCGACCTCGTATTTGAGCAATGCATACATCGCCTGGGGCATGGAGAAGAAAGTCCTCCTGTGCACCGTCATCGCTGCCGGAAGCAACATCGTCCTGAATCTGATCTGGATTCCAGCCTACGGCGCTAAGGCGGCCGCCGTAAATACTTTGATCTCGTACGTTATCTTCCTGACCTGCCTTGCCCTGACCGGGCGCTACGCAGAAGAGTTGACCAGCCAGCTACAACCGCAGGCGGAGCTGATTACGTAGGGATATAACGGGTGCTTCGGCCGCCATGGCAAGTCACAAAGAAAACTTCTATCCCGAGACTTCTTTTGGCGGTTTCTCGAACTGCGATGGGACCATTGCCTTCTACACCAGGGTCAACGCGCTTATCCGGCCGTCGTTTGTCGTGGTTGACTTTGGCTGTGGACGAGGCCAGCATGCCGAGGATCCCGTGGAATTTCGTCGCGCCCTGCAGAGCTTCAAAGGGAAGGTCGCGAAAGTGATTGGCCTTGACGTCGATCCTGCCGGGCAGAGTAATCCGACGATCGATGAGTTTCGCGCCCTGGTTCCAGGTCAGCAGTGGCCAGTTGAAGACAGGTCGGTCAATCTCGTCGTGTGCGATTTCGTCCTAGAACACCTGCCGGAGCCGCGCTTTCTATTTTGTGAAGCGCGCAGGGTCCTGGTCGATGGAGGATTTTTGTGCCTGCGCACCACCAACCTTCTCAGCTACGTCGGGCTGGCAGCAAAATTGGTGCCCAACCGACTGCACAACGCGGTATTGTTTCGAGTCCAAAAGATCCGGCCCGAAAACGATGTCTTCCCGACACTTTACCGGTGTAACACGATTGGTGCGATTCGCCGCGAGATGCGCCGCCACGGCTTTCGCGCCGTGGTGCACGGCCACACTCCAGAGCCGAGCTACTTCAATTTCTCCAAACTAGCGTACGGCTTCGGAGTTCTGCATCAGAAAGTAACGCCGGGCAGCCTGGGAACCACGATTTTTGCCTTTGGTCAATTGATGGCCTGATGCCGGAGGATTTGTACTTCACCACCTCGCATGCGGATACTCTACGATCACCAGGCCTTCTCGCTGCAAAATGCCGGGGGCATGTCGCGCTATTTCTACGAGATCATCCGCTTCATGACCGCGGTGCCCGACGTGCAGGCGGAGGTGCTGATGGGGATTACCGGCACAGTGTATCCGTTTGCCAGCTTGCCGCCGGCAAAGGCCCGGGTGACCCAGCTTCGCGGACCATGGCCACCCGGGATGTTGCGCTACCTGACCAATGAGATTCTGAGCAATTTCGCGGCCCTGGTTCGCGGCAAAATGGACATCTACCATCTCACCTATTTCATGCGCATGCCCATGGTCCGAGCGCGCCGCCTGATCGCCACTCATCACGATTGCACCCACGAGCGCTTTCCGCAGTTGTTTCCCAACGTCAAGAAAATACTGTGGGCAAGAAAAAACATGTTTCCCAAAATGGATGCCATCATTTGCGTGTCCCAGTCGGGGCAGAAAGATCTGGTGAATTTTTACGACGTTGATCCCGCCAAGATCCGGGTCATCTACCATGGCGTCAGCCCGCTCACGCGCTCGCCCGAAGACGCCAAGAGTTTGCGCCAGCGGATGCGGCGTGAGTATTTGCTCTATGTCGGCATGCGCCCCAGCTTCAAAAACTTTAACGGCCTGCTGCGGGCCTTTTACGAAACCGGACTGAAGGACTCGATGGATTTGCTGGTACTCGGCGGCAGTCCCCTCACGGCGAAGGAGAAAGACCTGATTGGCAAATGGAAGATGAGCGATAGCGTCATTCTGTTGCCCAGGGTCACGGACGGATTCCTGGCCGAAGCCTATGCCGGAGCCACGCTGTTGGTTTATCCATCGTTGAGTGAGGGATTTGGCATGCCTCCGTTGGAAGCCATGATGATGGGTTGTCCCGTCCTGGCGACCAATCGGCCCTCGGTTCCCGAAATCTGCCATGACGCTCCTTTCTATTTCGATCCAGGAGACCAGGAGTCGTTCAACAGCGCATTGTTACAGGCCGTGCATGATAGCGACCGACGCAAGGAAGCTATCGAAAGGGGCCGGCAGGTGGCCGCGCAGTACAATTGGGAGAAGTGCGGAGAGCAAACCCTGGCCTTGTATCGCGAATGCCAATAAAACTGCCCACTGAGGTTCACACCAGCATTTAGGTGACCGTCGGCGCGAATTCCGTTATCCTCAAGTCGTAGGAACGAAGCAAACTGCTTAGCGTTGGGTGCGGCCAAGACCATCGTCAGCATGGAAACCAGAATGACAGAGTCTCTTCTCGATCTTACGGTCGTCGTCCCCAGCTACAACACTCGAGAGCTGCTGCAAAACTGTCTCGAGTCGGTTTACCGGCACACCGACGGAATCACGTTTGAAGTCATCTGCGTTGACGGCAACTCGCCCGATGGCAGCGCCGACATGGTGGCCGGAATTTTCCCTGATGTGATTCTGATCAGGAACGCAGTCAACGAGTCGTATGCGAAAAGCGCCAATCAAGGCATTCGCAAATCGCGCGGACGCTACGCATGTCTGCTCGACAGCGATACAGTATTGACCGGAAACGCTTTTGCAGCGTTAGTGCAGTTTATGGAGGAACATCCGGAAGCAGCGGCGTGTGGGCCCAAGTTGCTGAACCCCGACGGCACCGTACAGCATGACATCCGGCGTTTTGCCGGGCTGGGGGTCTTTTTCCTGCAGACTCTGAACTGGCACAAGGTGTTTCCCAAGAGCCGGCTGATGAGCCGGTACTATGCCAGCGATTTCGATTTTTCCCGCGCCCAGCAAGTGGAGGCCATCGGCACCACGGTCTTCGTTTTACGGCGTTCCACATGGGAAACCGCGGGCCTGCTCGACGAACGCTTCCGCTGGGCCATGCCAGACCTCGCCTACGAATACATGCTGGGACAAAAGGGCTACAAGCTGTATTACACGCCCTGTGCCCAAGTGGTTCACTACGGCAGTCAAACCGCCAACCAGGATGTGCTCAAGACCCTTCGCGAACAATGCCAGGGTTTTATCGATTTCAGTGATGCCTACGATTACTTTGGCGAGAGCTGGTTTACCAAGTTCATTGTGCGTTGCGGTATTCGTTTCCGCTATTACTCAAAAGTCCTGGGATACTACGTGAGCTCCGACAAGCGGGTAATCAAGGGGCCGGGCCGTCCCAAGAAAGAAATAGCCGCACCGTCGTCACCCGCGGTCGAACCGCGCACGCGCGGAGCACACCGAAAAGAAGCAGCCTGTGCTTCCCTGTCTCAGTCCGGATCAGAAGTGAAGTCCGTGCCCAGCCAGTAGGGGCGGTGCAGTCTCCGTCGCACTTCGCGATAGGCGTGCACAAACGGCCGCGACATCAGCCACAGCACTGAGCCATCCGTCAGCAATCGCATCAGTCCCGAACGGGCCGTCTTGAGGCTCCGCATCTCCTCCAGCGCCAACACGGTGCTGTACGCCATGCGGCGGGACGCAACGATGCGCGGATCAAGATAATCGGCCCATTGATCGATGATCAACATCGGTTCCTGATGCAGCCTGCGCCGGTTTGTCTGCGACATGCTGCCCGCATGCATGCGATACCGGCACACCACTTGCTGCACCGCCCGGGCGGGATAGCGGCGCGCCACGGCGACATAAAGGTAGTAGTCGGGGACAGTCTGAATACTCTCGGGAATCGGGCCGGCTTCCTGCACCGCCGAGCAGCGAAGCATTGCCGAGCTCATAGCGATGAAGCAGGCATCGGCAAAAAGTTGGGAGAAGATGTCGCCTTCCGGCAGTGGCTGAAATTCATGCGCGTAATCGTAGTCCCGTTCTTTCCCGCCGGGATAAAACTGAATGGCGCGCCCGTAGATAATGCCGGTGCGGTCGTCGGCCAGGGCCATCTGGAGTTGCAACTTCCGCGGCACCCAGATGTCGTCTTGGTCGAGGAAGGCCAGCCATTCTCCGGTGGCCTGGCGGATGGCGCTGTTCCTGGCTTCTCCCAGCGGCGTGTCTTCCGGCGAAAGAAAATAGCGGATCCGGGGATCGTGATACTGGGCAACAATTTTCGCGCTGTCATCGGTGGAGCGGTCGTCCCAGACAATCAATTCCCAGTCTTGAAAAATCTGCGCCATCACGCTGTCCAGCGCCTCGCGAAGAAACGAAGCGCCGTTACGAACGTTCATGATGACGCTGATCCGAGGCATGACGATCTCAGTGGCTCCCTCACGAGCTTAGAGCAGTTTCACATTTAGCGCATAGGATTTCCGCCTGTCATCCTGCCGATGAAGATCACCAACGTTTTCGCCTCGTTCGCCAGGATGGCTACTGGCGAAGTGTTTGGCAGAATGGCCACGTTCGCGTTGTTCGCGTACGTGTCACGCCAGTTCGGGGTGGAGATTCTTGGAATTGTGGCTCTCGCGCAAACCGTTGCCACCTATGTCATGGGCTCTTCCGACCTGGGGCTGAAGCTGATCGGCGCGCGTCTGCTGGCGCGCAACCATGCGCTGGCGGCGTTCGTGGTTCCATTCGTCGTCAAACGGCGTGCCGCCCTGGCTGCGATCGCGGTAATCATGGGTGCAATCTATGCGCTTCTGGGTCCCATACCTTCGGCGGCGCGCGTCTGCGTGCTGGTGTTCGACCTCGCGGTAATCCCGTACGCGTTTGCGCTCGACTGGGTGGCATGGGGACTCGGCCACTTCGGCGTGTTGTCCATCTGGCGCAGCGGAGTCGGTATTCTCTATGTGGCAATGGCCATCACGGCCATGCAACTGACGAGGCGGCCGATTGCCTCCATCTCGGGCGCAAACATCTTGAGCGCTGTGACTGGCGCCGCCTTTCTATGGATGATGTGGCTTCGTTGGAGGCGACGGCAGGGTGACGTGACCGCCGCGCAGATCGAGGCGGCGGCCGAAGAGCTACGGCCCGCGCGTGTTGCGACCCTGGGCACCTCGAGTCTGTTGAACCTGGTCTTCACCAATGCCGACATCCTGCTGCTGGGAGCGATGACCACCACCGCTGAAGTGGGACGCTACAGTGCGGCGGTCAAGCCGCTGTACATCATCTTCACCGGATTTTGGCTGCTCACGGACGCGTTCTATCCTTATTTCGCCAAGCTGGAAGCTGGCGCCCAGGCGCATAAAATTCTGCTGATCGCCTTGGGCGGCCTGGCAATTACGGCGTCCGCCGTCGCGCTCGGCATAGGGTTGTTCGCTCCGCAAATTCTGACCCTGATCTACGGCTCGACCCTGGGCGCGGCACACCTGTTTCGCATTCTGCTGATCGCGTTGCCCATCGATTTTTGCTTCGCAGTGCTTTGGACTGTGGTGGTCAGCCGTGGCTACGAGCGGCCGGTGCTGTATTCGTTCGCGGCCGGCGCGGGCATCAATGTGTTCCTAAACCTGACATTCATTCCACGCTTCCAGGCCAACGCTGCCGCATGGGCGACCGTGGCCTCTTATGCCTTGCTGCTTCTGGTGCTGCTGACCTTCGTGATGAGAAGCCGGGTGTTATCACACCCATTTTCCTATGCCGCCGACCGACAATCCGAGCCCATCCTTCCCCAGGTTCTTTCGTAATTGGGTGAAGCCCGTGGGGTGGCGGGCGTCGTTAACCTGGGCTGCCTATCGGACCAGAACCATGCTCGGATTTCAGCAGCCCTCGATCCTGGAGATCAAGCCGCGCCAGGCAAAATACCCATTGCTCGCTCGTCTGGGCGATTCCAGTGACATCAGTGTCTTTCACGAGATCTTTAATTTCGATGGCTACGCGGGCATACGAAAGCTCTCGTCCCCCGGTTTAATACTGGATCTCGGGGCCAATGTTGGATATTCGAGCGCCTATTTTCTAAGCTGCTTTCCGGCTGCCAAGGTCTTGGCTGTCGAGCCCGACCCTTCCAATTTCGAGCTGTGTTGCAAGAACCTCATGCCGTACGGAGACCGGGCGCAGGTGGTGCGCGTTGCGGCCTGGTCCAGGCGTTGCGAGCTGGTGGTTGGGCGAGGAGTTGGCGATGGCCGCGAATGGGCAACTCAGGTGCACAAAGGCAATGGCGTAAAGGATGAGGCAACGGTTGAGGGCTGGGACATCCCGGGCCTCTTGCAGCTGGCGGGTGGAAACCAGATTGATTTGCTAAAGGTTGATGTCGAAGGAAGTGAGCGGGAGATATTCAACAGCAGTTCTTCACGATGGCTGCCCAACGTGCGAAACATATGTATCGAATTGCACGGTGCAGACTGCGAGGAAATCTTTCTGCATGCGCTTGGGGATTTCGATTATGATCTTGAACGCTCCGGGGAGCTCACCATCTGTTGGAACGTGCGGCGCAAGACCAGTAGCTCCAACTGAATGGCAACGAATGTCGGAAATGCCTGCACGCCAGAATCTCGCGGCAGTTCGGATTTTGCACTTGCTCACGCTACTTGTGGTTGTGTGTTTCGTGGCGATGCCGATTGGCGCCCAGTCGAAATCGTCGTCGGCGCCGCCCCTCAAGCGCCCGGACGTAGCGCTTATTGATTGGTTCATAGCAGACCAGGAATCCGAGTTGGGCGGACAGGAATATCGCGACGCCAGAAAGGTAATAACAGGAGACCTCAACCACGACGGTGTTCCCGATCTGGCAGTTTTGTACACAATTGAGGGTACGGGTGGGGGAAACAACTATACCCAATACCTGGCTGTCTTCCTTCGAGTGGACGGCAAACTTGTTCCGACGGCTCACGGTGTGGTCGGAGGCAAGGGCGAAAGGGCTGTCCACCTCGCATCAATTAAGGACAACGTGATTTACCTGACGACGCTCAGCTATGGACCACACGATGCGATGTGTTGCCCAAGCATAAAGGGCAGCGCCCGTTTTGTGCTTGCCGACGGCAAGCTCGTAAGTCAACCACCACCACCGCCGTCTCCCAAGCTCCGCCAGTAGGGACGTCGAACATTGCGGCGGATGATGTGAAACACGAACATGAACGGCCGCTGCAATTGCGAAGCGACTGAGCCTTGTGAGAACAGACGAGCGACACCCCGGGCAGCGGTGGAGGGCGTCTGCATCTCCTCGAGCGCAATCGCGGTGAAGTGCCGCCTGCGGCTGAGCGCGACGGTTGGCGGGTCGAGCTGGTCGGCCCACTGGTCAATCAGCCAGAGCACTTCCTCGTTCATCTTGAGCGCAATTAGCCGCGAGGTGTTGGCGGCATGCATGCGATAGCGGCAGACCACTTCCTGCACCGCACGGACCGGATAGCGCCGGGCAACCGCAACGTAGAGCCAGTAGTCCGGGACAATCTGAATTGCCTCAGGAATTCCGCCGACGGCTTCGACGGCTGCACGCCGGAACACCGCCGAGCTCATGGCGATAAAACACGAATCGGTAAACAGCTGCTTGAAGATGTTACCTTCAGGCAGAAGCGTGAACTCGTGCGCCTGGTCGTAGTCGCGCTCCATGCCGCCGGGATAGAACCTGACGGTGCGCCCGTAAATCAGGCCGGTGGCATCGTCGGCCAGGGCCATCTGCTTTTCCAATTTGCGGGGCAGCCAAATGTCATCCTGATCGAGGAAGGCCAGCCACGTTCCAGTCGCCTGCCGGATGGCATCACTCCTGGCCTTACCGAGCGGCGTGTCTTCCTGCGAGAGGAAGTAGCGGATTCGCGGGTCCTTGTACTCGGCGATGATTTGCGCGCTCTGGTCGGTGGAACGGTCATCCCAGACAATCAGTTCCCAATCGCGGAAGCTCTGCCGCAGCACGCTGTCCAGGGCCTCGCGTAGCGTGGAAGCTCCGTTGCGGACGTTCATGATGACGCTGACGAAAGGCATGACGATTCTCGGCGGCTGCACCACGAGCTTAGCTGATCACCACGTTTGATGGGACAAAATCATCAGGCAGTAAATCAGCACTTGCCAGAACACCAGGGCGATTCCTGTCACTCCAAAGACGAGGAAGAAGGTGTCGGTCATGTGCAGAGACTTCGGCATGCCGATCAGCAGCGAGGCACGCGTGAATGCGACGGCGGTGGCGACCACGATCATGGCGACAGCGATCCATGGGCCGAAGTTGGCCTTCGCCGGCCCCGCCACCGGCTGGGGCTCGGTGTTGCGATACCACAGCCAGACCCAGATCCCGAGCGCGGCCAGTCCAACCACGGTGCTGGCGTACTGCAGGGCCATGTGCATCGGCATCAATCCCAACAGCGGCACCTTGACCCAACGTTGCAGCCAGAGCCAGCTTCCCCCAGGCCACGAGCTGGCGTGAGTAAACCCATCCCAGACCACGTGCGTGGCAATGCCCACCGCGAGAGAAAACAAGATAGCCATGAAGCGGGCGGCTCCGCCGAAGGGAAATCTTCCGAGTTGCCCGCGCAATCTTTGCTGCATGCCGCGGGGCAGCAAGGTTATGACCGGCCGCTTGACGGCGGTGTGAAACACCCAGAGCGCGAAAAGAGAGGCCGGCAGCGTGAATTCAATCAGTCCGGGAAACCGGTGGCCCAGGCTGCGATAGTCGGTGCTGCCTACAATGTACGGGAAGTCGGGAGCCATGCTGCCGACCACAAATGCCGACCACACCAGGTTCAATCGGCGCAAAGGCAGGGCAGCGGCCACGTGGGATACGGTGAAGGGCATGGAATGGAAGCGGTTTCAGTATAGCCGACCGCCTCAGGCGCACGGATCATATTGAGGCTGCGCGCATCATCCGGTGGACAAGCGACTAGTCGCTGGAGCAACCGACCGTTATGGCTGGACTTCATGTAAGTCAGGGGGATAAGTGGGAGCTTTAGTTGTTGCGGGCTTCGTTTTGGTCTTTGGGATTGTGAGCCTTTACAAACCGCGACTGTACCGCAAGGTTCTCGCGCCTCTCTGCTTTCTGAAGGAAGATGACCTGCCGCCCTTTCCACGAACTGCAGCGCTGGCATTGGTTATCTTCTTCGGACTTGTTGTGCTTGCTCCGACTGTACTAACAACGGCGGGGCAGTACCTGAAGCCTTTGCAGCTATTCTTCGACTGGATTGTTGCGATTACCTTTCTTCTGTTTGGCTTGGGACTTTCGATTAACCCAAACGCCTGTGTCCGACTTCTCAAATGGCCTGAGCACCGAGGTTCCGGTTCAGTGATCGTCGCTAGGCTTGTCGGCGTGCTTTTGTTGGTCGGGACAGTTCTGTTTACAAAGATGGAAATACTGCACTGGTAAACCTGCCCAATTCGCAGGATCACCGCGAGAATTGTTGAATCAGTTACAATCGCTCACACATAAAAACCTCCAGACTGAATCCTATGAAGCGCGCTCCGCTGACAAGCCCCCATCCAGTTCAAGAAGCCAACGGCCTTCCGGCGATCGCGGGCGGCGAGCCCATCCGTGCGCCTGAACGGCGGCTGATTTTTGGCGCGCCGGTGATTGGCGAGATCGAGATTGCATCGGTCGTCGAGTGCCTGCGCAGCAACTGGATTGGGCTGGGCGGAAGAGTCGAGCGCTTCGAACAGGAATTCGCCCGCTACAAAGGCGCGCCCTACGCGGTTGGAGTAAGCAGCGGGACGGCCGCGATCCATCTCGCGTTGCTTGCCTTGGGAATCGGCGCCGGCGATGAAGTGATCGCGCCGGCGATGACGTTCTGCTCCACCATTCATTCCATCGTGCACACCGGAGCGAAACCGGTTCTGGTCGATTGCGACCGCTCCACCTTCAACATCGATCCGGCGCAAATCGAAGAGCGAATCACTTCCCGCACCAAGGCCATTCTGGCCGTCCACATGTGCGGCCGCTGCTGTGAAATGGACCCGCTCCTCGACATCGCCCGCCGTCATGGTCTGCGTGTCATCGAGGACTGTGCGCACGCCATTGAAGCCACTCATCGCGGCGTCGCGGCGGGCCTGATGGGCGATGCCGGCTGCTTCAGCTTTTATCCCACCAAGAACATCACCACGGGCGATGGCGGGATGGTGATCACCCGCGACCGGCAAGTTTACGAGCGGGTCAAGATTCTGTCTTTGCACGGCATGACGGCCGATGCGTGGAGCCGCTTTGTTGGCGGTCCCACCGGCTACGAAGTCATCGCGGCGGGCTTCAAGTACAACATGACCGACCTGGCTGCAGCGCTGGGCCTGCCGCAA
Source organism: uncultured Acidobacteriaceae bacterium (assembly GCA_963728805.1). Taxonomy (GTDB): domain Bacteria; phylum Acidobacteriota; class Terriglobia; order Terriglobales; family Acidobacteriaceae; genus Bog-257. The sequence continues at coordinate 305,727 of CAVSLE010000012.1, forward strand.
CTGACAACCATCGAGGAGCGCTGGCGGCAACGCCAGCAAATCTGGCGGGCCTACATGGATCGGCTGAAGCAGCTTCCGCTGCTGCTGCCTCCGCCGCCCGCCGCCGGCTCGCGCCACGCCTGCCATCTGTTTACTCCGCTGCTGGGTGAGACGGGGATTGACCGGCAGACCATCATCGCGGCGCTAGATGCGGAGAACATCGGCGTCGGCATCCACTACGTTCCGGTGCACCAGCATCCCTACTACCGGCAACAGTTCGGATTTGCGGACTCGGATTTCCCCGAGGCCTCGTTTGTGGGAGCACGCACCATCTCTTTGCCGCTCTCCTCGGCCATGACCGAACAGGATGTGAACGACATGGCTACCGCGCTGACGCGCATATTCCGCTACTACGCAAAGTCTTGAATGGTTGCTTTGAAGGGGCACGGCTTCAGCCGTGCCGTAACAGCTGTCATGTAGATCGGCTTTAGCCGCTGAGGGACTCCGGCGTTGAGACGAAGAGCGATTGCCTCGGAGACTAAAGCCCAATCCCCAACACTTCTAACGGCACGGCTGAAGCCGTGCCCCTTCAAACTCGATCTGAAAGGCCTTTTGACCTGCTTCGTCGCAAAACTTGCTTTCGCTCTGGCGCTCTGGTCTTCCTGCGCCACGCTTACTTTGCGCGCGCAGCAGCCCTCCGCGCCTGCGACAGGAAGCGCACTGCCGGCGCAAACCGCTGTCGATAGCTCAGTCCGTCATCCCAACGAGTCGCAATTTTTCCTGCATTTGGCCGAAGATCAAAAAGACATCTGGACCAGTCCATTCCATCTGAAGCCCGCCGACACCAGGTGGCTGGTTCCCATGGGTGGCGTTGCCACCGGGCTCTTCCTTACGGACCCGCAAAGTTCCTACGCCATGCGTCTCAACAATCAGCACCTGCTTAACGTCGCGTCGGATGCGGGCGTGTTTTCGGCAGCCGGAATGACCGGGGCCATGTATCTCTGGGGCCATATGGTCCATGACGAACGAGCGCGCGAAACCGGCGTGTTGGCTACCGAGGCGATGATCAACGCCGTCGCCGTTGACTATGCAACCAAGGTTGCCACCGGGCGCGAACGGCCGTTTCCCTCGAACTTCCAGAACAAGTTCTTCCACGGCGGAACGTCGTTTCCCTCCGACCATGCCGCGGTGACTTGGGCGTTCGCCGCCGTGGTCGCGCAGGAATACCCCCGTCCAGTTACGGTGATTGGCGCCTACGGTCTGGCGCTGGGAGTCAGCCTGGCGCGGGCCGCGTCGGATCAGCACTTCCTGTCGGACGTGTTCGCAGGAGGGCTGCTCGGTTATCAGATCGGCCGGCATATTTACAAGACCCGGCACAATGCGAACCTGGATGACGATCTGAAGATCGTGGCGGAGCAAACCTCAGCGCCTCGCCCCGGCAACGTCGCCAGCACCTATGTTCCGCTGGACAGCTGGATTTATCCCGCGATGGAGAGCCTGGTCGCGCGCGGATATATCAACACCGCCTTCCTCGGTCTGCGGCCATGGACGCGAATGGCGTGCGCTCACATGCTTCTGGAGATGGATAAGAATGTCGAAAACCACGGCGATCTTCCCCCGGAAGTGCATCGCCTCAAGCAATCTCTCGATGCCGAATTCGGCGACGAGCTGGCGGCCTGGGATGGCAGACCGGTGGATTCGATCCATCTGGATTCGGTGTACACGCGCGTGACCGACATTGCGGGAAGACCGGTGAACGACAGCTATCACTTTGGGCAGACGCTGATCAACGATTACGGCCGCCCCTACTGGCAGGGTGTGAACAACATCACCGGATTCAGCGCCAGCGCCAACGACGGCCGCTTTGCCATCTACGTCAACGGCGAATACGAGTACGCGCCCACCATCCCGGGATATCCGCTCTCGGTGCGACAGGTGATCGCGAATGTCGATCTGAATCCAGTGCAACCGCCGGCCTCATTCTCCGCCAACCAGTTTCGCTTGCTCGACACCTATGCCGTGGCAAGATTTGGGGGCATGGATTTTTCCGTGGGCAAACAAAGCATGTGGTGGGGGCCGAGTGAGAGTGGCGCATTCCTGATGAGCGACAACGCCGCCCCGTTCTGGATGCTGCAAATTAACCGCACAGACCCGATGAATGTTCCCGGGTTATCAAAGGTGCTGGGGCCGTTCGAGGTGTCCAATTATTTTGGAGCGCTGCAGGGCCATCAGTTTCCCGTAGGGCCGTACATGTTCGCACAGAAGGCCAGCTTTAAGCCGACCGAAAATCTGGAGCTGGGATTTACTCGCAACGCCGTATTTGGCGGTCAAGGGCACGTGCCGATCACCTTCGGTTCGTTTTGGACCAGCTTCACCAGCATCAATGACGTGCCCCCTCCAATCAAGTTCTCGCGCAAGGACCCCGGCGCGCGTCATGCCAGCTTCGATTTCTCGTACCGGCTGCCCAAGTTGCGCCGCTGGCTGACGCTGTACAGCGATTCGCTGGTGCACGACGACGTCTCCCCGGTCAGCGCGCCACAGCGCTCCGCCGTCAATCCCGGAATCTATCTTTCCCACGTGCCGCGTCTGCCGAAACTCGACTTCCGCGCCGAAGCGGTTTATACCAACATACCCGGGCAAACCGTCGCTAAAGGTCAGTTCATCTACTGGGAGATCATTTATCACGACCTCTACCTCAACAATAGATCTCTGATGGGAAACTGGATTGGCCGCGAAGGCAACGGTTATCAGGCGTGGAGTACCTACCATCTCAGTCCCCAGAGCAGCATTCAAGTTGGGGTCCGCAACAGCAAAATCGCCGACGATTTCATCCCCGGCGGAAGCACCCAATGGGACTGGAACGTTTCCGCCATGCTCCGGGTTCGCAAAACTCTCGAGCTCAAATCCTTCCTGCAATACGAGACCTGGCTGGTGCCGGTGTTGGCTCCCACGCGGCAAAGCGATTTCACCAGCTCTGTCCAACTCACCTGGTGGCCGACCGGCGTCGGCATGCGCAAGACATTCCACTAGCGTGGACTAATCCCCAAGAGTAGCGATCCCTTCCTTAGACTTTCGTCACCCCAGTCACGCTGATTCCATCGACCTTGCGCGAAGCGAGGAAGCCCGCTATTTCTCTGCTCCGGGCAACTGCACGGTTCCCAGTGCGTCAGGACGCCCGGCGGGTGGCCCTGGCCTCATCCCGCGCCTTCTTGCAGTTATGCGCAGCAAATGAATTCCAACCTTCAACCGTGAGCTCGATCACGCGGTCGTTGAAGAGTGGAAGCGGACACCTGCAACCACATGCCTTGCAGTACCACCCGGTAAACTCCCGATCGTCAGACCAGGAAATGAGTGTTTCAGCCATATACTTCCTAGTGGTAGCATCCCGCACCCTGTTGGCAGGAAGATGAATAGATTGCGAAATCTACATAAAAAAGAGTCACCGGGTACATAGAAATGAAACACCGCAACTCTACTTCATATTCATAGTGCACTCGGGATGTTTGTCGAATTCCGTCCGTAGTCCGCTCAGGTCGAACGTGCTGGAAGCGGGTGCGCCCGTGAGGAACGGTGTGAAGTCGATGGTGACGGTTGGCACACTCAGCAGGGTTTGCAGAAACTGGATGCGCTCTGGCTCAGTCTTGCCGACGTATTCGAAAGATTGGAATGGGTTCTCCTGAGACACCCAGGTCGTCGTTTGCTTGTGTCCCGCGATGCTCATTTGCAACACCAGCGATGAGGACTTTCCGTAGGCTGAGTAATCCTGTTGGGTCAGAAAGCCTGCTGGCGCAAAAGCGATTGCGTGCGTGAACTTTTTGCCTTTTTGCCGGCAGATTACGCTCAACACCGGGGTCCTCGTCTGGCCGGAGACATAAGGCTTCTGTGCCGTCATGCTCAGCGTGATGACGCCGTTCTCGGAGGTCACCTGTACGTCTTGTCCCAAGAGGTTGGGCGAGCACAACGCGCAGGCGACCGCCCCATACAGCAATGTGGCTCGTACCATTTTCATTGTCCGTTCCTTGCTGTTCCCGGGAAAGTGTTTGGCTGTTGTTCGAACTGTTCAGGATAAGCCCCAGTATCGATATCGGCAAATGAGAGCCTGCAACTGCGCAGGACCGAGTCCGGAGGTGTCCGCCACCCAGGCGCGACGTTCATGCCTTCAATATGCGAAGGGGAGAGCCGGTTGTCAGTAGCCGTGTTGATCGGAGATTGTGTCGGGAAAAACGACAGGTAACAGGCAGCAAGATTGAGGCACAAGCATACTAGGGATACATACCTAGGGATAATATGAAGATAGAGGCTCCCAAAACTCCCTTATTATCAAGGTAAGCCGGGCACTCGGGAGTATATTTTCTCGTGGCCGGACAAGCAAAATGGAAATTCCGGCTGAGGCCTTCCGCGTATTCCCCCGTGCAATCGCACCCACGTCGCTTGCGTGACGGGCGCGTGCAAAAGGAGGGAAGCGTCAGGGCGCACGAAGAGAAAGCGGCACAGCTTGTCGCGTCCAGCGATGAAGCTAAAGGGTAGGACAAATCGCTGCTTGGTCTGCGGAGGTCGCGGGGGCGATTTCCCCGATAGAGTTGGGGTCAATGGTTGTGGGTGGCTGCATACTCGGCTGCCAAGCCGATCTGGGTGTCTGCCTGATCAATCAGATTCTGTGCAGTTGCGGCGTGCCCGCCTAATTGCAGATTATTGTTTTTCTGGGCCTGGATCAGGTAATCGTAAGCCTGGAGGAGGGAGCGCTGCGCAGCTTGCATGTTGGGATAATTGCTGCCGACTGTTATTTTTGGCGGAGGTGGTATAGGTACCATAACCTGCCCGGCCAATACGCCACTTGCAAAGATTGCCGACGAAAGGATTGAGCCCAATATGACTTTGCTTCTTGTCACGTGGAAAACCTCCTGCGGCTACTATTACAGGAGGCAATGAAGGTCTGGCAAGGGAAAAATGCGGGCTAATAGCTCCCGGAAGCGCTTCTGCATAAAAAACTGCTCTAAGAAGTAGACCTCCCCAAAACCTGTTGCATCCTTCCCCACCTTCCAATATGATCCCCCCGTAATCCCGCCAGGTACCGAGATGAAGCTAAAGCTACACGGCTGTGTGCCGCGGACGACTGTACTTCCCCTGACACCTGCGCGTCACGGAAGAAGGCAACTGCTACTCTCTGTTGTCAGCCTTGCGTTGCTTGGACTTTCCGGTTGCGGACCAAAACGGATGAAGGCAGACTTCATTGGCTTTGAGGGAGCCTACGCGGAAACCTCGAACCGCGAAGTGCTTTTGAATCTGGCCCGGTTGCAAAACCATAACCCTACGTATTTCTTCAGACTTGGACAAATTCAAAGCAGTTACCGGATGCAGGCAACTGTAGCTGGTACCGCAAACCTCACGCCGCAAGGCACCAAACCGGGAGGCTCAATCGTAGCCGGCGGCGGCAGCGCAGGTCTGATTTACGAGAATGATCCAGTATTCCAATTTATTCCCGTCAATGACGACACCAACGCGCAGTTGCTGCTGAAACCAATTCCAGCCGAGACTTTCTACATTCTCTACCAGCAAGGCTGGCGTGTGGACCAGCTTTTCCGCCTGCTGGTGGACCGCATCGAGATTACCCGGCCGACTAAAAGCGGCTGTGAGGTTGAGACCATTCGCAATCAGCCTCCGCCGGTGTATCTAAATCCCAATGGCGAGCCGGACAAAAGCTATGCTCATGATCCGGCCAGACTCAGCAGTTATGTCACCTTCCTAAGAGTCAGCGCGGTAGTGTACGCGCTGCAAAAGCATGGACTGCTGCTGCTTCGAGGCACGAACACCTTCGTACCGTTCGACAAAAACTCCGCCATTTCTCCTACCAGCGACAAGAGTGCTCCGCAAGCGAAGGATCAGAACGATGCAATCGCCAAAGACACCGTTTGGGAAAAAGATGACCAGGGCAACTGGGTCTTAGGGCGGAAAGTGTTCACACCGGTGTTCTATCTAAATCCGCTTAAGGAGGGCGAACAAAAGAACTTCATTCCGGACAAAGAAAAAATCACAGCGCAGATTACGGCAGAACTGCCCGAGCTTAAAAACGGACCCGCTTTGGACCAGGCGCTACGCATCCTTTCTTATGGCTTCTCTATTGAGGGCCAAAAGAATCTGCAAGAGGCGCCGGGAGAGTTGTGCCCAACCTCTGGGATATCCTCTCATCTTGTTCTGCGCTCCATGATCGGGCTTATGGCGGCTGCCGCGCAGGAGCAGATTCCCTATGATGCCCTTGCCAACAGTGACCCGGAAATTCCGGCCAACCCTCACCTACCGCTCGAGGAGCAGGAAAAGGAGCGCCCTTTATTCCTGAAGGCGGTCCCGCGTATCGAGCAGCTCCCGTTGTTGCGTCTTACCGGAAATGAGAATGAGGAAATGGAGCCGCTTATCCGGGTGAACTATCGGGGGACAACTTATGCTATCGCCGATCCAGGCAACCCGGGGTCCCCTGATAACCAATATTGGAACCGCGACATGTTTCGGCTTATCAGCGCCCTCACATCGGAGGTAACTGTGGACATTTCTAAATTCCCGCTGCCGGAGATTCTGCAGCTACGCACACCTTAACCCAGGACCTCCTTTCGGTTGAATCATGTCCTCAGGCCGGAACCAAATGAACTCGGCGATCCGCCTTCCCACGGTTCTGGCTATAGGTTTCACGGGCCACAGAGGTATCCCCGATGAGACAAAGTCTCGCCAGCTGATCTGTGATTTTCTGCAAGAGCGAAAGGCGACGACGCCGGGAATTTTTTATGGATTGTCCTCGGTGGCGGCGGGCGGCGACCTGCTGTTCGCGGAAAGTTGTCTTAAGCTCGGAATCCCCCTCCGAGTCTTATTGCCTGTTCCCGAAGAATATTTCAGGAAAGACTTCGATGATGCAACCTGGTCGCGCGCGGAGCAAGTGTTGAGGAAAGCGGTCTCGGTCCAGGTATCAGTCCAGGTAATAGGAGATAACCAGCTTCGTGAGGAGCGATACTACGAATGCGGCATCGAGACGGTACAGCAGAGCCAGCTCCTGGTCGCACTGTGGGACGGGCAACCGTCGCGCGGCTTGGGAGGAACTGAGGAGATCGTATCCTTCGCCAGAAAGATGGGCAGGCCGGTCATCTGGTTCCATAGTGAAACCGGAGAGATGCATGTCTTTCACGAGGAAGCAGCTCGGAAGCTACTCCACGATCCGGAGCTGTACTTCCTGAACCATCTGCCGGACGCCGGCATCACCCCACCGGCAGATGCGCCCGCAGATCTTGTCAGGGCGTGGTTTTGCAAAATTGACTGCAATGCGAGCAGGTTCGCACCCCAGGTTCGCCGCTTAGCTTCCGTTCCCATTGTCTACACGGCGGCGGCGGCGCTATTCAGCGGAGTCGCGGCGTCGCGCGGGACTGCCGCTCCTACCTGGCTGGCAGTCAGTGCGGCGCTCGGAATCGCGGCTGGCGCGCTTCCTTGGGCCCTGCGGCTGAAACGCCGCCAAGCGCTTTGGGCGCGAACCCGAACGGCCGTCGAGGTTTGCCGCTCGGTGCTGGCCTTCTGGGGCACGCCCGCTCTCTACGAGGTGATTGGGCCGGAAATCATTCCGGAACTTTCCGGTATGCTGGTGTCGCTCAACTATCTAAAGATGGAGGATGGCGCCCGAAACAAGATCTCCCTGGAGGAATTCAAACAGAGCTATCGCCGGGAGCGCCTCTCGAACCAGATTGAGTATTTTTCCACTTATGGTGCCCGCTCGGAACGGGAGGGTCGAACATTCCACGCCGTGAGCTGGCTCTGCGGCGGCTTTGCGATCCTCATCGCGGCGTGGCGGTTTGCGGGCGAACTAGGTCTCGCAGGTACGCATCCGTTGGCACGTTCGAAATGGCTCGCTCTCGTTATGTCCGCGCTCTTCCAGATCGCAACCGTCGCGGGCGCGCTGGTCATCGTGAACGATTGCAACCGGCGTCAGCAGCGCTATCGGGAACTGTGTGACTGGCTCAGGGGCTGGGACGTGCAACTCGACGCTCTGCGCACCTGGCCTTCCGTACTCCAAGTAGCCGCCAGGGTGGAAAAGGCCCTTCTGGTTGAATTGCTCGAATGGAGATCCCTTGTTCGCAATAGAAAGCCGGGAAAATAACTCATGAAGCGGATCCTTTCTCTGGATGGCGGTGGAATTCGGGGCGTTTTCAGCCTGGAGATTCTCCTGCACATGCAGGGAATACTGCGCCTGCACTATGGTTCACCCGGCCTCGTTCTGGCCGATCACTTTGATTTCTTTGCTGGCACAAGTACCGGAGCAATTATCGCCACCTGCCTCTGCTGGGGCATGCATGTCGAGGAGATTCTCGACCTGTATGTGAAATACGGAGAAACGATGTTTCAGCCTGTTCCCTGGTACAGACCGTTTAAGAAAATTCTGATCTCACGCTTCGACGCCAAGCCTCTCTCAGAGATGTTGCAGCGCATTTTCTCCGAGGACGGCAGAGGCAACGTTTGTTCTCTGCTGGAAACCAAACGGTTGAAAAAACTCCTGCTCGTCGTGGTTCGCAACCACACGACCGGCTCGGCGTGGCCGGTTACCAATAATCCCTTGGCGAAGTACTCCAATCTTGACCGACCGGATTGCAACCTGAAGATTCCGCTGTGGAAGCTGGTGCGAGCCAGTACGGCGGCGCCCGTTTATTTTGATCCCGAAGAGATTATGTTAGGAGACCGGCCTCAGGTCTTTGTGGACGGTTCCGTGACGCCCTATAACAATCCGGCTCTCATCGCTGCACTGACGGTGGTGTTGCCCTGCTATCGGGTCAACTGGACGCCGGGGCCAGAGAACATCCGCGTTGTTTCGCTGGGCACGCTGCGATTTTCCTCCGGGCTGCCAACAAAGGTCCAAAAATTATGGCTGGGATACAACGTATCCAAGATTCCCGCGGCCCTTATCCAGGGAATTGCGTGGGAGCAAGATTACATCTGTCGATGCGTGGGAGAGTGTCTTTATGGCGAAGCGCTCGATGAGGAGATTGACGATCTGGTTGGTGTGCGGCTCCCCGGAGATCGATGGTTCAGCTATGTTCGCTACAACCAGTTCTATAGAACCGAAACCGTCGAAGAAATGCTTCGCACGGATCCGCGGCTGGCGCAGCTCGATGCAGTTGGTTCTATTCCGCTCCTTCGACAGATCGGCAAGGCCTATGCGCAGGATCATGTGAAACTGGAACATCTCATCTGAACACCTTAGGGCTGAAAGAGCGTGTCACAACCTCGGTTTGCTTTGCGATCGTAAAAGAAAACACACAACAGGCAGCTCCGAATGGGTGGCGACCGGAGTCATTTTGAGTTGCTGGATATGCTTAGAGTGGGATCAATAACCGGCGCTGTGATAGTGCCAGCTTCTAAGCTGGCTGAGTACGATCCGACCGAGGGAAACGGCATTGCCGGGCTCGGTTCGCCTCGCCTGAACAGCCACTCGAACCGTCCTTGCAATAGCGATATCAATCCCGAGTACCAGTAGCCGACTACAAAAAGAGCGAGGAACGCCACCATAAGAAAATTATGACTTCGCAATGCGTAAATGATAGTAACAAAGAAATAACCGCCCATTGCCAGTTCGATCCATGGGACAGCCCCTGATCGATTGCGGTACTTGTTGGCTTGCGGTTTATCATTCTTTGAGGCGACACGATACTTGGGAGTTCGCGCAAACGGCGTCTGTTTTCCCAACAGCGCCTCCAGCACAGCACGAGTATTGGTGAGCGTCAGGCCGATACCAAGCACCATCAGGTAAGGCAGGTAGAACAGAGTCCGGCGCCACCTGTGGGGAAACAACTCCCTCTGAGAACACAGGTAGAAAGCGGAAAGTGAAACGGTTGAGACCAAGCACGGCGGCAAGCTGATCAGCAGGGCCCAAACCCAGTCCTGGTAAGACCAAATGACAATGGCCGGCAACAACGGCAAGGACAGCAGAATTGTCAGCGGAGCGCCCATGTCGGCGGTGAGGTGGCACCAGGCCTCGTATTTCACATTCCAGGGCACATCAGCTCTTAGTACGCGCGGCAAGATTTTAATGGCGACCTGGGTCAGGCCCTTGGCCCAGCGCGCCTGCTGCGTTTTGAACGCGGTCATCTCGATAGGTAATTCTGCCGGGCACTCCACATCCTGCAGATAAATAAAGCGCCAACCTTTCAACAGCGCGCGATAGCTGAGGTCAGTGTCTTCGGTGAGGGTATCGAAGTGCCAGCCGCCAGCGTCTTCAATGGCAGCACGGCGCCAGATACCCGCGGTGCCGTTGAAATTGAAGAACAGGCTGCTGCGGAAACGAGCCCCTTGCTCGAGAACGAAGTGGCCGTCGAGGAGAATGGCTTGTCCCCTGGTAAGAAGTGAGTAATTGCGGTTCAAGTGCGCCCAGCGCGTCTGCACAACGCCAACCTGCGGATCGGTACAGTAGTGAATGATCTTCTTAAGCCAGTCGGGTGGCGGAATGAAATCGGCGTCGAATATCGCGATAAACTCGCCCCGCGCCTGCGCCATACCTTCCGCCAGCGCGCCCGCCTTATAACCGGCACGGTTGGGTCGATGCAAATGATGGATGTCGTGCCCGAGCGCGGCATAGTGCGCGACCTTGTTGGCCGCCACTTCTACCGTCTCATCCGTGGAGTCGTCGAGCACCTGGATTTCGAGTTTGCCGCGCGGATATTCAAGCCGGCAGACCGCGTCCAGCAGGCGATCAATGACAAACTGTTCATTAAAAATAGGGAGTTGAATCGTGACCACCGGGAGCTGCCTCTCGGAAAAGCGCGCTGCGGGCGTGGATACGCGGTTCTTACGGTGCCGGTAATACTCCAGAAGGATGAAGCCGCGGTGGATGTCGTATGACAGCCGCAGCATGAACACCAGGAAATAAGGGATGAACAGGGCCAGATATAGTGTGCTCGTGTGAGAAAGTCCTTTGGGGTTGGCTCTGATGAGATGGTTCCTCAGATAATCAACGACTCCGCCAAGAGGGGGCAGCGCGACTAAGAGGAGCTCTGTTGTGACGAATCTGAACGTTGCAATCAGCATCACATCCTTGCTTCGACCGTTTTTAAGAGTGAAGTCTTCGCGCAAAGGCGCATGAAGAAAGAAGTAAGACAATCAACGAGTCGGTTCGCGCACACAACGGAAACCGACGTTATCAATCCAGACGCCCTCCAGGCGTTTCGACACGCGCTCATCATAATCAGGGGTGTTCCACGATCCTCCTCGAATGACGTCGCCGTGCCCCGAAACTGGACCTTTTGGATCCACGCTTGGCGAATGCTTGTAATAATCTTTGTCGTACCAATCTTCCACCCACTCCCAAGCATCTCCCATCATGTCGCATAGCAACCATTTATTGGGTTCTTTTGTGCAGACAGGATGGGGGAGCGGATCTCTGCCGGAGACGCCGAAGTACCAAGCAATCTTATCCAAGGGACCATAGCGGGCGCCCGTCGTCCCGGCGCGGGCGGCATACTCCCATTCCGCTTCGGTTGGGAGCCTATAGTGGTAGCCGTTATGCTGGTCGTTGAGAGCCATCAAGAAGACCTGTGCGTCGTACCAATTTACGTTTACCGCGGGGAGATCTGCCTGGTTCTTCGTCAAATGGTTGCTGCCCGTCACGGCATCCCAAGCCGCCTGAGTAACCAGGTTCTTGTTTATCTCGAAAGGCTTGCTGATCGTAACGCGGTGCTGGGGCTTTTCGTCGGGATTTTTCTCGCCCGTGCATTCCTTATCGCCGGCCGAACAGCCCATATCGAAGGACCCGGCAGCAATGGGAACAAAACTGAAGTTGGGCAACTGCGCGATACTGCCGCTGGTGTTGGCAGCGTGGGAACTTCCGCGAACACAAAGCGCCCCGCCGCCGGCCTGCCCAACATTCCGGTTGATCCAATGCCCGTCCGACTCTAAGACCAAGAGTTCCGAAGCTTCCTTTGGGCGCAGACTCGTCTGTGTCCAAACATCAGCGGAGAGAGACACTTCGCGGCGGTCCGACTCTCTTTGCATTTTGACGAGAGAAAGCAGCTCCAGCACGCGCGGCAGCCGCCAGTCAGAATACCCTCCGTACCGCAGGTTTTGGCAATACCTCGTGGCTGCGCCTTGGTCTAGATCAACGCCTCCATCGCGCCGCATCCAGGTGAGACCGGAGGGAGCGTGCCAGATCACTTCAGTAAGAAGTTCTTGCTTGGCTTGCCTGGCCTTCTGAGTTGCGAAGAAAGCAGCCGATGCTGCCAACAAAGCAGCCAACGTCAGGACAATGGCAACTGTCGCAACCGCCGCCATAGTTCTTCGTTGTCGCCGGCTGCGGCGCAAGTCGGCTATCGCCTGGCGTTCTCGTTCTTGTGCAGCCCGAGCGGCGGACCGTTCACGCTCGAACGCTTCGGCTTCGTGCCGTTTTTCGCGGTTGGATTGAATGGGGGCGGCCAGCCGATCGTGAGCCAATTCAAGGCGCGCAACCCCACGCTGCTCGTCGCGCCGGATCAGCCGGCGCCCGACAAGCTTGTCAATCGCCTCCTGCGAAATTCCCGGAAGCTGCAAGGCGTTCTCCTGGGCGCAACTGTCGCGATGTCCGGTTGCCGTCAGCAGCTTGTCTTCTACGAAGTGCCGGACCTCTGCCGGCAGCCCCTCGAATGCGCTATCGCAGAAGTTCCCGAGCACCTCTTCCTTGGTGCCTTCAAGCAATTCCCGGGTGATCCTGGTCGTGCGATGTTCGCGGCGCTGGTTGTTGAGCTCATAGCAGACTACGCTCAGAATGGCGGGATCGACTTCCATTTGCGCAAGTTTCTGCCCCGGTTTTCCCGCCGCCACAAAGCGGATGATGTGCTCCGCTACTGCCTCGTCTACCAGCTCAGGCGACTGCCGCACGACCGCGAGCGCGGCCTCCCCAGACATCGCCTGGAGGCGCATGCGGTTGAGTGCCAGGCCGGTGAAGCGCTCGCGCAGTCCTTCCAGTTCGGGCAGGAAATCCTCTCGAATAGTGATGAAGATTTTGTACGCATGCCGGGAAAAATCGTATTGCGCGCTTTCCTCCGGATGGAGCTCCAGCCGTGCTTTAATCTCGCGCGGCGCGCGGCCTTCGGCGAGATCGGACAACTCATCGAAAAAACTTTCGATTGCCTGTGAGACTACCGAATTTGCCCGACCGTGAGTGAAGACTTCTTCGAACTGGTCAAACACCAATAACGGCGTAACCGTGCGATTCTTTTTGTCCCAGAAATCAGCTCCGGAGCGATGGAAATACTCCCACAGGGTGCCGCTGTTCGTGGCGGGCGGAGCACAGCCTTCATTGACCGCAACGGGCGACGGCGCCTCAATTCCCGAGGCGGCTGCCTCGTTCAGCAACGCCCGAAGCGCCTGTGCGCTAAAGTCCGGCCGCTCGCCCGTAAAATCAAGACGAACGTAAACCGGCAGGATGTTTTCTTCCGACCGCAGGCGAGGGAATAGGCCTGCCTGCAGCAATGACGATTTCCCCAGTCCGGAAAGACCAAAAAGCACGGCAAAGCGCGCGCGCATCACCAAGCGGAGCAGTTCATCAGTTTCCACTTGACGGCCGCGGAAAAACTCTCGGTCGGCTTCCTCATACTGCAGCAGGCCTGGCCACGGATTTTGCGGATCGCATGAGCCGGCCGGTTGCATGGCGCGTGTTCTGAACGGCATCGCGCTCATGCCGTCCCTGCCGACAGAGCCAATTGATGCTTGCGATAGATCTGCTTGATTCGGGTAGTCAACTGGGGTGAGGCTTCGCCCCCCGCCGCGGAGAGCGACTGGATTTCGTGAAAGCGCGCAGGCAGATTCTCTTCAGTCATGGGGGTGGCGTCAATCACGATTGGCAGCAGGAACGCTTCCCCAGGCGGCGTCATTCTCTCGATCTCGATCGCGTAATTCCATTCAACGCGAAAATATCGCTTCTCTCGAGTCAGGGTGTTCCTGGAAATGATCGCTACAAACAGCGAACACTGCCTGATATTACGCCGGATTTTCCGGTCCCATTCATCCCCTCCTTCGAGACGGTCTTTGTCGAAAAAGACCTCCATACCTTCTGTCTCAAGCCGGTTCTTGATCTTCTGTGCCGCATCATGGTCCTCGCTGGCATAGCTGAGAAACACCGCGCCGGGAGGTTTACTGACGGCAGGGGTCGCATCCTCAGCGCTGGAGCCGGCACGCGCGCTCCATCGCTGGTATAACTCGTGAACGAACTCGATGGCGCTACCGCGGGTATATACCTTTGTTCCCCGGCTGAAGGCACGCAGGAAAACGATTAGATTGTCATCGGCGCTCGCATAGTCGGCCAGATAGTCGGGCTTACCGGAGACGGACAGCGGCTCCCCTTTGGACATCCTCATGAAGAATCGCGACACCCAATTGCTGAACCGGTTGCCCAGAATCAATAAGCTTTGCTTCCTCAGCTCATCGAACAGAATGGGTGGACGCCGCGTCTCCGATTGAAGGGAGTGGAAGAACTCGATGATATCTTCCTGTGTCGCGACGTAAGTTGGCTCTGCGGATAGTGTGCCTAAAAGTTGATATACAAACGCAGGCACGCGTTCGAGTTTCCATTCTCGCGGCAGATCTCTTACGTCATTCGGCGCATAGGCGATCATTTGCGTTTCTTGACGTCCGCCGGCCCGCTCCTGATTGAGTGCACGGATTAGAAGGGGATCGAAAGTGGTCGTAACGAAGAGCCTCAAGGGCTTGATCCGGGCCAACTGCAGCAGAACCTCAGGGATGGGATAATCCTTCAGCACCTGGCCGGCCACGATCTTCAATCCGGGATAGATATCCCTCAGGCTTCCGCCGCGGGCCAGGTGCCGGTAGGATACCTCGTTGAGCTCGTTTCCGATGGGCAGCGGCTGGGCCGATTGACCAAGGCGTACAGCCAGTTGAGCAGCAATCTCACCGTACAGGTCGCGGCCGTCGTTGCCGATGAGGAGATCGCGCCCTACTACTGGGATGACGCGCCCTTCATCTACAAGCTCGAGCAGCGGGTCCCAAAATAAGATATCGCTCGTTTCGCAGGGCTTCGCCTCACCTTCATTCATCGCCGTCTCGCTTTTCCGCTTGTCTCTCAAAGCGGAGCATACGCTTGGGTGACCGGGAATGCGAGTATCAAGATGTTGGTCAAGAAACAGCGGTGGAGTGATCATAAAGACCCATTTCAACTCTGAGTGGTTCAATTATCGCAACACCAAAGCAGATCGAGTACACTGCTTCGAAGTAGCGTTCGCAAGAGAGGTACCGTTGGAACACACAAATGAACAGTGGCATTCGCTGATTGCCGAACGGAGGCCAGATTGGGCGTCGAACCCTCATCGTATCAATCGAAACCGACTGACACGTCGCGTGTCGAAATCACCGAAGAAATGCGTACATTGATTGAGCTGCTGGCACAGAATGCTCATGACCTCTGGGCAAGCAACCGGATCACAGGCGGATGGCGGTGGGGACCGGAACGTAATGACTCCCGGAAGTTGCACCCCTGCTTGGTGCCTTACGACGAACTGCCTCGAACCGAGAAGGACATTGACCGAGGCGTTGTGTTGGGGACTCTAAAAGCGATCGTCGCGTCGGGATACCGGATTGAGAAAGTTTGATTCTCGCAGCAAAGAGCGGTGAAGAGTAACGGCGCAGAGGGCGCTGGTACCCGTTAGGGCGACGCCGCAGAAAGCCGCATGAATTCGCAATCCAAACAGGTGGCTCATACCGCTGCTCTTACCGTTGCAGCGCACCAGGCGTCGGCCGTTCCGCCCGACGATATGATTGACACGCCGGCCGACTTCAAAAAGTGGCCGTTTCTGCATCATGTCCTGGGCGACTGTCGCGACGCGCTGGTGGCAATTTATAGCAACGCGGATCAGGAGGCCCTGGATGCGCAACGTGTGCATCGCCGATGGGTGGTTCGGGCCGCCTGGTTTGCCACCCTGGCAATTCTCTTTGGCTTATTGCAGTTGACCCTGCATCGCTCCGGAGGATTGCCGGCGATTCTTGAAGGTTGCTCTGTAATTGGCGCGCTCTGGGCCTTTCAAAGAGGGCAACAATCGCGCCAGGACTGGTTGACGAAGCGGCACACGGCGGAGCGTTGCCGCCTGCTCAAGTTCAGCTCGATCATACATCCTGATCTTTGGGCGCGGGGGCGGACGGACGCAACCGAGTGTCTTAGTGTATTTGGCGTTCGCACAGAAGACCTACGGAAATTATCCTTTAAGGACGTTCAGCGGTGGTTGGACCACGACACACTCTCCCCGCCTCCAGGCAGGCTAGTTCCGCGCAGTCTCGAAGAGCTTACCGAGCTTCGAGATTATTACCGCGAGAAGCGTCTGCAGCATCAAGTTGCATACTTCAAGCAGCAGTACGAGCGCAACGTGCAGCGCGATCAGTTCTGGCGTCGAGTGCCACAGTGGCTTTTTGCCGGAAGCGTGATAGTTGTGGGCGTACATGTAACCATTGAAGCGGGCACGTATTTGTACAACAAATACGTGGTGCAGTTACCCACGGCGTTGCCTTCCTGGGCCGGGTTCGGACTGGATGCGGTGGTCGCTTGCGCAGTTCTGCTCCCAGCGGTGGCGGCGGGGATTCGCACTTGGCGGTCTGCCAATGAACCAACTCGAAATATCAGCCGTTTCCGCGCGAAGTACCTGGCATTGAGCAACATCCTGCAAAGGCTGGATTCCGGCGCGCTGAAAGACGCCACTGAGGCGGAAGCGGCTCTGCGCGACCTATGGTATGCCGAGCAGATCATGGATTCTGAGCATCGCGAATGGCTCCGATTGATGCTCGAAGCCGAATGGCCAGCCTAAACTATTGATCGCCGTTATCCTAGTCCAAAATCGCTTTCGCCGACGCTGCGTGTAGATCGTGCCGTAACAGCGGAATTTTGCCCATTGGCGGAGAAGTCTGAAACCGGTTCTAGCCGAACGCGGAGGCACACAGCTCAAAACACTTCGCCCGGTGCCGGTGCTTGATACCCGCGAGCAGAATCCATACGACTTCTCGCACTTCGAGGGTTGGTTCAGTGGAGTGGAACGTCGGTATTGAAACTGGGCGACTACCCGATTTCGGGACTTGAGAACGTCTGCGTTGTCGAACGCAAGGATCTCGCCGATTTGGTGCGTTCCTTCAGCCGACAACCGGCTTATGCTAAGGAACACGTGAAAATGAAGCATTTGATCTGATCGGTAGAAAGCGGTAGAAAATGGCCATCGATTTATACTCAAATACATGGTGACACATAGCCGACGTTCATAGGAGACCAGGTCATGATGCCAGATCAGAACGATTTTTGGGCCGAGTTGCTGACATACGTCGAGGCGCATAGCGTCATACCCGTTGTCGGTCCAGAACTCGTCATCGTCGATCATGACGGACGACGCGAACCCTACCACCGACTGCTGGCGCGCGAACTTGCGACTCGCTTGAAGCTCGGCGATCTCGGTCAAGCTGCGACGCTCGATCAGGTGGTGAGAGCTTATCTAGCCAAGCCCGGTAGCAGACGGCAGTCGGTCTATCGTGAGTTGGGCGATATTGCCGGAAAGCTCACCGTCAAAATTCCGGAGCCGTTGCTGCAACTCGCGGGCATACCAGACCTGAATCTTTACGCGAGCTTTTGCACCGATAATTTTCTCGCTCAGGCGATCAATGCGGCACGTTTTGGCGGACGTGCGGAAACCCGCGAACTGGCGTTCAATCCCAGCGAAGCCGGCGACCTGCCCGACGGCCCGAGCGATGTGCCGCTGGTTTATGGCCTGTTTGGAAGGATGTCGGTACTGCCCAAGTACGTCGTTGCGGAAGAGGACGAACTCGAGTGGGTCACCGCCTTGCAAATCCCCGAAAAACGTCCGGAGCGGCTGTTCGATGAATTGGGGCGCAATCACCTGTTATTTCTCGGCTGTCGGTTTCCCGACTGGCTCGTGCGTTTCATCCTGCGCACGGCCAAGAACAGCAAGCTGTCCGCCGAGCGCGGCTTCTCCGAATATTTGATCGACGTCGACGCCAAATCGAATACGCCCCTGGTCGCCTTCCTCACCAGCTTCAGCCGCGAAACCCAGGTGCTGGCGCTGGACCCGGTCGCCTTCGTGGCCGAACTCGCCCGGCGCTGGCAGCTGCGTCAAGGCAGCAACGCCGCGGCCAAGGCGCCGGAACCCGGTCCGATGTCGGAAATCATGCCACCCGGTAGCCTATTCATCAGCTATGCCAGTGAGGACCGCCCGGCCGCGCTGCGGCTCGCGGCGGAACTGCAAGCCGCCGGACTGCCGGTCTGGCTCGACCGCCAACAACTCGATTGGGGCAGCGACTATACGGCCCGCATTCGGCTCGCGATCCAGCAATGCGCCCTGTTCCTGCCCGTGCTATCACGCACGGCAGAACAACGCACCGGATTCTTTCGCAAGGAATGGGCCTGGGCCAGCGAGCGGAACCTGGATTTCACCGGCAGCAGCCTCGCCTTCTTGTGCCCGTTGGTGATCGACGATACTCCCGTGGTTACCAGCATCGAAATCCCCCCGGCCTTCAAGACCGTGCAAATCGAACAAGCCCCCGCCGGCAGCCTGCAGCCGCACCAGGCGCGAGCGATCATCAACGCCTTTAACGCCATGCGCGCCCGCCTTCAAGGTAAGCAATGAGCGAGCTTTCCACAATCGATGCCGAGCGCCCTTGGCCGGGCTTGTTGCCGTTCACCGAAGACTCGCGCATGTTCTTCCACGGTCGCGAAGCCGAAACGGATGATCTGTTTCGTTTGATCGAACGCGAACCTCTTACCGTGTTGTTCGGTCAATCCGGATTGGGAAAATCCTCGCTGCTGAATGCCGGGGTATTCCCGCGCCTGCGTCGCGCCGGTTACCTGCCGGTGTACCTGCGCCTGAATCTCGACGCTGCGGCGCCCGTGCTCATCGAGCAAGTCTGGCACGCCCTCATCGGCGAATGCGCCGACCACGAGGTCAGCGCGAGTGCGATTCTGCCGGGCGACGGCTTCTGGCAATACCTGCATCGCCCCGGCACGCGGTTTCTCAATCCCCATGGGCGCCCCGTCGTGCCGGTGCTGGCATTCGATCAGTTCGAGGAGCTGTTTACGCTTGGCCGGCAAACACCGGAGCAAACTGCGCGCACGCAAGTGCTCCTGCAACAACTGGGCGAACTCATCGAAAACCGGCTGCCGCCCGCGCTTGAAAGCGAACTCACTGAGCACCCGGAGCGCCTCGATCAATTCGATTTGCTACGCCAAAACATCAAGATCGTATTCACTTTTCGCGAGGATTATCTGGCCGAATTCGAGGGTCTAAAGATCCTCATTCGCCCGATCATGCAAAACCGCATGCGCCTGGCGCCCATGCGCGGCAACCGAGCGGCCGAGGCGATCCAGCAGGCGGGTACCGGTCGCTTGAGCGCAGCCGTTGCGGCGCGCATCGTGAGGTTCGTCGGCGGCGCGGCGAGGGGCGACGCTGGACAACTCGAGGAGATTTTTGTCGAACCCGCGCTCCTGTCGCTGGTCTGTCGCGAGCTCAACGAGCAACGCATTGCCCGCCGGCAAGCAGAGATCAGCGCCGACCTCATCCAGGGCGAAAACACGCAGCAGATCATCGCGCAGTTCTACAGCCAGGGTTTTGCCGGGTTGGAACGTCATGGTGCGCTATTTTGTCGAGGATCGGCTGCTCACCATGGCCGGCTACCGTGACAGTTGCGCGCTGGACAATGCGTTGGCGGAGCCAGGTGTCGGCGAATCGGCGATTCAGAGTTTGGTGGATCGACGCATCCTGCGTCGCGAAGAGCGAGGCGGATTAGTTCGGATCGAGCTGATCCATGATGTGCTCGCGATCGTGGCGAAGGCAAGCCGCGATGCACGGCGTGAGGCGGCGGCCCTCGCGGCCGCACAGCTGCTGCTGGCCAAGCAGCGGCGGCGTCAGCGAATCGTCGGCGCGTGGGTCGCGATGCTGGTGACGGGGCTGGTGGGGGTTTCCTGGCTGGCGGCGCTTGCGATTCGGGGAAGAAAGAAGCCGTTTCCGCCCAGCTCAAAGCCATTTCTGCCCAGCAACAAGCGGATCAACAGGCCAAGTGGGCCATCGAGCAGCAGCAGGTCGCACTGGACGAAAAGCAGGTCGCACTGAGCGAAAGCGCCCGGGCGCTCGATGCGGAGAAACGCGCCAAGGCGGCGCGTACCGAGGCGGTCTTCGCGGCCGGCAAAGCTACACTTGCCACGGCTAAGAGGAACAGCAGCGATGGCGCGCCATCGTCGAGCTGGCGGCCTCGGACGAACAATTGGACGCGCACGGCACGGTTGAACAGCAGCGCGCATGCGTCGAATCCACCAATCGCCTTGCCGGCGATCCGCCGCCGCCCGCATCGCTTGAGTTCATGGTGGGAGTATGGCACGTGGACGACAGGAGAAACTCATCGACGGATGTGGAGTGGCGCGGCGACGGCACCTGCGTGAACAGGCATGTCTACGAAAACGGCAGTGAGCGCAACCTGACTGGTGACGTCTGTAAATGGAAATACATACCGATCGCCGAGCACGAATTCGAGATCGATTGGCAATCCAAGATGTTGGGATCCGATTATCCGAAGCAACTGTTCTTCAAGATCACGAGTCCTACGCGAATCCACAATACCCAATTAAACTACGACGCGTTTCGAATCATCTGTCCCGCGGACGAGCTCACGTTCCTTCGGCGCGAGCTGCTGACTTTGCAGAAACGAGCCGCCGGCGCCCCGGGCAACCTCTCGCATCAAATGGACCTCGCAAACGGATTCGACAAGATGGGAGAGGAATTGGAGCGCCAAGGCGAGCCTGCAAATGCCCTGACGGAGTATGGCAACGAACTCGACTTATGGCAGGGACTCGCAAAGCGGGATCCCGGCAATCCAAACTGGCAGCGGGGCATTGCGCAGGCGTTCGAGCGGCTTGGCACCCTGGAAACCCAGAGCGGCCACCGAGCGGAAGCGGCCGAGGCTTTCCGGAAGACGACGCGACTCTTGCAGAATCTCACCGACACGCACCACAGCAGCATCCAGATTAGGGTGGACCTCCTCCGGAACCTCTTCCGTCTCAGCCAGGTGTCGGATGCGGCCGAGGCTAAGGACGCTCTGCGCAAATCGCTCGCAATCGCGATAGAACTGGAACGCGACCACGAGCTTCCCGACGAATTGACCGGTCTGGTTGCATTTCTGAAGGCCGAGCTTGCCAAGCTGCACTGACCGGCCGTTCTAGAACTAGCTGCATAAATGCTTCAAGGTGATGATGAGGGTAGGCGTCCGAGCAACGCACCTGTTTTGTTGCGAGCAGTTGTGATGAAGTTTGGGGATGAACGAAGAACAGGTTATTGCGGTTCGGCATCGGCGTCCATCTTCGGGATGCGTAGCTGTACCTGTACCTGTCCCTGTCCCTACCAGAAACTCGATTCTCACCGTATCGATTGAACTTAATGCGAAAGATCGATAGCCTACTCGGCGATGATGCCGGCCATGACTTCCTTGCTCGCTGTCCTGCGTGGTTCGTTCCGTGCACGAGTTGCACTGCAGGCAGAGATCCTTGCCTTACGCCATCAAATTCTCGTCCTCCAGCGCAGGAACCAAAAACAGCGGCTGCGGTTGTCGACCGCCGATCGTCTCCTCTGGGTCTGGCTGTCCCGTATATGGCAGAATGGAAATCGGCCCTTCGCATCGTGAAGCCCGAGACGGTTCAGCGTCCTGAGAATCTTCCCCAGCAGAAAAAGCGTGCATCAGGGGCGGGGACAAACCAACATTTACCGAATCCTGACAACCGCGGAATGCCATGTGGAGGAATCCGTTAGGTCCCGGTTGCGAAAACCACGCTCGGTTGTGAGAAGTTAGGGCCGACTTAAAGCGAGTTGTCGGCCTCCCCAGTTTGTGGAGTTTCGGTTTAAGGTGTGATTTCGAAAACGGTACCGAAGCCGTACGCTCCTCCGGCCGAAGCCGTGCCGTACAGGTTACCGTTGGCGTCGAACACCACGCTGCCGTACGGAGTTCCTCCAGCTACCCCACCGGTAAAATCGTGGAGCGACGTGTACGCCCAGCTGCCTTCACTCGACGGTGTCAACTTGAACACCGATCCCCAAGGGTGGACGGTGTCTCCTGAAGTTGTGCCGTACAGATTTCCGGCAGTGTCCCTGGCCAGGCTGCGATCTGATCCTTGCAATGTTGGCGTAGGAAATTGGTACAGGTTGCTAAGCGCCCAGGTGCCGGTCGATAAGAGCGTCAGCTCGAAGACGGTTCCTCCGCCGCCAGTTCCACCGGTTTGAGTCGCCCCATAGAGGTGGCCTGACTGATCAAGCACTACGCTGCCCGTGGGTGCCGATCCATCGATTCCATTCTGGAAGCTGTAGAGCGTAGTCTCCGTCCAACCCGAGCCCGAGGGTTTCAACTGGTACACCGAGCCCCAGCCATAGAGCCCTCCGGCAGAGGTCGTGCCATACAGGTTGCCGGCCCGGTCGAAGACGGGCCCGCTCAGCGGTGTGGCACCATCTGGAGTGCCGGGGAAACTGTAGGGGACCGTCTCCGTCCAGTTATTGCCATTCGGTGTTAACTGGTAGAAGGCGCCAAGACCGTCTGCTCCTCCATTCCTGGTGGTGCCATACAGGTTGCCGGCCCGGTCGAACACTACATCGCCGTTGTCGGGATTGTTGCCATCATAATTACCGAATTTGTAGAGCACATGTTCCTGCCACGGGCCGGTGAGTGTCCCGGCTTTGGGTTTTAGACTGTAGGCTATGCCGCACCCATGTAATTCCCGGCATTGCAAGCCGTTGCCGCCGGAGTGAGTGGTGCCGTACAGGGCGCCGTCCGGGCCGATCACGGCTCGGGAGCTGGGGTCGCTGCCATCCTCACTTGATTCCGTCCATCCCTGAAAGGTGTAAAGCAGGTAGAAATTCCAGTTGGGCCCTGACTGTACCAGGCGATATACCGTGCCAAAGCCCCACCCGCCGCCGACATAAGTCGTGCCATACAGATTTCCCGCAGCATCGATCGTGACCCCGGCGAGGGGCGTAGCTCCGTCACTTCCATTGGTAAAGTTGTACAGCACTTTGTAAGTCTGGGCCTGCGCCAACGTGGTCAGCGCAAGCAGCATCGTGATCGCCAGCGCGCCAGACACGGTGGTCACCACTGGTCTCCAATTTTTGCGTTCCATAGTTCCTCCCGAGTGCGTTCGAAGTCGCGGCGAGTGTGCGATGGAACCGTGCGGAAGGAAATGCACTGGCGGTCAATTGTGAGTCAATTGCCGGTCAAATTAAGCAAGTGATTGATTCAAAAGCCCGCTTAGTATCGCAGTGCGCAAGCTTAGCGAGTTTTATCCAACACACGACTGCAAGTCTTGCTAGGAACTCGCTGGAAGCGGTAGTAGACTTTCGGCCGGGAATCGGATGAAATTCTGTCGAAGGCGCTCTGCCAGCTCGTGCGCGATTCGGAGCTTTGAACTTGCAGTCTGGAGAGATGGGTGTTTCCGAGGCGGTCCTTTGAATCAATTTGGTCGAGAAGAGTTTGACCGCCGACACAGACGAGGAGTACAAAGCGCAATCTGGGTGCCGTCTCTCTCGCTGCTGAAGTACGATTGTTACTCGACAATAAGCTTAGGTAACTGCCTGCTCCTTATCATCAAAGAAGTTTTTTTGAGCAGTAATCGACCGTTTTCATTTGATCTCCTTCGTTTTCGTTTGCAGTGCTTGAGTCACCGCATCCTTAGGGCCGAGACAATTTGTCCCATGAAAAAGTACCAGCCGGGATTAGGTATTTGAAATGCACCGGGATGGATTCCGCAGGGGCCGCTCATTAGCTCCGGTACTGCCCAACCATCAGACTGTGCCGCGCCCGTCCACACGTCTACCAATGTCACTCCATATTGTGCTGGTAGAGATAAGTAGGCGGAGTTGTACTGAGCTATTAATGTCCGTGTGTCACCATAGCAATTGATTTCATTCCACGGAGGGGTATTGACCACGATGATACGGATACCGGGTCGGTAAGACTGTAAAAATGCAATCTCTCCCTCGATACAAGCCATGTGCTGCTCCACCGGAACGCCGGTACGCACGTCATTGGTACTTTCTACCAATACAGTAGTTTGTGTACCCAAGGGCACATCGAAGGGGAGCATCTGCGCCAGTAATGCGCATGTATAACCATTGTGGCCGCGAATCTCGGTTAGTGAAATTCCCTCCACAGGCCATGGGGCAAACTGCACCAGGGAGTTGCCAGTAATCCTGGCGGCAGGCGGAAGTTGTGCGTTGAGTGTGGTAACGAAGAAGATCATAAGCAAAGCGCTGTTCATGAGTTTATTCATTGGTTTCTCTTTCCAAGTTTTCGCCGGTGGCGGAGATTTGGGCAGAGGAACAGTCCCGTGTCGTTTACGTCGTCGCGGGTGTTCTTGCCTTGTAAGGAATCGTGGCGAGTGTGCGATGGAACCGTGGGGAAGGAAATGCACCAGCGATTAATTGTTAGTCAATTACCGGTCAAAATGAAGAACTGATCAGCAAACACCTTTGGAATCAGTGGGGCGGCAGAGTGTTAGGGGCTGAGGCGGGGCGGGCAGTAAAACTTTGCCTCCTGGCAGGTTCCGCCGTTCATGGGGCTGCTAATACTGATCGAGCGCAACGGCGAAATTGCTACCCGCGAAGAAATCAAGAAGAAGCGCTGGCCGAACGACACGATAGTGGACTTCGATCACAACATCAATGTAGCTATCGGGAACCTTCGGCGAGGACTCGGCGATTCAGCGGGGAAGCCAAAATATATCGCGACTTTCGCCCGCCGTGGGTGATAGTGGAAGTCGAGCAGGGAGAACCCAGTGCGGACAAGCATTCATCGGCGAGGATGCAGCCGGCATAAGGAGACTTTGAGCTACTTTACAGAGTTAGCCAGCACGTCAAAAGTTCCAACCTTGCCAGGGTCGCCCGTCAAGACAAATCCAGCCCAGTAGTAAGGATTTGGGTATTGTTGCCTAATATCCACCTGGGCTGTGCGTAATGCTTCAGCTTTGCTTAGTCCTTCTCGCAGATGCGTGTAAAACGCAACCATCAATTGTTGCGTTGCCTCATCGTCAACATCCCAAAGGCTGGCTATAACGGATCGCGACCCAGCGTACATGAAGGCCCGGCTTAAGCTGGTTACATCATCCCCACGGCTCCGCTTCCCCGTCTGTGACTGACAACCGCTCAGCACCACGAGATCAGTCTTTTCAAGGTCGAGACCAAACACCTGGTTAAGCTCTAACGGTCCGTCACTCTCGTTGCCCTGCCCCATGTTAATTCGAGAGAACTGAGGGTCTTGGTTATTGCGCTCGATGTGGCCTATCAGGTGCAGGATGTTGGAATGCCCGGCCTGTGCCTTCAGCACCGACACCGTCGCATTGTTACCCAACTTGGGTTGGGTCTCATAGACGGAGGCCACGGCTTGGGCCTCGTCATATGCATGGCTTAAGCCCGGAAGGCCCTCGCTCTTATCGTTGGCTAGAACTAGTATCTGGTCTCCCAAAGGTTTCATCGTTGCTCGAATGTAGGGAAGAACACTGACGCTGGGCAACGAAAACGTCGCATAGCTGTCGCTCAAATAATGTTCGCCGTCAGGTGTAAGGGCGGAAAACGGCACCTCGTTCAGAACACCATAAGGGACCACCGCCAGTGTGGAAGTTTTAAGCTTTGATTTGATCGGTGCGATCAACCATTTGTACAGAATTTTGAGGGCTGGTGGCGCTTCGTTCTCCGCAGGAAAGTCCAACAGGCTCGCTATAACATGAGTTAATGCTGCTTCAGTCACCGGGATTGTTGTAACGTGGAGACTGTCCTTAGTGAGAACAAAAGCCACGGTTGTCTTCGGGGTCGTATAGTAGGAAACCAAAGTTACGTCTGGTCCCAACTGTTGCTGGGCTCGAGAAAGTGTTAGCGGGGAAATACTCAGAAAAGAAGCGTATTCCGGGTTTGACAATTTCAGCTCGCTTAACAGGCCTTCATATTGCTTTCGCACTAAGGACAATTGCGTTTGAAGCGAACTGACTCTCTCTTGGACTATCTCCGGTCCTGGCTGTGCTAGCTCCTGTCCCAACTGACGTTGCAGCAGAATGTTCTCTCCCCGCAGTTTTTTTTCACGCTCCGCGAAGTCTAAAGACAAGTGTTTGCCGAGGTCAATCCGGCTATTACCCAGTTGATCGAGAAACCAGCGTGCACGGGCGCGTTCCGAAAGATTGAAAGCCTCTTCCATGTGATGTTGGGAAAACTCCAACAGGATCGCGCGCTGGTAGAGGCTGGCCGATTGCTCCGCGACATCGATGCGAAACTCTTCGAGTCGAGCAGAAGTCTGGAGTTCATCCATCTCTTGCAGCGCCTGCAGATAGTAGGGAAGGGCCTGACGAGGCTTGTCCCACGCATCGTAAACGAGACCGGCATTGGCCAGCACGCCGATCTCTCCGATGCGGTTGCCGGTGGCGCGCATCACGGGCAGGGCTTCCTTGTAGTAGTTGAGTGCCGCCGTAAAGCGCGGCTTAGGGTCGACCTCGGGCGAGTTGATGGCGGCCCAATAGAAAAGCTCCCCCAGACTGGCATTGACCCCAGCTTCACCAGCGGTATTTCGAGCTTGTCGCATTTTGGACCCTGCCTCTTCCAAATAGTCCTGAGCGTATCCATACAAGCCCATCGCCATACGGCAGCGGCCCATTCCTGCCAGAACGACCCCCTGCAAACCCAAGTCGCTACTAGGCTCAATCAAGGAGAGCGCAATTTTATAGTGGTCGCAGGCCCGCCCAGGCTCATTGCGAGCCAGTAGCATTTCCGCAACGTTGGCAAGCATCCAGGCATGCTGGTCCGGGGAGGCGATTGCCAAGGCGGTTTTGTACTGGGCCAACGCTTTGTTGGTTTCGCCTATAGCTGCATAGAGTGAGCCTATTGCCATGCGCGTTCTGACCTCACCGTCATGGTCTGCCGCGTTAATGAATAACTTCAGAGCGTCTTCGTAGCAAGAGAGGGCCTTGGGAACCTCTGCCTGGGATTGGTAAGCCCAACCTACGCTGATGTAAATTTCGGCCTGTCCAGCAGTGTCGCCAACCGCCCTAAAAACCACCATGGCCTGGCGATACGCATCGATTGCCTGCTCGAAATCCCCGGACATAAGGTACGCGGTCCCCTTGATGCGGAAGATGTCGACCTGTAGCTTGGGGTCGTTGATCGCTTTGGTCAACGGTTCGGCCTCGCGCAAATGCATGAGAGCCTTTTCAGGATTGCCCTGCTGAACAAGCAGGCGTGCCAGATCGGCGTGATTCACGGCCTGCCCAACTTTGTCGCCGGCGGTTTCACTGAGTGCAAGCGCGCGCTGGCGGCTTTCAATCGCCTTGCCGGTGTCAACGGGACGCGGAGACGAGGAAATGTTAGGCGTTGGAAGTTTCGGGTCCATCGCCGACGGGCGAGAAGGTGACGGGATGGTGCTGGTTTGACGTGTGCTCGGTAGATAGGGTCGAGGTGCTGGAGGGGTGAAGTTGCGATTAAACTGTTGATTGATGCTGGTAAGGCCACTCGGACTATACGTGGTGCTGGGGAGAACCCCGGTGTTGACGGGCGGGCTCCAGGTGCTACCGGAGTTGGGGAAGTTATTTGCAGGCTGAGATGGTCCGTTCCAATTGTAGGGTTGTGTGACGTTGACCCCGGGTAACCCGGTACTCGTGTTCGGAACCATGTTCACGGGCGAAGATGGCGGGCTCCACGGCGGAGGCGGTGGTGGTGGGCCTCCGCAGCATGGGGTAGCTTGTCCGAAGAGCGAGATCACTGGAACAAGGAGAAATATCGGAAGCAGGCATAGCCCCAGCGCCCTGAAGCCTCCGGCGCGAGATCGAAGTGGCCCGGCCATGTAGTCCTCCATGAGAAAAACGAATATAGAAGGACAAAATCAGGATCTGGCAGGATTTCAGCCGTGCCCGGTCTTGGCAACCCGTTGACCGTAGGCGACACTATACACCTTATTGTTTCAGCCTGGCCATCATTTTTCCCGCTAGTGCGGCGGTTTGTTGGTCTCCGATCTTATTCGCCAATTCAAGCGCAGCACCCAATTCCGTACTCGCCAGCTTCGGGTTTCCAAGCGCCTGTTGATAGATCCCTGCCAAGGCCAGGTGCGCGAGCATCTGGCCTTCCTCGTCTTTCTCGTTTTTACATAGATCCAACGCCTTTAGATAGCTAGCCTCGGCCCGGCGAGTCAGACCAACGTTTAAATACAAGTTTCCCAGCAGCCGGGCAACGGCAGCGACCTTGAACTTCGGTGAAATTGCCTCCAACTTTTGTATAGCCTCGGCGTTCAGACCGTATGAGGCGTAGAGATTCGCGATAAGGAACTGTGTTGGACCTGGCGGCAGGCCCATTTGTTCAATCTGCGTTTCCTGCTTGTTAAGAGGTTTTCTGTCGTTCGCACTAAGGATCGAGAAACCGAGCCCCAAGCCGGGTTCCTCGGAGGAACTCCGATCGCCTGCCTGGACGATTAGTTTGTAATCAGTGCCAGTGACAAGCCGTGGCGCGGCGGTGGGATAGACGATCTCCGTGCCCGAAACTCGGGTCCCCCAATAGAGCTGAGGCCCGCGGACGACGACGCCATAATCAGTCGCACCTGTGACCGGAGTCCACTGCAGAACCGGGTTCACAGACAGCAGCTTGGTCTTCCGAGGCGAAAGGACCACCGGGAACGATCCTTTGTCTGGCCAGCTCCTAGTCACATTGATCGCGCTACCGTCAGGTCGCCATAAGACGGGCCGCGTTACCGTGCATGGAACACCCACAGTGCCTGCCGGGATGTCGCGCAATGTCAGGTCTGAGCAAACAACTTTGGCGCGGGAAGAACCGTCGACGCGCAGTAGATCACCGGCTTGAAGGTTTGTGCCAAACACAACCGGTGTGTAGTTGGCCCAACCCTGCCGCTTAAAAGTAACCTGTCCCTCCACGAAAATGGCCAGATTTACGAACTGGGTAGCCACGCCGTTTTTTTGGGGGGGCGTGGCATGGAGCAACGGCATCCACGGCACGCAAAAAACGAAAACGAAAACGAAAAAGAGCAATAACAGGAAGCCTTGTTTCAAACATCGTGGCATCATTTTGGCGCCTCTTTACTAAGTTGCTCCTGGGCTTCAACCCGCCATTCTGGTTCTACTTCGGGTTGGCTCGAATAGGCGGTGCAGGCTTCCCACTCGTGGAAGGCGTCGGTGGCTCTTCCTTGTGCGTCCAATATCTTTGCCAGGAGACAATGCGCGGCACCGCGGTTTGGGTCTAGTCTCACGGCGAGTCTGAGATCGTTCTCCGCTTGTCCCCAATGACGCAGCTCAAAATTGGCCCAGCCGTAATTCTTGTGCAAGGAGTATTGCACCGAAGGCTCTTGCGGCTTAAAGCTCAAGGCGCGGTCGAGCAAGCTCAGTGCGGCTTCGTAGTCTTTGCGTCGCTGAATGTACAAGCGTGCCAGATTGTTATAGGCCTCATAGAACGTGGGGTCGGCCTCAATGGCGCGCTGGTATTGGTCGACGGCTTTGTCATAGACCGAAATTTCCTCATAGGCATCGGCCAGGTTGTAATGGGCGGCAGCATAAGCGGAATCCAAATTGACTGCCCGTTCATAGCTTGACATTGCTTCCTGGATCTGGCCGCGGCGCTGAAGCTGCACTCCGCGATTGTTGTAGAACCGCGCAATCGCGGGTAGCGCTTTGACAGAACCAATGGCCAGCGCCAACACCAAGAGTGCCACGGGAGCCGTCCAGCGGTTTCGCAGCCCGTTTTTAACGCGCAGGATTGTCGGTTGAACCAAGTCGCGCTCGGAGTGGGTGGAATCAGGTGCCTTGTCCGGGGATGGACCCATCCGCTCCACGGGTACCATCAGTCGGTAGCCGCGGCTCGCAACTGTACCGATGTATTTCGGCTCGTCGGCTGAGTCCCCCAGCGCCTTTCGCAGCTTGGAGATTGCAACGTTGATGCCGCGGTCGAACTCGACGACTGTGTCTTTCGACCACAGTTCATCCTCGATTTCTTTGCGAGTGACAAGTTTGCCGTCGCGGTCGACGAGCATCCGCAGAACCTGGAACGGTTGTTCGGTCAGAATGAGCTTATTGTCGCCCTGGCACAGTTCCCCCGATCGCAAATCGAGTTCAATTGCACCGAAGCGAACGCGATCTGGCGGCCTGTCCGTCATGGAGTAAGTGGGAAATTTTCGAAAAAGTGCCTGCACTTGCGCAAAAGTGTACTACCGGAAAAGACTGACGCGAGCAACTTTCGCCATCCAATCAAAATTCTTCTCCGGCGAGTGTGCCAATCTCGATTACATACGTCAACTGAAAACCTTTCTCCTCTGTGGTTTACCCCAATTGACCCGAAGATGACTCGCAAATGACCGCCAGTGCATTGCCGCCGCATACCAGTTGACGCACATTCGCCACGTTATTACACGGGGTGAGTAGTGCGCAGGCGATCGTTCTACCACCCGTGGGATCCAAGAATTCAAACTCGAGAAGAGGAAGAGAAGGATAAAACAATGAGAAAGACCTTGGTATTGCTCGCATGCATCATGACCCTGGCGCTAGGAGCTTCGGCCCAGGAAACCCTCAACTTTGTCGACCTACCCTTGGTGAGCACGCCTGCGCCCATGCCTGATGGCTACGGCGGACTCAACTGGAGCAACATTTCCTACGTGGACCCAAGCCAGTAGTCCGGCGCCGGACCCGGCTACAAACTTGGCCCCGTGAAACGGGACGTTACCTTCGTGGGCAGTAAAGTCTGCCGCCTGCTACAGGAATACTGCTTCGGCACCATCAGCTCTTCCGGTGTTCGGACCAGTTTCCAGGCGGTCAGCGCAATTGTGGCGGGAGGCTTTGGTGCCACCAGCATCACCGTGACCGCCTACAACAACGGCAACTACGTGGGATCTTTCTCCTACGGAGTGGGCACTCAGATGCAGACTCTGAACTTCCCATCTTCGTGGGGCAGTATCACGCAGCTTGTCTTCCAGACGACCAATGGTGGTGACCTGGTGTTCTATGACCTGCAGGTTTACTTGCTGGGTGGTTAATGTGCCGCCCAGTTTGGTTGCCGGCGGGGCCATAGGAATATTAGGCGAGGTGAATCGTGAACCCAGGCAAGTGAAACGCTCAAGCTGACCAGCGCTGCTGCCCGTGCTACCGAGGCCCACTCGGGCAAGAGCCGACCTTGCCAAGAAATCGAGATCAATAATGGAGGCAACATGAAATCCAAAATGATGAAGTGTATTACGGTGATGATGCTGTTGTCAGCGTTGACAATTCCGGCTCGGTTGGCGGCGCAAAACCACGATTCAGGACCGCCAACCTACAGCGTGCTGTACACCTTCACCGGTGGGACTGATGGCGGTGGCACTGGAGACTCACCCTTCCCTGTATTAGTTCGAGACGAGGATGGCAACCTTTACGGTACCAGGGTAGCGGGCGGTGATCTGTCATGCCCGTACTACTTTCAACCCGGCTGTGGAGTGGTATTCAAGCTGGACCGTTCCGGCAACGAATCCGTCCTTTACAGTTTTACCGGAGGAGCGGACGGCAACGGCCCGTCTGCAGCCTTGCTCCGCGACAGGCACGGTAACCTATACGGCACAACCTTTATTGGTGGCCTAGGCGCAGGGGTAGTCTTCAAGGTTGACCGCATGGGGAACGAAACCGTCTTGTACACCTTCACTGGCGGAGCAGACGGAGCCTCTCCTTACTCAAATCTTATCCGCGATGAGGACGGCAACCTCTATGGCACCGCTCCCGATGGGGGCAGTTTCGGCCGGGGAGTCGTCTTTAAGCTCAACGTCGCTGGCAACGAGACTGTGCTTTACTCTTTCACAGGACACGCTGACGGAAGAGGACCCTACGCCGGCCTGGTTCGAGACGAGGATGGCAATCTCTATGGCACCACTGCCTTCGGCGGGCAAGGATGCAGACCTTTCGGCTGTGGAGTAGTTTTTAAGCTCGACCCGAATGGGAATGAAACCGTCCTTTACAGCTTCACGGGGGGCGCGGATGGGGGGACGCCCTGGGCCGGCCTGATTCGAGATGAGGAGGGCAACCTCTATGGCACTGGTGCAGCTGGCGGAGACCTAAGCGGATGTAGCATTGGAGGTGGCTTTGGCTGTGGAGTGGTCTTTAAACTCGACCCACATGGCAATCAGACAGTGCTCTACTCCTTCACTGGTACAGACGGCTATTTCCCTTACGCCGTTTTGGTTCGGGATGAGAAGGGCAATCTCTATGGCACCACCGAGTCCGGCGGAGACTTAAGCGGATGTGGTGGGTCCGGATGCGGAGTGGTATTCAAGCTCGATCGGAGCGGCAAGCAGACTGTTCTCTACAGCTTCACTGGGACCGCCGATGGGGCATTTCCCGAAGGTCTCTTGCTGGACAAGAAGGGCACGCTCTATGGCATCACGGAAAACGGCGGTGACTTTAGCGGCCCTTGTACTTACGGCTGCGGAGTCGTGTTCAAGCTCAGCGTGTGTGACGGGCACGACGGTAATGAGGACTGCGGGGACAACCGCCAAGGTGGAGACGTCATCACTCAGGCCTCGGCGCCTCCAAAGGAATCATCGACGGCTCTTAAGCCGCTGGGGTTGGACACACAGCAGCAAGGTCCGGCTCAGGACTCTGCAAATGCTGGCAGCTTAACCATCATCACCTTTGACGTTCCGGGATCCACCTGGACTCTGGGAACGAGCATCAACCCGGCAGGCGTCATCGCGGGGTTTTACACCAGCGCGAATCACTATCACGGCTTTCTGCGCGCCGTCAACGGCACCTTCACTACCTTTGATGTTCCAGGGGCGGTGAACACTAATCCGAACGGCATCAACCCAGCAGGTGCGGTCACCGGGGACTATTTTGAAAATGGGACGCACGGTTTTCTGCGGGCAGCGGACAGCACCATCACCACCTTTGATCCTCCGGGCTCCACGTTCACCTTCCCCGTTAGCATCAACCAGGGGGGCTCGGTCACGGGATCCTACCGAGACGCCAACGGAGTGCAGCACGGCTTTCTGCGCGCCGCCAATGGCACCTTCACCGGCTTTGACCCCGCCGGGGCCAAGTCCACCGCCCCCTCTGACATCAATACCGCAGGTGCGATCACGGGATCCTACCAAGACGCCAACGGGGTGCAGCACGGCTTTCTGCGCGCCGCCGATGGCACCATCACCCCCTTTGACCCCCCGGGGGGCAAGACCACCAGTTCCTCTGGTATTAATACCGGAGGTGCGATCACAGGATCGTACTGTAATGACCTGACGGGCGCGACCGCAAGACCGTGTCACGGTTTCTTGCGCGCCGCCACCGGGACCTTCACCAGCTTTGACCCTACGGGCTCCGTGTACACGACCGCCACAAGCATCAACGATGGTGGCGTGATCACTGGATCCTTTAGTGGCCAAACCTTGCCGCTTCATGGCTTCGTGCGCGCCGCCAACGGCACGATCACCGCCTTTGACGTCCCGGGAGCCACGCAAACCACACCCAGCAGCATTAACCCAAGCAACGAGATCACGGGAAATTGGTATGACGGATCCGCGTTTCACGGCTTCCTGGTCACCGGCCTGCTCCAGAACGCGCCGTGAAAATATCTAAGGGAATGTCAACGAACTAGTCTGTCCACCAACAAAGGGTGCATCTGCGCATGCACCCTAGTTCCGAACCCATGGGTTTAGAGCCAGCCACGGGCGCGGATACGACTCGTAGGATCGAGCAAGCGGGGCTCCACTGCTTGCCCAATTACCCCTGAATCTGCACCGCCGGGGCTTGAACATTGCACAGAAGCCAGACGCGAGCCACCTGAAACACAAGATTTCGGGCAGGCTGCACAACGAGATGCTATGAAATCCCCATTTCCTCTTTATGGTTTCGCGCACCTATTCGCAGCGCATCTTGCCCGTCTGAACGCTTCCGAAATTTTGTTGGATCATCACGCACCAGCCTAAGAGTCGCCACACTACTTTCCCTTCAATCATCAGGACTCACTCACTGCCCAGATTCTGTTGCCCACATTCGGGCAAATGGTCGTTCGGAACCTTTTGGGCATTGCGCGAATAGTCAGAAAACGCGGCACTTAACTGCAGCGGAGTTTTGGAACGTCACATGCCTTTGTGATGTGCGTCACCACTGGATGTGACGGAGACATCCGGTCGTGAGGAATGCTCGACATCGTGACCTCCATGGCGATGTCGGTGGAGACGGTATGAAAAAGCTAACAAAATTCGCGCTGCGTCATTTGCCAAGTCTGGTGATCTGTTTGCTTTTGCTTTGCGCGCTGTCCTTTGCCCAAGAAGTCGACGTACCTACTGGACACGGAAGTGGCTCGGTAGTTGCGCCCACGGGCTGGGCAGAGTTGATTGCTCCTGTGCAACAGCGGATCAATCTTAAACTCTATGGGTTTTACATCGGCAATTTGAAAGCACCGCCAGCACAGTTTGACGCCACTTTTCGGGCGACAAAGTTTCTTTCGATCACTCCCAGCTACCTTTATTACTCGGTCCCGCCAGACGGGCTTAATGAACTCGCGAATCATTCGCGAGGATTTACGCGCACTTACGAGGAGCAACAATTTCGGATCGATGGAACAGTTATGTTCTCGGTCCACAAGTTTGAAATCTCGGAGCGCAACATGTATGTCAGAAGGTTTCTTCCAACATACATGTACGGCGGAAAGTCTCTTCCAGCAAAAGAGATCAACCGCTATCGCAGTCGGATCGGGGTCGCGTATCCCCTTAGGGTTGGGGACCACATCTGGAAACCTTTCGCGTCCTACGAAGCCTTTTACGACCAGGGAAGCGGGTGGACGAAAAACCGAGCATGGACTGGGGTCACGGTGCCTGTCGAGAAGTATGTGTTCTTTCAGCCCTCCTACATGTGGGAAAACACAAACGGAATCAAAAACGTCCGCTACTTAATGTTTGGCCTGATCTTCAAAATGCCGTCGAGACAAGAACGCTGATTTCTATTCAACAACTCAATAAGGAGACTTGTATGTCAAAAGTGCTACAACGACGAACTGCAATGCTTGCCCTGATGGTCAGCCTGGTTTTTTGTACCGCCGCGCTGGCTCAGATGCCAATAAACCCGTGGAAGAAGGCCGCGCCATTCCCGGATCCGGATGAAGAACTCTACGGTGTTGCCCTCAACGGCAAAATGTACGTGATCGGCGGCTGGGACGAAGGTAAGGCTGCGGGCCTCAACTACGAGTACGACCCGGCTACCGACAAATGGACGAAGAAAAAGGCGATGCCGCGGCCGGCCCACCACGCGGCCCTCGCCGCTGCCAACGGCAAGATTTACGTGTTCGGCGGCTTCGTCCCTCCAAAGGAAACCCAGATCCCGACCGGCGGCGCATGGCAACCCATCGACGACACGTGGGAGTACGATCCGGCGGCCGACTCCTGGAAGTCGCTGGCTCCGCTACCCGACGAATCGCGGGGCTGCGGTGGCCGTTGAAGTCGGCGGCAAGATCTACGTCATCGGCGGCGTAACGACGGTCGAAGGGTCCAAGGACCCGTTCTTCACGTTCTTCGGACCTTCTCAGGTTCTCACCACCAACGATGTGTACGACCCCGCCACGAACAAGTGGGAGAGCCGCAAGCCGATGGCGGTGCCGCGCAATCACGCGTTCGCCGCCGCCGTCAACGGCAAGATCTACGTCATCGGCGGCCGCACTGGCCACGGGTTCATCCTGTCCGCCACCAACACGGATGTGGTGGAGGAGTACAATCCCGTGGCCGATATGTGGAGTGCTCCGAAAGAGCGGATGCCGACGCCTCGCAGCGGCGGCGGCTACGGGCACAGACGGCCGCAGGATCTACGTGGCCGGGTGGCGAGGTGACGACGAAAGAGCTCGTCGGCGCGTTTCGAGCCATCGAGGCGTACGAGCCGGCGACCAATTCATGGATGACGCTGCCCCCATGCCGATGCCGCGTCATGGCGTCGCCGGCGCGGTGATCGGCAACGATTTCATCTGGTCAGCGGGATGATTCAGTCCGCCGGAGCGATGGCGTTGCTCGACCCGAAGCTCGAAGTCCACACGGCGGACAGCATGACGTGTTGGAGCTGCAGTTCAATCTCCAACTCCTCCGACGGGTGCGAAGAAGGGAGAAGCGCTGCCTTCCACGGGTGCGAAGACTGCGGGTACGGCTCCTTCTTCCGCTGCTGTGAACAACGTAAGCGCGACTTCTTCTTCCGCTCGTTTGAAGAACGTAAGCGCGGTTTCTTCCAATACTGCGAATAGCGTGGGCACGGCTTCTTCCGGGGGGAAGAAGCCGTACATGCGCTACAACGTCAACAGCCCCCAAGGCCAGGTGATGCTCGCGAAATATGCGCGGGCGATCGAGATCATGCGGCAGTTGCCGGACTACGATAAGCATTCATGGACCTGGTGGTGGAATACCCATTGGGTCAAGGGCTACCCGGCTGCTCTGTGGGAGTTCTCCAGGAAAAAGAAAACGGAAGTCATCGCGTCACTCTCCCGAAGGAAGCTCAGGCCGACGCCGAGGCCGTGTGGAACGGCTGCCAAGCCCACCCTACCAACCCTTCCGACCCTGAGCAGTATCAACAGTGGTACTTCCTGCCCTGGCATCGACTGATGCTTAATCAGTTCGAGGGGGTCATTCGCGAGGTGCTGCACGACGAGGATTTTACGCTTCCCTACTGGAACCCAGTCACCGGAAACCCCGCTGATCTTGGTCGTCCCCGCCGTGTTCCGGGAGCCGGGCAGCACGCTGTATGACGGTACGCGCTGGTTCTGGGTCAATGGCGGCGAACGGATCGATACACTCTTGAAGGACTGGATCAACCTGGACGCCCTCAACGAGAAGTTTTACATCGATTGGCCCAACGGCAGCCTCGGGTTCAATCCCAGACTGGACATGAACCCGCATTTCTTCACTCATATCGCCCTCGGGGGCGATATGGCCGATTTCTCCACGGTCGGCGCTGACCCGATGTTCTATCTGCATCACTCCAACATCGACCGCCTCTGGGAAAGCTGGAATCGGCTCGGCAACAAGAATCCAACCGATCCCCGATACCTCGATCGCAAGTTCTCGTACGGGGACAGAAGCGGCAAGCGCGCGGATCTGCCGGTCAGCATGGCCGACCGTACTGCGCAGCTCGGCTACGAATATGACAGCTATGAAAAGCCGCCGCAGCCGCTGCACCTGACCACGGAGGAGGCCGCCGCCAGAGAGCGCACATACCAGACTCTCCACGACAAGGCCATGGGCGGTCCGCATGGTGCCCACCACGAGCACAGCATGGAAGCCTCGACCAAGCAGGACACACCCTAAAGCGGAGGCGGCGGCCGAGCCGCATGACGCTTGAGGAATGTCTACCTACGTTCACAGATTGATCAACCTATACAAGTAAAGGAGAAAAACAATGAAGTATGCATTTGTCATCGCCCGGGTGTTGCTGCGCCTCGTTTTCACGGTCTTTGGCCTCAACGGGTTTCTACATTTCTTTCCGAATCCGCCAGTGCCGGGTCTCTGCGGGACAGTTTATGGGAGCTTTATTAGACTCGCATTACTACGTGATCGCGTTCGGAACGCAGCTCATCGGTGGCGTGCTGCTGCTCAGCAACCGCTACGTGCCGCTCGCACTGACGCTGCTCGGACCGGTGATCGTGAACATCCTTAGCTTCCACATGTTTTTGGACTCAGAAAACATGGCGCCCGCCATTGTCGTCACGGTGCTATGGTTCGTCGTTTTCTCGCAGGTGCGCAGTTCATTCGCGGGTCTGTTCGTGGCGAAAAAAGCCGGATTGAAGTCCAGCAGCGGTGCCGAAGCGCTAGGCGCGGCATAGTTCGGGAAAAACGACGTTCGACCAACTGAACCAGGTCTGATCGAACGGCCAGAGGCACGATGCAGATGCTCGCGGCGGTCCGCATGGTGCCAGTACACGCATGGAATTGCAGGCTGGAGCGAGCACGGATGCAATTCCAAGGCAACAGAAATGAACCGGAGAGTTTATGTTCAACCGTAAGATCATCTCGGCACTCGCGCAGCTCTCGACCATCGTAGCGGTGGTGGTGCTTGTCTACCACCGCGGCGAGGCGGTCAGACCGGTCAGGCCAATCGGTACGCCGCAAACTA
This sequence comes from uncultured Acidobacteriaceae bacterium, assembly GCA_963728805.1. Lineage (GTDB taxonomy): Bacteria > Acidobacteriota > Terriglobia > Terriglobales > Acidobacteriaceae > Bog-257. The sequence goes on from CAVSLE010000012.1 coordinate 343,792, forward strand.
TCGCGACTCCGCTCGGATTGCCTCCGGTTTCCGTCCCCGCGGACAATCCCGTCACCGTTGAGACAGTCACTCTCGGGAAGCGTCTTTTCTTCGATACGTCGTTGTCGATCGACAAGTCGGTCTCATGCGCTACGTGCCATGACTCCAACCACGGGTTTGCATGCGAGGACGCCGTGTCCACAGGCGTGGGGGGCAAGAGAGGAACGCGCAACTCGCCGACGATCATCAACGTCGCGTATTACACGACCCAGTTCTGGGATGGTCGCGAGAATACTCTCGAAAAGCAGGCGGAAGGCCCGGTGCAGAACCCGGTCGAGATGGCCCACAGCCTCCCTGGAGTAGTGGCGCGCCTTACCAATGACCCGAGTTACGTCACTGCGTTTGAGCGTGCCTACGGCGCCGGGCCAGTCACATTCGACAAGGTGGAGAAGTCAATTGCCGCATATGAGCGCACAGTCTTGGCTGGTAATTCGCCGTTCGACCGCTGGTACTTCGGCGGAGATCAACATGCTGTTGATAAGAGTGTGAAGCGCGGATACGAAGTCTTCCGCCGTGTCGACAAGGGCAACTGTGCATCATGTCACGCGATTGCGCAGCACTATGCTCTATTTACCGACAACGAGTTCCACAACATCGGCGTCGGGGTGAGAAACGGGGCACCAGCCGATCTCGGGCGCTACGAGGTGACGCATACCGATCGTGATCGCGGCGCGTTCAAGACGCCCTCGTTACGCAACATCGCCGAGACCGCTCCATACATGCACGACGGCAGCCTTGACACGCTAGTGCAGGTAATCGACTTTCATGCGGCTGGAGGAAATGCGAACCCTTGGCTTGACTCCAAGATCAGGAAGCTGCACCTCACCACACGCGAAAAGACGGACCTTGCCGCATTTTTGAAGTCGCTTAGCGGCGAAGGTCCGTATGAGACGCTGCCGGACAAGAGGCAACGACAGTTGCCGTAAAAGAGGCATGACATGCCCAGTCCTAGCCACGGTCCTGCTCAATACGGGGGTCCAGGTATGAGACACAAATAGCTTTTCGGCCGGGAAACACCCGGCACTAAGCGGGCTCGGCGACGATTTGGAATTCAGTATTCAGCGGCACTCGACAAAAACCGGACCCACGATAAGCGGCAAAAGAGTGCTACATTATCTGCCAAGTAGCCCGTGTAAGACTGAACGGGATACTGTCTAACGCTGTTCGGCTACGAACATGGCAAAAGTAGCTTTTCGCCAACCGCTTCTGCCTCCTTTCAGCTGGGCCCGCGGCACGATCGCCGCCACGCTGAGCTGCTGCCTCACCTGCGTGTTGTTGTTGGCAGGTCCGGCTCACGCCCTCGATCCGAACAAACGTCTTACCCAGTACATGCATACCTCTTGGCGAGCACAAGACGGCTCCGCGCCGGCTGGTATCGAAGCGATTGCGCAAACCTCGGATGGATATCTTTGGTTCTCATCTGACTTTCAGGGCCTGTACAGATTTGACGGTGTGCGGTTTCTTCCGTGGACTTTGTCGCCCAACGGTAAAACGATCAACGCCGTTATGAACGTCTATGGAGACCATGCTGGTGGGCTATGGGCGTTAGGCGAGCGTGAGATCGTTCACCTGAAAGACGGTGTAGTCGCTTCTCACTTCGAGTTGCAAGGGACGACGTTTCAAAGCATCAGCGAAGATCCGGACGGATCTTTGTGGTAGCGCAGAGCACTGCAGACGCGCCCCTTTGTCATATCACTGACCGCGCCGCGAAGTGTTTTGGAAAGTCCGATGGAGTTTCGATTTCGCCAGTCGATTCTCTATTGGCTGATGGGAAAGGAGGGTTTTGGCTAGGAGGGCAAACGGCGCTTGTCCACTGGCATAATAGCGTCTCGGAGACGTACCCAATCGAAGCGCTGAACTCCAATGCTGGACAAGTGGGGATAAATAGTTTGGCACGTGACCGCGAGGGAACTCTCTGGGTCGGTATGGCAGCAGAAGGACGTGGGCTCGGGCTTGGTCAATTGATTGGAGGCATCGTCAAACCATTTGTGACGCCCACTTTCGATGGCAGTAAGGTCGCTGTCCTGGCGATGATCTCCGACCACGACGGCAATCTCTGGGTAGGTACCAACGGCAAGGGAATCTTTCGTATCCATGACAACGTTGTAGACCATTATCAGCAGACGGATGGGTTGTCCAGCGATACCGTACTTGCTCTTTTTGAAGACAGAGAAGGGATCGTGTGGGCTGTAACTTCAAATGGAATCGATAGTTTCCGTGATCCGAGCGTCACCACTTTCTCGGCTCGGGAAGGCTTGGGGAGAGACGCAGCAGCAGGCGTCCTGGCGAGCAGAGATGGCACCATTTGGGTGGCAAACGCTGGCTCACTTGATCAGATCAAAAACGGGAAAGTCTCATCCATTCGCACAGGGAGTGGTCTTCCGGGTCATCAAGTCACCGCCATGCTTGAAGACCGCGCCGGCAACCTGTGGGTGGGAGTGGATGACGGACTGTATCTTTTTAAGGACGGGCGATTCCGCCGCCTCCCCGAATCGGATCACCAACCGCTGGGAATGGTGGTTGGAATGACTGAGGACAAAGATGGGGACATTTGGGCAGAGTGCCTGAGCAAACCGCGAAAGCTGGTGCGCATCCGCGATTTCCAGGTCCGTGAAGAGTTCCCTGCGTCGCAAATCCCCCCTGGACACAGCCTCGCGTCGGACCCACACGGAGGAATTTGGATAGGCTACTAAAAAAGGAGACATCGTGCTGTTCCGGAACGGCATTTTGGAAACGAAGTTTCCGCTAAACCCAGGAGGCGATCCGGATAATCGCCAAATTATGTCCAAGGCAGATGGTTCCGTTCTTGCCGGTTCCGAGAACGGGCTGGTCGAATTGCGACAGGGAAAGGTGTACCGGATGACGACGAAGAACGGCCTGCCCTGCAACTCCGTAATTTCGTTCATCGAGGACAAAGAGAATCGCTGGTGGCTGCACACCGATTGTGGCGTCGTGCAGTTCCCCGATTCCGAGCTCCAGCGTTGGCGGGCCGACCCCGAAGCGGTCGTTCAGACCCAGGTTTACGACGTTTTAGATGGATCGCGGCCGGCAGGCGGGCCGTCCTTCAATTCTGCGGCGTACTCTCCGGATGGGCGCGTATGGTTTGCGACGGGATTTGTGGTAGAGATGGTGGATCCGTCCAGGCTCTTGCAGAAAGCTCCGCCAGCCGAGACTTACATCGAATCGGTCATCGTTGACCGAAAGGAATTACCCGCAACCGCGAACCTTAGAGTCGAGCCGCATCCCCGCGACTTGCAGATTGATTACACGTCCCCCACGTTTCTTATTCCACAGCGGGTGAAGTTTCGCTACCGGCTCGATGGTTACGACCGCGATTGGCACGATGCCGGTACGCGCCGGCAGGCCTACTATACGGATTTGCCTCCTGGGAAGTATACGTTCCGTGTAATCGCGTCCAACAGCGACGGCGTTTGGGACGATACCCCTGCAAGGCTGGATTTCTCCGTCACACCCACGTATTACCAGACGAATTGGTTTCGCGCCCTCTGCGCGGTGTTCTTTATGGCGCTGCTGTGGGCGGCCTACCAGTGGCGTGTCCGGCAGTTGCGCCATCAGTTCGAGATGACGCTGGACGCGCGCGTCGGCGAGTGCACACGCATTGCGCGCGAGCTGCACGACACTCTGCTGCAAGGCTTTCACGGTGTGCTGCTGCGGTTTCAAACTGCTTTTCAGCTATTGCCGGAACGTCCGGTTGAGGCAAAAGAAAAGCTGGGCAGCGCGATCGAGCAGGCGGCTGAGGCAATCACGGAAGGCCGGGATGCGGTGCAAGGATTGCGCGATTCGACAACTCAAACCAATGATCTGGCACTGGCGATAAGCACTCTCGGAGAAGAACTCGCAGCAGACCCAACCGGCCACCGCCCTGCATTCCGTGTAGCCGTTGAGGGCCAGTCGCGAGATTTGCATCCCATCCTCCGCGACGAAGTGTATAAGATTGCTGCCGAGGCACTCCGGAATGCTTTTCTTCATGCATACGCAAAGCAGGTCGAGGTCGAAATCCGTTATGACAATGAACGCTTCCGGTTGCGGGTGCGGGATGATGGAAAGGGCATTGATGCGGCGATTCTCTCGCAGCAGGGGAAAGAGAGACACTTCGGCTTGCCCGGCATGCGGGAGCGCGCCACACTCATAGGAGGCACGCTGACAATATGGAGCGAAGTCGACGCGGGAACCGAAGTGGAACTGCGCCTCCCCGCCGCCATTGCCTATGTTTCGGCTCGCAGAGGCTCGTGGTTTTCACGAAAGTTCGCGGCAAAGGCAAAGGCTTGAAATAGCCATGACCACAGGCAGCTTGCAAATTCGAATCCTTGCGGTTGACGACCATGCACTGGTTCGCAACGGCATAGTGGGGCTGGTTGGCGTTCAACCCGACATGGTGATGGTGGGTGAGGCGTCCAACGGTCGCGAGGCCATCCAGCAATTCCGGATGCTCCATCCGGACGTCACGCTGATGGACTTGCAAATGCCGGAGATGAATGGGATCGAGGCACTTATTGCTATCCGAAATGAATTTCCCGACGCAAAAGTGATTGTGCTGACCACCTACACGGGCGATGTGCAGATTCTTCGTGCGCTCAAGGCTGGGGCTCAGGCTTACCTGCTGAAGAATACTTTGCACAAGGAATTACTGGAGACCATCCGTGCGGTCCATGCCGGGAAAAAGAGCCTTTCGCCTGAAGCCTCGTACGAAATCGCCGAGCATGCGACGGATGATGCACTTACTCCGGCGGAAATCGCGGTCCTGCGACTGATTGCAGCCGGCAATGCGAACAAGCAGATTGCGGATCGGCTTTCGATCACTGAGGAAACCGTGAAGAGCCGAGTCAAAAACATCCTTTCGAAATTGGGCGCCAACGATCGAACTCACGCAGCGATGATCGGACTAAAGAGAGGGATCATCGAGCTGTAGTTTTCGCGAGCCCTCCTCGAACAGCCCCTTATAAACCTCAAAAGAGTGACACTCCCGACCCTTTTTGGGGTATCGCGCACTCTCTAAGACGTGTCAGTCTAGAAACGTTAAGAAGGACACTAGTGCGACGCCTCTATTCCACATTTGCGGGCGGCTGGCCGGGCACAGGCTTGCTTCTCATGCGCCTGGTCATCGGCGGTGTGCTGGTTCTGCGCGCGGGCTTGCGGCTATGGGGCGATCCTCCACCAAACATCACAATCACCGCCGCAATCGCCCTGGTCGCGGGGTTTCTCTTGATGCTCGGTTTATGGACGCCCATTGTAGGGACCTCAGTAGCGGTCATTGAAGCCTGGAAGATGCTAACACTACCCGGAGATAAATGGCTTTGGCTATTGCTGGGAACCGTTAGTGGCGCTCTCGCGATGTTAGGACCAGGTCGATGGTCGATCGACGCTCGTCTTTTCGGGTGGAAACGTGTCGAAGCTTCGCCCCGCAGAACCAGTTCTAAGTCTCTGTAAGCCCTCCCCTGTAAGTTTCCCAAACACTAATTTCCCGGCTCAGAAGAGGCTGCTACTCGCCTCCCAAGAGGTTTCGATTTGTCCCGATGTGGGGCTGTGCGCAAATGGAGCCTGGTGGATAATTGCGCTCATTAACGGGGACCAAACGGCTTCAAGATCAAGCCAATGGGATTGAAGAAGAGGTTGGAGTTCCGGGTAGGAGGCGTCATGTACGAGATAGAGAATCTTAAGAACTCGGGCGGGCGTTGTTTCGAACTTGCCAGCTCAAGCAACTTCCTCGAAGAGGATGTTGCCTTAGACGCATTCGAGCTGTTAACCGCCAACGAGTACGACTGCGTGCTGGCACACGGCCTCGGCGTAAGCCTGTAAGGAAGTTTTATGGATCTGGATCGGATCTACGCGCTGGCGACGAGAGTGAAGCAGAGGCTTCACTGTTCACAGCAGATAGCAGAGTACACAGCATCGCTGCTGGCACTGAAGCACACCGTTAGCAACGATAGCTTCCAGTTGCTTGCTGAGATCCAAGCTATTCATTCATTACTTGGTCACTCCACAATCTAGAGTGACAGATATGGAGCAGGATGATATGGGACACGCGGGCATTGCTTTCACGGATGGGGGAGGGCTCGAAGTAGCGAGCTTTTCCGAAATGATGGGGATCGCAGACGAGCAGCTATTTCCGGAATCCGAAATGAGTAACTACTGCTTCGAAGGGATAATCGGCCAGAGCCGGGCCATTCGGAACGTACTGGAACAAGTTTGCATTGTTGCGCCGACGGATGCAACCGTCCTGCTTCACGGCGAGACGGGTACAGGGAAAGAACTGGTTGCGCGCGCCATGCACAACCTGAGTTCCCGTTCCCGGCGCAACTTCGTTCGCATGAACTGTGCCGCCATTCCGTCTGGACTGCTGGAGAGCGAACTGTTCGGTCACGAGAGGGGGGCTTTCACTGGGGCCCTCAACCAGAAAAAGGGAAGATTCGAACTGGCGGACCGCGGCTCGCTCTTTCTGGATGAAATCGGCGATATTAGCCTTGAACTGCAGCCGAAACTACTGCGCGCGGTGCAGGAGCAGGAGTTCGAACGCCTGGGAAGCGCTAACACGATCAGTGTCAATGTGCGCATGATTGCCGCCACCCATCGCGACCTTCCCGCCATGATCCGGGATGAGAAGTTTCGTGAAGACCTTTTCTACCGCCTCAATGTCTTTCCCATTGAAATCCCACCTCTTCGCGAGCGGCGTGAGGATATTCCGCTGCTCGTGAACTATTTTGTATCGAAGTTCTCCCGGCGCATGGGAAGACAGATAACTTCCATACCCAAGGCAACCATGGAAGCTCTGACGAACAATGCATGGCCAGGCAATGTTCGGGAACTGGCGAACTCCCTTGAGCGCGCCGTGATACTTTCCCGTGGCGAAGAACTACAAGTGCCCATGCGTGAACTGTCAGTTTCCTATTCTTGCCGTGCTTCTGCACAAGCCTCGACCATGGCCTGACTGTTTACGGCGCATAGTAATTGCCAACCGAGTTCGCCCCATGACGGGTCGATGGTTTCCGGAATGTATTGTTTCAAGGTTGTCCGCCTTGCCCGTGACCGGCCAGAACCAAGCGGTGCGTGGCCCGCTTGGTTACGCTTAACAGGTGTTCGCTATGTCCGCAAGATCCAAAGTACGATGCACCTTCGGTACTTTGGTACAACTCACTTTCATGCAATTATGGAAATGTAAGGAGCCCTCATAAATGTCAGAACGTCCCTGCCGGACCTATCCGGAAAAGATTCTCTACGATCGCAAGTCAGCGGCCTATGTCCTGTCGATCTGCGTCCGGTCACTTGACTACCTGCCGGCCAACAAAAAACTGGCTTTCCGCCGCATCGGCCGCAAGGTCCTCATCCCGGCCGCCGAGCTTCGCCGTTATGCTTCTGGTGATCACTTCGAGAGCATTACTTGACACTGGTCCGAATCCGGGCTATTCGTGATTCAGAGGGAATTATGCCACGCAAGTCAGGGGTCAAGCCCCGCGGAGTTTTTGAACGCCCCAAGAATTCCGGGATCTGGTGGGTGCAGCATTTTTCAGACGGCGTTCGACACCGGGAAAAAGTCGGACGCAAGAGCGACGCCATCGCGCTGTACGCGCTTCGTAAGTCGGAGGCGCGAGCCGGAAAAAAGCTGCCCCAGAACATTCGACGGGAAGGGATCAAGTTTCAGCAACTGGCCGATGACATTCTGGTCTTCAGCGCCAACCACCATAGCGACCAGAAGCATGTGAAAACTCGGGTCAAGTCCCGGCTGGCCATGGCGGGGGTCAACTTGAAAACGCAGATCCTGGCAAGCCACAGGACAATCGCCATGACGGCGCGTTATGCCCACCTGGCCCGCAGCAGTTTGCATGCGGCGGTGGAGACCATTACCGGGTGGCAGCAGCCGGCGCAGAGTTTGGTACCAAGTGCCACCTGTACTGCCACCAGCTGTTCATCCAGTCTGTAAGTTATTTACGGGCCTGTAGCTCAACGGTGGAGCAGGGGACTCATAATCCCTTGGTTGGGGGTTCGAATCCCTCCGGGCCCACCAAATTTTTGGCTTTAGGAAAATCTCGGAATGTCGGACCTCGCCCAAGGTTGATCGATCGTTCTGGCTCACCGGTTCGTTGCCAATCACGTCATCATCTCAACGATTTTGGGCATACATCAGGACCAGCGAGCGTTGCGCAAATGGCAGATATACGAGAGCGGCGGTCATTCCCAGCGCCAGCCCCAAACTCACGTGATGAACCAGAAGGAATGGTGACAACGCCCACAAGAAATCCATACACAGCAGAACCGGAAAGAGTTTCCTGAACTTGGTGGGAAGCTGCTGGAAATCGAACGCAATCGCCGCGAAAAAGAACAGGCGCACCGGGATCATGGCTACGGCGGTCGCCACCAGCAGTGCCGTGAGTGTCGACGGGGACAGCAGCCGTGCGTCCGAAAAAATATCAAAAATCTCTGAAAGGTTCGCAAGCGCTCCCACATAGAACGCCAAATACATTGCCTGGATCAGTAGGAGCAAAGTCCGCACCAGGGTTCGAGGGGCGTGAGGAAGTTCATGAGGCGCCGCGAGAAGTCTTCCTCCAAACGCCTCCAGCCCATCCGCAGGCGTGACCGGCAAGCCAGGTTCAAGTTTCGCAACCGAGGCGACCGCGTCGCCCGCCGAGGCAACAGACGCCTCCGACACTTTCGAAACCGGGGACGCCAGGATCACCGGCGCGATGAAGCGATAGCCTTTGCCCGAGATCGTCTCCACATGCCGAGGTTGGGACGCCAAGTCGCCAAGGGCCTCGCGAACCTTGTTGATTGCGGTGTTCAGGCCGTGGTCAAAGTCCACGAACGTGTCTTCTCCCCAAAGCCGTTGCCGCATCTCCTCGCGCGTCACCAGCGCCGAAGGCCTTTCCAGAAGCATCACCAGTATTTGAAATGGCTGCGAATGCAACTTCACCCGGATACCTTGTTTGCGAAGCTCTCCCGTCGCCTCGTTTACCTCGAAGGCGCCGAAGCGAAACACGCGGCCTGTTATCTCTGGTGTCATTGGCACGGGCTCCAGTCTAGCTGCCCTTGACGGTCCTGAGCCAGCGCAAACCCCGAAGAGTGACGTGAAGGTCCGAAGCGATTCATGATCGACGCACCCGGCCCACCAGCCTCTCCAAAGGCTTGACTCCAGAAAGATAACTTCTTGTAATCCCCGGCTGAGCAATCAGTTACATCTGGACCCTTAAGTGAGGAACGTTTGAGGCGCCGTGCATTGCGCCGGTCGCTCGCATCGTGCATCCTCCGGTTCACGAGGCCAAGGATGCGACTCGGAATGCTGGCCATCATGCTGTTACTCGCAGCCCACTGTCGGGCCGCCCAGCTGAGCTTATCGGCCCAGCAGGCATTTGAAGCTTATGCAGCCGCTTTGGAAAAACGGCTGGCCCGCCAACACGCTTGCCCTGACACCTACCTTGCCGTGTTCAATGCTGGCGGGGCCGAGCGAACTGACGCGGAGCGCCACTTGAGATCGGGTGCCATGCGAATAGAACCCGTAAATGGCGGCACGCATGGGGTCAGCGGCGGACTGTTGCACCACTGGCGCGGCACGGCGTTTGTCCCGGGCGGAAAAGCAACCCAGATGTTGGCGCTGCTGCGAGATTACAACCACCTGGCCAAGTACTACACACCCGAGGTTCAGTCGTCTCAAGTCTTGTCGGAACGCGGAGGGGTAGCGACCGTCGCCATTCGAATGAAGAAGCAGAAGGTTGTTACGGTCGTGCTGGATACAGAGTACGAGGTGCACACCGGACTGACCGGCGTCACCGGCTACGGCTTCTCGCGCAGCGCCCACGTTTGGCAGATCGCGGGCGCGGGCACGGCACACGAGCGCAGGCTGCATGAGGGTGAAGACGACGGCTTTCTTTGGCGCTTGAACTCTTACTGGAGTTTCCTCGAGCTGCCCGATGGACTGCTCATTGAGTGCGAGGCAATTTCACTGACGCGCGACCTGCCGGCTGGTCTGGCTTGGCTGATAACCCCGATCATCCAGGACATGCCGCGGGAATCGCTGAAGTTCACGTTGAACGCTACCAGAAATGCGCTCCTATCAGCCCCTTTCCAGGGAGCACATCGATGAACGAAGGATGCGAGGTGCATGTGAGAGAAGCAACGTTTGCCGACAGGAGACAGAGTGGGTTTGTACAGGCACTGCGAGTCCACAAGTCACTGACTGCGGAAGCTGAAAAGCGCTTATTAGTATGGTTGGCCGAGCGCACACCGAAGGCCATCAGTTCGGACCATTTGACCGCCTTAGGCTTTGTTTCGCAGCTATTGGCGGGTGTAGCCTATGGGTTCGCAGCATGGTACCCGGCGTGCGTTGTGGCTGGTAAACTTCTTCCTCGTTCTCAACTGGTTTGGTGACAGTCTCGATGGCACACTGGCACGAGTCCGTGACCAGCAGCGGCCGCGCTACGGTTTCTACGTGGACCACATGGCTGATACCTTTGGCGCGCTGGCCCTGATGGCAGGACTAGCTTGTTCTGGATACGTTCACTGGCAGATATCGGCCGGAATGCTCGTGTGCTTCTACGTCCTCTCGATCGAGAGCTATCTTGCGACCTACACGATGGGGCACTTCCATCTTTCGCACGGCATCTTTGGTCCCACCGAAATTCGAATCCTGCTGGCGGCAGGAAACGTTGCGCTGCTGGGGCATCCCTACGCGCACATCGCGGGCCGGCAATTTCTCCTGTTCGACATCGCGGGCACTGTGGCCATTGCCGGAATGGCATTCATGGCCGTATCAGCCACCATTCGACACACCATCGTGTTGTACAGGGAAGAAGAGCTGCCATGAGGAGCACCGGCCGGCTGCTGGCGCGGCTGGGCAAATTCAACTTGGTGGGATTGCTGGGCGCGGCATTGCAGTTACTCCTGCTCTACGTGCTGACGAAATGCTTCCGCATGCCTGCGGTTGCCGCTACACCGGTGGCAGTGGAGATCGTAGTGCTGCACAACTTCGCATGGCACGAGCGCTTCACATGGCGCGATCGTCAGCTCAAAAGCGTGAGACAAAGAATAACCAGGCTCTTGCGCTTTCACGCCGGCAATGGCCTCACCTCGCTGCTCGGCAATGCAGTCTTGGTCTACTTTCTGGTAGAACGCCTCAACGCCGCGGTAATGCCGTCGGCCATGGCAGCCATCGTTATCTGCTCACTAATAAATTTCTTCATTGCGGACCGATGGGTGTATAGAACCTCTTAACATCCCTGGCAGTTCTTCGCCTATACTACGGCTCGAAACCATTTCCTCTAATTTCGACCTTCTTCCTGAGGGGTTGACATGGCCATGCCACTGCGTCGATTTCTAGCCGGTCTTGTCATTTTCATTTGCACGGCTTCTATTTCGGGCTCGGCAGAGCAGCCCTGTCCAGTTCTTACCGTCCCCCAGATTGTGCCGGGATCGAACATGTTTACACCCCAGCAGGAAGTTCAGTTGGGTGAGATCATTGCCAGCTCGATTAAGCAAACTAATGCCGTCGTTACCGACGAAGCTGTCACAGGTCATGCGCAGGCGGTTGTTGATCGCTTGGCGCAAGGCCTTCCGCCGGACCATCCTCCGTTCAAAGTGATGGTCGTCGAACTGTCCACCGCGAATGCCTTCAGTGTGGTGGGCGGGCGTATCTACATTGGACGCAAGCTCATAGCGATAATGGACAGCGAGGATGAACTCGCCGGTATCCTGGCACACGAGATGGGACACATCGTTGCCCACCATGAAGCCATTGAGATGAGCGAAGCCTTCCGCCGGGTTTTGGGTGTAACCCAGGTGAACAGCCGGGAGGACATATCTGCCAGATGGAACCAGTATCTGAGCAATCGGCGAAAGCAGCACGTCTCAGGAGCTGACCGGGAAAAGCATATCAAGCTGGAAGACCGCGAGCAGGTGCAAGCCGACAGCATCGCACTCTACCTGGTCTCCCGCGCTGGGTATTCGACGGATGCATTTGTCGAAATCTTCGACCGGCTTGCGGGCACTCAGCGTAAGACGGGCGGGTTCTGGTCCGACCTGTTCGGTCAAACCCCGCCTGACCAGAAGCGGCTGCGGGAGATGGTCAATGGCAAACCGCCTATGCCAGCCTCTTGTGTCGCAAGTCGAATCAATACCGCTTCCGGCTTCAGCACTTGGAAAAACGACGTTGTCGAGTATTCCGACTCGCATGCCAAAGAGTCGCTGCCCGGACTCATCAGCAAGCAGGTCCTGAGCGAACGTTTGCGCCCCGACATCCATCGCATCCGCATCAGTCCAGACGGCAAGTACGTGCTGGCGCAGGATGAAAGCAATGTCTTTGTGCTTACACGCCGTCCCTTGCAGACTCTGTTCCGAATCGCTGCACCTGATGCCGGTCCTGCACAGTTCACCCCCGACTCTCGCGGCATCGTGTTTCAGATCGCCGGGCTGGAAGTTTCTCCACGCGTGGAGCGCTGGGACATCGATAAGCAGAAACGCGTGGAAGTTCACGAAGTGTTCATCCGAGAGGGCTGTTTAAGTAGTGCCCTGTCGCCTGATGGCAAGACGTTGGCCTGTCTCACCCACCAGAAGTCGGATGAAGGTCTCGACCTGGCCCTCGACCTGTATGACACCGCCAGCGGCACGTCGTTGTGGCACAAGAAAGATTGGGTGATCGTCAACGGCAGGTATTTCGATTATTCCACCCTATTGCGCATCCTCGTCGGAATTCTGAGCGGAAGTGGCAGGGTATTCGAGCAATTATCGCGCGTTGCTTTTTCGCCGAGCGGCCACTGGGTGGTGGCACGCAGTCCTGAAAACTTAATGGCCATGGAGCTGACCTCTCATGCAACGCTAACACTCCCAGGCAGTGTCAAAGAATTGCTTGAGAGCCGCCGATTTACGTTTCTCGCCGATGATCGCTTCATAGGCGTTGCGGGTCAGCACGGAGATAAGTCCGCGGTGGTGGAATTTCCTTCGGGCAGGGTTATTTATAAGGACCTATTCCTCGGCGGTTCCGATGTCTTTCCTGTAGCGCATGGCGATTATGTGCAGATGCGTCCGATCAAGGACAGCCCGCTTGGGGTCATGGACCTAAAGCAAGGCAAAATTATTATGGCGGGCAAGCGGAAGACAATCGATATCTGGGACACCGAGTATATCGCCGAACGCACCGACGGAAACTTGCAGGTGTACGACATGGCCACCACAAAGCATCTCGAGGACACGAAACTTCCAGAAGCACCTTTGGGAACACTTAAAGCTGCCTTGGCCTCGCCCGACCTGCGATGGCTAGCCGTATCGGAGACATCCCGAGGCGCGCTGTGGGACCTGCAAACTGGAAAGCGACTGCAGCATGTGCGTGGCTTCAGCGCAGGCTATTTCGGTCCCGATGCCACCCTCTACCTGGATTTCCCGAAGTTCGAAGAGACGGAGCGGACCGTTGCGAAGGTTTCCTTGAATGGCAACGAGATTAGCTCCGGCGATCCCATCGACGAAAAGGCCCGGGCGATTCTGGCCGGCCGCTACATGCTGACGACCGTAGCAACGGAGAAGTCCGGTTTCGACCGCAACGTCACTTTAGAGTTGCACGACCATCTCACCGGCAAGCTGATGTGGACCAAGACATTTTCGGACGAGCGTCCGAAACTGTTCATCAACGCGAATGCCAACAGGCTGGTTTTCTTCTGGAATGGCCGAAGCAAGGCCGTACAGTCGATGGTGAAACAGGATCCGGCACTCGCGGCCAGGATCGGAACCGTCAAGGAAAGAGACGGAGTCTACTTCGCACAAGTATGCGAACTGGATACAGGAATGTTGCGCGAGTCGATGGTCTTCGACACAGGCAAGAATTCCTTCCGCATAACCGACTTGAATGCGACGAACGAATACCTCGCGGCCAGCGACGACCAGAACCGTGTACTGGTATATTCCGCCAAGGGCGAGGCAAAAGGTGCGATTGCCGGGCGTCATCCTGAAATCTCGAGCAGTTCATTATTGGTGGCGGTATGGACCGAACGGCGGCAGGTTTCGCTCTATGATTTGGCCACGCTCGATCAGCGGGCCGAGTACGACTTCAGTTCGCCAGTGGCATTTTCTGCCTTCAGTGCCGACGGCAAGCGGTTGCTGGTTCTTACCGCCGATCAGATTGTCTATCTTTTCGATGTCAGCGCCGCGATTCACGATATGACTGACCTCGCAACGAAGTAAAGGAACCGTGTTAGCGGGGACACCTGAAGAGAGCTGGCTGTGCTGCCGTTACGTTATCCACTGGACGCGTCGTCGTAAAAGGTGATTATCCTCGGAGCGCCTTTTGAACTGGCTGAATGCCGTGTTCGATTTTGATGGTCACCGCACCTCGCTGGGGCGCGAGGTGATCGCCGGGCTGACGACCTTCACCACCATGTCTTACATTGTGGTAGTTAACCCTGCGATTCTCTCAGCCGCGGGAATTCCGGAGGGCCCATCGTTCGTGGCGACCGTGCTGGTGGCTGCGTTCGGCTGCTACTTCATGGCGTTTTACGCCAACCGTCCTTTTGCCATCGCGCCTTACATGGGCGAAAACGCATTCATTGCCTTCACCGTTTGCAAGCTTCTGGGTTTTCGCTGGCAGACCGCACTGGCGGCCATCTTCATCGCCGGCGCGCTGTTCATCGTGATGACCGTCTTGCGGCTGCGGCAGTGGATTGTGGACGGCGTGCCGACATCGCTGCGCTACAGCTTCGCGGTGGGCATCGGACTGTTTCTCACCTTCATCGGTCTGAACCAGACCGGATTGGTCACCGTCGGGGTTTCCGGCGCGCCGGTTCAGGCCGGGCATCTGACATCGCGTCCCGATCTGGTGGCCATGTTCGGCTTCGTGTTGATCACCATCCTCGTGATCCGGAAGATTCCCGGCGCCATCCTGCTGGGCATTGTGATCACCGCGATGGTGGCGTTCGCCGCGAAAGTAGCGCCGCCGCCGCACGGACTGATCAGCGTGCCGCCGACTCTCACTCCCATTGTCTGGCAACTGGATTTTCGCGGCGCGTTAACCTGGCGCGCGTTCCCCGTGGTGCTGACCATCTTCATCATGGCCTTTGTGGATACCATGGGCACCCTGATCGGGCTTTCGGCGCGCGCGGGGTTCCTCGACGACAACGGACAGTTGCCGCAAATCGAGCGCCCGATGCTGGTGGACGCCATCACCACTTGCCTCGCACCCGCCCTGGGCACCACCACGGCGGGCGCTTACGTGGAGTCGGCTACCGGAATCGAGGCGGGCGGCCGCACCGGGTTTACCGTGTTGGTGACTGGAACTTGTTTTCTGCTGGCACTCTTGTTCTCGCAGTTTGTGGCAGCTATTCCTCCGCAAGCCTACGGGCCGGCACTCATCATTGTTGGCCTGTTCATGCTGGCGCCCATCACGCGGATCGATTTCGCCGATTACACCGAATCCGTCCCAGCCTTCGCGGTCGTCTCTCTGATGGCATTCACCTTCAACATTGCCATCGGAATCTGCGCGGGGTTCGTGTTGTATACCATCTGCAAGTTGGTTGCGGGAAGGGCGAGCAACCTGAAGCCCGGCCTGTGGGTCTTGACCGCGCTCTCGCTGCTGTTCTTCATCTTTTATCCGTATAGCTGAACGGCGGCTGTAAGCCAGCCGATAGGTGGGTTTCAGAATTGTGCATTGCGGTCCAGCGGCGACGTGACCGAATTATTCATGAGTGCTGCGATTTCCCGGAGAGTCGTCGGGAGCGCAGCACGAGTCCGCGAAAGCCGAGCGTGCGCAGTCGAAGGAGGACCCCTATTGCTGGAGGAAAAATCGGAATGCTGGGTTCGCAACCCACAAAAAGCCTTCCGCCGCTGCGGTCATATTTTAGTGACCGGAGCGGCGGAAGGAGTGGCACAACTCAGACGCCTGCCATGAGGCGGCGCTGCCCGGTCCACCAAATCTGAACCGGGTGAAAACTTACAGTCTAATCTTGCGGCGCAGCACGCCGGCAAGACCCACCAGACCGCTACCGAACAGTATCAGGCTGCTAGGCTCCGGCGTAGTTCCCCCACCACCCGACAGAGTTGACATTCCGCCGTCGACAAACGCGATCGAGCCGCCGCCCCCGGGAATGGTGTTCTGCAGGATCATTTCCAGCTGATATCCCCCGCCCTGCGGAGTGATAGGACCGAAGGTGAATGTCCCGCTGAACTCCACATTGGTCCCGCAGTAGTTGCAGTCAAGAACGGTGATGCTACCGATTTCCGTGCCATTCACGAAGTAGCCGACGGTCTCGTTGTTGCCGCCGCCCAGAAAGTCGTTGACCATAAAGTCATACGACAGGCTGCTGATCGACCCCTGGCCGGTGCTGAAAATCGGCGACTCGACGAAATCGCCTGTCGTCCACATAAAGGCAGTCTGGCCACCGGCAGGAAGGGTTCCGCAACCATTCGTGGCGCTGCAATAGGCGTCGCCTGCGGTCGGGAACGGCTCGACGACATCGTTGGCGCGGGCGAGGGTGGCGCTGGCGAAGCACAGGGCCAAAACCAATACCAGATTTACGACCAAAAGCTTTTTCATGGGGATCTCCTTCGAGTCTTATGGAGTACAGGGGACTCAGACCCGGAACACCAGCCAATCACAATGCAATTTTGTCACCAGCGTAAGTGACTGAAAACGCAACGAATTAGGGCTTGCCTGGTGCAAGCTCTTGCAACAATGTGCCGAGGCATTCTCCACATTGTCAAAAGTGGAGGGCCCGTGGGAGTGGCTTATTATGGTCTGAGCGCAGCCCAACTAAGCTAGTAAGCTAGTAAAGGATGGTTCCTTGGCCAAGTTTTCTGTCATTGCAAACCTGCTGAAAGAAGTCGAGATTCCACGGGACGGCACCCTCAGCCGCACCATTCATCGCGATGACTACATGAAGGTCGTCCTCTTCGGCTTTGCCGGAGGACAGGAACTATCGCAGCATACGGCCGCAGTCCCGGCCGTCATCGAGATTCTTCAGGGTGATGCCCGCCTGACCCTTGACGGCGAGGTGCAAGAGCTGTCTGCCGGCTCGTGGGTTTTCATGGAGGCCAAACTGCCCCACGCCATCTACGCGCGGACCGACGTGGTGATGTTGCTGACCATGCTGACAGGGGCGCAGGCAAAATAGGCGTCGAGTTCTCTGGGTAGTGCGGCGCTCTACTGAGTTTCGCGTGCTATGGTTGCGGCTGGGTGCTCGCGCCGCGACCGCTGCGCCGGGTCGTCCCCTGGAACAACGCGTGCCCAACACCACTCAGCCTGATTCCGCGATACTCCCTGCGAACGTGCAGTTTCACGATGCGGAGGCGGCGCGGCGAAATCTGGCGCACATTCGCCAACTGGTGCCTGCCCCGGTGCAAGAGACGCTGGTCGCCCTGCTTCCCAGCTCGCCGAATCCCGATGCCGCGGTCAATCAGTTTGAACGTTTGGCCGAATCGGCCTCGCCCGAGGTGTTGCGCCTGCTGCAGAGGCATCCGTTCCTGATTCACTACGCCGTAGTGGTCTTCGCCGGCAGCTCCTGGCTGGGCGACACGCTGGTCCACAACCCCGATCTATTTCAGGGTTTCGTGCGCGACCAAAGCCTGGACCGCACCCATTCGCGCGAAGAATTGCAGGAGAGTTTCGCCCGCATGCGATCGCGCTCGTCGAAACCGATACGGCGGTATTGCTGGCCCGCTTCAAGAAGCGCGAGTACGTCCGCATCATGTTGCGCGACGTGCTGGGAGTGGCCACCCTGGCGGAGACGACTGCCGAAATCTCCGCCCTGTCGGATGTGTTGATCGAAGAAGCTTTGCGCGAAGTCCATTCCCAACTTCAGCACCGCTACGGATCCACGCAGCGACTTGACCCGGAAGGCCGCGTGACCGCTTCGCGTTTTGCCGTGCTGTCTCTGGGCAAGCTCGGCGGCAACGAACTGAACTACAGCTCCGACATTGACCTGCTGTATCTCTACGACGGCGGGGTGGAACCGCCAGGAGCGGAGATTCCCAACCGGGAATACTTCATCCGGCTGGCCCAGCAGATCACCGAGTTGCTCGCGCGCCACACCCGCGAAGGGCCGGTCTTCCGCATCGATCTGCGCTTGCGTCCCCAGGGGAACGAAGGCGAGCCCGCGGTACCGCTGCCCCACGCTATCCATTACTACTCCCACGTGGCCCACGACTGGGAGTTGCAGGCCATGATCAAGGTGCGCCATTCGGCGGGCGATGTGGGGCTGGCGCGCGAGTTTGTGCGCCGGGTGCAACCCTTCGTTTATCGCCCTGAGCTGAACTTCGCTGCCATTAAGACGGCGCTCGCCTCGCGGGAGAAAATGGGAAGTCATCGCCGCCGGCGCGTGCTGAAGCAGACCGGGCAGGGCGGCATCGATGTGAAGCTGGACGCTGGCGGCATTCGCGACATCGAATTTCTGGTGCAGTGCCTGCAGCGTGTTTATGGCGGAAGCGAATCGTGGCTGCGTTCGCGGGGCACAATGTTTGCGCTGCAGAAGCTGTACGACAAGGAACACATCGGCAGCAAAGACTTTCACAACCTCAGCAACGCCTACGAGTTCCTGCGCAACCTGGAGCACCGCCTGCAACTGCGTCAGGGCCAGCAGACGCATCGGCTGCCGGACTCGCGCCGCGAGTTGGAGTGGTTGGCGCGCGGGCTCGCCCAGGAAGGTACGACGGCGCCGTCCCCGGAAGAGTTTCTGGCCCATGTGCAAAGGCGCATGGCGGCGGTGGTGGAGATTTATCAGCGGGTCATCTATCAGGAGCAGAGCCAGGACCAACGCCCGCCTGAATTTCAGTTGCATCCGGAGGTTCCCACTACCCCCGACAGTTCCTACAGCCAGATGATGCAGCGGCTGGCGGTCGATTCCCCGCGGCTGAGGGAAATCGCCGGCAGCAGCGAGTTGTCGCAGCATGCACGGCGCAATCTCGATCGCTTCCTCAGTTCAGCAGGAACTACCTCGGAGCGTTATGGCGCGGTGCTGCGCTCGACCGAAGCGGTGGACCGGGCGCTCACCATTTTTGAGTTCAGCGAGTATCTGACCGACATCCTGGTTCGCCACCCGGCGGAGGTCGCGCTACTGCCGCAACTGGAGGAGCTGTCAGCTCCCGGCGAGGCAGAATTGTTCGACGAAGGCCCGCGCAGCGAAAGGGTCACGGCCGATCCCGTTTTCGCTTACCTCGCCCAGGAGAAGGTCGACCGCTCCGAGGCGAACGCCATCTTGCGACGCCACTACCGCCGCCGCGTGTTCCTGTCGGGCGCGCGCGATCTGTTTCAGTTGCGCCAAGTCTTCGACTCGCTCAGCGAGAACACCTCCGCGGCTGAGGCTGCGATCCAGGCTGCCCTGGTGATTGCCGGCGCTCCCGCCGGATTGGCGGTCATGGGACTGGGAAGGTTGGGGGCCGGCGAATTCGATCTCCTGTCGGATGCCGATGTGCTGTTCGTTTGCGACGAAGGCAGCGATGCGGAAGAGACCCACCGCGTCGCCGCCCAGATGATGGATGCGCTGGCGGCATACACCCAGGATGGCGCGGTGTTTCCGGTGGACGCTCGCCTGCGCCCGCATGGCCGCGAAGGCGAACTAATCGTCACTCCCACGCAGTTGGCCGCCTACTTCCGCGACGAGGCCAAGCCATGGGAGGCGCTGACCTATCTTAAGTTGCGCCATGTGGCGGGCGACCGCGAACTCGGGAGTCGCGCATCACAGGCGGTACGTAAGGGAATTGCAGAGATCGCGACCCGGCCTGACTTCGATGCGGAATTGACCGACGTTCGTCTGCGGTTGGAACGAAGTGAGACGGCTGCGAACTTTAAGAGCGGCGCGGGTGGAATCTACGACCTTGACTACCTCACAGGTTCGCTACAGGCGCGGCATCGCCTCTGGCTTGCGGGAAATCTGCGGGAGCGGCTGCACCTGCTGCATGAGCATGGATTGCTGAACGCCGCCGAACATGACCAACTGGTGCAGAGCGCGCTGTTCCTGCGCACCCTCGAGCATCTGGTGCGCCTGGTGACCGGAAGGGCGCGCAAATGGCTGCCGGTTGCCGCCCATCCCCATCGCGCCCTGCAAAAGCTGGTGTGGCGGGTACTGCACGCAGATGACAGCTTCGATCTCGAGATGCGGCTGTCCGAGGTGCTGCGGCAGACACGCGAGACTTATCTCAGAACCATCGAGGCCTGAGTGGCGTCCGTCAACCCGCCCCGAACAATTGAATCAGTCTGGTGGTACGCAGCAACTCCTTCACCAGCGGGGAGAGGTTGCTGAGCTCCAGACTGCAGTAGGCTGCCGAGGCTGCCGAGACCTTCAGCCCCACCAGCGTGCCCAGGCCGGAACTGTCGATGAACTCGACATCGCTGAGGTCGAGTATGATGCGGCGGCACTTGGGGATCATCGGCTTAACCAGTTGCTTCAATTCGTCGGCGGTGTCGCTGACGATTCTGCCGTGACACTTCACTACAGTGTTGTCGCCCGAGAATTTCCAACTCATACCGGAAAGGGGGGAGCGAGGAATCAGTTGCCGGCATAGCCTCCTCACGCTGCAAACCGCATATTGTACTGCGAATCTGGCGATTCACAAGGCAAAAACTTCGCAGGCTTGTGCTAGTCTGGGCACGGTAGGTCGATCCCACCAATGTGTCACGCCGATTACCGGCTTTCCGCCCTCTTTTCGTTGAACCTCACATCCGCTGGTGATAACGTTGATAGGTTCGGGACACGGCAGCAGGCGTTTCTGATCCGGACGCGGCAGATGTAGGCTGAGGATGGTCCACCCGTCGCTGTCATCATATTGATTCAGGTTTCCGGCGTACCGCCGGACGTGCTTCCTGGTCCCGACACCTGGCTGTTTACAGCTTAGGCCAATTTATATCCAAACTCCTCGAGGTGCCTTGTGGCGGCTTCTTACAACGAAATTCCTTTGCCTACCAGCGGGACCAAGATCACTTACGAAAACGGTAAGCTTGTCATCCCAGACAATCCCATCATTCCTTTCATCGAAGGTGACGGCACCGGCCGAGATATCTGGAAAGCGTCGGTCCGCGTATTCGATGCGGCAGTCGAGATTGCCTATAACGGCAAGCGCCGGGTCGCCTGGTACGAAGTGTTCGCCGGCGAAAAGGCCATGGATCGCTTCAAGACCTGGCTGCCCGACGACACTGTAGCTGCGTTCCGCGAGTTGCGCATCGGCATCAAGGGCCCGTTGACCACCCCGATTGGCGGCGGCATCCGTTCGCTGAACGTCGCCCTGCGCCAGCTTCTCGACCTGTATGCCTGCGTTCGCCCGGTGAAGTATTACCAGGGCATCCCCTCGCCGGTAAAGCATCCCGAGCGCATGAACATCGTCATCTACCGCGAGAACACCGAAGACGTTTACGCGGGCATCGAGTGGAAGCAGGGAACGCCGCTGGCCAAGGAACTGATTGACTTCATCAACACCAAGATGCTGGCCGGCACCAAGAAGCACGTGCGTGAGGATTCCGGCATCGGTATCAAGCCGATCTCCATCACCGGCACTAAGCGCCTGGTGCGCATGGCCATTCAATACGCGCTGGCCAACAAACTCAAATCGGTGACCATTGTGCACAAGGGCAACATCCAGAAGTACACCGAAGGTGCGTTCCGCGAATGGGGCTACGAGTTGGCCACCCAGGAGTTCCGCGACCAGGTCATCACTGAGCGCGAAAGCTGGATCATCGGCAACCTCGACAAAAATCCGGGACTGTCGGTCGAGGACAACGCCAAGATGGTTGAGCCCGGCCTGGAGTTTGCGCAGCAGGACTTCCGCGAGGCGCTGTACGAGGAAGTGCGGAGCGTGATCCGCAACATCTATGCCACCCATGGTAAGGGCGCGTGGAAGACCAAGCTGATGATCAACGATCGCATCGCCGACAGTATCTTCCAGCAGATCGTCACCCGTCCCGATGAGTACGCGGTACTGGCAACGCCCAACTTGAACGGCGACTACATTTCCGATGCCGCCGCCGCCCAGGTCGGTGGACTCGGCATTGCGCCGGGCGCCAACGTCGGAGACCAGCACGCCATCTTCGAAGCCACGCACGGCACCGCTCCCAAGTACGCCGATAAAGATGTCATCAATCCCGGCTCCGTTATGTTGTCGGGCGTGATGATGTTCGACTTTATGGGCTGGCACGAGGCCGCCCGCCTGATCGAGGACTCGCTGGAGCGCACCATCCTGCAGAAGAAGGTCACCTACGACTTCGAGCGCATGCTGGAAGGCGCGACCAAAGTCAGAACAAGCGAGTTCGCGACCGAGATGATCCACAACATGGCGCCGGTGGCGGAGCTGGTGGCAGAGTAGCTGGCTAGTTTTCACCACGGAGGCACGGAGATCACGGAGAAAACTCAATAGAAACTAATAACTCCGTGTCCTCAGTGCCTCCGTGGTGAATGATTTGTTTTTCGACTCCTTCGCCAATTCTCGATTTCAGATTCGTTGCTGTGAATACATACTTCATACTTCAATAACTGTGAGGCATCATGCGTAAAAAGGTAACGGTAGTAGGTTCGGGCAACGTGGGCGCCACCGCGGCGCACTGGCTGGCGTCGAAGGAACTGGCCAACGTCGTACTGATTGACATCATCGAAGGCGTGCCCCAGGGCAAAGCTCTCGACCTGCTACAGGCCATGCCGATCGAGAAGCGCGACTCGGCCGTAGTCGGTACCAACGATTACGCTGATACTGCCAACTCCGACATTGTGGTAGTCACGGCCGGCATTCCGCGCAAGCCCGGCATGAGCCGCGACGACCTGCTCAACACCAATTACAAGATCATGAGCGACGTGGTGGGCAAGGCAGTGCAGTACTCGCCCAACTGCATTCTGATCATCGTCTCCAACCCGCTCGATGCCATGGCGCAGGCGGCTTACAAGCTCAGCGGCTTTTCGCGCAATCGCGTCATCGGCATGGCCGGCATCCTGGACTCGGCGCGCTTCCGCACGTTCATTGCGCGCGAACTGGATGTTTCCGTCGAGAACGTCACCGCGTTTGTGCTGGGCGGCCACGGCGACACCATGGTCCCACTGCCGCGCTACTCCACCGTGGCGGGCATTCCCATCACTGAATTGATGGATGCAGCCACCATCGCACGCCTGGTGCAGCGCACCCGCGACGGCGGCGCCGAGATCGTTAAGTACCTCAAGACCGGCAGTGCGTATTACGCGCCGTCAGCCGCGGTCACCGAGATGGTCGAGGCCATCCTCAAGGACAAGAAAAAGATCGTGCCCTGCGCCGCCTATCTGGAAGGCGAGTACGGCATCAATGGGCTCTTCGTCGGCGTGCCCTGCAAGCTGGGCTCGAACGGCCTCGAGAAGATCATCGAGATCAAACTGACTCCGGAAGAGCAAGCCGCGTTGCAGAAGAGCGCCGACTCGGTGAAGGAGTTGGTGGCCGTCATCGGGGCGTAGCGCTGTGAACGTTTAGTTCTTTCCCCTGTCGCTAAGATGGAGCGGCAGGGGTGGTGTACACGGCGCGCGTGGAAGAATGTAAACATCGCACGAGAGCGCGGGCAATTCCCTAAGACGTACCCGGGAACCAAACCTCAATCGTGCCTGGATTCGCCTTCATCCCTAATTTCTGCATCACGGCTTCAGGAAAACCGTTCTTCATCAGCAGGTCCTTAACTTTCTCCGCAGTCGCCATGTCGGAGTCGTTGAAGTAGCGAACTGAGGTTTGTTTCACCGGCGCACTGACGATTTCGATGACTGGCACAAGCAGTCCTTGTTGTCGAAGAAGGCCCTGTAACTCTTTTGCCTTCGTTCGTTGCCCGTCGTCATGAATCTGTAGATACACGCGGGCGGGCAACTGCTGCACCGCACTGGCGATCAAACTCTTCGTTTCTTCGGTCTGATTCGTCTGGCTGCTGCCGGCAGAGTCGATGATCTTCGCCGTGAGTTGGGAAACTTTGGGCGGCAAGGAACCGTCCGGATAGCGCGCAAGAATTACGTCGACGGCTCGCAGCCGAACATTTAGATCCGGACTGGTCAGGTAAGGGAGCATCGTTCCTAAAAACTGTGAATCCTCGCGCTGTCTGTCGATGTCCCTCTGCACTTTGTCTGATTTCTCTTTTTCAGCGGATTGGTGTTGTCGCTGGGCCTCCTCTCTCTGGTCTGTACGATGGTTCCAGTAAGCCGTAATACCGGAGAGCACCACGCTCCCCAGTACCCACAACATGAACTGGCTGTTGAGTATCTCCCATGCGGTAGTGGGCTTCTTTGGAGGAGCCACGGCCTCCGTTCCCAACGCCTGCTTTTCACCTTCTTCAGCCATGATCACCTGCAAAAACAGAGAGCTGTGCGATCCAAGTCTAGAGTTGCTAATAGTGACATCCGATGAGAGAACCGGCAAAAAAATATCGTATAAGTAAGGGCAGAAGCCGCGCAACAAGGCCACTCTTCTTCAGTTCCAAGGTGAAGGGTTTAGGTTGCTATAGGAGTTGTGTCGCGAGGGGCGAATAACCAGCTTCTATCGCAATGCTTTATCAGCGATTCGCAGGGACTGCAGCGTGCTCAATGGCGCATAAGTGCTATGTAGATTGGGGTGTATGCGCCACTGTCTGGCGCCAGCACATATCCTAAAAGTGCCAGCAAGTGCCCTAGGAGGCTCCAGGGTCGACGCAAGACCCCCAGGACGCCCGACGAGGCATCCGATTAGCCTGAGTGCAGCCACGGTGCACGCAGACTCCCTAGCGCACGTTTCCGCTCTGGAAAAAGTGAACTGCCTGGAGCACCGCCTCAGCGCCTGAACAGGCCCCTGAAAACCCGTCGCGATGAAAGAAACCGCAGATTCCTCGGGGCTGAAGCCCCTCGGAATGACAAAAATAAAGGGTTTACAATGGCGCACCTAAAGGTGCGCCCCTTCAAAAGCATAAACATCGCTTTATTCAGCAGCCTGTAAAGGCATGCTCCACCCGACATCGGATACAGGAACTACGCTAGCAGGGACACCGCTTCCGCTGCCCTTCGGAACTAGTCCGACTTGGGGGTTTCTGGAACCACTACCACCGGGGTTGGCGGAGACGCCTTGCGGAACTCCGGTCGCGCCTCGACCGGGCGTGCGATGGTTGTGGTGCGCTCGTCGAACTTGCCGAAAATCATCTTCCCCGCGGTGGTTTGCAGCACCGATGTCACCGAGATATCGATGTTCTTGCCGATCATCTTGCGGGCGTTGTCCACCACCACCATGGTTCCGTCGTCCAGATAGGCGACACCCTGGTTGTACTCCTTGCCTTCCTTCAGAATGAAAACCTTCATGATTTCGCCGGGGAGGACAATGGGCTTCAACGAGTTCGCCAGCTCGTTAATATTCAGCACCGCGACGCCTTGCAGCTGCGCCACTTTATTGAGGTTGAAATCGTTGGTGACAATTTTGCTTTCGTACACCTTGGCCAGCTCGATCAGCTTCAGGTCAACTTCGCGCACGGCGGGAAAATCGTCTTCCACGATCTGCACCTGCAAAGTCGCGATCTTCTGGATCCGCTGCAGGATGTCGAGACCGCGGCGGCCGCGGTTACGCTTCATGGAATCAGCCGAGTCGGCCACCAGCTGAAGTTCGCGCAACACGAACTGGGGAATGACGATCACGCCATCGAGGAAGCCGGTTTCGGCGATGTCGGCGATGCGGCCGTCGATGATGACGCTGGTGTCGAGTATCTTGTGGCTCTTCTTGGATTGTTTCTCGCCACCAAAAATGCCCCCCAGCGCCGCCAGGTTGAGCAGGTCACCCTTGCCGGCGCCCACCACCAGGCCTACATAGGCCATGATCAACATTACGAAAAGCTGGAGAAAGCTTTGCGTTGGACCTTCATGAATGCTGTTGCGAATGACGAGACTGAAAAGGTAGGCCCCGATGATGCCAAGGATGCTTCCGATGACCGCCCCGATCAGCCGCTTCAGGCTGGTTTGGCGCAGGCGGAACTCAAACAGCACCACCGCAAGTCCGACGGCCACTCCCACGGCGGCGGCGGGCCATCTGTCTAACCCAAGCGGATGCAGTTCGTAACTGGCAACCGCAGTAATGAGGACGAATAAGACGCGTATGAATACCAGATCCAAGCGACACCTCCACCAGGCGGTCCAGGCGTCCGCAATGGGTGAAAGTGCGCCGGGGGCGTAGGAAGAAAATTATGCCGGTAATGCACTCTCAGTTCCAAACGGCCAAGCCGGCCTCGACTCGCTCGCTCCGCTAAGTATCCGCCTCGGGGCATATGAAAATAATTGCGCCCCGACCCGCCCAAGTGCGACGGGAATCTACTGAGTAGCCGAAGTATATACCAGTTTGGGACTTCTTCCGCGCTTCAGTTGTGTTTCAGATGAGGTGAGTTCCAATTCGGGCAAGGCTAACAGAGCGTGCTTGGGAATTGTCCTTACAAGCGCAGCGAGAAATTTGCTTTTGTACTCCTCAGGAGAACAACGCCGAAACCGCCGCTCCTCCCAGCACCACCACCGCCCACCAGCCGAAGGCAACGGCCATGGCTGTCCCGCGTTTCAGCTTGGTCACGCAGGCGTATCCCAAACCAGTCAGCACAATCGACCAGATGGTGAATACATCCAGCGAAGTCGCAATGGAGTAGAGGAAGTGGTTACTGGAATCAACCAGGCCGCTCAAATTACTGGCGACCGGATTTTGAAAGGTGAAGCTTTCGCCTCCCCCCACGCTGATCGCCAGGACGGCAATCAGCACCTTGATGATTCCGGGCAGGGATGCGTACATGCTGATGGCCATGGCCTGGTTAAAGGTAACGTGCGCACCGAAGCCCAAGTTGAACGTCCCCAGCAATACCGCGGATATGATGACAATAAAGATCACCATGATCACCGGATACGCGTAGCCAACTATGCGATTGACCTTGACGATGGTCTGTATCTGCGCCGCGCGCTGCTCGGGAGGCAACTGATCGAGCCTCTCCGCCTGCTTGGGCGAAAGCGCCATCTGGTTCTCGACAACTTTTTCCATGCCCAGTTTCTTGTCGACCACTGCCACCAGCACCCAGCTTGCGATCGACAGCAGTACAAAGGGCACCCACCAACTCGCCTTGCGCCGGAGGTCGGTGAAGGTCTTGCTGGGGGCGATGAAGGTGTCCGCCACACGTTCGACTTCGGAAAGAGGCGGTTGCTCAACTGGGGGGACAGCACTGGCAGAACTCATGAGTCTCCTTTTGCTTCGGGCAAAGAATAGGCCGAGCCATGCGAGAACGGTGACGAATCAGCCCCAAATCAAATGGGAAGTCGCCGAAATTGTACCACTCTGGTAATGGTCGAATCCGCGCTCACAGCCCTAAAGCGGCGCGCAGGTCCTTCATCAGCAGCATCAGGTGCAATTCAAGACCGGGGCAACTCTCGAATCCGTACTTTCGGTAGAAGGTCGCAGCCTCAGGGTCAATAGCATGCACAAGGACGGCCCGGCCTCCGATGATCTCCGCGCCGGCGTACGCACGTTGCAGGGCATCCTTCAGCAAAGCAGTACCCAGGCCTCGTCCCTGCTCCCGTTTGTCGACCGCCAGGCGAGCTAGCAGGACGATCGGGATTGGTTCAGGGGCTGACTTGCTTGCGCGCATGGTGGCATCTTTCCTTGAAATGCTTCCAGGAGCGAGAGAGTAATATCCGACGACCGTTGATCCCCGGTGGACAACATAGGTCCGGGTATCTCCGCTCGCCTGGTTCATACGGGCAAAGCGCTTCAACCACTCCGTAAGGGAGATGTGCTTGCCGCAGTCAAAATCCGCGAGGTTATGCTTCGGCGCCAGCAGTTCCACTGCTGACAGGGGCGGCTTTGTGTGAGCGTCGCTCAAGTACCGACTTCTCCGAGAAGAGTCTTTGCAGGCCCGGGTTGAACTTTGAGGGACGGTCGAGTGCTTGCGCGAAACGCGCGAATTGTGCAGCCGGAAGCTCAAAATGCTTCTGGTCTGCCAGAGCTACTTCAGCCGCGCTACAGGCACTTTCAACGATGAATCGAGTCACCTTTTGACCGCGCTTCTCCGCCCCTAGGCGGATCAGGCGTTCCTCGCTATCCGAGGCGCGAAAGTTGATCCTTTGGCGCCTGGCTGCCGGTTTCTTTTTGAGTATGGAGGTCATGGTTTTACTTGTACGTACAATGTGCGTACGACAAGAAGATGCTACCTTACTTTGGGCATGGTTGTCAAAATGAAAGATGTTCGGGTAGTAGCGCTAAAGCCGGGCAGTTATTTATCTCTGCGGCGGCTTGGTGGGGGGATTGTTGGTCCCGTTGTTGTTGCTCTGGCCCGCCGCCGGGTTCTGCGTATTCCCCGTGCCGCTGTTGTTCAACGCCGAATGGTCGGGCGCCAGGTCAGAATGCCCATGCCCGGTGATGGCCAGCGTGTCATTCATTTTTCGATTGCCATCGAACGACTGGGCAATGCGCTCCGCAGTCTGTTTATCTTTGCCGGAACCGACGGTGCCGCTCAGACTGATGCTCTCGTCCGTGACATTCACGGTGATGTGGCTGCTGCCGAGTGCAGGCTCGTTGCGCAACGCGTTCTCGATTTGCGATTGCAGCACGCTGTCGTTCTGATTTGTGGACAAGGTCGGATTCGCGCCGGCCTCAGCGGAATTGCCAGGAGCAGTCTGTGCATTCGGCGAGGTTGGGGACTGACTTCCAGCGCTGCCAGAGGGAGCTTGCGCTCCTCCCAGTACTGCCAATCCCAGCACAAGCAAAGCGATGAGTGCCTTCATTAGGTAGCCTCCCGTAATCTCCGATGGTTGGATGTGAGTTTGCGAACCGTAGCTGCCGGGCCTGAGAGAAAATTTAGTTTTGTCATCACGAACGGCCCATTTTCGAATTGTCATCACGAATCGACTTCAGTCGATGAGGGATCTGCTTTTCTCTCCCATGGTCGCCCCAAACGCAAGCAAAAGCAGATTCCTCGCTTCGCTCGTAATGACAATTCTTGGAGCATCACACCGCCGTAACTACCAGGGAACCCCGCTGCGCGGACCTGCTGCCGGCTCATCAAATGCATATAATGCGGAATAGCGAAAGTCGAGCCTGTTGCGTCCAATGAATGTGCATTTTGTCTTGTTTGCCTCAGCCATCGGCGGTGAAATCTCAGGGCTTATTGAATCCAGTGGTCTCGTCGCCAAAGCTGTCCTGTTAATTCTGCTGGTGTTCAGCCTGGCCTCATGGGCCATCATTTTCTCCAAGTGGGGCCTGTTCCGGCGGGCGCGCGTGCAGAGCAATCGCTTCATGCGCGCGTTCCGCAAGTCGGAGCGGCTTCAGGATGTCGCCGCCGTCGCGGAGCAATTCAAGCCCAGCCCGCTTATCGCGGTGTTCGACGGCGCGTATGAAGAACTGCGCAAACAGGCGCCGTATGCCATTCGCATGCCCGCATTGCAGCGCGCCACCCAGATCGCGTCGTCGGAAGAACTGAGTCGCCTGGAAAGCCGCCTGCCCTGGCTGGCCACCACGGGGGCAGTCACGCCCTTCATTGGCCTGTTCGGCACAGTGTGGGGCATCATCGACGCCTTCCACGGACTGGGCACCGCCGGCGGAGCCACGCTGCGCGCGGTTGCGCCCGGCATTTCCGAGGCCCTGATCACCACCGCGGCCGGCCTGTTCGCCGCCATTCCCGCGGTCATCGCCTACAACATGTTCACCCAGCACATTCGCGAGTTTGGCGCGCGCATGGACGACTTCAGCCTGGAACTGATCAATGAGGTCGAGCGCGCACAAATGGGCAGCGCTCGCGCGGTCGAGCCGGTGGAGCGGCGATAATGGCTTTCACCAATTCACGGGGCCGCACCCAGACATCGCTGGCCGACATCAACGTCACTCCACTGGTGGACGTGGTGCTGGTGCTGCTGATCATCTTCATGGTGACGGCACCGATTTTGCAGTCAGGCATTGAGGTCGCGATCCCTCATACCAGGACGGTGAAGGAGATCACCGAGGAACGTCTGGTGATCACCATCGACCGCCAGCAGCGCGTCTTCCTGAATAACCAGCCAGTCAACATTAATCAGATTGGCGAACAATTGCACCAGAAGATACGCGATCCCGAAGGCCAGTCGGTCTTCGTGCGCGCCGATGAGAACGTTCCCTTCGGCGCATTCGCAAGCGTGATGGACGCCGTGAAGCAGTCGGGCATCACCAACGTGAGCATCGTGACCCAACCGCTGGAGAAGAATGGCAGCCGACGTTGACATCTTTCCGACCGGGGGTAATCTTCGCGCTCCTTTGATCGGCTCGGTAACACTGCACGTCGCACTGTTCGCCCTGGCGTTGTTCGGCTATCTGATTCCCCACAATCGCGGCGAAAGTTGGGGTGGAACGAGCGGAAGTGGCGGAGCGATGAGTGCCACGCTGGTGAGCACGATTCCGCTACCGAAAGCCCCGACCCAGACCGAAAACGTGCTGGCCAACGAATCGAAGGGACTGACACAAACGCCGCCGAAGGAGGTCCCCAAAGAAGAGCCCAAGGCGATTCCGATTCCCGCGCCCGAAGCGAAAAAGAAGGGGCCACGGGAGTCTGAGCAGAAAAAGCCGCCACCGAAGGAAGTGGCCAAGGTGGAGGACAACCGGATTCCGTTTGGCCAGGGAGGCCCGGTCAGCGGCCCTTACGGTTCGTTCACGGCGGGTGGAGCCAAGGGCGGGCTCAGCTTTACCGGGGGCACCGGAGATTTTGGCAGCCGCTTCGGCTGGTATGTGGACGGGGTGCGCCGCAAGGTGTCGGAAAACTGGCTGAAATATGAAGTGGATCCCAACATCGACACCGCGCGCCGAGTTTACATTTATTTTGAGATCACCCGCTCGGGAACGCCGGAGAACATAAAGGTGGAACAGTCGAGCGGGATTCCGTCGCTGGATCAATCGGCCACGCGGGCGCTGCAGCGCATCGATACCTTTGGCCCGCTGCCTCCGGAGTATTCGGGCCGTTATGTCGCCGTCGAGTTCTGGTTCGACTATCGGCGGTGAGGGGGTTGGGTTCTTTAAAAGTCGGAGGCTTTTGGTGGAAGGCCTTGGGTGGAATGCCTTTTGGTGGAAGCCCCCTGCTTTAGCAGGGGGATCTGGAGTCGATTTTGAAATGGGCTTTAGCCCTGGGATTCTTGATGCCCCGCGCTAAAGCGCGGGATTAATGCTGAACTTATCCCCCCGCATGAATGCGGGGGCTTCCACCCGGGAGAGCAGGTCCCTCACCGACTGAAGTCGGTTCGGGATGACAAAGATAAAGAGTTTTGCGGCGCGGCTAAAGCCGTGCCCTGTTACAAAACGATATTGCCTAGGACCGTATTGGAGCTTCTTTGGAAATGCCACGGATGAAACGCTTTGCCATAATCCCGCTCGTCGTGCTGTCTATTGCCGTCTCACTCGCATCGGCCCAGGACTGGATTCGCACCGGCACCGGTCTTGGGGTCGAGAAGATCCGTCTTGCCGTGCCCGACTTCAAGCTGGCCACCAACGATACCGGCACACAGAACCTGTCGGCCATCTTTAACGTGACCCTGTGGAACGATCTGCAGGCGGCGGGAATCTTCGACATGGTGAGCAAGAGTTTTTATCCCGTGTCGGTGCCCGGCGCTCCGCAGGAAGTGCATCTCAATGACTGGAGCAGCCCGCCCCCCAATGCCAACATGCTGGCCTTTGGCAATCTGGGAATTCAGGGCGGATCGCTGAGTGTGCAAGGCTGGTTGTACGACACTAAGAATCCGCAGTCGCCGCAGGTGCTGGGCAAGCAATACCGTGAACAGGCCAACGACGCCAATGCCCGCCTGATCGCCCATCGCTTCGCCGATGAGATTATTCTTCGCCTGGGTGGCGGCATCGCGGGAGTTGCCGAGACCAAGCTGTATTTTGTCAGCAACCGCAGCGGCTCCAAGGAAATCTGGCAGATGGACTACGACGGCGCCGACCAGAAGCAACTGACGCACCTGGGAAGCATTGCGCTCTCGCCGCACGTTTCACCTGACGGCACCCGCGTAGCCTACTCCGGCGTCACCAAGGAAGGCTGGCAGATTTTGATGTACTCGCTGGAACTGGGCCGCAATGTGAGTTTTCAGCACTTCGGTGGAGACAACTACTCGCCCGCATGGTCTTCCGACGGCCAGAACATTGCTTTCTCGTCGTCGCGCACGGGCAACACGGAAATCTATTCGGTCAGCTCCGCCGGTGGAAGTGCTCGCCGGCTCACCGAGGCCAAAGGACCCGACGTTTCGCCCACCTGGAACCCCAAGACTAACGCGCAGATTGCCTGGGTTGGTGGCCGCAGCGGGCTACCGCAGATTTACACCATGGCATCTGACGGAACAAATGTGGTCCGGGTGAGCGATCAGGGCTATGCGGTATCGCCGTCGTGGTCGCCGAATGGCCAGTTCCTGGCGTTTGCGTGGATCCGCCATTACGGTCCGGGCGCGCCCGGGGCCAGCGACATCTATGTGATGGACATCGCCAGCAAACAGTGGGCACAACTGACCCATGAGGAAGGGCGCAACGATTTTCCGTCGTGGTCGCCCGACGGACGGCATATCGTGTTTCAGTCGAGCCGCACCGGCCGGGTGCAGATTTATTCCATGCTCGCCGACGGAAGCGAGGTGCGGCAATTGACGACTGCGGGAGAAAACACGCAGCCGAATTGGAGTTTTAAATAAGATTTGCCTGCAAGCAAACGGGCGCGGAAGGGAGCACACTTCGGCCCTGGCATGAACTGATGCGAGTGCTCTCGCCGGAAAGTGGAGGAAGAAAGTTGAAGCTAACCAGGAGTCAATGGATCCGGATTATCGTTGCCCTCGCCTTGGTGCTGGCCGTCAGTGCTTGTGGCAAGAAGAAGACGGCCTCGGCGCCGCCGCCACCTCCGCCGCCACCTCCTCCCGCGCCTACTGCTTCGCTCACCGCGAATCCCAACACCATTCAAGCGGGCCAGGCGAGCACCTTGACGTGGCGCACCGACTTTGCCACCGACGTCACCATCGACCAGTTGGGCAAGGTCGATCCCAGCGGTTCGCGGGCCGTGACCCCTACGGAGTCAACCACCTATCACCTGGTGGCGAAGAACGATGCCGGCACCCAGGAAGCCACGGCGCGCATCACCGTGATAAGTTCTCCGGCCCCGCCGCCGCAGCAAACCTCCAGCGGTACCGACGAGCAGTTGTTCTCCCAGAACATGAAAGATGTGTTCTTCGATTACGACGCCTACGATGTTTCGCCGCAGTATCAGCAGGTGCTACAGGCGGATGCGCGATTCTTGCAGCAACATCCGGGCATGAAGTTCACCATCGAGGGCCATTGCGACGAACGCGGTTCCACCGAGTACAACCTGGCGCTGGGCGACAATCGTGCCAACGCCGTCAGGCAGGCTCTGGTGCAGCTGGGTATCTCCTCTGACCGCATCCGTACCATCAGCTTCGGCAAGGAAAAACCGTTCTGCACGGAAAGCAACGAGTCGTGCTGGCAGCAAAACCGGCGTGGGCACTTCGTGTATCAGAAGTAAGGAAGGCGCGAACCCGGAACGGGCGGTGCTTGGGAAGTGCGCGTCCCTTTGAATTGTCATGAAGGCCCGTCCCTTTGAGTTGTCATTACGAGCGAAGCGAGGGATCTGCTCTTGTCGGCGCTGGCGCACTGTTGAGAAAAAGCAGATCTCAGATGAAGCCCATTCGTGACTGGCAATTCGAAAGCCCATTCGTGATGACAATGGGAAGCTGGTGTAGTCTCATCAGGAGCGAAAACTCAGACGCAGGACAGGACTGACTATGCGATTTCGGAACAATGTGGCTTGGCTGGCACTGGCGGTGTTGCTGATGGCCGCCGCCCTACCGGCGGCCGCCGCGAACAAGGACCTTATCCAACTGCAAACCCAGGTGCAGGCGCTGCAGGACCAGGTGGCCCGCATGCAGCAGTCCATCGACATGAACATGGGCGCGCTGAAGAACCTGGTCGAGCAAAGCGCCGACAGCGTCAACAAAATGAACACGGCGGTGACCGACTTGCAGCAAAAGCTGCAGGGGCAGGAGAGCGACACCAATGGCCGCATGGAACAGATTTCGGGGCAAATCCAGTCGCTGCACGATACCGTGGACGAACTGAAATCGCGCCTGGCGAAAGTCAGCAAGCAGCTCGACAATATGCAGCAAGGCGGCCAGAACCTGGCAGCCGGGCAGCCTGGAAACGCCGCTCCTTCCGGACCGCCCGCGGCGGGGGGAGACTCCAACCCGGGCGCTTCGCAAGCGCCTCCGGCCGACGTTTTGTACAACAACGCTCTGCGCGATTACAACTCGGGAAAATACGATCTGGCGTCGCAGGAATTCGGCGATTACGTCAAGTACTACTCCAATAACGATCTGGCCGGGAACGCTCAGTTCTATCTGGCAGACATCGAGTATCGCCAGGGAAATTTCGAGGCGGCGGCGCGCGATTACGACAAAGTGCTGGAGCAGTATCCGGGCGGGAACAAGGCAGCGGCGGCGGAGTTAAAAAAAGGTTACGCCCTGCTTGAACTGGGGCAGCGCGAGGCCGGCATTCGCGAGTTGAAGAGCCTCATCAGCCGCTATCCGCGCTCTATCGAAGCATCGCAGGCACGCGACCGGCTGCGCCGTTTGGGAGTGACCACCGGCAGTACTGCGCCCACCACCACCCGCAAACCGCCGGCCGGGCACTAGCCCCAGCTCACGACAATCCCCGGCTGGTGATTTCCTGCGCGGGCGAGCCGCCGGTCATGCCTTGCGCCAGCACCAGCTCACGGACTTCTGCGCGCAGCGACGGCATGTGCCTGGCAAACCAGATGGCGGCCGCGATACACACCACGCCTCCCAGCGCGACGGTCAACGGAGCGCCCAGACGATGGGCCATGGCCCCGGCACTTAGCGCTCCCAGCGGCGCCATGCCCATGAACATCATCGAGTAAACCGACATGACCCTGCCTCGCAGCCGGTCAGGAACCATCGCCTGAATCAGCGTGTTGGACGAGGCCATCTGCACCATGATGGTGAAGCCGACCGGCACCAGCAGCACGGTCGACAGCCAGAATATTTTCGAAAACGCGAACAGAATCAGGCTGACTCCAAAGCCTCCCGCGGCAAAAGCGATTAACTTTCCCAGGCCTTTCACGCCGACCCGGGCCGCTAGGCTGGCCGCGCCCAGCAGCGCTCCCACGCCGGTGGCTCCCATCAGAATGCCCAGTCCCCGGGCGCCGCCGTGCAAGATTTTGTCGGCGAAGACCGGCATCAGCACGGCATAGGGCATCCCAACGAAACTTACGACGCCAAGCAACAGCAGGATGGCGCGGACGGGGCCAGTATTTCGCACGAAAGCAAATCCCTCCAGGATGTTTTCCAGTGGCGAGCCTGCATTGGCAAGGTTGGCAGGATGCTCGATGCGCATGAGCAGCAGGCCGACAATGACCGCGATATAGCTGACCGCATTGACGGCGAAGCACCAGCCCTCGCCGATGGAAGCGACTAATATGCCGGCGATAGCGGGACCAATGATGCGGGCCCCGTTGAACATGGAAGAGTTCAAGGCAATCGCGTTCAGCAGGTCTTCGCGAAAGACCATGTCGATCAGAAACGCCTGGCGCGCGGGAATGTCGAACGAGTTCACCACCCCGAGCCCGGCCGCGATCGCCATGACTTGCCAGACCTGGATGCGTCCTGTCAGGGTTAGCAAGGCAAGTATCGCCGCCAAGACCATGGAAGCGATCTGGGTGGCGATGACCACCCGGCGGCGGTTGAAGCGGTCGGCCACGATGCCGCCAATCGGCGCAAAGATGAAGACCGGAATCTGGCTGGCGAATCCCACCGCTCCCAGAAGCAACGCCGAGCCGGTCATGCGATACACCAGCCACGACTGGGCAACGGTCTGCATCCAGGTGCCGACCAGCGAGATGGCCTGGCCGGCGAAGAACAGCTGAAAGTTACGATGGCGCAACGCCCGCACCGCCAGCCCCAACCTGGATTTCCGGGAGGCCGGCCGCGCAAACTCCTGTTTCTCCTGTTCCAGGATGGAGCGCAAGGTCTCGGGCTCAGATTGCTGGGATTGCTCCGCCATTGAATCTTTGATGCTCAGCGGGATGCGGACTCAACAACCGCTTCGCGACGTCGCCAACGACGACTACAAATCAGGATACTGCAAGTCGTGCTGAGGATGTCGGTTGGCGCGGGACGGTCAGTGGCCAAACTCGAGCAATGTGATGTTCTGGAATTGCCTGGTCACCGGCGCACCGAAAACAGAGTGCAATTGCGCAGCGACCGCCCCATGTCCGCCACGCGGACTGTCCCAGTCCGGGCCTGCCTGACGGGCCATCACCCACACGTGACGAAATTGCGTCGGGTTGGAGCCAAGGGCCCGCAATAAGCTGTCATCATTCTCCCCAAATCCATAGAAGACAGGAGTAAAGACGCGCAGCGCTGGTGCGTTTTGCCGTTGCCGATCGTAGTAGTAGTCGAAACCGGGTCGTGCATAGTCCGGGTAAATGAGAACAGCGTCTCCCGCGGATGCCGACACGACAATTGCATTGGTGGCGCTGCGCCAGTCCTCGCGCGGTTTGTAATATCCGCGAACGATGTTCACAATGGACGCCACGCACAGGGCGACGACCAGCCACAGTCCGATGTGCCGCCTGGGCAGCGCACTCATCCCTCGACCGGCCAGCATAATGGCCGCGGGCAGCGAGAAAATCATGTATCTCTGCACGAACATGGGATAGTGCAACGACGCCACGCCGATCAGGAAAATCGGCACAATGATCCACAAGATGATCAGCATTCCCCGCCAGAAAGCGTCAGGGCCGGCGCTATGGCGCTCGCGGCGGATGGCAAGCACGCCGGCAACCCACAAGACGCCGGCCAGCACCAGTTTCTCTCCACTTCCGCCCAGAAAAAGCAGCAGGTGCAACAGTTCCTTTGGGGTGGGCTTGACCTCATAAGCGCCGGTCAGAAACTGGGTGGAAGTTCGAAACACGTAGGTCATGCCAGGCAGGGCGATGGCCAGAATGATGACGGCGTGAAGAATCATCTTCTTCCACGGCGCCGATTTCTTGTAGAAGAACAAAGAGACGGCCTGGGCCACCATCACCAGCGACGCGAAGTAGTGTCCGTACACCGCGAGTACGCTGAAGATGGTCCACAGAATCCAATCTTTTTCGCGGTCCTGTTCCACCGCCCGCACGAAGAACCACGACGACAGCAGCACCAGCAGAATCGTCATGGTGTAGGTGCGCGCGTCCTGCGAATAGACCACGTGGGTAGGACTGAACGTCAGCATTGCCGCCGCGGCCAATGCCGGCCCGGGACCCACAAGTTTTCGAGCCAGGAAGTAGATCGCGGGAATCGCAGCAATTCCACAAATGGCGGCGGGTAGCCGAATCCACGCTTCGCTGTTTCCAAAATGCAGCCAACCACGCATCAGCAGGAAGTACGCGCTCTGGAAGCTGGCCTCCCCGTACCACCACACGTGGACAAATTGCCGCCACGGCATGCGGACGATCGCGACCGTAGCGGGCTCATCCTGCCACAGACCCTTGGCGCCAAGATGGTACAGGCGCAGTCCCGCTCCCGTAAGCGTGAGAAAAAACAAAACCAGAGCGTCACGTCGAGAGGTCATTCTAGGAATGGAGACAGCGGATGGCTGGGACGCGAACGGAACGGCTGAACGCTCACTGGCCGGCGGCATGAATGCCTGAGTTTATCAGAAGAAACCAGGCATCTGCCGCCCATCGGGGAGAACCAAAATAGAGGTTTTGCTCGAGCAGGTAGATGGGCTGTTATGCTCTTTCGGTGGCCTTCTCATGCCGACCTTCGCTGCAGTAGATATCGGTTCCAACTCGGTGCGGCTGAAGATAGCCAAGGCTGTACGTGGCCGTCTGGAGACGCTGCACGACGAGCGCGAGGTCACGCGCCTGGGAGAAAGCGTCTTTGCCAGCGGCACGCTCGATCCCCAGGCCATGGCGCACACTCTGCAAGTGCTGCGGCGCTTTCATCGCACGGTACAAACTCACGCTGCCGACCGGGTGCGCGTGGTGGCGACCAGCGCTTTGCGTGAAGCGCGTAACAGCCGCGCCTTTCTGGACTGGGTGCGCAGCGCCACCGGATGGAAAGCCGAAATCATCTCCGGATTGGAAGAGGGTCGCCTCATTCACCTCGGGGTGCTCTCCAACGCGCGCATCGCCAACAGCCGGGTCTTGCTGATTGACCTGGGCGGCGGCAGTTGCGAGTTGACCATCTCCGTCGCCGGCCACATCGAAGACATGGTCAGCCTGCCTATCGGAGCGGTGCGCCTCACCCAGACCTTCCTGCATCACGACCCGCCCAAGAAAAAAGAGCTGGAGCAGATGCGCGGGTTCATCCAGCGCGAAGTCTCCCGCATCCAGAAGCGGATTGCGGGCGCGAAATTGCAGATCTCGCTGGCCACCTCCGGCACGCCGGCGGCGCTCTCAGGTTTGTATGCCGCCAAAATCCGCGGCTACGACGAAAGCAAGCCGCAAACCGTGCCTCAGACCGCGGTAGCCACCTTGCTGAACACTTTGAGCCGGCGCAATCTGGCGCAGCGACGGGCCCTGCCTGGCATCGGGCCGCGGCGAGCCGAAATTATTATCGCCGGCACCATGGTCTTCGCCGAACTCATGCAACTGTGCCACCTGCGCAGCTTTCGCTATATGCCACTGGGGCTGCGCGACGGCTTGCTGGCGCAGATGATGGCCGATTACAACGGCAGCGCGGTCATGCGCGAACGGGTGGAATCGGAGCGCCACGATGCCTTGCTGGCCGCCGCCAAACACTATGGCGCCGATCTGACCTTTGCCCAGCGCATCCGCGATCTCGCCATGCTGTTGTTCCGGCGCTTGCAGCCGGTGCATCAGTTGCCGCCGCAATACGCTGATTGGCTGGAAGCCGCGGCCATGCTGCATGAAGTCGGCGCCTATATCAATCGTTCCGGACGTCGCCGCCACAGCTACTACGTCATCGCCCACTCGGAAATCTTTGGATACACCCCCATGCAGCGGCGCATCATCGCCGCTATGACCCGCTATGTCGGCAAGTCGCTTCCGGCGTCCAGTGATCGCGTGATGGGCCTGCTTCCGGGCGTCGACCAGATTCATGTCGCCAAAGCTGTGGCTCTGTTACGATTGGCGCGCGCCCTCGACCAAGGCCGCCGTGGCGCGGTCCGTGAACTAAAAGTCCGGGTGCATCAGGATGGTCGGGTCCGGCTGATGCTGACTCCCAGCCCCTCGGAAGGAATCGAACTGGAATTGTGGGCTGTAGAGCAGGAAAAAGACTATTTCGGTACGGTCTTCGGCCGCGAACTGCTGGCCGAAGCCTGCTGAATCGCCCGCACCACTTTAGGCGGCATGCACCACTTCAAGATTGCTGGTTTGCGTCCGTCCTTTTCGACCCTGGCCACTCCGCCTTTTTTCAGTTCCACGGCATTGAGCGGGCCGCCACCGGAGAGCAGCGCGTTCAGGAATATCGTCATGCTGGGATTGTGGCCGACCACCATGATGGCATCACGCCGGCTGTGGCGGCGCAGGAGTTCCAGGAACGTCTCATAGCTGCCCTCCGGCCGTAGTGCGGCATCGGTAATCACCTTGTCTTCGTATCCCAGTTCGTTGGCGACGACGGCCGCGGTCTGGGTGGCACGCCGCAGAGGGCTGGAGATGATTACATCAGGGCTGACGTCGAGCGCCGCCAGAGCACGTCCCACATCGTGGGACTGCTCGATTCCCAGTTTGTCAATCGGCCGTTTCTCATCCTTGGCGGCGTTGATTTTCGGCTCCCCGGCGTTGGCATGACGTAAGAAGTAAATGTCCATAATGACTATTTTGCCTTAACCGCGCGGCGAGTGCTGCGCGGGCGACGAGACGGCAGTGCCGGAACCGCATCCAGGGTGACTTTACCCTCGGAAAGCGCAATCAGAAATTCCTGAGCGTTAAAGCCAACTCCGCGTTTCCCGGCACTGGAAACTGCATCGGCATGCACGTAGGAACCGTCGGATTGCAACAGACGCGCTTGGGTGCTGTCAGCCAAGTAGGCCTCTAACATTTCGCCCATAATGCGCTGCTTCAACATCGGGTCCTTGATGGGAAAGACGGTTTCCACCCGTTCGTACAGATTTCGTGGCATCCAGTCGGCGCTGCCCAGGTAGATTTCCTCGTCCCCGCCGTTGGCAAAGTAAAGGGCCCGGCTGTGTTCCAGAAAACGCCCGACGATGCTGCGCACGCGGATACGGTCACTCACGCCTCGCACCCCCGGCCTCAACCCGCATATCCCACGGACGATGAGATCGATGTGGACCCCGGCCTGCGATGCCCGGTACAACTCGCGAATGATGTTGAGGTCGAGCAGCGAATTCATCTTGGCAATGATGCGGGCGGGACGCCCATGCCGGGCGTGATCGGCCTCGCGGGCGATCAGGTTGATGCAGCGCTCGGCCAGATTAATGGGTGCTACCAGCAGTGGGTCGTAATTCGGCCGCTCCGCATAGGCGGTCAGAAAGTTAAAAACCCCATGCACCGCGGAGGTGATTTCCGGATCGGCGGTAAGCAGACTTAGATCGGTGTAGTAGGTTGCGGTAATCGAGTTGTAATTGCCCGTCCCCAGGTGGGCGTAGAGCCGGGTCTCACTGTCCGGGTCTTTGCGCACCATCAGCGCCAGCTTGCAATGGGTCTTGAGGCCGACCAGACCGTGGAACACCTGCACGCCGCCGTCTTCCAGCGAGCGCGCCCAGCGGATATTACTGGCCTCGTCGAAACGCGCCTTCACCTCGACCACCACCGTGACTTCCTTCCTGGCCGAGGCTTCAATCAAGGCGCGCACGATGGGCGAATCCTCACTGGTGCGGTAGAGGGTCTGCTTGATGGAGAGCACGTCGGGATCGTCGGCCGCGGCGTTAATGAACCCCACGACAGAGTTGTAGGAGTCGTAAGGATGGTGCAACAGAATGTCGCGATGGCGGATCTCTTCGAAGATGTCACGTGACTTGCGGTTCAACTGCAGTTCGCGCGCCACGAAAGGCTTGAACTTCAAATCGGGGCGCTGCGTCTCTTCATAAAAATGAAACAGTCGCGACAGATTGACCGGCCCCTCGGTGCGATAGACCTGCCAGTCTTCAATCTCAAAATAGCCCTGCAGGCGGTCCACCATTTCCGGATTGGCATCGGCCTCGATTTCCAGACGCACGACATCGCCTTTGCGGCGGTTATGCAATTCCGTGCGCACCGATTCCATCAGGTTGCGCGACTCTTCCTCTTGAAGATACAGATTGCTGTTGCGGGTCACGCGAAATGCGGCTTCGGAGATGATCTCGTAGCCGCGGTACATCTCCATGGTGTGCGAAGCCACCAGGTCGGCAAGAAAGATGTAGTCCTCGCTGCCATTGCGCGGCGGCAACTTGATCAGCCGCGGCAACACGCGCGGGACCGTCACCACTCCCATGTAATTGGTGGAAGCGCGTCGGCGCCGGCGCAACAACAGCGCCTGGCACAAGGCTTTGTTGATGACCCGCGGAAACGGGTGGGCGGGATCGACGGTCACCGGCGTCAACAGCGGATCCAGCTCGCGCGCGCAGTATTCGGCAACAAACGACCGCTGCTCCGGCGTGAGCTCCTTCATGCCTACGACCCGAATGCCTTCCTCGGCCAGTTCTGGCCGCAGAGCATGGTTCCAGCAGCGATATTGATCGCGCATGAACTCGTGGGTAAGCCGCGCGACTAGTTGTGCTTCTTCCTGCGGGGTGAGTCCGTCGGGCCCGGGATCGGTCTGGCCGTCCTCAATGCGCTGCATCAGGCCGCCCACTCGAATCTCGAAGAACTCGTCGAGATTGCGGGCGGTGATGGCAAGGAACTTGACTCGTTCCAGCAGAGGATTGCGCGGGTTCTCGGCTTCCTCAAGGACGCGGCGGTTGAAGGCAAGCCACGACGCCTCACGATTCAGCACCAGGGATGGATCATCCAGTGAACGACGGACCATACAGGTTTCTTGCGGAAAACAGCAGCGTTAGCGACAGGTTGCCTATATTACACCAAGGTCAAATGGATTGGATTCGGAAAACGCCAGCGCCCCGGAAAGGGCTGCTCTCGGTCGCTATACACTACTGCTATTGCTCATCTGGAGAATGCCATGAGCGACTCCGAAACCAGAGATGTCGTAGAGCTGCAAACTCGGCTTGCCGAGAAACTGAGGACGCTGGGGTTTGGCGAAGACCGCGACGCCACCGAACTTGCGCATCACCTGGCCGAGATTGTGGCCCGCGGCCGCACTCTCGATCGGCAAGTCCTGCCCCTGTTTCTATCATTGCAAGAGGAGCACCGGCGATCGACGGCGGAGTTGACCGTGGCCATCAAGGGCCACCTAGACGCCATTCAGGACTCTATTACCGACATACAGCCGGCCTTGCGCGCCCTCACCGACTTCCTGTTGCGAGAGAACCTGTAAAAGCGATCAAGAAATGTCATGAAGTCGCTTTGTATCAGGGCACAACTTCAGCCGTGCCGCAAATGGTCAACAATAACTCGGGCTTCAGCCCCTGAACCAATTTTTTGCCCGGTGCAAGCGACACAGCGCCATGCATCACTCGTCACAGACAATCCCGTGCGCTGGCGGGATGATGGAATGGAACGCAGGCTCAACCGAAGCCGTCTGTGCGGAGCGATGAGATATCCATCCGCCGAATCGGGCCCGGAGCTAGGCCTGCGCGAACTAACTTTCGAATGAGGAGGCCGCCTCCATGAGAAACGCAATATTTCTTCTCGGGCTCTTTGGGCTATTGGCCGCAATGCAAGTTATGGCGCAGGACAAATTCACCGTCACCGTGAAAAGCGGCGAAATAAACAACGGCGTGGTGATTCTCACCGTGAATCAATCGGCAACGTCGGAAACCGCATCTTCTTTCGATTTGCACTGTAATAAGGGCATGGCCGACTGCAAGGTGCTGGAGCCAGGAACGTACGTGATGGTCCGTCTTCCCAAGAATTGGGGTATGTACGATTGCGCCTGCGTCGACCTTTATCCCAGCGCGGATGATGCGGCGAGTAAAGAGAAACTCGGCGAGTACTGCCTGATCAAGAAGTAGGCCGAGTCCGCACTACGCGTTCGTCATCGACTCTGCATTTGGACTTGTTCAGCAGCGTCGTTCCACGCGGTCTCCGATGCCGGAGGGATGAAACTCATCGCGCGCTCCGTCAGCGCGGCGATGGTCAGGCTGGGATTGACGCCCAGATTGGCTGCGACCACCGACCCGTCGCAGACGTACATGTTCTTATATCCAAAAACGCGGTTGCGATAATCCACCACACCGTCCCCAGGCGTGCCGCCGATCACAGCCCCTCCCAGGCAGTGGGCGGTACCGGGAACATCGAACAGAATTTCCGGCAACATGCTCATCGCTGTTCCTCCAGCCATCCGCGCGAACTTCTCGGCAAACTCGTTGGCCTGGGGAATGAAGGTGGCGACCCGCTGCCCACGGCTGACCAGAAACTTGCGGAACGGCCAATAGACATGCCGCTCCCATCGCATGTCGAGGTGGCCGTCGATCGCCTGCATGCAAAGCAGAATTACGCATTCTCGCGCCCAGTGCACGGGTTGAAGAATGCGCAGTGTCTTCCAGGGATGGCGCAGCAGAGAACCTGCGAGGTTCCTGATCCAGAGTGCGATCCGCCCCCGGCCCGGGCGGCCGGCCGTCAGAATCGTGGCCAGCAAGCTCATCGCATCCGAGCCGGCGGGATAGCGGACGGCTTCAATGTGGGTGTGCTCATCGAGGTAAACCCCCGATCCGATGGCTACACCTTTGGACAAGTCGTCGCTGGAGCCGGGCACGCGCACGCCGATGAGCGATTCGGAGTTGGTGCGCACCCGCCTGCCCAACTGGTCGCTGATCGCCGGCAATGAGCCCTTTTCTTTGAGCTGAAAGAGCAATTCCATGGTGCCCAGCGACGACGCCGAGAAAACCACGCCGCGACAAGTGAAGCGCCGAGGATGCCGGTTGAATCGGGCCGTGGACTGCACCGTGGAAACTTCATACCCAGCGGTGCCGTCGGTCATTCCATTGAGAGGCTTGACGTCTACCACTCGGGTCTCGGCGAAAACTTTGGCGCCGTGCTTCTCCGCCAGGTACAGATAGTTCTGGTCGAGCGTGTTCTTGGCGCCGTGGCGGCAACCCATCATGCAGCCGCCGCACGCCGTGCAGGTCGTCCGCTCCGGCCCTTCTCCG
This sequence comes from uncultured Acidobacteriaceae bacterium, assembly GCA_963728805.1. GTDB lineage: Bacteria > Acidobacteriota > Terriglobia > Terriglobales > Acidobacteriaceae > Bog-257. The sequence goes on from CAVSLE010000012.1 coordinate 387,943, forward strand.
CCGAAATATGGGTCAGGAAAGGTCTGCCCACCGGGCTGTCCCTCGGGAGATTGAAAGATGGCGACATGCGTCCGGTAGAAGGTGTCTCCGATGCCGGCGGCGTTGGCAACTTTCTTCAGCAAGCGGTCCGCAGGTCCGAGGATCTTGTTCACTGTAACGCCCAGCATGCGCGAGGCCGTGGCGTAATGCTGCGGCATCTCCGTCTTCCAATCGGCCAGGCCTTCCCATGATCCGTGGTCCCAGACTTTGTCGGGAGGTCGAAGCAGAGTGCAGGCGTACGTAATCGATCCGCCGCCCACGGCACAGCCGTGCAGAATGGTGACATGCCGGAAGAAGCGCATGTTGAAGAAGCCGCGCAAGGCAAGATTGGGCCGCCAGAACCAGCGATGAATGGACCAACTCGTTTTCGGCAGGTTCTCAGGCGTCCAGCGGCGGCCCATCTCCATGACCGCGACCCGGTAGCCCTTCTCGACCAGCCGGTGCGCGGTAACGCTGCCGCCGAAACCTGAGCCGATGACGACGAAATCGAAATCGTATTCGCCGTTGTGAGGCGTCATCGCGGTCCTCTGTAACGCTTTCACATCTGGTGTAGGCGAGGGTGGAGCACGCCTTTCAGGCGTGCACAATGCCGTCAGTTCCTGGATCGCGCTTTAGCGCCTGAGGTAATGTCTTCCGTTACCTCAGCGGCTAAAGCCGATCCATCCCGAAACCCATCCTGCACTGCTGAAGCGGTGCTCCACCCTGTTCACTAATCGTGAGACTGCTCCAATGCTAAAAAGCAGTCCCCATGTTTGTCAGGGAAATTCAATCCACTGTTAATTATTTCATTGTTGACGACGCATGACTCGGTTGCGGCGAGCTAATCGTGTCCGCCCATGCCGAATTGGAGCGGCGGATTCCCGTAACGGGAATCACACTGAACGGGTTCGCTCGTCACAGCCACCTGGGTCTTAGGTGTCGCATTATGAAGAGGTTCCCGCTTCTCAGTTTGGGAACGTGAAAGCGGTTGACCCGCCAAGGTAGTGCTGAGGCGCAATCGCAACGAAATCTGAAAGGAAGTAAGAGCATGGCAGAGATGGTTGCAAGCCTCAGTGAAGAACGGATTGCCTATCTGGAAGGACTGGTCGGCCAAGCCCGCGCTGCCGCTGCCGTCTTCACGCAATACACCCAGGAGGACGTGGATCGCATCGTCAAACCGATGGTGCTGGCTGGGCTGGAACAAGCGCAATATCTGGCGCGGCTTGCCATCGAGGAGACCCGGCTTGGAGTGGTGGAAGACAAGGCCCTGAAGAACATGGTGGCCACCGAGTTCGTTTACAACTACGTCAAAGATAAACGAACCGTCGGCGCGATTCAGGAGTTTCCGGAACGTGGTGTGGTGGAGGTAGCTGAACCGATCGGTGTCATCTTCTCGCTTACTCCAATCACGAATCCCACTTCGACCGTCCTGTTCAAATGCATCATGGCCATCAAGACGCGCAATGCGGTCATTTTCAGTCCGCATCCCGGCGCGGGGCATTGTTGCTACGAGGCCGTTAGGATCATGTACGAGGCGGCAGTGAAGCATGGCGCGCCCGAAGGCGTCTTCACCTGCCTGGAATCGCAAACTCTGCAGGACAATGCCTACCTGATGCGGCACAAGGATGTCGGCCTGATCGACGCCACGGGTGGACCGGGCATGGTGAAGGCCGCTTACAGCTCCGGCAAACCGGCATTGGGAGTTGGACCCGGCAATACTCCGGTCTATCTGGAAAAAACCGCAGACTTGGACATGGCCGTGGTGGACATCATCACCTCGAAGACGTTCGACAACGGGACCATTTGCGCCTCTGAGCAGACGGTGGTGATCGATGACGAGATTTATGACTCCGTGCTGCAGAAATTTTCTGACCTTGGCGCTCACATCTGTAATGAGAAAGAGACCGAGCTGCTGGGACGCACGGTAATCGATCCCAAGACCGGATACATGCAGCCCATGGCAGTCGGACAGAAAGCCACCGACATCGCCCGCATGATCGGGCTGACGGTCAGGAAGAAGACCAAGCTTCTGATTGCGCCGATTAAGGGTGTGGGGCCCGACTATCCGCTGTCAGTCGAAAAACTGTTTCCGGTGCTCGCGGTTTACCGGGCGAAATCGGTCAATGAAGCGCTAACGGTATGCGTTGACGTGAATCATGCCGGTGGGATTGGACACACGGCCGTCATTTTCTCGCGCAACGACGAGATTATCCAGAAGTTCAGCGAAGTGATAAATGCGGGCCGCATCATTGTGAATTCACCGGGCTCCATCGGAGCACTGGGTGGAGTTTACAACGACATGGTGCCCACGTTTTCCTTCGGCTGCGGGACTGGTGGAGGCAACAGCACCACCGACAACGTAAATGTGTACAACTACCTCAACATCAAACGCGTGGCGCGAAGGACGCAAGCCCATATGTGGTTCCGAGTCCCCAATCAGATTTACTTCAACATGAATGCGGTGGAAAACCTGCGCCAGTTCCCGTCGCGCTCCACCGTCATCATCACCAATCCGGCCATGGAGCAGATCGGCCATGTGGACACCGTCCGCCGCCACATTCCACCGCAGACACTGGTGCACGTCTCGGTCATTCCCGACGCGGAGCCCGAAGTCAAAGTTGTGATGCAGGGAGTGGAGGCGCTCAACTTCTACAAAGCCGACCAGATCATCGCGTTGGGTGGTGGTTCGGTGATCGACGCGGCGAAGATCATGAAGCTGAAGTACGAATCGCCCGAGGCCGACTTAGAGGAACTGGCCGCGCCGTTTCTCGATCTCCGCAAGCGCGTGGTCCAGTACCCCACTGAAAAGGTTGTTCAGGCGCGTCTGATTGCCATCTCAACCACCAGCGGAACGGGGAGCGAGGTGACGCCGTTTGCCGTGCTGACCGACAAAGAGCAAGGCCGCAAGGTGACACTCGCGGACTACTCCCTCAGTCCGGATGTAGCAATCGTCGATCCGCAGTTCGTCATGTCGATGCCGCGAGGCCTGACCGCCGATACTGGCGTTGACTGCCTGACTCACGCCCTGGAAGCTGGGGTCTCGATTTTCGCTTCACCCTACACCGACTCCAATGCCATGCAAGCCATTCGCATGGTCTTCAAGTTCCTGCCCATTGCGTATGAACATCCCGGCGATGAAGAGGCGCGCACCATGATGCACAATGCCGCCTGCATCGCAGCGATTGCATTTTCCAATGCCGCGGTGGGGGTGAACCATGCGCTGGCACATGCCTTCGGCGCACGATTTGGTGTCGCGCACGGTCGCGCCAACGCGCTCATGCTGCCGCATGTCATTGCCTTCAATGCCGGAGTGCCTACCAAGTTCATGCCCTCGCCAAACCAGCGGGGATACATCGCGCACAAGAAATATGCGATGGTGGCGGACCTGCTGGGCCTGGGTGGCGAGACGATTGACGAAAAGGTTAAGAACCTGGTGGCCGCGACCGAGCAGCTACTCGATCGGCTGGCGATCCCGCGTTCCATCGCCGATCTGGGGATCTCCAAGGAAGAATTCGAGCGGGCCATGCCTGAGCTGGTCAAGATTGCCTTTGACGATCCGTCGTGGCGGTCGAATCCGCGCATGCCGCTGCTCACCGAATTGGCCGAGCTGTTTTGGAGCGCTTATCGGGGACGAAGCCTGCCGACAGCGGCGAAGGCATCGCAATCACAAACCGCCGAGGAATGGTCGTGCGTATGACAATGAATGCCGAGTGGATTGAAGTTGATGGAGAGCGTGTACTGCAAGGCTTGCAAGCGGCGCGTGAGACGCTCGACGGCGCCAAGAGTGACGTGGTGCTGGATTTCTCCAAAGTGCGCCGCGTTGATCCCAGTGCGCTCAAGGCGATGGAAAAGCTGGCTGCTTTTGCCGACGGGAAAGCGGTCAAGGTCGTGCTGCGCGGCGTCAACGTGGATATTTACAAAGTGCTGAAGCTGGTAAAGCTGACGTCACGATTCTCCTTTCTGGCCTGAGGACTTTTGGTGGCGATTGTTCTCTGGAGTTGTCATTACGAGCGAAGCGAGGAATCCTGAATGTCGTTCGTGATGACAAGTCAAATCACTGGCCATTGCCTTAAGCGCCAAGTTCAAAAGAGGTACCTTCATGACCAACGGGAACGGGAACAATTCATTCTCCTGGGGCGACGCGCTGTTTCTGCACATTGAGCGCCCGGGCCAGCCGCTCAATATCGCCGGCGTCAGCGTCTTCGAGGGCGAGATAAAGCTGGCAGCCCTCCGCGCCTTTGTCGAATCGAAGCTCCCGCTGATCCCTCGCTATCGTCAGCGCGTGGTAGCTTCTCCTTTGGATTTCAGCCTTCCCAGTTGGGAGTTCGACCCGCAGTTCGACATTCGCAACCACGTTCGCGCAGTGAAACTCAAGCATGGGACGGACGACGAACTGAAGGCGCTGGCCGGGAAAATCGTGAGCCAGAGTCTGGACCGGCAACGGCCGCTGTGGGATTTCACTCTGACGCGTCTGAAGGGTGGACGTACCGGGATGGTGACTCGAATCCATCACTGCCTGGCGGATGGAATTGCCGGCGTGGGCGCGATGAATGTCATCATGGATGCTTCCCCGAACCCGCTTCCGGTCTCGCGGCAAGAAGCGAAGCCGGCGCCCGCTCCGTATCCCAAAGATGCAGGAGCCGTACTGCTCGACGGGCTGGCCAAGTCGTACCAGTCCCTGTTTAACGGGGCGCTGACCCTGCATTCGGGACTTATGACGATGGCGGAGCAGGCTGTGGCCAATCCCACAGCCTCGACCGAGTTGGTGGGGTTATTGTCGGAGCTGGCTGTGCCGGCAGAACGGTTGCCCTTCAACGTGATCTGCAAGGGACCGCAAAAGTTTGCCTGGACCGAGGTTCCGCTCGCCGACATCAAGGCGATCAAGAACAAGTGCGGAGGCACGGTGAATGACGTCGTCCTGGCGACGGTGACCATGGCCTTTGCTCGTTACGTCGCGCAACGCGGCGTTGATCTCGCCGGTCGCTCGCTGCGAGTTGTGATTCCGGTAAACGTGCGCGGCAACGGAGAGGCCATGGAGCTGGGAAATCAAATCTCTTTCGTGCCGGTGCCGCTGCCGCTGGACCAGCGCGATCCGGTGAAGTTGCTGGCCGTGGTAACAGAGCGAGTAGAGTTCCTGAAGCGTGCGCGCGCGGCCGAATTTGTCGGCTTGCTGGGCGGCCTGTTGGCGACCCTGCCCAATCCTTTCTGGAAAAACATTGGGCCCGTCGCCAGCCAACTGCCGATTAGCCTGTGCAATATCATTTGCACCAACGTCCCCGGGCCACAGGTGCCGCTCTACCTTATGGGTCACCAGATGCTGTCGTGGTATCCGTGGGTGCCGATCGGCGGCTTGATGGGCATTAATTGCGCCATCCTCACTTATAACGGCACGGCGTTCTTTGGCTTCACCGGCGATGTGCACGCAGCGCCCGACCTCGAGCGCCTGGAGAAGTTCGTGGACGATAGTTTTGCTGAGCTGCGGGCAGGTGCTGCTTCGGCAGTCGTGGCCGAAGCAAAACCGGAGGTGCGCAAGCGCGCACGGCCGAACGCGAAGATTCCGGTGGGGGCTGCGAAGGCTCCGCTGGCAAAGACTCCTCGCCCGAAGAAGACGATTCGTAAGAAGCCGTCAAGAGTCGCCTCGAAGCCGCAGCCGGCGGCTGGGGTTGCACCTTCAGCCATGCCGGAGATTGAACAGGAGACAGGCGTGGTCGGCGCCTAACGGAGCTTGGGTCCGCGCTCTAATGACGCGATGCGGTTATTTATCTTCTCGTTCTTGATATACCCGGATTCGGCTGCGCTCAACGATCCAAAGCTTGCCGTTGAGTGTCTCAAGCGCCAGTGCTGCGATAAGGGTTCGACAAAGGTCTTCGAGGTCGCGATAAGACACCGGTTCGGAAGGCCGTAGAACAGCGATGCCTGGATACTGGGACGGCCGAAAAAGCAAGGGATTGCCGAAGTCCAGATCGAGTGTGACGATCGCGCGGCCTTCGTCGCGGCAGCGCCCAATCAAATCGAAGTCGGAAGCTCCAGACATTTGTTGGCCGGCCACAGTTGCTGCGTCATGGCCGGCCGCCTGAAATAACTCGGCCAGGCGTTTTCCAAGATTTTCGTCTAATTTGAGTTTCAAGATTTTGCTTCAATAGGGACTTCGACGAAGCGCTCGCGCGCCATCTCAGCACCATACGCGAGGCAGGCCATGATGTCGGCTTCTTTAAGTTGCGGATAGTCTTCCAATACTTCGGCAATGCTGGCGCCGCGCGCAAGCAAGTCAAGCACGAGGGAGACCCAAATGCGGTGGCCACGAATGCATGGCTTCCCGAAACACACTTTCGGGTCAATCGTGATCCGCTTGAGCAGTTCTTCGTTGGTCATAGCTATGCCTTGATCTAAAGCATAGCATTGAAGAGCGAGACTAGAACCGGTCGTTTGTTTAGAATTGCGCCGTACTCGTTTTCATCTGGAAAAACATTCGCATTTCTTGAGGAGGCCTCTCCGTGACTCGCCTATTGCGTCATTTTTGTGTCTTTGCGATTGCCGTAGTCTGCTTTTCCATCTTCGCGTCAGCCGACATCAAGATCAAGACCCGCACCACCGTGATGGGCCACTCCACGGAGAACACGGTGTACATCAAGGGGGCGCGCCAGCGCAACGAGATGAGCTATGGAGGTCATGGCGGCGCAGTCAGCATCATCCAGTGCGATCAGAAGCGCATGATCACGATCGCCGGCGACCAGTGCATGGTGATGTCAATGGGTGGCGGCGAAACGTCTTGTCCCGCCACTCCGAACATGGGAGCGATGGCGCGGGGAATGGGAAAAAGCGAGGCTGAGACTCCGCGCAAAGGCGGCGTTTTGACTATCACCCGCACCTCCACCGATACGGGAGAGCGCCAGGACATGTTCGGCTACAAGGCGCGCCACATCAAGAGCACCATGGCGATGGAGTCCAGCCCCGACGCCTGCAATCAGTCGCACATGAAGATGGAAATAGATGGCTGGTACGCCGATCTGTCGGCGGGGTTCTCCTGTGGCGACGAGGGGTACCGCGCCCTGGCCTGTGGAGGCCCCGGCGCCAAGCGCGGTTGCACCGACCGCATCGTGATGAAGGGCGGCGGAGGGGGCGCGCCAGGCTACCCGCTGAAGCAAACCATGACCATGACCTCCGAGCAGGGAACCTTCACCACCACGACGGAAGTCGTGGAGCTGACCAACACAAACCTGGATGCACCGCTGTTCGAGATGCCACCCGGCTGCAAGGTCATGGACACCGCTGCCCTGATGGGCGGCACGCCTCCGACAACGCATGCGGAGACGACGCCTGAGCCACCTTCGTCTGCGGCTCCGCCTACGCCCGCAGCGAATACGCCTGCGCCGCCTGCCGCGCCCGTAGTTGCGCCCAAGGCCGCCGGCGTGGTGCGCATCGGCGTGGTCAAGATTAAGGACATGAGCGGCCAGTCTTTGCCGACTGACAGCCTGCGCCTGAACCTGATGAATGAAATCAGCCGCCACCAGCATGAGGCCGTTCCCCTGGACAGCGAGGGCCCGCACGCCGACGTGGAGACCGAAGCCCGCTCCAAGCAGTGTGATTACATCCTCTACACCGTTCCCACTCAGGTGAAGGAGCCCAACAGTGGCGGGCTGCCTCCGGCTTCTCTACCCAAAGGAGTGGTGCTGGATCCGGCGAAGTTTGAGGCCTTGACGGACGTGACCTTGTACAAGGTGGGCAAATCCTTACCCGAGCTGAAGGACTTAGCTTTGGCAGCCGATGCCAGTCAGTTCGCCGTGGACGCGGTCATGACTACGTTCGTAATGGAGTCTGACCGGGTGGACCAGCAGATTACCGAGGATGCCCATCCCAAGGCGGGTGCCAAGACTCCAAGGGCACCAGTGAAGAAGGCAGCAGGCAGCACAAAACCAAATTGAGGGTGTCACCCTGAGCGAGTGGCCGCCTTTGCCGCGAGTCGAAGGGCCCCTATGATCGCCCTAATTCCATGGATCCAGTAGGGGTTGGTTCGACTCGCGCGGGCAAGTGCCGCCGCGCTCGCTCAGCATGACCAGAGGTTTTTCTGCCCACGACCGAGGAGTGGCAATCAGCGCGATCCTTCGATGACCTTCTTGATCCGTTCGAACGCCCAGAAGATGTCCTCGCGCGTAATCACCAACGGGGGCGCAATGCGGATGACGTAGTCGTGGGTCTCTTTGCAGAGGATCCCAAGTTTCTTCAGCGCCTCGCAATAGGGGCGGGCCGGAACGTCCAACTCAATTCCGATCCACAGCCCTTTGCCGCGGACCTCGCGTATGTTCGGACTCTTCAGCGTTTTCAGCTTGGTGAGGAAGTAGTCGCCCAGTTCGGCGGAGCGTTCGATCAGGTTTTCCGCCATCAGCACGCGCAATGCGGAGCGCGCCACCGCGCACGCCAGCGGATTGCCGCCGAAGGTGCTGCCGTGGTCGCCCGGATTGAACACGCCGAGCACCTCTTCCGACGCCAGTACTGCGGACACCGGGTAGAAACCACCGGAGAGGGCCTTGCCTACAATCACGACGTCGGGAGTGATGCCTTCATGCATGTAGGCGAAGAGCTTGCCGGTGCGGCCCAGGCCGGACTGAATTTCGTCGGCCATCAGAAGCACGCGGTTCTCCCGGCAGATAGCGGCAGCTTCTTTGAGGAATCCCGCGGGCGGAATGATGATGCCGGCTTCTCCCTGGATGGGTTCGACCAAGAAGGCGCAGGTGTTGGGCGTGATGGCTTGGCGTAGAGCGTCCGCGTCGCCGAAGGGGATGACCTTGAATCCTGGCGTGAACGGTCCGAAGCCGTCGCGGTACTGCTCGTCGGTCGAAAAGCTGACGATGGTCACCGTGCGGCCGTGAAAATTGTTGGCGCAAACGATGATTTCGGCTTTGCCGTCAGGAATGCCTTTCAGCTTGTGGCCCCATTTGCGGGCTGCCTTCACGGCAGTCTCCACCGCCTCCGCGCCCGAGTTCATGGGCAGCGCCATCTCGAAGCCGGTCAGGTCGTGGAGTTCTTGATAGAGCAGCGGCAACTGATCGTTGCGAAAGGCGCGCGATGTCAACGTCACCCTACGCGCCTGCTCGATCATGGCCTTCAGGATCTTGGGATGGCAGTGCCCCTGGTTGACGGCTGAGTACGAAGCCAGGCAATCGAGGTAGCGAATTCCTTCGACGTCATACACCCATACCCCTTCCGCGTGTTCGATAACCACGTCGAGAGGACGGTAGTTGTGGGCGCCGTATTGATTTTCGAGGGCGATCAATTCGCTGGTTTGCGACTGCTCGATGATTTCCATAATGGCCTCATTAATTGCTAGAGCTGAGTGCTGAGTGCTGCATGCTTCTCCTAATCCAACAGCATCGTGAGCAGCGCCATTCTCACGTACAGTCCGTTGGCTGCCTGCCGGAAGTATAAAGCGCGCGGATCATCGTCAACTTTCTTGTCCAGTTCCACGGTCCGTGGCAGAGGATGAAGAATCATCGCGTCCGATCTCATGCGCTCTAGAACGCTGGAGTCGATGGCATAACGCAACGGCCCTCTAAGCCGGTCGGCGCGGATGCGTGTCTGGTAAATAACGTCCACTTCCCCGATCACGCGATTGATGTCCGACTCCAATTCATAGCTGACGCCGTGCCGGTCGAGGTACTGCAAAATGTCGGGTTTCATCTGCAGCTCGGGCGGGCTGACGAAGAAGATCTTGACCCGTTCGAATTTCGCCAGCAGATACGCCAGGGAGCGCACGGTGCGGCCGCGATCAAGTTCCCCGATGAAGGCCACGCTCAACCCCTCGAGCGGACGCTCGCGGTAAATGGTGTACAGATCGAGCAAGGCTTGGGTGGGATGCTGGCCGCCTGCGCCGTCACCGGCGTTGATGATGGGCACCGGCGCAACCTTGGCCGCGCGGTGCGCTCCGCCCGGCTCCGGATGGCGAATTACGATGACGTCGCAATAGCTGCCAATAATGCGGATGGAATCTTCCACCTGTTCGGCTTCGATCTCGGAGGAAAACGTGCCGGCATGTTCGGTGGAGAGCACACGTCCACCCAGCCGGTGCATGGCCGCTTCAAAGCAGAGGCGGGTCCGGGTGGACGGGTGATAGAACAGGCTGGCCAGAATTCGATTCTGGTAATCCAGCGTCCCTCCGCGCGCGACAATGCGCTCCATCAACCGCGTCCGGTCGAACAGCTCCATCAACAAGGGGACGGTGAACTGTTGCGACTCGACAACGTGCTTCAAACTCATGCGCGAGTGTCCTGGCTTTGCTTCATGCAGTCTAGTGCTTCGCTCAGTGGTTAGCATCATTCACCGGATAACCGGCGCCTCCTGTTCCTGTTCCAGCGGCAACGTCGTGCCGCCTGGTTCTGTGTCTGCCACGATGTGCGTCCCAGCACGTCCCAGCACGGCTTCGCACAAACGCTCATACGACGTAATCACGGCTTCGCTGCCTCCGCCATGCAAGAAGCGCAACACCGATTCCACCTTCGGCCCCATGTTGCCCGGCGGGAAATGGCCAGCGCGCAAATATTCGTCCAGTTGTGACGCGGTCACGTAGCGGAGCGGAGTCTGGTCAGGTTTCTTGTAGTTCAGAAAAACATATTCGATGTCGGTGGAGATGGCGAACAGGTCCACTCCCAACTCAGAAGCCAGCAATGCGGAAGCACGGTCCTTATCGATGACCGCCTCCACGCCTTGCAGGCCGCCGTTCACGCGCATCACGGGGATGCCTCCGCCTCCGGTTGAGACCACCAGTACTCCGCGCTCGACCAGCGCGCGAATGACATCGAGCTCCACAATCTCGATTGGCTCGGGCGAGGGCACCACGCGCCGATAGCCGCGGGCTGCATCCTCGACAATCTGCCATCCCAGTAGGCGCTTTTTCTCCTCGGCATCCGGCCGCGAGTAAAAAGGCCCGATCGGCTTGGATGGATGCTGCATGGCAGGGTCGTCGGCCGACACCAGGGTTTGGGTAACAAGGCTCACGACGGGAACTTCCATGCCGGCTACGGCGAGTTCATTCTGTAGAGATTGCGCGAGCAGATAACCGATCTCGCCCTGACTGGCGGCGCCGCAAACATCCAGCGTCTGCCCATAAACCACGTCGGAAGCCCGCTCCGAGCGCAGTAATTGGGCCCCCACCTGGGGGCCGTTCCCATGCGTGATTACCAGGTTGTATCCGAGGCGGATGATCTTGACAATTGCCTGCGCGGTGCGGCGAGTATTGGCCAACTGCTCGGCAATCGTGCCCTTTTCTCCGGCACGAATCAGAGAGTTGCCGCCCACCGCGACTAGCCCAGTCTTTGCCATAAGGTCCTACAAACGCCATTCGCCTTTCACTATTCGCTGTTCGCTTTTCGCCAATGACAGCTCTACCGGTAGAGCGGCGCTTCAGCGCCGCGTTCGCCGCGAATACAAGGTCACTCCCGTCGCTGTGGTCACTAGAAATGACCACAGCGACGGGAAAAGCTGGGCAGAGACGCGTTGACGCCGACCTGAAGGTCGGCTCTACCCGGTCTGCAAATCGCGCTAGCGCTTTTGGCTCCTGCGAATGACGAATAGCGAAAAGCTGTTTTTCTACCTCACTAACTCCAACCTTGATTCGCGGGCCATCCCGCGTTCCGCTACCCGGTCTTCCTTCATCAGTTCCAGCATGATTGCTTTCTGGGCATGCAGCCGGTTCTCAGCCTGCGGGAAGACAACCGATTGCGGCGAATCGATTACCTCGTCGGTAACTTCATCGCCCCGGTGCGCCGGCAGACAATGCATGAAGATGGCATCGGGCTTGGCTTTGGCGAACAACCTGGCGTTCACCTGGTAGGGCTGGAAGATGTTGCGCCGCGCGGTCGCCTCTGCTTCCTGGCCCATACTGGCCCAAACATCGGTGTAAACAACGTCGGCGCCCAAGACCGCCAGATTGGGATCGTTGGTAACGTTGCAACTGGCGTCGGTTGCGGCGCTGCGTTCCACCGCCCAGGCGACGGCACCGCTGTCAGGCTCGTACCCTGGCGGCGTGGCGATCCACACCTCCGCCCCTAATTGCGCGCCCGCAAACAACAGCGAGTGCGCCACGTTGTTGCCATCGCCGATGTATGCCACCTTCAGTCCGGCAATGCGGCCCTTGACCTCGAGCATGGTCAGGTAGTCGGCCATGGCCTGGCAGGGATGGCTGTAATCGGTGAGGCCGTTGATGACTGGGATACTGGCGTGCCGGGCCATGTCCACGACAATGTCGTGGGCGAAGGTCCGGATCATGATCCCCTGCACCATGCGCTCCAGGTTCTTGGCGACATCGTGGACCGACTCCCGCTTGCCCAGACTGATCTCGGCCGGCGAAAGATACAGCGGATGTCCGCCCAATTCCTCGAAGCCCACGTCGAATGTCACTCGCGTGCGCAAGGATGGTTTTTCAAAGATCATGGCCAGCGTCTTGCCTTTCAGGGCGCTGTCATAGGCGCCCGGGAGGGCCTTGAGCTGGCAGGCAACATGCAAAAATTGCCTGATCTCCTGCGGCGAGAAGTCGCGAATCGAGAGGAAGTCTTTCGGCAACATGCTACCTCCCAACTTCCGCCAACGCCGGCTTGTAGGTTTGAGTGAACTGCTCCAGCATGGTGGTGATGGCGGGTTCGCCGATCTCCTCGACTTCGTAGCTCACTCGCACGCTGGGTTTGTCCAGGTTGATGGTGCGCGCCAGGTCGATCGGTGTGGCCACCAGCACCAGGTCGCACGGAACGCGCTTAATCGTCTCTTCAAGTTCGTGCCGCTGGATGTCGCTGTAGCCCATGGCCGGCAGAACCCTCCAGAGATGAGGAAACTTCTCAAATGTTCTCTGGATGGAGCCCACGGCATAGGGACGAGGATCGACCAGCGAGGCCGCGCCGTAGCGATTGGCTGCGACCACGCCGGCGCCGTAAGGCATCTCGCCGTGCGTGAGCGTGGGGCCATCTTCGATTACCAGCACCCGCTTGTCCCTGACCACGTCAGGATCGGCAACCGTGACCGTGCAGGCCGTCTCGATGACCTGCGCCTTGGGATTGTGCAGCGCAATATTCTGCCGCACAGTCTTGATTCCGTCCGGATCGGCGGTATCAACCTTGTTGATGATGAGCACGTGCGCGCTGCGAAAGTTCACTTCGCCGGGGTAGTAGGCAAGCTCGTGCCCCGGGCGATGCGGATCAAGGACAACAATGTCGAGATCGGGACGATAGAACGACGTGTCGTTATTTCCGCCGTCCCACAAGACAATATCGCCCTCCTTTTCCGCTTGGCGGAGAATTTCCTCGTAGTCCACTCCGGCGTAAACCGGAGTGCCCTCGATGATGTGAGGTTCGTATTCCTCGCGCTCCTCGATGGTGCAGAGGTGCTTGTCCAGGTCGGCCAGCGACCCGAAGCGTTGCGCATGCTGCACGGCCAGGTCGCCATAAGGCATGGGATGGCGCACCACGACGGGGTGCCAACCGAGCTGGCGAAGACCGGTAGCAATCCTCCGCGAGACCGGGCTCTTGCCGCATCCGGTGCGCACGGCGCAGATGGAGATGACCGGCACCTTGGCAACCAGCTGGGTGCGTGAGGCGCTCAGCAGCCAGAAGTCGGCTCCAGCGGCGATGGCGCGCGAGGCCAGGTGCATCAGCGTCGGGTAAGCGACATCGCTGTAAGAGAAGACCACCACGTCGACGAGTTCGTCGTGAATGATGTCTTCCATCTTGTTTTCTTCGAGGATGGGAATGCCATCAGAATAGAAATCACCCGCCAATTGCGCCGGATAACGGCGGCCGGCGATGTCGGGAATTTGGGTTGCGGTGAAGGCTACTACGTGAAATTCAGGATTGTTTCGGAAAACTACGTTAAAGTTGTGGAAGTCTCGTCCAGCAGCTCCCAGGATAAGCACTCTTTGCATAGTGCGTAAAAAGCGTCATTAGACCCATGAAGTGGGGACACTTTTCTCCTGCCAACATGGTGCACCCATCCCACAAGAACTGCTGTGAGGGCGGTCACCTAGATGTGAGACAAGGCGGCGTGACCGAGTTGGAGTTGCAAGCCCCTTTGGCTGCCACCGTTCCAGCCACGGCTGTAGCCAAAAGCAAAGGACGGCGCGCAGCCGCCCTTGCAAAACCGAACAACTTCCAGCTTACGGCTTCTTCTTGGGTGTCGCAGTCTTGCCTTTTCCGTAAGTGGTTTCCACCGTCGCGCCGATACTGGCCAGCATCTGTTTGGCGGGGTCGGCAAACTTCCCGTTGGGCTCCAGTTCCAGATATTTATTGAAAGCTTCGGCGGTACCCGGGGGCGCGACCATCTTGTCGCCCTTGACCGTGGCTTTGCCCATCAGGTCAATGCCCTTGAAATAGTAGGCATCGGCGCGGGTGGGATCGGCCTGCAGCGCCTTGTCAAATGCAGCAATGGCCTCGTCAACCTTGCCCGTGTTGGTGAGAACGGCGCCTTCGTTGAAGTAATACGCTCCAGCATTGGGCGGATCATTTTCCGCCGCCGTGGCCCACTCCGCCACCGCTTTGTCGGTCTGGCCCGATTTGGCCAAAGAGTCGGCAAGGGCGCTGTGGTAGGGCCCGTTGGTAGGTTTGAGGGCGATTGCCTTTTGATACGACTCGATGGCCTCAGGATACTTCTTGGCCCCATGTTGGGCCGCGCCTAAGTTCGCCCAGATAACATCCTGATTGGGATCGGCCTGCGACGCTTCCTGCAAAATGGCGATGGCCTGGTCATAGTTGCCGGCCGTTTCCAGTTGCTTGGCTTCGGCCAACTTTGCGTTCAGACCTTTGACTTTCTCATTTTGCTTCTGGGCCTCGGCAATCTTTTTCTGCTGCTCCTCGGACATGACAGGCTTGCCTCTGTCCTTCGCCAAGTCGAAATCTATGACTCGCTCGTCACCGGCGTTAACCGGCACTCTGTCGAAGAAGTCGATTACCTTGCCGTCTTTGATCAAACTGAACTTGTAATTACCAGGAGCAACCCCAATGGAAAAATACTCGCCCTTGGCATTGGTCTTGAGATTGACTTTCCTGCCGTTGTCGACATTTTGAAGCTCCACCGTAGCGCCCTCGATGGGCTGGCCGCTCTGGTCTTTGGCAACGCCCTTAACTGTGCCAGTGAACTGCGCCCACACCGGGGCGGTGCAGAGGGTAACCAGAAATGTCAGCAATATAACGAGGGAAATATGTTTCTTCATTTTTCCTCCAACCATGAAACGGAATGATGACTGCTGCACAGCAATAAACTAACTGCGAAACTGAGTCGCCGCTTGCGGCTCATAAGAAATGGGATCGACTGCTCCGGCCGTAGCGAAGGCCTTCCGCCGCAACACACAACTTTCACAAACGCCGCAAGCCCGGTCTTCTGCACCGTAGCATGACCAAGTTAAATCGAAGGGAGCGTTCAATTCAAGGCCACGCGTCACAATCTGGGCCTTTCGTAACGCGATCAATGGCGTTTCCACGCGAATTCGGCCCTCTTTGGTGCCGGTGCGGATCGCTTCATTGAACGCCTGGTAAAACTCAGGACGGCAATCGGGATAGCCGGAGCTGTCCTGCTGCACCGCTCCCAGGTAAATCCGGAACGCCCCCAGCACCTCTGCCCAGCTGACCGCCGCCGACAGAAAATGGGCATTGCGAAAAGGAACGTAGGTGACTGGAATGTCGAGGCCGATCTCCGGGCCGGCATCGGGAATCGAGATCTTGTCGTCGGTGAGCGCGGAGCCTCCAATCGCACGAAAAAACGGAGTGCGAACGCTCAGACGGCGACGAATCAGCAGCCGGTCGCAAATCGCCTGGAACGCGGCCAGCTCCCGGCGCTCGGTGCGCTGTCCGTAACTGATGTGAAGCGCGGCAGTCGCGTTGGATCCAAAATCGCGGACGGCGAGGGCCGCGCACACGCAGGAGTCCATCCCTCCGCTGAGCGCCACCACGACTTGTGCCTGGTCCGACATCGTTTTCTATACGCCCTTCAATGAGGGCTCCCAGATGAATTTATGAATCTGCAGCCCCAGCCGGGCGTTCAGTCCATCCGCCAGAATCCATTCGGCCAGGTGCTGGGGATCGACCATGCAATGGGAGGCATCGCGGCTTCCAGCCGCGTCCTTGCGAAACGCCGGGGACAGAATTACCGTGCCGACGCGCGAATTCAGTTCGTGCTGGCGTATGAAGTCGCGCGCGAATTCATAATCCCGGCGGCTGGCGACGACAAACTTCACTTCGTCGTGGCGGCCCAGCGCGTCAAGGTTTTCGATGCGAAATGTGTCGCTCTCGCCCGAGTCAGGACACTTTACATCCACAATCTTGACCACTGAGGCGGGAACGGCCTCCAAGGGACGTTCGCCACTGGTTTCCAGTAGAACGGTGTATCCGGCAGCCAGCAGCCGGTCCATTAGGGCGATCGCTTCACGTTCCTGCAACAGCGGCTCACCGCCGGTGATCTCGACCAGGCCGCCCTCCGGCGAGAGACGGTGGACCTCGGCTGCGATCTCGTCGAGGCCCATACGCTGGCCACCTTTGAAGGTATATTCGCTATCGCACCAGGTGCAACGCAGGTTGCATCCCGCCAGCCGCACAAATACGCAGGGCAGGCCGGTGTAAGAAGACTCACCCTGCAGCGATTTGTAAATCTCGATGATCTGCATGGCTGATGTTGCGACCCCCTGACCGGAACTGCTTTGAAGGGGCACGGCTTCACCGGCTGCTGAGAAACTCGAACTTTTATGTTTTTGAAGGGGCGCACCTTTAGGTGCGCCATTTTAAACCATTTATTTTTGTCATTCCGAGGGGCTTTAGCCCCGGCTATTCGCTGTACCGCGCGGTGGTGGTGTCGGTCTCCCAGATAGTCACGTCCTTCACCCGGACCCGGCCATTGCTGGCCTGTTTCAGCCGCGAGTTGGTCTCATCGTAAAAATACTTGGCCAGGTTCTCCGCCGAAGGATTGATGGTGGTGAACGGCTCCAACTCATTCATCATCTGGTGGTCCAGATAGTTCATCACCGGGCGAAGCACGTCTTTCAGGTCCTTGAAGTCGAGCAGCAGGCCGGCATAATCCAGGGTTTCCCCGCTGAGGGTGACGCGGACGCGGTAGTTGTGTCCATGGGGCTTCTCGCACTTGCCGTGATAGTTGCGCAAGTAATGTCCCGCGGAAAAAGTATCTTCAACAGTGACTTCGAACATGCTCTCCGGCCGTAACGGGGCAAATAGGCGGGTTACGGTGAAGTTACTATTTTAGCGTGTTTGGACGCAGCCGGGGCCGGAAGTTGTCATTACGAGCGAAGCGAGGAATCTGCTTTTGTTACGGTAGGAACGACTGCTGAGGAAACAGCAGATCCCTCACGGCCTGAAGGCCGTTCGTGATGACAACTCAAGATCGCGTAGCACAAGCCTGCTTTCCTTGAACCACCCCCACCCTCTCCGCGTATAACCCCTTAGCCAGGCCCGCGTCCAACTTGCGCGGTCATTCGCTCATGGTTCTCCGCGACCTCATCCGCGATGTATTCCAAACACTCTGGGCGCACAAACTGCGCACTGCGCTAACCATGTTCGGCATTGCCTGGGGCGTCATCTCGATTGTGCTGATGGTGGCGGCGGGCGAGGGCCTGCGTGTTGGCCAGGCCAAGGTCTCCCAGCAATTCGGCCGCGACCTGATGATCATCTTCGCCGGACGCACCAGCCTGCAAGCGGGTGGCACGCGCGCCGGGCGCCGGATCGAGTTCGAAGACACCGACATCGACCAGGTGGAGCAGGAGAGCCCCGACTGCCAATGGATCCTGCCCGAAGTCGGCCAAAACGATGTTCGCATCCACAGCAACTTCAATGCCAGCGCTCAGATGGTCACGGGCTCGTATCCGGCCTTCGCCGAGATTCGCAGCGTGGCCATTGGTGAGGGACGCTTCTACGACTGGAACGATGTCGCCAACGAACGGCGAGTCGCGTTTCTGGGTACCGAGGTCAAGAAACAGTTGTTTGCCGGGCGGAATGCAATCGGTGAAACCATTTATCTCGACGACATTCCGTACAAGGTTATCGGCGTGATGAAGGCCAAGGACCAGGACAGCAGCTACGACGGCTTCGATGTGAACAAGATTTTCGTGCCCTATCCCGCCATGCACAATGACTTTCCCAACAAGCCGCCCTCCAAGTTTCATGGCCTCGACCGCCTCCTGGTTACGCCCAAGTCAGTGGCCCAGCACGAATCGTGCAAGGGCCAGGTGTTGGCGTCGCTGGGCCGAATCCATACCTTCGATCCCCACGATAAGGAAGCCGCCAATGTGTGGGACACCATCGAAGAGGCGCAGGCCTTCCAGACCATGACCGACGGCATGAAGTATTTCCTGGGGGCCGTGGGACTGACCACACTGTTTTTGGGCGGGCTCAGCGTGATGAACGTAATGCTGGTGGCGGTGCGGGAGCGGACCCGTGAGATCGGGGTCCGCAAAGCCGTGGGCGCGAAGTCGTACAACATCATGATGCAGTTTTTTGTCGAGACCATGCTGGTGGTTTTCGTCAGCGGAGGGCTTGGCATGGCAATCTCCTTCGGCTTTTGCGCGCTATTTAACTTGTTGCCCATGCCGCAGTACTTCGCCGGACTGCTGCCAACGTGGCAGTCGGGAATGCTGTCAATCGGATTACTGGGGCTGATTGCGGTGTTGGCCGCGATGTATCCGGCGCGTCAGGCTGCATCCATCGATCCCATCGAGGCCCTGCGTTACGAGGCGGGTGGCTGATGCGATTGCAAAGTACGCTGCGAGCAAGCATGCAGGGGCGACGTTGGGTGGAAGCCCCCTGCTTCAGCAGGGGGAAGCTGGACTTTAGTCCAGCGGAAAAGAAGTCGATTCTGAAAAGGGCTTTAGCCCCGGGCTTTTCGATGCCCGGCGCTAAAGCGCGCGATCACAATCCAAACTTCTCCCGGAGCGCTGAAGCGCTCCTTCCCCCGCATAAATGCGGGGGCTCCCACCAAGAACAACGTCTCACGGGCTGCACTGTGAAGCTATTCGCAGCCTGTGAAGCCGTGCCCCTTCAAAGCAAAGGCCGACTGTACCCGCGCTTCACGCCAACTCTGGAGTTCTGCTGATGCTCAGCATGATGAAGGAAATTATGCGGGAATCGTGGACGGCGCTGGCTCGCAGCCGCACCCGCAGTCTGCTTACCATGCTCGGCATCGTGTGGGGCATTGTCGCGGTCACGCTGCTCATCGCCTACGGCAGCGGCTTTCGCTCGGTGCTGGTAACCGCCTTCAATGCGTTCGGCAAGAGCACGGTTGTCGCATGGCCGGCACAGACCAGCGAGCAACCCGGCGGCCAGCGGGCCGGCAAGAAGGTAAGATTCGAACTGGCCGACCTGGAAGCCGTCCGCAGTGAAGCGAACATGGTGAAGCATGCCTGCCTGGAGACGGTGAAGTGGCAGCCCATCGCCTTTGGCGATCGCCTGGTCAACACTGCGACCCGCGGCGTTTGTCCCGAGTACGGAGAAATGCGCAAC
Organism: uncultured Acidobacteriaceae bacterium; assembly: GCA_963728805.1. GTDB lineage: Bacteria > Acidobacteriota > Terriglobia > Terriglobales > Acidobacteriaceae > Bog-257. The sequence continues at coordinate 407,430 of CAVSLE010000012.1, forward strand.
GAGAACGCGGTCGAGGGGCGATGGCTAAATTCCAGCGACGAGGTGGAACGCCGCCGCGTGGTCTTCCTCGGCTATCGCGTAAAGGACCAGCTTTTCAGTGGGCGCAACGCTATCGGCGAAACCGTCGAGATCGCCGGCGTGCGCTTCACCGTGGTCGGCGTGATGGACCGCAAGCTGCAATTGTCCAATTACTTCACCAGTGACGACCGGTCGGTATTCATTCCCTTCTCCGCGGCCGGCGACCTGTGGAACACGCGTTATGCGCAGGTGATGGTGTTCACGCCGGTGGCGCCGCAATTCGAGAAGAAGGCCAAGGCCCAGGTGCTGGCGGCCATTGCCGAGCGCCAGGGATTCTCCGCCACCGACGAGAAAGCCATCCAGATGTTCGGACGCGAGGAGTTTCGCCCAGTCATTGACGGGCTCACCATCGGACTGCAAGTACTGCTCATGTTCATCGGCGCGCTCACGCTCGGCATTGGTGGCGTCGGCGTGATGAACATCATGCTGGTGTCGGTGGACGAGCGCATCCGCGAGATCGGACTGCGGCGCGCCCTGGGTGCCCGCAAGTGGCATATCCGCTTTCAATTTTTGGCTGAAACCATGCTGCTGATGCTGCTCGGTGGCGTGATCGGGATCGTGTTGTCGTATGTGCTCTCCATGGTGATTCCGACCCTGCCCATGCTGGGGCCGCTGTTCGAAGACACTTCCGGCAAGGGCGATATTCACCTGCGCGTCTCGGCGATGGCGGTGATGGGTTCGGCGATTGTGCTGCTGGTGGTCGGTGTCTTTAGCGGCATGGTACCGGCGTTGCGCGCCTCGAGGCTCGATCCGGTGGAGGCGTTGAGGTACGAATAGGGTTGCACGGTTCCGGAATTGCCACTATCCCTTCACCAGCTTCTCCATATCGCTCTCGCCAACCACGCTGACGCCCAACTCGCGCGCCTTATCCAGCTTTGAGCCGGCCTCTGCTCCAGCGACCACGTAGTCGGTTTTCTTGCTGACCGACCCAGCAACCTTGCCGCCTGCATCTTCGATCAGCTTCTTTGCCTCGTCGCGAGTGTGGCGCTCCAGAGTTCCAGTGAGTACGAACGTCTTTCCGGCGAGCGTCGTGGCGCGCTGTTTCTTATGGCCTTTGAAGGTGAGCCCGGCCTTGCGCAGCCGTTCAATCAGCGCCACATTCTTCGGCTCATCAAAGAACTCGCGGATGGCCACCGAAACCCGCGGCCCAATCTCATTCACTTCCTGCAGTTCGGCCTCACCCGCCTTCATGAGTTCATCGATTGAACCGAAGTGCTCAGCCAGAAACTGTGCGGTGCGCTCGCCCACCATACGAATGCCCAGCCCATAAATCACCCGCTCCAGCGGCAGCTTCTTCGAGTGCTCGATCTCCGCGAGAATGTTCTGCGCCGACTTCTTCCCCGTGCGCTCCAGCGTGAGCAGCTTGTCTTCGGTCAAGTCGTAGATGTCGGCGATGTTGCTGACCATCCCGTGCTCGACCAACTGATTCACCAGCGCGTCGCCCATGCCTTCAATGTTCATGACTCCGCGCGAGGCGAAATGGCGAATGCTTTCGCGCAGCTTGGCGGGGCAGTTGACATTGACGCAGCGATGGTCGGCTTCTCCCTCGGCGCGGACCACGTGTCCGCCGCACACCGGACAGCGTTCCGGCATGTGAAACTTGCGATGGCCACGCGGCTTGTCTTCCAGCACCCTTACAACTTTGGGGATGACGTTGCCGCCGCGCTCCACCGTTACCCAATCGCCGATACGCACTCCAAGGCGATCGATCTCGTCCATGTTGTGCAGGGTGGCGCGGCTCACGGTGGTGCCCCCTATCGCGACCGGCTTCAACGCGGCCACCGGCGTCAGCTTGCCAGTGCGGCCCACTTGCACCAGGATGTCTTCGATTTGCGTGACCCCGGAACGGGCGGCGAATTTGTAGGCGATCGCCCAGCGCGGCGCCTTTCCGGTGTAGCCCAGCTCGTTCTGCAAGCGGGTGCGGTCCACTTTGACGACGATGCCGTCAATCTCGTAAGCCAGGTTGTCACGCTTGGCTTCCCACTGGTGAATGAAGGCCAGGACTTCATCGAGGTCATGGACCAGGCGATGATTGGGATTGACTTTGAAGCCGGCGGTTTCGAGCGCCTTCAGGGTTTCCGAGTGCCGCTCAAAGATGGTGCGTCGGTTGGCAAACAGCGCGTAAGAGAAAAAATCGAGGCGGCGCTGGGCGGTGATATTGGGCTCCAGCACCCGCACTGTGCCAGCCGTGGCATTACGCGGGTTGGCAAACTTCGGCAGAGCCTGCTGTTCGCGCTCGTCGTTCATGCGCTGAAAAGCGGCCAGCGGCATCAGCAATTCTCCGCGCACTTCGAAGTCGGGCGGCAGGCCGGCCTTGGCCAACGTTTTGGCGGGAATGGTGAGCGGCACACTGCGCACCGTGCGCACATTCAGGGTCACATCTTCGCCCACCGAGCCGTCGCCGCGGGTGATGCCCAGCGCCAGCTTGCCAGCGGCAAAGCGCAAGGCCAGCGACATGCCATCGAGCTTCAGCTCGCACACGTAGTCCACCCGCGACTCGCCGCTTAACTCGTGCACGCGCCGCTCCCAGTCGCGCAACTCCGCCTCGCTGTAAGCGTTGTCCAGCGACATCATGGGCGTGGAATGCGGAATCTTGACAAAGCCCTCGCGCGGCTTGCCGCCCACCCTCTGGGTGGGAGAGTCGGCGGCGATCAGCTCAGGATGCTTGGCCTCGAGAACCTTCAGTTGGTTCATGAGGTCATCGAATTCGGCGTCGCTGATTTCGGGATCGTCGAGCACGTAATAGCGGTGCTCGTGATGGCGGATTTTCTCGCGCAACCCGCCGATCTTCTGCTGCACATCTTTGCTGGATGGCATGAAACAATTATGCCAGTTGCCAGTAGCCAGTCGGCAGTCGTCAGTTATGTCCGTTGCCAGACATAATGCTCGTTCTACTGAGGCTGCTAACCAGCTGGCAGGTCGGGAGTTGGGCATCCTTCCCGGCATCATTCTGCTGCGTGTCCGCATCACAATATCTGGTTTGCCTGTCCGGAGTGGCTGGTCAGCAATAGGTTTACGGCCATGAGTAAGATCCATCGCCTGGTCCGATCGGTGCGCGCCTTTTCAAACGAGCTCTCCCGCCCGTTCCCTACACCGCCAATGGACCCCCTTCCCGCGCCACGCCGCCTCAAGCTGGGACTCGCGCTGGGCGGCGGGTTCGCTCGCGGGATATTGCACATCGGAGTACTGAAGGCGCTGGAAGATGCCAGAATCCCCGTGGACGTCGTGGCCGGCACCAGCGTGGGAGCGCTGGTCGGGTCGTTCTATTGCGCCGGCATTCCCGCCGGCGAACTGGTTGAGATCGCCCGCATGGCGCGCTTCCGTGACTTCGCCCGCTGGACGATTTCGCGCTATGGCTTTTGCAGCACCGATCGCATCATTCAGTTCTGCGAGCGGGTAATGAAAACTAAGAGCTTCGAGGAGATGAAGATTCCCTTCGCCGTCACCGCCACCGATATTCGAAGCGGCGAAGCGGTGGTCTTCACCAAGGGGTCGCTGGTCGATTCCATCCGCGCCAGTTGCGCCTATCCGGGAATGTTCCCCCCCGTCGAGATCGATGGCCGCTCCTACGTTGACGGCATGCTGGCTTACTCTGTCCCCACTATACCGGCACGCCAGTTGGGCGCCGAGCGCGTCCTGGCCGTCTATCTGAGCGGCCACTGGGTGCAGGCGCGCGAGCCGCGCCACATGTTCGAGGTGATTGGCCAATGCTTTTCCATCGCCCAATCCCGGATGAGCGACTCGTGGAAGAAGGACGCTGACCTCATCCTGAATCCCGACGTCGCCGGCTTCGCTTACGACTGTTTCGACCGGACTCCGGAGCTGATCGCCCTTGGCGAAGCGTCCATGCGCGCAGCATTGCCGGAGCTGAGAACTTTGCTCAATATTCCCGAGGTTGATGCTGTCTCAGCGGTACCTGATCTGGTCGCCGTGCCTGCGCCGCCAGTTCCCCCGGCCGAGCCGCAGCCCAGTCCCGCGATCTAGCCAAGCATTGGCCTGCGGTTGGAGTCTCGCCCCTCCTGCGACTACACTGGTGGGAGACAGTTCTTCAGGATTACGCCTTGGCAAAACGCTATCATTCCCCTAGAAAACTACTTGCGATGAGCGAAGAAATGCTGGCGGCATTCTCGCCGGCTAGCGATGCATCGCCGCTCGACGACCTGCTGAAGCTGCTCTACGACCAGCGCCGGTACTTCTGGATTGGCATTTATTTTGTGCTGGACGACGAGGTGGTGCGGCAGGCGATGCAGGGACCGGTTCCGCCCTGCCATGTCTTTCAGTTTGGCAAAGGCAACGTGGGAACTGCCGGACAGAGCGGGCTGCTGAAGATTATCCCCGACGTCACCGCAGATGCGACTTACAGCATGTGCTTTCTGGAGGTGAAATCGGAGATTGTGGTGCCCATTCGCATCGGTGGACGCACGCTGGGCGTAATTGATGTCGAAAGCGATCGTCCCAACAATTTTGGCGGCGTGGATCGCGTGTTGCTGAAGGGGGTCGCCGCCATGGTGGCACGCTTTTTGACCAGCAAAGGCAAGGTGCTGGTGCGCCATGCGCGCGAACGCCAACACGCTCGACCGCAGGCGCTTCGCGCCACCGCAGGCTAGAAGCCGGGTGGAGAACGCCGTTCCGTATAGGATGATCCGTTTGTCTTTGGAATTGTCATTACGAGCGAAGCGAGGAATCTGCTTTTGCTAGCGGGGAACGGCCGCTGAAGAAACAGCAGATCCCTCACGGCCTGAAGGCCGTTCGTGATGACAACTCAAAATCGCCAAGCTGTCATAACATCGCTACATTTTCCCGAGGGTATCGATTTGATCCGCTTCTTTGCCGCTGTGCTCGCTTGCGCTCTGTTCTACTCACCGCTGGTTCCCACCCAGGAGAAATCTCAGCCCGAACCATTCACGCCGCCTGCAACAATATTCGGATTTCGTGATCCCGCCCCTGAATTGAAAGCGGAGAAGACCTTTCTGGCGGTGCCCGACGCGCAGTTGGCGAAAGAGCATCTGCGAATCCTGACCTCGGCGCCCCACGTTGCCGGATCGCCGGAAGATTTGAAGACCGCGGAGTACGTCCTGGAGAAATACCAGGCCGCCGGGCTCGACGCCTATATCCAGAAGTACAAGGTGTGGATGAATTTGCCGCTCGACATCAAGGTCGAGGTGGTTGCGCCTGAGGGTGTCACCATGGTCGGCCCATCGCGCGAGCGGGTCAGCGACGATCCCTTCCAGGACGATCCGCGCATCCTGCCGGCCTACAACGAATTCTCGCCATCGGGCGACGTTACCGCCGATGTGGTTTACGCCAACTATGGCCGGCTTGAGGACTTCAAGAAGCTGCAGGAGATGGGCGTTGACGTCAAGGGCAAGATTGTCATCGTGCGCTACGGAGAGAATTTTCGCGGGGTGAAATCGTTTGTTGCGGAGCAATACGGGGCGGCAGGCGTCATCATTTACTCCGATCCGTGGGATGACGGCTATTTCAAGGGCGACAAGTATCCCAAGGGGCCGTGGCGTCCGGATACCGCGGTGCAGCGCGGCTCCATCCAATATGTCTTCCGCTATCCTGGCGATCCCACCACGCCGGGGATTGCCTCCGTGCCTGATCTGCCCGACAGCAAGCGCATCGCGCCCGAGAGCGCAACCGATATGCCTAAGGTTCCCACCACGCCGCTCTCGTATGCCGATGCCTCTCCCATCCTGGCCAACCTCGGTGGACCGGAGTCGCCGCGCGAGTGGCAAGGTGCCTTGCCTTTCACCTATCACGTCGGGCCGGGACCGGTAAAGGTGCACATGGTGCTGAAGCAGAACTACCAGTTCGTCACCATTTTCGACGTGATTGGAATGGTGCGCGGGTCGCAGCTGCCTGACGAGTGGGTGGTCACCGGCAATCATCGTGATGCGTGGGTGTATGGCGCCGTGGATCCCAACAGCGGCACTGCCGCACAACTGGAAGCGGTGCACGGCGTGGGACAATTGCTCAAATCTGGATGGCGGCCCAAGCGCTCCATTGTTTTCGCCAGTTGGGACGCGGAGGAGGAAGGCCTGATAGGTTCAACCGAGTTCGCCGAGCAGCACGTCAAGGACCTTAGCCGGGCCGTCGCGTACTTCAACATGGACGCGGCCGTATCCGGCCCTGACTTCGGCGCTTCGTCGGTGCCAAGTTTAAAGCAGTACCTGCGAGATGTTGCCAAGTCGGTGCCCAGCCCGAAGGGCGGCAGCGTTTACGACCAATGGCAAGCCACCGCCGCGAAGAACGAACGCGAGCGACCTAACCCATCGGACCCTGAGTCTTCCGGCGTTCCAGCGGCAGAACCAGCGCCGCCGCCGCAGCACGATGTTCGCGTCGGCAATCTGGGCAGCGGTTCCGACTACACCGCTTTCTTGCAGCACCTGGGCGTGCCTTCCACCGACATCGGCTCTCGCGGGCCATACGGTGTCTATCATTCGACCTTCGACAACTTCGCCTGGTTCACCAAGTTTGGCGATCCCACATTTGTCTATGAGCAGGAAATGGCGCGCGTTTATGGAGTGGAAGTCATCCGCATGGCCTCCGCCGACGTTCTGCCGTTCAATTTTCAAGACTACGGCAAGGAGATCGCAGAATACCTGAAGGCTGCCGAACCGAAGGCGAAGAAGGCGTTCGGAGAACAGGCGCCGTCGTTTGCCGAGGCTTTGAAAGCGGCGGCGCGCCTGCAAACAGCTGGCGCTGCGGTGTTGCGAATACAGAACCTCAAGCTGGGAGATCCCGCAGGCATGAACCTGATTCTGCGCAATACCGAGCGCGCATTTCTCATCGACGGTCTGCCCGACCGCCCTTGGTTCAAGCACGCCATCTATGCGCCGGGCGAATATACCGGCTATGCCGCGGTGGTCATCCCCGGAGTAAATGAGGCCATCGACAAGAAGGACCTGCCGACCATGCAGCAGCAGTTACAGTTGCTGACGGCTGCCATCAACCGCGCCGCGGAATTGCTGGAGAGGGTGAAGTAGGAAGGTGGAAGCCCCCGCATTTATGCGGGGGAGGAGCGCGCTTCAGCGCTCCGGAAGAAGTTCGGCTTTGATGATGCGCTTTAGCGCCGGGAAACAAAACTCCGGGGCTAAAGCCCATTTCAAAATCGACGCCTTTTCCGCTGGACTCAAAGTCCAGATCCCCCTGCTAAAGCAGGGGGCTTCCACCAAACACTAAATGCTAACTCTAGTCCCTAATCCCTAGCGCCTAGCCCCTGCCCTTCCGCCGGTAGCGACTGAACTGATGGTCGCCGGCCTTGCGGCAGCTCAGCCATGTCCAGTGGGTCAAGTTCTCTCTTGTATATCCCCGGCCGCCAAACACCGTTGGTCGCAGCAGGACGGGAATGGTTTGCTCGCTGGCAAGCCGCTGCTGCTCGGGCGGGACGAGTTGCCCGACTTCAACGGGCGAGACGGTCATGAATTTTTCGTCCACCAGATCGGCACGCGCCAAGCTGCCATACAGCGTGGGGCCGCCTTCGCACAGCAGATACTTCACGCCTAGCTCCTCGCGGAGCTTGCCGATGGCGCGCGGCAAGTCAAACGTTTCGCCTTCACCGGCGGCGATGACGGTTACATGCGGATGAGAAGTCTGCGCGCGCAATCGTTCGGCTCCTGCTGGCGAAGTAAGTATCGCCGCGTCCACCACCTTGCCATCGAAAACCTTGTGCCGCGACAGATCGAGATTGACTGCGCGGGTCACGAAGATGTTGCGCTCGCGTGCTTTTCCCAGACGGTCGCGCAGCTGGCGCAGCTTCGGGTCGGCAACCTGGAAGACGATGCCCCGGCTCTGCGGACCGCGACTGCGCTGCTCCTCCAGCAGAGTGTTCATGCCGATCAGCAGGCCGTCAGCGTGGGCCCGCAACAGGTCCATCAGCCAGCGGTCTTCCGGCGACTGCGAGATCTCGCCCCCAGAGCCGTGCTCGCCCAGCAGCGTGGTGATGCCATCGAGCGATTGCACGAAATTGGCATAAATCCAGGGCCGGTCGGGCGGAGGAGGCGGGAATCCAAAGTTGCCGTAAGGAGCGTAAACGTCGTCGCCGAACGAACTCGGCTCGGCATTATCGAACAGCACGTCGAACCGGCGGCTTGGACTGGGGCTCTCCATCACTGTGATTCCAAAGCTGATTCTATCCGACGCCTGAAAATGTCTCACGCCGGGGAAATGATTCACCCTAGCGAAGAAAATCATCAATTGAACGCGTGAAAATAAATATTCCGGTGTTCACCTTACATCAATGCGAGAACCGGTCTCATCAAACTGGATATGCGATGGAGAAGAGGCAATCGCCTGAAGCTGGTGGGCGAAGCGGAAGCAGCGCCGCGCACTCAGGAAATTTTCGACGAAGTGCGTCACAGCCTCGGACTGCCCGTAGTCCCACTTCTTTATCAGGCTTATGCCGCCTACCCTGAATTCCTGGAGATTCATTGGCAGGCCTTTCGCCCGGCGGCGCAGTCGCGCCAGTTTTTTTTGCTGGGCGCGCGCCTGGCCGCCGAGTGCTACACCAGAATCCACAATTACTTCAACGTCGAGAGTTTGGCTTCGCGTGAAGACGGAACGGCTGGGATTTCGCTGCCGCAGGTGCTCGATTACTACCAGTACTTGGATCCGCTGCTGTTGCTGATTGCGTCCGCACAGATGCAGGCACTCGACGGGCCGGCCGGGGCGGAGCAAATTATCTCTCAGCCGGCGCAACATCCCGATTTCCCGGTGTCGCCGCGTTTGCTCGCGGACGACGCCGCTCCGCCAGCGGTGCATCGCATTTGGAACGAACGCCGCCGCCTGCTGGAGCTGGCATTTATCTCTGACGAACATCGCGCCATGGCGTGCTGGCCCGACTTTTACCAGGAGTATGGGCGGGTCTTGCAGGAGTTGATGCGGTCTCCGCTCTTCGCCGACTGCCAATACCGCATCGGCGAAAGTGCGTTCGGCCTGGCGCGTGAGCTTCCCATACAACTGGAAACCACGGTTCTGCAGCTGCTCGATGCCGGACTGAGTGAAGAGCAGGCCGCCTCCGTGGTGCATATCAATGAAGCGTTGTGCCAGGCGTTCAGCGGATTAATGCTCGACATCACCTTTGCGCGCGTGGCTTGCGAAGGCGGCACTCATCGCGAAGGGCGGGCGCACTCCGCAGCCGTCGCGAACACCAAGGCGAACCCGGCCGACTCCTCATATCCACGCAGCGTAGACGTTCACCCAACCTGGACTTGCTCGCGATAGGCAGCCACATGCACGTCCCATCCCAAAGCTTGCACCATGGCGTCGCGCAACTGTGCCGCTGCCGGCGGTTCTCCGTGAACCAGGTAGGTCTGCTTCGGCGCACGCTTGAAGGTGTGCAGCCACTCCAGCAATTCCGGGGTGTCAGCGTGATCGCTGAACTGTTCCAGGGCCGCCACCTGCGCGCGAATGGGAACCTGCTGGCCGAAGATCTTGACCTCCGGGGCGCCGTTCTTGATGGTGAATCCCCGCGTGCCAGGCGCCTGAAAGCCCACGAACAGTACCAGGTTTTTCGGGTCAGGCAGCCGCTGCATCAAGTGATGCAGCACGCGCCCGCCGGTAACCATGCCACTTGACGACACGATGATCGACGGGTAATTCGATTCGTTGATCTTCTTGGACTCGTCCTGAGTTACGTCGAAGTGAAAGTTTGGCCACTGCAATGGGGAGCCGTATTTTTCAATTAGGGCTCTGGTCTCAGGATTGAACTCTTCTGTGTGCTTCAGGAAAATCTGCACCGCCTTGATCGCCATGGGACTGTCGGTGTGCACGGGCACGCGCGGTACCTGCCCGGTCTCCATCAGTTCCTTTATCAGGAACAGAAATTTCTGCGTCCGCTCGACTGCGAAAGACGGGACGATCACGCTACCGCCACGCTTCAGCGTATTGCGCACCAGTTCCGCCAGTTCGGGACGGGGATCGGTATGCGGGTGCTCGCGATTTCCGTAGGTGCTCTCCATCACCAGCAGATCGCACTCCTCGCCCTCGGTCGGGCCGGAGTGCACAACTTTGCCGGGCGCGACCTGGTTGTCGCGCACCCGGCCGATATCGCCGGTAAAGAGCAGCCGGGATGATTTGCCGTTCACGGTGAGCGTGATTTCCGTCATGGCTGAGCCGAGAATGTGGGCCGCTCGGACAAACCGGAACGAAAACGCGCTGGTGAGCTGCTTGGCTTCATCGAAGTCCAGCGGGCGGAAGAGTGTCATACACTGCTGCGCCTCTTCCATGGTATAGAGCGGCAACGCCGGCACATGTTTGCTGGCGCGCGTCTTGTTGTAGTACGCCGCGTCTTCTTCCTGCAGGTGTCCGGAATCGGGTAGCAGGATGCTGCACAAATCGATCGTCGCGGGGGTGGCGTAGATGGGGCCGTGAAATCCTTGCTTCACCAGGCGCGGAATCCATCCCGAATGATCGAGGTGAGCGTGGGTCAGGATCACCGCGTCAATCGACTTCGCCGGTACCGGCAGGTCCTGCCAGTTCCGCTCCCGCCATTCCTTTTGCCCCTGAAAAAGGCCGCAATCAATAAGTACCTGCAACGGGCGCGCGCCATTGTTGTCGACATGGATGAAATGCTTCGACCCGGTAACCACTCCGGCCGCGCCGAGAAACTGGATATAGCTCAAAGCGTCCTCAGTTGTCGCTCAGTCGCGACTCAGAATCATAACAGTGTTGAAAAAAAACGCTCACCACAGAGACACAGAGGACGCAGAGAAGAACCAGAAGATCTTTTGATCTGTACCCATGCCGCATGAGTCTTTGCCTACTTATATTCTTCTTCTCCGTGTTCTCTGTGCCTCGGTGGTAAAGATTCTTTTCACGGCTGCTTGCCGGGAATTTCGTACACGTTGTTGCCCAGGTTGGCTTCCGGAACGCTGCCATCATTGACCACGATCTTGTCAGGGGCTACTGGCACCTCGATGCGGGCGGTGCCCTTTTCTCCCGCCTTCACCACCACGCGGACACCCCTCTCACCAGAAGGAGTTTGAATCAGCACCGGCACCTCCGCTCCCGCGCCGCCCCGGTTCTCGATGGTCGCGGTCACCAGAAAGCTCTTATTGGCTTCGTTGAGCAGGGGGCGAGGGTATGCCGAGACTACGTGAAACTCAGGCAAACCGCGATCGCGATAGACCCAGTCATCGAAGAACCATTCCAGATCGCGCTTGGCGCTGCTTTGCACCAGATGCTGAAAGTAGCTGGGATCTTTGTCGGCGCCACCGCGATAGGAGGCAACGGTGTGTTGCATGGGGTCAGTGCCGGTCATGTCGCGCAACATCCAGAACACGAAGCCACCCTTGCCACGGAGGTAGAGCTCGTCATTGGTATTGAGCAGAGTGTTGTTGGCGGCGTTGCTGTCGGGCGCGGGCTTGGCTGCATTCGGTTTCGGATGCGCGGCTTGCTCTGCTTCTACCAGGGGCTCGCGATACTGGTCGAGAAACGCCAAGGCCGCATGTCGCCCGCTGCGGCGTTCTACCGCCAGGGTTTGCAGAAATCGTTCCAGCCCATCCTGAATCCAGGCGTGTGGAGAATGGAATCGCGCTGCGGCCTGCGCTGGAAGCAGCAGAAGCTGAAGCGTCGCAGTTGGCGCCTCGCGTAGCGGCGTGAACTGTACCGGGCCATTTTGCCAGGGATTGGCGTTCGCATCCATCAGCTCGACAACGCGCGCTGGCTGGGCCGGCTCACCCAGCCAGTCGTGCAGCAGAGGGTCATTGGCTTCGGCGGCCAGCGCATAATCGCGTGCCAGAGAAGTGTGATCGGCCGCATGAAGAAGCGTAACCGCAGGCCGCGCCAGCTCGACGTAATCGCCGATCACGAAGGTTGGAACGGTTTCCCCCAGTCCCGACGCATTTGCCTTAGCAGCCAGCAGGAAGGAAGTCTTGCCATCACGCGCGGCCGGGATCAGCTCGCCTTTGCCGGAGTCAGCCATGTTGGTGACGATTCGCACGGGCTGCTTGCCATCGCCCGCCTCGATCTCGAACGCAGCTTCGAACTCGCTGCGGTCGTGGCGCTGCTTCCAGCGCGCGATGGCGTCGAAGACGGCGTTGCCGTCGCTCAGGCTCACGGCTTCGATTGCCACGGGATACCAGGCGACATAGCCGAGTCCTCGCACTGCGGTGAAGGAATCGCTGATCTCATCCCAATCGTTGCGCGCGGCCACGTCAGCGGGGACGCCTGTGCGCACTAACCGCGTCGCGTCCGTAGTGATGGTCCCACCATATTGCACAGCGAGCGTGACCGTGGCGGCGGGAGAAACTTCTTTGGGCAGAGTGACAATTGCCTCCGAGAGGCTGCCGGTGTGGTCGATGTCGGATGTGTAGTTGTCGCCGAGCCATTGCAGGCGCTGGTCATCCAAAGCGATGGCGTTCCACACGAGCGACGACGACACCTGCAAAGTTGCGAGCTTCTGCGGCTTGTTGGAATCGTTGCGCAGCGTGACCTTGCCGCTGACCACAATCACATGCGCGGAACGGTCTATCTGCACCTCAAGCTGATAGCGCGAGATGGTGAAGGCCTCGCGGTCAATGGCAAGCGCGGGCAGCGTCGCCAGCCCTAGCAACAGCAATAGCGACAACCGCTTCATTTAGAGGATTGGGCCTTCCCGAAGTTTTGTACAGCGCGGCGCTGTCTGACCAGTTCATACATCACCACCCCGCCCGCCACCGAGACATTCAGCGATGGCACATGGCCGTGCATGGGAATGGAAACCAGAAAATCGCAGCGTCTGCGGACCAGATCGTGCAGCCCTTTGCCTTCGGCCCCCAGCACGATGGCGCAGTGCATGTTGTAATCCACCTCGTCATAGCTCTGGGTCCCGTGCTCGTCGAGGCCGACCGTCCACACATTGCGCTCTTTCAACTCATCCAGGGTGCGCGAGATGTTGGTCACTCGCGCAATCGGCAAATGCTCAGAGGCTCCAGCCGAGGCCTTGACCGCAGCGCCCGTCAATCCGGCCGCGCGCCGCTCAGGGATGATGACACCGTCCGCACCGGCTGCATCGGCTGTGCGGATGAGCGCGCCCAGGTTGTGCGGATCTTCTACGCTGTCGAGCACCACCAGGAAACTGTGCTCACCCTTGCGCTGGTCGAGCAGGGTGTCAACGTCCGCGTATTGCTTGCTGCTGGTAACGGCGATCACGCCCTGATGGGTGTTGGTGTTGGCGGTGCGATCAAGTTGCTCGCGCGGCAAAAAGCGCACCTGCACACCGCTGGCACGGCAGTCGTCAATCAGGCGCTGCACCCGCTGATCATGCCGCTCGCGCGCAATGCCGACGTATTCAAAGCTACGCGCCCCCGACTTCAGCGCCTCGCTCACCGAATGGATTCCGTAGATGACGACCATGTTTGAATTTAGTGTACGACACACAGGCTCTCGGCTGTCAGCCATCACATCTCTTAGAATTGTCATCCCGAGCGAGGACTTTAGTCCGAGTCGAGGGATCTGCGGTTACCTCGAGACGCAGGTTGGTTCCGGCGCGGCATCTCGGTATAGTTGTGGTTGAGCAGTTCTGTATTCAGGAGACTGGATGTCACTATCCGCTGTCATTGTGGATGACGAGCAGCTTGCGCGTGAAGAGCTTGCCTATCTGTTGCGCGATCTTGATGTGGACATCGTAGCCCAGGGCAAGAACGGCATGGAAGCCGTGAACCTGATCAAGGAGTTCTCTCCGGAGCTCGTTTTCCTTGACGTGCAAATGCCCGGACTCGACGGCTTCGGCGCCATCAAGAAGCTGATCGACAAGAAAGTGCCGCTGCCACAAATTGTGTTTGCCACCGCCTACGACCAGTATGCGGTGAAGGCGTTCGAAGTGAACGCGGTTGATTACCTACTGAAGCCCTTTGACAAGAAGCGGGTCGCGAAGGCCGTGGAGAAGGCCCGGCAAAAGCTGGACGCCGCCGGCTCGCCCGGCGACCAGATCGGCACCATCGTCAAGATGCTGGAGCAGCAGGCGCGTCCGCCAGCCGCGAAAGTGCTGCTCAAGTCGGGTGGCCGACTCTTTCTGGTGGACCAGAAAGACATTTGCTACGCCTCGATTGAGGACGGGATCATCACCGTGGTGGCGACCGCGATGGAGGGTCAATCGAACTGCCGCACTCTGGAAGAACTGCTCGACTCACTCGACCCCAATATGTTCTGGCGTGCCCATCGCTCGTATCTGGTGAACATCAATCGCATCAAGGAAGTCGTGCCCTGGTTCAAGAGCTCGTATCAGATCCGCATGGAAGACAAAAAGCAGACCGAGGTCCCGGTGAGCCGCGCCCAGACCAAACGCCTGCGGGAGCTGTTTGGGCTGTAGGAAGCACTCAGCATCAGCACTCAGCACTCGGCACTCAGTCATGACCACCCTCTCGGAACCACGCATCGCCTGTATCGGTTGCGGGGCGCTGGTTCCCGAACAGTCCGGCCCCACCCATCGTTACCTGGAGTCGTCGCCCGGCTGCTGGGCCATCTACGGTGAAGTCCTGGCGCGCGAGTATTCTGACCCTGCATTTATGGCGGTCCACCGGCTGACGGTCGATACGTATGCGGTGCAGCACCCCGGCACTCCCTCGCCGCAAAGCATCCAGTCCGTCGGCATTCACCTTCTCCGGCTTTGTCTGATCCTGGAACGCGGCTTTACCGATGCGGCCGCAGCGAAAGCAATGCCCGAGTTGGCGCGGCATAAACATTCGTTCGCTTGGCTCACTCCACCGAAGTCGCTGGGCGACAAGACGGTTTTGCACGTATGGAACACTCGCGGCGCAACCGAGCACACGCAAGCTGTTTGGGAATGGGCGCGTTCAGCATGGCAGGCATGGAGCCCGCATCATGAGCAGGTGAAACGATGGTTGCCGAAGGGACTGAGCTAAAGTATTGCGATTTCTCGCAGAAATAGGGGTCCTTCGACTCGGTCGCCGCGGCGACCTCGCTCAGGATGACAGACTTAAAACCAGGTCCTACTTCGACTGCTGAATCTTGCGCACCAGCTTGGTCACCATCTCACGCGGCGACAAGCGCAGCATTTGCACGCCAACGCGGTTCTTCCATCCCGGAATGACCACGCGTTTGCCCCGCATCATGCCTTCATAACCCACCCGTGCCACCTCGCGCACGTCCACCAGCAGAGGAGTGGTTGCCATGCGTGTGGCGCCGAGATGGGCGCGCTTCTGAAAGTTCGTCTTCACCGGTCCGGGACAGAGGCAGGTCACGGTAACGCCGGTGCCACGCAGTTCTTCGGCCAGCGCTTCGGTGAAATGCAGCACATACGCCTTGCTAGCGTAATAGACGGCCATGAAGGGCCCGGGCTGAAAAGCGGCGGTGCTGGCCACATTGAGCAGTTTGCCCTCGCGCGCGCGAACCTGAGGCAGAAACAACTTGGTGAGGTGAGTCAGTGCGACCATGTTCACCTGCATCATTTCGGCTTCGTTGTTCCAAGTGGTGGAAAGAAACGATCCGCTGCCGCCGAAGCCGGCATTGTTCACCAGCACGTCGAGGACAATGCCCGCCTCCTGCAATTCCTGGTAGAGCTCGTTCGGCGTAGCCGGATGTGCCAGGTCGCGGGGCGAGATGCGCACGGTCACGTGATAGCGCGACTGCAGGTCGTCGCCTAGTTCACGCAGCGCGCCGCGACTGCGCGCCACCAGCACCAGACGATAGCCATCGCGGGCAAACAGGTGCGCCAGTTCCAGTCCAATGCCACTGGACGCCCCGGTGATCAAGACCGTCTTGGGAGCGAAGAAAGGATTGCTTGCACTCACAACTCTGTTATAGCGGATTTCGCGACATCGCAGCAGTATGAAAATTCACCACGGAGGCACGGAGATCACAGAGAAACTCGACAGAAAGCAAGAACTCTGTGTCCTCTGTGTCTCCGTGGTGAATGATCTTCGACGGATCCGATGCTTATTTCGCTGCGGCCTTCGTGTTGCCTTGCGACTCCAGGAACGTCACGATCAGCCAGCGCTGCTGTTGCGACAGGTTCCCCCACGACGGCATGCCCGACTCCAGCTTTCCCTTGGTGATGAACCAGAACAACTCTCCCGGTTTTGCGTTCTTGACAGGACCGTGGTCAAGCGCCGGCGCTGGTCCTACTCCCTGAAGATTGCTGCCATGACATTGCGCGCAATTCAGCAGGTACAGTTTTTTGCCGGCCGCCGCCGCCGAGGCGCCTTTATAGGGATTCTTCATCGCCGCGGCCGATGGCGGCGCATTGCGGAAGCTGGAATTCTGGGCGGCCGCGCAGGGCGCCAGAAAGAGCAGTGCGCCGAACGTCACCATCGCGAAGGAGGTGAAAAGCATGTGTACTCGTGATCTCACAAAACCCATCTCCGATTTTCGTGCCTTCATAGATGTCTAAGTTGCGGGCCGCGATGCCGCCGAACTGCCAACAGTTGACAACAAAGGCGCGCAGAGATTTTCCGCGCGCCATACTTTCGATAATGATTGACCGTCTCCGCCAATCCCGCTCTACCGGGTGGCGACAGCTTCTTCGACCTCGTAGATGCTGTACCAGGGAGTCGCGGCCTTCAGCGCATTGTTCACGTTGGTGATGTTCTTTACGCCTTCGTCTTCCAGCCAGGCCCGGAAAGCGGCCCCGCCCTTTTCGGCAAAGATGGGGATGCCGTCCTTCCAGGTGGCGCGGCCGCAGAGCACGCCGTTGAACTTCACGCCCGATTCGGCGGCGAACTCCAGGTCTTCAATGAATTCGGAATTGCTGACCCCGGCCGACAGGTAGATGAATGGCTTGCGGGTTGCGCCGGCAGCGGCACGGTAATGATCGAGCGCTTCCTTCTTCGAGTAGGCCTTGGTGCCCTTGAACGATCTTGCGCCCTCAACGAACTGCAGGTTCACCGGAATCTCGACCTTCAACACGTCCACGCCGTAGCGGTCTTTGGAGAACTCCGCCATCGACTTGGCCACAACTTCCGGCTTCAGCTTGGCGAACTCAGCGCCCTTCTCGTCCACGCCCTCTTTGTAGCCCACCAGTTCGAGGAAGAACGGGATGTCGTTGGCCTTACACTCGTCGCCGATGCGCTCGGTCCACGCGTGCTTGTGATCGTTGACCTTCTGCTCGTCGTACGGCGAGTAGTACAGCAGGATCTTCACGCAATCGGCCCCCGCCTCTTTCAGGCGCTTCACCGACCACAGATCGAGCAGGTCGGGCAGGCGGCCGGGCAAAGTTTTGTCATAGCCGGTCTTCTCATAGGCCAGCAGCAGACCCGAACCCTTGGCGCGGCGCTTGGCGGCGGGCAATCCCCACTCGGGATCGAGCAGGATGGCGCTGGCGTGCTTGGTCAGCACCTCGGACACGTTGATCTTGAACTCTTCCAGCCCCGCGTCGGTGGCGTAAGTGCCGAGGGCCTTCTTCAGCGAACCGCGCTGGTCCATGGCGGCCGCGGCAATGACACCGCGCTGGTTCGACACGTTTTTCATGCCCGCAAGTTTTCCAGGAGTAAGTTTCATGGCAGAACCTTCCTCAGGCGCGGCGCGCCCGGTATGAATGGATTTCGAATTCGATCTGCAGGATCGGACTGGGCCCACGATACCGCAAGACAACACATTCTAAATGAAGGACAGGTGAAGCGATACCGTCAATCTGAACGTCCCAATGGGAGATCGGCACTAGTGAGCATTGCTCTTGTTAGGGGTGTTGGAGGGCGTCTTCTTCGGGTTGTAGGAGAAATGAAATCGGAGGGCGAGGTAGGAACCATGATACTCCGATGGCAACGGAGCAAATGGATTCGATGCGGTGATTCCGCCCCATGCGGCGCGATCCAACGACACATCGCCCGACTGTCCTGTCAGCTTCATACCGGCAACTCGCCCATCTGGCAGAATAGCGAATTCTATCGCCACCCTCCCGGCCTTTAGTTCTGGACGCCTCGCCACCTCTGGTATCTGTAAATACCAATTTTTCCGGACTGCTGCGACGACGTTGGAAAGGTAGGGGCCGAAGTCGACGCCTTGCGTGTCGCTCAGGACGTTCTAGATTGCCGAAAGTCGTACGGGGACTCTTGGGCCCGTCAGCCGTCGCTGATGAAGGCTTTTCGTCCGGCGATTGCTGTGCGCGTAGCCCAACGGCCAGGAACAACGCAAGCACGACCATGGTAACGACTTTCATAATCGCATCCTTTTCGCTCTAGTCTACTCCTGAGCTTTTCGCTCGGCTGTGATCCCAGGTTAGCCCAAAAGAGGGAAGAACCTGGGCAACGGGCACCGGGCGCCAAATAACGCGTCGCCGGGAGTTACTTGCGGTATTGCTCGTCGGTGACCTGCTCCATCCAGTCGACCACCTTACCGTCCTTCTTCTCCTGAATGGCAATGTGCATCATGGCCGTGGCCGGCGAGGCTCCATGCCAGTGCTTCTCTCCGGGCGAGAACCACACCACGTCTCCGGCGCGTATTTCCTCGACGGGTCCACCCCAGCGTTGCGCCCAGCCAAGCCCATAGGTAACGACCAGGGTCTGTCCGAGCGGATGGGTGTGCCACGCGGTGCGGGCGCCCGGCTCGAAGGTTACGCTGGCGCCTTGAACCAGGCGGGATCGGGTGCCTGAAACAGCGGGTCGATGCGGACCGTGCCCGTGAACCACTCTGACGGTCCTTTCGCGGAAGCTTGCGAGCCAACTCGTTTGATTTCCAATTTCTGAACTCCTTTATTTGTGGCTAGAGGGCTAGCCGGCGGGTGGCCCGGATCTCGCGGCGTTCGAGACATTTCTTTTTGCAGCCCCATAATCACTGCCTCAGCGGCAGCCCCGTCAGCACCGCCTGCTGCCGCACGATCAGCGACTCGATGCCGCTTCTGGCCAGCGACATCATTCTGGCCAACTGAGCGTCGTCGAAGGGACGGTGTTCGGCGGTGGCCTGCACCTCCACAATTTTCTTGCTGCCGGTGATGACTAGGTTCATGTCCACGTCGGCGCGCGCGTCCTCTTCGTAGCAGAGATCGAGCATGATCTCGCCATCCACCATGCCGACGCTGGTGGCGGCAATGTAGTCGCGAATGGGCGCGACGCTCAGCGTGCCAGACTCAATCATGCGGAGCATGGCCAGCCCCATCGCGATGAAAGCGCCGGTGATGGACGCCGTGCGCGTCCCGCCATCGGCCTGAATGACGTCACAGTCGAGGAAAATGGTGCGCTCGCCAAGTTTCTCCAGGTCGGTCACAGCGCGCAACGAACGGCCAATCAACCGCTGGATCTCGTGAGTGCGCCCGCTCTGGCGGCCCTTGTTGGCCTCACGCGGCGTGCGGGTCAGCGTGGAGCGCGGCAACATGCCATATTCGCTGGTCACCCAGCCCTTGCCGCGGTTGCGAAGAAATTGCGGCACGGTGTCTTCGATGGTCGCCGTGCAAATGACGCGGGTGTTGCCCAGTTCGATGAGGCACGAACCTTCGGCGGTGGAGATGAAGTCGGGAACGATGTTGACCGGGCGCATCTGCTCAGGCGAACGATTATCGGAGCGATAGACCATAAGGGGCGATTGTAAGCCAGCCGTCAGCGTTCAGCACTCAGCAGTCAGCTATCCGCCCAGGTCCACGTGCTCGACATGATCGACCTGGCGGCCGAGGAAACGCGCGGCCAGGCGTTTGAACTTGTCGGTGGAGTCGGTGACATAGAAGCGAAAGGTGCGGTGCTCGGAGGGAGAGATCGCTGTGGTAATAGGGGTCCTTCGACTGCGTTCGGCTGCCTCAGGCGGCAGCCTGACTTCGCTCAGGATGACACCAGCGGGTGCCCCACCCTTGTCGCCCGCCGTTGGCGAAAGGGTGGGATCCGCCCCGATGATCTGCTTCACCACGCGCGCGGTCGATTCAGCGGAATCCACAATCTGCATGCGGTCAGGTGCGATTCGGCGCAGCAGCGGTGCGATGAGCGGATAGTGGGTGCAGGCGAGCACTAGCACATCGGCCTTCTCGGGCGCTTGCTCGAGCGCCTCGCCAAGATAGATTCTGGCAACCTGCTCGGTCACGGGATGCTCGATCCATCCCTCCTCAACTAGCGGCACGAAGAGCGGGCAAGCCTTTTCGTGGGCCGTCAGGCCAA
Source organism: uncultured Acidobacteriaceae bacterium (assembly GCA_963728805.1). Lineage (GTDB taxonomy): Bacteria > Acidobacteriota > Terriglobia > Terriglobales > Acidobacteriaceae > Bog-257. Next base: position 427,526 of record CAVSLE010000012.1, read on the forward strand.
GGCGCTGCAGCGCGTCGCGGTAGGCGTGGCTGCTGACCGTGGCTTCGGTAGCGATCACAACGGCCGCGCGGCTCCGGCTCAGCTCGGCCGCCATCGCTGCGCCCGGTTCGACCACTCCCACCACCGGCACATGGGCAGCTTCTTGAATTCGCGGAAATGCCAGCGCGGTCGCGGTGTTGCATGCAATGACCAGCAGATCGATATTCTGCTGTTCGAGAAAACGAGTGGCTCCGATTGCATAACGGGCAATGGTTTCCGCCGACTTGGTGCCATAGGGCAGGCGAGCCGTGTCGCCGAAATAGAGATAGTGGGCGGGCAACTGCTCGGCCATGGCCTTCAGCACGGTGAGGCCGCCAACCCCAGAATCGAAAACCCCGATGCGCGGTAGGGTCACTGCATGTCCTTGAAGATCTGGCGAACATTACCGGCGTCATAGAACCGGCGCAAGTCGGCATGCCCGGCAAGCGTCTCGCGTTCTTGCCCGCCGACCAGGATCTTCACCCGTTCGATCTTGCTGTCATTGGCGTTGAGCGTGACCACGATGGAGGCAACCGACAGCTCTTCGGCCAACACGCCTGAGGGATGGGCATCGCCAAAGGCGGCATTGGTGTCCACTATGGCGGCGTCATCGCCCAATAAATAAACGTCGCGGACATCGGCGCCGGCGCCAATGGGGTGCGACGACTCTGCTTGCAAATACTGCCCAAACAGCGCACGCAGCACGGCGCGGGCGCGTTCGGTGCGCTCCGGCGGCAAGGTCACGTTCACCTGCTGGCGGCGCAGGGTGCCATCACTGTCGGAAGCGACATAGAGTGTGACCGGCGTGGGCGGACCCTTGGTGAGCGGAGCAAGCGACTGCCGTTGTTGCTCGGCGAGCTGTTCATCGCGGGCCACTTTTCTCTTCAAGTGCAGGGCGTAGAAGGCGAGGCCAATGGCGATCGCCGCCAACACCGCGAACATCACCACGACGCGTCGGGTCACGGTCTCACCTGTGGCAGCTTGCCGCGGACGGCAGAGACGCCGGCGGCGATCGATTGCGCCACCTGGTCCTGGTAGGCCGCGCTGGCAATCTCGTCAACATTCCCGGAGGGTGGCGCGATCTCAACCGCAATGGCGGGCGCGGCAATATTGTTCATGGGACGAAGCGGCGCCGGCAGCGTGGCATTTGGCAGTTTACGGGACTCCAGTTCCGCGGCCACCGAGCCCGCGACCGACTCGCTCAACTCCAGGAATGCGGCTTGGGCAGTGTCCCAGGGCAAAAAGTCCTGCGGCGACAAATTCGCCGCCGGTAAAAGCGCGGTGAATACGCGCACGCCCTGCCCGGTATTGGCAGCGTGCAAGGCGATGTAGAGCGCGGGGCGGGCCGCATTGGTCGAGGTGGCACGCTGGTCAAGTGTAATGGCAACGTCGGAATTGCGCAGCAGGCCGGCGGCGATGTGAAGGGTTGCCAGTTGGCGCTGCACTCGCCGCGCCAGCGCCAGAACAACATCCTTCTCCGCGAGCGAAGGCGTGATGGCAGATCCGATGTCGTTGCCGCCGTGACCCGGATCGATCAGCACCAGGAAACGCGGCCCAGCCGGTTGCCGTGGCTGGGGCGCGGGGTTTTGCGCCGGAGCCGGCGCGGATTCCGGGGGAGCCTCCTGGGCTACCGGTGGCGGAGCAGGAGCGCCGGTGATGATGATGGTCTTGCTCCCGTCGGCGAAGTTGGCCATCATCGGCGCCGTTCCCGCCACAACAATCTCGGCGAGACCATCGTGCTCGGAGAAGGTCACGCCCGTAATCAAGGAATCGCTGTAGGGAATATTTTCCGTGTTGGAAACGACGGGTTCCTTGCGAAAGGTGAGGCGTACGCGGTCACCTTCCGTGGCAATGGTCGGGTTAACCGGGGAAGTGAAGCCCAGCAGCAACCGTGAGGGGTTGTCTTTGTGCAGTTCCAGGGTGTAGTGCATCTGCACATTGCCGATGAACAGACGGCGTGCGGCCGGGTGTAATTGGGTATCGCTGCCGAGCAGCTTGGAGATGATTTCGCCCGTAACGGACAATGGGACGTATCCCCGGACATTTTGAATCGCGAAATTTGCCGGCAGCTTGAATCCGTCTCCGCGAACTTTGCCCTTATCTTTTCCGTCGGTAAATTGCACCTCCAACGCGTGTCCACCCGGAGGCGTAAAGTGCAATTTGTATTTCTTGCCGTCGATGCGGGCATCCACCGAACCCAGCGGCTCCAGCAGTTCCACCAGGCCCGCATATCGTTGGCCATTCATATCAAGCAGCGGAACCGTATACAAGGCCTGGGGAGAATACACCGACAGCTGGTTCTGTCCCGGCGACTGCGCGTAAACGTCCGCGTGCCGGATCAGAAGCGCCGCGAAGAACAAAGCTGAACCGGCGGCGATCGCCAAGGCAAGCCGCGACCTACGACCGGAAAGCGGCAATCTAGTGCCCTCCTGATGCCGAGCCTTGCGCGGCCCCCTCCACGGAATAGATAGTCAGGCCGCTCAGCATCTTGGGGTAAAAGTCGGTGGACTTTTGCGGCAAGACTTCGCCGGCGAACGCAACATCGCGCATCTGCGGCATGCGCACCGGATTGATGAGGAACGCGACGTTGGCGCCGTTTCGTACGTCCTCAATGGCTTCGCCTGCGTCACGCACATATTTCAGGTGCTTCTGATCGCGAATGTCAGCTTCTGACATTCCCAGTGCGGCTTCCAAAATCAGCTTATGCAGTTGCACCACATCGAGGGCACGCTGGCGCTCGGACAAACCGGCGAGGTTCTCCGAGTGCTGGGCAGGGCGCGCTCGCAACAGAAAGCCGCCATGCGAGGTCACCGCAAGCATAGCCGTGGTGTCTCGGCCGGCCGCATGAAGCCGATCAAGAGCTGCAGCGACATCCGTGAGTGGTCCCAAGTCCTGGACCTCGAAATTTTCCTGAAGCTTGGCCAGCGTGTCGAAGATGGAAAACCCCTCCATCCCGAATACCTCGCGATGGGTGGGCAGAACCACGAGTCCGGGAGCATCCATGTTGACGAAGGTCATCATCACCCGTTCAAACGGCGCTCGAAGGTCTGGATTGCCTTGCTTTCTCATCTCGTTGCGATAGGTCAGGGCCGTCTCGTAGCGATGGTGGCCGTCGGCAATGATGAGCTTTTTGTCGGCCATTTTCGATTGCACGGCCTGAATGACTGCGGGGTCGGAGACTTTCCAGATCCGGTGCACCACATCGTATTGGTCGCGAACCTCCACCGTCGGAGGGCCATTCTGCCGTAAGGCATTGTCAACCTCTCCCGCCGGATCGGTGTAAAGCATGAAGATCTGTCCGGCATGGGCCTGGGTGGCTCGCAACAAGTTCAGGCGATCAGCCTTCGGCTTGCTGAGCGTCTGCTCGTGGCGGAAGACCACCTTGCGGTCGTAGTCCTCGACCTGGCCCAGAGCGATGAAGCCGCGTCGCTCGGCGGTCGCACCGGAAGGGTCGCCGGGAATCTTGAAAGTCTGGGTGTAGAGATAAATGCTGGGTTGCGGGTCGGGCAGCAGAACGCCTTCGTCCCGCCACTGCCGCAAGGAATCTGCGGCACGCGTGTACACATTCTGCTGTTCATTGTCACCGGCCTGCGCTTTACCCAGAATCACCCGCACCAGGTTATAGGGGCTGGCTGCGTAATAGTGCTCCTGCATTGCCGGGGTAATTTTGTCGTACGGCTGGGTTACAACTTCGGTGGGTGACACCTTGGAAGGGTCATACCGCAGGGCCTGAAAAGGAAAAACGTTCGCCATTATGAAGGACTCCGGCTCCCTTAAAAATATGAATTCTCATTAGAAAAACTTCTTCGGGAGGCGCCTTAATTGTAGCAGTTCAACAAAAGGAAACCCCAAGAGCCACAACAACATCAAAACCAGGCAGAGGTTCGGCAAGCAGGTACTTGCGGCGCGGTTATGCGACTCCGCAAGCTGTGATACGATTCAGCCCACACAGTCCAGAGGTTCCTATGGCCCGCGGTCGCAGTTCGGCGTTTGGGTCAAGTTGCTCTACGCTTCGGTACGCGTTTCAGGTCCAACGGTCGGAACGTTTTCCGAGACGGCCCGTCCAACCCTTTGTGCGTGTCGCAAAGAGCCTGCTTCTCCTGCTTGCGTTTTCTTGCGCGGCCTTCTGGCTGGTGCTTCCGGGTTATGCCCAGGACGAAGATCAGAACGTGCATCTGGTTCCTCACGAAGCCAAGAAGCCTGAGCCGGTTCCGAACGCCGGAATTTCCGTACCGCCTGGGGTCATTGTCGATCCGAGTCTGAAGACCCATACCAAGCCGCTTCGCAAAGACGTAGATCTGGTGCTGGTCCCCGTGACCATTACCGATCCGATGAACCGCCTGGTGACCGGGTTGGAGAAAGAGAATTTTCAGCTTACCGATAATGGAACGCCGCAAGAGATCCGGCACTTCTCCAGCGAAGACGCGCCCATTTCTCTGGGCGTCATCTTTGATATCAGCGGCTCCATGAGCGACAAGATCGACAAGTCGCGCGAGGCGGTGGTGGAATTTTTCCGCACGGCCAATCCCCAGGATGAGTTTTTCCTGATCACGTTCTCGGAAAAACCCGAAGTGCTGGTTGATTTCACCTCCTCGGTCGAAGACATCCAGAGCAAACTGGTTTACGCCATGCCCAAAGGCCGGACCGCACTGCTGGATGCCATTTACCTCGGCATGAATCGCATGCACAAGGCGCACTACGAGCGCAAGGCGCTGTTAATCATCTCCGACGGCGGGGACAATCACAGCCGGTACACCGAGGGTGAAATCAAGTCGATGGTTCGCGAAGCCGACGTTCAGATCTACGGCATCGGCTTGTTTGACGTTGTTGGTTTCAAGACGCCGGAGGAAAAAGAAGGGCCGGAGTTGCTGACCGACCTGACCGAAGTGACTGGTGGACGGACATTTACCATCGGCAATCCCAACGAACTGGCCGACGTGGCCACAAAGATTGGCATTGAGCTGCGCAACCAATATGTGCTCGGATACCGTCCAACTAGTCCTGTGCGAAATGGCAAGTGGCGGAAGATCAAGGTGAAACTGAATCCCCCAAAGGGACTGCCGCCGCTGCACGTGTACGCCAAGACGGGTTACTATGCACCAACCGAATAGACACTCTCATTTGTTCGCGATGTTGATGGCATCGGTTCTGTGCTTTGGAACTTGGATGGTCGCTCAGAATTCGGCTGCCTCAGGGCAATCGGCTCCCCCAAGCGGCGCGGCCGGCCAGCAGACTGCTCCCGCGCAAAATCCGCCGGCGCAAGCGCCTGCGGGAAATGCCGCCGACCAGGGTAGCCAGCCCGAAGCTGCCCCGGTACCACCGGCGCCAAACCAGCCCGGCGATACTGTTCAGGTCCCACAGCCAGGCGAGGCGCCCGCGGGACAACAGGGCGATGTTTTTGTTTTCAAGAAGGAAGTTGACGAAGTCACGTTGCACGCCACCGTGGTAGACGATCACAATCGTCTGATCACCAACCTGGCCAAAGGCGATTTCACCGTATTCGAAGACGGCAAGCCCCAGAAGATTACCTCGTTCCGCAGCGAAGACGTTCCCGTCGCCATCGGGATCGTCATCGACAATTCTGGCTCCATGCGGGAGAAACGGCCGGCGGTGAATGCTGCGGCCATTAACCTGGTGCAATCCAGCAATCCTCAGGACCAGGTGTTCGTGGTGAATTTCAACGAAGAGTACTACCTAGACCAGGATTACACCGCCAAAGTTCCCAAGCTAAAGGATGCTCTGGAGCGGATTGAGGCACGCGGCGGCACTGCGCTCTACGACGCGGTGGTTGCCTCGGCGGACCACTTAAAGAAAAGTGGGGCGTTGGAAAAGAAGGCCCTGCTGGTAGTGACAGACGGCGAAGACACCGCCAGCCGCCATTCGCTGGAGGAAACAGTGCGCCGCCTGGAAGAGAAGAATGGTCCGACGATTTACACCATTGGACTTCTCCAGGAGGAGCGTTCCAAGCGGGCGCGCCGGGCGCTCCGCGAAATGGCAGAGGATACCGGCGGGATTGCGTTCTTTCCCAAGGACCTCGCCGAAGTGCAGGCGATCACTTCGCAAATCGCCCACGATATCCGCAATCAATACACCATCCAGTACAAGCCCAGCACGCCGCAAAGCGCGGGCGGCTATCGCACAGTGAAGGTCGAGGCCAATGCCAAGGGCTATAAGAAGCTTCAGGTCCGTACCCGCAGCGGGTATTACGCTGGCAAGCAAGCGCCGGTGACCACACAAGCCAGCAGCAAATAGATCCCTGGAAAATCATTCACCACGGAGACACGGAGTGCACAGAGGAACCTCTCGGGAAACCGAAAACTCGGTGATCTCTGTGCCTCCGTGGTTAAGTCCCACTGGGGTGGGCGTAAAGCTCGTGGGGCAGGCTCCCCCGCATTGACCGACTGATTACCATTCACGTAGGCTTGATGGTTCCTGCTCAGGTGCTCATGAAGACTGCTGCAATGACTTCCCTGCGTGTCGCCGAAGACATTACCGAGTTGGTCGGCGAAACTCCAATCCTTCATCTTCGCAAAATCGTGCCCCCCAATGTTGCCGATGTCTATGCCAAGCTTGAGTACCTGAATCCTGGTGGCAGCATTAAAGACCGTGCCGCACTGGGAATGATCCTCAAGGCAGAGCAGGCGGGCTTGCTGCAGCCTGGCGCAACCATCTTTGAGGCGACGGCCGGTAATACCGGAGTCGGGCTGGCGCTGATTGGCTCGGGCCGCGGTTACAAGACGGTGCTCGCCGTGCCCGAAGGCTTTTCCCAGGAGAAGGTCACGCTCATGGAAGCGCTGGGCGCGGAGGTGATTCGTACCCCGCACGCCGACGGCATGGAGGGCGCCATCCGCTACGTGAAAGAGCGCGCCGCCAAGACCACGAACTCGTTTGTCGCAGCACAATTTGAGAACCAGGCCAATCCCGACTTTCACTACGAGACCACGGCGCGCGAATTGTACGAGCAGATGGCTGGGCAGATTGACGCGGTGGTCATTGGCGCCGGCACCGGCGGCACCTTTACCGGCGTGGCCCGTTACCTCAAGGAGCGCAATCCGCGGGCCTTGGCCATCGTGATCGAGACCCAGGGTTCGGTGCTGGGCGGAGGGCCGAAAGGCGAGCACGAGGTGGAAGGCATTGGCGCAAGCTTCATCCCCAAGACCTGCGATCTGTCTCTCGCCGACGAGGTCATCGCCGTCAGCGATAACGACGCCTTCGACATGGTAAGGAAGCTGGCCGCGGTTGAAGGGGTGCTGGGCGGATCGAGTGCCGGCGCAGCGGTGTTTGGCGCTATCGAAATCGCGCGACGGCTGGGCCCGGGCCGGCGCGTGGCCACCATCATTCCTGACTCCGCCGAACGCTATCTGTCGAAAGGGATTTTCCAGTTCAACGAACGGCATTAACCACAGAGGGACAGAGGCACAGAGAAGAAAAGTTCTTTCTCAACCACGGAGGACACGGAGAGCACGGTACTTCGGTTGTTATTTCTTTATAGTCTCCTGTTTTCTTGTTTCTTATTTCTTATTTCTTATTTTTCTTGTTTCTAATTTTTTGTTCTTATTTGCTTGTTTCTCGTCTCTATTCTTATTTTCGATTTTTTTCTGTAACCTCCGTGTTCTCCGTGGTGAAAAAAGAGCTTTTCTCTGTGCCTTCTGTGTCTCTGTGGTGAAATGATCTCCCTATGACTAAACGCAATCTTCCAGGCTTTTCTACTCGCGCCATCCATGTCGGTAATGATCCCGACCCATCCACGGGAGCCGTTGCTCCTCCGATATTTGCCACCTCCACTTACGCTCAGGAAGAGTTAGGCAAAACCAAAGGCTACGATTACTCGCGAGCCGGTAATCCCACGCGCACGCGCTTGGAGCAGAACCTCGCCTCGCTGGAGGGCGGCATCGCTGCGCCAGTCTTTGCCAGCGGAATGGCTGCGGTTGGCGCACTGTGCCAGTTGATGAAGTCGGGCGACCACGTTGTGGCCTCCAACAATCTTTATGGTGGCGTGCCGCGGCTGTTCAACCAGGTGATGACAAATTTTGGCCTGGAATTTACCTACGTGGATACGACCGACCCACGCAATGTGGAGCGCGCCATCCGCAAGAACACGCGCTACGTGTACATCGAGACGCCCACCAATCCTCTGATGGGACTCACCGACATCGCCGCGGTCAGCGTGATCGCGCACAAGCGTGGCTGCCAGGTGGTGGTGGACAACACCTTCATGTCGCCGTACTTTCAGCAGCCGATCAAGCTGGGCGCAGACCTGGTGCTGCACTCGACCACGAAGTTCCTCAACGGCCACAGCGACGGCCTGGGCGGCGTTCTGGTGTGCAGCACGGGAGAACAAGCGGAGAAGCTGGCATTCATTCAGAAGGCCGCTGGCGCCATCATGTCGCCGTTCGAGTGTTGGCTGGTGCTGCGCGGCGTCAAGACGCTGGCGGTGCGCATGAAACAGCACGACGAGAGCGGGCGCGTGATGGCCGACTACCTCAGCCGCCATCGCAAGGTAAAGCAGGTTTTCTATCCCGGGCTGAAGAGCCATCCGCAGTACGAGCTGGCGTGCCGGCAGATGTCGGGCTTCGGCTCCATGATTACATTTGAGACCGGCTCGCTCAGCAATGCCAAGCGACTGCTGAAGCGGGTGCGCCTGTGCACCATGGGCGAATCACTGGGCGGAGTCGAAACGCTCATCTCGCATCCCGCCAGCATGACCCACGCCGCCATCGGAGAAAAGGGCCGCCGAGCCATCGGGCTTACCGATGGCATGGTAAGGATTTCAGTTGGAATTGAGGATGTGGAAGACTTGATTGCCGATCTGGAGCAGGCGCTGGATTAGCTGTCAGCCGTCAGCTTTCAGCCGTCAGTTAAAGACGATGCTTCCTACTGCGCTGGCGTTTGCGCCTGGCCAACCACCTGATATTGCTCCTTGTGGCCCTTCGCGTTAATCACCGTCGCTTTGTTTCCCTTCACCTCAAGCTGGACCGTGTCGCCGGGCTGCATTTTCGGCTTGGTTTCTTTCTTGCGAGCAACCTCATAGGTGGTCGCATCAGTCTGGATGTAATAGACAACCCACTGCCCGACTTTGTTCTTTTTCTGCTGATAGGTGGAGTTCTCCCACTTCACAAGCTTGCCAGTTTGAAATGTGGCAGCGGCGACCGCCACGCACGATAACAGCAACGTCATCAACAGCGCGAAGGCAAGTTTTCTCACGGACTCTCCTCGGAAAGTACGGCGGTCAGACTTAATCATCGTAACGCTATAGGGGTCCGTCGACTCGCTTCGCTCGCTCAGGATGACAAAACGTGAGAATGCATACCAAGTGCTAAGTGCCAAGTGCTAACCGCAAGCTCTATTCAAAAAACTTCGTCACGCCCTCTTCCAGCACGCAGATCTTCTTTTCGATCCCGCGGCGCTCGGCGTCCGCTTTCAGGCGCTCGACCGGCTCCTCCACCGGCTCATAAGAGAGCCGGAACGTCCCGTAGTGCATGGGAACCATCCAGCGCGCGCCCAGATCCAGAAATGCCTGTACGGCGTCTTCCGGGCTGGTATGAACCCTGCGAAAAGAATCGGGATGGTAAGCGCCGATGGGAAGCAGCGCCACTTGCGGTTTCAGGCGCTCGCCGATCTCACGGAAGCCATCGAAATACGCCGTGTCGCCCGCGTGATAGATGGATTGCTTGCCCGAACGCAGCACGTATCCGCCGTAACCGCGATGGGTATCGCGCACAATCCGCGCTCCCCAGTGACGCGCCGGAACGTGCGTGATCTCCAGACTCCCGAGCTGAACGCTCTGCCACCAATTCAGTTCAATGGTCCGTCCGTAGCCCAAGTCGCTGACCAGGTCGCGAACGTGCCGGGGCACGATGATCGCCGGCCGCTTGCCGGTCTTGCGCCGTGTGAGCCATGCAATCGCACGCAGCGACGGCCGGTGCAGGTGATCGAAATGGGCGTGTGAAACCAGCACCGCGTCGATGGCCGGCAACTCCCTCAGTTTCAGTCCCGGCCTTCGCAGCCGCTTCAGAACGAAAATCCAGCGCGCGAAGTTGGGATCGACCAGGATGTTCTTGCCGCCAACCTGGAGCAGGAAACTGGAATGTCCGATGAAGGTCACGCCCAACTCGCCGCGGCGGGCGAGCACAGGCTTGCGGGTCACGCCGGTGCGCGGCGTCAGAGCGGAATGCCGGACCAAAGTGCCAAACTGTCGCGCCTTACGCCGAATTGTGATTCCTAACATGGAGTTAATTATTAGACGCTACGTGAAGGGCTGGCGATGCGGCCCGGAGTTTGAGGCACTGTCTCATTTTAGTAGTGTGGAACGAAGGGTAGAGCGGGCCTTCAGACCCGCGTTGAAGCCGCCTCTGAAAATCCAAGTGCCGTAGGCACGGCAGATCCGCGCCTTTTCTGTGCCGCCCCTACGGGGCTCGGGTTCAAAGAAAAGTGCGGGACGCGGGCCTGAAGGCCCGCTCTACCCGAAACAATGCGAACTGAGACACGATGGGGTTCAACTTTGCTTGACCTTAGCCAGCTAGTCAGCTTAAATCAAATGTTTGGTTCCCTTTACCGGCAAGCGCCACTTCGCCGCAGTGTTGGGAACCACGAAACAAGGAGCCGGAATGAAGATTGCTTTTTTGGGATTGGGGATTATGGGACGGCCGATGGCCTCCAAGCTGGTCGCGGCAGGCCACGAGGTGTCGGTGTGGAACCGCAGCGCCCGGCAACACGTGGATGGCGCGACCACGGCAGTTTCTCCCGCCGACGCGGCCAAAGACGCTGAAGTGGTCTGGCTGTGCGTGGCCGACACCGCTGCGGTCGAGCGCGTGATGTTTGCCGAAGACGGCGTCGAGCAGTCGTTGCGCGAAGGCATGATCGTCGTCGATTCCAGCACCATCTCACCCTCGGCAACACTGCGCTTCGCCGAACGAGTGAACGCGCGCGGTGTCCATTGGGTCGATGCCCCCATCACAGGTTCGAAAATCGGCGCCGAGAACGCGCAGCTTATCTTCATGGTGGGCGGTTCGAACGAAGCCGTCGAGGCGCTTCAGCCCCTGTTCAAGGCGATGGGCAAGCTGGTCATCCACATGGGAGACACCGGCAAGGGGCAGGCGGCGAAGATCAGTATGAACCTGATGATCGCGCTCATCTACGAAGGCTTCGCCGAGGCCTTCGTGCTCTCGTCCAAGCTGGGCGTCGAGCCGCACAAACTGATCGAACTGATTCAGGCCTCGATGGTGCGATCGGGGGTGGTGGATTACAAAGCTCCATTCGTGCTGAAACGCGATTATTCGCCGAACTTCCCTCTGCGCCTGATGCACAAAGACATCCATATCATGCTCGACACCGCCAAGGAGATCCGGGTCAAGCTGCCAGCGCTGGAGACTGTGGATGAGATCTACGAGTTGGCCAGCGAAGAGGGCTGGGACGACCTGGATTACGCTGCGACGCTCGGTCTGCTGGAAAAGTGGGCGGGACTTGGCGGCCCGACGAAATAAAGCGACGGCGGGATTGCCGATTCTTTCGAGAGTTGTCATTACGATGGTTCGGAGGAAACAGCAGATCCCTCACGACCTGAAGGCCGCTCTGATGACAAAAATACGAACTTAACGGCGCACCTGAAGGTGCGCTCCTTTATTTGCCGCGTCAGTTCGGCTTGGGTGCATCCATCACATACCAGCGGTTGGGATTGCCCGGCTCGATGTGATTTTTTTCGAAGGCCATCTTGATCCGCCGCCGCAGCTCGCGGCTGACCGGATACTGCAATCCTGGCCGCGTCTTCACCAGTACCAGGTACTCCACTTCACTGCCACTTACTTTCTCGATTCCGGGCACCTCGGGTTTAGCTACGATCATTGGCGCGAATTGGGGATCGCTGGCCATTTCCTCGGCAACTTGTTGCAGCAGTTTGATCACCTGATCGCTATCGGCGTGATAATCCACGGAGATCAGCAAGGGCAACAACGCCCAGTCGCGCGTGAGGTTGGTCACAACGGTGATCTGCCCATTGCGCACGGTATGCAGGCTGCCGTTGTCGTCGCGCAACACGGTGCGGCGCAAGGTCATGTCCTCAACCACACCCTGCACGCCGGCAATCTTGACGGTGTCGCCGATGTCGTACTGGTTCTCGACCAGAATGAAGAAGCCGTTGATGAAGTCATGGACCAGGGACTGCGCTCCAAATCCTATGGCCAGGCCGGCGATGCCGGCACTGGCAAGCAGCGGTCCCATGTTGATGCCCAGTAGCGGCAGGACTTGCAGTGCCGCCAGAAACATGATGATGAATACGCCGACGCTGTAGATGATGCTGGATAGCGTCCGCAACTGTTGCGTCCGCAGCGCCGACGGCATCCCTTCACGGTTGCTGAGTTCGGCCAGATGCCGCGATGCAATCTTGAGCAGCCGGGTCAGAATGAACGCGATGATCAGGACGGCGATGATGCGCGGCACCTGGTGGCGTACAAAGTCGAAGGCATCGTCGCCCCAGGCGCTGAGCATGTGGAAGAGACCCTTCCTGGTGCCCTGGGGAAACATCAAGATGGCTTGCAGATGTTGTAGCACTGGAAGCACGTTCTCCTGGATTCTTAACCGGACTTTAGAGTAGAGGATGACAGCACAAGTGGCAAAGTTGCTCAAGCCAACCTGCGAATTATAATTTGGGTGCCTATGACAAACTCGTACGCCTTTTTGCGCAGGCTGATAAAGCCTGCGGTACTTGCATCCGTACTCCTCCTCGTCATGAGTGGAATCGCTGGTTGGGCACAGGCCCCCGACCAATCCGCGCCTCCGCCTCCCGGCGCCCGACCCCAGGACGAGGACACCTGGACAGCTCAACAGAAGCGCGATATGGCGAAAAAACGAAACCTGCAACGCCAGCAGGACCTCAAGAACGACACCGACAAGCTGCTGCAACTGGCGACTGAACTAAAGCAATACGTGGACAAAACAAACGAGAACACGTTGTCGATCGAGGTCATCAAAAAAACCGAAGCAATCGAGAAATTGGCCCACAGCATTCGAGAGAAGATGAAAGGGGAATGAAGGAGTCTTTCAGGATTGAGCAAATCGCTCTTGGGTTGTCGTTACGAGCGAAGGGAGGAATCTGCTTTTGTTAAGGCTGGAACCACCGCTGACGAAACAGCAGATCCCTCACGGCCTGAAGGCCGTTCGTGATGACAACTCAAAATCGCGACCGCCGAACGCTCAGCGCGTACCTGCCGGGTGCTGCTGTAGCAGGCCAACCTCCGCCGCCACCTTCTCCAGCCGGGCGCGATTTTCTTTCTTCATCGGCACCAGTGGCAGACGATAGACCTCTTCAAGGCGGCCCATCATCGTCAACACAGCTTTGGCCGGGCCAGGATTCGACTCGATAAAATTCGCCTGCATCAGCGGTAGATATTTGCGGAAGAGCAGCCGGGCGGTGTCCCACTTATTAGCAAGCGCGGCCTGAGTCATGCGCGCCATCTCCGCCGGAATTTCATTCGATACCACCGAGATAATGCCGACGCCTCCCAGTCCAATCACCGCCAGCGTGATGGCATCATCGCCGGAGAAAACCAGGAAATCCTCTGGCACTGCGGCGCAGACCTCGGCAATCTGCGAGATGTTCCCGCTCGCTTCTTTCACGCCGGCGATGTTCGGAATCCCGGCCAGACGCAGCAGCGTACTGGTCTCGATGTTGGTGCCGGTTCGGCCTGCGATGTTGTATAGGATCAGCGGCTTTGCCGAGGCTTCGGCAATGGCCTTGAAATGCTGGTACACGCCCTCCTGCGTGGGCTTGTTGTAGTAGGGCGTCGCGGTAAGAACATAATCGACGCCCGGCCGCGCCGAGATTTCCTTCGCCTTATCCACAGCCTCGCGCGTGTTGTTCGAGGTGGCGCCCGCCATGATGGGGACGCGGCCCGCCGCAGTCTCGATGGTCAAGTCAACAACGCGCAGCCATTCCTCGTGAGACAGCGTGGGCGTTTCGCCGGTGGTGCCGCACGGAACCAGAAAGTCGATGCCCGATTCCACCTGCCAGCGCACAAGTTCACGGAGAGATGCCTCATCGAGACTTCCATCTTGTTTGAAGGGAGTGACCAGAGCAGTACCGCATCCACGCAGTTTCATACGGTAAGGATAATCGTTACTGGCCTTGTCGGGTAGCAGTGCAGACTATTTCTGTTGGTCGTCCGTTTGTTTACCGGCCTCCGCCGCTGCCGCTTCTGCCTGGGCCTCCAATTCGGGCAAGTGCTTCTGCAGAATAGGCTGAACTGCCTGCATGCTTTCTGTCATCATCGCCGGCAGCTCTTTTATCATCTTCTGTCCCGTAGTTGAACTATAAAACTCGATGACGGTTTGGACGTCGGCATGGGTCAGATGACGCTGATAGATGGGGATTATCGCGTCGAATAATTCGTCAATTGAGAATAGCTTCAATCCCTTCTGGAGTGACACGCCAGCAAGTTCGGCGGCTTTGCGAATCTCAAGCGGACTCGCGTTGGGATGGTTACGTTGGTAGGATTCAGCGGCCATGCTCGCTGCTTGTTGCACCATACCATCCCACATAACTTGCACGCTATGGCGCGTCCCGGTGATTTCCAGGAGTTGCTGCACATCCTCCTTGGTGGCCGCGTCAATCTGCTGGAGCAAATGCGGGTGAGGAGCCGAAAAGGCACAAGGCTAGCACAGCGATAGCATGTTTCATGGTCGTCTCCTGGCAATTAGGACATTAATTGTACTGTGGGCAGTTGAGTTCTGAATACAACTATCCACTCACAACAGGAGTCTTCAGACTCTGGGAAAAGATGTCTTTGAAGTCGTAGAAGCCTGCTTGGCCAGCAATCCACTCGGCGGCGAGCACTGCGCCCTCGGCGAAGGCTCGGCGGGATTTGGCCTCGTGCGTCAGCACAATACGATCTCCGGAGGAAACCAGCTCCAGCGTATGCGTGCCGGTAATATCGCCTTCGCGCTCGGACGTAATCTGCACGCTCTCTCCCGATGCCCTCTCCAGCAATCGTTGCAGAGCCGCCGCAGTGCCGGATGGCGCGTCCTTCTTGTGAATGTGATGGCGTTCGGTAATGTGGCCGTGGTAGTTGTGGGCCAATGCCGGCGCCGCAGCCTGCACAATCTGAAAAAACAGGTTCACACCGTAGGAGAAGTTCGCGCCGAAAACAAACCCCGTGCCGGCTTGCTCGACGGCTTCGCGTACGCGATCAAGCTCGCCATACCAACTCGTGGTTCCGACCACCATGGCTTTGCGCTCACGCAGGCAGGCATCAATATTGGCCAGCACAGCGTGCGGCGTGGTGAAGTCAATCACCACGTCGAAGTCGAGCAGGTGCTCGTGCGTGAGCCAAGCTGCGTCGCGGTTATCGCTGGAAGCAATGCTCTGCACCTGGTGTCCACGTTCGCGGGCGACTTCAGCGACCAGCGACCCGGTCTTGCCGCGCCCCAGCACCAGCAGCTTAAGAGGCGCAGATTTCAATCGAACACCTCGGGGTCCACCTCGGCAAAGAATTTGGCGTGCAATCGCCGCACCGCTTCCGGCACATCGGTTTCGTCGATCACGAAGGTCAGGTTGATCTCCGAGGCGCCTTGCGAAATCATGCGCACGTTAATGTCGCCGATGGCGTCGAACACCTGCGCCGCAACTCCCGGCGTATCGCGCAGGTTCTCGCCCACGATGCAGACGATCGCCTTACGTCCGGAGTACTTCACGAAGGCAAGTTTTTCCAGGTCCGCGGCGATCTGGGGAATGGCTTCGTTGGAATCGACGGTGAGAGAAATGCTGACCTCAGAACGTCGACACCACGTCAACCGCGCAACGGTGCCGCGCGAAGACCTCGAACACCTTGGCCAGAAAACCATGGGCCATGAGCATGCGGGCGGCGACGATTTCGACAATGGTGATGCGCTTCTTCGCGGCGATGGCCTTGAATAGCGAACGCGAGCGCGGTGTTCTCGACAGGATGCGAGTGCCCAGGTTCGACGGGTTGCGCGAATTCAGCACCAGCACCGGGATATTTTTCTCCACCGCGGGGAGCACCGTCGCAGGATGCAACACCTTGGCGCCGAAGTAGGCTAGTTCGGCAGCCTCCTCGAAGCTGATGAGCTTGATGCGGCGCGCCTCGGGGCATATGCGCGGGTCGGTGGTCTTCATTCCGTCCACATCGGTCCAAATCTCGATGCGATCAGCGCCCAGTGCCGCACCGACCAGGGCCGCGGAAAAATCGGAACCGCCGCGCCCAATTGTGGTTGGAATACCTTCGCCGGTCGCGCCAATGAAGCCGCCCATGATCGGCACTCGACCCTGCTCAAGCAGCGGCTTGACGCGACTTTGCAGGCGATCGTTGATCTCCTCAACCTGGGGAACGGCCCGGCCGTGCTGCGCGTCGGTAATCATCACCTGACGCGCATCCACCAACGTTGCGGGGAGGCCGCGGGCCAGAAATGCAGCGGTCGCGACCATGCTCGATAGCCGCTCGCCGAAGGAAACGACATAATCGGAGGTGCGTGGCGTGAGCTCACCGACTGCGGCAATTCCTCGCAGCAACTCGTCAAGCGCATCGAACTCGGCCCCCAACTCTCCATGCAACTCGGTATGCAACCCGGTACCCAGCAATTCGCCGGCGGCCAGGTAATGGCGCTCGCGAAGCTGGCGGCAGAGTTCAAGCGTCTGCTCGCGTTCGCCTCTTCCTGCGGCGGCCGCCATGGTGAGCAACTGGTCGGTCACCCTGGCCATGGCGCTGACCACCACGAAGGGCCGCTCGGGCAGGCGCGTTTTCACGATGGCCGCAACTCGGTCGATGGCGGCCGAATCCTCCACCGACGTGCCGCCAAACTTCATGACGATCACGGCCTCACCACCGGCCAAGCAAGTGAAAACTCTGGCATCACGACAGCAAGCCCTGCGCCTTGAGGAGTTCGGCATTGAGGAGGGCGGCGCCAGCGGCGCCACGAATGGTGTTGTGGGAGAGCACGGTGAACTTGTAATCGAGCACGCCGCAGGGACGAAGTCGTCCCACACTCACCGTCATGCCGTTGCCCCGGTCCACGTCGAAGCGCGGCTGCGGCCGGTCAGGCGCAGCATCATAAAAAACCGGTTGCGACGGCGCCAGCGGCAACTTCAATTCCTGCGGAGTGGAGCGGAATTCGTTGAACGCCGCAATCAGTTCTTCGGGCGCGGCCTTGCGCTTCAACTTCACCGAAACGGATTCGGTGTGGCCGTCTTCCACCGCGACTCGATTGCAGTGCGCCGTCATGCTAAACGTTGCCGGCTCGACCCGGTCGCCGGCCAGTTCACCGAGAAGTTTACGGGTCTCCTCCTCCATCTTCTCTTCTTCGTTGGCAATGTAAGGAATGACATTGCCGAGAATGTCGAGGGACGCCACGCCGGGATAGCCTGCACCGCTGACGGCTTGCATGGTAGTAACAAACAGAGACTCAATGCCGAATTTCTGGTGGAGCGGAGCCAGCGCCACCACCAATCCGATCGCCGAACAGTTCGGGTTGGTAACGATGTAGCCGCCCGACTGCTTGCGCCAACATTGCTTCTCGATCAGGACAATGTGCCCGGCGTTCACCTCGGGCACCACCAGGGGAACGTTTTCGAGCATGCGAAAGGCGCTGGAGTTGCTGACTACGGCGCAACCGGCAGCGGCAAATTGAGGCTCCAGTTCGCGCGCGATGCCCGCATCCAGCGCAGCGAAGATGACCCGGGGCGCACCTTCCGGCGCCGCATTCGACACCTGCATTTGGCGCACAGAGTCCGGAATCGGGGTCTTCAAGCGCCAGCGTACGGCTTGTTCATAGGCTTGTCCGGCAGAGCGGTCGGAAGCTGCCAGCCACGCAACTTCGAACCAGGGATGGGCTTCGAGCAACTGTAGGAATCGCTGGCCGACAACGCCGGTAGCGCCCAGAATTCCGACGGGAATTTTCTGCTGAGGCATGGTGGTGGAAAACAAAGTTATACCACGTTCGCCAGCCGGTGGAGGACGGATTGCGAACGCAGAAATGTTACCGCCAATGGCGGGACAGGTGCATGCGCAAGACGATTTCCTGCGCCAGTTCGTCAACCGCCTTGCCGGTTGCGCTAACCGTTAGATCGGCGGAGCGGTAGGACGGAAGGCGCTGGGCGTAAAGCAGACGGAAGGCCTGGGGCGTAGCAGCGAGTGGACGCGGGTTCTGCGACGAGTATTGCTCGGCAGCCTGGCAGCGCCTCAAAAGCTCCTCGATTTCAGTTTCCAGAAAAACTACGCGCGCGCCCCGCTTCCGCAACAGCTCCGCATTGGCAGGCTGCACAAATGTCCCGCCGCCTAACGCAATCACAGTTGGACCGGATCCCTGTTGCAGGACCAATCGCAGGGACTTAGTCTCGATTTCGCGAAAACCGGCCTCGCCCCGCAACTGAAATATTTCGCGGACCAGCAGCTTCTCGCTCTGCTCAATTTCGTAGTCGAGGTCGAAGTATGACCAGCGGAGAAGGTTCGCCAACGAGCGGCCAACGGTGGTCTTGCCGGCGCCCATGAAACCTGTAAGCGCAACCAACTCGGGGCTGCGAGCTTGCCGGGCGACTTGATCGTCTGTGCTCACGATAATAGAGGGTTTATCCGTGCTGTGAAGCTCGGGAAAGCATGATTGCAAGCGGTTTGTGGTGCCTGAATTCTAGCACCGTCACAAATCTGCCTTCGGGAGTTCCTAGGGCTGTGATACGGAGGTTGTAGAGGCCCTGCGACCATCAGGGGATGACTCACATTTCAACATCATCTACTGTGGGTTGCATGCAACTCATACAGATCGGCGAGACCAAGCAGAAGACGATCATGGACCTGATACAGGAGATGTCAGCAAACCAGTTTTCCGAGATCGAACAACTGAAGGCGGCCGCCCTCTTGAGGGCCAAAAACAGGGTAACTCGCCGCGGCATCCGGCGCTGCGGTTCTTCCAAGCACCAGCGGTAACGCTCACAGTGCGCCCGGCACGCTGGCATTGTACCCACGCTGATCCGACCCTACCTGCATCCTTACAGGCTCGCCCAAGCCCACCTTAGGCGTCCTTAATTGATCTACGCCACTGACTAAGTAGAAAAACCAAATAGAGCTGAGGGATTGACCGGGGGACGCAACTGCGGAGCGCGACCCTATACTCACCGTTTCACAAAAAAGGTCTGCCCAGGGGCCCATTACACAACCGCTTGGTAACCGACTAAAGCCATGCGTAACGGAGTGCTCTGATGTACAAGATCCAGATCATTTTTTCCCTCGTTCTATTATTTCCTTTCACCATCCAGGCTGAGCAGATCGTTCCCAATACCACGTTGACGGCGGAGAGCGGAAACAACACGGCCGCCGCGGATTCATTTCCCGGATGCGAAATTACCACCGTTACCAACGGGCAATGTGTCGACAACGGTAATGTGCGGGCCAGCAACGTCAGCAAAGTAAATGTGCACACGCTGTTGTCGGTTTCGCAACAGGGAGCCAAGGTTTACACCACGTATATTCCCTACTGGGTACACGGTACTCATCCCAACATCGGATACAGCTCGCAGGACCCCAACCAGGTCAGCAAGGAGATAACCGACCTGACGAGTCGTGGTTTCGATGGGGTTCTGGTGGACTGGTACGGCCCGGGAAGTTTCGAGGATGGTGCCACGCAGGT
The DNA here is from genome assembly GCA_963728805.1 of uncultured Acidobacteriaceae bacterium. Classification (GTDB taxonomy): domain Bacteria; phylum Acidobacteriota; class Terriglobia; order Terriglobales; family Acidobacteriaceae; genus Bog-257. Next base: position 447,170 of record CAVSLE010000012.1, read on the forward strand.
ACTGAAGTCACAAGTGGAACAACAGGGTACGCTGCCTTTTTCCATCATGATCGATCAAGGCGCCATAGAGTGGTTTTCGTGTTATCCCACTTGTTCTGCCACTCAGGCGCTACTGAATCTGATTACTTATGCTCGCCAGCAGGGCTATTTCAGTTCCCACATGGCGATGAAAAACAGTGATGGTAAGACCATCGTCACTCAGTTTGGCATGGAAGCCTACAACGTCAACTGGATTACGATCCGCAGCGCCAATTCCGATCTGGACTGGATCTTCGAGAATGCGGCTAGCTTCACCAGTCCCTACACCATCGGCGCATACGGCTGGCTGTCGCCCAAAGACCCACTGCAGCAGGGTTACGAAGGTCTGGACTATACCCAGTACTTCTTGCAGATCGCAAGCCAGCATCCATCCATGAAAAACTGGGCCTCCACTTGGAAGGGATTCAACGATGTGGTTGCAAATTGGGCGCCTCCCGGGGGCCGTCACATCCAACAATTTTGCGGCAAGACCTGGCTCGACTCATGGGGTGCAATTCGCGCCTATACCGGCAGGCTGGATGCCGTGCAAGTTGTAACCTGGCACGACTACGAAGAAGGCACCGAAATCCAGAGTGGGATCGACAATTGCCTTAGTATCTCGGCGAGCGTTTCTGGTCACGTGTTGAATTGGCAAGTGGCCGACGAATCGACGCTCGATCATTACACGGCTTATATCTCCGTTGACGGCCAGAACCTGATGTCGCTGGGCGACTATGCAGTTGGTACCCACGCGCTTGATCTTTCGCCATTTGATTTTCCTCCCGGAACCTACCAGATGTTCGTCAAAGCGGTGGGCAAGCCGAGCATCGTCAATCATATTTCCAGCTCGGCGGTCTTCAATAACACCCAGGGTGTGCCGACCGTAAACATCACCAGCCCCTACAATGGCCAACTCACCGGTCAGTACACCAATGTCATGGCGCGGGCCTCGAGTCCCAACGGCGCGATCACCCAGTACGAGGTCCTGGTGGATGGAACGTTAGTGAAGACAAGCACTGGCGGCCCAATGTTCCAAGCCTTGATTGCGACCTCGATGGGAAACCACACTATCACGGTCAAGGCGCAGGATACGGCACAGCAATGGGGCAGCGCGCAGGTCTCGATCGACCGTACCTACTAGAGAGGTGTGATGGCGTGCTGGAACGAGTGCGGCTAGACAGGCTTCGCGGGGCCGCACTCTTTCCATAAATGCTGTAGCATCGCTAGAGAGGTGCACCAATGTCGTATCGGAATGGGGACAAATCACGCGAGCATCGCCTGCGCAAGGCACGTCAAAAGATGCGCCTGAAAACCCGTGGTCTGCAAGTGAAGGACGACGCCAAGCCGCAATCTGCCGCTACCAAAACAGAGAAAAAGTAATCGCGAACCTGCATCTCTATGATGGGTTCGCCGCCTCGATGGCGGAACCGCTGCGTCTCGGCTAGATGTGCCGCCCGAACTGGTCCAGTCGCGGCCGAGGTTTAGTCGGCTGGGCGAATGTTCTGGTTCACTCGGAAGAAGTTGTTGGGATCATACTTTTTCTTAATCTCAGCCAGACGCTGGTAGTTGTCTCGATAGGTGGCCTGAACACGGTCCTGGCCCTCTTCCATCATGAAGTTGATATATGCGCCGCCCGCTGAGTAGGGATGCAGCGCCTCCCAATAATCTTTGCACCAGGCCGTGATCTTTTCAGCGTTGGCGGGATCCGGGTCCACGCCCACAATCACTTCGGCGAAGAGGGCCTCGCGGAAACTGTAGGCAGTGTCGTTCTTTCCCACACGCTGTGCCGCGCCATTGAGAGGATAAAGGTGCATGGTGGAGAGCATGGTGGGTATCGCCGACCCGTGCTCGACATGCCGGGCAATGGCTTCATCGTTCAGGTCGGTGAAGTTGTCTGCCCGCCAGTACCATTGCAGTCCGGGAACGAACAATGCATCAAACAGACTCTGCGCGGCCGGGAATGGCGCAGGTCCAACGTGGTCCAGGAGGGGATGGCCCACGCTCCGCATGGGCTTGAGAGCTGCCTCCACCTTGTCGGCGGGACCGGTGCAGCACCACACCACACCGCACACCGTCCTGTTGTGGAGATGCTCGGGAAACATTGGTGCAGGCGGGATTACGAGGAAAGCGAAAAACCCGCTCACGTACTCGGGCGCCTTCTTGATGAAGTCGCGATAGGCGCTTAGAACCTGCGCCGCTTCCTCCAACGGCCAGAACGTTGGGCCGAACTGAACCATATCGACTGGATGGAGGCGGAACTCGAAAGAGGTAACAACTCCAAAGTTTCCGCCACCGCCGCGCACCGCCCAAAAAAGGTCCTGGTTCTCTTCGCTGTTCGCCGTCACAAAGCGCCCATCGGCCAGCACCATGTCCACCGAGAGCAGGTTGTCGATGGTCAGACCGTACTGGCGGGTCAGGTAACCGATACCTCCTCCCAGCGTGAGACCAGCCACTCCGGTGGTTGAGATAAAGCCGCAAGGTGTGGCCAAACCAAAGGCGTGGGTTGCGTGATCCACATCGCCCCAAACGCACCCCGCCTCAACCCGAACTTTCTTGGCCGCGGGATCAACCCGGATGCCCTTCATTCGCGAAAGGTCGATCACCAGACCACCGTCGCAGGTTCCCAGGCCGGCGCCATTGTGGCCACCACCACGAACAGCCGTCAACAGGCCATTTTCCCTGCCAAAATTCACCGCCGCGATAACGTCGGCAACGTCCACGCAACGCGCAATCAGCTGCGGGCGTTTATCGATCATCCCGTTGTAAACTTTGCGCGCCGAGTCATACGCGGCGTCCGCGGGCTGGATAAGCTCACCGCGGAAAGAACTCTTCAACTGTTCCACTGATTGTGTAGGCATAGGTCCCATTCACCTTTCCATTCAAAGTGTTTGATTTCGGGCCCAAGAGTCGTTTGATACGCTTTGCCAATGGCGCGCCGCCTCAGCCATCTCCAAATCAGGCCGGCACCTGCTCTGGAGCTTTGAGGTCACTGCTGCCCCATTTGTTAGTGATCTTTGTCGGATGCTGCAATGTCTGCATCACGACGCAATACTGCTCCGTTTTCGCCCGCAACGCGCTTAACTGCTCCTCAGTTGCCTGCGGTGCGCGCACGTCGAAGAGGACCCTGATGCTCTGAAATCCGACAGGCGCGGTCTTCGAAATTCCCAAAGTTCCTTGCAGGTCCAAATCGCCCTCGACCGTGACCTCTATCGCCTCGGTAGGTATTCCCATGGCAGCGGCCACCATTTGGCACGTAATCTGTGCGCAGGCGGCTAGTGCGCCCAACAGCAAGTCGCCGGAGCAGGCACCGGTGCCAGCCCCGCCAACGCCTTTATGCGCCTCCGCGGCATAGATCGCCCGTCCCAGGTCCACTGAGCAAGACATGGGCGCGTCGTTCTGCCGGCCATGGGCTACCAGAGTGATTCGGGAGCTCTCCGGGTCCTGCCGGTACTGGTCTTTCAGCGGGCGCTGCAATGATCGGACATCCATGAAATCCTCACAAATCTGGAGTATTATAAGCGCACCTAGGGGTGCCTGCCGCAAAGTTCCGTAGCGGCAGTTCAACATCGATTCCCACGTGATCGCAGCCGTAAGCAGTCATCTTTGGCCGCCCGACAGCTGCGCTAATGAGGTCCATGAACCCGCCAGTTCCGCCAGGTTCAGTTCCATCCAGCTTGTCGCCGGGCACGCGCTTCGGCGCTTACGAAATTCTTCAGCAGCTCGGCGCCGGCGGCATGGGCGAAGTTTATCGCGCAAAAGACATCCGCCTCGGCCGTGAGGTCGCAATCAAGACGGTTTCGCTGGACCGCCATTCTCACGCCGAAGCTCTGGCGCGCTTTGAGCAGGAAGCCCGCTCCGCATGCGCGCTTAATCATCCCAACATCGTCACCATTTATGAACTCGGTCACGTGAATGGCACGCATTACATTGCCATGGAACTGGTTTGTGGTGACACCGTGCGTCAGTTGCTTGCCTCCGGCCCAATTCCATTTCGCAGGGCCGTCATTATCGCAGCTCAGGTGGCCGACGCACTCGCCAAGGCGCACGAAATCGGCATCGTTCATCGCGATTTGAAGCCCGACAACCTGATGGTCTCTGGCGACGGCACGGCCAAGGTCCTGGATTTCGGCCTGGCGAAACTGCTTACCGTCGATAAACGCCAGGGCTCAGATTCTTCCACCACGATCGCTCCTATCACTTCGCACGGCACCGTAATGGGCACTCTGGCTTATATGTCGCCGGAGCAGGCGAACGGCGACGAGGTCGATTTTCGTTCCGACCAGTTTTCCTTCGGGTCGGTGCTCTATGAGATGGTCGCCGGAGTCCCGGCATTCCAAAAGAAGAGCGCCGCGGAAACCGCAGCCGCCATCCTTCGCGACTTGCCCGAACGCATTGCTTCCAGAACGCTGCAGGCACCCGCTCCTTTCATTTGGATTGTGGAACGCTGTCTGGCCAAGGACCCCAAGCAGCGCTACACATCCACCCGGGATTTGGCCCGCGATCTCGCGGCCGTGCGCGACCAGGTCGGCGACACGCCTGCCCGGTATTCGGAACCTCGTCCCAGCAACTTGCCGGTGCAGCGTACCACATTCATCGGACGCGAGCGGGAGGCGGCGGCTCTCCGCCAACTGCTGGGCCGCGACGATGTTCGGCTGGTGACCCTGACCGGCCCTGGCGGCATCGGCAAGACGCGACTCGCTTTGCAGGTGGCTGGCGAAATCGGTGACCAATTTCCTGCCGGCGTTACCTGCGTTTCGCTGTCTGCGGTTGAGGAACCTGGTTTGATAGCTTCCACCATCGCCCAGGCGGCAGGGGTACCCACGAGCGGCAATCAGTCGGCGCTGGAGAGCATGAAAGATTATCTGGGCGGGCTGGATCAGCCAATGCTTCTCCTGCTCGACAACTTTGAACACCTGGTTTCCGCCGCGCCCGTCATAGCCGAGCTGCTGTCGTTCGGCCCCAAGCTGAAGGTGGTCGTCACCAGCCAGGCCCCGCTTCACGTTTCCGGCGAACACGAATTTCCAGTGCCACCGCTTGCGCTCCCCGATCCCAAATCCATTCCGCCGCTGGATGCGCTTTCGCGTCTTCCGGCGATAGCGCTGTTTGTGGAACGTGCGCGGGCAGTGAAGAGCGATTTCGCCCTGACCAGGGAAAACGCGGCTGCGGTTGTTGCCATCTGCACTCGCCTCGATGGTCTGCCTCTCGCCATCGAACTTGCAGCGGCACGCATCAAGCTGCTCTCACCCTCCGCCATGTTGGCGCGCCTGGAAAAGTGCCTTAATCTTCTGACCGGCGGCGCCCGCGATCTGCCAACTCGTCAGCAGACTCTGCGCGGCACCGTGGACTGGAGTTACAGCCTGCTCAATCCAGCCGAGCAGACCCTGTTGCGCAGGCTTTCCGTTTTTGTTGGCGGCTGCACCCTCGAAGCTGTCGAAGCCGTATGCGATACCAAGGGCGACCTGGGCCTCGACGTACTTGACGGCATGGCTTCCATGGTGGACAAGAGCCTGGCGCAGCAGGTGGAACAGGTCGAAGGAGAAGCGCGTTTCGTCATGCTCTCCACGATCCGCGAGTACGCCCTGGAACGCCTGGCCGCCAGCGACGATGAACCAGCGACTCGCCGGGCCCATGCCGCGTACTATCTCGTGCTCGCCGAAGAAGGCGCCGAGGACGTGGCCACTCATCCCGAATGGCTCGAACGTTTTGACGTCGAACACGACAACTTCCGCACCGCGTTGGACTACCTCACCAAGACCGGAGACGCAGAATGGGGCCTCCGCCTCGGCGCCGCCCTGTTTAGCTTTTGGGATGCTCGTGAACATCTTGGCGAGGGACGCAATCGCATCGCCAAGTTGCTGGCGTTGGCAGGGACCGCTTCGCATCCAAAGCTTCGTGCCCGCTTGCAGTTCGATGCCGGCGTGCTGGCTAACGTGCAGGGCGATTACATTTCGGGGCAGGCATTGCTGGAAGAAAGTCTTGAGATCTGTGTTGAGATGCACGACAATCGCGGCGTCGCTGTCGCGCTCAACGCTTTGGCCGTCCTCGCCCGCTACCGTGGCGATATGGCCACTGCATCCTCACTCTTCGAGCGATGCGTCGCGATATGGAGGGGTCTCGACCATCCCGCCGACATCGCCCGCGCCCTCAGCAATCTCGCCAACCTCCTTGCTTCGCGCGGCGAATATGCGCGTGCCTCCACGCTTTACGACGAATGCCTCAGCATGTTCCGCAAGGCCGGAGATATGGCTGGTGTCGCCTGGACGCTGAACTATCAGGGCGACGTTGCCCGGGAAACCGTCGACTTGGTTGCTGCGCGCTCTTTTTACGAGCAGAGCCTGTCGACGTTTAGTCTGCTGCAGGATGGTTGGGGAATCGCAAGCGTCCTCTCCGACTTGGCAGGTCTTAGCTGCGATCAGGGTGATAACGCCGAGGCGCATCGCTTGTACCGCGAAAGTATGAGCATGTTCCAAAAACTGGGTTACAAGCGTGGCATCGCGCGGGTGCTTGAGTCCCTCGCCGCAAGCGCCGCCGCGCGATCGAACGGTGAGCGCTCGCTACGCTTGGCGGGAGCCGCCGCCGCACTTCGCCAAAGACTAGGCGCGCCGCTAACCCCCGCCGAGCAACTGAAGCTGGAGAAGGCCTTGGAATTTGCGCGCCGAACACTGAGCAATACGGCGGGTCTGACGGCCTGGATGGAGGGGTGGGCGATGCCGGTCGAACAGGCCGTGCAGGAAGCGCTTAACTGCGACCCGGAGCCGGGTCTTCCGGTTCGGAACTCTGCTTAACTCAACCTGCGAGGCTGGGATCGATCAGGCGCCGCACTGCGGAGATGCGATTGGCCGGAAACCCACCGCGGCGTGCGTGTTCGCGAATGGTTTCTTCGTCCGGCGCTAGGTACACACAATAGACTTTGTCGCCCGTGACGTAGCTGTGGAGCCACTTGATTTCGGGCCCCATTTCCCTCAGTACGCCGACCGATTTCCTGGCAACTTCCTGAAGTTCCGCATCCGATAAACTGCCCGCGCCCGGGATTTCTCGCTCAATCACATATTGCGGCATGGCACCACCAAGATGCTCATGGTAGCAGACTTTCCATGCGATTCGGAAGAGCGCGCAAATGATCTGTATGCGACCCGGAACAAGCGAAATCGCGGTCATCCTTTTCAGTTTTGCCTTGATCGTAGCGCAGCTGCACGCTTCCAGGCGCGCATTGCAGCGTCTGGCGGGCAAGCTGGATCGCCGCTAGCGGCCTGCTGATGCAGGACTAGGCAGTGCGAAAGGGATGAACCTCATGCACGTAGCTAGACCTGCTGCTGGGGATCACCCTCATTTCCGCTGACGTTCCAAGGTCGATGATCTTCCCGTACTTCCAGATGACCGCACGGTTTCCAATTAGGCCCACTAGCAGATCGATTACCCCGCTCTCTAGGGAGCGCTGCAGTTGCTGTTCAAGGGAGAAATCTCCCAGAAGCCGCAACGTCGCAAATATTGCCCTTTGTGAGACGGCCCGCCGGTCAGAAGATCGGCTGCAGAACCATCCGGCCATACGCGATGAACGCCAGGAGGAGGCCCAGCACGCCGCTCAAGATCGTGGGCGCGACCTCGCGGTACTTGATGTGCACCCCGACGAACACGAGGCTCTCAACCGCCAAGACCGTGGCAGCCAGGATCGTCAGCGGCGGCTGCCAATGGAACGCGGCGGGGACAATGAGCCCGACCATGCACACGAGCTCTAGGATGCCCAGGGTCATCCAGGCTTTCCGTGGCAAGGCGCCAAAGGACGGGACATCCTGGCTTACCTTGTCGAACATGAAGACCTTCATGACGCCCGACGATCCGTACAGGAGCGCGGCGAGGACTTGCAGGACCCATAACAGTATGTTCATCGTGCGCCTCTTCCCGGTTTTCCGTGTCGGCGCGCGCAGGGCGGTTTCTCCCCGCGCGATCCACTTTCTAAGCCCAGATCTAGTGACCATGGATAACGTCATGATAAACCCCATCGTTGCACAGAGGATCAACCGCCGCCCATCACCGGCAGGCACTTACAATCGCGATTGCCCCCAATGGTACGAGCAACCTCAGCACATGGTCCCAAGACAGCAAGGCTCCGGCGGAAATGGTGAGCAACATGCCGAAAAAAATCCGAACATCGTAATTCTCATGAAACACGCGCCAGGGCGGATGACCTTCGCGAATCAGAACATCAAGAAACAACAACAGCTTGCCCGAAACTCTATCTACGATCGATTGACAACTATTCGCTGGTTTTTCACGTTTCCAGCGTGTATCGCGTAGCCGCGAGCCGGTACATTCTCCGCCAGACCAGGCGGTTCACGGTCACCACCACGATGGCCATTACGATGGTGGAAGCCAACAGCAAATTGAAATTACCAGCATCACTGGCGCGCGAAATCGTGGCGCCCAAACCAACGGTTGTGTACGTCTTATCCTTAAGGCGAAAATATTCCGCCACAATGCTGGCGTTCCAAGCACCGCCGGAAGCCGTTACCATGCCCGTAATCAGATAAGGAAATATGCCGGGCAGTATCAGTTTGCGCCAGCGTTGAGCGCGAGTGAACTTGAACAGGTCAGAGGCTTCCTTCAGGTCGGTAGGGATCGCCATGGCGCCGGCAATCACGTTGAATAGGATGTACCACTGCGTTCCCAGCAGCAGCAGCACGATCGATCCCAGCCCCAACCCGCCGCCAATCCGGATCAGCACCAGCAATACAATGGGAAACAGCGCGGTCGCCGGAACCGATGCGGCGATTTGCGCCAGCGGCTGTGCGATGCGCGCCAGTTTGGGATTGAAGCCGATCGCCACTCCCGCGGGAATTGTCCACGCCGCTCCAATAGCCAGCGCCGCCCCTACGCGGAGAAATGTCGCTCCGGCGCCGGCTAGTAGTTCGCGGTACTCCCAGCCATTCAAGCCGGCCAGCATGGCGATGGCTTTGGCCACGGCATAGAACACAGCGAGTACCGCAATCGCGGCGATTGCGCGACCGGTCCAGGCCTTCCACGGCGCCTGCGGAGCGTCATCTGTGCTGTCGCGCTGCCGGGCGAAATGCATTGTCAGCCGCTCTTGCAACGGCCTAATCACACGTTTGCGAAGCCGGATCAATCCTCGCGAGTCACGGATGACTTTGAGGAACCAGGAGCGTGGAACGTCGGTGCTCTCCACCTGCTCCATCTTGAACTTCTCGGCCCAGGCGATGACCGGACGCCACACGATCTGGTCGAGCAACACGATCACCGCGATCATGACCCCGACGCCCCAGAAGATAGCTTGGGTGTCGCCCGCGCTGGCCGCGGTTTGCAAGTACGAGCCCAGCCCCGGCAGGCGGAAGTCGCGCGATCCCAGCACAAACATCTCGCAGGCCATCAGGAAGAACCAGCCGCCCGCCACCGACATCATCGAATTCCACACCAGGCCGATCGCCGCGTAAGGCAGTTCGAATTGAGTAAAACGCTGATACCAGTTGAAACGGTAAATCTTGGCAGCCTCGCGCATGTCGCGCGGGATGCTCTTCAGCGAGGAATAGAAGCTGAATGCCATGTTCCACACCTGCCCGGTAAAAATCAGCAAAATGGCCCCCATCTCGACGCCGATCTGATGATGGGGAAATAACGCCACCATCGCCAGCATTACTCCCGGCAAAAAGCTGAGCACCGGAATCGACTGCAGAATGTCGAGCAGCGGAATCATGATCCGCTCGGCTTTCGGGTTATAGGCGGCGACGTAGCCGTACACCAGCGTGAACGCCAGCGAGAGAACGTAGGCCACTGCGATCCGCAGCAGCGAGTAAGCCGCGTACATCGGCAGCTTGGTGGGGTCGCGTGAAATCTCAACGTGAGGATTAAAGGGGCCGAGCCAGGTGCGTCCCAGCAGCAGGATCACGTAGAAAACCGACAACCCGGCCGCAAAGATCACGAAGTCGGTCAGCACCGACCAGGTCTGCGCGGGGAGTAGCGACCACGGGCCCTTGCCCAGGATCCGGATAGGCTGCCGCGTACTGCGCGCCATCAGCGATTTCCTGGCGAGGGAACCGTATCCGCCTCTTCGTTATGGAACAGCCGCTTGGATTCAGAGTCGTAGTCGAAGATTTCCGCGTATCGTCCCCAGTTCAGGGCGGTCTCGAACTGGCGCTCCACTTCAGCGGCGCTGAAATGTTCGTCGAGGATGTCGCGGAAGAACTCCTCACCGATGGCGCGGTCGCGTTTGGCGTGTAAAGTATTTTCGATCAGCCGCAGAAGGGCAACGTGTTCTAGCGCCGCCTTGCGGAAGATGGCCTTCTGGGTCTGGATGTCAGCCTCTCCGAAGGCACGGCCCTCGGGCGTAATCGCGACATCGCCTTCACGCAGTTCCGCAAAACCCAACATGACCGAGGCGTCCACGATGGGAAGGAGGTCGTCCACGTCCATTGAAAGCTCGTCGGCCAGCTTGTAGAGGTCCTCCGATCCTTCGCGGTCGGCCAGCAACTCCATAAACCCGGCAATCCCTCCGGGACGGGCGTGGGGTAGCATCTGAAACTTGGTGCGCATACGAGGCTGGCCATTCGCGGATTGCCCGGCGGTCTTCCCGAGCACAGGAGCTTCTTGTTCTGGACGCGTCAGCGTCTTGTAGATGTAATCCACATAGGCCAAGAAGCGGGGCGACTTGCGGTCGCGATACTGAGGAATATCAATTTCGAAGTCGGAACGGATCCGCCCGGGATTTCGGCCGAGCACGATAACACGGTCCGCCAGCAAAACGGCTTCCTCAATGTTGTGGGTCACAATGAAGATGGCAGTAGTTGGCATCTTCTTGTTGAGCCATAGCTCCAGCAATTCGGAGCGAAGGTTTTCGGCGGTGAGAACATCGAGGGCCGAGAACGGTTCGTCCATGAAGAGCACTTCGGGCTCAACCACTAACGCCCTGGCGAAGCCGACTCGTTGCTTCATTCCACCCGACAGTTCTTTCGGGTAGGCAGTTTCGAATCCATCGAGACCAACCGTATCGATCATTTTGAGCGCCCGCTTGTGCCGCTCAATTGCACCTGCACCTCGCGCGATGAGCGGGGCTTCCACGTTCTCTAAAACTGTGAGCCACGGAAATAGTGCAAAGCTCTGGAAGACGATGGAGACATTCGGAATGTGCCCGTCCATAGGCTTGTCATGCCATAGCACGTGCCCTGAAGACGGTTTCGATAGGCCGGTCAACATGCGTAGCAACGTCGATTTGCCCGAGCCCGATGGACCAAGCAAACCCACAATCTTCCCTGGCAAGACGCTGAGATTCGTGGGCGCAATCACCTCGATGCGATTGCCGTCGGCCTGCGGATAGTACTTCTCGACCGCACAGGCTTGAATGATTGCCTCGGCCAAATTCCCTCTCCTCTATTCTGGTTTTTCTTAGTCTATGGGTTGGTGCTGATACAGACAATTGGGAGACGTGCGATTCATGTGAACGGCGTGTGAATTTAATGCCGCTCCCAGGGCCGTTCAAGGACTTGGGATGTTATTGATGCCGGACTCGCAGACTGATCCGCGCTCCGCCGCAGGACGTGATCGAGTCCGATGATGGTTCCGCTATTTTGCGGCCATCGCTTTTACCTGGTCCAGCGCGAGGTTCACTTCCAGAACATTGACCCGCGGCTCACCCAGCAATCCGAAGGTCCGCTGCTCGGTATGCTGCTGGATGACTTGCCGCACCTGTTCCTCGCTCAAGCCGCGTTCCCGGGCGATGCGCGGCACTTGAAATTCAGCTCCCGCAGGCGAGACGTCGGGATCCAGACCTGACGCGGATGTCGTCACCAGGTCCACAGGAACCGGCTGGCCAGGATTCTCCGCCTGCAGACGCGCAGTATCAGCCTTCACACGGTCGATCAGCTTCTGGTTGGTCGGGCCCAGATTCGACCCGCCGGAGTTTGCGGCGTCGTAGCCATTGCCTGTCCCCGCCGCCGATAGCCGCGAGTGCAGGTATCCCGGCCCGACGAAAGCTTGCCCGATGATGCGCGAACCGATGACTTGACCATTGCGCGAGAGCAGCTGCCCGTTGGCCTTGTCGTGAAACAGCACTTGCGCCAGCCCGGTGACGACCAGGGGATAAATAATTCCCAGCAGCACTGTGGTGACGATGGTCATCAGAATTGCAATCTTAAGATTCTGTTTCATACGTCCTCTTTACGCCAGTCCTACGCCAGTGATGAGCATGTCAATCAGCTTGATTCCGAGGAACGGAATAATGATTCCGCCCACGCCATAAATCCAAAGGTTGCGGCGCAAGAGTGCCGCCGCCCCCAAGGCCTGGTACTTCACCCCCCGCAGCGCCAGCGGAATCAGCGCGATGATGATGATGGCGTTGAAAATTACCGCCGAGAGAATGGCCGACTGTGGCGTTTGCAGATGCATGATGTTGAGCGCATTCAGCACCGGGAACGTTCCGGCAAACATCGCCGGAATGATCGCGAAGTACTTGGCCACGTCGTTAGCAATGGAAAATGTAGTCAACGAGCCGCGGGTCATCAGCAACTGCTTGCCGATGGCGACCACTTCGATAAGCTTGGTCGGGTTGGAATCCAGGTCAACCATGTTGCCGGCTTCCTTGGCCGCCTGGGTGCCGGTGTTCATGGCGACTCCCACGTCGGCCTGTGCCAGCGCAGGAGCATCGTTGGTTCCGTCGCCGGTCATGGCCACGAGTTTGCCTTCCGCCTGCTCGCGACGGATGAGGTCCATTTTTTCTTTCGGCGTCGCTTCGGCCAGAAAATCGTCCACACCGGCTTCGCGCGCAATTGCCGCTGCCGTGAGCGGATTGTCGCCTGTGATCATCACCGTCTTGATGCCCATCGCCCGCAACTGATCGAAGCGGTCGCGCATACCACCCTTCACGATGTCCTTGAGGTGGATCACGCCAAGCGCTCGTCGTTGTTCGGCCACCACCAGCGGTGTGCCGCCTGAGCGGGCAATTAGTTCGACGCTGGCTTGCACCTCGGGAGGCATGGTGGCGCCGCTCAGGGCCAGATAGCGTTCGATGGCGTCGGTCGCGCCCTTGCGGATCTGATTGCCATCCATGTTGACGCCCGACATTCGCGTCTGCGCAGTAAACGGTACGAATTCCATCTCGTGCGTGGATAACTCGCGCCCCCGCAAACCGTACTTCTCTTTGGCCAGCACCACAATCGAGCGGCCCTCCGGCGTCTCATCGGCCAGCGAAGAAAGCTGGGCTGCGTCGGCCATTTCGGCTTCCGACACGCCGGGAGCAGGGATGAAAGCCGCAGCCTGGCGATTGCCCAGGGTGATGGTTCCGGTTTTGTCCAGGAGCAGAGTGTTCACGTCGCCGGCCGCTTCCACCGCGCGTCCCGACATGGCCAGCACGTTGTGCTGGATAAGCCGGTCCATGCCGGCGATGCCGATGGCCGACAGCAAACCGCCGATGGTCGTGGGAATCAGGCAGACCAGCAGCGACACCAGCACGAACACAGTCTGCGGCGAGCCCGAGTATATGGCAAACGGCTGTAGCGTGACTACGGCCAGCAGGAAGATGATGGTGAGGCCCGCCAGCAAAATGTTCAGGGCAATTTCGTTTGGCGTTTTCTGCCGCTCCGCGCCTTCCACCAGGGCAATCATGCGATCCAGAAAGGTTTCGCCGGGGTTCGACGTCACCTTCACTTTGATCTGGTCCGAGAGTACGCGGGTTCCGCCCGTGACCGCGGAGCGATCGCCACCCGACTCGCGGATGACCGGGGCCGACTCGCCGGTGATGGCCGACTCGTCCACCGAAGCGACCCCGTCGATAATCTCGCCATCCGACGGTATGAATTCTCCCGCCGACACCAAGACTACATCTCCGGCACGCAGCTTCGAGCTTTGCACCTGCTCGGTGCGATCACCGTCCACGATACGGTTGGCAATCGTCTCCGAGCGCGCCTTTCTCAGCGTATCGGCTTGGGCTTTGCCGCGACCCTCGGCCATGGCTTCAGCGAAGTTGGCAAACAGTACGGTAAACCACAGCCACAACGTGATCTGCAGATTGAACTTGAAATCTGCGCCCCCGCGAAACAGCAATACCGTGGTGATCACACTGCCCACTTCCACCACGAACATTACAGGGTTGCCCATCATGTGGCGCGGATCCAGCTTCAGCAGAGAATCGACAATCGCGCGCCGCACGATTTTGCCCTGCCATACCGCTTTCGATTTCGATTTTTCTCTTGCCATGTTCGAGGCCTCAGAAGGTCTTGCCCGCCGCCAGCAGCAGGTGCTCAAGGATTGGTCCCAGGCTGAGCGCCGGGAAAAATGTCAGCGCGCCGACGATCAGGATCACGCCGATTAGAAGCGCAGTAAACAGCGGCGTCGTGACCGGAAACGTTCCCAGGGACGGCGGAACATATTTCTTCTGCGCCAGATTGCCGGCGATGGCCAGCATGGGAATGATCATGAAGAACCGGCCAAACAACATGTCGAACCCAATGGTCGTGTTGTACCAGAGCGTGTTGGGATTCAGTCCGGCGAAGGCCGAGCCGTTATTGCCGGCGCCCGAAACATAGGAATACAGCATTTGTGTGAAGCCGTGCGGCCCGGCATTGCTGATGCTTGAGGTGCCAAAACCATGGACCGATGAAATTCCGGTGAAGATCAAGATCACAAGTGGAAAGATGAGCGAGACCAGCATGGCCATTTTTACGTCGTAGGCTTCGATCTTCTTGCCCAGGTATTCCGGCGTGCGGCCCACCATCAGTCCGGCGATAAACACCGCCAGGACAACGTAAATCAACATGCCGTACATTCCCGAGCCCACGCCGCCGAAGATAACTTCGCTCAACATGATGTTGACCAAGGGCACCATCCCGCCCAGGGGCATGAAGGAGTCATGCCACCCGTTGATGGCGCCGCAACTGGCGTCGGTAGTAACCGTGGCGAACAGCGCGGAGTTGGTAATGCCGAAGCGGACTTCTTTGCCTTCCATGTTGCCGCCCGCCTGGGTCGCCGTGACCTGCTGATTCACGCCCGCCAGCAACGGATTTCCGCGGGCCTCAGCCCAATAGGCCACGGTGACGCCCACCAGGAACAGGATCGCCATCGCCGACCATACTGCCCATCCGTGACGTTGCGATCCGGTCATGCGGCCCAAGGTATAGGTCAATCCTGCGCCAATCGTGAAGATGGCGAACATCTCGAGCAGGTTGGTGAAGGGAGTCGGGTTCTCGAACGGGTGAGAGCTGTTGGCATTAAAGAATCCACCGCCGTTGGTACCGAATTCCTTGATGATTTCCTGCGAGGCCACCGGTCCCTGCGCGATGGTTTGCGTGGTGACCGTGTCCATTACCGGTTTGCCGGCCGCATCCACCGAAGGCTTGCCATCAGCATTTACATGCTGCACTTGCTGCGGTTCGATCAGCTTTACCGTGTCATACGGCCTCAGGTTCTGGACGACGCCTTGCGAGACCAGCACCAGCGCCCCGACGATACAGAACGGCAGCAGGAGCCACAGGCAGGAGCGGACCATATCCACCCAGAAGTTACCGATGGTTTGCATCTGGCGCCGTGCGATGCCGCGAATAAAGACAATCGCCAGCGCGATACCGGTCGCTGCTGAAACGAAGTTGTGGTATGCCAGCCCGGCCATCTGGGTGAAATAGCTCATCGTGGACTCACCCGAGTAGGCCTGCCAGTTGGTGTTGGTGGTAAACGAAGCCGCCGTGTTGAATGCCAGGTGCTCGGGCGTTACCCCAGCGAACTTCTGTGGATTGAAGGGCAGGCGCAATTGGATGCGCTGCATCAGGTACAGCAGCAGCATGGACGCCGCGCTGAACAGCAACATGGCGAAGGCGTATTCCGTCCAGCGCATCTCGTGATTTTCGTCAACCCCGGTGATCCGGTAGATCACCCGCTCAATCGGGCGCAGCACCGGATCCATGAACGTCCGCTCGCGATTGAAGACCCGCGTCATAAACATGCCCATCGGCTTAGTGACGGCGAGGATCAGCGCGAGAAATATGACGATTTGAAGCCATCCATTGGCGGTCATGTCAGAATTTCTCCGGACGCAGCAGCGCGTAGAAAAGGTAGATCATCATCAAAGCGCTGACGACCATCATGATGGTTGATTCGGTGTGCATAGCGCCCCCTTTTAGTGCACGCGGTCGCAGAAGTGGACATACCCCAGCGACAGGGCGAAGAAGACAATCGTGACTGCGATATAGACAAGGTCTTGCATGTTTATCCTCTAAATTCCGCGTTGATTACCATGGCCCTTGTTTTCGGCCGAACCACCAAATGACCACGACGATTTGCCGTTATCCTGGTGCTTGGAAAAAACCTCTTGCCGCGCTGGTATGGTCAAAAAGCAACAGAACATTCATAATGCCGTTCCGCACACCTATCCATACGCGCCTCGATCCAGTTAAATTGAAGCACTCCGCCTATAAGGCCTGGCTAAAGAATTTGTAAATTTTTCGTAAAGACTCATTTGGTAAACCCTTTCGTTAGTGGAACCTGGCGCTTAGCTGGCTAGTCTTCGTTAGCGGCGCTTCTTGTCGCCAAGCGCGCTGCCAAGTGGTCCCGGCCACCTTTCACAAAGCCCAGGAATCGGCGGGCCAATTCGCCAATTCGGTCAACCTGACGAAGGCGAATCGCTTCTGTGGGAATCAGTTCACGGCCTATGCCAACTGCCACAGCCCCGGCGAGGATGAACCGGGACGCGTTCTGTTGAGTCACGCCACCCGAGGCGATCAGTGGAATGTTGGGGAACATCCTATGAAGGGATCCAATATAGGCTTCACCGCCGATCTGGGCACAGGGGACAACTTTGACGAAATCTACACCCAGTTCCCACGCGGCGATCACCTCCGTAGGGGTTAGTGCACCCGGGAAGACGACGATGTCCTCTTTCACTGCGAACTCGATTAACGCCGGATGCAGTCCATCGCTGGTAAAAAACTGCGCTCCCGCATCAAGACACTCTCGCGCGACAGTCGCGTTCGTGACCCCGCCTGCCCCCACGACGATATCGGGAGTGTTCTTCACTAGGTGCGAAATCACCTTAGTGGCATGAGGCACCGTCAAGGTGATTTCGACGACGGGAATTCCATGACCGGCGACCGTTTCCGCGGCAAAAAGGGCGTCCGCTTCGGTATAGAGGCGAACCGCGGCGATGACGCCGGTTTCCTCGATCCAGCCCCGCACCTCGTATTTCTTCACCTGGTCATCTCCTTAACGTGCACGGTGTCGGTCAGACACCTGCCTATGTCACGCGCTCTTCGCGGCGCCTTCCCGAATCACTGAGCAAGAGATCGGGACTACGGAAGGCTCCTTGTCCCCACGGCTTGGCGCAATTGCTCTACGGCAAGAAGCCAAGCGGCAAGTGCCTGGCGATAGGCAAGCTGCGTGGCACGATAGCTACGCTCTGCATCCAGAAAATCGAGCAGGCTGACTGCGCCCCGCTGGTATGCGTATTCGCTGATGTTACGGTCTTTCTGCGCCCGCTCAAGATATCCCGAGCGGTAGAGTTGCACAATCCGATCGCTCGTCTGGAGGTTTTCGTAGGCGTCCCGCACGTCCGTCATCACCTGACCGCTGGCCGCCTTTTCTTGATTCTGAGACTGCGCAATGGCGAATCGTGTCCGGGCGATTTCACCCTGATTCCGGTCGAAGAGTGGGACCTGGATACTGCCAAAAAGAGAGGCTGTGTTGATACCGTTGACATGGGTGTAGTTAACCTGGGCCGTGAAGTCGCGCTTGCCGTTGGCTTTGGCCAAATCGTACTGACTGTTGGCCGCCGTGACGCCTTGTTGAGCCGCGCGCAGATCAGGCCTTGCCTGGAGCGCCCTCGCCTGCAGATCCAGCAGGTTGACTGGCAGCGGGCTGTAGTCAAATGTTCCTGCCACATCGTAGTTCGCCGAGACGGATTCGTAGCCAAGCAACTGCCGCATGTCCGACAGTGCCTGAACTCTCGCGAGTTGGGCCTGCGAAAGATCATTTTGGAACTGGAGCAGCTGCAAGTCGATCTTCAGGTAGTCATCTTCGCTGATAGCGCCCTTCTTGAAGCGCAATTCGCTGATGTCCACGGTGCGCTGATAGCTCTTTAGATCCTCTTCGGCCAGCTCCACGGTTGATTCAGCAAGCTGCACCGCAACGAACTGGGTGGCCACCTGGTATGTCAGCGTGCGCTCGTTGTCGGCGACCAGCGACGTGGTTACTGCCGTCTGGTCCTTGGCTGCTTGCAGGCGGTGCTGGCGCTTCTTGCCGCGCTCGATCAGATAGCTGAGACCCAGGTCAGCCTCGGTTGAGTCACCGAGATACGTGGAGGTCCAGTAGCTCGGCGCGAAGAACGGCAGGTATTCCCAATCGCTGATGAGAACGGGATTGGGGCGTAGATTGGCAGTGATTTCCTGGGCCTGACTCTGCTGGATAGTGGTGCGGGCCGCCTGCAAGGTGTAGTTGTGATGGAGGGCCAGTTGAATGGCATCGTCAAGCGTGATCTTTACCGGGACTTGAGGGAATGCCGTGCCCGACATCATGGTCAATGTCATGCAGCCGAGTACCACGCTCAGTGTTTTCCGTACCAGGACCCTGACAGATTTATGACTCAAGGGATTTCTCCGGCTCTGGGAGCTTATCCGTTTCTCTCGCCACCCAGACATATAACGTCGGCAGGATAAAAATGCTCATCGCGAGAGCGACGATCAGCCCTCCCACGATGACGATGGCAAAGGGCCGCTGCGAATCCGATCCGATGGCGTGTGACATCGCTGCCGGCAATAGTCCGAAGGTTGCCACGAGCATGGTCATCATGATGGGACGAAGTCTGAGGACCGCCCCTTCGATAGCGGACTCCACGATGGTGTAACCGCGAGCTCGGAGCTGATTGATGTACTCCAGCATGATGACGCCGGTCTGGACCGACACACCGAACAAAGCCAGGAACCCCACGCCGGAAGACACGCTGAAATGCGTCCCTGTTACCAGAAGCGCCACTAGCCCACCCAGCGGAGCAATGGCCACCACGGCAAGAATGAGGAGCGCCCACTTCCCGGAACGAAACATGCTGTACAGAATGATGAAGATGACAAGAACCGTGATTGGAACAATGATCGCCAGCCGCTTGTTGGCTCGCTGCTGGCTTTCGTACTCACCCGCCCATTCAATGTGGTAACCCGGCGGTAGCTGCACTTTCTGATGGATCTGTCGGATCGCTTCCCCGACCGTCGACCCCAAGTCCCGGTCTCGGACATTGAATCTCACGGCTACGTAGCGGGTATTCTTCTCCCGGTAGATGTCGTACGCGCCATCCCGGACATCCGCCTTGGTTAACTGCGCCAGAGAGACCCGCTCTCCCGAGGGGGAAAGCAGGCGAATGTTCGCAATCGCCTCCGGGGTGTTGCGATAGGGCTCTTGATAACGCACTACTACGTCATATCGCGCCTCACCCTGGAGAACCTGACTGACCGCTTTACCGCCTACGGCGGTTTCGATGGCGTCCTGTACGTCGGCCACGTTGATGCCAAAGCGCGCCGCTTGCCTGCGGTCGATGCTGAAATTGAGATTGGGCTGACCCAGTTCGCGAAAAAGTCCGAGATCTTTGACTCCGGAGATGTGGGCCATAATGGCTGTGATTTCTTCGCCCTTCTCCTCGAGGACCTTCAGGTCACTACCGAAAATCTTGGCCGCGAGCCCACCCTTAGTGCCGGTCACCGTTTCATTCACGTTGTCTTCGATGGGCTGGGAAAAATTCCAGAACGCTCCCGGCAGCTTGCCGACCTCGCGATTCATCGCGGCGATCAGTTCGTCCTTGTCCTGATGAAAGACCGGTCGCCATTGCTCCTTGGGCTTCAGGTCGACGAAATACTCTGTATTCCCGAATCCCCCGGTGTCGGTTCCGTCGTCGGGCCGCCCGATTTCCGACACCACATCGGTCACCTCCGGGAATGACGCAAAGATGCGGCGTGCCTGGGTCGTAAAACGAGTGCCTTCCGTGAGACTTGTACTGGGCGCGAGCGAGCCCCGGGCCCAGATGGCGCCTTCATCGAGATGAGGCAGAAACTCACCTCCAATGAGAGGCCCAAAGGCCAGAAAAAGGGCTACACACAAACCGGCGACTCCCACGCCAATGGTCACCCAGCGGTGTTCGATCGCCCACCGTACACCGGAGCGATACCGGCCGGTAAGAAAAGCCATCACCGGGTTGTGCCGTTCTCGAACTCCCCGGCGGAACAACATGCCGCATAGCACGGGTGCGATCAAAATCGAGAAAGTCAGCGCGCCGAGCAGGGCAAAGGCAACCGTCCAGGCCATGGGCCTGAATAACCGGCCCTCCACTCGCTCCAATGTAAAAATCGGCATGTAGGCAGTGATAATGATGGCGATGGCGTAGAACACCGGGCGCTGGACTTCATGGGCTGCATCGCGGATGCGCTCCATCGCTGTTTTGGAACCAGTCGTGTGGCTCATGTGGCGCACGATGTTTTCGACCATGACCACTGCGCCGTCCACTACCATGCCGAAATCCAGCGCGCCCAGCGAAAGAAGATTGGCGGGAATTTTGCTCAAGTCGAGCCATATGGAAGCGAAGAGCAAAGAGAACGGGATGGTGCAGGCGACGATAAAAGCGGCACGGGCATTGAACAGAAAGAGAAAAAGGATGATGGTCACCAGGATCATCCCTTCCACCAGGTTGTGCATCACGGTGTGCAAGGTGTAATGAAGCAGATCGCTGCGGTCCAACATCGGAACGATCTTCACACCCGGCGGCAAGATGGTCTCGTTGAGCTCTTTCACCTTGGCGTGAATCGCGTCCAGGGTTGGCCCTGCGTCCGCGCCCTTGCGCAGCAACACGACACCTTGGATGACATCATCTTCATCGACAATACGGCCGTCGGCGCGATGGATGGCCCTCGCCATGTGTCCCAATCGAATCTTGGGGCCCTGGGCCACCTCCGCTATGTCCTTTACCCGAAGGGCGGTTCCGCTTTGCGTCTTTAAGACCGTCTGCTCAATGTCTTGTACATTGCCGAAGAGCCCGAGCGTGCGGACATTCATCTGTTGCAGGCCCGCCTCCACAAAGCTGCCTCCGGCATTCACGTTGTTACTGGCCAACTGCTGTTCCACCTGGCCAATGCTCAATCCGTAGGACACCAGCTTGTTCGGGTCGACGCGCACCTGATACTCGCGCACCGTGCCCCCAAAATCGGAAACGTCAACGACATTAGGAACGGACTTGAATTCCTTGAGCAGAGTCCAGTCTTCGATGGACCTTAACTCCATCAGGTCATACTTCGGGTTTGTACTTCTCAGCGTGTACCAGTAGATCTGGCCGACCAGACCCCAGTCTGTGCCCATTTGAGGCTGAAGACCCTCGGGCAGAGAGACCTGAGAGAGCCTCTCCAGGACCTTCTGCCGGTTCCAGTCGTTGTCCGATTGGTCGTCGAAAATGAGCAACACAAACGAGAGGCCAAAAATTGACTCGGACCGCAGATGGGAGAGATGCGGAATCCCGTTCATCTGAATTTCGACAGGAATCGTAACTTGTTGTTCCACCTCTTCTGCTGCCCGGCCGGGCCATTGCGTTATGACCGTCACATAGTTGTCGGAGATTTCGGGGTAAGCCTCGACCGGCAAGTTGTGAAACGAAACTGCCCCCCAAGCGACCAGCAAAAGCGCAACCGCCAGCACGACAAAACGGTTGTTCAGCGCAAAATCTACGAGAGCCCTAATCATTGTCTATCGCTACTCTTGGGTGAGAGTCCCGGTGTCCTCAATGTCACTGATTATCGAGAGTGTTTTGCAGGACAACCGCGTTCGTCACCACCTGCTGTCCGGCCTGGAGTCCCGACACAATCTCTTGCATCTGGTTCGGCAACATTGCTCCACCGACGACTTCCAGGCGGCGAAACTTCTTGTCTGGAGTGGGCACAAAAATCCAGTCGCGATCGTGGAGGTGCAGGACCGCGCTGGCCGGAATTTCCGTGTGCGTCTGTTTCTTCTGGCCGCGAAAGGTTGCGGTCACAAACATCCCCAGGCGCATCATTCCGGGATTGCGAACTTCGATGCGAACTTTGGCCGTGCGAATACTCGGATCGAGAATCGCGCCGATGTTGCTGATCGTGCCCGTCAAGACCTGGCCGGGATACGCGTTCAAGCTGATGGCAGCGGTGTCACCGAGGCGCACATTGGCCAGATCGTTTTCGTACACGTCGCAGACAACCCAGACGGAGGACAGGTCGGAAATCGTAAAAGGGTTTGCGCCCAATGCCTGCACCCCGGCCGCATTCGTAACCTGCTGGTCGGTGATCACTCCCGAGATAGGTGCGTTGATGTCTACGACAGTCTTCAGCCGATTGGGGTCGCTGCCCAGCAAACGGAGATGCTCTGCCGTCGTTTCACGATCAACTTTGGCCTTTTCCTCGGTGTCCTGGGCGACCTGCAAATCGTTCATTGAAATTGCGCCGTGCTCATACAAGTCTTGCGACCGTTCCAGTTGAGTGCGCGCCAGGGTCTCGTCGGCCACGGCCTTGCGGTAATCGGAGTAGCCCCCGGAGACATCGTCACTGCGCACGCGCAGCAGCAACTGCCCCTTGTGCACCGTGTCGCCCAGCCGAGCGTAAATTCCCACGACGCGACCGGACGCCAGCGAAATGACTGGAACGTTCCGTGAGACGTTGGGACTTACCGTCCCGGTGACGACTAACTCGGAGGCTGAGACCCGCTCGACGGCCGCGGTCACCGGATACTGCTCGGGATGCTCCACCGTCAGCAGGCTGACGTCCACGCCGGCAACAACGTCCGCGGGCGGTGGCGCCTCCGCCGCAGGATCTCCATGGGCCCGGGTACAGCCGCTAAGGCCTAGCAATGAAGCAAGGGAAATAAAGAAAAGACCAACTATTAGGCCGTGGAATTTCATTGAAGAAAGCCCCATCCGCAGCAGCAGCAGAAACTAGAAGCGTGCCAGCAATCAAATCGGGCGTGCCGTTATGACCGCAAGGCGGCACGCCCATTTCACGCCAGAACTAGAACATGACCATGATGGCAAGTCTCAGACTGGGTTCATCCTTCCGCAGGTCGGGGCACCAGCCTGTCGCTCCCGCCACACAAGTGTAGCCAGGCGTAGCTGACAAGAACGGGCCGGGCACGAAGGTAGTTCCCGGCACCACTTGGCCGGGTGTGCCGCTATTTCCGCCCGCGAAAACACTGGGAGAGCCGGTGTTTCCGCCGGGAGGTGTGATCCCGCCATTGCCGGTCCAATACGGCACGTTCGCGTGCCGATAACCGAATTCCGAGCGGAAGGTGATCCACTGTTTGGGCATGTAATCGAAGGTGACGCTGGTGTCCCAAGCTTTGTATGGGTCCCCCGGATTTTGCGTGAAGTAAGGTGATCCGGAAATCGCATCGGCTCCATCGATGGGCGGGAGCAGCACCAGGTAGCGTCCCGGATTATCCATCACGCCGCCGCCGATGGTGAGGCCATACAAGTCCTTCTTGAACCAGAAGCGGTTGTAGACCATCCAACCCGCGAAGGTCTGCTTGTAGCTTTTTACAGTGCCATTGGGGTTGTATTCATTGTGGTGACAATTCACTCCTTGGACAACGCTGTTGGTACTGCCATATTCACATCCCAGATCGCCGGTGACGGAGAACGCCATTTTGTCCAGAAGCTTATTGGGGTTGTCGTAGTATTTGAGCTCGACACTGTCGTCGGTGTGAATGCGCGAGCGGCCAGCGTGACCCAATCCGTTGCCCAGCGTATCTTCGCCCATACCGTAGTTGTTGAAGACCATCGAAAGCCACGGCTTCGGGCGATACAAAATCTGTCCACCCAAGCCCGGCTTGCTGCCCAGCCTGCCATAAGACTGCCATCCGTTGATGATCCAAGGTTCAATCTTCAGCTTCTCGGTGGGGAACCACTGTATGCGCACGCCATTGAAAAACCATGGCGTGTTCGACGACACGTACGATGGCTGGTAGGCCCAGTTATCGAAGTTGTAGTAACTGAAGAGACCGATATAGGAGACGAAGATTCCAGCATCAACATTCAGGCCATAGTTCACATTCCAGTGGTACCCGCCCCAGGCTTCCGACACGTAGCGGTATGCGCCGCGTAGGGCCCATTGGCCGCGACCGGGGCTGGCATCATTTCGTGGCGTGGTGACGCCGAACAGTCCATTCATCGTCAATATGCGACCACGGACGTCGTTCCAGTGGAAGTCGCCTCCAAAGCTGATCTGGTCCAGTTGGATTTCGTTAGACCGGAAGATCTCAGTCGATCCGCCAAGGGTGTCGTCTTTCGGATGGTTGAAGCTCTCGACAAACGAAGTGTCAAATCTGATTTCGGGGGTAAAAAATTTCGAGTCAAAGGGCAGGTCCTTGACGCGGGAGTTGCCGTTGAGCCAAGTCCAGTCGGCGTAGGAAAATGGATCCGGTTTGCCCTTCGTTTCGGGCGCGGAGGCCTGCAATGCGTTCACGGCCGCCGGCGCTTGCGCGCCTGAAGTTTGCTCCACAAAGGAATGCGCAGGAACCGAACCATCCGCCACCTCCGTGCTCGGCTGTCCTTGGGCGTTCCGACGATTCACCTCCGCCTCCAACTGCTCAATGCGCTTTTGCATGGCTTCGTTGCTCTTTTGCATGGCATCGAGCTGCTTCTGGACGGCAGGCGAAACTTGCTCATTGGCGGCGCTTGCACCTGACCCGGGCGAATCGCTGCTTTGCGCCTTCATCTGCGTGGCGGCGCCAACCAAACCCAATACAAGCAACAGCACCGCACCCTTCTGGGGGGCAGACAGAAACTCGGCCATCTGTTGTTCAAGATGGATTAGCCACCTCCGTCCGGCGGCGGAATCGACAGCTTCGGTCGTGCTTAGCTTGTAGACAACAGGATGCTTCGACAGTCTCCGCCGAGAATCCGCAATGCACGCGACCAGGAATGCTGTGAAGAACAGGATGCTTGTCGCGCAGATGACCATGAACAAAGTGCTCATACCTACCCTCCCCGCCCGTATGCATGTTTGCGGCTACATCAATCGGATTGAAGCATTCCGCCCGTAAATTCCGTCTAAAGGGTTCGTAAATTTTTTGTAAAGACCAGAATGGGAAATCGGTAAGCGATGCAAGGCTGATGTTCTGCGTTTGGCCGGATGGGGTCAGGACAGCGGACCTAAGCCCTAGCCGGTGGAAAGGGTTGGGAGAGCACTTACAAATTCTTTATGCAAGATTTATTCAACCCTTACAGGCGGCGAGGTCTAATCTGCTGAGCGCAGAAAGGCGCCCAAAGAAATATGTCAACCCAGGAAGTTTTCGTTCAGCAGTTTGCGAGATTGTTCCATCACTATCGCGATGCCCTGTCGCCGGAAGCTGAACAGGAAAGTGCAACATGGAACTCAGTTCCCCCCGACGAACGCAATCGGCTGGTAGCGGCCGCACGCCTGGCCATCCTTGAACTGGAAACCAACGGCCGGATGGAAGATGACTCGCGTCGCTATTTTGCCAAACCGGGAGAGGCCGAGTGGGGATGCTGAGCCAACTCCTAATAACAGCGCGACTGTGGACACAGCCGGAAGCATGGGCCGGGTTAACAGCAAGCTTTAGACCGGCGTTGAGACTGTTGGCGATGATGACGGGAATCAACGCCCGGCGTGCTTCACATTAGTTTCCGAGCAAGATCTCTGGCTGTGCCGCTCGGAGGTACAACGTGGCAACCGCAAAAGCAAATCACCCGCCGGCCTTGGCGCTTGCGGTCATTCGGCCCGCCCTGGTAGAGGCCAAACTGTTGACCGATAAGCATGCGCACAACGTCGTTTACATGGTGACACTGGCTGACGAACTCCGCAGCATCGAAGACAAGATCGCCGCCATGGAGGAAGCCCTGCAACTCGTTTCGCTGCCGGAAGGTGATCTGGCCCTGGGAAGGGCCTGCCGCCCGCCCCAGGATGGTCCCGATGCGCATTGGATTCGGGCGAAATCCAGCGAACTAACCCAGCGTCTTCGCCGAATTGAGCAATCCGTTTCGCTTGCAGTCCAGAAACGAGCTGCGGGCAGATCAGAGTTCGAGCGGCATTCGCGCAGCAGCACACTTCCTCGAAGCGGACTTGTGGACGATCTTCGGGGAGACTGAGTCGTCGTCGGTCGAGGTCGAGAATGTGGGGTTCAAGCGTTCAATCTGCGTTTCCCTAGGTCAACTGCCAATCGCGCTCCTCGGCCCGACGCGGAGGACCTGTTGTAGAGTTCTCGGCCAGTTTTCGACGAGCCGTTGTCCCAGTCGGCTACCGGTCTTACGCACGTGCTGCTGCAGCAGTTCGCGCACCGCAGTTTGCTCTTCGCAGTCCCAGTCGGCTAGCGGGGTGACTTCGACGAAGTCGGGATGGAACCTCTGCTCAGCTACGAAGCTTGCGTGCGGGTCCCAGATGTACGCGATGCCGCCAGTCATGCCCGCGCCGAAATTCCTGCCCGTTACTCCAAGAATGAGGACCACGCCTCCAGTCATATATTCGCACCCGTGTTCACTCACGCCCTCCACTACCGCTGTTGCGCCTGAGTTACGAATGGCGAATCGTTCCCCGGCGCTTCCTGCGGCAAACAAGAAGCCCGAAGTCGCTCCATAGAGGCATACATTGCCCATAATGACCTGCGTCTCGGCGGCTGCTGCCAGCTTGCCGCTCGGACGCAGGACGACTTCGCCGCCGGAAAGACCTTTGCCGACATAATCGTTGGCCTGGCCTTCCAGGATGAGCGACATGCCCTCGGTGGCGAAGGCACCAAACGATTGTCCCGCCGCACCTCGCATTTGAATGCGGATGTTTGGTTTCGGCGCGGCTTGGCGACACCGCAGCAATGCCAACTCGCCGGCCAGCCGCGCTCCCAGGCTTCGGTCTTCGTTTCTTACGTCCAGACTGCGTTCGAAGACCTTGCCCGCCAAAGTGGCGGCAACCGCGGGCTGTACCCATGCCTCGTCAACCGGATCATGATCTTCAGGACGTATGTTGCGCTGACCCTCCCAATGGAGCGGGCCATCTCCCGCTGATGCAAGCACCGACTCAAGATCGAGATTGCCATCCGAGCGGATCTGCCGCAGCAAATCCGTTCGCCCGATCGCCGCCTCCAGAGATGGCAGTCCTAAATCAGCTAGCAGCCGTTGCAGGTCGCCAGCGATGTTGGAGAAGAAGCGAACGACGTATTCCGGTTTGCCGCGAAACTTTGCCCGCAACTCCGGGCGCTGCGTCGCGATTCCGGTGGGACACGTGTTGAGATGACATTGCCTTGCCATGTCGCAGCCCAGTGAGACGAGCACAGCGGTACCGAACGAGAATTCGTCCGCGCCCAGCAGTGCAGCCACGAGCACGTCGCGGGCATTGGCCAGCCCGCCATCCACACGCAGCCGTACCCGGCCGCGCAGGCCATTGTGCCGGAGCACCTGCTGCGCCTCGGCGAGTCCAAGCTCCCAAGGGTTTCCGACGTACTTGATGCTGCTGAGAGGAGACGCGCCTGTGCCGCCACTGTGTCCGGCGATATGGATGTAATCTGCGTAAGCCTTGGCGACTCCTGCCGCGACCGTGCCGACGCCGAGTTGCGCGACCAGTTTCACGCCGATTGCCGCGCGGGGATTGATGCGCTTCAGGTCGTAAATCAGTTGCGCCAGGTCCTCGATGCTGTAGATATCGTGATGCGGCGGCGGACTAATGAGTGAGACTCCTGGTTGCGCATGGCGCAGCCGGGCGATGAGTTCAGTAACCTTGTGGCCGGGGAGTTGCCCGCCCTCGCCGGGCTTTGAGCCTTGAGCAATCTTGATCTCCAACTCCTCGGCGTGCGCGAGGTATTCGGCGGTCACGCCGAAGCGTGCTGAAGCTACCTGCTTGATCTTGTTGTTGCGGGACAGATAGTCCGGCGACGCGTCAGGCTCGCGGCGGTAGGCGACGGGGTCTTCGCCCCCTTCGCCAGTATTGGAGCGCGCGCCTAGCTGGTTCATTGCGATCGTAATCGTCTCGTGCGCTTCCGGACTCAGCGAGCCCAGCGACATCGCGCTCGATACAAAGCGACGCACGAGACTGGAAGTTTTCTCGACATGATCAACCGACAACTGGGGACCTGCGGGAAGAATCTCCAGCAGATCGCGCAAAACTAGCGGCTTGGCTTCGTCTCGTGTTGCTTTATAGGCGGACCATGCCTCGGCGGGAGCGCGTGCAGGCGCGGTCGCTGCGCCCTGCATACTCCCCTTGGACGCGCCAACAGCGAGCTGAAGATGACGCGTCCTTTGCGGCTCCCAAAGATGAGATTCTGCACGATCGTCGCGGCGAAAGCGAACCCAACCATAGTCGGGCAACTCAGAGTTGCCCTGTTCAGCCGCCCAGCATGCCCGCACTGCCGCCTCGATCTCGGCGAAACCCCAACCGCCTAATGGCGACAGGCTGCCCGCGAAGCAGCGCTCGATCACCGGGGCATCGAGGGCGAGAATATCGAACAGTTGCGCCGCTCGATAACTATCCAGGACGGAGATTCCCATCTTCGACATCACTTTCGCCAGGCCGGATTGCATCGCCTTGAGCAACGCCGCTTCGCCTGCCTCACCTGCCAGTAGCCGCGCTGTCTGCAACGCCAGCCATGGACACACCGCGCCCGCTCCATATCCGATGAGTACGGCGGCGTGGTGAACATCGCGACAATCTCCGGCCTCTACCGCAAGCCCAGCTTCGGTGCGCAGGCCGGCTTTCACCAGGGCTTGATGGACGGCGCCGGTCGCCATCGCCATAGGAATAGGCAAGCTCTGCGACGAAGCTGAGCTGTCCGTCAGCAGCAGGATACGAATCCCTGCACGAACCAGTTCAACCGCTCTCCTGCGCAAGCTGTCAATCGCGTTCTTCAGAGAATTGTCTGGCGTGAAGATGCAATCGATGCGCGCCAGCGGCAGATCTTCAGATAACGGGTACGTGCGTTGATGCAGGGCTGCCATCTGCCCCAACGACAAGAACGGCGATGGCAATACCAGGCCGGGCAAAGGAGCATGCTTGTCGAGCAGGTGCGGCCACGGTCCGAGACGCGTACGTAACGAAACCACAACTGATTCACGTATTGGATCGATTGCGGGATTTGTGACCTGCGCGAATCTTTGGCGGAAGAAGCCGTACAGCGGGCGCGGAGTGCGGGCCAGAGGCGCGATCGGCGTATCGTCACCCATCGACCAGGTTGCGTCCTTGCCCTCTAACGCCATGGGCGCGATCACCAGCTTGAGGTCCTCGCGCGCATACCCGAAACCGTGCTGCAGGCGTCTGATCTCTTCGTCTGACAGCGTCGCGACTGGCGTCGTCGCCGGCTCCAGCGGAATGTCGTCAATTAGCGGCCCATAGGTAGTTAACCCGTCGAAGTAACGGTCGAGTTCACCGCCCTCGAGCAACATGCGTTTCTCCAGATCAAGCAGAATCATCTGGCCCGGTCCGAGCCGGCCACTGCGGACAATGGATTCTGCACTGACATCAGCCAGGCCGACCTCGGAGCCGGCGACGACCAAACCCGCGTCCGTGATTACGAAACGGCAGGGACGCAGGCCATTGCGATCCAGCGCCGCGCCCAGCAGTCGGCCATCGCTGAACACCAGCGCCGATGGCCCATCCCATGGCTCCATGCAATCGGCGTGATAGCGGTGGAAGGCAGTCTCGTTTCCAGCAGCAGCCGCCGGCAGAAGCATGCGGATGGCCTCGGCCACATTGCGGCCATGGTTCGCCAGCAACTCGGCAACCTCGTCCAGGCTCATCGAGTCGGAAGCTTGGGCGCTCAGCAGAGGTTCGCATACCAGCGGCAGAGTGGAGCGCCGGGACTCCATGTGCGCGCGATTGCCCCAGATGGTATTGATTTCTCCGTTGTGAGCCAGCATTCGCAGCGGCTGTGCCCGATGCCATGACGGCAGCACGTTGGTCGCGTATCGCTGGTGAAAGACCGCGAATGGAGTAACGAACTCCTCGCATTGCAGGTCAGGGTAGAACTCGTGCAGCAGCCGACCGGCACACAGGGCTTTGTAAACGATGGTCCGCGTGGAAAGCGAGCACACGTAGCTGTCGGCGACTTGCCGCTCAAAGGCTTTGCGCGCCACATATAAGCGATGCTCGATTTCGTCTTCAGTCCACTTCCCCTCTTCGGGACCGGCGATCAGAGCCTGGCGAATGACCGGCATTGATGCGGACGCGATTTCACCCAGAACTTCGCGACGAATCGGGACGTTCCGCCAACCCAGCCATTGCAGACGCTCGCCCGCAATGCACTCCTGCAAGGAAATGCGGGCACGGATTTCGCAGGTTTCGTCCTGTGGGAGAAACAGCATTCCGACTGCGAGCGGCCGCTCAGGCAGCAGATCGATTCCGGCCTGTTTGAGCAGGAATGCTCGAGGAACCGCGGTCAGGATGCCGACGCCGTCGCTGCTCTTGTGATCGGCAGCTACAGCTCCGCGATGTGCCAGTCGGCCCAGCGCAGTCAGTGCAAGGCGCAGAATGTTGTGGTTCGACGCGCCGTGCAGGGTGGCGACAAACCCCGCTCCGCACGATTCATGATCGAAACGGGGGTTTACGAGGGTTGGATCCCGCGGGACGGTCAAACTAGATCCCATATTTCAGTATAGGGGCAAGTAGTAGCGAGTTCAGCCGGAAAACTCCTACCATTTACCGAAACAGGAAAACGAAGATGCAAGAGTGAGCTGTCCAGAAACTGGCTATGGCTGATCTTCTGGAGCGACAGCGGACGCTTGATAGCTAGTGGAGAGCGGTCATACTTGATTTCACAGCCTTGATTTCACAGCCGGACAGGATTGTGACGAGGCACAGCGGTACCGGTAGCAGAGCACTGTCCAGCCGGTTAGAGATAGTAGATTTTCACCAAGAGCGCGGAATCACGGGCTGATCACGGGCTAGAGAATCTTGAGGATTCTCTCTATCCCTATGTAAAGAATGGTAGGTACGAGGAGACTCGAACTCCTGACCTCTACCGTGTCAAGGTAGCGCTGAACCGGCCGGCCATTGATTCTTAAGGGGTTAATAGCCGGAGCAACCGGGAAAACCGGTATAAAGGGTGCAATTTGCTACCAAATTGCTACCAAAATCACGGCAAGTGGGTTCGAGGGCTGAATAGTGGGGGATCAGCCCTCATTTCCGCTGAAGTTCCAAGGTCGATGATCTTGCCGTACTTCCAGATGGCCACACGGTTTTCAATTAGGCCCACTAGCAGATCGATTACCCCGCTCTATGTGAGTCATCCCAAGTTAGTCCCATCTAACAACCTTCCGTGTACTAATCCTCTACTGTAGGTTTCCGCTCCGTGATATAAAGCGGACTTCCGAGACAAGTATGGAGATGAATGACCACCACCTTCACGGCCACGCGAGAGATCTGAAAGCACTGGCGACCGCAAATTTCGGCAAACTCACTGATGCCGAGGAGTTGTTGCTGGAGAAAGTCCCCACTGGCGAATGGGCGGTCTGTGGTCCGAACGATGACGATGCTGACCCAAATAACAATCCAAAACACGCAGATGACTGGGGGCCGGGGCGTCAAATCCGCGCTGAGCTGGTCGGCTGGTTATGCATGGACAAAGACGCTCGGGAACATGTCCACGGGCGAGGAATCCAGGTTTACGGGGCCAACGTCAACGGCCCTATCGACCTCTCGTTCGTCACCATTTCTTTCCAATTGTCTTTAGAGCACCGCCGCTTGAAAGCAGACATCGACCTGTCGAGCGCCGAGGTGCAACGACTTGACTTGCGCGGCAGTCTGGTGGGCGAGATGTCGGCCGACGGAGTCGTTGTCAAGAATGATGTCGTTCTTGACGACGGTTTCACGACTGTCGGCGAACTACGACTCCTCGGCGCAAAGATCGGCGGTAATCTGTCCTGCATAGGAGGAACTTTCACTAACCCACCCCGAAAGGGTGTTGACGGGAGCGGAAAGGCTGTAAACGCCGACGGAATCGACGTTCAGGGCGATGTTTTCATCAGGGAAAGCACTGTCAAGGGCGAGGTGCGGCTCCTCGGCGCGCGGATTGGAGGCGGTCTGGATTGCGACGGTGGAACCTTCACGAACCCACCCCGTAAGGACCTTGACGGGAGCGGTAGCGCGCTCAACGCCGATGGAGTCAACGTGAAGGGGGATATCGCTCTCGGTGGCGGCTTTGCGGCCAATGGCGGGGTAAGCCTTGTCGGTGCCCAGATCGGAGGCGATCTCGATTGCGAAGCTGGAACCTTCACGAACCCACTCCGAAAGGGCATTGACGGGAGCGGCGACGCGCTCACCGCCGAACGAATTAGCGTAATGGGTGGTGTTTACCTTAGGGACGGCTTTACGGCGCATGGTGGGATAGACCTGGACGGCGCCCAAATTGGGGGAATCTTCGATTGCAGAAACGGAGACTTCCGGGAAGCAATCGTTGACCTAACGGACGCCAAGGCTGCCTCGCTCCGCGATTCCGGCCTGAACGATGTTCCGGGTGGTTCAGATGCCGATTCCCCTCCTACGATCTGGCCGCAACGCGGCAATCTTCTCCTCGACGGCTTTTTCTATGGCCGTATTCCCTCAGAAGGGCGGATCGACGTTACCACGAGGCTCGAGTGGCTTGGACTGCAACCCGGGACGCCGTTTCGCCGTCAACCCTACCTCCAACTAGCCAGAGTTCTTCGGGAATCCGGAGACTCGGATGGTGCGTTGCGAGTGTTGGAGCAAATGGAGCAGCTTCGCCGAAGGAGCGAGAAGCATGGCCCCGTTGGTCACCTCTGGAGTTCGATCTGGAGTTGGATGCTAAAAGGGTCGATCGGCTATGGCTACCGTCCGGGACGGGCAATCTGGTTAATCATTTTGTTGAGTGCGTTGGGCTGGATGGTTTACGGGAGCAATTATCAAGCCGGGACGATGGTCCCAACTGACAAAGATGCGTATAACGAGTTTAGAGATCCTAAGACAATAGGCCAGGTTCCTCCACAATATCCCAGCTTTTCTGCACCCATTTACTCACTGGAGAATTCCCTTCCACTATTCAAGCTCGGCCAAGGCGACAAGTGGCAGCCCGACCCCGGTCGGAAAGGTTCTTTGTCAGCTTCTGTACGCTGGTTTCTCCGAATTCAGATTCTGCTTGGCTGGCTGCTGGCCACCCTTTTCGTTGCGGGCGTCAGCGGCATTGTGCATAAGGAATAAAGAGGAATAAAGCGCTAAAAATAAGCTGTATGACCTTCCCACAATTCGGCACGGCGGTGCGCGGCAAGCCCTTTGCCGCACGCTAAAGGCCATCACGTGGAGTTTCGGCAGGGAAAAACGCGGGGATGGTGGGACCACCTCGGAGGACACCTATCGAGCTAGGTCGAATGCCTGGGCCACCCTCATGGCAGGTTTTACGACCGGCATCTGGATCGGGTGCCGTCTTCGATCGCTACCCACGCCTATAATGACCTCGATCAGCGGCAGGCCGAAAACTACGCGGTCACTGTCCTAATATCGCCTTGTCTATGCGTTTCCAGCCTTGATCCCCATGGCGAAGAGGAACGCCCGCGGATTCGCGTCGCCGCTCACAGTGGCTTGCGCCACAATGGGATTGCCCGTGTTTCCATCTTCTACGATCGGGTTCGTGACGCCGCCCGACTCGTCCGTAAAGTTCGGACCGGCAGCAATCGATGTGGTACCCGGAAAGGCGCCGTTGTTGTTCGCGGCAAAAGCGACCGCGTAGACCAGGTCGCCCGCCCCGATATTGAGCGGCGGCGTCTGCGGATTGTTGCCCACGAAGTTGAGCCCGCTGGTCTGCGGGCTGTACACCGGCGCGTTTTCATCCGCGCCCGCGTACGCCGACACGCACAGGTTCCAGTCCACGCTCGAATTGCGCGGCAGAGATGCCGTCACCGTGAGCTGGGTGTTACCCGCCGGATTGGAAGCCGAGAATATCTGGACCGACATGTTGTTCCACGCGAAGGGGCCCCCGCCATTCACCGGTGAGAATGAGGCGCCGGTGAGCCCGGGCATGTCAGGTCCAGAGATCGCCGAGCTCCACTGTACCGCGACGACGATGAATTCGCCGCCCTGGAGCGTGAGGGGATCGGCGGTGACGCTTTTCGTGCCGGCTGGTGCAGACTTCACCACCGTCTGCACGTGCATCAGAACCGGAGCCGTAAGCGTGACGTCCTGATAACAGCCCACAAAGCCCAGCAGCGCGACGATTGCCAACAGTAGCACCGGCGTGAGGATCAAAAATGGATCAAGCATAGATTCTCCTCGTTCGTTCGGCAGTCACTTCGTCGTCGTCTGCGCTGATTTGTGCGCGACCTCGACATTGCCGAACTGTATGCCAGAGATGATTCCCGACGCGTCGATGGAGACGATCGTCGGCCAGGCATTCACCCCGTAGGCGTTCGCGATCTTGCGGTCAGGATCAGCGACTGAGACAGCCGTGATCTTTGCCTGCGACAGCATGTGATGCGCGTGCTTTGCCGGCTCGCCGTCATTAATCGCCAGCACCAGTGGCGGCTTCGCGCCGTTCTTCGCCTGCTGTGCGGCCGCGATGGCCTGAATGCTGGGCGCAGATCCACTTCGCCAGAAAACCAGAACCACCCGGCGACCTTTCAACTTCACCAGCGGCAGCTCGCGGCCGGCCGCATACTCGAATAGGAAGTTATGTGCGGGTTGGCCGAGTGTCGCATTCAGGCGCAGCAACTTCGGCGGACGTGCCAATGCTGGCTTTAATTCCTTGATTAGAGATGCTGAAAGCGCGTTATGCTCGATTTCGCCTTCGTGACGCCAGGCCACCTCGCCCGTTGGATCGACGATCAGAGTTAGTGGACGCGCCGCTTTGGCGAGCCCGAACGCCCGCTCCCATGCCGCATCGTTTTCGGCATAGATGATTCCCGGAGTGTAGTGCAGCTTCTCCAGGTGGCCAACCGGCACAACGGCCACCACCGCCGTAGGTGCGTCAGTGCGCTTGGCATGATGCAACGCCTGCGTCAGCACCTTCAGTTCGGCGGCCGATCTCGCGTCGGCGAAATGAACGAGCAGATTGGGAGCCGCAGGTCCGGCAGCTGCCTGCGGAGCAGCGTGCCCGGTGACGACGATGTGGCCGCTGGGACTGCGCTGTGCCAGCGAGATGGTCGGCATCGCCTCGACCTCGCCCAGGTTGACTCCGGGCAGCGGCAGTTGATGGTAGCCACAAACCATCGCGCTCACAGTCTGCGCAGGTCCGCTGCCCGAAGACGCAATGCGCGTGCCCTGAACCGTGAGGCACAACGGCGTGTACGGCGGTAACGTCGGACCAGTCGAACCGGTAGATACCTCGTCAGCTTCATTTACCGAGCTAGAGTGCAGCAGCACGAACTTGTTCGGGTCCACGCCGAAAGGGTAAAGCTGGTTGTTGTAGCTGACGCTCCACACGTACTGAGTTATGGTGCCGCCGGGAATCCATGAGTTCAGCGCGGTATAGTCCGGCCCACCCTGGCGGTGGAAGAGCGCCGCCCACGCCCGTGTGGCCGGGACGGGTGCCGCTGGCAGGCTGCGACGGAATCTGGTCAAACTCGACATAGGGGTCGGCCCACGCCCGCACCGCCTCCAGGCCTCGCAGGATGATCGCCGTCGGCTCGATATCGACCGCCGTGTAGGCGAACTGGAGCTTGAGCGAGGCATCCGGCTGGTCGCCGGTCGTGGGGTCGGTGAGCAGCGAGTTCACCAGGTTGCCCAATTGTGTGTCGATGTTCGTCTGGCTGCGCACGGTGGCCTGAATACCGTTGGGATCTGCGGAGTTCAGAATGTTATTGACGGCAGCCGCGATGTTGGAGGTGATCGTGCCCTTGAACGCTCCCAGGATGGCGTCCTTGATGTCGCCACCGAGACCCGAGTCGGTGAAGTCGAGTGACACCGCGCTCAGCGCCATCTCAGCCGCACCCAGCCGGCCTTGGGCGTCGATTGGAATCAGGTTGAGCGTAAACGAAACGACCGTCCTGAAGTTAAAGGCCGGCCAGCCGGTGGAGTCGGGGTGCGCGTGTGCGTTGATGGTGATCTGAATCGCTCCGTTGATGACGTTGAGCGCCGGAGGAGGGCTGGTCAGGCTGATGGTGTACGTGGTCGAGAATGGCCCCAGGCTGACGGGAATCGACGGGAAGTGTGTGAGCTGGCCGATCGACGAACCTAACAGCGAATTGATGTACGCCGGGCTGATGGCAAAGGCGAAGTCGTCGGTCGCGTTCAGCACGATTTGCTGCACGCTGCCAGGATCGCTGGAGCGGCTGGTCAGATTCAGCAGCAGCGCTGCGGCTTTTTGCGAGCCGGAGAGGAGTGTCTTGAACTGCAGCGCAGAGATGCCGCTGGGCAACGTTGCACTCGATGGCTGGAAGCTGGTCTTCAGCGCGTTTTGGATGGCCAGATTGATTGCGGCGAGGTCGTCATCGCTCAGGGTGCTGCTGGTGAAGGTCGGAGTGAAGCTGACCGTCACCTGGTCTGCCTTGAAGTCGAACTCTATCACGTTGCCCACCTGTGTGGAAATCTGGTTGATGGGAGCAACGATCTGCAGATTGCCGCGAAGGAACTCTGCGATCGGTGCCGTCTTGGGATCGGGCAAATAGCGCACCATCGCGTTCACTGTCACGCTTAGCTTTGTGCCCGAAGCGTCCGGCACGTCGATGGTCGGAGGGAAGAGCTGAAGCTGCACGGTGCCTGACAGATTGCTGGGGATGATTATCGGCGGCCGGACCCCACCTCCGCCGGGGGGATTCACGATGGGCTGGCGAAGGGCGGAGAGGACGTCGTTCACCGCCACTGTACCCGCGAACGACTTGCGTGGAATATGCCGCTGGTTGGCAATCGCCTTACCGAACGCGTCCGCGACGCCGGTCAAGACAATGGGTGGCAGCTTGGGCTGCTGTGGCGGCGTGACGTCGTTGAGGTAGCCTGAGGTAGAGTGCAGGAAACGCTCGCATTCATGCATCACCGCGAGGAAGCGGTCGACCGCGGCGAGCGAGACCTGCACTACGACGTCGTAGTTGCCGACCACCTGATTGGCAGTTACCGTCCCGTTGCTCATGGGGTCCTCTCGTTCAACATTGCGGAATTCCGTCGCGCTGCCTCATCGCCGCCAGTTCAATGCCAACGCGGAAATGGACGTCACAACAAAAACAACGGACAGTCCATAGGCGACGCGGAACTGACGGCCACGGTTTCCGTGCTCACGGGCCAGCTCCAGCACCAACCGCGCGCTCGCGTAGGTCAACATGATGAGCAGGAACAACGCGCCCGGAAATGGCCTGTGGCGCCACACGCCCACTGCGACTACCAACAGCATGGCGGCGCACGTCGCCTCCAGCACCTGCGTGGGCACTCGCCGCTGCCAGATTCCCTGCGTGTTGGGCAGGCGGATGCCGAACCAGCCGTGTGTTGCGCGTCCGCCGCAACATCCATTCAGCAAACAACCCACGCGCGTAAAAATCATTCCAACCAGGATGGTGAAGGTGCTCACATCCCAGAAAGCGCCGAAGCTGATATGGAGCGCGCGCAGCAGAGGCACCGAGCACAACAGCATCACCGGCACCGCACCAAACATCATGGAGCCGCCTTCCGTGCGGTCCCAGATGCGGCGCAGGTTGCGGCGGTAGTATTCCCACTGACTCGCTACGAACAGAAGGCGCGCGCCGATCAGGGCCGGAACGATCAGCACAATTGTCGCGATGTACACGCGTAGCGGGTCGAGTCCGGCCGCATGTGCGGCTATGTTGCTCGCGACCACGCCGAAGGTGAGGCCGACGTACAGCATGGCGGGATAACTCCAGACCGTGACGCTTCGCCAGCGGAACAGTACGCGTCTCATAAGTGCGGTACCATGCCCCGGAGTGCAAGCAGGAGGCCACCGACAATGGCAACGTCGGCGAGATTGAAGACCGGCCACCAGCCGAGATCGATGAAGTCGACAACATGCTGTCGGCGGAGAATGTCGAGGAGATTTCCGGCCGCGCCGCCCAGCGCACAGCCGACGCCTGCCTGAGAGATGGGGCTTTGCAGGTACAAGCCCGAGTTATTCAGCCACACGGCCGCGATCGCGGCGACGCACCAAATGACGACCAGCGCCGTACGGGATCCGGTGCGACGGTAGATGCGTTCGCGGTGGTGGACCTCCCGGATGTGGAGGAATCGCCCGCTGAGCGGGCCTGCGAGACGAGTCTGTACCACTCGCTTAGTCGTTTGGTCGACGAGGAATGCAACCGCCGCGAAGGTGAGCAGAGCCAACATGCGCAGTCTCGATGGAGAAACGCGGCCCGTCCGGAAATAAGAGCGAATCGTCGCCGCCGGAATTCAGGGAGTTTAGCGCGGCAAAGGAGATACTGCAACTGGATCTCGGTGGGTAATTTCGTGTTTTTTGTGAAGTGGGGCAGGTGCGCGCGATTCCGGGCGTTGACGCCGTCGCGGAGACGACAAAGATTCCTCTGAGTGGCGGGGGGACCAACAACGATATTTGGATGGACGGCAGGATCCCAGCGAAAAGAGAACGATGGACATGAGTTGGGTGAGCCCGGGGTATTTCCAGACCATGGAAACTCCGCTTCTGGCCGGCCGCGATTTCGACGAGCGCGACACCGCGACTTCTCCCAAAGTGGCTGTCGTGAATCAATCTTTTGCACGCGCCTCGCCCACGGAGCCAATCCTGTGGGCATGAGCTTCCACACGCCGGTGGGACCGCATCATCCGGAAGCCGTCGTTCAAATTATTGGATTGGTGAAGGACAGCAAGTACAACGATCTCCGCCATGAAAACGTCGCCACCAAATTGCTACCAAAATCACGACAAGTGGGTTCGAGGGCTGAATAGTGGGGGATCAGCCCTTATCTGCCGGAGGAGATGTCCGGAATTCAGACCAAGACGTTCAACTGTCCGCGGTACCCTTCCGCTCGGCACTCTCAAGTGAGACGGCACAAAACCGAAGCTTTCAGGAGATCAGGACGGGTAGCAGTGGGGCAAACGTCACGCGAGCTCCTTATCGCCTGCTTGCTGGAAGCGGTGAGTCAGCCGGGTAGGATATCGTGCTCGCACCCGACCACAGTTAGGGTAGATGAGCCGACCAACAGGATCTATGTTACCAATCACGGCAGCAACACGGTTTCAGTGATTGATGGGACCCGCTTTCTTTGCTATGGCAATTCCCTCGCGCTGGCACTCCTAATTAGTGACCGCTCGAAGTCCGCCAGGTTGTCATTCATCAAAACATCGTGCACCCGAGCCAGAGCAGGTTTTTTGCGGGGCTTTTCTGTCGTTGCAGTTCTGCTACTAACAAGTCGGCACTAACCATGGTCGTGAGCGCGCCTTGGAGATTTGAAACCGAGCGACCCACCGCGACCTTGCGAACCACCGATCCCTTGACGCTAGTCAGGGCGGTCTGCTCCTAATCCATGGTCATGATCAAATAGGCGTCCTGCGATTTGGCGGGGAATACTTCCGTGTTGCCCGTGAGAACGAAGCCGCTGGCGCGGCGGACGCTGCCGCGTGGGTGATGTCGGCAGTTCTGATTTTCGGCTCAGATAAATTGTGGGTCACAAGGAGGTCCCTGTGACCCATCTACGCAAAATGATGCTGGAAGAACTCCAGCGACGTCATTACTCTGAGGCTACCACACAGCGTTACGTTCGCTTCATCGAGCGCTTCGCTCAGCACTTCCACCGCTCGCCCGATCGCCTGGGACCGCAGCACATCCGCGAGTACCAAGCGCAGCTGTTCACCCTGCACAAACTGACTCCCGGCTCGGTGACCAACCATCTCTGCGCCTTGCGCTTCTTCTACATCCAGACGCTCAAGAGGCCCTGGAGCATTGCCGACACTCCCTATCCCAAGAAGCGTTATCGCCTGCCCACTATCCTCAGCCAGGAAGAAGTAACACAGCTCATCGATGCTGCGCCGACTTCCTTCTATCGCACCATTTTGATGACCCTCTACGGCACCGGCGTGCGCCGCACCGAACTCACGCGCCTGAAGGTCAGCGACATCGACAGCCGACGCATGGTCGTGCACATTCAGGACGGCAAAGGTCACCAAGACCGCGACGTCATGCTCAGCCCCGTTCTACTCGAAGAACTGCGCGCTCACTGGCGACGTTTGCGCAAAAAGTCTGTCTGGTTATTTCCCGGCAACCGCTGGCACAGCGGTGATCACCCCACGGACGACAAGACGCCTTACCACGCTTGCGTCGAGGCCGCCCGTCACGCCGGGATTAAGAAACGTGTCTATCCCCACGTGCTCCGCCATTGCTTCGCTACCCACTTGCTTGAAGCCGGCGCCGATCTGCACACCATCCAGATCCTGTTAGGCCATCACGATCTGAAAGAAACCGCTCGCTATCTCCACCTCTCACAACGGCACTTGCAGGCCACGCCCAGTCCGCTGGATGCGCTGGTACTCAAGAAAGGCAGGTCGTCCGAGGAGGAGTAGATGAGTCGGCCACAGTTCGAGGTGGCCGACATCATTCGCAGCGCAGGCGCAGACTTCATCGAGAGGAACTGTTCGTGGCTTCGCTGGACCCACCTCAAGGTCCTGCGGGCCATCGCGCGCTGTCGCACCGCCGCCCTGGGCGGCCATATCGATGAGTGCACCAGCTGCGGGCATCG
The DNA here is from genome assembly GCA_963728805.1 of uncultured Acidobacteriaceae bacterium. Classification (GTDB taxonomy): domain Bacteria; phylum Acidobacteriota; class Terriglobia; order Terriglobales; family Acidobacteriaceae; genus Bog-257. The sequence goes on from CAVSLE010000012.1 coordinate 487,728, forward strand.
TGCCACCATCTCCTACAACAGCTGTCGCAACCGGCACTGCCCGAAGTGTCAGACCGGTGCGCGCGAACGCTGGATCGCGGCGCGTCGTCGTGAACTGCTGCCCACACCCTATGTCCACGTCGTCTTTACCCTGCCGCCGCAACTGGCTGTGCTGGCCCTTCAGAACAGGAAAGTCGTCTATGGTTTGCTGCTTCGGGCCAGCGCCGAAACCCTGCTGGAAGTCGCGCACAATCCCGCCCATCTCGGCGCCGAGATCGGCTTCTTCAGCGTGCTCCATACCTGGAACCAGAAACTCCAGCTTCATCCCCATGTCCACTGTGTCGTCCCCGCCGGCGGACTCGCGCTCGATCACGCCCGCTGGATTCGGTCCCATCCACGCTTCTTCCTTCCTATTGCTGTACTGCGGCGCGTGTTCCGTGGCAAGTTCGTCGCCGGCCTAAAGTCTGCCTTCGAACGCCGTCAACTGCACCTGGCCGGAGAACTCGCACCGCTCGCCCATCCCAAGTTCTTCGCGGCCTGGCTGCGTCCGCTCTTCCGCAAAGATTGGATCGTCTACTCCAAACCACCCTTCGGCGGTCCCGACTACGTGCTCCAGTATCTCGGCCGCTACACGCACCGCGTCGCCATCTCCAACCATCGCCTGGTTGCGTTGGCCGACGGCCAGGTCACCTTTCGCTGGCGTGACTCTGCTGACCACAATCATCAGAAACTGATGACCGTCTCGCGCGACGAGTTCTTGCGCCGCTTCCTGCTGCATCTGCTCCCCAAGGGCTTCGTCCGCATCCGCCACTTCGGCTTCCTCGCCAACCGGAGGCGTGCCACCCTGCTGCCACGGTGCTTCGCCGCTCTCCACGCCACTTCACCGAAAAACGAAGCGGAAACGTCGACCACTCCTGCAGCGCACCCGCTGTGGCGCTGTCCCAAGTGCGGTGGACCGATGGCCGTCGTCGAACGATTCACAGCGGCACAACTCCAACTCCGTTCTCCTCCGCTCCTGGCCACGGCTGCATGAAATCACTCGCCCACACACCGCGCTGTCGGCGCGCTTCAGAGCGTCTCGCCGAAGTGTGCCTCTGTTACACCAGATATCTCTTTCCCGTCCTCGCCTCGGCTCACCTCGGCCATCGACTCGTCTTTCCACTGGTGCCCCGGCTGCTACTCCAGCGGCCTGCACGACTCCCGCAAACTTCTACACCCCTCGCTCGCTCCATTCAATTTGCATAAGTCCCGCGTCCGCCGCGCCAGCGGCTTCCTTCTGACGGCTTTTTCAAACGCGACGCCTCACACCTCACTTTTCAGCCTTGAGCACTCATCCCGGCGTCGCGTCCGAAAAAGCACTAGCGTGATCCGGGGGTAAACTTATGCATTCATGTCACGCAGAACGTCCAGTATCTCCGACTCTGCGAGCACGCGGCTGGATCGTTTCGCTAGATCCAGTATGCCCTTAATAATTTCGGGACTACTCGGAAGACCTCGATCGCTAAGATAGCAGACAACATTGGAAGCGCCCGACATTGGACCTACTTCGATTTCCTGCGTTCGGCCAATCCATGCAGCCGGTACTCCCGAATAGACCCGGTCGGCCAGCCATACGTCACCTTTCTTCTGTGCTTTTATGACAGCGGATGCGTGAACGCCAGTGGCAGTGCGGAACGCGTCACGTCCAACGATGGGCATATTAATCGGCATAGGAACTCCGGTGGCCGACGAGACCGTCTGCACGTAATCCGGCAATCGCGAAAGATCGTCGTTGCGCACACCCAGGAGCTTGAGGTTGACTAAAAGCTGCTCCATTGGGGTGTTGCCTACACGCTCGCCGATGCCAAGTGCCGTGCCGTGGACCCGAGTAGCGCCGGCCTCGATTGCCGCCAGGCTGTTGGCCAAATCTAAACCACGGTCACGGTGACCGTGCCAATCAATGCCAACCTCGACGCCGATTTCCTTGACCAGTGCTTTGACCCAGGAGACGAGATTCCACACTCCTTGCGGAACCGCCGCACCGCAGGTATCGCACAGGCACAGGCGATTAGCTCCGACTTCCAACGCGGCAGTCAGGAGGACGCGCAGGTGCTCGGGCGAAGAGCGGACGGTGTCCTCCGTAACGTACATTACTTCCAGCCCTTCACGGACTGCGAAACGGATGGCCTCGCACGTGTGACGGACAATATCCGATAGCTCCCACTCTTCGGCGTACTGGCGGATGGGGCTGCTGCCAATGAAGACGCACGCTTCGATGGGCACGCCGGTCAGTTGAGTGACCTCGGCGATGGGCTGAATGTCCACCATCAGTGTTCGTGCGGCGCAGTTGGCCCGGATGCGCAGTCGCTGGCCGGAAATCTCGCGGCACAAGCGCAGGACAGCCTCCCGCTGATGCACACCAGCGCCGGGCAGGCCAACGTCGGCAGTCTCGATCCCCAGGCTTTCCATGAGGTGGAGCAGTTCAACTTTCGTGTCCAGCGGAGGATCGGTGACGGATGGGCTTTGCAGCCCATCGCGCAACGTCTCGTCGTCGAGCATGACGTGACTTGGATAATGCGCTCTGCGCGGGCCGGCTTCTGCCCAATCATGGATGAGTGTGCTTTTTTCGCCTGGGTTCATGTGTCCTCCCTAGTCAGGAGGTGGAACTTTGGGCCCGACCGAATTCATGGGCACGCCGGAGAAGGTCTTCGAGCACCTTTCTTATCCCCTTTGCTACGCCGAATTAGTGCAAGGTGAAACAGGCTGCTCACCTCTCCCACGGCCTCATCGAGACTGCGCCGGAACTCGCGCTCGGCGGCTTCCGTTTCGCCCCGCCGCTCGTGAATCACGCCGATGTGGTAATGCGCCATCAAGTACTCGGGCGTGAGTGCGATGGACTGCTTGAATTCATTGGAGGCTTCCTCCAACTCCCCGGCGTGAAACAAGGACACCGCCAACCGGTAGTGTGCAGCGTTGTAATTTGGGTCAAGCTCCAGGCAACGGCGAAAGGCGCGGATGGCTTCTGGCATGTTGCCCCGGTGATACCAGGCAACGCCCAGATCGTAATGTGCCAATACAAAAGTGGGAGCTGCCTCCACTGCGTGCTGATAGCGCTCGATAGCCAGGTCCAGCGTGCCTTGATGGAAGTAAAACGTGCCTAACATGTGATTGGCAAGCACATGGTCCGGTTCGGCTTGCAACAAGTGCTCCAGTTGCTGACGAGCTTCGCGGCTGTGGCCATCTTTTTCCTCCACAAGCGCCAGCAGGAGCCTGTGATCGAGATAGGCATCGCGCAGAAACAGGCCGCATTCGGCACAGAATTTGTCGTTCTTCTCGACTGGCCGGCCGCACCGGGAACAGCGCACCGCGGACTGCGGTTTTTGTGCAGCGGACCCTGTCGCCTTTTGAGCAGGTTTCCTTTTTGTCTTTGTCATGGCAAGTCTCACTTTGTAGATAACAGCAGCAGCTCCTCTAGCCGTCGGAGGAATCTTCTGGCCGGGTTGGATCCAGAACGCACTCCAAGCAGATCCTGGTGGAAGGTTTGAACCCTTGACTTCGGAAAAACCCCAAGAGGCCGAAATGGTCCCAGGAAACTTCGGTCCGCAACGTTGTGATTCGCAGGGCCCCCAGATTGAACCGTAACTGCCGCATCAGCGCCTTACCGACGTTTTTTCCGCGAATGCGAGGATCTACCGAAATGGCGTCAATGGAAGCTGAGGGCTCCACTACCCCGTATTCACCGTAGTAAAGGGACCCAATGACGAACCCCACAACTCTGTTGTCCACTTCCGCGACGAGAGAGATTTGCAGGCCCGCCTGGGTTACGCTGCGCTGGAGCATGAGTTCGAAGTACCGAGGACGGTGGCGACCGCTAGCCGCAGCATCAATCGCCACGATCACGTTCAAGTCGTCCTGGCGCATCGCTCGCACCAGGACTGCGTCGGTCTCCAGCACACCTGTTTCTTCCATGCCGTTTGTCGCCATGGTTTTCCTCCTACTCGTTCTAGGCGCCGCCTCCCAGGAATTGGCCGGCGTCCACGCGCAAAATCTGGCCGGTGATACGGCTCGCGCCCGGTCCACACAAGAAGAGCACGGCGGCGGCGACATCGGAAACCTCGAGCAGACTCCCCAGCACGGTTTCCGCTTGCGCGGCCTGGCGGATGGCTGCCGGCAATGCCTCTGTGAGCGGTGTGCGTACCCAGCCGGGTTCGATCACGTTCACCAGAATTTGAAAGCGGCCGGTTTCGCGGGCGACGCTCTTGGCCAGGCCCAGCAGTCCCGCTTTGCTAGCCGAGTAGGCCGAGGTGCCAAACTTGCCACGCGATCCGTTGATAGACCCGATCAAGACCACGCGTCCACCCTGTCCCTGGCGCATCAGGGGAATGGCGTGCCGCAACAGCAAAAAGGCGCCGCGCAAATTGACCGCTTGGATCATGTCCCAATGCTCGACCGCAAGCTTCCAGACGACCGCCTCACGGGAGATTCCGGCCGCGTGAATCACCAGATCGAGCCGTCCGTTCTGCTTGAAGTATTGTTGCACGGCTGAACCGACGGAATCATCGCTACGCACATCGCACCGCAGCCAGGGGATGTCATTGTCGGGCGGCGGCGAAAGGTCGAGTGCGGCTGCTACGGCGCCAGCTTCTTGCAAGGTGCGAACGATAGCGCTGCCAATTCCTCCCGACCCGCCGGTGACAACGGCATACTTGCCTGCTAGTTCGTTGGCGCCGCTCATGCCAACACCTTCTCATGCCGGGCGAGCATGCAATGACGATACGCTCCCCACAGAGCTGCTCCGAGCGCGCCGGCATAGATGGAGTTGGGATGGGTACGAACCTCTAGGTCCAGACCATCCTCGCGCGATTTTTCCTGCAATGCCTGTGCCAGCCCGGTATCCGCGGAGAGGCCTCCGGTAATTGCCACCTGACCACGTGCGTCAATCGCCCGCAGCAGCTTTGTGTAGCGTCCGGCCATGGAAAGATGAATGCCTTTCAGAATGTCAGGCGTGGTGATTCCCCGGCTCACCATGTTGATCACATCCGTCTCCGCCAGAACTGCGCAGATGCTGCTGACGACTTGCGGATTACTCGCGCGGCAGGACAGAGGTCCGATATCCTCCAAGGCAATGCCCAGGTAGCGCGCGACATTCTCCAGGAATTGACCGGAGCCGGAAGCGCATTGGCCGGTCATGCGATAGCTGAGCACCCGGCTGCGCTCATCAATGCGCATGGCACGCGCATGCAAGGCCCCGACGTCGAGAATGGCGCGGACCTCCGGCATGAGAAAGATCGCGCCACGTGCGTGAGTAGTCATGCCATAAAAGTGTCCGCGGCGAAAATCCACCAACTCGCCTTCGCCGGTGCTGGCCACATAGCAAACTTCTTCGGCAGCCACGCCGGCCACGCACAGAGCTGCCAGGTATCCGTCATTCACTACTTTGCGCAACTCGCGGCGGCGTATACGCTCGGTGAGCAGCGCCAGGACCGCGGACTCGCCGCCGATCGTCCGCAGCACCGCAATCTTCACTGCGCTGGAGCCTACATCGACGCCAGCCGTAATCTGCTCCTCAACAGATCGAGTCCTCAACGGGATGGTAGCGGTTGTCATGCGTTGACCTGTGCAGCGCGCCGGGCGAACAAAGCCGCCCCCAGAGCACCGGTGTAAATCGAGTCGGCAGAAATGTTCAGCGTCCGATCACCGTAATTCTCCTGCACCAACTCGCGCAGAGCACTGACTGCCGCCGGATTGCGGGCCACGCCGCCGGTGAAGGTGAACTCGTCACGGACGCCTCCAGAGCGCGCCAGCAGCGACATCGCACGCAAGATGATGGCGCGATGCAGCCCAGCCACTATGTCCTCACGCCTCTGACCGAGAGATAGACGTTCTCGCAACTCCGCACCTGCAAACACGGTACACGTACTGTTGATCTTCACCCGCCGCTGGCTCTGTTGGGCAAGCGGGCCCAACTCATGCAATCCCAGGTTCATTTCATCTGCGATGTAACCCAGATAACGGCCGCATCCAGCGGCGCAGCGGTCATTCATCTGGAAGCTGACAACCAGTCCGTCGGCGTCGACTTGGATTGCCTTGGTGTCTTGCCCCCCGATGTCCAGCACAGTCCGGCTGCCAGGAAACATGGCATGCGCGCCCAGCCCGTGGCAAAGAATCTCGCTGCGAATCTGCTCCTTGGGAAAAGGCAAGCGCTGGCGGCCGTATCCGGTGCCCACGGTCCCGGCTTCTACGATCTGTGTGCCGCAGGTCGCCTCCACCACCTCGCGCAGGCGCGAAGCCTTCTCTTGCACCGCCGAAGTAGCCGACGCCAGAGTAGGCTCCAGCGCATTACGCAATTGGGTTTCGAAGGTACCCTGAGTAGGCGCGTTTTCGACTACGAGGATTGCGGCGTCGAACAGCCCGCACAGCATGTCGAAGGTGATGCCGCGGGAATCGCTGCGTTGTTCCGCCAGTTGCATGTAATCGGCGGTGGCGAGATCGCGAAAGAAGTCGCTCTTGCGCACCGCCAATCCGTTGAAATGCAATTCGGCTCGCTCGGCCATCCTATCCATGATGCTTTCGAGCGCAGCATTTAGTTCGCTTCGATGAGCGCTGTGGCGGGGATCGCCAGCGGCGCTGAACAACGCTTCCCGCAGTCGCACAAGTTGATCGAGATGCTGCCGGAATCGGAAGTTTCGCTGCAACGAGGAAAGGAAAGCCTTCTCGACCTGAGCCAGGGCCGGATCGCCGGTAATCGCCTGCCGCGTGAGCGTGAAACGGGTGCGGACCATGGCTTCCTCCCGCACCACCTGGCAGGCGACATCGTAATTGCTGCGGCTGTTGGTGATGCCGCGGCCAATCACGTCGCCAGCGTCGTTCAGGACGACTGCCTTAGTAGTGGTAGAGCCGAGATCAATACCGACATAGGTCCGTAGAGCATTCATGCGTTCACGCCGATGCGCTTTTGTTCAAGCATCTGCAAATAGCTTTCAATGCGGTTCTTGATGTTTGCGGCGGAGAAGTAACGCGGGTCCACCAGGTCGCTTTCGATGAAGCCCCCGGGAACGCCGGTACTCTGCTCCAGTTGACGTAGCATCAGCAGCTGACCCACACTAAAGGAATTGCAGCTCTTGATGCTGTTGATCATGAAGCCGTCGGCGTGATACTCGCGAATGTATCGCTCCAGCAATGCCACGCGGGTGGGCAAACCGAGATTGGTGTAACAGCCCAGGCAGTACTCCGCCAGAGTCTCCAACGGCCGTTCGGGATCGTGACGGAAGCCGCCGTCGTACAGTCCTCCAACCTTGGTGTAGCTGCTGGCTACTATCACAGCGCCTTCGTCGTAGAACATCTTCCAGAACTCGCGAAAGCTGGTCCAATTCGGTGGACCTTCCATCACCAGGCGGTAGCGTTCCTTTCGCTGCGATCCCTCCGGTGTCAGCGGCCCCAGGCCTTCGCGCAGCCGACCCTCCACTTCTTCGCGCAGGACGCGATAGTACGAGACGCCCTCAGCGGTTCCGCGAAATGCGGTAAACATTGGCCCGATGTAGTACACGCCGCCGAAATAAGCATCGATTGGAGAAGGCACATGCTTGGCCGATTCCAGCACCCAGACCAGATCATCTTCTGCCTGCGCCGACAGTCGCAGCATTTCGCGCAGACGATCCTCGTCGTAACGACGGCCGCTAACTGCTTCAAGTTTAGGAATTACCTCCGTGCGCAGTTGCTGGACGATGTACTCGACATGATGCGGCAGAATACGGCCTTCTGATTGATATGGAACATGGAACATGGCTACCGGGCAGTCGTATTCCTGGCGCAGCAGTTCGAACCACTTCATAAACGTGAAACAGCCGGTATAGGAGAGCAGTAGCAAGTCCGGTGGGGGCAGCCTTTCGCCCGTGGGGCCAATGTTGCCCTTCTTCAGCATTCCGATGTCGCACTTCACATAGGTGCAGACGTCTTCGCTATGGCCATGCTTCTCCGCTTCCGCAATATACTCGCCCGACAATTTCCGCATGCCGGACTGAAGCGCGTTGATTTCAGGAAGGACCGGAAGCAGATCGAAGGAGCGCAACAGTTCGGTAAGATTGCCGGGAACGAAGGTATAAACAACCTTGCGGCCCTCTTGCGGAGCACGGGCGAGCGCGCTGTAATGGCCGGCAATCATCTGCTTTTGCAGGGACATGCTGCGTGCCTTGTCGTCTTCAGCGTGGACGCGCGGGCTGGGGGATGCGGCAGTCATGCTTGGCTCCACAGGCGGATGGAATCGGAGAATGTGCCCGCCTGCTCACGGATGACCGCGAACTGGCCGGTGTCTTCGGAGTACTTGACTTGCGTGTGGGGAATGCCCTCGCGGTCGAGGGCTGCCACTAGCATCGGTTGCTCCAGCAGGGCGGGATCGCAGAAGCTGGGGGCACAAAAGATGACTCCCTCCGCGCGATTGCCCCGGACTGAATCTACGAGTGCACCTCCGTGCTTTCCTTCGGGCAGGTAGCGTGCAGCAGTCTCGGCGCTCCGGGTAAGGAAGGCCTCAACCAGGGCTTGCAAGGGATCTCCGTCGCACGAGATCTCACCCATGATCCATCTGAGCCCCAGGAGCAGGTCGTCATCCACGACCCAGCATCCTGCGCGTTCCAAGGTAAGCAGCAGACCCAGCGGCGGCTGCTCGCAGAATGTTCCCACCAGCACCACTCGGCTCTGGTCACGATCGCAGCGGTCGGTTTCCAAAGGCGCAAGCCGCAGGTATTCCCGCAGCAGGGCGGTGTGATCTTCGGGTGGAAGGACGTTCGCTGCTCGCAATAGCACATACACTTCCGAGGTCGGGTAGATCCAAGGCTGACGGCTGCGAGCGCGATACAGATCGCAAATGGTGGAGCGATTTTCGTTGTACACGACGATGCTGTGCCGCAGGGCATCATCTTCGATCGGACGGCCGCTCAGGCGAGCAAAGTCCTCACGCAGCGCCTCAAGTTCACGATGCCAGTAGACACCACCTGCCGTAGGCTCGAAATTCTGTGGCAAATCCACGTAGCGAACATAGCGGTCCGGAAACAGCATGGTCCACATGCCCGACAAGTTGCGGATCACATCGCAGATGGAGGGAAACAACATACCATCCAACACGTCGAGCCGGCGGCTGAGAGCGAGTTCGATGGTGCTGCGTGGAATGTGGCAGATGTAGCTCTGAAAATACGCATCCCCGCGAATGATCTCCAAGCGCTCCCCTGCGCCCACGATGCCGACCGGCAACATTCCCGCAGCATGAATCAACTCACGCGGAACATAGATGGGCATGTGCCCGATGGCTTTGCGCCCAGTCCCAGCTGCCTTCCACGCACGCACCGCAGTCAGCTCGAAGTCGTCGTTCAACTCCTGCGCGCACTGGATCAGGCTGGCGAGTTCAAGACTCATGCCAGGCTCGCTTTCGTGGTGACGCTCATTCTTGTTTACCCGCGCCGACCGCTTGGGCGGTCCAGGGCGCGACCTCTTGAATCAGTTCATCACTCCACGGCACCCCTTCCGCAAGCCGCCGCCGCAGGAGCACAAAATCTACCTCACGCTGCTCCTTGCTGCCGTAATGGAAGGCACGGAAGCCGGCGCGTGCCTCGGTCATCATGTTCAATGACAGCCACGCACGATTCGTCTCGCGGTTGCGGTCCCAGTGTTCCAGCTTGTGTTTGCGCAGGCTCTCAATGGTCTTGATAAGGCAGTCGGGCATGGTGTACAGCAGTTGAGTGCACAGCGCTTCCACGGCGTCATCCAGAAGCGTCAGATCTACAGAGCCTTTGGCCAGCAGTTCTTTGCCTTGTTCACGTTGCTCTCCGGTTTTCGCTTCGCCTAAAACCAGCCGGCCGTATTCATCGAGCACACGATCAGTAACGACCAGTGGATTCGGTTTCCACTGCCCTTCCACATTGAGCGCCGGGACAATCTGAGTGAGGCCTCCAAGCCAGTAGAAGCGGTGCGCACTCCAGGGCTGACACAACGTGCCGCTGACCATGGCCTGCTCCATGCCCACAAATAAAGGCAGAAAATCCGTGGACCCGCCATCTGGCGCTGAGCCGTGCCGCGGGCCGGCCTGGCTGAAGACGGCGAGGTCGCTGGCCACGGAAAAATCGCATGCCATGCCCACTTCTTGACCTCCGCCGACACGCATTCCGTTCACGCGGCAAATCACCGGCTTGTCGCATTGCAGTACGGCCGTCACCATGTCGTTGAACAGCCGCATGTACTGGCGGTACTCACCGGGATTACCAGCGTAAACTTCCGCGTACTCGCGCGTGTTTCCCCCGGCGCAGAAAGCGCGTGATCCGGCGCCAGTCAGAACTACAGCGACCGCAGCCCGGTCATTGCTGGCGGCGCGTAGCGCCAGAATGATCTCTTTCACCATGTCGGTGGTATAGGCGTTGAGTTCGGACGGATTGTTCAGCGTGATCCAGACATTGTGCAGTCCTCCAACCGCTGCGCCCGACCGGTCTTTCACCGCCTGCTGCTCTACCAGGATGGAACGCGTGGGAAACGATTCCACTAGATTGTGATCGTGCACGAGGTTGTCTCCTTTACTGCTACTGCGGGCTTTTGTGATCCGGGACCAGAATCACACGCTTGCGAATTTCATGGCGGGCCACCGCCTCCAACAAAGCGGGAACCTCGTCCAGCGGATGCCGCTCCACGTAAGGTTCAAGCACTACGCTGCCATTCAATACGAGAGCCAGCGCAGCCGGATACTGTTCCGGCGGGCAACCCCAGTTGCCGCGCGCGGTCGCATCGAACGCCATAAGGTTGGAGAGCCGCAGCTCAACTTTCTTGGGTGTAAACCCAACCACTGCCAGGTAGCCGCCATAGTCGAGCAGTCCGAACGCGACGGCCTGACCTGCCGCTGTGCCGCTGGTTTCAAAGATTTTCAGCCCAATCCCGGTACGTCCTGATTGTTTGTCAAACGAGCGTACCGCGGATTTCAGTTCCTTCTCATTCATAGAGCTGCCATCTAAGGTCAGTGAAGCGCCGTGCTGGACAGCCAGTTCGAGCTTTCCTTGGTCGATGTCAATGGCTACAACTGCCGCACCCATGGCAGCGGCAATCTGGACACCGAATCCACCGACTCCTCCCACGCCCACAAACACCGCAACGTCATCCGCCCCTAACGCCGACCGTCGAATCGCCTCGTAGGGAGTGGTGACGGCGTCGGCTACCACCGACAAGAGATCGAGAGTGATGCCTGGCGGCAGGTCTTCAGGAACCGGACAAAGTCCACGGGCGGGAACGCGAACGTGAGTTGCAAACCCTCCATCCCCGTCGTTGCCGGGCATGAACTGCCGCCGGCAAATCGTCGCCTGGCCCGCTCGGCATGGTGCGCAATCGCCGCAGGGGATCACAGCCGGAACGATTACGCTGCGGCCTGCCCAGCTGGTTGCACCCTCGCCCGCTGCCACGATGCGACCCGAGATTTCGTGTCCAAGGGTGAGTGGCAGTGGCGCGCGCGTGGGTACACCGTCGAAAGCAAAGCCGACATCGGTATGGCAGACGCCACAGCCCGCAACTCTTACTATAACCTCGCCAGCCCGCGGCTCAAGAGCGAGGAATTCGTGTCTCTCCAGAGGTTGAGCAGGAGTAGTCAGACGGTAGCCGTAACCGCCTAGCGTGGACGACAAACAGGAAATCCCCCGCCCCAAGAGTGCCCTCACCGCGACCTCGGGGAGTAGCAACAATACCTTGGCGGCAACCCAGAACTCTGTGATCTAAATCACTAGGACGAGTGAGGATGGGAGGACAAAGAGTTGAGGCTGGCACAGTTCACTTCAGGTTGTCTTTCGCTTCAAACCTTGGCGTGTACAACGATCGTCTTGTGTTGGCGCGGTGGAACGATTGTGCAAAATCTAGGCCCGTCAGGGCCGAAAGTACTCTTAGCCCAGGCCCAAGTCTTGGGTAAAGCTGGGAAATTAGCGGGTCCATTAGCGGGGGTCCGCAACTAACGTCGCCTTTCCGCTGACCTGAGGTGGTTGAGGGCCGCCACAGTTCTCGCGCACCGCTGGCTTAGAACAGGAAGTCGAAGTCGAACAAGAACTTACGGTTGTAGTTACCGAAGAACGTTCCATACTGCGGATCGGCGAGGTTGGAATGAACCTCCAGCGGATTGAAATGGTCGGTCAGGTTGCGAACCGTTAGAGAGAGCCGCACCGTGTGCTCCAGATTCACCTGCACATCTTTGGACACACGCATGTCTAGCGAGAAGTAATTCGGGTAGCGGTACTGAGGCCCGGTCGTAGGCAGCCACTGCTGATAGAGATTCGTTGGCTGGTAAGGAAATCCGTTGCGGTACTCGATGTGAGGCGACAACGTGACTTTCTTCGGCAGATTACCGTAGTTTCCCCAGAGCAAGAAGCGGTTGGGTATTTCGCCGGGCAAGCTGGCGATCAGGTTGGGTTGAATCACCGGCGAAGGAAAATTTCCGAGGTAGGAGCCGGCGTCGTTGACGTTACCGTACGCATATTGCCGCACATAGGAGAAGAAGAACTGCCGCGGCGAACCAGACCCGATGCGGGCCGTAAACTCAGCCTGCCGAGTTTGCGCCCATCCGGAGGAGTTCAGCACGAAGGCAGGCTGGTTCTGGATGACCGCGGGTTGCAGCGTAATCATGTCCTGCCCGTGGCTTTGCAGATACTTCGCGCGTATCACCAACCATCGGTTTACCGTCCGTTCAAATTCGAGGTTCCAAGCCGTGCTGTACGGAGCGAAATTCCCGTTCTTGAGCTTCCGATCGATGAAGGGGAAGTTCGATTCTGCCGCCTGACCGGTGATGTTGAGATAACGAACCGGCGGCCCAACCGGAATGCCCATAGCGTTGTAAGTGGTAATGAGTTGATCCGGATAGCTGTTGAAGGCGTAAACATCCAGCGGCACGGAGTCATAAAAGATGCCGACCCCGCCGCGGACCACGGTTTTGCCGGACTTGTCGGGTGACCACACGAATCCAGTGCGCGGCGACGCCCGCGTCGTGGACGTAATGGTCTGTCCTTCCAGGCGGACCCCAACATCAACCGCTACGTGCGAGTTCAGTATCCAGTGGTCTTGAGCGTAAACGGCTGGTTCCGTATCGGCGACCTTGTAGGGCTTACCGCCGACATACTCAATCGTCTGCAAAAGTTGTCTGCTTGCCTCCTGCAAGGTCACCGGATTGCCAATGAAGTGGCCCTCGTTTTCACTGTGCCCGATTACAGAACCGATCTGGAGCATGTGTTGACCGTGGAAGTGCAAGGTGCGCGGCGTCCACTGCTCCATCCAGGCAAAGCGCGTGGCACTGCGCGAGTTGTGGCTGAAATAATTTCCTTGGTTGCCCACCGGCGTGAGAACCATGTTGGCATTGCCCTGTGGCGAGACTTCGCTGGAAACTCCCGTGCCGGCGAATGTGCTTTGCAGCAGGCCGTCGCCGATCTGCCAGCGATGTGTCAGCGTCGCAGTGGATTCGTGGAAGTTCGCATCCGGGGTCACCGGCTCTGGATTGAAGTAGTCAAGGCCGGCATATTGCAAACTGTGGGGCGCGAAATGGAGACTCGCGGTCAGTGTCTGCTTGGAAGACAGAATGGCGTCGAGCTGGGTAAAAGAATTGTAGGCGCTTGACCTAGTCAGATTCTCCGGATAGGGAAGCGTCAATACCTCCTGGTTGTTAAAGAGATACTGAAAGCCTTCGACGAAGTAGAGTTTGTCCTTTACCACGGGCCCGCTCAGATTGAAGCGTGGCGAAGCATCGACGACGCCCTCCAGGTGTCCGCTGCGGATGCGGAAATCCGGGAAAGGATCGTTCAAGCTGTAATCCCATTTATCGCCACCGCGACGCGTCTCGGCTGAAACTACACCCGCGGTGAACTTTCCATACTGCGCCAAGTACGGCATCTCGGCGACTTCCACGGTCTGCACACTATCGATGGGCACGCTGAGGCCAAAGCTACCGGTAGCAGGATCGGTGACATCGACGGAGTTGACCAGCAATGCGCTATGGTCCTCACCCAAGCCCGCGATGCGTACGCTGCCATCCTTGGCGCGCACGATGCCGGGTATCAAAGGCAGCGCGTCGGCTAGAGTCGCGGGACGTACGGCGCTGTTCTTGGCCTGAGCGGTAGGCAGCGTGGATTGAATGCTGGTCGGTTCCGTGACCGGATTCGAAGCTTCGCCTTTGACCTCAACACTCTGCTCGCTCAATGCCGCTTCACTCAAGACAACCTCAATGTCCTGAGCGGCATTGCTGTCGCTGGCCGCTAACATGGTCTCAGCTTGCAGGTAGCCCTTCTTGTGAATACGCAGGGAATAACTCCTAGCGCCCTTGACCGAGAGCATTACTCTTCCCGTGGCACCGGTGGTGGCGATGCTAATGAGGCCGCCGGCTGGGTGAACCTCAACCGTTGCATCGGGAACAGGCTGGTTTTTTTCGTCGAGCACCGAAAGATTGATCGAGTAGGTTGGAGCGTCGCTGGGTTCGGACGCCCAGAGGGAACCGGCGAGGTACGTCATCAACCCAAGCAAAACTAGGCTGTTGAAAATGGCATGCCTTAACAGCAATGGTGATCGAGTGGTCATCCTTGAGAGCTCAACGTGCCCCTCGGCAAGCCATTAGGATTGTGCCTTATGATTATGCTTGTAGTGGCTAACAGCCAGTTATCTTTTTCATGACAAAATCGACACTTCAATCTAACTTGTCAGGCAACCGAGGTGCTGGCGAGATGAACAGAATGTCATCTGAGAGCTACGATAATTCCACTTTGGACACCTAGTCTGTAAACACATGTCTCTTTCATCAGTTTCATCGAAGGCAGCCGTTATCTCTTCGAATTCGAGATATGCAGCACACGTGAATCCGCAGTGGGTCCGATTGCTGGACTTGCTGGACATGAACGTGCGTTATGAGCGATGCGTGGGAGCAGAACTGTGGACCGAAGACGGCGACCGCTATCTGGACTTCCTTTCCGGGTACTGCGTTCACAATGTGGGCCACAACCATCCGCGTGTTATCGAGGCTTTGAAAGAGGAACTGGACCGCTCCGGTCCTGCCATGCTGCAAAGCCATGTCCCGGACTTGGCCGGCGAATTGGCGGAACGGCTGTGCAGATTGGCGGGCGGGAGCCTGCGTAAGGTATTCTTCGCCAGCTCTGGAAGTGAAGGAGTTGAGACCGCCATCAAGTTTTCCCGGGCGGCCAGTGGCCGCGATGCCCTCCTTTACGTGAAAAATGCTTTCCACGGTTTGACCTGCGGAGCTCTTTCCTTGATGGACAATGAATTCTGGCGCTCAGGTTTTGGACCATTGCTGGCAGATACCGAAGCGGTTCCCTTTGATGACGTTGCTGCCGTTGAGCGAATGCTTCAGACGCGGAAGTTCGCGGCCTTTATAGTTGAACCCATCCAGTCAGAGGGCGGGGTTCGAATACCCTCGCCAAGTTATCTGCCGCAGGTGCAGTCGCTGTGCAAGCGATATGGCACGTTATTAGTCCTGGATGAAGTGCAGACTGGAATGTTCCGCACCGGAAAATTTCTCGCGGCGCAGCACTTCGATCTTCAGCCCGACATGGTCATCCTGGCGAAAGCTCTCAGTGGTGGGTTGGTCCCGGTTGCCGCCGTGCTGATGACCGACGAGGTGAACAGCGCTGTGTACAGCTCGCTAAAGCGGGCGATCGTCCACACTTCGACCTTCAGCGAGAATGGCCTGGCGATGCGAGCCGGGCTGGCGACACTTGACGTGCTGGAGGACGAAAACCTCGGCGAGCGGGCCACACACCTGGGCGATCTTCTGCGGCGGCAGCTGACGGCAGCGCTTTCTGGATATGACATGTTTAAAGCTGCGCCCGGCATGGGCCTGCTCAGCGGCATCGAATTTAAGGCACCCTCGAAAGCCGCGCTGCGCCTCTCGTTCGAAGCGTTCAAAGCGGTCCATCCAGGTATGTTTGGGCAAATGTTAGTAATGAACCTCTTCCGTCGCGAGAAGATTCTTACGCAGATATATGGGAACAACTTCATGGTGCTGAAGGCCAATCCGCCGCTGGTTGCCAAAGAAGAGCATATTGAGGAGTTCGTGGAATCGGTAAGAAGAGTGGTGGCTGATGTTCATAATTCCACAACATTCTGGAGTGATGCCTTGGGACTGGCGCGCCGTGCAATGAACGTGTGACACGGCAGGCAAGCTGGCCGCTGAGCTATCCTTAGAGTTGCAACGTCTGTTGCCAGAGGAGACAAGTGCGACTGTTAGTCGTGGAAGATGATTCGGCGATTCGAGAGTTCTTGAATCGCGGCCTGACAGAAGCTGGCTATCGCGTAGATACCGCGCCGGACGCAAAAACCGCATTGGCCCTGGCGGGCGAGGAATCTTACGATGGCTTCATCGTCGATCTCGGATTGCCCGACATGGATGGACTCAACGTCATCGGGCGCTGCCGCGCCCAGGGTCAGACTGCTCCAGTACTGATTTTGTCGGCCCGCCGCTCGGTCGATGAACGGGTCCGCGGCCTAGAACAGGGCGGCGATGACTATCTAACAAAACCCTTTGCGCTGGCGGAACTTCTGGCCCGAGTTCGCAATCTCCTGCGGCACAATACGCCAACTCAGTCGGAGCCAACCTGTCTGCGGGTCGCTGACCTTGAATTGGATTTGATCCGGCGTGATGCCCGCAGAGGGCAAGAGTCCCTTCAACTCACAGCGCAAGAGTTCTCTTTGCTGGAGTACCTGGTTCGTAATGCTGGAAGGGTCGTGACCCGCACTATGATTCTGGATCGCGTGTGGCGCATGCGCATTGACCCCGCTACCAACGTGGTGGATGTACAAATCTACCGTCTGCGCAACAAGGTAGATGGCGATGGCAAACGGCCACTTATTCATACTATTCGCGGTGTTGGCTATGTTCTTAAGGAGGCATAAATCGCACGGACCCTCTGCGGCCTGGCGTATCGCCATTTGGCCAACGGTGGCGTTCGCTCTGGGCAGCGCGATTGCTTTCGCGATCATGTACTTGCTGATCGCAAAAGACATTCGCCAGCGCAGCGACGCATGGCTGAGCGGCGAGGCTGAAGTTCTGGCCGATGTTTCGGAGAATACCCCGCGTGATGCGCTGTATGACCGCTTGGTGCAGGAGGTGGCAGAGCTTGCTTCCCGGGAAGTGCCGGATACAAGCGATGCCTATGGCAAGCACCAAGCTTCTGTTTTCTTCCTCAAGACGGAACCGCAGCAGGAACCCATCTGGGTGGGGCCGACTCCCAAGGAACTGTTTATCCCGGCGGTGACAGGCATGCCGCTGGTACCGGGAGTCCCCGGGAATGTTCGCGTACAGGGATGGAAAAAGGCTTTTCGGGTTGTGTACCACGCCCAGAAGGACGGCGGTGGGCTGTATCTGGGATTTGCCGACCTCGGCGGCGCTCAGATGCTGGATCGCCTGACGGAGCGCTGCCTTTTGGTATGGGGCGCAACGGTTGCGTTGGGATTTCTGATTACCTGGATGGCTGCCTATCGCACCCTGATGAGAGTGGAGCGCATCAGCGACACGGTATCGCGTATAGGCAGTGAAGACCTAAGCAGCCGGTTGCCCGAAGGCCCGTATTCGGACGAGATTTCCCGACTTTCGCGCACCTTTAATCACATGCTGGAGCGGGTGCAGGCATCGGTACACCAGATGCGCATTCTCACCGACTCGGTAGCTCACGATCTGAAGAGCCCGGTTACTTCCGTCCGTGGAAGTCTGGAGGTCGCGCTTTCTGACATGCATGAGGGTCGATGGCAGGAGTGTGTCGCCGAAGCAATCGACGGCCTCGACCGGCTTTCGCAATTGTTGAATACAACACTGGATCTCGCCGAGGCCAGCGCCGGCGCGTTGCAAACCCGCAAGGAACCAGTGGAGCTTTCAAGCATGGTGCAACAATTGGTGGACCTCTACCAGCCTGCCATGGCGGATCACGGACATGAAGTCGTAACGCATCTGCAGCCGGTGGTGATTGAGGCAGATTCGTCGCTGTTGAACCGGACCATCGCCAACCTGCTGGATAATGAAATAGCTCATCTTCCACCCGGCTGCCGGATTGAGATCTCAATAAGCGCGAAGCACGGCGAAGCCGAACTTACGGTGCGAGACAACGGTCCGGGATTTCCGCCCGAGCTTCGCAGCCGCGCCTTTGAGCGTTTTGTGAAGGGACCGCATTCCGTTGGACACGGCCTGGGACTGGCTTTTGTTGACGCTGTGGTCCGGGCTCATGGCGGACAAGTTGAGATCGCGGACCGTGATGCCGGCGGTGCGGTGATTGTGCTCACCTTGGGCGAAGCCATAAACGAAAAAGTCAGCCGCTGAGGTTCTTCGAAACTGGAAGCTGACAACTGGCTACTGACTGATCCGGCCCACGCTGGAGACGCTGATGCTTACCTTGTTCTCGACTTTCAATAGGAACGTGCTTGGATTCTTCATGCCCCAATCCTGATAAGGCACGACAAAACTAGCGCTCGCCTTGACCGCATCGCTGTTTTTCTCCACTGGCAGCGACAGCGTGAGGTCATGGTCGGCACCATGGATACGAATCACTCCCTGCACCTGTAAGTTCGAAGTCCCTTGCTCAGCGATTTTTCCGATCACATGTTTGGGGGAAAAAGTGATCTCGGGATACCGCTGGCTCTCCAGCACCTCTTTGTGCATCTTTTGGTCGCGGGAATGATTGCCGCTCTCGCCGCTGGTAGCATCCACAATGATTTCGCCGCTGGCGTCTCCGGTTTGCGGATCGAAGGTAACGCGGCCGCTTGCCAACTTGAAGGTGCCTTGGACGGTGTGCAACACGTCGCCCAGAGTCCACTTGATTTTGGTTTGGGCAGGATCAAGATTAACTGTAATCTGCTGTGCCGCCACCATCGACGGCAACAAGACCAGCCCGGCTGACAGCGCGATACAGCACGTGCGCAACGTTAAGCCTGAAGAAATTGCAGACCGTACCCTCAACTTGCCGCTCCTCCGGTTTCTTCAGTTTTTATGCAGCCAGCAAATGCCATCCCAGCAACACGGTTTCTCGCAAGCCAATACTCCTGGGCGAAATCGCCCCGGTGTGAAGCGCCAGCAACCGGCGGAAGTAGGCGGGCTCAGAGGTGAGCGCGCGAAACACCCGCCGACGAAAACTTGGATGCTTGTCCATGGTCAGCATGAGCGTGGACATCATCAGCGGAAGACGCGCAATGCCATGGTGTGCCGTTTCGTATTGCTGAAGATTCTCTTCGCGCATCGCCTCGGCGAGAGCGATTGCCTGGCGGAACGCCATGGACAGCCCCTCTCCTGTAACCGCGTCCACCGAACCCGATGCCTCTCCCACCAAGGCTACGTTGCCGCGTTGAACGGCCGCGAGACGTTGGGTGACTGACAAGGCTCCCAATCGCCGATTGTCAGGTGCGAGATCTCGCAGGTGGGGCCAAAGTCTGGGAAAATTGGGAAGGGCCTCCTCCAGACGAAGAGCGGGTTTGCGAGTAATAAACGCGACGCAGATCTCATCGTCCGACACCGGAGTAACGTACATCTGACCGCAATCGCTCCAGTGTACTTCTACAAAATCCGACCAGGGCATCACTCTGTAGTGCCTGCGGAATCCAAATCGCTTTTGTGCAGAGTGGGAGGCGTCGAGACCTGCACTTCGGCGTAGCAAAGAGTTGTGCCCGTCGGCGCAGATCAACCAACGATAGCCAACGTGCTGCCCGCCGATAACAACTCCTTGCGCGGACACGCCGGTGATTCGTGCGCGCCAATACAAGGAGGCACCCGCCTCGGTCGCCCGGTCAATCAGGAGTTGGTGCAGAACCGTGCGCCGAATCCCATAGCCAACGCCATGGGGAAATTCTGCCTCAACGTGGTCGTCGTCGTTAAGGAAACGAATGCCGCGGAACAGCGCTGCTTGCCCGGGACCTATCTGGACGCCAAGCTGGCGAAGCGCTGCCAGGCCGTCCGGCATGATGCCCTCGCCACACGCTTTATCGATGGGAGGCTGCGCGCAGTCAACCACTGCGACTTCAAAGCCCGCCTGCCGAACGGCGATGGCCGTCGCCAGTCCAGCGGGACCGCCGCCGGCAACCAGCACTTCGGTTTGACCGATAGATTTGGACATCGCCTCTACCATCGCAACAGCACGAGTTCCGAGCAAAAGCCTGGCCCCATGGCCGCAAGAATGCTGTAGCTGCCCGTTGCCGGCCGTCGTCGATTCACGAACTCCTCCAGCACAAGAAGCACCGAGGCAGATGAGAGATTGCCCACGCGCCGCAGAGTTTGCCACGAAACATCAAGCGCACCGTCAGGAAGATCCAACGATTCCGCGGTAGCTTCTAGTACCTTGGGACCGCCGGTATGCATGATCCAGGTATCGATGTCGTTGCGATTGAGGCCGTAATCGGCGAGGAAGCCGTCAACATCTCGCGCCAGGTGATTGCGCACCATCTCCGGAACTTCCGGCGAAAGTACGATCCTGAAACCTTGCTCCGAGATGTCCCAACCCATCACATCCTCGGTACCGCGATAAAACGATGACCTGGTACCGAGCACTTGTGGGCCGGATGCACTGCGCTCGCTTCCGGCGACAATCACCGCCGCAGAGCCGTCGCCGAATAGGCCAGAGGAAATGAGATTGGCGACGGAGAGGTCCTTCCTTTGCCAGGTAAGCGAACAGAGTTCCACCGAAACCAATACGGCACATTGCTCGGGAAATGCGTGGACATAGTCTGCCGCGCGAGCGATACCAGCGGCGCCCGCAACACATCCCAGGCCGAAGATTGGATTGCGTTTGATGTCCGGGCGCAGATTCATCCGGTTCATCAGCCGAGCGTCAATGGAAGGACTGGCCACACCTGTGACCGAGACAAAGAAGATAGCGTCCAGGTCAGCTTCGCAAAGTCCGGCGCGCGTAAGGGCACGGCAGATGGACTGCTCCGCCAGCTCTTCAGCGATCTCAATCCATGCGTTATTCGACTTTCCCCACGAGGTCAGGTCGTCATACGCATTGATAGGCAACGCCAAATACCGTCCATCGACCCCGACTCGGGTCAACAGACGATCCAGGACCTTTGGGTTTTGCAGCCCCTCGTCCCAGTGCCGTCTGAGGGCGTTTGCTATTTCCGGTTGGCGATAGTATTGGCGTGGAAATGCACTGGCTACGCCCGCGATTCGCGTCATCTGCGCGTTGCCTTCTTCCCTTGCTTGTCTGAGGGATTTCCCCTTGCTGTCATTATTAACCCCTCGAACATGAAGCGCCTATTTCCTGCGCATGACAAGTTGTTCATCTGTCAGCTCAGGGTGGAATACCTTGGGCAAGCCGTAAGTGTCCGCTGGGCATCGCCCTTTGCTTGCGTTGAGACCACGAAGTAAGAACCATCGAATCGCACAAAGTATGAGGCCGGATTCGGTCTGCCTCCATTTAAAGATCTCGGGTTGGGTTCCGATTTCGCGATTCCTTCACGTCACCCGCCAGTAACCCTGAGAGTTGCAACACATCCCCAATTTCCGACCTCACAGCTATTGGTGATTGGAGTCACAGAAGTACTGTTCGCAGTTGTGGCATAAGTCCTGTATGAAAAGTGTGGGTGTGAAAAGTAATACTCTGAAAGTGTCTAAGGAATTGAAGGCCGGCCTGGAATCAGCGGGTGGAAAGCAAAACCTTCCGCCAGCGCATATTCTCTTTCGTGAAGATGGGCAATCCGCGGGTGTGTTCCTTGTATTTACGGGCAAGGTGCTGATGGGCGTGCGCAACATGCCTGAGCTGGACAGAGTTTTTTCCGCGGGCTCGCTGCTGGGATTGCCCGCCACGTTTACCGGACGGCCGTACAGCCTGACTGCCGTGACGACGGTCCCGTCGGATATAGTTCACCTACCGCGGGAAGAATTTCTGCAACTCATGCGCGAGCGCCCCGACCTCTGCCGCGAGGCAACCGACATGCTGGGACGCGAGGTAACTTTCATCCAGTCGGCGCTGGCGAAACGGTGCCGCCGGATGGCCGAAGCAAGCTAACAACATTCCAACGCGTTACTGGTAGCCGCCACGCGGGCTGGCCTTTGCGGCTACGTCTCTTCCGTTGCAAAGTGCATTTGAGCTTGTTTCCTTCGCACTAAATAGAAGCGGTTAGCGGGAATGGGTGATGAACCGGTCGGAGCCCGACACGCATCCGGCCTGGGGGCGCAAGAAGAATCAGAGCGATCGAGGGAAGGCGTGAGTTCCGGCACAGAATAATGATATTGATTGTTGCAAGTACTGTCGCGTCGGGCTCGGGGTATCGCTGGTGATGATCGCTGTCACACTCGTGGGGCTGGGGTTCTATATGAGGAACTTGGGAACAGAAGTGAGGCGCTTCACCCTGCGATTCACCAGTCCTTGAACGCCGTGTGGGTCGGCCTGAACCGCGATGAGTTCCTAATTTCAGGGGTTCGGAGTAAGAGAGGAGTGTTGTGTATATGACAACCCCAAATAAACACAAAGAGCTCCTCTTCTGGATCCCTGCAGCACTGATTCCCGTAGCCTTAATGGTGGCCGTGTTCCTGCAGGTGCGCCGGCCGACCACGACGAGGCGCGCACTCTACATTATCGGTGAACCCGAGAAAGGCGCCGCGCTGTTTTTTGGTGACAAGCATTGCGGCATTTGCCATTCCATCAATGGATCAGGCGGGCGCATTGCCCCTGATCTATCCGGAATGCGTCCCAGCACGCCCGCGATGGGCTGGCTTACGGCGATATTGTGGAACCATGGCCCCGGTATGTGGCGGCAGATCCGCCAAAAAAATGAGCCTTATCCCCGGTTGAACTCCATGTATTTCGATCGTTTACTAATCGCGCGCGTAGAAGTGAAATATCTTCTCGAGAAGAGTTACAGGAGGCCATGCCGCCCTATACTAAATATAGAATGGACGGAGTTTACGTCCGATCGACTTCGTCGCCGTGCTCAAAAGCTAACTGCTGCTCCGTCGGAAAAAGGCGTTACCCAACGCTGACGCCACCGGCCCAATGCCTCCACAGAGTATAAGTGCGTAACTGTTATCCATTTTCTTCCATAACCCTCTAGTGTTTTGGAACTTAGTTCTTGTGTTTGATTCGCGACGTTCGATCAAAACCCAACTACCGAGGAGCAGACGTTATGTGTATTGTTTCGCCTTCACAGAGCCAAGGATGTCTCGACTTGCGCCAAGGTTACTTGGCAGCGCTTTCTCTGCACGAGCGCCGAGTGGTATTGCAGTGGCACTCGCAGCGCGCGCGCAGGATCATATCGGACGCAGGTATGAATATGCTGGATTCCAGCGCCCTCGTATTCATCTGCAAGGCCGCCTTTAGAGCATTTCGCACTTGTGTTCTTGCCGGGGTTGAAGAACCCGATTCCCCACACTGGAGGCGATTCTTCGACGATTTTGTCACCCGGTGGGCTTCAGCGGCTCAACCAAGACGTGATGCTGGTTGCGATCTCACCCCCGCCACTAACCGGCAATGTTCAAACTGACCTTCAAGGCTCTTCAAACCAACCTCTAGCAGTACAGCCTCAAACGAAAGCCTGAAACAACATGCCATCGTATCCAAGAATCACCGTAAACCAAACGGAGCTTGCACTGATTCGTGCCGGACTCGCTCTGATTAACGGCCGGCTCGCCGGAGCAAGTGCCGGATGTTACCCGCATCGCCATCCCTTAGACCGAATCGATTTCCGGGCATCCGCGGTTTACTTAAAACAGAAGTATGACAAAGGGATGGCCGACCGAATCGTGGCCTTGAGCCACAAACTGGCTACCGAACCGTGCCCCCGCAAGGTTCGCCTTGACGCCTTCGAGGCCGCGGCCGCCAGGTTGGCGCTCCGTGTTACCTGTAAGAAGAGTCCGTGGAACCAGGTTCTGGTGGCAGGAACGGGAGCAGCACCGGCAGAGCGGGTCGCCCTGTTGAAGAGCGCGGTCCTGAATCTGGAGAAGAAACTCGAAAACTGCCGGCGCCGCGCGAAAAGAGTTGCTATCGCGCGTCTGAGCCAACCCGTTTATGACGAGCACCTCAAGAGATGGCAAGCCTTTGTCCAATGGGTGCGCTACAACCTGTTGTATGACGCAGGCATGCCGATAGTCAGAAGACTGTTTACCCGGAGCCACCTGAACCCGACGAGACAAATGTGGAAATACCAGAGACTGACGCTGCTAGAAATGGCCAGAGAAGTTGTCACCGAGCGCACCACGGCCGTTATTCCCGAGGATGAGCTGTATCGACTCGTCAGACTGGCGAAAGAAGAACTTCGGCGCGCCCGCCACGAGGTTACCTTGATGCAGGCGATCGGTGACCGGAAAAAGGGAAAGGAAATGCTATTCAAGTTCATCCAGAAACGTTTCGATCTGGACGAGCACATCAAATACGAATTTGCAGACCCATCGGTTCAGCAATCGACTCGCGCCGAAATATTCGAAAGAGCAACATGCCTTTCTGAAGGCCAGGAAGCCATGGTGCTACCCACCCAACAAAGTGCGCTCGCGCCAGCCAGTGCCCAGTCCGACAAAGCCTTACGGACAGATGACCACCCTGCTCCGAAACCGACGGAGCCCGCCGCCATTGTCCCATCAATGGGAACCGCCGAAGAACGGCAGAATCTGGTTGTTGCGGGGAAGGGTTTGTATATCCCCGGACACGAGGTAAGGTGCCACATCGCAAGCTTGCTTCGAGAACACCTGTGGCCGCAAGAATTTGGCCAGTTTCTCAAAATTGCCGAGGCCCAAGTCTCACGGCTAGAAAGTCCTGTCGCCGGGATCCGGGTTCCATCGGTAAAATCCTTTACCCTACAAGGCCTATTTGAACGTTATTGTCCCGGTGAACCGCCAGAAGACGCGGTCCAGCTAATGAACTACCTCGCTGACTGGATAATTGATGTGATGACTGTTTTGTATCGAACCTCGGACGAGGTCCGCAAAAACTTGGCAGGCGGTGTCCACGAGGCGGACCTGCAGGTAGGCCCTTGGGGATGGTCTCTTGGACGACAATGAAGCGCGATTAACGAAAGTGGAAGCGTGACAACCCAAGCTGAATAATTTGTGCGCTAACTCCAAGGAAGAGCAGCCGGGCATCTGTTGATAGAGGTCGAATGTGCTTGACTTCCATCCTGGCGAAGAGTGGTTTACCGTAAGACATATCTCAGGAGTGCTGGCTATGAACCCTACCGTCCTAGATTTTTACCTGTTGTCCATGATCGACCGTGGGGCAAGCACGGCCTACGGGCTGTTGCGCAACGCTGGATTATCGCTGGGGGCCTCCACTCCTTCACTCAGTCGCTTAGTCAAGGCGGGCCTTATCTCTCCCATAAAAGAGGCGGGGTTCTCCAACCGGGCCCGCCACCAGTACGGACTGACTGACCAGGGCAAGCGAAGCGTGCGGGATGGGTGGAAAACCCTGCTGGCGGCAAAGCGTGTTCCTCCTGACCTGGACTCGGTCCTCAGGGTCGTCGACATGGCCCTGCATTATGGAGATGACCGTCGGAAGATCGCTGCTTTTCTCTTGGCAGCATCGCGTGATCGACAGCGATTGGCCGAGAAAGCTGCGATCGACAGTACACCTGATATCAACTACGTCAGCATGCGAAAGAAATGCGATGCTCACCGGCTGTCGGGGGAGGCGGAACAACTTCGTGAGCTAGCGCAACGAGTCAGACTGCACAGAACCCGTTCATCTGGGAAGCATCAGCCCTTGAGTAACGACAGCCGGCGGCAGCGCTAGCTAGCCCAAAAGGCTCTGCATCCTTTCCGATACAAGCTACCGTCCCCATTCCTCGGGCCTAACTCCAGAAGCTTCTATCCGCCCACTACTTTGGCAGATGCCTACCGTCATGTGAGGCTAAGTCCAGCAGGCAAGGAGGTGAACCGTCAAGCACTAAAATCAAGCTATCGCTTGCGCCAGTCGGAGGACGGCTGTGCCGTCAAAATCAACTCCGTCCGCAGGAACTACACACGTTCGTAATCATGACGGCGATGAGAACCCGAGGTAGGCTTCTCGTCTGGGCCCGAAGTCCTGCGTTACTAACACGGAAAACAATGAATTTTCTTACCGATGATCGCTCCAGGCTGCAGAGAGGTTTGGAGCCGCAAAATGACGCCCGAAGCGTTCCTCTCAAGACCATGCAATCCGAAACTCAAAGGCTGGGCAACGATCCCCTGCTGACTCCTGAGCAAGTTGCACGGCGGCTGAATGTATCCATCGACTGGGTTTGGGATCACGGCTCCCGGAAGACGCCCATGCTCCCGGTGATCCGCATCGGGGAGGGGCCCGGGCGGGGTGGAATCCTGAGATACCGGACCAGCAAAATCGAAGCCTTCATCGACGAACAGGAACGGCTGACCAATGCCGGCCGCAACAAGAGGCGGGTACAATAGACTCGCCCACTTGTTCCCCCCACAGAAATTGAGGAAGAAATGGGTAACTCGCATCAATCGGGTTGGGTGGTTCTGCGCGGCAAGAAGTGGTACGGGTACTTCCGCCAGACCGTGCGTGACCCGATCAGTAACGAGGAAAGAAAGAAAGTAAGGTCGATCGTCCTCGGTCCCAAGTCGCGCTTGACAAAGTTCCAAGCACGAGAAGCACTGGAAGCCGAGATAACCAAGCAGACCGGGCAGAACGTCAGCGGCAGAGTGATGATGGACGGCTCTGCCAGTTTTGGCTGGTTCGTTCGTAGCCGGTATTTACCGTTGCGGGAGGCCGACTGGAAGTCCGAAACGGCAAAGGTGAAGAGGATCCAGATTCAGAAGGACCTGGTCGAGAAGTTTGATGACGTGCCACTGGACATATTCGACAAGTTCATGTTGCAGACGCACATCAATCATCTGGCCACGTTCCGCTCTAAAGATCGGGTGCTGCAAGCCCGTTCGTATCTGAAGTCCATCTTCGGCGAAGCCGTGGAGCAGGATTTTCTGGTGAAGGACCCGTCGCGCAATGTCACAGCCCCGGCAATCCTTCGCGAGAAGGACAAGACGGTGCTGAGCTGGGATCAACTGCGGTTGGTTCTGGCCAATCTTGCTGCCAAGGATCGCGTGCTACTGACGCTCGAAATGACCGATGCACTGCGTCCGGGCGAGTTATTCGCCCTGCGCTGGAGATCATTCGACGGCAGTAAGCTCACGATTACGGAAACGGTTTACAAGGGCCTGATCCGGCCTTGGGGCAAAACGAGAAAGAGCTTGGGGAACGTTCACCTGCCGGAACCGCTGGCAGAAGAACTGTGGCTCTGGAAGCAGGAATGTCCTGATTCCTCGCCTGATGCCTTCGTCTTTGCAAATGCAGACGGCGGTTTCCTGGATACGGGGAACTACCGGAGGCGCGTCCTAAACCAGTTGGCTAAGAGGCTGGAATTGCCGAAGCTCAACTTTCAAGTGCTGCGGCGCACTATGGCGACGCTGGCACAGAAGAAGGGATCGGTGAAGGACATTCAAGCTCACCTGCGTCACGCGAAGGCTGATACCGCCGCCAACGAGTACATGCAGGTGTTGCCGGAGAGCGTCAAACAGATGGTCGATTCCATGTACCAGGAACTGATGGCGACGCCGCAGCTCGCCAACGTTTCCTGAAATTTGCTACCAAATGCTACCAAGTTGCGGAGAGGGCTTACCGCAAGTGATTGAAAATATGGTAGGCACGAGGAGACTCGAACTCCTGACCTCTACCGTGTCAAGGTAGCGCTCTAACCAACTGAGCTACGCGCCTACGTTGAGCCGTTTCAATAGTTTACCAAACTTTTGCTGAACGGCCGGAGACGGATCACACCTGTAAAACGTCACCTGTAAAACTCAGTTTACCGCGCTCGAGCCGTTTCGCAAAATCGCCTTCAGCATCGATTCCTGCGCTTCCACCACCGAGCAATCGTGCTCTGCGCATACAGATCGCAGTGCTGCACAACTTTGCATGGCACAAGCGGTTCACATGGCCCGATTGTCAGCTGAAGAGCATCCGGCCAAGGACAAGCGAGACTCTGGCGATTTCACGACGGCAATCGTCTCACCTCGATGCTCGGCAATTCCGTATTGGGCTACTTTCTGGTAGAACGCCTCAAGGCGCGGTACTGCCATCGGCGATGGGAGCCATCGTTATCTAGTCGCTAATGAATTTCTTCGGCGGATTGGTGGGTGTATACGACAACCTACCATCCACACGCATTGATTCCCCAATGCGGAATGGGGCGAGCTGAATGAAATTAAGTTGTGTCGGTTGGGCTGGCAAAGTAGTGTAGGAGCGTATTAGTGAGGCCATGGTATGGAGACGCTTCGTCCGCTCAGCCTCGCTGAGCTCTTGGACCGCACCTTTCAGATCTACAGGAACAACTTCCTGCTATTCGCAGGCATTGTAGCTGTCGCATATCTGCCCATGTTCGTCATTCGCGTTGGTTTGGTGTTGGCTCCCAAATTATTGGGCGTGTCAGCAACCACTGCGTTAGTGGTGGGAGTTTTGCTCCTCATCGTGTTGTATCTGGTGGGAGTTGCAGCCGCTCAGTCCGGCACCATCATCGCAGTTTCAGCGGTCCATCTCTCCCAGCCCATCACCATCCGTGAAGCATACAGCCGCGTGCGCGAGATGGTTGGCCGGATTGTGTTGTTAACCATCGGACTAGGAATGGGCATTGGCATTGGGCTGGTGCTCCTGATCGTTCCTGGCATTATCCTCACCTTGATGTGGGCGCTTGCGGTACCCGTGGCGGTACTTGAGGACGCCAGTCTGGGTGAGGCGATGTCGCGTAGCCGGGCACTGACGGCTGGACATCGCGGCCGCGTTTTCATGATCTTTCTAGTGTTTTCCATGCTGAGCGGTATCGTGGGAGCAGTTCTGGGTTCCCCATTGGTCGTGGTCGCGCTCTTGAACCCTCATGCCCACCAGGAAAGCCTCTTAGTCATACAAGTTCTCACCGTGCTGATGTCATACATTTCCCAGATATTGGTTACGCCTCTCATGACGATTGCGTTTTCGCTTATGTATTACGACGAGCGAGTGCGCAAAGAAGCCTTCGATATCGAGTTGATGATGAAGGGCCTCGAGGGGACCCAGGGACAGTCGGCAGCGGTCACCGCCTCTTAAGCATGCGATCACTTCTAACCATCCTATGCGGTGCGGTCCTCCTGCTAGCCGCCGCTGAGGGCGCCGCCGGCACTGCACTGTCGGCAGCACAATATGCCCGCGAACTTCAGGAGTTGCGCCAGGCGCTCGGTTCCGAAGCAAGTTCTGCGCAGGCAGAAAAGCTCGCTTCAGCCCTTCCCGAGGAGTGGATAATTGACACGCAAGGCCGGCATTTCGAGGTTTCTACGGCAATCGTTGTGGGGGACCTCCGGGACTATGCGAAGAAACCAGACGCCGGCAAGCTGGACGCAATACGCGCGGAAATCGCCTTACTAGTGGCTGACGCATCCGCGATGGTCGCAGATCAAGTCGACTCTAGCGGGGACCATGCGAGATTGGCTGCCATCCTCGGGCGGCCAGAATTTCACCGGGTGCATGGCGAAACCTGGCTCGATCGTCTGAAGCGCCAGGCCAAGGAGCTTCTGGCGCGATTGTTCGGGCGCCTGCTGACCTCGTCGGCGTTCCCGGTCGCCAGCCGCATTGTAGTTTGGAGCCTGGTCGTGTTGGCGGTGGCGCTCCTCGGATTCTGGTTGGTGCGCGTTTACCGCGAGAGTAATGTTTACACCAATATTTCGGGCGTGCCGGGTGCGATTTCGGAAAAGCCGTGGCGCGACTGGAAAGCCGAGGCGCTGATAGCGGCAGAGCAGCAGCGGTGGCGCGATGCCATCCACCTGTATTATTGGGCCGCGATTTCCTTCCTGGAGGGACAAGGGTTGTGGCGTCCCGACCGGGGACGAACGCCACGCGAGTATCTGCGCTTGCTGCCACGCGGGGACACGCATTCCGTCCCTTTGGCAGAACTGACGCGCAGCTTTGAAACCGTTTGGTACGGTGACGAAACAGCCACGGAACAAAAAGCGTTGGCTGTGCAGGCGCTGGTGGAGACGGTCGGATGCCGCTGAATCTAACTGCCGAGGACCGGCGGCTGCTGACTATCACGGCAGTGGTGTTCGTCCTGGCGTCGGCACTGGCAATCCTGCTGTCTTCGGGGGGCGACGCCGATGAGCCATTTGCAACCACTTACTCTACAGTTTCCGAGGGCGCCAAAGCTGCCTTTCTGCTGTTGCAGGAATCCGGATATCACGTGGAACGGTGGCAGCGCTCTCCCAGACTGTTGCCGACATCGGAGAAATCAGTTCTGTTGCTTACCGACCCGACCGCAACGCCAGACTCCGGGGAAATCGATGCCTTAAATCGGTTTGTCAGCAATGGTGGAACGCTTATTTTGTCGGGACCGCTGGCTTCCCTGTTCACTTCGACCCAGCCACCGGTTTCGCCCCCTATGGTGACGGAGAGCTGGGAGACATTCCCGGCAATCACGCCTTCGGCACAGGCACGGGCCGCATCATCCATCAAGCTGATTGCAGGGACGCGTTGGTTGTCGCCGTCCGCGGGAATACCCTTGTACGGCGACGATCGCGGGCCCGTTGTCATGCAATTCCCCCTCGGCAAAGGGCAGATACTATGGCTTGCTTCGTCCAGCCTGTTAAGCAATGCCGGCTTGCGCGAAGCGGACAACCTGGAGTTCCTGCTGGCATCGGTTGGATCGCGCGAATATCGTCTGCTGTGGGATGAATACTTTCACGGACACCGCGAATCGGCGCCGGTCTCAGCAGCGGTCAACTCGCAAGTGAAGTGGCTGACAGGACAACTTGCCTTCCTTGCCTTGGCGGTGTTGTTGACCTTCTCGCGCCGCAGTGGGCCGGAGCGAGCGCCGGTGGCGGAGTCGCGATTGTCTTCCCTGGAGTTTGTCAGCGCTCTGGGTGACCTTTACGAACGTGTCGGCACGGTAAATGTCGCGGTTGACATCTACTACGAACGATTCCGAAATCGCCTGGCACGCCGGCTCGGCCTGCGCTCCTCGGCGACTCCGGAGGAGCTGGCACGGGCCGCCCACAACCGTTATCAGATCGACGAGCCCGGGTTAGTTGCCTTGTTGAAGGCCTGTGAGTCAGCGCGCTTCTATCAGGACTTGCCGCGCAAAGAAGGACTCAATCTGGTGCAGGACCTTCATGAGTACGCCAGCAGGCTGAAGTTGTTTCATGGCGGGATTGAGGAGAAACGATAATGCAGGCGGTAACCGAGGTTGTGTCGCGTGTCCGGCAGGAAGTGGCCAAGGTTGTGGTTGGTCAGAGTGAAGCCGTGGACCAATGCATCCTGGCCCTGCTTTGCCGGGGCAGCGTGCTGTTGGAAGGTGTCCCCGGAATAGCAAAAACTCTAACGGTCAAGACGCTCGCGCGAATTCTGCGGTTAGAGTTTCAGCGCGTGCAATGTACATCAGACCTGATGCCCGCCGATATCCTGGGAACCAATGTGCTGAACCTGGCGTCCGGTGTGTTCACTTTGCATCAAGGGCCGGTGTTCACCGACCTGCTTTTGGTGGATGAGGTAAACCGCATGCCGCCTCGCACCCAGGCTGCTTTGCTGGAGTCGATGGAAGAACACCAGGTGACCATTGATGGCGTGTGCCACCAACTGTCCACGTTTTTCACGGTCTTTGCCACCCAGAACCCGATCGAGTTTGAGGGGACTTACCCGCTACCTGAAGCGCAGCTGGACCGCTTCTTGCTCAAGGTACATGTGCCGTATCCCGGCATCGAGGAAGAGCGCGTCTTACTGATGAAGTTTCAGCATGGCTTCGATTCACGCGATCTTTCCAATGTTGACCTGCAACCGCTTCCTCCCGAACTGTTGAGCCAGGCGCAAGAAGAGATCCGGACCAGTATCCGTATTGAGGATGCGCTGTTCGCCTACATCGTAGATATTGCCCGGCGGACCCGCGAATGGCCGGCGCTCACGCTGGGAGCGAGCCCCCGTGCGGCGATCAGCTTGATGGCGGTTGCCAAGGCAATGGCGGCGATGGACGGTCGCGCATATATCATTCCCGACGACGTGAAGGCCGCAGCTTTGCCGGTCTTGCGGCATCGCGTACTGCTAAAACCCGAGGCGGAACTCGAGGGTCTTACTCCCGATCAGGTACTCACGGACGTGCTGCACGCGACTGAGGTTCCACAGTGAGTTCCACCGCCTTGCTTCCGCAAACGGTTGAGGCTGCTACCGTCAGCCAGGGCCGTTTGGGCGTCGCGTTTGGCAGGCGTTTTTTTATTTTGTTGATTGCCGGCCTGGCCTGGCTGGGGCCTTCGTTTCTCAATCCTCGTTTCCTCTATGGAATGCTGGTATGGGACGCGCTGCTTCTGGCGGCATGTGTCGCTGATTTGGTGCGGCTGCCGGCGCCAAAACAGTTGGTCCTCGAACGAAAGTGGAGTGAGCCGGCAGCACTCTCGGTTCCGGGCAAAGTGGAATTGGTCCTGCGCAACAACAGCCAGACTGCTGTCTTCGCGCAGATTGCCGACGAGGCGCCGGCGGAGTTACGGAATGAGGTTCCGCAGGTGGAGCTGATTGCACCGGCCGGCCGGACAGGAACGACATCCTACACTGTAGTACCTGCGGCGCGCGGCGATACCGGCATGGGCGACGCCTATGTGCGCTATCAAGGCCCGCTTCGCCTAGCGGAGCGCTGGACCCGCGCGGCGCTGGCACAGCCCGTACGGGTTTATCCGAACCTGGCGGAAGCCAGACGGCACACCATTTATCTGCTGCGAAGCCGCCAAATCGAAATGGAAAAGCGTCGCACACGCACCAAGGGTATTGGCCGGGAATTTGAAAGCTTGCGCGATTACCGCCAGGGAGACGAATTCCGCAACATCTGCTGGAGCGCAACGGCCCGGCGCGGCAAGTTGGTGAGCAAGACATTCCAGGTAGAGCGCAGCCAGACGGTATGGCTGGTCGTAGACTGCGGCCGGCTGATGCGGACGCGGGTGGCCGGTCTCAGCAAACTGGACCACGCGGTGAACGCCTCCCTTTGCCTGGCAGAGGTGGCGCTCTATTCGGGCGATCGGGTCGGACTGCTGGCCTATGGGCGCGGCCTGCAGCAACGCATTTTGCCCGGACGCGGAAGCGTCCATTTGCGGCAACTGCTGGAGCAACTGGTTGACGTGCGTGAGGAGCCGACGGAAGCCGATCACCTGCGCGCGGCCAGCGTTCTGCTCAGCACTCAGAAACGCCGCAGCCTGGTGGTCTGGATCACTGACCTGGCGGAAACCGCAATGACTCCCGAGGTGGTGGACGCAGCCATGCACTTGAGTCCGCAGCATCTGGTGTTGTTGGCCGTGATTGGGCAGCCGGACCTGGCCGCTGCCGCCGCGACCAAACCGATCGATGCCGGCGCAATGTACCAGGCGGCCGCCGCGCATGAAGTCATTCATCGCCGTGAGGCGCTGTTGGCGAGAGTACGGGAGCGTGGCGCATTGACCATCGAAGTGAGTTCCTCAGTGCTGTCGAGCGCAGTTGTGAACTCCTACCTCGACATCAAGCAGCGGAACCAGCTTTAAGCGGAGCGCCAATCCGAAAGCCCAACAGGTAGAACACCAGCAGGGTAAACATGGCCGCGGCGAACAGGAATTTCATGGGAATCGCCAACTCCGTGGGAGACACAAATGCCTCAATGATTCCGGCGACAAATAGGACCGGCACGCAGCCCAGCAGCAACTGCACAGCCTCGCGCCCGGCCCGGGCAAGTGATTCTTTGCGCGGCAACACGCCCGGAAATAACAGTCCGCTCGCCAGGCGCAGCCCGCCTCCGGCAGCGATAAAGATGGCGGGCAGTTCCAGGACGCCGTGCGGGGCCACAAAACTCCATAGCTGCAAGCTCATTCCTGACAGGTAGCAGGCCATACCAATAACCCCAATCATTACCCCGTTGAACACGATCATGTAGATCGTGCCCAGGCCGGCGGTGATTCCCGCAGCGAACGTGGTGAACGCGACACCCAGGTTGTTGGTCATGATCGCGCTGGAGGCCACTGGCTTGATGGCTACTATGGAATGGGTCCACATCTCCCGTCTTCGAATGGTTTCCACCATCTGCGGACCGAGGACTTTCAGCTGAAAATCGGGGTCTTGCAGCGTCAGCACGCTGCCGGCGAATGCGCCTGCAAGAAAAAGCGCCAGCGCCAGCAGGCAATAAGGCAGGTTACGGCGGAAGACTTCCGGATAGGTATCGCGGAAGAAATGCAGAATTGATACGGCGCTCGTCTTTTTGCCGGAATAAATGGTATTGTGAGCGCGCGCCAGCAACTGGTTCAAGTATCGGGCGAAGTGGACAGAGCTTGTGTCCGCACGCAAGACTGCCAGGTCGGACGCCGCTTGCCGGTAGAGAAGGCCGAGTTCCCGCAGTTCGCCACGATCGAGCGAACGAATGCCCCGGCGCTGGGTCTGGTCGAGCAACTGCTCGAGGTGCTCCCAATACTGCTTGCGTTTTTCAATCCAGGAAGTGGAGATCACGGGTGTACTCAACGGACAAAATAACGATCGACACTCCAGAACAGATCACGCTGGAGTTTGCGCTGGCCGGAATCGGCAGCCGCGCCCTCGCGCTTACACTGGACACTCTACTGCAAGGAGTGCTGTACCTCATAGTTATCCTGATCGCGGTTTTTCTCGTCCCCTCGACTGCATTGGGCTGGATCCCTGGCGCTTGGGCCCCCGCGATCGCCATTTTCTTGGCTTTCTGCATTTATTGGGGATATTTTGCTGCCTTCGAAGCTCTCTGGCGTGGCCAGACCCCGGGAAAACGCGTTGTCGGCATACGCGTCGTGAAGGACTCGGGACGTCCGATCAATGCGATTGAAGGCATAGGGCGCAATCTCATGCGGGCGGTCGATGGCTTTTTGTTCTATGCAGTTGGGCTAGTCTGCATGATGATCAGTCGGGAGAACCGCAGACTCGGCGACTACGTTGCGGGAACGCTGGTGGTTCACGACAAGAAGACCGCCGAAGTTAAGCCGGACTGGGACCTCGCCAGCACCGCGATATCCACTCCCAGTCCCGAACTCGGACAACTCTCGGAAGAAGATCTCATAGTGATCGAGACCTACCTGCACCGGCGCGTGGACCTCGATCCTATGGTCAGAGTCAACACCGCGATTCGGGTCTCTGAACTGGTGCTGCGCAAGACAGGCTTGCGGCGCCGGCCCGACCAATCTGACGACGACTTTCTGGAGACAATTGCTCGCGAAACGCGGGATCAAGCGCGATATCGCAGCGCCAAGGCGCGCGATGTCAGCTAGAGCGCGGAGAGGAACTGTCTCCAGATTTGCCGATAGCAGTAGCCCAAGTCCGATTATCTTCCTCTGCGCCAGAAGTGCCGGTCGCGGAAGTCGCGACGCCAGTGGTTCCGTGGCTTGTCGGTGCTCCAGGAGAATGCCCCTTTGCTCACCGTGATTTGGGGCTTGCCATCGGCGCCCTCCAGGATAATGCTGACTATGTCGAAGCGGCACGGTGGCGGGCGGTCGCCGGGTAGGCGACGGACATAGCGGCGAGCGACCGACAAAATGTGCCGCCGCTTGCTCCGGTCAACTGCCGTCACCGGCGGAGCTAGCCCCTCGTTGGTTCGGGTCTTCACCTCGATGAAGCAGAGGACGCCATCGTCCCATCCAATCAGATCAATTTCGCCCCGGTCATACGGGACCCGTAAGTTTGCCGTAACAATTTTGTAGCCCAGGTTGCGCAAGTGCAGGTATGCCTCGAGTTCGCCGCGTTTGCCGGTCAGCAGATGTTTTGGCTTGCGCGCCGGTAAGAGGCGATTGGCGAAGTCCAGACTGCGGATGACAAACTTGGTCAGCGACATCATGAGGCCAGTACGCTTCCGATAAGCCTGACTCTACTGGTTTCTAGCCTCTGCCGTTGTGATGAGCGTCACCGGAAGGCGTGCTGCGGAAAAAGAGTACGCCGCCGTGCTTTGGGAATTTCCGCCACGTGGTTGCCAGTATGAGACAAAGCCGTCAGAATCGAAGGAGCGCCGGTCTGAGCTAGTTTGAAATAGTGGCCCGGCGTCGAAGCAAGGATCGTTTCGGAGAATCACCGGAAATGCTAGTAGAACTTCTGGGAGCACTAGACTTCTTTTTCGGGATAGCCACGTGAAGAGTCAATTCTGGACTGCACCAAACCAGATCACACTCCTGCGCCTGATCTTCATCCCGTTTGTCATCATCACGGTGTTCGACGGGCAATGGCGTTGGGCGCTCGGCCTTCTGGTCGCGGCAGCACTCAGTGACGCCCTCGACGGACTGCTGGCGCGCGCCTTGCACCAGCAAACCATGCTGGGGCAATATCTGGATCCCATTGCCGACAAGCTGTTGTTGAGCTCGCTGTTTCTGGTGCTTTCATTTGTCAGGAAGATTCCGTGGAAGTACACCATCTTGGTGTTCAGCCGCGACCTGTGCATTGTTGCCACCGCCGTGGTCTTGTATGCCACAGTCGGGTTTCGCGACTTCCGACCCAGTATTTATGGCAAGCTAAACACGGGTTGTCAGATCGCTGCTGTTTTCTTCGTTGTGCTGGCACAAGTGCTGCACGTGCCTTGGGTGCTGTATCTGGAAACGTTTTTTCTCTACGCAACCTTTACATTTGCCACCATTTCGGGCGTCCACTACGTCTTGATTACAGGACAGCGTTTACGCCATCAGGACCAAAAGCCGGCCGCCTAGGGCGATGCCAGAGCGCGGCAAGCTAATCTGGACTGCAGCCATCTCATGCCCACCGACCGCCATCACCGTCTGCAAGTGATCGTCGCGTTCGCCTTGGTGTACGTGTTCTGGGGCTCAACCTACCTGGCAATCGGAATTGCCGACGACGAGCACCTTCCGCCGGCGGTGATGTGTGCTCTGCGATTCTTGATTGCAGGGCCGCTGATGCTGGCCGCATGCGCCGCCATGGGTCGAAGCGTTCGCATCAGCTTGAACGAAGCTCTACGGCTGGCGACCATCGGCTGCTTGCTACTGGTGGCCGCCAATGGAGGTCTGGCCTGGGCCGAACAATGGGTGCCGACCGGCCTTGCAGCGCTGATCGTCGCAGTAACGCCGATCTGGTTTATGGTGCTGGAGACTTTCGTGTTCCGCGGAGACCGGCTTTCGCGCCGCGGTTTGATCGGGTTGGCGCTGGGCATCGCGGGTATTGCCATTTTGTTTTGGCCTAAGTTTGCCGAGCGCAATACGCTTGGACAAATGCAACTGGTGGGTTCATTCACGCTTCTGTTCTCGTCGATGAGCTGGGCCATCGGCTCAGTACTGTCGCGCAAGTGGCAAATGAAAGTTGACCCGCTAACCGCAACCGGCTGGGAGATGTCCTTTGCCGCGATCGGAAATGCCATCGTGGCGCTGGTTACCGGCCAGACCCACCGCATTGTGCTGACTTCCCGCGCGCTGATGGCGGTGCTCTACCTGGTAGTTTTCGGCTCGTGGGTCGGTTACACGGCTTACATCTGGCTGCTGAAGCATGTGTCAACGCAGAAGGTGGCGACGTACGCCTATGTAAATCCCATCGTCGCGGTTTTCCTGGGATGGTTGGTGTTGCACGAACGTTTCGATGGATACATTTTTGCCGGGAGCGTGGTCATCATCGCTGCCGTAGCATTGGTCACGACCGCAAAAGTTCACAGCCGCGAACCCGGTGAGCAATCGGTGGGATTGCCCGAATTCGAATCGGAAGTGTAGGCTGCCTCACTCTCCCTCGACCGTTGCCAGACAGCGTTTTTTCTCGTACTCTGAGGCCATGGAAGTGCACTTCAGCCCCGAGACGGAAAAGAAACTCAAAGAACTGTCCCTGCAGAGCGGACGGAGGACTGACGACTTGGTTGAGGACGCAATGGCAGGGTATGTCGACGAGGTTCTTCAAGCTCGGGAGATGCTCGACAGCCGCTATGACGATCTGAAAAGCAGCAGGGTGAAGCCAATTTCTCGTGATGAGGTTATTGCCCACTTCCGCGAAAAGAGCGACATCTCTCGCCGGCAATTGAAAAAGCGGAAGTGAAGATCACGTATGATTTTCACCCGCAAGTTCGCTTTGACCTTGACGAGATTTGGGATTTCATAGCTGTGGATAGTCTCGACGCCGCCGACAAAGTGATTGCCGATATTGTGGCGAGCCTCGACGCTCTGGTGACTTTCCCCTATCAGGGCCACAAACGCCCGGACCTCACGTCACGCCCACTACGATTCATCTTAGTGCATGACTACTTGATAGCTTAACGCGCCGGAAGAGAAACCACTATGGATCGTCGCGGTGCTGCACGGACGCCGCAGTCCGCGCCTGATGGCCGCGATCCTTAGAGACAGGGAATAATTCCTAGTAACAACAGACAACGTGGGGAGGTATCGCGCAAAGGGTTTCGATCCGTCGAAGACTGCTTTCCAGAACTGCGTTACTTCCTCTTCCACCGCACCCCATCTTTCGTGTTTTCCAGGATGACGCCATTCTCGGCCAACTCCGCCGAATCGCGTCGGAGCGCGCGAAATCGCGGCTCTTGCGTGCTTGCGAGTGCTCGGCGACCAGTTGCTCGACCTCGGCATCAGAGAGTGCCGCAGCTTTCGCAAGCTCGGCCGTCTGCGGACTGATCTTGTCCGTCCAGGCCTTCCGCCTTCGCCCATTCGACGGTTGTGCGTACTTTGGCGGCATCGTCGTCCTTCAGTACAGCGAAGATCTCATCGAATTCTTGCAAGACTCTGAGCAGCTGAGGTATGTCACCCTTTCGCACTTCCCCCGCATCGGCGGCGGCGTTTACGTCCCTTACCATGTCAAAAATGGCGCCCAGCGCACGAGCCGTGTTCAAGTCATCGTCCAACGCAGCACGCATTTCAGCCGAAGTTTTCTCCGCGATCTCGGCAATGATCACGTTGCTGTCCTCGGCAAACTGCGAGGTCTCCAGCCTGAGCTTGAAGTTTCGCAACCGCTCGACCGAATTAGCCGCCTGGGTCAGACCGTCGAAGGTGAAGTTGAGCTGCTTGCGATAAGGCACCGACATCAGCAGGAACCGGATGGAAGATGGTTTGTGCCCCATCAGGATGAGATCGCGCACGGTGAAAAAATTTCCGGCGCTCTTGGCCATCTTCTCGCCTTCCACCAGCAGAAAGCGGGCATGCACCCAAACGTGAACGAAAGGCTTGCCGGTCAACGCCTCCGACTGCGCGATTTCATTTTCGTGATGGGGAAAGATGAGATCTTCTCCCCCGGCATGGAGATCGAAGGTCTCGCCGAGGTATTTCATCGACATTTGCGAGCACTCAATGTGCCAGCCCGGGCGGCCGGGGCCGATCTCAGTCTCCCACTTCGCCTCGCCCGGTTTTGGCGCCTTCCACAGCGCGAAGTCGCGGGCGTTGTCCTTGTCGTATTCGTCCAGGTCCACGCGCGCGCCATCGTTCATGCCCGCAAAGTCCCTCTTTGAGAGCTTGCCGTACTCGGGAAACTTTCCGATGCGGAAATAGTAGGAGCCGTCCTCGGTGCGGTAGGCGAAGCCCTTTTCCTCAAGTCCCTTGATGAAGTGGGCCATCTCCTGAATGTGGTCGGTGGCGTTGACCAGAAATTCGGGATGCTCGATGTTCAGCGCGTCGGCATCTTCCAGAAATGCCTGCTTGTACTTTTTGGTATAGTCCTGCACGCTGACGCCGTCGCGCGCAGCGTTGCGGATGATCTTGTCATCCACATCGGTAATGTTCATCACGTGCTTCAGCTTGTAGCCACTCTGCTTCAGAAATCGCCGCAACGTGTCCACCACGATGAAGGTGCGGAAATTGCCGATGTGGCCATAGTCGTAAACCGTGGGCC
This sequence comes from uncultured Acidobacteriaceae bacterium, assembly GCA_963728805.1. Taxonomy (GTDB): domain Bacteria; phylum Acidobacteriota; class Terriglobia; order Terriglobales; family Acidobacteriaceae; genus Bog-257. The sequence continues at coordinate 527,414 of CAVSLE010000012.1, forward strand.
CGCAGGCATACATGCGGACCAGGTTGTCTTCCAGCGGATGAAATTCCTCGAGTTTTCCAGACAGAGTGTTGAAGAGCTGAAGCGGCATGAACCTTCCCTGTGCAGGTGGAGAACCTTGATTGTAGGGGGGCGAAAGAGAGAGGGTCAACCAAGCGGCTGGCGCACTGCACGCTGCGCGGCGGTTTGTACGAGTTCGCTAACGGATTCCAACTTGGCCTCGTACGCTATCGATCAGCTTGTTCGAGTCATAGCCGACTCCGTCTTTGAACACGGTCTCGACGTTCTCGATGTCTTCGATCTTTTTGGAGGGATCGCCCTTGACCAGAACGAAGTCCGCATCTTTGCCGGCTGCCAGGGTACCGATGTGGTCCTGCATTCCGAGGTAAACCGCGCCATTGCTCGTGCCGATCTGAATGGCTTCGACCGGAGTGAATCCAGCCTCGACGAGCAGTTCGATTTCGCGCTGGTCGCCGAAGCCAGGCAGCGTAGCGCCATTGCCGGTGGGATCGGGCCCCGCCAGCAGCAACCCACCCGCCTTCGCAAACGCAAGTTCAAACTCCAACTCCTTCTTGAACAGCGCGGCCATCGGGGTATCCATTGCGATGCGAGCACGGGCGGCGAGATAACTCTGAGCAGATTCCGACGACATGGCATCCAGCACTCGCTGTTGCAATTTCGGCCGTCCAGGCACGAAGGCCTCAAACACCGGCAGCGTGGACGTCACCGCCACGTGATGCGCGACGAGATCATGGATCAGCGCTTGCACCTCGGGGCCGTTGACACCGAGTTTCGCCCAAGTATCGCGGGCGGAAGTTACCGGCGGGCAGACACTCGGCTTCTTGTCCGCCACAAACTCTGTGTCAGTGAATACCGGGCCGTGCTCCAGATCGTCGATGCCCATGGCAATCGCTTCGTGCCAGGTTACCGAGCAGAGATGCCCAGTCAGCTTGAACTTGTGCTCGTGGGCCTGTTGAATTGCGGCCGCCAGTTCTTCGCGGGTGATGTTCATGTAGGCCTTGTACGAACGTCATCCCCTCGGCGGCCCAGTAATCCACCAGGCGCCTGGCGTCATCTGGGCCGGTGAGTTCATGCATCTGCGCGAAGAGCGTGGGAGCGCCTTCCAGATAAGGCGCGGTCGCATCAATTTTCGGGCCCGGCATCAGGTTCGCATCAATGCGCTGCTTGACCTTGAGATCGGCGTACGGTTCCACACTGCCTGTGGTGCGTATCGTAGTCAGACCCGCGGCCAGATAAAGCCGCGGCGCGGTGTACGGGATTTCTGCGACATACAGTCCCGGCTCCCCAATCTTGCCGTCGGCCCCGCGTTGTACCGAAATTGAATCGGTGTAGTAGAGGTGGTCGTGCATTCCGACCAGACCGGGGATGATTGTGTACCCGGCACGGTCGAAGCGTTGTGCACTGGAGGGCACCTGCACCGTGGCAGCGGGTCCAATGGCCTGGATTTTGCCGTTGGCAACCACGATCGCCTGGTCTTCCTGCGGCGCCGCGCCCGTTCCATCGATGACTCGAACGTGATTCACCACAAAGACCGGTGCGTTGACGGTTACAAATGGCGCGACGCCGTTAGGATTCTGGGCTTGCGCAACTGTGAAGCAAGTACAGAAGAGTATGAACAGGACCAAGCGGTGCATCGATACACCTCGGGGAGATCGTCGTAATCCATCTGGACTATTGTTTGATCTTTTCAAACTCGAGGCCTTTGTGTGCCTTAAGAAAATCGAGCATGTCTTGGGGACTACCAGACAGATCAGTCTGGTCTTTCAAGCTTACTTTGTAGCGCTTGGCGAGGGCCTGCACGGCATCGTTTGACGTTGGATCCAGTACCTCATAGTTGTTGGCATTGATCCGGCAAAACACGATGTCATAGGAATTGTCTTCGTCATATTTCATTTGTACCGCGTAAATGTTGCCTTTGATACGCATGGCCCGTAGTGTTCCCACCTTGACCCTGGCATCGTCTTTTTTGGTCTGACGAACAGCGTAATCGTTGCTGGATGGAGAGCGACTCAGCAAAATGTCGCCGTCTTCTCCCAAACTGACGGTATTGGATTTGTAGGGCATGATTTCGGCCATCTTGGCCGGAATGACCTCGTGATCAGACTGGTAGCAGCCCACCAAAGGCAGGCATAGCAACAGAAGAACCAAGACCTTCATGGCCGTCGGGTTTGACGGGTAAGTATTGACGTTGCTGAACATGCCTATCAGGACCATCCTCTCCGAATCGTTCTTACTCTGCGCGAGGTTACGTTTTAAGGCTTGGGCCTGTCAATGATACCTTCCGGCCTGCCTGGAGCGAGGCAGCAGACCCATTTTTTGAGGGTTACGCGACGCATCGGAGCGACTATAATCATGCTAGGAGTACCGCTTTGACCCGTCGCTTGAACCAGCCCGCCGCCTTTGCCGACGCCTCCAATCAAGGATGCCCGGCCGGTGTGCGTACGAGCTGGTCAAGTGCGGTCCCCCGCTCCGCCAAGTTCAATGCCGGAGCTTATTGGGGACTCCGGGTTTCGGCCCTTCCAGATTCCAGACTGGCGCCCTGCATGGCTCGTCCCAACCTGTTCTCCGGCGACTAGCTCTCTGTCTTCCCGTCGGCCTCCCGCGCCGCGCAGTCCAACCAGGCTGTGATCGCGGGCTGACAGAAGCTCCGGCACACAACTCGTGCCGCAAGCCTTTCGCAGGAGAAACAATCATGACAACCAATACTCTGACTCAAGTTGCCGGTCCGAACATCAAGACCAATCTGCCCGGCCCCAATGCGCGACGCATTCTCGAAGGAGATCAGCGCTACATTTCGCCGTCCTACACTCGTTCGTATCCCATGGTCGCCAAGCACGGGCGAGGTGTCATCGTCGAGGACGTTGACGGCAACGAGTTTCTCGACTTCTCTGCCGGCATCGCCGTGACCTCCACCGGACATTGCCATCCGGAAGTCGTGGCTGCCATTCAGAAACAGGCGGCCGAACTGATTCACATGTCGGGCACCGACTTCTACTACGAGAGCATGGTAACGCTCGCCGAGCGGCTGTCGAAGATCGCACCCATGAAGGGGCCGCACAAGATTTACTACGGCAACTCGGGCGCGGAAGCCATCGAAGCCGCACTAAAACTGGCGCGCTACCATACCAAACGGCAGAACGTCATCGCGTTCTACGGGGCGTTTCACGGTCGCACCATGGGTGCGCTGTCGCTGACGGCGTCGAAGCCGCAACAGAAGCGCCGCTTCTCGCCGATGGTACCCGGGGTTACCCACATTCGCTATCCTGATGTGTATCGCGGATGCGTGGGTGGAAGCCAGGAGGGGGACGCGTTCGCGCTGGGTTGTGCCCGCTTCATCGAAGAAAAACTGTTCAAGACGACGCTGGCTCCTGAGGAAGTCGCAGCGATTTTTGTCGAGCCAATTCAGGGTGAGGGAGGCTACGTTGTCGCCCCCACGGTATTCATGCAGGAACTCCGCCGCATCTGCGACCGCCATGGCATTCTGCTGGTGGCCGACGAAGTTCAGTCGGGCGCGGGCCGCACCGGGAAGTGGTGGGCCATCCAGCACACCGAGGTTGAGCCCGACATTGTCTGCAGCGCCAAGGGAATCGCCAGCGGGATGCCGCTCGGCATCATGATGGCAAAAGCGGAAATCATGGACTGGGTGCCAGGGTCACACGCTTCGACCTTCGGCGGAAACCCGGTCTGCATTGCGGCGGCGCTTGCCACCATGGACGTGCTGGAGCGTGAGGCCATCAAGAATGCCGAAGTGGTGGGGCAACACATCATGCAACGCATCGCCGATTGGCCGCAACGGCTTGAACTGGTGGGCGACGTCCGCGGACGCGGCTTGATGATTGGGGTCGAGATCGTCACCGACAAGAAAGCCAAGACGCAAGGCGGCGCAGAACGCGATCGCATCGTCGAACTTGCCTTCGAGCGCGGCGTGCTCTTTCTGGGATGCGGGCCAAACAGCATTCGCATCGCTCCTCCACTTATCGTGACCCGGGAGCAAGCCGACATCGCGATGGATGTGCTGGAACAGTGCATTGCGATCACCGGCAAAGAGGGCCGCGGCTAAGCGATTCGATAATCCGGCCATTTAGGCCCGCACGAATTCCGCCCTGCGCACTTCCAGGCTTCAGGGGTTGAGATCAACATCCTCAGCCCCTGAAGCGATTCTTTCTGCGCCTCGACGCGGCTTGCTTTTGTCCCTCCCGCTTGCGATTCCCTTCGCGGAAGAACTACACTGCCTTGCGCCCTACCCGCGGCGTAGACCGAGGTCTGCTGTGCCTGAATTACGGAAAGATCCAGTCATAGGAAGATGGGTAATCATTTCTACCGACCGCGCCAAACGCCCCACCGACTTCAGCCGCGAGCCGGTGAAATTGAAGGGCGGCTTTTGCCCGTTTTGCTACGGCAATGAAAGCAAGACGCCGCCCGAGGTGCTGGCGTATCGCCCCAACGGCGCGGCACGCGACACCACTGACTGGACCGTACGCGTTGTGCCCAACAAGTTTCCCGCCCTCGGAATCGAAGGTAGCCTGAACCGGCAAGCTGAAGGCATGTTCGACAAGATGAGCGGCATTGGGGCGCACGAGGTCATCATTGAAACCCCCGACCACAACGCCACCCTGGCCACCATGCGGGAGAAGCGAATTGAAGATGTTTTGTGGGCCTTCCGCGACCGCATTGTCGATCTGAAGAAGGACCGCCGCTTCAAGTACATTCTCATCTTCAAGAACCATGGGACGGCGGCGGGCGCAACCTTGGAGCATTCCCACGGGCAACTTATCGCGCTGCCCATCGTTCCCAAGCATGTTCTGGAGGAACTGGAAGGCTCCAAGCAGTATTACATTTACAAAGAGCGCTGCGTTTATTGCGACATCGTACGGCAGGAGATCGAGTCGGGGGTGCGCGTCATTGCCGATAACGAAAGCTTCTTAACCGTTGCTCCTTACGCGCCGCGTTTCCCCTTCGAAACCTGGATCCTGCCTAAGCGTCACGAATCTGCTTTTGAAAATTCGTCGACCCAGGTGTATGAAGGATTGGCCAAGGCCCTGAAGAACCTGCTGGTGCGCGCCGATCAGGTGCTGGACAATCCAGCGTATAACCTGGTGATTCACACCGCCCCGGTCCAGGAGGCGGCCATGGACCATTATCATTGGCACCTCGAGTTCATGCCGAGGCTCACCAAGACAGCCGGCTTCGAGCGGGGAACAGGCTTCTACCAGAACCCCACCCCTCCCGAGGAAGCTGCCAAGTATCTGCGCGAAGCAAGAGTTGAGACCTCGCCCCCGGTTGCGGCGGAGAGCAAGTAGGGCGCCTCTTCGACGGTTGAAGCGCCGGGTTTCAGCCCGGCGAAATGGATTGCCATCTGAAATGGCTTTAGCCATGGTGGCACCGCACGTCCAGCGAAGGAGTCCGCATGAATACCAGCCAGTCTGGGGTCGCAGTCTCTGACAGGCCGCGGCCCTGGATTTTCGATCTCACACCGGCAGAGCGCAGCACGCTGATCGCGACCTTCGGAGGCTGGGCGCTGGACGGCATGGACGTGATGGTCTATAGCTTCGTCATCCCCACCCTGATCGCAGCCTGGCACATCAGCAAGGGACAAGCGGGAATGCTGGGCACAGCCGCGCTGCTGATTTCCGCCGTCGGAGGCTGGCTGGCCGGATTGCTGGCCGACCGCTTCGGCCGCGTACGCGTCTTGCAGATCACGATCCTGTGGTTTGCGCTGTTCACCTTCCTGAGCGGATTCACCAACTCGTTCTGGCAATTGCTGATCACGCGCGGGCTGCAGGGCCTGGGCTTCGGCGGGGAGTGGGCGGTCGGCTCGGTGCTGATGGGCGAAGCCATCCGCGCCCAATATCGCGGCAAGGCCGTTGGCACCGTGCAAGGTGGATGGGCAATCGGCTGGGCGGTCACGGCCATCTCCTATACCGTGCTTTTCTCTGTGCTGCCCGCCGCAACTGCGTGGCGCGCCATGTTCTGGATCGGCATTGTTCCTGCGCTGCTGGTCTTCTATATCCGGCGCAATGTTCCCGAGCCAGAAGTGTTCAGCCGAACCCGCGCCCGAGAAATCAAGTCTGGCGAAGGCAGCCATTTCCTGGAAATCTTCAGTCCAGCAGTTCTGAAAATTACCTTGCTCACCGCGTTGCTGGCCACCGGCGTACAAGGTGGCTATTACGCCATCACCACCTGGCTGCCGACTTTTCTGAAGACCACGCGCGGCCTCTCGGTGCTCAACACCGGCGGTTATCTGTTTGTTGTGATCGTGGGCTCGTTCGTGGGCTACCTGATCAGCGCTTGGCTGGCCGATCGCCTTGGTCGCAGGCGGACGCTGATATTGTTTGCCGTCTGCTCGTTCGTTACGGTAACGGCGTACACCTTTCTGCCTATCAGTAACCGGCTGATGCTGGTGCTGGGATTCCCGCTCGGGTTCTTCGCGTCGGGATCGTTCAGTCCGGTGGGGGCATTCTTCACCGAATTGTTTCCCAGCCGGTTGCGCGGATCGGGCCAGGGATTCTCCTACAATTTTGGACGCGCCATCGGCGCGCTGTTCCCCACGCTGGTCGGCTATCTCAGCGGGCGGATCGCCCTGGGACACGCCATCTCCGCATTCGCCGTAGTGGCCTATCTGGTCATGATTCTGGCTGTGCTCCTGCTGCCTGAGACCAGAGGGAAAGAGCTGCAGGTGTATGAGTGAGCCGGTGCGAGGAAATTTCGATTTCGGTCCAGATTGCAGCCATGAGGATCCTGCTGTTCAGCGGAAAGGGCGGCGTGGGCAAAAACGAAGGGGACGCTTGCGCGTCCCCCGGTTAAGGTCCAAGAAGAGTTAGTGCTTCTTCTTCTTTGCGGCCTTCTTCTTTGCAGCCTTTTTTGTTGCCATGGTTTTCTATTCTCCCTTCCATTTGTCATGGAACATTGCGATTCAAACTTTCATCGCAATTTGTTAGTTGTATAGAGTTAATGAAAAAAATAGTCAAGCAAAAAAAGCACCGCAATGTGCAGAACTCGGCCCCAGGTGAAGGCGCTCACAGCCTCCGCTTGCCTCGGCATTTCTCGCGCTGCCTCCGTGGCGCTCGCACCGTCAAAGTCGCGCATGCATGAACACCGCATAAACACAGGCTATTTCACATCCGCAACGTGGTGCCGCTCGTCCTTTTGCTCGCCGCGTGAGCCGTCCTTATCAGACGAAAGACTGTTTCACCACCTCGCGAGGAGCCAAAAGAATAATTGAAAAAAATCTATCGAAGGGAGGCGAATACGCTCTCACGCCCGCGTAACACGTCGCTGATGACATCTCGATCGACCGCATCCATTGCCGTGACCGAACGGTGGAATTGCACCTTGAGTCAGGCAAACACATCGCGACAATCACTCGCGGATGCTCGCGGGGATTTACAAATCGTTACCGAAATGAGGGAGCTGATGCGCTCGCTTTTTCGTATCTCGCAAGTGGGATGCGAACCTGCGCCGGCTTTGCGCCGGGATGCGCGGTAGTAGCATCGAATCGAGTACACATGAATTCCTTTGCTAATTCCAAACTGCCGCCCGCGGTGCAAACATCGAACGTCTGCCGCTATTACCCGATGGGTGGCGGCGTCATTCGCGCGGTGGACGGTATTTCCCTCACCATCGAAAGCGGTGAGTTTGTGGCGCTGCTTGGGCAATCGGGCTCGGGGAAGTCGACCTTGCTGAACTTACTTGCAGGGCTTGACCGCCCCAGCTCCGGCTCGGTGTTGGTTCAGGGCCGTCACCTGGCAAAGATGTCGTCGGAAGAACTGGCGGCCTACCGCCGCAATGATGTGGGGATGGTCTTCCAGGCGTTTCACCTCATTTCGTCCATGACGATTACCGAAAATGTTGAGTTGCCCATGCGGTTTGCGGAGGTGGACCGTGCACAGCGGGGTCAGCGCGTGCGCCAATCGCTGGAGCAGGTCGGGCTGGGCAAACGCCTGGAGCACCGGCCTTCGGAGCTATCGGGCGGCGAACAGCAGCGGGTTTCGCTGGCGCGGGCGCTGGCCAATCGTCCTTCCCTCCTGCTGGCCGATGAACCAACCGGAAATCTCGACAGCCGCACCGGAGAGGAGATCCTGGGCCTGATTCGCGAGTTGAGCCTTTCGCTTGGAATGACCGTGGTCATGGTCACGCACGAACGCGCACTGGCCGAGCGATTTGCGCAGCGGCTGGTTTTTCTGGGCGACGGCAAGCTGCTATCGCAAGAGGTGCTGGCGTGAAAGGCTACGATCTGTTCGAGCTCGCCGTGCGCAATCTGCGGCAATCCAAGTTACGCAACGGGTTGACCACCATCGGAATTTCTGTCGGCGTGGCATCCCTCGTGGCCATGCTGTCGCTGGGCGTCGGCTTGCAGCAATTGGCGACCCGGCGTCTGGCTGGCTCAGGAATGTTTGACACCGTGTTCGTGACTTCCAAGCAGGACTTCCGCGGCTTCGATCGGGAGGACGACCAGAAGAACGAGCACCCCGAAAACGCGCCCGTGCTGGACGAACCCGCGCGCGCCACCATGACGCATTTGCAGTACGTGACCGAGGTCGAGCCCGAGATTCGCGTGATGGGCGAGATTGTCTCGGGTGGGCAGACACACTTCGGGTTCGTGACGGGATTGCCAATGTCGGCGCGCGAGAACGAAGCGTTCGACAATGTTCAGGGCAAGTTCTTCTCCGGGCCCGCGGCGGAGGAAGTCATCCTGCTGAACGATTTTGCCAAGGAGATCGATCCGAAGAATCCCAAAGGGCTGATCGGGCAAGAAGTGACGCTGCGCTATGGAGAGCGCCAGGCGCTTGCGCCCGACTCCGAGACGGCCGGCCGGCCCCAGCTTTCCGGCGCGCAAGCTGGAAGAAGCAATTCCAGATCAGGCGATGACTTCGGCTTCTCCGTGGTGCGCACGACCCAGAAGCTGAAAGTAGTCGGTATCATTGAAGAAGAGCCCTATGGCGGCATGAGGACGGTTTCTCGCGGACGTATTTTCCTGCCAGTTGATCTCACCGAGAAGTTGAATATGGCGCAGTTCACCGACATGCGTAGCTCCTTGCGCGGCGGTGGCGGCAAGACTTACATGACTCTGACGGTGCGCGTCAAAGATCCTGGCAGGGTCGCGCAGGTGCAGGACGCCATTAACAAGATGGGCTTCCGCACGTTCTCAGTGCTGGACGCTACCAAGAGCTTGCGCCGATTTTTCACCGTACTCGATCTTTTCCTTGGCATATTTGGCTCGCTGGCGCTGGCCGTGGCAACCCTGGCGATTATCAATACCCTGGTGATGGCGGTACTGGAGCGGCGTCGCGAAATTGGCGTGATGAAAGCGATTGGCGCCAGCGACGGGGATGTGAAGCGCCTGTTCTTTGCTGAAGCCGGCGCCATGGGTTTCTTCGGCGGCCTGCTCGGCATCGGGCTGGGATTCGCCATCGGCAAAGCTATCAATGTGGGCACAGGAATCTACCTGCGCCGGCATCAGCTGCCCGCCGAGGCAGTATGGATCATGCCGCCGTGGTTGATCGGCGCGGCCATTGCGTTCTCCATTGTGGTGAGCTTGCTCGCAGGCTTGTATCCGGCCAGTCGCGCCGCCAAACTCGATCCGGTACAAACGTTGAAGTATGAGTGAGTGGGAGAAAGTACAATTTGCCAGTGGATCTATGGCATAATGTAGGCGAGGTAATCCATGTCGGTCCTACATCAGCAAATTGGCGAGTGGCTGGGTGTTACTGTTCCTAAAACGGACCAGCCGATGCTGGACATCGTGGAGCGTCAGCTCCCGACCTCCGCCATTAACCGCCTAGTCGCGCTAGGCATCACCCGACCCGAGATCGACAGCCTGGTGATTCCGTTGCGGACCCTACAACACCGCCGGTCGCGTCGCCAGAAGCTTACCGTCGAGGAGTCTGATCGCGTGCTGCGTGTCGCCCGTCTGCTGTCGCAGGCGAAATCGGTGTACGGATCGCGCGAGCGGGCACTGGCCTGGTTCCGTCGGCCCCATCCTCGCCTCCGCAGTCGCACCCCTTTGAACACATTAAAGACCGATACCGGTAGCCGCCTGGTGGAGGAACTACTCGTCCAGATCGATGAAGGTATGTTCGTTTGACGATGCTCTGGCGCGTTAGCCACCATCGCGACTTAGCTGGCACTGGTGGATTGCGCGCTCCGGGTCGCTGGCACGAACGCGGCATGCCGGTTGTCTATCTGGCGGAGAGCCCGGCGGGAGCTTTACTGGAGGCCTGCGTTCATACCAGCGCCAACGATGTTCCTCCCAACTACACTCTGCTGGGCGTTGAAGCGGACGTTCGGGTCTCGCTGGAACATCTGGACGTGAGTATTCTTCCGGCGGACTGGATCAAGCGTCTGCAGGTCACTCGTGAAATCGGCGGCGCGTGGCTTGCTGAACAGCGGTCCTGCTTGTTGCGCATTCCCAGCACTCTTGTTCCTGCAACTTTCAACGTTATGCTCAACCCTGTTCACGTCGATGCCTCGCGGCTGCGCATCAAATCTGTCGTCAAGTATCCCTTCGACCCGAGACTCAAGAAATGAAACTGTCATTGCCCCGCGGTTCGGGCCTGCAATCGAAGCAACCTAGTTTCTTGATTGGCGTCGCAATTCTGCTGTTTGCCGTCTGCCTTGCTCCGCTGCTTCACGCGCAGGGCCGCGCCGAGTGCTCGGTAATCAAATCGACCATCCTTGCCCGTTCGGTACGTTATTGTGCGTTCCTACCCGACGGCTACGATCAGGACAAGACGCGTCAGTATCCTGTGCTCTATTACCTGCACGGTCTCGGCGACAACGAGCAGTCTCTGCTGAATTTCGGCGGATGGGACGTCATTGCAGAACTGCGGCGCCAAGGCAAGATCGGTGACTTTATTGTGCTGGCTCCCAGCGGCGGGCATACCTTCTATCTGAACTCAGCCGACGGCAAAATGAGATACGAGGACTTTTTTATCCAGGAGTTCATTCCGCAGATGGAGAAAAAGTACCGCAGTGAGGGTGCTCGCGCTACCCGTGGTATCACTGGAGTTTCCATGGGAGGATATGGATCTTTGCGTCTGGCCTTCAAATATCCAGATGAGTTTGCCGCCGTGAGCGCGCAGATGCCCGCACTGATCGCCGACCTGCCCAAGGACTTCACCTCTGGCGGGCGGGGGTCGCCGGGGTCCCTGATGGGCGATGTCTTTGGTTCGCCCTTTAACCGCACGTACTTCGAGCGCAACAACGTCTTTTACTTCGCGCGAAACGATAGCGTCGCCAGCCTGAAGCGTATGAAGATCTACTTCAATGTCGGCAATAACGACGACTATGGTTTTGAACAGGGAGCACAGCAGTTGGACCGCCTGCTGAATTCGCGGGCCGTTCCCCACGAGTTTCATATCTATCCTGGGGGACACGATCCCCAGTTCGTGATCCGCCACTTCGGCGACGTAATCGAATGGCAATGGAGGACGATCGGGGCGAAAAAGTAGGTCTAAGGCGGTTCGGAACTAGTGAATGCGCCCGGTCGGGTAGTGCAAACCTGCACTACGAAATATCCACCGCTCCCGGCGTCTTCAGCATGCGATCGATGGCGACCGCTAGTCCGAAGTAGAAGAACATGATCATCACCAGCGGATCGTCGCCCAGGCAATACTGCACGGTTGAAGGAACCAGGTAGCCGACAAAAGCGGCGAGCACGCCGGCCACGACTCCGGTCGCAAAGCGGCTATGCTCGCGCGTCCGCCGCAGCAGGCGAAACAGAAAAACTACATATGACACGACGAACCACAACCATGCCGCCAAGGTCAGCAGGCCGCGTTCCACCGCGATCTGGATGTAATCGGAATGGAAGTGATAGATCACCCGGTACAACGCAAAACCGCGAATGTTCCACTCCTGCCAGTGATTGAAGATCGTATCCATGCCAACGCCGAACCAGGGGTGCTGCCGGATCAGACGCACCCCGTCTTCCCACATCAACACCCGAAAATGCGTCCCTGGATCGGTCGTACCAACCCAGCCCAACCTCCGGGTGTGGTGAATCCACAAGGTCGCCAGCAGCAGCAGCAAAACCAGGCCAGCGGAGGCCCAGATGCGGGTCCGCTTGCTGCCCAGCAGCCAGAGCGCAACGACGCAACCAGCTGCCAGCCCTGCGATGTCGGCGCGCGTTTGGGTAGCCATCAGCGTCGCTGTCAGCGCCAGGAACACAATGGCGAAGAAGATCCGGATGCTCCGTTTGTGCGGTTGCGTACTCAGCAACATCGCCCATGCCAGGCAGCCAAGTTGCATCAGGATTTCGGCGAAGACGATGTAATGTCCCAGAGTGCCTTGCGCACGGCCTGGCTTGCCTCGGGCCAGTTGGAGGAACGGAGTACCCAATCCGCTCTTTACGAACTGTTCGCGAGTTAAAAGCCCTTCTCGTTTGTGAAAGGGTTCTCCTTGCAGATACTTCACCCGGAGCATGCTTCCCGGCGGGCTCTGCTCCACCATTTTGCTCACTTGCTCCGGAGCGTGCACAGAGCGCCCGTTGACCTGGGTAATGATGTCGCCAGAGTGAATCCCCGCACGATACAAGTCCGCCGTCGGCGTGACGTACTTCACTTGCACTCCCACTCCGTAGGTGTATTGCCAGGCTGTAAAACCCGTTGCCGCGAGTCCCGAAAGCAGTAACAACCACACCAGGATGCGTACCTGGGAGAGTCGTTGCAAGTTCTGCGCGACTACGGTACCGGCCAACAGAAGGCATACGACTTTCATGCGCGGCCAGCTGAGGTATGGATCGGGTGAGAGTGCGGTCGAAATGCCGCTCAAGACGATATAGGCCAGCAGCGGTGCGGAAAGAGCTTGCGGAAAGGGACGCTTGCGTTCAATCGCCAGCTTGGTAAGCCACAGCAAACCCGCGGCCATCCAGGCGTGCCGCGCTCCTTTGATCGAGTGTGGCAAAAGGATGGCAAAGAGAATGAGGAAGAAAAAGATGAGGCTTTCCAGCCATCGTGACCAGCGGGCCGCTTCGGGGGATAGGACACGGCCATTGGGCGGGCGTGTGACTTCGGTTATGGATGCTTGCTGTCCGGGCGCCATCGAGGAAGTTTTCCGGGTTAATCAAGTAGCCTACACCAATGGTAGAAAGCTCAGAAATGCTGCTAGAGTAGGAAGGGCAGTTGTCCTCGCGTCAGAGGTTCCGTTTGGTTCCTGCGCCAATTTCGCTGACGCCATTTTGTGGTACGCACCGGCCCAGGTGATAACGTCCAACTGTAACCAACGGCATTATCGTGTTTGATCGTCGTTCCAAGCTTCAAAGCTCGATCACCTTGATGCACGACCTGGCGGTGACCTGCGCCTCCTTCGTGGTCGCGTATCTGCTGCGCACCCTGCTGGTACACTTCGACTTTTTCAGCCGGCGATTGCCGGGCATTTATCCCTTCAGCCATTATCTGCCGCTGCTGGCTGCATTCCTGATTACCTGGGCGGTGGTGGGATATTTTTCCAGCTTCTACCGCGATCTCGAACTCAGCAATCCCATCCAGCTCATGCTGAATATCGTCAGCCAACTCTGCGTTGTGCTGGTGGTGATCTACGCCGGTTTGTATTTGTTTCGTCGCGGGGATGTCAGCCGGACCTATGTCCTGCTGATCGGCGCGGTAGATTTCGTCCTGCTCGTCATAGGCCGCGCGGTGACCTACTCGGCCATGTCGTGGATGCGCGACCGCCTGCGGCGTTACCACTATTTGCTCATCGTCGGTTGCGGCCCGCGCGCCCGCGAAATGGCAGCCCTGATCGAAGAGAGTCGTGGCATGGGGCTGCGGCTGATTGGATTTGTGGATCCCAACTCCAGCAATGCTTCAGTTCAGAGTCTGGGCGGTTACCGAGTCCATCCCATCGAGGAACTGGGCGGCATTCTGCAACAGGAAGTGGTGGACGAAATTGTTTTTGCCGTGAACATGCAGGAACTGGCCCGGCTGGAGCCGGTGATGCAGCACTGCGCTGATGTTGGAATGAGGACGCGAGTGCAACTGGAATTCCTGCCGGCCGCCTATTCGCGAATCTATCTGGAGAAGTTTCGTGATGTTCAGCTGCTTAGCCTGTCGAGCGCACCCGACAGTGAGTTGCGATTGTTCTTCAAGCGCATCTTCGATGTGATGCTCTCCGGTGCGGCGCTAGTAGTGTTCTCGCCGGTTTTTCTGTGCATCGCCGCCATGATCCGGGTTACCTCGCCGGGTCCGGTGCTGTTTCATCAGACTCGCTGCGGGTTGGGCGGCCGCCGCTTCATGTTGTACAAGTTCCGTTCCATGATCAATAACGCCGAACAGATGCGCGCGGAGCTTCACCAGTTGAACGAACTGGACGGCCCCGTCTTCAAGATCAGCGACGACCCTCGCATCACCAGCGTGGGACGCTGGTTGCGCCGCTTCAGCCTTGACGAGTTGCCGCAGCTTTGGAATATCCTGCGCGGCGATATGTCGTTTGTCGGGCCCCGTCCGGCGGTTCCCGAAGAGGTGGAGCAGTATGAAGACTGGCAGCGGCGGCGTTTGCGCATGCGTCCCGGCCTGACCTGCACCTGGGTGCTCGAAGGCCGCAATCACGTCGACTTCAATCGCTGGATGCAGCTCGACCTCACCTATATCGATAACTGGTCGCTATGGCTCGATTTCAAGATCTTCCTGCGTACCATTCCCATCGTCTTTTCTGGACGCGGTGCATACTAGAGGCCAATGGTCTCTGTCACTATCGTCACCTGGAACTCGGCGCAATATCTTGACGAGTGCTTTGCCTCGATCGAACAGCAGGACTACCGCGAACTGGAAGTCATCATCGTGGACAATGCCTCGACCGACGGCACGCGAGAACTCCTGCGTCAGGTCGAGTCGCGATGGCGGGTGATCTACAACGAGCACAACGTTGGATTTGCTGCCGGCCAGAACCAGGCCATCGGAGCGACAAGCGGAGATTGGGTGCTATGCCTCAATCCTGATGTGGTACTTAGTGCCAACTTCGTGACCCAGTCGCTTGCAGCAGCCGGGAACTATTCGTATGCCGGGGTAATCTGCGGCAAATTGCTGCGCTGGGACCCCGGCAACGAGTCGCACAGAACCAATATCATCGATTCGACTGGCATTTACTTCACTCGCAACATGCGGCACCTCGACCGCGGGGCAGAAGAGATTGACCGCGGTCAATATAATGACGCCCAGTGCGTTTTCGGCGCCAGCGGTGCAGCGGCGTTCTTCCGGCGGGACTTCATCGCCGATGTTTCGGTCGACGGCGAGTTCTTCGACGAGGACTTCTTCGCCTTTCGTGAGGACGGGGACCTCGCCTGGCGCGCGCAAGTCATGGGGTGGAGATGCGTCTACACGCCCTCGGCGGTGGCCTGGCACGTGCGCCGGGTCACGCCCGAACGCCGCAAAGATCTGCCACTGGTCATCAACTGGCACTCGGCCAAGAACCGGTTTCTGATGCGCGGCAAGAACGCTTCCGCATGGCTCTGCTGGCGGCTATTTTTCCCGGTCGCGTGGCGCGATCTGATGACCTTCGGCTATGCCATTGTTCGGGACCGGCGGTTGTGGTCGGCGGTGATTTACTGGTGGAAGGTGCGCGACAGCATTCGTCGCAAGCGTGCCATCATCCAAGCGCGCCGTCGGGTTTCTGATCACGATTTGCTATGGTGGTTCTGCAATACTCCAAGGGCAATAGATGTGGAGAGGTCAGTAGTCAGAGTCGGCAGTAGTCAGTAGTCGGTAGTCAGTAGTCAGCAGTGTCAGCAGTCAGTAGTCAGTAGTCGGTATCCAGCGGCTAGTTAGTCCGCCGCCGATTCGCTTCGTTCCTTGGCTTTTAACTGACGGCTGATAGCTGACGGCTGAAAGCTAATTGCTAATCGCTAATTGCTAATTGCAGCTTTCCATGAAAATCGCCATCGTCGGCACTCGCGGCATTCCCAACCGCTATGGCGGCTTCGAGCGCTTTGCCGAGCAGATCAGTTCGCGCTTTGCCGACCAGGGACATGAAGTCACTGTGTACTGCCGCAGAGCGTTTGTGCGGCCCGACGACGTGTACGACCGGCGAGTGCGGCGCGTGATCGTCCCCAGCCTGCATCAAAAGCATCTCGACACCTGGGTCAGCACCTTCTTCGCCGCCGTGCGCGTCGCTTTCAGCGACGCCGATGTCGTCCTGTTGTGTAACGTGGCCAACAGTCCGTTCGCCTACATTCCGCGGCTTTTCGGTAAGCCGGTGGTGCTGAACGTGGACGGCCTCGACCGCAAACGCGAGAAGTGGAAGGGCCTGGGTGCCCAGGTGCTGCACTTCTGCGAGTGGATGTCATCATTCAGCTCGAACCGCCTGGTGACCGACGCGCGGGCGATCCACGATTACTACCTCGCGAAGTATGGCAGCGAGTCGGTTGTGATTGGATATGGCTCCGAAGCGCCGACAAACGATTGCAACCTGAATGGCTTCAATCTCGAGTCGGGCCGCTATGTGCTCTACGTCAGCCGTCTTGAGCCAGAGAACAATCCCGATCTCGTGCTGCGCGGTTGGCGCAATGTGCGTAGCGACTGGCCGCTGGTCATGGTGGGCGACAACCCGTACGATCCGGGCTACATCGAGCGCATGAAATCCCTCGGCGATGAGCGTGTGCGTTTCACCGGCGCGATCTATGGCGATGGCTATTGGGCATTGCAGAAGCACGCGGGCGTTTTCGTCTTCGCCTGCGAGATTGGCGGAGTTCATCCTGCGCTGATTGAAGCGATGGCCGCGAACAATGCGGTGCTCTATCTCGATACCCCGGAGAACGCCGAGACCGCGGGCGATGCCGGCGTGAAGTATGCGAAGTCGGAAGACGATCTCACCGCGAAGTTGCAGGCGTTGCTCGATGACCCTGCCGCTCGCCAGCAGTTGGCCGCACGCGCCAAGCTGCGCGCCGATGCGCTCTATCGCTGGGATGCAATCGCCAGGAAGTATGAGAAGCTGTTCGAGGGGGTGGTCAAGAGCAGGAAACAAACGGCTGCCACCTAAGAGATTACAATGATTGGAAACGGGGAACGGGTATGCAATTGAAGATTTCGCTCGATCTTGAGGAGCTCATCAAAAAGCGCCTCTCCAGCGGCGGCTATACAAGTGTTGAAGATGTATTGCGCCGGGCGCTTGAAGCTCAGGATGCCGAAGAAAGCTGGAGCGATGATGAGCGGCGGGCGTTGTCGGCTCACATCGAAGAGGGCGATCTGCAGGCCGAACGTGGGGAGCTTATTAACGGTGCACAGGCGCGCCGTGAAATCCAGTTTATGAAGGACGGTTGGCGCCGGGAGCATTCCTCCAAGCGATGAGTGCATATGCTCTCACGCCCCTTGCGAAAGCCGACATCTTCGACATCTGGTCTTACATCGCGGAGGAAAGCGAGAACGCCGCTGACCGCGTTGAACAGGCGATTTACGATGCTTGCGCCTTTCTTGCCGATGGGCATTTGCGCGGCCACTCCCGCCCCGACCTCACTGCTCGCAATGTACGCTTCTGGACGCTGACTCGATATCCCAACTACACCGTTGTTTACCGGCCAGAGACGTCACCGCTTTAGGTTGTCGCTGTACTCCATGGCAAACGAAATCTACGCCGGATGCTGAAAGAGCGGTAGTGACCCTTCCGCCGGAGAGCTGCCGCCAGGTGCCCCGGAATCCAATCCACTTGAAACTCGAAACTGTGTTTACGCCCGCTCGATCTTCACCGAGTTCAACACCACATCCTTGTTGGGCTTGTCCTGCCGGTTGCGCGGGAGCTTGGTGATTTTGTCCACCACGTCCTGGCCTTCGACGACTTCGCCGAAGATGGTGTGTTTGCCCGTCAGCCACTGCGTAGGCGTGACGGTGATGAAGAATTGCGACCCGTTGGTACCGGGACCGGAGTTGGCCATCGCCAGTTTTCCCGGCTTGTCGAATTTGTGCGGCGAGCCCGTGGTCTCATCCTGAAACTGGTAGCCAGGCCCGCCCATCCCGGTGCCGGTAGGGTCTCCGCCCTGGACCATGAAGTCGGGAATCACTCGATGGAAGATGGTGCCATCGTACAGGCGAGCTTTGCTCTTGTTCTTGGTATGGGGATGGGTCCATTCACGCGAGCCTTCCGCAAGTTCGATGAAGTTCTTCACGGTGATGGGTGCTTCCTGCTCGAAGAGGCGGCAGACAATGGTTCCTTCGCTGGTGTCCAAGGTTGCATAAACGCCGGGTTGCCTGGCCATGATGGTTCCTTTCGTTAATGGCGGATGTAATGACGGCCCCTGTCGGGTGCCGGTAGAGCGCAGGCGAGACTGCAGGTTCCATTGTAGTTTAAACGCGGGGCGCATCGAAAACGCCCTTGTGGTCAGCCCGCCAGATAGAATGGCTGTTCCGAGATTCCGCCCATGCCCTCGAACTGGCTCTTCTGGCTGCTCTTCAACCTGTTCGTGTTTGTGCTGTTGGCGCTCGACCTGGGTGTCTTCCATCGCCAAAAGCACGTCGTGGGCTTTCGCGAGGCCATTGGCTGGACGCTGGTCTGGATTTCTCTGGCTGCGGGCTTCGCTGTCCTGATTTACTTTTTCGGACACGCGATGGTGGGCAGTCGCGCGCGGCCCAACTCCCAGTTGTCGCTGGAGTTCATCGCCGGGTACCTGATCGAGCAGTCTCTCAGCGTTGATAATCTGTTCATTTTTCTGCTCATCTTCCGCTATTTCCAGGTTCCGCGGCACTTTCAGCATAAAGTGCTGTTCTGGGGCATCCTGGGTGCGCTGGTCATGCGCGCCATTTTCATCGTCGCCGGCATTACTCTGCTGAACCGGTTTCACTGGTTCATCTACATCTTCGGCGCGATCCTCATCTATAGCGGGGTCAATCTATTCCGCCAAAAAGACAAAGAGATCCAGCCTGAGACGAACCTGGTGCTGCGCGGCTTTCGCAAGCTGTTCCCGGTGACCAAAGACTTTGAAGGCAGCAAGTTTTTCGTGCGACGTGGGCTGGTGCGTTACGCAACTCCGCTGGCGGTGGTGCTGATCATAGTGGAGACGACCGACGTGCTGTTTGCGACAGACTCCATCCCGGCGGTGCTTGCGGTGACGCGCGAGCCGTTCATCGTTTACACATCCAATGTGTTTGCCATTCTCGGACTGCGCTCTCTCTATTTTGCCCTGGCGGGAATGATCGAGGTTTTCCACTTTCTGCATTACGGGCTGTCGCTGATTCTGATTTTTATCGGCGTAAAGATGCTGGCGTCGGGCTACGTGCAGATTCCCATTGGGGTCGCGCTGGGCTTGGTCGCCGGCGTTTTGCTGATCTCGGTTCTTTTGTCACTGTTGTTTCCCCAGAAAAAACACAAACCCGCGTAGCAGATTTATTCGAAGCGAATCTTGTCACCGCTAACCACGGAATGTTTGCGGAATTTCGCGTCGTTCTTTAGGGGGAAGTCGAGGCGATAGTGAGCGCCGCGGCTTTCCTCGCGGGCCAGCGCCGAGCGGGCGATAAGCAGTCCGGCCTGTATTATGTTTACCGCTTCGTGGGAACGACGATCGGTTGAGGCAGGCAGTTGTTGCTGCAACTCGCTTAACTCCAAGACGACCTGCCGCAGGCCTTTCCCGTCACGAACCACGCCGACATACTGCCACATCAGCGATTGCACTTTCTTGATGAACGCCTCGACCTGTGCCGCCTGTCCATTGGGAGATGGTGCGACATTCTCCGCGCCTGCAACCGCCGGACGGTCGTGGCGGGCCGCAATATGCTCACGCATGTTCTGAGCAGCACGCGCCCCGTACACCAGGCCCTCCAGCAGGGAATTGCTGGCCAGGCGGTTCGCGCCGTGAACACCGGTACAGGCCACCTCTCCTGCGGCGTATAGCCCCGGTAAGGAAGTCTGTCCGCGAAGATCGGTGCGTACACCGCCCATGGCGTAGTGCGCTGCCGGACGGATGGGAACCAGTTCGGTGGCAATGTCGATGTTGTACTCCATGCAGGTGGAGTAAATGGTGGGAAAACGTTTGCGCACGCGGTCGGCATGCAGGTGGGTGAGGTCAAGATACACGGCGGCATCGGGACGCTTTACCAGCTCCAGCTCATGGGCAATCGCTCGTGCCACAACGTCACGCGGAGCCAGTTCCGCCAACTCGTGGTACTTGGGCATGAAGCGTTTCAGCTCAATGTTCCGCAGATAGGCGCCCTCGCCGCGCAGTGCCTCCGACAACAGGAACCGGGGAGCGTTCTTCAGGTACAACGCGGTGGGATGGAACTGCACGAACTCCATGTCGCTGATCTCGGCACCGGCGCGATGGGCCATGGCAACGCCGTCCCCGGTTGCAACCGACGGATTGGTAGTGTCGCTGTAAACGTGGCCCAGGCCGCCGGTGGCAAGTAATGTGCTGCTGGCAAAGATCTCGTGCGATTGGCCGGAGCGGTCGAGAACGCGAACGCCAACCACTCTGCCGTCGCGCACCAGCAAGTCGGTGGTGAATTCGAATTCCTGGAAGGTGATGGCCTTCAGGGCCGCGGCTTTAAGATAGAGCGCCCGGCCGATTTCACGTCCGGTGGAGTCGCCGTGGGCGTGCAGCACGCGGTTGCGGCTATGCGCGCCTTCGCGTGTGAATGCGATCTTGGTGCCAGCGCGATCGAACTCCGTGCCCCATTCGATCAGTTCCTCAATGCGGGGCGGGCCCTCTTCCACCAGGATGCGCGCCGCTTCCTCATTGCACAGGCCGTCGCCGGCCTTGAG
This sequence comes from uncultured Acidobacteriaceae bacterium, assembly GCA_963728805.1. Classification (GTDB taxonomy): domain Bacteria; phylum Acidobacteriota; class Terriglobia; order Terriglobales; family Acidobacteriaceae; genus Bog-257. The sequence goes on from CAVSLE010000012.1 coordinate 548,105, forward strand.
CGTGTCCTCCAGGTGGAGGCGGACTTCATCGTCATCACTAAGCGCGGCAGCGATGCCACCTTGTGCATATTGCGTGTTGGATTCGGTGACCTCGCGTTTTGCCAGGCACAGAACGCGCCCGGCAGACGCCAGTTCCACCGAGGCCCGTAAGCCCGCGATACCCGCGCCCACAACGATGAAATCGGTTTCCGAAGGAAGAGCTTTCATGGCGACGTGACGGGTTCATGGTAGCACGCAGGAAGAGCGGCGGATTCGGTACGTGTACGCGCCAACCCAAATGTTAAATCGCGCAGAAGGAGTACGACGGCAACTCTCATCCATTACACTAAGAGCTTGATTCGCATCCCGGTTCACACCCCATCACGATCCTATGAAGTGCTGGTCGAGCGAGGCTTGTTGCGCTCAGCGGCGGCCGCACTGCGCGATACTGTGCCTCTGGATTGGCGCGTCTTTGTGGTGACGCAGGCGCCGGTGCGCAAGCTGTGGGGCAGCATGCTTCGCAAGAGTTTCAGCCGGGCCGGGCACAAAGTAGAAATCATCGCGATGCCGGACGGAGAGCGTGCGAAGACCCTCTCGCAACTGGAAAAACTTGCCGCGAAATTAGTGAGTCGCGGCGCTGACCGCCGGTCGGTGATCCTGGCCCTGGGCGGCGGAGTGGTGGGGGACGTGGCGGGATTCCTCGCGTCAGTCTTCATGCGTGGAGTTCCTGTCGTCCAAATACCCACGACCCTGGTCGCGCAGGTTGATTCGGCGATTGGTGGCAAAACCGGAGTGAACCTGAAGTCGGGCAAGAACCTGCTCGGCACTTTTCATCAGCCGCTCGCAGTGCTGGCCGATCCTGATGTGCTGGCGACGCTGCCGGAGCGTGAGTACCGCTCCGGATTGTTCGAGGCCATGAAGTACGGCGTAATTCGCAATCCCGCCATCTTCGAGCTGATGGAAGCCAACCGCGAGGCCTTGCTGCGCCGTGACGGCGCCTTACTGGAGACACTGATCACGGAATGCATTCGCGTTAAGGCGGACGTGGTGAGCGCGGACGAACGCGAGAGCGGCGAGCGCCGCATCCTGAACTTTGGACACACCATCGGGCATGCGCTGGAGGCGGAGACCGATTACAAGCAGTTCCTGCATGGCGAGGCGGTGGGCTGGGGGATGATTGCCGCCACCATGATCGGAAGCGAAATGCAGCTGACCGATTCGCTCACCGCGCAACGCATCGCTGCGCTCGTGCGCTCATACGCTCCTTTGCCGAGGGTTGAGGTGAGTAGCGAGGGCATCGTCAAGCGATTGCTCTCCGACAAGAAGACGGTTGGCGGCGTGCCGCATTTCGTCCTGCCGGTGGGCATCGGCAAGGTCGAGGTGGTCAATACGGTGCCGGAACGAGCGATTTTCCACGCCCTTGAAGAAATCAAGAAGCTATCAGAGGCATAGCGTTGGACCAGAACGACAAATCGCCGGCCAAATCTTTGGATCGCAAGACCGGTCGCATCGTGGGCGCCGCCCCGGCCGGGGCGCAAGACGAGGCATCGGCGGCCGCAGCGGTGCGCGATATGTTCACCTCGATCGCTCCCCGCTATGACTTGCTGAACCACGTGCTCTCGATGAACATCGACCGGGTATGGTGGAACCGCACCGCCCGCGTCTTCCGCGAGGTGCTGCAGCGTCCTGGTGCGCAGGTGCTGGACCTGTGCTGCGGGACCGGCGACATGACATTTGCGCTGCATCGCCGTCTGACCACCCCGAGGAATGGCGGGCCCACACAAATCTTCGGGGCCGATTTCTCGCACGCCATGCTGGTGCGCGCGGAGCAGAAGTCGGCGGGCAGGGAGATTCGCTGGGTCGAAGCGGATGCCCTGAACTTGCCGTTTTCTGCGGACCAGTTTCAGCTGGTGACCTCAGCTTTTGGCTTTCGCAATCTTGCCAACTATGATCGGGGGTTGGCGGAGATTTACCGCGTGCTTGCTCCCAAGGGCGAGGTGGGCATTCTCGATTTCGGAGAGCCCAAGGGCCTGATCGGCAAATTGTATCGAGTGTACTTTCGGCGAGTACTGCCAGCCATCGGCACGCTCATTTCAGGCGTGCGGGGTCCGTACGCGTATCTTCCGGCGTCGGTGCTGCGCTTTCCGTCTCCGCAGGAAATGTTGCAGAGGATGCGGGCCGCAGGTTTCCGCGAAGTCACCTGGACTCCGTATACGCTTGGGATTGCGGGGCTGTACCGGGGGAAGAAGTAGAGAGCAGGGGCTAGGGGTCAGGGGCGGCTATACTTTTGGTTTCTCGCAGCTGTAGGGGTCCTTCCACTCGGTCGCCGCGGCGACTTCACTCAGGATGACAATACCAAGTTCATGAATGACGCCGCGATACTAACCACTAGACACTGTTCTCGAAGCTTTCCCGCAGCGCATCTTCGTTGGAGAATTGAACGATCCGCCCATACTCCTCGCCGAGGAAATGTTGCAGCCGGGTGGTGTCCATCGTGTACGAGCCAATCAGATAGGGCAGAGCGGCCGGGGGAATCGAGGAAATCCCCAGCTTCCACAACAGTCGGAGGACGATGAGGCAGGCGCCTCGCGTCGGAACACGCCTGAGCTTCGCGTGGGCTATCTCAGCGCAGCGTTGAACGGTGATGGCTTCCCCGCGACCGGCAACGTTCAAAATTAGAAATGACGGATCGCTGTCTGGACGGTCCAACAGGTGCACCAACAAACGTGCCATGTCGTCCACGTGTACGAACTGGAAGCGCTTCTCCAGATATTTGTTGCCGCGAGGCAGTAACCACGGCAGCCGCTTGCCGCTGGCCCGCATGCGGGCGGCACGTTTGCTGTTGCCAAGGGGCGTTCCGCGCAACGCTCCCATCATGTAGTTCTGCACGCTCGCGCCCGCGAAGATGTGGGGACGCACCAGGTAGGTGTGACAGTCGCCGAGGCTTTCGGCCCGATAGCGAACCACTTCGTCGCACTCGCGTTTGTGAATGGCGTACGGCAGCGTGTGGGCAAGCAGCGGAGCTTCTTCCTGGACCGGCCCTGAGGTTTCCGGACCATACACGGCCACACTGCTGGGGAAAATGAACTGCCTGATCTGACCGCCGGTGCGATTGACGACGCTTACGGCTTCCATCACTCGGGCCGTCCCAGCGACATTGATCTGCCACATCCGCTCCGGGTCAAAAACACCGGAGCGTTGGGGATCTAAAACGAATGCGAGATGAATTACGGAGCTGGCCCCGGTTGCCCGCAGCAACTCAATAAGCTGCCAGCAAGACGGCTCACGGCCCAGGTCCGCTGACTCGAACCTCGCCAGGGTGGAACTATCGGGTGGACGTGTGTCCACGCCCACCACATGAAAACCGGAAAGCAACGGCAGTAACCGGGCGCCCAGATTCCCCGAGATCCCGGTGACCAAAACAGTACGTTCCGGCGGCATAACTATTTTGGCGGCGGCTCCGGATTCGGCGCCGGAGCAGGGGCTGCATTAGGATTCGGCGGAGTCGATCCCGGGTTCGGCTTCGCTCCAGCAGCCCCCTTGGGGGTGATGATGGTTTGATGGACGGCCGGTTGCGTCTCTGGCCCAAAGTAAGCTTCGTTAAGGACTATGGTCGCCGACTTCTGAATTTGTTCGATCTTGTCGGTGATCATCTGCCGCTGCAAAGTTTGGGAGATGGCCGCCTTCACCTCGCTGAGCGGAACCTGACGAGACGAAATTACCTTGTAGATATAGAGCGATCCCGGGTCGGAAAACACTTGCGAAACCTCGCCTGCCTTCAAATCGAAGACCGACTCATGAGGCTCAGGCAAGGTGCCGGGACGGCGCGCACCGAGATTAACATCAGGCGGAGCATTGGTGAGACCCGCGTGCTCCATCGCTTCTTTCTCCAACTTTACCGGGTCCTCACCCGCCACCCAGCGTGCCCTGATTTTCTCCGCGAAAGCGTTTTCCTCGGCATCGCTGGGCTTGGGCTTATCGGCGGTGGCGGCGGCCCGCGCTAATATAATGCGCTGCAGCGTGGCCTCCACGTACTTCTTGGGGTTCTGCTTGTAATAATCTTCGATCTGCTGATCAGGGAGATTCGAGTACTCCTTGACGATGTGCTGGTTGAGGGCATCGGTCAGGATCTGATTTCTAACGAACTGAAGAATCTGCACGAACCGGGGATCGTTCTCCAGATTCAGCTCGCGTGCAGTGTCGGCAAAGACCAGCATCTTCGCATATTGCGAGGCGAAGTTGCGCCTCACCTCGAAAGGCATCGGGGGCTTATCGGGTTGCTGTAGAGCTGCGATCATCTTCTCAAATTGCTCGCGCGTCATGCTGCTTACGCAACCGTCAGGCGGCGTGCTGGCGCCGGCTTTGGGCTGGCAGACATTTTTTAGAGTGATGACCGGTTCATCCATGGGGACCTTGGCCGTGTCGGGTTCCGCAGGTGCAGGCGCCGGCGAGCTTGGAGTCGCCGTGGGTGCTCCCGGGTGCTGGTGCGAGCCCGGCTCCTGGCCATAAGCGGCATAGCTAAGAGCACACGCAAGCGCAACAACCAGGAAAGTAGAGCGTGACATGTAGTGGTGTTCCTCCAGAAGTAAATACCGCCCCTAAGGCGGAGCAAGGACAGATGGATACAAAAAATGTACCACATTCACGCTGGCTGTCGTCAGCAACCAGACTTGGCAGGCAGTACAGAGCTTGCGGATTTAGACGGAAGGTGAATAATCGAACCTGTGACGGAATCGGCTGCAACCGCGGGCATGAGGCAGGAGAAGAAGGCGGTCGCCCTCAATTCCATCTATGCTGCGGTTGGCATTACTCTGCTGAAGGCAATGGTCGGCGTGACCACCGGCAGTCTGGGTATCCTGTCCGAGGCGGCGCACTCCGGCCTCGATCTGGTGGCGGCGGCCATCACTTATTTTTCGGTTCGCGTCTCCGACAAACCCGCTGATGCCGATCACCAGTACGGCCACGGAAAAATCGAAAGCTTCTCCGCCTTTCTCGAAACCGGCTTGCTGCTGCTGACTTGCATCTGGATCGTCTATGAGGCGGTCAAGCGTCTCTTCTTTCATTCTGTGCACATCGAGCCTAGTGTCTGGGCATTCGCTGTCATGGGAACGTCGATCATTGTGGACTACTGGCGTTCACGCCGCTTGGGACGCATAGCTGACAAGTACGACAGTCAGGCACTGCACGCTGATGCCCTGCATTTCAGCACCGACATCTGGTCCAGTGCGGTCGTCATCCTGGGATTGGCCCTGGTGGCGGCGGGCAGGCTGTACTCGCAGCCTTGGCTGACAAAGGCCGATTCGATCGCCGCCCTCTGTGTGGCTTGCATTGTGGTGTACGTCAGTTGGCGTCTGGCGCGACAAACCGTTGACGCCTTGCTTGATGCAGCGCCCGCCGGCGTGCGCAGCCGGATTATTCAAGAGGTGTACCGCGCGAACGGTGTACTGGAAGTGGGTCGGGTGCGCATCAGGCGAAGCGGCAGCCGGTATTTTGCCGACGTCTCGGTTGCCATGTCGCGCACCGTGACCTTTCAGAAGTCCGAGCAGGTCTCCAATGAAGTTGCGGCCCGCATCCGCGCGGTCCTGCCCGATGCTGACGTCGTGGTGAACACGGTTTCGCGGGCCAGCCGGCAGGAGAGCCTCTTTGACCGCATTCGGGCAGTGGCCACTCGCAACAACCTCAATGTGCACGACATCAGTGTGCAGGACCTGGGCGGCAGCTTGCATGTTGAGCAGCATGTTGAACTCGACGAAAAGCTCAGCCTAAAAGAGGCACACGATCGAGTTACGCGTCTGGAAAGCGAGATGAAACAGGATGTAAGCGAGATCGCCAGCATTCTGACTCACATCGAGAGCGAGCCCGCCACCATCGAGACCAGCGACGGCTTGGTCCCCGCGCCGGGTTTCGAACACCGCCTGCAACAGGTGCGGGAAGGGTTCCCCGAGGTCGTGGACATGCATGACCTGATGTTCAAGCGGGTTGGTGGGCGGCTCTACCTGTCGCTGCATTGCACGATGAATGACGATCTGCCGCTGTCGCGTGTGCACGACATTCAGACCACAATGGAAAGCCGGTTTCGCCAGGAACTACCGGAGTTGTTCCGCGTGCTCATCCATCCCGAGCCGCAAACGGACAACAGGCGGTAGCCGGTCATGGATTGTGCGTGGGACCTTCTTCGATAGCCGCATCCTGCTCATCATGCGCCGTGGCGTCGCTGACAGGGTAGGAATACATCTTGCTGGGAACGTCCGTCAGAGCGCGCCGTCGAACAGCAATCATCTCGGCCACGATGGCGACCGCGATTTCTTCCGGCGTGACCGCGCCAATCTCAAGACCCACAGGAGCGTGCACATCCCTGAATTTCTCTGCCGGAATGCCTTCTTTCTCCAGCTCTTTGTAAATCGAAATGGTCTTGCGGCGTGAGCCGATCATTCCCAGATAGCGGGCGCGCGTATTGATGGCCCATCGCAGTACACGCATGTCATCGTGGTGTCCCCGAGTGACGATCACTATGTACGACGATTCAGGCGGATCCAGTTGCGCCGTAGCCAGTTCGAAATCGCAGGCAATCACCTCGCGCGCCCCAGGGAAGCGCTCACGGTTGGCGTAGGCCTCGCGATCATCGACCACGACGATGTCGAAGCCGGCAATGGCAGCCACCTTATACAAGTTATAGGCGACATGGCCGGCGCCAAAAATGTACAGCAATGCGGGTGGAAGCACAGGCTCGATGAAGATTTCCAGCGTACCGCCGCAAACCAGACCAGTATCGTACTTCGGATTGTTGTTGAGGTTGAAGGTGAGCGAGCGCGGCTTCTCCTGTTCCATCACTTCCCGCGCGACCTGCCAAACCTCGGCTTCGACGCAGCCGCCGCCGATTGTGCCCACGATAGAGCCATCATCGCGCACCAGCATCTTCGCAGTCTGGAACGAGGGGATGGAGCCACGAACGTTGGTGATGGTGGCGACCGCGCCGCGGCGACCCTGGCGGCGAAGCTCGACAATTTGCTCGTAGATATCCATGGAGATAGTTCTTTCATTATTGAGATGCCTGAGAGACAAGTCAAAGGGGGGCCCAAAATCCTGAGCTTTCATTCGAGTTTGGTGCCGAGGTAAAATTCACGCCATGGAAGCACCTGTGGTAGTCGGTCTCATCGCCGGCGCAGTCAGTCTGACCGTCGCCCTTCTCGGCCAGATCTTTAATCCCATCGCGCAAATGAAGCTTGAAAACCAGAAATCAGAGTTGCAGGGTCAAATTGAAGGCCAGAAGGCGGCTCTACAGGCAATAATTGAGAACGAAAAAGCCGAGTTGCAGAAGCAGATTGAGGACGCCAAAGCAGAGTACGCCGACCGCAATAGTGCCAAGGCCGCTCGCCGCGACTACGAGTATGAGGCCCTCAAGCGGCTCTATACACAGGTCGAGCCTTTCTTCCTGCAGCTATATGAGGCAGTTGACAGTTGTTATAGCCGGATTTCAGCGCTGGCCCGCACGTCGCGCCAGCACCATCTTGGGACGGGACACGATAGCTGGATCGATCACCCGGGTTACTTCCTGCGCTCGACCGCTTACCGCCTTATCGTACCTGCGGTGCACTTCCGCATCATTCAGCAACGCATAACATTCGTCGATTTCAAGCTCGACCAGACTTTGCGCTTGCGGTACCTCCTGTTGAAATCCCTGTTCCGTTCCTACGGAGACGCTTTCGATTTTGCTGGCTTATCTCCCAAGCTCGATTACGACCCGGTTTGGGAGGGTCGCGAGCACCTACTTATGAATCCTGTCAGCTATCCCCAGGGCCTTGTGGCCGGAGATCTCGACAATACGACTGAACATTTGATTCATACCCAGAATGACAGTACCCAGCCGCTTACCTTTGGCGCATTCGAAACCGAGGTGAGGGCGATCGGCAATCCTCAGTTGGCAGATCCCGATACCGGACGTAAAGTGGAAGATCTGGAGGAGTTGATTAGCCTTTACTGCGCATTTTCTCCGGAAACCCGTCCCATTCTGGCTCGAATGTTGTTAGCGCAGGCGGGGCTTTGCTTCCTCGTTATGATGACCTACCACGGGGAGGCGAGTGTCGACATCCTCCGCACTGGGCTGGAAGGGTTCTGCGCTGACAACGAGGCGCGCAATGATCTTTGTTGGGACGCAGGCGCCAGTCTCGGAGCAATCGATATCGTGAGGCCTTATCTAAACTCCTGTATAGACCACATCGCAACCGCACCGTAGAGTTTAGATTCGCGAGGAACAGCACAATGAAAGCCGTTCGCATTCATGAGTTCGGCGGTCCGGAAGTTCTCAAGTACGAAGACATTCCTGATCCGGAGTTGCGCAAGGACCAGGTCCTGGTACGGGTGCGCGCTTGTGCGCTGAATCATCTCGACATCTGGGTCCGCATGGGCCTGCCCGGAGTGAAACTGCCACATATCCTGGGCAGTGACATCGCGGGTGAGGTTGTTGAGTGTGGCGAGTACATCACCGACCTTAAGCCGGGCACGCGCGCGCTGCTGGCCCCGATGGTTTTCTGCAATCACTGCGAGCAGTGCAGCGCTGGACGGCACAATTTCTGCCCGCACTTTGCCGTGCTGGGCAACGGGGTGGATGGAGGCAACTGCGAACTGATCGCCGTGCCGCGCGTCAATGTCATTCCCATCCCCGATTCGCTGGGTTTCGTGGAAGCGGCAAGTGTCCCGCTGGTCTTTCTAACGGCGTGGCACATGCTGGTTGGCCGCGCTCAGTTGCGGGCCGGACAAACCGTGCTGGTCCTGGGAGCTGGATCGGGAGTAGGCTCGGCCGCAATCCAGATCTGCAAAATGCTGTCCGCTGAAGTGATCACCACCGCCGGCGATGAGCAGAAGCTGGCGAAAGCTCGCGAGCTGGGCGCTGACCATACCATCGATCATTACAAGCAGAAGATCTCCGACGAGGTGAAGCGGATTACAAATCGCCGCGGCGTGGACGTCGTCTTCGAGCATGTGGGCCAGGCCACCTGGAAGGAGAGCATGAAATCTCTGAAAGCTGGCGGTACGCTCGTCACCTGCGGCACCACCACCGGTTTTCAGGGTGACCTGGATCTCCGTTTTCTGTTTTCGCGGCAGCTTTCGCTTCTGGGTTCCTATATGGGCGCAATGGGCGAATTGGACGAGGTGCTCAAGCATGTTTTCGCAGGCAAATTGAAACCGGTGGTTGACCGCACTTTCCCGCTCAGCGAAACTCGCGCGGCACATGAGTATCTCGCCAGCAGCGAACAGTTCGGCAAAGTGGTGGTCACGCCGTAGCCAGGCAATGGCAGAGTCGCGTCCCTAATCGACGGCGAAGCATCAAGAAGAGTAGGTATAATTATTCAAATGACGACCGAGTATCGGCCTCCACATTTCGATAATCCCGAGCCCGGCAAAGAGCGCTTCGACAATCTTGTCGGATCGGAGCAAAGCCGCGGGCAGATTCTGCGGGCCACGTTTGGTCAGCAGCAGCACGAAGGCGTCCTCATGGCCTCAATGGATGCGGTCGTCAACTGGGTGCGCAAGAACTCGATCTGGCCGATGACTTTTGGTCTGGCCTGCTGCGCCATTGAGATGATGTCGATGGGCGCTTCACGCTTCGATATCGCCCGCTTTGGCGCCGAGGTCTTTCGTCCGTCGCCGCGGCAGTCAGACCTGATGATCATCGCCGGCCGCGTCTCGCAGAAGATGGCGCCCGTCATCCGCGAACTCTATATGCAGATGCCGGAGCCCAAATGGGTCATCTCGATGGGTGCGTGTGCCACCTCGGGAGGCGTTTTCAACAACTACGCTCTGGTGCAGGGCGTTAACCAGTGGATTCCCGTGGATGTGTACGTGCCCGGCTGTCCTCCGCGCCCGGAGCAGTTGATCTACGCCATCATGCTGCTACAGGAGAAGATCAAGAATGAGCGTGGCTCGTTCCGGCGAGCGCTAAACCTGGAACCCGCCTAAATCTTGGGATGGGTCGGGCCATCGTCTTCAGCTTGTCTTCAGTGCTTGAGCTGCCACTGGCTCGGGTCGTAAGAAAAATCAACCAGCCCGTCGCGATAGTCAATCTTGAGTTGCAACCTCCCCAGAAGTTGAAACCCCAAGATGCCGGAGACTTCGGTGCCCGTTCTCTTGCTGTGGTTGGACAGATCGAAGGCCACGACATCCCAGGCCTTCTGGTTGATGTGGCTAAATCGAAGCGTGGCTTTGTCTGCGCTATAAACATCGGCCACACTCCCGCTCATTCCCTTCACGTGCATACGGGAGTCGGGGCTGATCTTCGTGACCTCCCGCGCCGCCCTGGTGGAAAGAAAGTTGGTCCAGGCGCCGGTGTCGATTAGAAACAGCATCGGCTTGGAGTCATTGACCTCGGTTTGGATCAAAAGCTGATGGCCGAAGCGAAAGACGGGCGTCCAGCTTTTCATCTCTGGAGCAATGTAGCGATCTTTGGGAAGATCAGGCGCTGCGACAGCTTTCGCGGGCTGGCTAGCGTCCCCGGTCGATCCCGCCTTCTGATCGGCTGCCGCTTTGCCGGTATCGTCGTCGGAATTGGAGCGCGACTCGCCTTCGCTGTTCAGGGCCGTGGGCGCGACTGTCTCATCGGGCCTTTTGGGAAGGGGCGACAATTTTACCTTCTCCGCCGGAAAATCAATGTCGATCAAATAGGAGCTGAAAACGTTCGCGCCGACAAGACCGTCTTCGTCGGCGAGCGGTGTCCGATCGCTGACGGTGACCACACAGTCTGCGAACTCCAGCTCTCCGATCCGAATGTGATCAGCTACTGCCAGATATCCGACCTGCGGGCCTTTGTCACCGATTCCCCCCAAACGGATGTCAGAGATGCGGGTCAGGCCAGCTTTCTCCGCGCTCTTACGACCGACGAGGATCCCGCTGGCTCCCGTATCCAGCAGCAGGTGGGTGTTATGGTCGTTCAGCTTGACTGCCAAACTGAAGCCGTCGATACGCTTCGGATTGTGAGACATCCGTTGGAGTTTGGTATCGGTTTGCTCCACCTTGCTGACCAAACGGCAGGCATGTGCGGGCTTGTCAATCGTGGCCTTAAGAAAATCGAGATAGTGCTGCAGATGCTCAGTTTCTTCCGGATCGTCGGGATGCGGACCGGCGAGATAGGCCTCGATGGCCGCCATACGCTCGCGGCGCGGAAGCGTGTTGAACCACCGGCGCTGCACCTCCGGATCGTTCGGAGCAATCTGATGCGCCACCACGAGCGCGTCATAGGCACGGCGATAAAGCGAATAGGCGCGGTAGAGACGAACCAGACCAAGACAGGCGCGAAGTTCCCGAGGGTCGATTTTCAGCGCTTTGTAATACGAGGACTCCGCTTCGGGCATTCTGGCGAGGCGGAACTGCACGTCACCCATGGCTGCCAGCAGCGCCGCCGAATTAGGTTGAGCGCCAAGAGCCTTGGTCGCCCCGGCGGAGGCTTCATCGATTTTTTCCTGGTGCAGCCATGACTCGATGAGACCGGCCTCTGCCGGCGCCAGTTTGGCGTCGATCTTCAGAAGAGCCTGGTATTTTTCAGCCGCCGCGGCAAACTTGCCGGCTTTGTAGAGCTGGTCAGCAGCGGTCAGGTCAGGATTGTCGGAAACCGGCTTGGCACCTTGCGCCAGCATGCCAAGCGGGAGGCACGTCATAAGAAAGGCGGTAAAGACAAAAAAGCGTCGTATCATGAGTGGCCCAGCCCTATTCGAATGCAGGGTAGCACGTGTTCTAGTTCCCGATACGGCTTTCTGCGGCCCTCCCATGTGATACACCTCACAGACCGCCGGTCACCATGCTTCTATCGTTATTAGTTATAGCTTTCGACTTTCATACGACTGAGAGGCACTCATAGATATGTCTACCGCCGCCGCTTCCACGACTTCCCGCGTCCTCAACTCCGCATTGGCCAACCGCATCATGAGCGCTGAAGAAGCTGCTGCTCTCATCCACTCCGGCGACCAGATTGGCATGAGCGGATTTACCGGCTCCGGCTATCCCAAGGCGGTGCCGATGGCGCTGGCGCGCCGTATCTCCGATGCCAACCTGCGCGGACAGAAGTTCCAGGTCAGCATCTTCACCGGCGCCTCTACCGGGCCGGAGCTCGATGGCGCGCTCGCCATGGCGGGCGGAATTCATCTGCGGCTGCCCTACCAGTCTGATCCCGAGACGCGCAAGCGCATCAACGCCGGCGAGATGGAGTATATGGACATCCACCTCAGCCACGTGGCGCAGTTCGTGGAGTATGGCTTCCTCGGCAAGCTTGATCTGGCGCTTATCGAAGTCACCGCCGTGCTTGAAGACGGCCGCCTGGTGCCGAGTTCGTCTCTCGGCAATAACAAGACATGGATCGAGCAGGCTGAGCACGTGATCATCGAGGTCAACTCGTGGCAGCCTGAGGCGCTGGAAGGCATGCACGACATCTACTACGGCCTGCAACCGCCGCCCAATCGTGGACCGATTCCCTTGACGCACACCGGCGAGCGCATTGGCAGCCCTTACCTTCACGTCCCACCGGAGAAGGTAGTCGCGGTCGTGCTCACCGATTCTCCTGACCGCAACAGCGCGTTCAAAGCGCCCGATGAGGCCTCGCGCCGTATCGCCGGACACATTCTCGAATTCCTTAGCTGGGAAGTGCAGAAGGGCCGCATGCCAGAGACCCTGCTGCCGCTGCAATCGGGCGTCGGCAACATCGCCAACGCGGTGCTCTTCGGTCTCGAAGAGGGCCCGTTTGAAGGGCTAACTTCCTACACCGAAGTCATCCAGGACGGCATGATTCGGCTGCTGAAGTCGGGCAAAGTGACCGCAGCGTCGGCGACCGCGTTTTCGCTCAGCCCGGAGATGCTGACTGAGGTCAACGCCGACATGGCCAGCTATCGCGATCGCATCGTGCTGCGTTCGCAAGAAATCTCCAACCATCCCGAGATCATCCGGCGGCTGGGCGTGATTGCCATGAACGGCATGATCGAGGCCGACATGTATGGCAACGTGAACTCGACGCACGTGATGGGATCGCGCATTCAGAACGGAATTGGCGGGTCCGGCGATTTTGCCCGCAATGGATACCTGTCCATCTTCATGGCGCCATCGACGGCGCAGAAAGGGACGATCTCGACCATCGTTCCTATGGCCTCGCACGTGGACCACACAGAGCACGATGTTCAGGTGGTTGTAACCGAGCAGGGACTTGCCGACTTGCGCGGACTATCGCCCCGCCAGCGCGCGCACTTGATCATCGAGAAGTGCGCCTCGCCCGACTACAAGCCGCTGCTGCTCGACTACCTCAACCGTGCCGAGCGCCTCTCGTATGGACGGCATACTCCGCACCTGTTGAGTGAAGCCCTGGGCTGGCACAATCGCTATTTGCGCAGCGGGCGAATGAAGCCGCAAGGGGAAGACTAACCGTAGCTGTTGAGTCAATCGCGTGGCCTCAGTTACGAGGCCCGCAGGTCACGGCGCACGAAAGTCGCATCGAGGAAGAAGCCAAGTCCGATCGCGAGGGGAATCACGCCAAAGGCCGCGGCCGTCCAGGCGTCGGGTTCGGTGCGTGCGATCAACGCAAATGCGATGGTGTAGCCAATCGATCCGCTGACCAGCAGGATACCTGCCCGACGGGAACGAGCCGCCTGCGAAAGCTCGGGCTCCATGGGAACGCTAATCCCACGCGCCAGGGCCGCCAGGCGCTCTTCGCTGCGCAGCTTGCGCACCCGGTAGTAGGTGTACATCCCCGCGATGGGAATCCCGAAGATCATGATTACCGCCACCAAGCCAACGATGCTTCCATCCATAGTTTGCCTCATTTCTTCTTGAAGATCGCTTACAGTCTGAGATACGCAGAGGTTGGAAGAAAGTTCCGAGGTTTTGAGGAGCGAAAAGAGGGGGGCCGCAGCCGGCCTTCCGAATTCCAGTGCCGCCGCTTCGTGGCTTGGGGTTCCGCTTGCGATATTAACCGCGGGCTAACGCCCACGGCTAACACAAATGTCGCCCTGTCGGGCTAACAGCAGGTCCCTCCGCTCGGCTTGAAGTCCTCGGTCGGGATGACAAGCGAACGTGAACGTCTTCGCTTGGGTCACTGGCGAAGAGCGAATAGCGTCGCCGCTACTCCTCCACCTCAACCTCTTCGCCGCGCTCGGCCTTGGCAGCCGTGATGATCTTTTCCTGCTGCAGTGCGGGGACGAAGTCGTAGTGGTCCATTTCCATCGAGAAGCTGCCGCGGCCTTGCGTCATCGAGGTCAGGTCGGTGCCATAGGTTAGCATCTCGGCCATTGGCACTACGGCTTTGACGACAGTCTTGCCCGCCTTGTTGTCCATGCCCTGGATGCGGCCGCGACGGCTGTTCAGGTCGCCCATGATGGCGCCGGCAAACTCGTCGGGAATGGTGATCTCGACATTCATGATCGGTTCCAGAATTGTGGGCTTGGCCTGCTCCATGGCTTTGCGGAAGGCGATGCGGCCGGCAGTCTTAAATGACAACTCGTTCGAGTCCACGTCGTGGTAGGAGCCGTCATACAGGATGACCCTGAAATCCACCACTGGGAAGCCGGCGAGAAAGCCGCGCTGTGCGGCTTCGACGATGCCCTTCTCGACGGCGGGAATGTAGTTCTTTGGAATTGCGCCGCCGAAGATTTCATTCACGAACTCGAAGTTGCCTCCACGCGGCATGGGCTCCATCTTGATCTTGCAATCGCCAAATTGGCCGTGTCCGCCGCTCTGCTTTTTGTGGCGTCCCTGCACGTCGGCCTTGCCGCGAATGGTCTCGCGGTATGGCACTTTGGGCGCCTTCAGGTTCACTTCCGTGTGATAGCGGTTCTTCAGCTTGGAAACGATGACTTCGATGTGCTGCTGGCCGGTGCCCGCAATGAGGAACTCCTTGGTCTGAGCATCGCGGAAGAAGCGCAGCATGGCATCTTCTTCCATCAGCTTGTGAATACCGTTGCTCAGCTTGTCTTCGTCGGCACGTGTCTTAGGCTCGATGGCGAAGGTAATCGCCGGCTCGGCAAAGGTGACCTGCGGATACTGGATGGCAGATCCCTTGTCGCCCAGGGTATCGCCGGTCAGGGTGTCCTTCAACTTCGCCACGGCGCCGATGTCGCCGGCATGGAGCTCGTTGACCGGGACCGCAGTTTTGCCCTGCATGATGGAGAGGTGGGCGAACTTTTCGGAGCTGCCGCGGCTGAAGTTTTGCAGGCCCGCGTCGTTCTTCAGCACCCCGGAATAAACCTTGAAGAACGAGATGCGTCCCGAGAACGGATCGCTGATGGTCTTGAAGACGAACAACGAGAGCGGCGCGGAGTCGCTGATCTTGCGGACTGGCGGCTCGCCATTGTTGGCGGTGGCCGCGGCTTTCACTTCGCCACGCTCAACCGCCGTGGGCATGTAATCGACGATGAAATCGAGCACCTCGTCGGTCCCGATGTTGCCCAGACCTGAGGCGAAGAGCACGGGAAAGATCTTGTCTTCGCGAATGGCATTGTGCAGGCCGGCGATAATGTGCTCTTCGGCGATAGTGCCTTTGTCGAAGAACTCTTCCATCAAGGTATCGTCGCCTTCCGCAACCAGCTCCACCAACCTTTCGTGCGCGGCCTTGGCCTGCTCTTCCATGTTGGCGGGAATGGGGCCGACGGTTGATTTGCCGTTGCCGCCCATCTGGTAGGTGTAGGCCTGCATCTTCACCAGATCGACGACGCCGGTGAAACTTTTCTCCGAGCCGATGGGCAATTGCACCGGCACAACCGTCCGCCCGAACGCGGTAGTGAGAGATTCCATGACGCGATTGAAGTCGGCGCGCTCGCGGTCGGTCCGCGTGCACACGATGACCCGCGGCAACGCGACCCGGTCGTAGTAATTCCAGATGCGCTCGGTCACCACTTCCACGCCGCTGACCGCGTCCACCACGACCAGGGCCGCTTCCACCGCAGGCATGACCATCTCGGCTTCATGAATGAACATGTTGAAACCGGGCGTGTCAATCAGATTGATCTTGGTCTTGCCCCACTCCACAAAAGCGGTCGCGGCTGAGATAGACATCGCCCGCGACACCTCTTCTTCGTCGTAATCGGTGACGGTAGTGCCTTCGTCGACCCGGCCGAAACGCTGGGTGGCGCCGGCAGTAAAAAGCATCGCCGAGGCAAGAGAGGTTTTGCCCGAGTGTGAATGCCCGATCAGGGCGACGTTGCGGATGTTTGCGCCTTCGAAAATCTTCACCTATGGACTCCTTCGAGTGATCCGCTCCACCTGGCGCTCAGAGGCATTGCTCCCAAGTAGCACGCGATCGTGCTCGCACAACCCCGGAGGTTGCCGGTGAGGCAAAAAGGCGGGGCACCATGCCAGTCTGGGCATGGTGAAACTGAACAAACTTAGAATGCTAGCACAACGAGTTCCGGGCTTCCACTGTAGGGTCGTCAGGGTACTGAAAGGTCCTCAGCGCTACGGAGAGTCCTTCTTGGCGCGGCCGGCCTTCACAAGCGTCCCTGTAACATCTTCGCGTTTAGATGAGCGCCGCTGAGGGAACTTGTACTCGCAGCCGGGGAGCCACTTTACGCAGGGCGGCAACCGGCGCGGGAAAGACCTGGTCCAGTTGCAGCTTGGCGGCTGCGACTTCTTCCTGCGTGGGCGGACTGATCTGGATCACGATGTTGCTATTGACCTCGGAGGCATGCTGGAACAGGTTCTGGTTCATCATGATCGACTCCAACAGCCGCCCGAGGCTTCGGGAATGAAAGCCGTTGCTGAAGCGAGGGCCATTCGACCAGCCGGGATTCACCGAGTAATCGCAGATCAGGCTCCAGTATCCGCGGGTGGTGTTGCACCACATCTTCAGACTGTCCACGGAACGCTCGCCGCCGATGTGGTATTCGATCTGCAGTAGGCCGCCGGTGGCTACCTGCACCAGGTCACTCCAGTTCAGGACCACCGCGCTTTGCAGAATTTGGCTGAGCTGGATGTTCTGAGCAGGCAGAGATTGCGGTGTCGTGGTCATCGTGTCCTCCGTGGATTGTTACGCAAAAGAGTCTCAAGCTGTCTTAGAAGTACGCTTGTAAGGAAGGCTGAGGTCTACACCCTCCTGGGTAACGGAAGGCGCTGGAGGGGGGAACCTGCTGAGGATAACCCCACTAGTAATGATTATACGCTTGCGTAGGAAGCCGCAGCTCTAGTGGGCCTTGCCAAAGCCGCGACGACGTTGTTGCGTGTAGCGCGCCAGAGCGTCCTCGATGACCGGCAAGGCATGTTCTGCAGGCTGGATGGCGTCCACCTCGACCGTCTTGCCCTCCAGTTGCTTGTAATCCAGAAAAAAACGGCGCAGCATGTTCAGCCGGTGCTCCGGCATCTCATCGGCCTCGTTGTAGGAGTTGAATTCCGGGTCCTGAGTGGCGACGGCAATAATTTTGTGGTCCTTCTTGCCTGTATCGATCATGGTCATCAGCCCGATGGCACGGGCGTGAATCAGGGTAAGGGGCACGACCGCTTCCTGGCACAAGACCAGCACGTCGAGCGGGTCATCGTCCTCAGCCAGGGTCTGCGGAATGAAGCCATAGTTCGCGGGATAGTAAGCAGCCGAATAGAGCACGCGATCGAGCTTGATAAGCCCGCTCTGCTTGTCAAGTTCGTACTTGACGCTGGAGCCGAAAGGAATCTCGATGACCGAGTAGAACTCACGCGGCAGGTTGCCGCCGGGAGAAATGTCGTGCCAGGCGTGGGTCATGTTGAGACTCTGGAAAATCGGCTTTGGAAAATCAAGTCCGGCAATGACGATTTTAGCCGGACGGTAGGCTTTAGAAAGGGCGAGACCCGGCAAAATCCATACCGCGCGCTTCCCGCCTCAGGTTTCCCGCCGCTTTAATAGCGGTGCGGTAGCTCGCGTTCGGTCTCCACCGAACTGGTCAACGTACCAATCAGGTAGCTGACCAAAATCACGACCACCACCGCAATCGTAACTACATCCATCTGGCACCTCACCCGGTTCGGCCTCTGGCCCATGAACCCCGTTCTGTGAAAATACTCTCCCGGTGGCCCTTGGATGAGAGCCGCACCGAAAGTGGTGCAGTGTTTGTAGCACAATTTCACCCAAGTTGCAGTTTAAATCGTTGGCTGGACCTCGCTGATCACCCGCAACAACGCGTCCGGTCCGTCGGCCCCCACCACATAGCGGTCGGCCTCGACCTCGGGCCACTCGCCATAAAGATGGACGATGTACACAACTTTGCTCTCCGGATGCCGCTCGTGGAAGAAGCGGATCACTTTTCTTGCGATAGCGTCGGGCAGACGATGGCAGACAAGAATCACGTCGACGGGATCGGGATTGTCGGGCGCCTCCAGCGCCTCTTTTTCTTTTATGATCGAAGCCACTTGGTGGCCGGCGGTTTCGAGAGCGTGCTGGCGTAACAGCGCCAATTCCGGGTCGGTGGTCAGGCTAAGAATTTTCATCGCGGATAATCCCTGTTGATCCTGAAAATGGTAGCGAAGGAAATCACAGTCAAACACAGACTCGGCGACGCAAAGTGTGAATTCTACTGCAGCCCTGCACTGGCATTGTTGCTGGTTGTCATCAAGTTTCGCAGCACCACGACCTCTGACTCGATGGCCGTCTTCAGGCTGGGCTCCATGTCGGGCGCGAAGAACGGCGAATGGTTTGACGGAAGCTGAACTCCGCTGGCCTTCGCCGCTTTGAACTTTTCGGGATCGGCGACGCCAAGCCAGAAATAAAATGAGGGCACCCCGGCCTCGACGAAATAGGAATAGTCTTCCGAAGTCATCGTGGGTGGTTCTTTCTGCACTCGCCCGGGACCCAAGGCTTGAGTGAGCGCTTGGCTGAGCCGCTCGGCCAGCTTAGGGTCGTTATAGAGCGCGTCAGTGGATTCGGTGAGTTGCACCGAGGGTGGCTTGGGCGAATCCGACGCCTGAGCTTCCGCCTTGACGATCCGCTCGATTGCAGCCAGCAGATGCTTACGTACTTCTGGCGTGAACGAGCGGACGGTCAACCCGAGGTGGACCTCATCGGGAATGATGTTGCTTTTGGTGCCGCCCTGGATGTAGCCGACAGTGATGACAGCGGGATCGCCCGGCTTGGTTTCACGCGATACGATCGTCTGCAGCGTCAGGATTACGCGAGCGGCGATGACAACCGGATCGACAGTGGATTCGGGACTGGCTCCGTGGCCGCCCTTGCCATAAATCGTAATGTTTACCGCGTCTGAGTTAGAGGCCGCGTATCCCGGAGTGAAACCAACTTTCCCAGCCGGGAGGTTATTGCCGGTGTGCAGGGCCACGCCAACATCAGGTTTGGGAAAGCGCGTAAACAGGCCGTCGGCAATCATGTTCTTGGCGCCCATGACACGCTCTTCCGCAGGCTGCGCAATCAGGATAAGCGTTCCATGCCAGACGCTCTTGGTTTGCGCCATGATGGTCGCAGTCCCTACCCATGCGGCCATGTGGATGTCGTGGCCACACGCGTGCATCACGGGCACATCGTGACCGGCATCGTCCTTGGCCCGGACCGTGCTCGCGTATGGCAAGCCTGTTTTTTCCTGAACCGGAAGTCCGTCCAGCTCAGTCCGCAGCATGACCGTTGGACCGGGCCCATTGCGCAGGATGGCAACCACGCCGGTACCGCCCACTTTGTCCGTCAC
This sequence comes from uncultured Acidobacteriaceae bacterium, assembly GCA_963728805.1. Taxonomy (GTDB): domain Bacteria; phylum Acidobacteriota; class Terriglobia; order Terriglobales; family Acidobacteriaceae; genus Bog-257. The sequence goes on from CAVSLE010000012.1 coordinate 567,703, forward strand.
CTCATAGCCGAGTTCGCGCACCCGCGCGGCCAGCTTTGCTGCGGTGTTGGTCTCATACAGCGACAGCTCGGGGTGCCGGTGCAGGTCCATGTAGAGCGCTTCCACTTGGGGGTAAACCGAATCGACCTGGGAGGACAACGAAGGCCCTCCGGATGACTGCGCCGAGCCGCTGGCCGCCAAAACCAGGCACGCCGCGGCAAACCACAAAGTTTTCATGATTTCCTTTTCCTAACCGTATTTCCGCCAATTCTTCGCTCGGCGGCGCGTCGTATCTCACAACAAACACGCATGATAGCTGCGATCAAAAGAATCTACCGCAATTTCATCAACTCTCAACCTGACGGGGAATCTAATAGATATCTCATACCTACATTTTTAAAGAGGACCTGGGTTTGAATTTATACCCGCAGCACCATCAACACGAGTCAGAAGACATGATAGAGAAAATACTTCCTCGGAAGCGATACATATTTGCCAGCGATTTTGATCAGACCCTGAGCTTCAACGACTCGGGCTACGTTCTCGCCGAGTTGTTGGGGATTTCAGAGGCTGAGTTTGAGCGCAAGGCCACGGGGATGGCCAAGCTGAACCTTGTCCAGCAGGGTGGCGAGCTCGCCTATCTGCTGCTGCACGATCCCGAGTTTCGCTCCAAAGTCCGTCCTGAGCATCTCTACGAGGCCGGCAAGCGGGTGCGCCTGAAGCCGAATATTGACTTGCTCTACAGCTTCCTTTCGGACGAGGTTGAGGGCTACCACTTCGATTTTTACGTGATTTCGGCTGGCCCGGTGGAAGTAATCCGCTCGGCCCTCGAGGGAATTATCCCTGCCGATCATATCTATGGTACGGAGTTTGAATACAACAAGAGTGGCGAAATTGAACGCATCCTTCAGGTGACGGCGGGATATGGCAAGGTCGCCGTCATCGATAAGTTGCTTGAGAACCTTCGGACCGGGCCTGACCGCATTGTCTATGTCGGTGATGGCAGCTCCGACATCCACGTCATGCTGCACGTGAACCGGCGCGATGGCTTCACGATCGCCGTCTCTGAGAACAAGTATCTTGCGCCCATCGCCAAGCGATCGGTGATCAGCGACAGCGCCCTGGCCATTCTGGTTCCGATCCTGGAAGAGGTGGTGGGCTGGAACCAGCATTCGATTCGCAACCTGTTTGAAGCCAAGGGTCTGCTCATCCAGCAGTGGGACAAGGTGCAAACGGATGTGCTGACGATTGTCCCCAGCGTGGCTCCGGCGGAGGAACGGACGGATGCCGTCATCGCCGATTGATCAAGGGCCCGGTTAGGGAAGCGTTCGCCTACCTCGACAACTTGGCGGCACGGCTGGAGGAATGGACCGGCGCCGTATCGTGGTCTTCGAAAGTCTCCTGATGCTGGGACCATTCGACCTGCGGTAGTTTTGCCAGGAGACGCGCACAACGGTTCCAGCGCAGCATCGCATCATCATTCTGCGGCGGTCGGATCTTTTCCGCCGCCTCAAAATGACCCATGGCTTCGGTAAACAGGGCGCTCACGGCGTGCGCCGGGTGGGCGGCACGCGTTTCTGCTTTAGCGCGGCGCTCCAGTAACAGACCCATGTAGTACTGCCTTTCATACGGATCGGCAAGGCCTTGGAACATTGCCTCGGCGTCGGCATAACGGTCTGAACCTTGGCCGGTAAACTCGTCGGTAATAGCTAGTCCAAGGATGCGCATGGCCATCTGGTTCTGCGGATCGACCGCCAGAATGTCGTGGCAGATGGATTCCGATTCCTCGGGCTCTTTCAGGCAGCGGTACAGTTCGGCCTTTGATATCGCCTCGCGAATGCCGTTCTGCGAAATCGTCTTCAGCTTAAGTTCCACAATACCTCCATGAGGGCCTGCGCTACGCAATGTTCCACAACAAATAGGCAGCTATCACCGTCCCCAGAGCGGCCCCACCATAACATAGAACAAAGATCAGGCCGGTAAGATGCTTTACTTTGAGACCATCGTAGAGTGTGTAGCGAAAGCGGTGGGCCCAGTGAAACAGAGGAAGCGAGCACAGCACGAACAGGTAAATCCGCACCAAGGGCATTCTGACCAGAGAGATCAGATTGTCGTAGGTCGGGGCCTGTAACCACCCCAATGGAAATGCCAGCCCAAACAGAAACAGGTGTACGGGTATGAAGATTGCCGAGACGACTCCACCGGCACTGAACAGCATCCAGAAGAAAGCTTCGTTGGACTCGTGTTTAGCCATTCCTGCCTCGCAACGCTCCCTAACGCAAAATCAGCCAGCCGATAAATGCCGACACCACCACCCACGCCACATAACTGGGCGCGGCGACCATGACCGCCGGCACCCGTTTTCCGCCCAATCGCACCGGCATCGCGCTGGGCGCGAGATTGAACCAGGTAATGGTGTGAAAAACAATAAAGAAGAAACTCACAACATTCAAGCACGATGACCAGCGGGTTTCGCATAGTATTGCAGAAAATGCGCGTAGGCGTCGGGCCCGTTGCGCAGCGCGCTGATCAGCAGCAGGGTCTCGATGACGAATACCGCGACGAACACGCTGCTCAGTTCGCGCAGAATGAACTTCAGGTAGTGCCACTCGCCCAGCCACCAGTAAACCGACACCCGCGGCCGGTACCATCGCGGATGGAATTCCGTGTAGATCGGCGTTGACTTAATCGTTTCCTGCTTCGCTGCTGCCATGCTTGGTATCTCGACCTCTCGGTGTCACAAATGATTTCAGCCAGTCCAAAACGGCCGTAATCTTGTACTGCTGGATGGCGCCGGCCGGATCGACATGTTTGGGGCAGACCCGGGTGCATTCGCCGACGAAGGTGCAGCCCCAAACGCCATCTGGGTGCGCCAGAACCGCGGTGCGCTCGGCTGAACCCTGGTCGCGGGAATCCATGTTGTAGCGCTGCGCCAGCGCTATCGCCGCCGGACCAACGAAAATGGGATCCAATCCGACCACCGGACAAGCCGCGTAGCACAGCGTGCAATTGATGCACATGCTGAACTGCTTGTAGCGGTCCAACTGTTCGGGGGTTTGCAGGAACTCGCCCTGGCTGAGCGGCGGCTCATCCTGGCGAATCAGCCATGGCTTCGCTTTCTTCAGCTTGGCCAGGAAATCACTCAGCTCCGTAACCAGGTCGCGCACAACCGGAAAATAGCGCAGCGGCTCCACGCGAATCTTGCCTCCCTTGCCAGCGTAGCTGGAGAGGAAGGTGGCGCAAGTGAGCTTGGGCTCTCCGTTCACCATCATCCCGCAGCTTCCGCAGATCCCCATGCGGCAAGACCAGCGATAGGTCAGCGACCCATCCACTGTGTCCTTGATGTGGTTAAGCGCGTCGAGCACCACCCATTCCTTGTAAACCGGCACCTCGTAGCTTTCGAAGTGTGGTTCGCGGTCGTGCTCCGGAGAGTAACGCGCTATCTCAAGAACGATCTTTTCAGCCATCTCACCCCATCCGCTCCACGGTTTTTGTTTGCGATTGCGGTTTCGCCTGCTGGCCGTAAACTCGCTCCCCGGGCGGCCAGCGCGTGATCTTCACCGGCGAGTATTCCACCCGCGAGGTACCGTCGGGATTGCGATACAACAACGAGTGCGCCAGGAACTTGCCATCGTCGCGCGCCGGGAAATCACTGCGCTGGTGAGCGCCGCGGGACTCCGTTCGATGCAGTGCAGCGTTCACGATCGATTCCGCCACGTCCAGCATGAATCCCAGTTCCAGCGCCGACTCCAGCTCCGTATTGAAGGTGTGGCTGCGGTCGTCGAGATTGATGTCCAGATACCGTTGCTGGAGCTCCAGCAGATTGTTGAATCCCTCCCTCAGCAACGGTTCCTCGCGATAGATCCCGGCGCTCTTCTCGATAGTCATTTGCATCTCGGTGCGAATCGTTGCGATACGCTCCCTGCCACCAGTCTTGTTGAGGAACTCCGAATTCAGCCGCTTCTGCTCGTCTGCCGCCTGCGCCAGGACGGCCCCACTAACAGGGCTCTGCTGACGCGATGCATATTCGGCGGCAGCCTTGCCGGCACGGGCACCGAACACCAGGCACTCAGGCAGAGAGTTCGATCCCAGGCGGTTGGCCCCGTTAATGCTGACGCAGGCCACCTCCCCGGCGGCGAATAAGCCTGCCAGCGGAGTAGCTCCATCAATATCGGTGCTGACCCCGCCCATCATGTAATGAATCACCGGCCGGACGGGAATCAGCTCTCGTACCGGATCGATGTTCTGGTACTTCTGGCAGAGTTCGCGGACGAACGGCAGCTTCGCATTGATGAGCTTCTCGCCCAGATGCCGAAGGTCGAGGTGCACCACCGGGCCATGCGGCGTCTGAGTGGTGCGTCCCTTGCGCTCTTCGTGCACGAACGCCTGCGACAGGCGGTCGCGCGGTCCAAGTTCCATGCAACGCAACACTGGCTTGGGCTCCGGCGTCCCCAAGTTGTAATCCTGGAGATAACGGTAGCCGTCTTTGTTCAGCATGTAGCCGCCCTCGGCGCGCGCGGCTTCGGTAATGAGAATGCCGGTGAAGGGGAGGCCGGTCGGATGATACTGCACGAACTCCATGTCCTTCAGGGGAGCGCCGGCGCGGTAGGCGAGCGCCATGCCATCGCCGTTCTTAATATTGGCGTTGGTCGTGAAGGGAAGACGCGCCCGCAGCCGCCGGTGCATAAGATGACTGCCTTCGCAAGGATCGCCTGTATCTTCCCGGACATCAGCTCGATCGCGACCACTCCCTGCACCCGTCCGTCATCCACCAGCAACCTGGTGACAAACCACTCATCGTAGCGGGTGATGGGATCGTACTTCAGAGTGGTCTGGAAGAGGGTGTGTAACATATGGAAGCCGGTCTTGTCGGCGGCAAACCAGGTGCGCCTCTTCTTCATGCCACCAAATGCGCGGACAGCAATGTGCCCGTCCGGCTCACGGTTCCACGGACATCCCCAGCGCTCCAGCTGCAACAACTCCAGCGGCGCTTCCCTGACAAAGGCCTCAACCGCGTCCTGATCGCTCAGCCAGTCGCCGCCTGAGATGGTGTCATAAGCGTGCTCGTCGAGACTGTCGTCGGGCTTGGCCACTCCGGCAGCGCCGCCCTCGGCTGAGACCGTGTGGCTGCGCATGGGATAGACCTTGGAGACCACCGCGATACTGAGTTTCGGATTCACCTCGGCTGCAGCGATCGCAGCGCGTAGTCCGGCTCCGCCGCCGCCGACCAACAGAACGTCATGCGAAGAAGTTTCCACGAACCTCCACTCAATGCCGTACAAGACTTGTAATTTCTGCGGCCAGGCCCAAGCCCGCACATTTTGCTACCGCGGGCAGGAGAAAAGCAAATGGAATCTGCGTGAGGCCGTCTAATCGTCGGCATGCTGCAAGGACTGCCGTGCAGTCCTCTAAAGAAGAAGTAGCAAGAAACGGGCCTGCAAGTTTTTCAAACGTGTAATAGAAATTCCGGATTGTCGGGAAGTTCGCACTTAAACTTAATCGGCTTGAAGTTGGCATCGAACTTCACAATGAAGTTTTCGGTGCGGCTCGCGATGGCAAAATGGCCCGAGTCGCCGAACGCCATCCCGCAGCCATTCTTGATTTGCAGGCCTTCGATTGCCGACAGCGTAAAATTGCCGGCCGGCTGGGAGAGCTTCGCAGTGAACACTTCGTTGCCCCCGCTGACGTACAAGCTGCCGTCGTGTACCACCAGATGTACCGGCTCGTCAACGACATTACTCTGTCCCAGAAATTTTCCGTTCTTGTCGTAGACTTTGACGCGGCCGGCCGGTTGATCGACAACATAGAGTGCATGGTTCGCCCACACCACGCCTCGAACCGAATGCTTCTTTTGTTCTGCATCGGAATATTCCAGCCCAGCCGGAGCCGGCACGGGCGTGGTCGGCCCACCCAGGTTGCCAACGCTCGAGGCCACAAACGTTCCCGGCAGAAACTTGCCGCCCGCGGGAAGCGCCGGAGCCACTGGTGCGGGTTTGCCAGTCTTGCCGTCGGCCGAAACCACCAGGCGCGTGACCACGTTTGTATCCTGGCTCGATACGTAGCAGTGCCCAGCCCCGTCAAATGTAAGGTCAAACGGATGCAATATCCCTTTGCAGGTATCTGCGGACGCGAACTTTCCGACGAATCGATAACTCGTACCTGACCCTTGATAGCAAAGCACGCTATTCTGCGTTTTATTGGCATTGACCACATACAGATAGTTTCCGAAGCGGTAGATGCCGCGCAGCTCATCGAGTAGAACGCCAGGTGTGTCTTCCAGCACGCTGGGAGTGATCTTGTTGCCATCTTTATCGAAGGCCTGCACATTGTTTTTGTGCGGGTTGTTTTCGGGCTTGCCGCCATGCAGAGTAACGAAGAGCATGACCATTCCTTCCAGGCAGGTATTTTGCCAGCAGAGATTCTACCGCCAATTTTGTAATGATTGCCCCGGAATTATTTTGGGCCCGCTGCAAGGTGGAATCGAAGGCCTGAGACTCTTGACAGAGGCTCAACCAAGGGCGTACCGTTCCTCAACATTAACTCCGGTCAAGGCACAACTAACCCTTCGCCCAAGACAAATAAGGAGGAGCCCTGTGAGCCCCCGTTTCGCATCCGCTTCAACCTTAGGCCCTGTGGAACCAACCGAACGCAACCGGCATTACCAACCAGCAACCAATCATAAGACCACGCCACGCGCCTCTCGGGGCTGGCTGATTTCGCTTTGTCACCGCGCCATTGTCTGGCGAATTTCGTTCTCCCTTCTGATCCTACTTGGTGCTCTCGGTCGCGACGCATTCGCCCAAACCGCCCAGCCAGCGCCTGACGACCAGAAGGTGCAGAAGGCATTCTATTCGCCAAAAGACCGCCTGCAGGCCATGCATGCTGCTGCCCTGTATGTTCCGAGGGCAGTCTCTGAGGCCGATATTATGGCGGGCCCCGACCAGGACAAGAAGCAATTTCAACTTCACTATAACGACAAGGTGATCTGCGATTTCGCTACACCTGGCTCGAAAATGGGTGGCAACACGCCCAAGTTCGAGTGCAAGATTACCAGCGTCGAAAGCGTTAACGGCCAGGTCCAGACCTTGACTGCGGACATGGACGAGCAACCGGTCAAGGTCAAGTTCGGCGCCGACGATAATGAGGTGTACGCCGAAATAGTTTCCACACGCCTGATGTGGGCCTTGGGATACTATGCCGACGCATGGTTTCCGGTTCGCGTGGAGTGCCACAATTGTCCAGACAACGTGATATCCGGCGCCGGTGCAACCGGGACCCATACCTTCGATCCCGCGACCATTGTGCGAAAGTTCTCCTGGCACAAAATGACGGAAGCTGGTAAGGACGAGGAAGGTTGGAGTTGGAAGGAACTCGACACCGCCAACGGCCGCCCGACCTACGAAAGGGATGGCCTCAAGTTGGTGGCCGCCTTCATCCAGCACAGTGACAACAAGCCTCCCCAGCAACGCCTGGTCTGCCACAACGTGAACGTGGACACCAAAACGCAGCCCTACACCACGACCTGCGATAAGTCGGTGATGCTGGTGCAAGACGTGGGTGCGACCTTCGGAACCGGCGGCGCGTTTACCAGCAACGACGTAGCAAAAATGAATCTCAAAGGATGGTCCAACCAGAAGGTTTGGAGCAAAGTCGGCACCGACGGTTCTCCGAAGCAATGCCAAGCCATTTTGCACAAGAGCTTGACCGCCAAGGATGGCCTCGAGAATCCTAAGATCAGCGAAGAGGGGCGGCGTTTCGATGCTGGACTGATGTGTCAACTCACCGACCAGCAGATTCTGGACCTCTTCAAGGCTTCGCGCGCATCCGCGATGCCCGAGTATCACAACCAAGATGGGAGCTTCAAGACCGGTGTCGATGAAGCATCCGTCGAACAGCAGTGGGTGCAGGCCTTCAAGAACAAACGCGAACAGCTCGCTGCCGGGCGGTGCCAGTGGAAGGAAAAGCCGGCCGACCTCACTGTGATTGACAATCCGGCGGGCCTGGCGACCGTACCCAATTACTGCGCAGCCAAACCTTATTGATCGCCAGACGCCGCGCCTTATACCTCGCCGGCAGGAAGCGTAATTGGATTTGCCGAGGCTGTCGCAACGGCCGAGTCCTTTACGACGCTCTGGCTGGTATTGCGAACCGAGGCAATGCGGGCGAAGAACGTGGCAATGTCACACCCGACCGGCGCTGGCGGTGCGTTCTTAGGAGCATTCTCGAAGTAAGACGAGATCATCCACGACCCCAGGTGGCGATAGCTTTCGAACTGCGCTTCGTTGAAGAACTGGTTCGAGGTGGCCTCGTGCGGGAAGGTCTGGTGGGACGCGGCATAGGCGCGAATGTCGGGCGGCTCGCTTCCGTTCAGCATAGGCTTGACGAACAACAGTTCGCCCTTGGGCGCCTGGTCATCGACACAGTCGTATTGAATCAGTCCGCGAATGCAGTAGATGTTCAGGGATTTAACGCCCTTCTCCATCGGCAGCCCCTCCGGAAAATCGGGAAATGTGATGGGGACACCGAGATCAATCTCAATCTTGCGAATCGCGTTGCCCAGGTCTTCAAACTGGAATTCGCTGTCGGCATCGGCATCAACCACAATGATATGCCGGCAACGGCGCAAGACCATCTCGTACAGTCCCAGGTTTTCGAAATGGCCACCGTCGGATAACTCGATCCACTTGTAAGAGTCGTCGGTGTTCCCGAGGGCCTCATTCAGCAGGGGCATCAAGGCCCACTTCGGGCCGTTCATTCCGAGCAGGGCACGCGTTTTCCTGCTGTTAGCGGGCCATTTCTTCAGATGGGGCCAGATGGGATTGGGGAGCCACCAGCCCAGGCGAGCGTTGAAGAAGGTCATCAACAGCGTGACCAGCGGCGAAGAATTGTAGCCCATGTTGGGATTGAAGGCCGCGCCGCTAATCGCCATCGCCGTACCGACGGTGACGCCCTTGCTGCCACCGTAAGCCTCCGTAGGCAAGTAACCGAGGCGCCAGCCTCCGACGCTGAGCGCACTAAAAGTGAAAGGTTCAGCCTTACGCTGCTGCCATGCCATGTTGCGCGTCGCCACCAGGTTTAACGCTGTGTTGATGATGTGCAAAGGCGCGTCGCTGACCGGTATGCCGGCCTCGTACACGTTGTCACTGCTGTCGAAGTTGGTGAAGGTGTCGGGATGGCGAGCGAAGTTCGAGGCGCCAAGGTACGAGCGCGTAAGCCGCATGCGGTACATCCCGTGCAGCGAAAAAGTATTGATGTTGATGAACTTGTTGGCGAAAAGCGCCAAAAGGCAAACCGCCGCAAACACGATGAAGGTCGCCAGGCTATCGATCTTCAACTGGTCAACTGTCCCGATCCAGAGAGCTTTCTTTCCGACATGAACGGTAATCCCGAGATAGCGCAACAAGGCGTGCTGCAAGGTGCTCGACTCCGGCGACAAGACCACAGCCATCAGACGGTCGTGGAGTTGCACGCGCAGCCAACTGGTAAGCGCTGCCAGCATCAGAGCGAGACACACCAGTGCGACGGCAGACGCTACCGGCGCAATCATTCCGTGCTTGTTCAGGAACTTCTCGAAAGTCGTTAGCTGCTCGGCCTTCACGCGTTTGAGGCCGGAGGTGGTGGCCGCACTTAGCCCGGCAGCGCTGCCGATGTAGCCGGCGCCCAGGCCTATCGCCCCGAGGATCGAGGCGCTCATGAGGTGTAACCAGTCCTTGGCGAAGAACGCGACGCTGTTCAAAGCCAACCAGCACAACACGCACGCAAACAACAGGCCGCCTGCCCGTGCCCACCATTCCCGTTCTTCTTCGCGTTCGATGTGAGTCAACAATCCTGACAGCAGAGTCGATGCCAGCATCATCACCACGAGTATGATCGGGACAACCAGGACCACAAAGTTCTGGCCGATCACCGGATGCCAGTGTACCCTGTTGCACCAGTCGGCCACCCACTCTCAGCGCACATGTGGCCAGCAGCAAGGCCGCAAGCGCTCCCACGATTACGGGAGCGACGAACGACCAAGCCAGTCTTCCCCAGTCCACCTGTCCGCTGCCATCGTGCTTGCGGAAGGGATTCGGCAACTGCCCGAAGTCGTCCTGCCAAAGCAGACTGGCGCGAACCGCCGCCATCGACATGGGAGGAAGGGTGGTATAGACCATCAGCCACAGGGCGAGATGCGGGACTGACCACCCGCGCAGAGCGTCGCTAACGTAAGCCCGTGCGGAAGCCTCACCGATCAGCCATGCGCTCAGCAGAATCGGCACGGCGAAGAACCAAAGCTCGACCGAGGTGCTCCCCTCCGACTGCGAACCAGCTTTCCCCAACTGATACGTAGGTCGCGCCATTCGCCAAACCGCAGTTCGCGGATGCAATCACGACACCCACGACGGCGAGGGCCATCACTACCACGAACCAGGTTTGGCCGGAATGCGCGCTCTCAAACGCCCAGCCGTAGGAGAAGTTATAGAGGAACCAGGGCAGACAGAACAACGCGATGACGACCGGCACCAGAATCAGCCAGTTCAAGATCATGTTGCGCATCACGATCGACAACAGCGTCAAGGTGTCGAGCGTGAAGCCGAAGCGTGGCGAGAGATAGCTGGTGTACTCGCGCAGGTGGCGGATAGGCTGGGGCTCAGGATCGCCCGAGGTGGGAGCTGCGGCCGCCAACTGGTCAACGACCTGATGATAGTCGCTTCGTTCCGACCAGGCCATCAGCCAACTCCCAATGTAGCCCCCGCCGGAAACCGTGGACAGATAATCCAGCGAATCCATGAGCGGCTTCGTTTTCTCGGGGCCTGCCGCGCGCCGGCTGAATCGTGCCAGCCCTTCCAGAATGCCCAGGGAAAAACTCGCACTTCGAATGCCGCCGCCCGACAGGCACACGGCCGTACCTTCCATGCCGTAGAGAATGAACTTAAGCGGCGCATCAAGCACCTGGCAACGCCTCTCCGCCAGCAGTACTCGCTCGTAATCCTCGACCAATCTCTCCTTAAACTTTGCGGTCGGTTGTGCATGCTTCTGGCGTAAGTTCTGCAAATGTTCTTTCGCTTGTACCAGGTCCAGATAGGCCCGCTCAGACTTTGCGATGTCGGCATCCAGCCTTGTCCATACCCGCACCAGGTCATGTTGGGTCAGCTCTAATTTCAGAATGTACTTTGCCAGGACGGTGGCCAGATCCCCGGGCGTGTGCTCCGATTGCAGAATCTGGGTCGCTACGGCCTGGGCGAGATCTTGCAAACTAAGCGCCGATTTCCGCAGGTCCGCCAGCGCTGCCTTAGCAAGGTCTGCCGGGACACTATCCGGGCTCAGAATGCCCTCCAGTACCATGCCGGCAAGGTGCTGCGGACGGCGCACACGGTATTCGCCGAAGATGGTGCGGAAAGGAAGCGCATGCGGAAGCGCCGGATAAGTCGTCCAAGTTCCCGAGCTCAAGGCCGCCACCTTTCAAAATAGGTTGCCACTAACGGCCACCCTGGTCATTGAAATTGGATTTGCGTCGTAACATAAATCAAACAGTAGCGCGGGCGAGAGTTTGAGAAAACTATTTTTGCTTCCGAGGGAGTTTACCCGATGGATGACCCACGGCGCTCATAATCCTTCACCGGACCGGTGATTCTCGAGGATCACGGGCGATGACGGTAGGGATGCTTGATGGGTCTCGCGTTCAGGCTTGCCTGGTATTTGTCTTACAGGCTAATCTTCTAGTTTGGACCGTGCGCTGTTATCCACGCTCTTGCTGGTTTTGCTGCAAGCACCTGCGGTAGCGCAGACCCCCCAGTCTCAGTTCCCGGTTGGCACCGTCATTCCCAAGGTCACCTGCAGCGCGGACCCGAGCCAGACTTACGCGCTCTATCTCCCTTCGGGTTTTTCCTCCAACCGCAAATGGCCCATCATTTATCTCTTCGATCCGTTCGCGCGGGGCGAGGCCGCCGTCGAAGTGGTGCGGGCATCCGCCGAGAAATTCGGGTACATGGTAGCGGCTTCCAATAATTCCAAGAATGGTCCGATGGGCCGCTCCAGAGAAGCGGCCGGCGCTATGTGGGAGGACACGCACCTCAAATTGCCTGTAGATCCACAGCGCCGCTATGCAGGCGGGCTTTCAGGAGGGTCTCGCGTAGCCGGCGGCCTCGGTCTCGGATGCGGCGACTGTGTCGCCGGTGTAATTGCCAATGCGGCAGGATTTCCCATCGGGACAGCCCCTTCGCGCGACATGAAATTTGCCTATTTCGCCGCGGTGGGTGACGCCGATTTCAACTACTCCGAATTCGTGGAGTTGAGGCGACAGCTCGATGCCGCAAATGCACGGTATCTGATCCGAATCTTTGAGGGCCCGCACGGCTGGGCGCCGCCCGCCGTGTGGATGGAGGCATTGAACTGGATGGACATCCAGGCGATGGCCAGCGGCAATCTGCCACGCGATGGAGGGCGAATCACGCAGACGCTGAAGGAGACTTTGGCGCGGGCCCAGGCTTTCGAGTCAAACAACGATGTACTTGCCGCGTTCCGCGAATACCAGTCGGCAGTGCGCGACTTCAGCGGCCTGGCCGATATCACCATTGCAAAGGCAAAGCTTGCGGAGCTGGAGAAAAACAAGTCGTTGAACGCCGCAAGAAAAAGGGAGGCTTCGGAAGCCGAGGACCAGGCCCGTATTGCCGCAATTCCCTCCGCCCAAATGCAAAAGATTTCCGCGAAGGACCTGGAGGGGGTAGAGTTGGCGCAGCTTCGCGCCAGCATCTCCGATCTCAAGAGCAAGGCCTCGCACCCCGGCCCGAAGATGCTGATACAGCGTCGTGCCCTCAGTGACCTGGTGATACAAGCCTATGACTCCGGGCAAGCCGCCCTGGACAAGAAGGACTACAGCGCCGCGCTTGTCTATTTTGATTTGGCTGCGGTGGGCTCCAGCAATCCTGGGTTTGCACACTATCAACGGGCCCGTACCTATGCCATGAGTTCCCACAAGAAGGACATGCTTGCCGAGCTGCGCCTGGCCATGGCCGGAGGCTATCACGAGCAGTCGGCCCTTGAGGGAGACGAGTTCCAGCCTTATCACAGTGACGCCGAGTTCCAGGCCGTGGCCGCGCAGTGGAAGAATTCCGCACAGTAACAGTCGTTCATTATGTCTGTGGAGCACGATTGAGGCGGTCAAAATTGCGAACTCTACTGGGAATCGGTTACTCGCAACTTGCTAGACGGAAGCCGTACCCGGTAAGCCGCATATCGCTACTGCTTGTCTGCGTTGCACTCATTGCATTAACCACCACGCACCTTCGCGCAGCTTCGCCCGTGCAAGCTGCCGGTAACTCGACTACAGCCCAACAAACTCCGCCCGCGACCCAAAGACGGATCGCGGTACTGCCCTTTGGGGATGCGGCGGTCAAAAGCTCTGCGCAGCGCGTGTTTGGCTACGACATCGATGTGGGCAAGAGCCTCGCCGACCTTCTTGTACGCGAACTAATGAAGAGCGACAGTTGTTCGGTAATGGATCCGAAGGCAGTGGACAAACTTCTGGCCGAGCACATGCTTCCCAAAGCCAATCTCGCCGACCGTAACTCGATCGTAAAACTCGGCAAGATTCTCGGGGTCGATGGGATAGTGATTGGCGAGGTGACGCAGTTCGGCAACGTCGGCCCACGCCTGAATTTTGACGAACTACCGAGACGTAGAGCCACCGCGGAGGCGGAGGCGCGCCTCGTGAACATAGCCACCGGCGAGATCGTCGCCGTGGCTGCAGGACGGTCGGTCTCGCAGCGCACCGGCGCTTCGCTGCTGGGCGGCTGGCACAGAGTTGGCGACGGCCCCATCGATTTCGGCAGTAGCGACTTCCAGCGGACTCTGCTTGGGGAAGCAGTAAACGGGGCTGTCAATAAGATGGCAGCCGATCTAGCCGCCGAAACCAACCGACTGACAAGCACTTCATCACGGTAAATCGGCGGCCTGTTTCCGCAAGGGTTGCAGGCTTTCCCCTGGCGACCTTGGACTGTAGTTTGGCCCGGCGCGCAAGCAAGTTGAGGAATGTTGAGCCGAGGTCCGGCGCGGTCTGCAGGCGAGGGCAGTTATTCTCCCAGTATCTTCCGTATCTGTTCAAGGTGGTTCAAATCGTGACCGGCGATCTGCAGTGCCAGGTCGCGCACCGTCATCGGACCCCGCTCAGCGTGAATACCGTTGCGCTGCCACTCCTCGGGCGTAAGCTGCGCGAACATTCGCAGATTGGCCCCACGAAGCAGACGAAATAACATCAACGACTCCTCGGGTCTGCGCGATGGATAATCGCCCAGCTTGTGCCACAACTCCTGATCGTAGCCCGGCAGGGAGCAGCCGTCGCGCTCGATTATCTGGCGGTAGCGCCAGGTGCTTACAATCTCGGCGTCGGCAAAGTGGGCCAGCAATTCCGCTACAGACCACTTTTCCGGCGAGGGACGCTCATAGAGTTTTTTGTCCGGAACTGAAACGATCAAGTCCGCCAGCAGTTCTGGCGTCTTGCGCTGGACCTCGAGAGGGTCCTTACCTTCGATGTAGGAGAGGATGCGAGCTTTGTAGTCTGCGATGGTTTCCATACGTCCTATACCTTTTCCGCGTGCCTCAAAGGATTCTGTGGAGAAAACATATGCCGCCCCAGTCGGCATTTGATAATGGGACAGTGTAACAGCGGGCGACGGAACTGAGCAGCAACTCAGAGAGAGCATTCCACCTCGCGGGAGTGCTCTCTGCCGTACTCTCGTAACTTTCTCGACTAACGGTGTACCATCAACAGCTGTTTCCCACGTCGTGCATGCCTCTTTTGACATAGACTGACTGCCCTACCGCAGCCAGTGTTGAGCTTGCCACGAGCGGATTCGGCCCCTGAGTCTCGGAGATAGATCGAATATGCCAAGAAATATCGTTGGAATGCTCAAGCGTCCCAGCGTCGCCACCGCGCTAGCCTTGCTGATTGTGTTGGCCGCCTGCGCCGCAGTAATTGCGATTTTCGCCCTGCACAACAGCCTGGAGGTGCCAAAGATCGAACGGCCAAAGGAGGTCGCCTGGCTCTCTCAGAACTGGACCGAAGACCAGCGTCGTCGTTACTACCACACGGCACAGGGAAGTGAACTCTTACCGTACGCATGGTTTCTTGCGCTTGAGCAGCCGCGTTTCACCATCAAGGGGGCGCCTCCGTTCACGGAAAATTCGTACTTGCAGGGTTTTGGCTTCATTCCCGACCCCGCCTACCAGCAAAATCCGGACGGCTTGCCGGTGGGATTCGCGCGCGACGATCGTTTTGTTGATCCCTACACTGGACAGAAAACCGTGGTGCTCGGCATTACTTGCTCTGCCTGCCATACCGGCGAATTGTTCTATAACGACAAAGCAGTTCGGATCGACGCGGGTCCATCGCTGATCGATCTGCAGAAGTTCACAGAGGCCCTGGGGCTGGCAATAACCTGGACTTACTACGATCCTTTGCGCTTCGATAGATTTGCCGACCGGGTACTTGGACCCAACCACGCTCATTCCGACCAGGTTGGCTTGCGGAGGGCGCTTAAATACTATCTCGATACCAGTTTTACTGAGTTCAAGGCGACGCGCCATCTCTTCCCGACCCCAGAAGGTTACGGCCGCACCGACGCATTAGCTCGGATCGGCAACTTCGTCTTTGGGACCGAGCTGAACAATAACAAGAACCTGGTAGTTGGCGACGGTCCCGTAAACTACCCGCCGGTCTGGGATGCATCCTGGATGGACTGGGTGCAATACAACGGCTCCATCCAGCAACCCATGGGGAGAAACGTCGGCGAGGCTCTGGGAGTGCGGTCGCGCATCAACCTTCTTGGTTATCCCGGACAGCAGTTCCAGAACACCATTCACGTCGAGAATCTGCACGAGATCGAGCTCTTGCTCGGCGGTGCTGAGCCGGGAACGGGCGTCTGGTCGCCAAAGTGGCCGGAGGACATTCTCGGAAAGATTGATCGCGACGCCGCAAGCAAAGGCGAAAAACTCTATAACGAACTATGCCTGCACTGCCACCAGCCGCCCATGTTTTCCGATGAGGGCCGCAAGCCAGAGCATTGGACGAGCAAGAACAATGAAGGACGGCAGTTCTTCAAAGTAACCATGGTCCCTCTGAGCGAGATTGGAACCGATCCCAAGGAAGCGCAGAATTTTCATAACCGGAGCGCCGATAGTGGACCGCTGGGAAAAGGGACCGTATCTGCTCGGGACGGGCTTAAATACATTACACAGAAACTAATCGATCAGTCCTACGCCGAGCTCAAGCTGTCGCCAGAACAACAGAAAGAATGGAACGGCTATCGGGACAACGAACTGCTGGCGCCACTGGCATACAAGGCGCGGCCGCACAACGGTATCTGGGCCACGCCTCCTTACCTTCACAATGGATCCGTCCCCAACCTGTTTGCGCTGCTGTCACCGGTTTCAGAGCGGCCGAAAGTCTTTTATCTCGGAAACAAACAATACGATCCCGTCAAACTCGGTCTCAACACCGATCCCCTCAACGGCGCATCTGAGTTCCGCACCGACCTGCCCGGCAATTCGAATGCAGGGCATGAATTCAACGACGGTCCAAAAGGAAACGGGGTGATCGGTCGCAAGCTGTCGGAAGAGGAACGCAGGCAGATTATCGAGTACCTGAAGACGCTGTAACCTGTCGGTCGAGCAGGGCGAGGCAACGGCATGCCCGCTCATTCGCATGGGGCCTAGTTGGATGAATGGAAAACTGTGATTTCGGCACCGCCCACAATCACATCGAGCCCGCAGGCATCCATAAGAGTTGTTCTGATTGATGAACTGATAAACTTCTAGGTGTACTGCTTGACGCCGTCATGAGGTCGCGAGAAGTATTCGGCTGGGCATCCGCCATGGCGGCGACCACTGATACTGCCAGTCCAAATTCACGGCGTTGTCATCCAATCTGCATCGCACTCCATTACCATGCATGACATGGTGAGCGTGCGATAAAGGAATATTGGTTCTTGATGAGAGTTTTGCCCGGTGCACGCCGTCGACTGGCCATCCTGTTACTGATGTTCAGCTCCACAATGGGCTTTGCCTGTGATGGCCTTCCAACGGGGCAGACGTTGTGGATTCGCCTTAGTTCCCCGGTTTCCTCCTACAGTTCGAAAGTGGGCGATACCGTACATGCCGTCCTGATCGAAGCCGTGACGTGTGACAGCGGAACGGTGTTTTCGGTTGGCACAAAAATCGACGGAAGAGTGGTCTCGGTCCGCAAAGTGGGCTGGGGTATTCGCCACGAGACCTCTGCCTTGCAGCTCCAATTCGATCGCGCTATTCCAACCGAAGGCGGGCCCGTGACCATGTCTGCCGCAGTGGTTGAAGTGGAGAATGCTCGCGAGCAGGTCTCCAAAGGCGTAATCCAGGGAGTCCGTAGCAGCGAGACTCCGCAAGGGCGAATCACCAGCCGCCTCCGGCACCTGCCTACCTGGAATCCGTATTCGGACATGGGGTTGATTGTATTCAAAGCGACCTTTCCCATCTTTCCCGAACCCGAGATTTATTTCCCGGCCGGCACCGACCTCCGCATCAAGCTGACGGAACCGACTCCGGCATTCGTAACAGAGCTTCAGTCATCGTCGGAACCATCGCGGGAAAGTGCGGGTGATCAAACCGAAGACTTCGAGTTTGAGAGTTTGGCACAATCGCTTCCACAGCACTCCACCACGGTAAAGCAGGTGGATGCGGATGTGGTGAATCTGGTCTTCGTGGGCTCGCGCCAGGAACTGGAGTCTGCATTCCGGCGAGCTGGGTGGAGCACCAGCGATGCTGTCAGCACGAAATCCTTTTTCCGCGACTTTTATGCGTTTCTGAATGACAGCGGTTACGCACAAGCGCCGATGCGGAGTTTTCTACTGGATGGCAAACCTGCCGATATGAACTGGCAGAAGAGCCTGAACAGTTATGCCCGGCGCGACCACCTACGCGTGTGGCAATGGCCCGGCTCCACGGATTCCGAGAGCGTGTGGGTGAGTTCATCAACCCACGATACCGGAGCAGCCCTTTCCCTGGAGCACCGCCAATTCGTGCACCACATTACGGCCGACATTGACGAGGAACGCAGCAAGGTGGTCCGCGATCTCAACGTGGCCGGCTGTGTGAAAGCGGTCCATTTGGTGGCGCGGCCTAAAATGGCCAGCCTTACCCAGAATGCGACCGGAGACCTGGTCAGCACCGACGGAGCCCTGGCCGTCGTGGAACTTAAGGAATGCCAGCCGATTGTGCCGGGACTGGTGTCGGGAAATGTGGTGGCACAATTCAGGCCCGGTAACCACGTGTTTCGCTATTTCCGACGGCAGATATTGACCTTCCGCAGCGACATCTGGCGTGCCAACATTGTCTATGGCGTCTATGACCTGACGCGCATGAGTGTCGTCGCTTGGCGGCACCATACTGCTTTGACTCACGAGACAAACACGTACATCGCCCCAGTTCAACCACAAGTGGCTGTTGACCCAGGCGGCAAAAGCGAAAATGGCCAGCCCTGAGATTCGGATTTACTGCAATGCAACTCCAGTTGGCTGCAACGTTAGTCGAACATTACTGCGATCCAATTCCAACCGTGACATAGTCCGGCCTGAAGTCGTGGCAACAGCGTGTAAAATCGCAGTCTAATGCCGCCTCCGGCCGACCACAGTCCCAGCCCGGTCGCACCCAGTTTCTGGACGCGTATGCTGCGTGTCCTGCGGCCGTCGCACCAGCACACTGCATTCTCGGCCACACTCTTGATGATCTCGGCCGTCATGCTGTCGCGGGTCATTGGTTATCTGCGCGAGGCCTATATCGCATGGGCCTTCGGCGCTGGCCTGAATACCGACGCCTACGTCGGGGCGTTTAACCTGCCCGATTTTCTCAACTACATTCTCGCGGGTGGCACTGCGTCCATCACGTTCATTTCGATTTACACGCGCCACACCTCAAAGGGGCGTGACCGGGAGGCCCAGGACGCTTTCAACTCGACCATCACCATCATGACCGCGGTGGTGCTACTGGGTACGGTGTTGCTGGAGATCTTCACGCCGCAAATAGAGCGGCTCATCTTTCCGCACTTTTCCGCCGAGCAGTTGCAGTTGTGCGTTCATCTCACGCGTATTCTGCTACCCGGCCAGATCTTTTTCTACGCCGGCGGAATTGTTTCGGCGGTGCTGTTTTCGCGCCGGATGTTCCTGTATCCAGCGTTCAGCCCGATCTTCTACAACCTGTTCATCATTCTGGGTGGCGTCATCGGCGCGCGACGGTTTGGAATTTCTTCGCTGGCCTACGGTGCGTTGATCGGCGCTTTCGTCGGTCCATTCCTCATCAACGCCATCGGCGCTGCACGCGACGGCCTGACCTACCGCTTCAACTTCGACTGGCACAATCAGGAATTTCGCGAATGGGTAAAGCTTTCTATTCCCCTGATGTTAGGAGTGTCGCTGGTCTCTGCCGATGACTGGATCCTGCGCTATTTTGCTTCCGGAGGAGCGGGCGACATCACGCGGCTGAACTATGCCAAGCGCCTGTTCGCGGTGCCCATCTCGATTCTGGGACAGGCCACAGGACAGGCTTCGATGCCTTTCTTTGCGCGGCTGTTTGGCGAGGGAAGGCGCAAAGACTTCGCCGACACCGTCAATGGCTCGGTGTATCGCATCTCCGCAGCATCGTTTCTGGCAACGGCATGGATGATGCCGGCGGCTTTGCCGCTTATTGATCTGGTATATCGCCGCGGGCGCTTCACCTTTCAGGATTCACAAGAGACGGCTGTCTATTTCTTCTGGTTCGCGCTCTCGCTGGCCCTGTGGTCGGCGCAGGCGCTGTACGCACGTGGTTTCTATGCCGCGGGCGATACCCTGACGCCCATGATTGCCAGCACCATCATTGTGGCGGCATCGCTTCCCGTGTACTCGGCGTTCTTCCACCATTTTGGCGTGACCGGATTGGCCATGGCTTCGGACATCGGCATCTTGATGCACACAGTTGTGCTCGCCTGGCTGCTGGATCGAAAGAAATTGGTCGCACTGGCTGGAGTACCGTGGGTGGAATTGGCGAAGGCGGTGGGGACGGCGGGCTTCGGTGCCGTGGTCTGCTACTTTGTCGGCAGGACGATTGCCGTCGATGGTAGCCGAAAAGCTGACTTGCTGTCTCTGGCCTTGATTAGCGTGACCTGGCTGGCAGCGGTGGCCGTGGGACTATGGCTGACGAAGTCGAACCTGCCGCGCGAGCTGCGCAGAAAAAAGGCGGCAGCACCGAATATCACGCTATCGGAGCCACTCAACGAGAGGACTACAGGCGGGATGGACCCATAGCTCACGCGACGTGGCGCTCACACCGTTAGGCGACCTGAAATTCCATCTTCTTGGCGTCGGTCACACGCCGGCAAGCGCCCAGTATTTCCAAAAGCTGACGGCTGATAGCTGACGGCTGAAGCCTACTTCATCACTTGCATGCGCGACCAGTCATAGCCGAAGTGTTTGACGCAGTCTAGACACACGACGTAAGGCGCCGACGCATTGCTGGAGACGCTCTCCCATTCACTCTGACTGGAGCTACGCCGGCTGGAGGCAGCCGAGAACGGTTTCGAAAGATTGCTATGGCGACAATGTACGGCGAGCAACTGCAGCACTCTTTCCCACATCGGAGTGCACCTTCTTTCGAGAGACATCGCGAGCGGCGGCAGGTGCCACCGCCCGCAACTCTGAGACTCTCTCTCCGGGATGCGGCTGCGTCAAGAAGAGGAACACCTTAGATCATCTTAGGTAACCGGTTTTGGACCTACAGCCGGGCCCCGGAGTGATTTACACCCGGGCCGCTGCCGCCGCTGCTGCTGCGGTCTCGCCCGGGGTGGTCGTGCTGGTCTCCTTGGCTTCGCCATTGGCTTTTTGGCCGGGCTTGCGAATGTCAATGCCACCCTTAAAATAAGCGCCATCTTCAATGCTGATGCGCTGGGCGACTACATCTCCGGTGAGCGAGCCTTCGCCGCGGATGTCCACGCGATCGCTGGCAGTCATGTTGCCGCGGACTTTGCCCAACACCACGATCTCGCGCGCCGAAATGTTGGCGGCTACGACGCCGTTGCGACCTACTGTAACGCGA
This sequence comes from uncultured Acidobacteriaceae bacterium, assembly GCA_963728805.1. Classification (GTDB taxonomy): domain Bacteria; phylum Acidobacteriota; class Terriglobia; order Terriglobales; family Acidobacteriaceae; genus Bog-257. Next base: position 588,757 of record CAVSLE010000012.1, read on the forward strand.
TTGCCCGGCAGGTTGATCGACCCCTCCACCCGCCCGTCAATATAAAGCGACTCCGACCCGGAGACCTCTCCCTTAATGACCAGCGACTTTCCCAGCGTGGCCTGTTCCTGGGTGTTGATTGGAGGGCTGGCTGGACGCGGCACGCTCGGCGTCTCGGGGACGGCCGGAGTGTAGCTGCGTTGCGGTTCGGGGCTAGGAGTAGGAGCTGAAGATGGAGTGTTGGTAGGTTTCCACATAATCGGTAAACGAATCCTTTCTAAAGTTGCAAGTGCTTGGAAAGGCACTTGGCTGGGCCCATCGTTTTGGTGGGGCGGCCAAAGCCCACCCTTGTGCGATGTGATTATTGCTACCATACAGCGAGTTCTTGTGTTGAGGGAATATGCTTGGGCAATTTTTCGGGGCTGCTCAGTGCATCATTGGTTAATGGCCTAGGGGAAAAGGACTAAGCAAACACGCCTTGACGGCAGGCGCGTGGAGGAATGCGGGCAGATTTTCTATGCTGACGGATCACGCCATCCTGAGCCACATCGAACGCCAACCGCACCGCTCGGCGGGGTTCAAGCAGCTTGTCCGCGAAATAGGCCTGCGGGGAGACGAACGGCGGCAGCTAGCCGATCGTTTGCAGGCACTGGTGAAGGGCGGCCGGCTGATCGAAACCGGACGCGACCGCTACACCCTCGCGGAGCATGCCGCCGCTCATCAAAACCTGATCGCGGGACGCCTGACCATGCATCGTGACGGCTACGGGTTCGTCATCCCGAACCCTGGCCAGCGTAGCAGCTTCACCGGCGACATCTACATCAGCCCGCAGGCCATCGGTTCGGCCATGCATGGCGACCAGGTGCTGGTGGAGATGGGCCGCAAGCGCGACGATGGCCGTGCTGAGGGGCGCATCCTGCGCGTGCTGACGCGGAATAATCCCACCGTAGTGGGCACCTTTCACTACGGACCCCGTCAGAACTACGTGACCCCCATCGACGAGAAGGTCACCAAGCACATCGTCATTCCACGCGGAATGGAGTGGCCCGCCAGCCAGACCGAAGATGAATCCCCAGTTGGGTCTCATGGCCGAACCGGAGCCATGCCGGCAAAGCAATTGAAGTCGCATCGGAAGGCGCATGCGGATGCAGATCGCGTCCTCGGCGAAGAGGCGCACCGCCGTGAGTGGGACGATCTCGAAGGCCTGGTGGTGGATGTTGAGATTACCGATTGGCCGTCGCAGGCCGAGGACCCGCGCGGCCGCGTAATTGAGATTCTTGGCTACGAAGACGACTTCGGCGTGGACGTTGAGATCATCATCCGCAAGTATCACCTGCCGCATCGATTTCCGGCGGAAGTTTTGCAGGAGGCGCAGCAGTTCGACCCAAATATCCCGCCGAGAGAGCTGCGCCATCGGCGAGACTATCGCGCCTTGCCCATCGTCACCATCGACGGCGAGACCGCGCGCGACTTCGACGATGCGGTGACCGTCAGCCGTCTGGAAAACGGCCACTTCGAGCTGCAGGTGCACATCGCGGATGTGGCGCACTATGTCCACGAGAGCTCAGCCATCGATCTGGAAGCACGGCTGCGTGGGACTTCCGTCTATTTCCCCGACCGCGCTGTGCCCATGTTACCCATGGAGCTTTCCACTGACCTGTGCAGCCTGCGACCGCAAGTTGACCGCCTGGTGCTGTCCTGCGTCATGGAAATCGACGCCCATGGCGAGATTGCCGGCTACACCCTGAATGAAGGTGTCATCCGCTCGGCGGAGCGCATGACCTACACCAACGTGAACCTCATTCTCGAAGGAGACGCCGCCTTGCGGCAGCGTTATGCAGCGCTGGTGGATGACTTTGAGCTGATGCGGGAGTTGGCGATGGTACTGAATCGCAAACGTGTGCGTCGTGGATCAATCGATTTCGATTTGCCTGAGCCCGTGATCGAATTCGACGAGCACGGATTGATGAAGGGCATCACGCGCTCCGAGCGAAACATTGCCAACCGAATCATCGAGGAGTTCATGCTGTCGGCCAATGAGTGCGTGGCCAGCTATCTGGAGAACAAGCGGGTCGCATCGCTCTACCGGATCCACGAAAAGCCTGATCCCAAGCGTGTTTTCGACTTCGAGACCATCGCTGCGACGTTCGGCTATTCACTCGGCGTGGGAGCGCTGCCGGTGAAGCGCATGCAGATCCGGGCTGACCGCCGCGATCGCCATGGCAGTGGACGCAAACCTCACGTCGTCGAGATTCCCGAAGACGTCCACATCACGCCGCGCATGTACCAGAAGCTGACGCAAAAGATTGCGGGCACGCCTGAGGAGCGCATCTTGTCCTACCTGATGCTGCGTTCCCTCAGACAAGCGCGCTACTCCGAAGTCAACGTGGGCCACTTCGCGCTGGCGGCCCCGGTTTACACTCACTTCACATCGCCGATACGTCGCTATCCCGACCTGATCGTCCACCGCATACTGAAAGATGTCCTGCGCGAATCGGGGGAGCAGGAAGAGCACGGTGTTTCTGTTGGAGTGGGGGAGATTGCGCACAGTGAGTCGCCTTCTCCCTGGTCGAAACGGCAGCCGCCGGTCTCGCCTAGCAAGCGAGGCACGCACGAGACAGAACCCCGCGCGCCGCTGGGCGGACCGATTCCCGAAGATGTACTGCACGACATCGCGGAGGAATCCAGTCAGGCAGAACGCCGCGCCGACGATGCCGAACGCGAGCTGATGGAATGGAAGAAAGTGAAGTTCATGGAAGATCGCGTAGGCGAGGAATTTGATGGACTGATCGTGAGCGTCACCAAGTTTGGCTTGTTCGTCGAGCTGATCGACATGTTCATCGAAGGGCTGGTACCGCTCATGTCGTTGACCGACGACCGCTACCAGTATCATGAGAACACCCGGCAGATCATCGGGCAGCGCACCCGCAAGATGTACTCGCTTGGCAATCGGGTGCGAGTGCTGGTGGACCGCATCGACCGCGTGCAGAGGCGCATTCAGTTTGCATTAGTCGAAGAGCGGCCCGTGCAGGCCAAGCGCAAGCACAAGAAGGTGTAAGCGCCCTCACATAAACTTTCGCCGCTTGAACGCCCGTACGTCCTCCGCATCAAGTTCGAACCATTCGCCATTCGTTCTCTTCGCCCCGAACCGCTTGTGCCAGTACTCCTCAATTCCGCATGGGTCATCAGTCCTGATCGTGTGAACCGTAGTGGCTTTTTGCGGTAACTGGATTGCCAATTCGTATTCCCGACGCCCCAGGGCATTGGTCCTTCCCACCTTGAAATAGCGGCCGGACTTGATCAGATAAACAAACCCGATTTCTTCAGTCCTTGCCTCCGCGCGGGTAACCGATTCTTCCGTCTGATCTGAAGTGACCTCGGGGCATAGGCGAATTACATCATCGAATCCAGCGTGGGTTCGACAGTAATCAAGAACCTTGGATATGAGCCGACTCTTCGGCCCCAAGCGCTGGAATGTGACGTGACTAGGAAAGGACGGATCCATCCGGCGCTTCAGACCAATATCTCCCCTTACAGGAACATGGCCGAGCTCTCGAATCAGTCTGATAAACGCTTCGATCAGCAGCTTCTCATCGTACCCTTCTTGCATTTTGTTGGGAGCAAGACCGGCTTCTCGGACGGCATCATTCCAGCGGGCCCAGTATTTACCGAGCCAGTCACCCTCATTTATTCCTGTCTCTCGAAAGAACCGAGGCATACCGAGGGGCACTCCATCGTTAGCCGCAGCCGTGCGCTTAATTTCATCGAGGATTTGCTGCTTGTTCATGGGTTGAGCGCATCCAGTTGTGCTTCTGCAAGGAGATTGTACGGTTGATGACTCTTGGGCGACTAGCATTTTAATTCGTGACCGGCTGCCGGGCCTCTGAGACAAACTCCGGGTAAAATGATTCTCAAACATGCGCAAAGCTATCGCTTTCTGCTTTTTTCTCCTCGCCGCGTCTTCTTTCGGCCAGACGCCGCCTACGCCTGGGCAGGCAATCCCTACGCTGGTGCCGTCGAGTTGGCCCACCGGTCACTTCGCTTCCACAAAAGATCCCAGCGTCCAGAAGGCATGCCAGATTCTGACTGACATGATCAGGGCCCTGGGCGGCGATGCCTACCTCAATGTGCGCGATATGAAGTCCGAAGGGCGCGCCTATGGGTTCTACCACGGGAAACCGAGTGGCCAGGGAAATGAGTTTTGGCGGTTCTGGGAGTTCCCCGACAAAGAGCGCGTCGAGCTCACCAAGCAGCGTGATGTGATCGAGCTCTTTGTTGGCGACAAGGGATACGAGACCACCTACAAAGGCACGACGACCCAGGACCCGAAGGAGCTTGAGGATTATCTGCGCCGTCGCGACCACTCGTTGGAGTGGGTCATACGCAACTGGCTGGCCGCATCGGACACCATGATCCTCTACAACGGGACGGCAATGGTGGAGCAGAAGCTTACCGACGAGGTCACCATTTTGAATTCCACGAATGACAGCGTCACCTTGTCGATCGATCCGCGTTCCCACCTTCCGGTGCGGAAAACCTACAGTTACCGCGACCCGCTCGATCGGCAGCTCGATGACGAGTCAGAAGTTTTCAGCAACTATCGCCTGGTGCAGGGTATTCAGACCCCGATGAGCCTGGTGCGGAACCGTAACGGTGAAATGACCAGTCAACGCTTCATTACATCTGTAACCTACAACAATGGTTTCCCGGCCACCATGTTTCAGCCGACGGGCCGCATTTACAACCAGCCCAGGAGTGAAGGGCCGAAATAACCACGGCGCAGTTGAGCCAACTTGTGTCTGTCATCCTGAGCGAGCGTAGCGAGTCGAAGGACCCCTATAGCTGCGAGAAACTACCGTGCGGTTGGATGGCGCGATAGATGTGTTCCTTATTCGTGTTTTAGAGATTCCACCGGGTCCAGTCGCGAAGCATTCTTCGCCGGCAGGGTGCCAAAAGTGATGCCGATCAGGCAGGAGACCAGCATTGCGATCAGCGCGGAAAGCCATGAAACCGGTAGCCTGTACTGAGTGAAGGCCCACAGCGAAACCGGCAGTCCAAGCCCGGCCAGGGTGCCGATAGTCCCGCCGATCAGGGAGATCATTACCGCCTCGGAAAGGAACTGGAGTTGGATTTCGCGGCGAGTGGCCCCCACCGCCTTCCGAATACCAATTTCTCGAATACGGGCACTGACAGTGGCCAGCATAATATTCATGATGCCTACCCCACCAGCAATCAGGGTTATGGCTGCAAACAATAAGAGAACAATGGTAAAGGCGTTGGCGGTTTTCGCCACCAAACTTAGTACCTGCGTAAGGTTGCCAACGTCATAGACCGACTCGGACCGATGCCGCGCCTTTAACACCGCGAGGATTCGCTGCGTGGCAACCGGAACGCTGCTGGAATCAGACATGGAAAAATAAATCTGGTTGACCGCGTTCGTGTCGGTCAAATAACGGGCTACGGAATATGGAATCAGGACGGTGTCGTCCTGTATTTCTGACTGGCCAAACGTCTCCACGCTCTCGCGAAAGCTGCCGATCACAACAAACGGCAATCCCTGGATGTCAATTTCGTGTCCCGATGCGAACTGGACTCCGCCGTATTGCCGGTTGGCGAAGTCTTCGGTGACCAGGGCCACTTTGTGGTGGGACTGGGAGTCCTGCTGATCAAAAAACCTGCCAGAACTCACGATGATGCGGCGCACATCTACATATTCCGGGTTTACCCCGAGTATCAGCATGTCCCTTTGCTTGCCGTTGCCGGCAAGTATCGGTTCATGCAAGTTAAGCACCGGCGACGCCGCTTGCACGCCCGGCACCTGCTGTTCCACGGCAATCATGTCGTCCACCGTCAGATAATCTGCGGTGCCGGTGCTGGCGCCACCATTGGCTGGACCGGCATATTCGGCCCAGATGAGATTGGCGCCAATCTTCTGAATTTCATTCAGGACGTATTGTTTCCCGGTTAACGCAATGGTAACTACCAGGACCAATGAGAAAGTGCCGATCACCATTCCCAGGGCGGTCATGGTGGCGCGCACTTTGTCGGCACGAAATGAATTCACCGCAATGGAGAGAATCTCGCGCAAGACCAGCGTGCTCTTGGGAGACACAGTCCACGATATGGAACGCACTTTCGCCGGCCTGGGCATGAACCCTAACTCCTGCCGATGAGCACCAGGACCACACCGGCACAAACCAGAAGAATACCGATCCAACGCTGCAAGCTAACCCGTTCTCCCAGGAAAAACCTGCCGCCGACCGCGCCCACCACGTAACTAAGGGCGGTCACCGGCACAACAAAGCTTACGTTCGCAACCGAAAACACCGCAAGCAGCGAGAAGAACCCAATCGTCATCATGGCCACACCCAGCCACGTCCACCGACTGCGCAAAGCGCGAAGGATCACCGCGATGAGTGCACTTGGACGAAAATCTTTCACCTCGCCGGTCTCCTTCATCGCGCGCGACACAAATATTTCGCCCACGGTTCCGAAGACGACAACGAAGAACATCAACAGGAGAAATTCGAACACGGCTAGCCGTTCTCCGTGGTACTGGGATGGGTGTGGCCGACAAGCAACACTCCGACACATATGACTGCGATGCCAACCCATCGCGAGGCTGGGACGAACTCGCCCAACCAGATTGATGCCAACAGCGCAACTACCGCGTAAGAAATAGACGAGGCAGGCTGCACGTAGCTATAGTCGGCCCACGAGAGAACAATCATGTAGGCTGCGAAAAACACCAGCAGGGAGCCAACTCCGAGCCATATCGTTGCAGAGGTAAAAACCACCGTGAAGACGTGCAGCAGTTCCGCGGGAGGCCAAAGTTTCACCGCTCCTGCCTGCTTCATGCCTTTGCCGAGTAGAACGTTGCCCAAAGGCCCGGCAATTACCATGATTAAGATCAGGATAAAGGTCTTGAAATGCAGTCGTTTGGGATGTTCCATCGGCCGCGCTCAGGCGCTCCACGCGTAAAGAAGCATGTCTATATGGTATATCAATCAACCCAAGGCCGACGGCAAGGAAGCCTGGCGAGCGAGCGCCTCGGCGTTCCCGGAGATCGTAAGATGCTATTCTTAGAGTATCGTTTTGGGGAAAACTCCCACCATCGGGAGATGAATTTTGCCTGGGCCTCATGCCGGATCGCCGTCACTTTTGCTCACGGCGACGACCGGCGATAAGCCCGATTATTCGGTATCGAGGGACTGATCGATTTGTGCGGAATTGTCGGATTTACTCATAAAGATTGGTCTCCACCTCCGGATCGCATTCGGAACGCGACCTCTACCTTGATCCACCGCGGACCCGACCAGCTCGGGATTTACCAATCCCAAATCTGCTCGATGGGCGCCACGCGCCTGAAAATTATTGACCTCGAACACGGCAACCAGCCCATCGCGACCGAAGACGGCGACACAGTTATCGTCTTCAATGGGGAAATCTACAATCACCTCGAGGTGCGAGCCGAGCTGGAACAGCTTGGCCATCGATTTCATACGCACTGCGATACCGAGACGGTCCTTCGCGCATTCCTCGAATGGGACACCCAGTGTTTCCAACGATTCCGCGGCATGTTTGCGGTGGCTCTCTGGACAAATTCCACTCGCAGGCTGGTGTTAGCACGCGATCGTATGGGCATTAAGCCTCTCTACATCGCTCACCGCGACGAGGAAATATTCTTTGGGTCGGAGCTGAAGGCCATCCTCGAACATCCCGAGATCGACCGGCGCTTGAGTCCGGCCGGCTTGGATTGTTACTTGTCGTTGAACTATGTTCCCGCGCCCTGGACTCTGGTGGAGGGAATTAGAAGCTCATGCCGGGCCACTGGCTCGAGTGGCGCGACGGCAAAGTACGTAGTGAGGCGTATTGGCGCCTGCCCGTCGAGGCAGCGCAGCAGCGCACCTTGGCGTGGCCCGTGAAGAACTCGATTTTCTTCTGCAGCAGTCGGTCCGTGAACACCTCATTTCCGATGTTCCTTTAGGCGTGTGGCTGAGCGGCGGCATCGATTCTTCTACCATCCTGCATTACGCATCGCGGGCCTCGTCCTCGCGGCTGAAAACCTTCTCGATCTCGTTTCGGGGACGCAGTTTTGACGAGACCAATTACATCCAGCGAATGGTCGCGCAATACGAAACCGAGCACGAGCAGCTTGACCTGAATCCTGAGCTTGATCTGCAAGGCGCTATCGAGGAGTTCGCGTACTACTCGGATGAACCCAGTGCAGACGCCGGGGCGCTGCCGGTTTGGTTTCTCTCCAAGCTTTGCAAAACCAGGACAACCGTCGCGCTGAGTGGCGAGGGCGCCGACGAACTGTTTGGGGGATATCTAACCTACCGAGCCAATACCTTGGTCCGCAACATTCGGGAATTTCCGCCCAGCGCAGTGCAACTCGCTTTGGCTGCATTGCGCCTATGGCCGGTCTCGAACGAAAAAATAAGCTTTGAATACAAACTTAAGCGGCTACTGGAAGGCAGTTTAATGCGGCGGAACGCGCTCATGTCTATTGGAATGGCACTTTTTCCGGTGCAGAAAAGCGCTCCCTGCTGGCGATGGAACTACCCGGCGCCCCCAACCAGATTCTCAGAGAGTTGCGCGAGATGCTGATCGACAGGAAAGACGAGTTGGGCGCTTACCTGTGGTTCGACCAAAAGTATTACCTGCCCGACGACATTCTGGTCAAATCGGACCGCATGAGCATGGCCCATGCCGTGGAGCTGCGCCCGCCTTTCCTGGACAACCGTATCGTCGAATTTGCCGCGGCCTTGCCGGCCTCGTCAAGATTCGCGGTTCGCAGCAAAAATTTCTGCTCAAGGAACTCATGCGGGAGAGGCTGCCGCAGTCCATCCTGAAGAGAAAAAAAATCGGCTTCGACATCCCTGCACACGAATGGGTCCGGGGCCCTCTTCGCTCGCTGGTAGTGGATACCTTGCAGAACGGGCTCTCCGATCATCCGAAATCTTCAATTCGGATGCGGTCGAAACCTTACTGCGTGATCACTTGCAGAAACGAATCAATGTCGGGTATCACCTATGGGGCTTAATGATTTTGTTCTTGTGGATGAAAAAGTGGCGCATTCAGTCGCCAGCTTCTTCTACGTCGGCCCACCTGTTAGCACCCGCGGGCGTCAGCTTGTAGATCTGGCCGGCGGGTAAATACCCAGACTTTCCGGGTTCTTTGATAAAGTTGATTAAGGTGTTTCGATATCGAAATATTGAAATTGGCGGGACTTAGTGGCGGGGTTGCTAAAGTTTTAAGTAAGGTCGTTGAGGAGGACAAATGAGGATTGCAGTGCTCGGGGGCGACGGTTATTGCGGTTGGGCAACCGCTCTCTATTTATCGAAGCAGGGGCATTCGGTTGCCATTTTTGACAGTTTTGCGCGCAACAATGGGACTACGAGCTCGGCGTGCAGACCCTGACGCCATCCGTGCGTTGCCGGAACGGCTGAAGGTATGGAAGCAACTGACCGGCAACACCATCGAACTGTTCGTAGGCGACATGATGGATTACGAATCTCTGGCATTCGCCATCAAAGAATTTGAGCCGGAGGCGGTTGTCCACTTCGCCGAGCAGCGGTCGGCGCCTTACTCGATGATCGATCGCCGGCACGCTGTCTTTACCCAGGTCAACAACGTCGCCGGGACCCTAAATCTGTTGTTTGCTCTGCGCGAGCTTCGGCCCGATTGCCACCTGATCAAGCTGGGAACCATGGGCGAATATGGCACTCCCAACATCGACATCGAAGAGGGTTACATAACCATCGAGCACAACGTGCCCGCGATGTGCTTCCTTACCCCAAGCAGCCGGGCTCCTTCTATCACCTTTCGAAGGTGCACGACAGCCATAACATCATGTTCACATGCAAGGCCTGGGGATTACGGGCGACTGACCTGAATCAGGGTGTGGTTTACGGCACCGTGTCGGACGAAACCGCTCTCGACGAAGCTCTGATTAATCGTTTCGACTACGACGAGGTCTTCGGTACGGCCGAACCGGTTCTGCGCCGAGGCGGCGGTCGGCCATCCGCTGACGGTCTACGGCACAGGAGGGCAGACGCGCGGGTTTCTGGACATCCGCGACACCATTCGTTGCGTCGAGATCGCCTGCCAGCATCCCGCAGAACGAGGCGAATTCCGCGTCTTCAACCAATTCACCGAGCAGTTCACGGTCCTGGATCTCGCCCGCATGGTGCAAACTGCGGCCGGAAAACTTGGGCTAAAGGTTGACATCGACCATCTGCCCGATCCGCGCGTGGAAGCCGAAGCCCATTACTACAATGCGACAAATTCCAAGCTGATCGATCTCGGCCTTCAGCCGCATTTTCTTTCCGACGCTCTTCTGGATTCGCTGATCAATATCGCGATCGATTATCGCGACCGGATCGATTCCGCTTGTTCATGCCGCAGGTGAACTGGAGAAATCCGACCAACGACCGCCGGAATCTACTTGGCAACGCTGCCGATGCGTCGCTCATACCGTCAAAGGTTTAA